>NZ_JBNOZM010000002.1:0-436676 GCF_050311655.1 Isoptericola variabilis
ACACACACTCAAACACTGTTTGACAATCATCTGCTCCGCGTCCACTGTGCGGTTCCCGAGAAACGGGCACCACCCCCACCACCACCAGCTGGTGGACACGAAGGGGGTCCCGAACAACTCGATACTGTTACGGCGGTCATAGCGTCGGGGAAACGCCCGGTCCCATTCCGAACCCGGAAGCTTAGCCCTTCAGCGCCGATGGTACTGCCCTCGCGAGGGGGTGGGAGAGTAGGACGCCGCCGGACACCCATTCACGAAAGGCCCACCCCACCCCGGGGTGGGCCTTTCGCATACCCGGAAACCGGCATCAGCCTTTGGGGCAGGGGGGCGCCGACGCGCCGACCTTCGAGGACTCTCTTTCCGGCTCTGCCGTGATCGCCGTGAACGACATCTTCGGCACCGGCGTCAGCCAGACGGTGGTCCTGCTGCACTCGCTCGGGCACGATCTTCCTCGTGGCGTACCTGATCATGGCCGTCGTGCACCGGATGAACGGCAGGCGGTTCGCGGCCTCGTGGAAGGTGGCGGGTTCCAGCGCGCCATCGGGAAGGGCGTCGGGGGCGCCTCGCCGGAGACGTGGTTGCGCTGCGGGCGGTCGGCGCCGCCGCGGGGAACGGCGCTGGTGGGGTCGCGCTTCTCCTGGGCGATCGTGTCGCCCGTCGCGATCGGGGTCTGGTGCTCTCGCAATCCGGGGGCCTTCAACCCCGAGGTGCTCCGCGTCGCCGCCACGGCAGCGAGCGCCCGCGGCGGCGCGTGACCTCGACCACGTCACCTCGGACGGGGCACATCCGGCACGCTCACGACCTCGCGACGTGGGAGAATCGGGCGATCCCACCACCCGAGAGGAACAGCGTGAACGACTCCGCCCCTGAGCAGGGCCGCGACGACGACCGGTCGAGCGCGCGCCGTGGCGACGCCGGTCGCCGCGGAGCCGGACGAGCCGGCGACGGCCGGGGCGACCGACGAGGAGCCGAGGGCGCTCGCCGGAGGGACGACGCACGGTCCGAGCGTCGCGACGGCCCGCGCGGTCGTTCCGAGGAGCGTCGTGGTGGCGAGCAGCGCGGTCATGAGCAGCGCCGTGGCGAGCCGCGTCGTGGTGAGCAGCGGGGTGACGGTCGCCCGGACGAGCAGCGTGGTCGTGGTCAGCGGGGCGATGCGCGTCGCGGTCGCCCGGACGAGCGGCGCGATGACGTGCGCCGTGGGGACCGGGAGCGCCGGGACGACCGGCGTCCGGCGCGGGGCGACGCTCGCGACGGCGGCGCCCGGTCGGCCGGAGGTCGTCCCGGCGGGGCGCAGCAGGGACGCCGCGGTGCGCCGTCTCGCCCGGGACGTCCTGTCGCCCGCCCGGCGGCGGAGCGTCGCCCGCGCGTCGTGGAGCCGGAGATCGCCGAGGACGCCTCGATGGGCCAGCTCAGCAGGGACGTCCGCGGGCGCCTGCGCGGTCTGACGAAGGAGAACGCCGAGCGCATCGGCCTGCACCTCGTGATGGCGGGCCGGCTCCTCGACGTCGACCCCGAGCGCGCGTACGAGCACACGCAGGCCGCGGTACGTCGCGGCGGCCGGGTCGACGTCGTACGGGAGGCCGCGGGGATCGCGGCGTACCGGACCGGGCGGTTCGCCGAGGCGCTGCGCGAGCTGCGCACGGTGCGCCGGCTCAACGGCTCCTCCGAGCACCTGCCGCTGATGGCGGACGCCGAGCGCGGCCTCGGCCGGCCCGAGCGCGCCCTGGCCCTCGCCGCGAGCGAGGAGGCGCGCACGCTGGACGCCGAGGGCCGCACCGAGCTCGCCATTGTCGCGAGCGGGGCGCGCAGCGACCTGGGTGAGCACGACGCCGCGCTGGCGGTTCTCGACCGGATCCCCGCCGCCGAGCGGCGCGGTGACCTCGGCCTCCGGGTGCTGCAGGCACGTGCCTCGGCCCTGGAGGCGGCAGGCCGCACGGACGAGGCGGCGGCGCTCCTGGCCGGGGTCGACCCGGCCGAGCTCGAGCGGGTGTCGGGCGTGCCGCAGGAGACCGAGGACGTCGTCGTCTACGACACGTACGACGAGGACGTCGAGGACGACGACACGAACGACGACGTGGGCGACGACGGGGCGGGTCCGTCCGACGAGGACGAGGACGGCGCCGGGGAGCGTCCCGGGGCGGGGTCCGCCGTGGAGCCCGACACGGACGAGGCATGACGGCGACGCTGTCGTGCAGCACCGTCCCGCTGGCTGCCGCCCACGACCTGGCCCTGGTCGACCTGGACGGGGTCGCGTACAAGGGGCACCTGCCCATCCCGCACGCCGCGGAGAGCCTGACGGCGGCGCGGGCCGCCGGGCTCCGGCTCGTCTTCGTGACGAACAACGCCTCGCGCGAGCCGGAGGAGGTCGCGGCCCAGCTCACCGGGCTGGACATCCCGACCGGCGCGGACGAGGTCATGACCGCGGCCCAGGCGTGCTCGGCCCTGCTGCGCACGCGGCTCGAGCCGGGCGCACGGGTCCTCGTGGTCGGCGGGGCCGGACTGCGGACGGCGGTCGCCGGGGCAGGACTGACGGTCGTCGACTCCGCCGACGACGCCCCCGACGCGGTGGCCCAGGGGTACGCGGCCGGGCTGGCCTGGAGCGACCTCGCCGAGGCGGCGTACGCCGTCGCCGGGGGCGCCTGGCACGTGGCGAGCAACCTCGACCTGTCGCTCCCGACGGCGCGCGGCTTCGCGCCCGGCAACGGGGCCCTGGTCGGCGCGGTCGTGGCCGCGACGGGCGTCGAGCCGGACAGCGCGGGCAAGCCGTCGCCCACCATGTACCGCCTGGCGGTCGACCGGGCGGGCGCGGAGCGTCCGCTGGTGATCGGGGACCGCCTCGACACCGACCTGGCCGGTGCGCGCGCGGGCGGCTACCCGGGCCTGCACGTCCTCACGGGCGTGTCCACGGCGCGCGACGCCGTGCTGGCGGAGCCCGGGCTGCGGCCGGACTACGTCGGCGCCGACCTGCGTGCGCTGCACGAGCCGCACCCCCTGCCGGAGCCCTCGGGCGACGGGTGGTGGAGGTGCGCGGGCCGCGCGGCGCGGGTGGTGGACGGCTCGTTGGAGCTGGACCGCCAGGGGCCGCACGGGATCGACGTCGTGCGCGCGGCGTGCGCGGCCGCGTGGGACGCCGCGGACCGGGGGGCCCCGGCGGCGCCCGCCACCGTGCCGGAGCTGTCCGCCTGACCCGGCGGCGCGGGCCTGGCTCCGTGCCGCGCCCGTGTCATGCCCGGTCGGCGGGTGGCGACGAACCTGCTCGCGGGCTGTGGGTCGCGCACGGGAGGGGCGCGCCAGCGGGTAGCGTGGACCCGGACCTCGGACGGCGGCATCCATGGTGATCGGCCGCCCCTCGGACCGGCGGTCCGGGAGCACCGGCAGGTGTGCCGGCGACGAGACCAGGACCGTGAGCGGTAGGGGAGGGACCATGACGCAGGACCCGTCGACGCACGGAGCCCCACCTGCCGACCCGACGGCGGAGCCGTGCACCGGCGCGCGCGTTGGTGACCTCGAGGGGCTGGACGACCTCCCCGTCGCCGAGCACGTGGAGCGCTTCACCCGGGTGCACGACGCCCTGCGGGCGCGGCTCGACGGCGCCCCGGACGACGGAGGGCACGACGGCGGCGCGGACGCGGGGCCGCGGCGTTGACGGCGGTGGCACGCACCGACGTCCGGATCGACGCCGAGCTCGTCCGCCGCGGCCTGGCGCGGTCGCGCCGACAGGCGGTGGACCTGATCGACGCGGGTCGGGTGCGGCTGGGCGACCGTCTGGTCACGAAGCCCTCCACGCCGGTGCCGGACGGCACGGCCGTCACGGTGCGCCCGGACCCGGAGGACCCGGGCTACGCGTCGCGAGCGGGCGGCAAGCTGGCCGGAGCGCTCGACGCGCTCGCGGGCGATCCCGCCGGCCGCGAGCTGCTGCGTGCGGTGGCCGGCGGCTGGTGCCTGGACGTGGGCGCGTCGACCGGGGGCTTCACCGACGTGCTGCTGCGCCGTGGAGCGCGGCACGTGGTGGCGCTCGACGTGGGGCACGACCAGCTCGTGCCGAGCCTGCGGGACGATCCCCGGGTCACGGTCGTCGAGGGGTTCAACCTGCGCGACCTCACACCGTCGGACCTGGGACGCGCCCCCGACGTCGTGGTGGGGGACCTGTCCTTCATCTCCCTCACGCTCGTGCTGGGACCGCTCGCCGCCGTGCTCTCCCCGCACGGGCACGCCCTGCTGCTGGTGAAGCCGCAGTTCGAGGTCGGCCGCGAGCGGCTCGGCAGCGGCGGCGTCGTGCGCGACCCGGCCCTGCACGCCGAGGCGGTCCTCGCCGTCGTGCGGGCCGCCGCGGAGCACGGCCTGCGGGCGTGCGCGGTGGTGCCGAGCCCGCTGCCCGGGCCGAGCGGCAACCGCGAGTACTTCTGCTGGTTGCGGCCGGGTGCAGGCGGTGCGGCGGCCGACGCCGAGTCCGCCACGACCGCCGCCGTCGCCTGGCACCCCGGCGCCCCCGACGCGTCACCGTCCGTCCCGCCCGTCCTGCCGATCGGAGGAGCACCGTGAGCCGCCGAGTCCTCATCGTCACCCACGGGGGCCGCCCGGAGGCCGTGGCGGCGCTCTCGGAGGCCGTGCGCGAGCTCACCGCGGCGGGCTTCGAGGTGGCCCTGCACGACGACGACCTCGCCGAGTCCTTCGGCGACCACATGGCCGCCGCGCGCGTCCGGGAGGGCGTCACCGATTCCGAGGCCGTCATGGTCCTGGGCGGTGACGGCACGATCCTGCGCGCCGCCGAGCTCACGCACGGCACCGGCGTCCCGCTCCTCGGCGTCAACCTCGGGCACGTCGGCTTCCTCGCCGAGAGCGAGCGCGACGACCTGCGGCACGCGGTGCGGCGGCTGGCCGCCCGCGACTACGAGGTCGAGGAGCGCGCCGTCGTCGACGTCGCCGTCCATCTGCCCGGGGAGGACACGCCGCGCACGGGCTGGGCGCTCAACGAGGCCACGGTCGAGAAGGCGCGCCGCGAGCGGATGGTCGAGGTCGGCATCGCCGTCGACGGGCGGCCGCTGTCGTCGTTCGGCTGCGACGGCGTCGTGATGTCCACGGCGACCGGCTCGACGGCGCACGCGTTCTCGGCGGGCGGCCCGATCATGTGGCCGGAGGTGGACGGCGTGCTGCTGGTGCCGCTGTCGGCGCACGCCCTGTTCGCGCGTCCCCTGGTGATCGGCCCCCGCTCGACGTACACGGTCAAGGTGCTGGAGCGCAGCCCGGTCCCGGCGGTGCTGACCTGCGACGGCCGGCGGCGCATCGACCTGCCGGTCGGCTCGTGGGTGGAGGTGCGGCGGGGCGCGCTGCCGCTGCGGTTCGCCCGGCTCTCGCCCGCGCCGTTCACCGACCGGCTGGTGTCCAAGTTCTCGCTGCCGGTCGTCGGCTGGCGGGAGCTGGCGGCCAACCGTCCCGACCACCGGGCGCCGGCGCCCGGTCCGGACGTGCACGGTGAGCACGACGACGAGCACGACAAGGAGGCGTGAGGTGCTCGAGGAGATCGCGATCGAGAACCTGGGCGTGATCCGCGCCGCCCGGGTGCCCCTGGCGGACGGGCTGACCGTCATCACGGGCGAGACGGGCGCGGGCAAGACGATGGTGCTCACGGGACTGGGCCTGCTCATGGGCGGCAAGGCAGATCCCGCCGCGGTGCGCCCCGGGGCCGACGGCGCCGTCGTCGAGGGCCGGCTGCGCGTGGCCGCGCATCCCGCCGTGGTGGCGCGGGTCGACGAGGCGGGCGGCGAGGTCGACGACGACGGGACGGTCGTGGTGCTGCGCACGGTCGCCGCGGCGGGCCGTTCACGCGCCCACCTCGGCGGGCGCGGCGTGCCGCAGGCGGTGCTCGCGGAGATCGCGGACGAGCTCGTCACGGTGCACGGCCAGGCCGACCAGCTGCGGCTGCGCACGGCGGCCAAGCAGCGCGAGGCGCTGGACTCGTTCGCCGGGCCGGACCACCAGGACGACCTCGACGCCTACCGGGCGGCGTGGTCCGAGCGCGCCGGGCTGCTCGCGGAGATCGACGACCTCACCGCGCGGGCCGCCGAGCGCGCCCGCGAGGCGGAGCTCCTGCGTCTCGGCCTCGCCGAGGTGGAGCGCGTGGACCCGCAGCCGGGGGAGGACGCGGAGCTCACGGCCCTCGTCGGGCGGCTGGGCAACGCCGAGCAGCTGCGCGTCGCGGCGCAGGAGGCGCACGACGCCGTCGCCGGCGACGACGTGGAGACGGCGGGCAGCGCGGTGGAGGCGGTCGAGCGGGCACGGCGGGCGCTGGAGGCGGCGGCCTCGGACGACCCGACGCTCGGCGCCCACGCGACTCGGCTCGCCGAGGCGGGGTACCTCCTCGCCGACGTCGCGACCGAACTGTCGTCGTACGTGAACGACCTGCAGGCCGATCCGGCGGGCCTCGAGACCGCGCACGCGCGACTCGCGGAGCTCACCACGCTCACCCGCAGCTACGGGGAGACGATCGACGACGTGCTGCGGTGGGCGAGCGACGCCGGGCTGCGGCTGCTCGACCTCGACGACGGCGGCGAGCGGCTCGCGGGGATGCGCGAGCGCACGGCCGAGCTGGACGCGGAGCTCGCGGGCGCGGCGGAGCGGCTGACGACGGGCCGGCGCAAGGCGGCGGAGGCGCTGTCGGACGCCGTGACCCAGGAGCTGTCCGGGCTGGCCATGAAGGGCGCGCGGCTCGTCGTCGACGTCGCACCCGCGGACGAGCCGGGACCGTGGGGTGCCGACCAGGTCGCGTTCCTGCTGGAGCCGCACCCCGGCGCGCCGGCGCGCCCGCTGGGCAAGGGCGCGTCGGGCGGCGAGCTCTCCCGGGTGATGCTGGCCGTGGAGGTGGCGCTCGCCACGTCGCGCGTCGAGCTGGGCTCCGCGGCGGGCTCGACGTCGGGCCGGGCGGCGGCACCGCTGCCGACGTTCGTCTTCGACGAGGTCGACGCCGGGGTGGGCGGCCGCGCGGCCGTCGAGGTGGGGCGGCGGCTCGCGGTGCTCGCCCGCAGCACGCAGGTGGTCGTCGTCACGCACCTCGCCCAGGTGGCGGCCTTCGCGGACTCGCACCTCGTCGTGACGAAGTCCACGCCCGACGGGGAGGCCGACGGCGACTCCGAGGACGGGGCCGGCGTCACGGTGACGGGAGTGCGCGAGGTCACGGACGACGACCGGGTCCGCGAGCTGGCGCGGATGCTCTCGGGCCAGGAGGAGTCCGCGACCGCGCGCCAGCACGCGGTCGAGCTCCTGGCGTCCTCCACCGTGGGACGATAGGGGCGATGAGAATGATCCTGCGCAAGTCGGAGCGTGCGCCCGACGCCGGCGACGAGAGCACCGACGTGACGGGGCCCGCCCGGGTCGGCACACGGACCAAGGACCTGACGAAGCGGCTGCACGCCGGCGACGTGGCCGTCATCGACCACGTCGACATCGACCGCGTCGCGGCCGACGCCCTGGTGGCGGTGAGCCCCGCCGCGGTGCTGAACGCCGCCCGCTCGACGTCCGGCCGCTACCCCAACGCGGGACCGGGCATCCTCGTCGACGCCGGCATCACGCTGGTCGACGACCTGGGCCCCGCCGTCATGGCGCTGCCCGAGGGCGCCACGGTGCGGATCGACGGCGGCACGGTGGTCGTCGACGGCACCACGGTGGCCGACGGCGTCCGGCAGACCCCGGAGACCGTCGCGGCGGACATGGTCGCGGCGCGCGAGGGCCTCTCGGAGGAGATCGAGAACTTCGCCGAGAACACGATGACGTACCTGCGTCGCGAGCGGGACCTCCTGCTCGACGGCGTCGGCGTCCCGGACGTGCGGACGAAGTTCGACGGCCGGCACGTGCTCATCGTCGTGCGCGGCTACCACTACCGCGAGGACCTGGCGATGCTGCGGTCCTACATCACGGAGAACCGGCCGGTGCTGGTCGGCGTCGACGGCGGCGCCGACGCGATCATCGACGCGGGCTGGAAGCCGGACATGATCGTCGGCGACATGGACTCGGTGTCCGACCGGGCGCTGTCCTCGGGCGCGGAGATCGTGGTGCACGCGTACCGCGACGGGAACGCTCCCGGGCTGGACCGCGTGCAGGCCCTCGGCGTCGAGCCCGTGGTGTTCCCCGCGACGGGGACCAGCGAGGACATCGCCATGCTCCTCGCCGACGACAAGGGCGCGGAGCTCATCGTCGCCGTCGGCACCCACGCCACGCTGGTCGAGTTCCTCGACAAGGGGCGGGCGGGCATGGCCAGCACCTTCCTCACCCGCCTGCGGGTCGGCGGCAAGCTCGTCGACGCCAAGGGCGTGTCCCGGCTGTACCGCACCCGGATCTCGAACCTGCAGCTCACCCTGCTCTCGCTGGCGGGCGTCGCCGCCGTCGTCGCGGCGCTCTGGTCCACCGCGGCCGGGCAGACGCTCTTCGGGCTGATCGGTGCCCGGATCGACGACCTCGTCTCCTGGGTGGGTAGCCTCTTCGGCGGGTGACGCCGCTGCACGCCCGCCCGGCACCCCGCCAGACCCACCCGACCGTCCCGACCTGACAAGGAACCTCTGCCGACCGTGATCGACTTCAGGTATCACCTCGTCTCGCTGATCTCCGTCTTCCTCGCCCTCGCGGTGGGCATCATCCTCGGTGCCGGACCGCTGCAGGGCACTCTCGGGGACCAGCTCACCGAGCAGGTCGACACGCTGCGCACCGAGCGGAACGAGCTGCGGGACGAGCTCGTCCAGGCACAGGCGACGTCGCAGGACCAGCGGCGCTTCATCGAGAGCGCCGGGGACCAGCTCGTCGCCGG
The DNA here is from genome assembly GCF_050311655.1 of Isoptericola variabilis. GTDB lineage: Bacteria > Actinomycetota > Actinomycetes > Actinomycetales > Cellulomonadaceae > Isoptericola > Isoptericola variabilis. The sequence continues at coordinate 8,795 of NZ_JBNOZM010000002.1, forward strand.
CTCGCTCGCGGGGCTCAACGTCGCCGTCGTCGAGGTGGACGAGGTCAGCGACGCGAGCCGGAAGGCCGTGCTGGACGAGCTGGAGGCGGCCGACGGGACCGTCGTCGCGCAGGAGCGGCTGGCCGCATCGTGGACGTCGGCCGACGAGCTGACCATGCGGGAGACCGTCGCCGACGGGCTGCGCGAGAAGCTGCCCACCGACGCGGTCGAGGGCGTCATCGACGACGAGTCCGGCACCGCGGACCTGCTGGCCGCGTCGCTCACGGTGGCGCTGACGGACACCGCGCCGGCCGAGCCGGGGTCGTTCAGCGACGCCGCGCTCGAGCAGCAGCACCTCCTGGAGCAGGTGGGTCTCGTGGAGCAGATCGCCGAGCCGAGCTCGCCGGCGGACGCGATCCTGCTGCTGTCGGGCGGCGACACCGGCGACGGCGACCAGTCCGAGACCCAGGACGCCGACCCGGAGCAGATCGGGATGAACGCGCTCGCGGCGCTCGCGGGCACGTCCGCGGAGATCGCCGGCACCTCGGTGGTCGCCGGCCCGACCACGCAGGACGGCGACCTGGTGGCCACCGTCCGTGCGGACGACGAGCTGGCCGACAAGGTCAGCACCGTGAGCGGCGTGGAGCAGACGACCGGGCAGATCGTCGTGCCCCTCGCGATCGCCGCCCAGGAGGCCGGCGCCGTCGACCAGTACGGCTTCGAGGACGGCGCGTCCGTGCTGCCGCCCGTCGTCGAGCACGGCGAGCCGCAGGGGAACGGCTGATGCCCGGCGGGACGGGGGTCGTCGCGCTGCTGCGCGGGGCTGTCGTGGCGGCGGCAGGCGCGGCGCTGGCGCGCCGGGCGCTGGACACCGACCCGCCCGGCGGCGCCGCGCGCTGGACGCGGACCAACCACCGCGGCGAGCCCGTGAGCATGCTCGAGGGACCGGCGGTGGCCGCCGGCCTCGTCGCGGGGACCCTCGCCGCGGGCGGGGGCCGGGAACGGACCGGTGCCGCCGTCGCCACCGCCGGTGCGGCCGCCTTCGGGCTCGTCGACGACCTCGCGGAGGACACCAGCACCCGGGTCAAGGGCCTCCGGGGCCATCTCGGTGCGCTCGCCGAGGGCCGGCTCACGACCGGCGGGCTGAAGGTGCTCGGCATCGGCACGACGGCGCTGGTCGGCGCCGCGGTCGGCACCCGTCGTCGCCCCGGCGGGCGCGCGGCCGGGCATCTGCTGGACGTCGCGGTGAACGGCGCGCTCATCGCCGGCACCGCCAACCTCCTCAACCTCCTCGACCTGCGCCCCGGCCGGGCGCTCAAGGCGTCCGCCGCCCTGAGCCTGCCCGTCGCGGGCGGCGCCGCGGGCGCGGGCACCGGCGTCGTGCTCGGGGCTGCGGCCGTCGCCGCGCCGGGCGACCTCGCCGAGCGCGACATGCTGGGCGACGGCGGCGCGAACGCCCTCGGGGCCCTGGTGGGCGCGCAGTGGGCCTTCGGCGCCCCGCGCGCGGTCCGGCTCGCCGCGCTGGCGTCCGTCGTCGGGCTCACCCTCGCGTCCGAGCGGGTGAGCTTCTCCGCGGTGATCGAGCGCACGCCCTGGCTGCGCGCCGCGGACGGCTGGGGTCGGCGGCCGGCCGAGTCGTCGGACGAGACGCCGGACCCGGCGCAGGACCCCGCCGCGGGGGAGTGAACCCATGACGTCGCGCCCGGGCGGGCTGCGGGCGGCGACCCAGACGCTCGCCGGCGCCGCCGCGATGATCACCGTCGTGACGGTGGCGAGCCGGCTGGTCGGGTTCGCCCGGTCGCTGGTGCTGTCGTGGGCGGTGGGTACCGAGGGCGTCGGGTCGGCGTACAGCGCGGCGAACCAGCTGCCGAACGTCCTGTTCGAGGTGGCGGCGGGCGGCGCCCTCGCGGGCGCCGTCGTCCCCCTGCTGGCCGGACCGATCGCGCGGCGCTCCGCGAAGGAGACCTCGGGCGTGGCCTCGGCGCTGCTCGGCTGGACCCTCGCCGTGCTCGTGCCGCTCGGGGCCCTGCTCGCGCTCCTCGCGGGGCCGATCGCGACGCTCCTCATGGGCGCCAAGCACCCCGAACTCGTGGACGTCACCGCCACGTTCGTGCGGACGTTCGCGCTCCAGGTGCCGCTGTACGGGCTGGCGGTGGTGCTCGGCGGCATCCTCCAGGCGCACAAGCACTTCTTCTGGCAGGCGTTCGCGCCGCTGCTGTCCAGCCTCGCCGTCATCGCCGTCTACCTCGTGTTCGTCGGCATGGCGGACGGGAACCAGGGCGACGTCGCGGCCCTCTCCACGACGGCGATCGCCTGGCTCGGCTGGGGGACGACGGCGGGCGTCGCGTTCCTCGCGCTCCCGCTCGTGCTGCCGGTGCGCCGGACGGGGACGCGGCTGCGCCCCACGCTGCGCTTCCCCGGCGGCGAGGGCGTCCGGGCACGCAACCTCGCGCTGGCCGGGGTCGGCGCGCTCGTGGCGCAGCAGCTGTCCGTGCTCGCGGTGATGGGGGCGGCGTTCCAGTTCGGGCCACAGCAGACGTTCCCCACGTACACGTTCGCGCAGCAGGTCTACCTGCTGCCGTACGCGGTCCTGGCGTTCCCGCTCGCGACGAGCGCGTTCCCGCGCCTCGCGGAGCACGTGGCGCACGGTCGTCGCGACCGGTTCCGCGGTCTGCTCGCCACGACCACCCGCACGCTGCTCGTGGTGTCCGGCCTGGGCGTGGGTGCGCTCGTCGCCGCGTCCGGGGCCGTGGAGGCCGTGTTCGCCCGCATCGCGAGCGGATCGGTGGCGGGGCTCGGCGACGCCGTCGCGTGGATGGCCCCGGGGATCGTCGGGTTCGCGCTGATCCTGCACCTGTCGCGGGCCCTGTACGCCATCGATCACCAGCGGGTGGCCGTGGTCGTCACCGCGGCCGGGTGGCTGGTCGTGGCCGTGGCGGCGTTCGCGTTGCCCGCCGCGACCGGCGTGCGCGACCAGGTGGGCGTGCTCACCCAGCTCGGCCTGGCGACGGCGCTGGGCATGACGGTGGCGGGGGCGGGGCTGCTCGTGGCCGTCGGCCGGTACGCGGGGCGTGACGCGCTGCGGGGGATCCCCCGGACCCTGGTGGTGCTCGTCGTGGCGACGGCGCTGGGCGCGTGGGCGGGGTCGCTCCTCTCGGGCGCGCTGCTGCCCGCCGAGGCCACGATCCTGCCCGCGCTGGGGGTGGGCGTGCTCGTCGCCCTGGTCGCCGGCGCCGTGGTCGTGGGCGCCTTCCTCGTCGCCGACCGGTCGGCCGTGACGGGCATCGTGCGACGAGGGCGCGCCGCGCCGTCGGACAGGACCGACGACCCCGCCGGGGACGCCGTCGACGACGCGCCGGGGCGACGCGCGGAGTGACCAGGCGCACCGCGCGACCCGCGTGCCGGAGCGCCACCCGCTGTTAGGATGGAGTTCCGTGGCCGACACCAATCGACTCCAGCCCCGATCCTCCAGCCGCACGGGTGCCACGCACCAGACGCGGCACATCTTCGTGACGGGCGGTGTGGCCTCCTCGCTCGGAAAGGGCCTCACGGCCTCCTCGCTCGGGCGCCTGCTGCGCTCGCGGGGCCTGCGGGTCACGATGCAGAAGCTCGACCCGTACCTCAACGTGGACCCGGGCACGATGAACCCGTTCCAGCACGGCGAGGTCTTCGTGACCGAGGACGGCGCCGAGACCGACCTCGACATCGGCCACTACGAGCGGTTCCTCGACGTCGAGCTGCCGGCCTCCTCGAACGTCACGACCGGCCAGGTCTACTCCCGCGTGATCGCCAAGGAGCGCCGCGGCGAGTACCTCGGCGACACCGTCCAGGTGATCCCGCACATCACGGACGAGATCAAGTCGCGCATGCGTGACCAGGCCGGCCCCGAGGTCGACGTGATCATCACCGAGATCGGCGGCACCGTCGGCGACATCGAGTCCCAGCCCTTCCTGGAGGCCGCGCGCCAGGTGCGGCACGAGCTGGGCCGCGACGACTGCTTCTTCTTGCACGTCTCGCTGGTGCCCTACATCGGGCCCTCGGGCGAGCTCAAGACCAAGCCGACCCAGCACTCCGTCGCCGCCCTGCGCTCCATCGGCATCCAGCCCGACGCGATCGTGCTGCGCTCCGACCGCGTGGTCCCCGAGTCGATCAAGCGCAAGATCGCGCTCATGTGCGACGTCGACAACGAGGCCGTCGTCAACGCCGCGGACGCGCCGAGCATCTACGACATCCCGCGGGTGCTGCACGCCGAGGGCCTGGACGCCTACGTCGTGCGCCGCCTCGACCTGCCGTTCCACGACGTCGACTGGGACGGCTGGAGCCAGCTCCTGGAGCGCGTGCACGAGCCGGAGCACAACGTCGAGATCGCGCTGGTCGGCAAGTACATCGACCTGCCCGACGCCTACCTGTCCGTGACCGAGGCGCTGCGCGCCGGCGGCTTCGACAACGACACGAAGGTCGGCATCCGGTGGGTGGCGGCCGACGACTGCCAGACGCCGGAGGGCGCGCAGGAGGCGCTGGAGGGCGTCGACGCGGTGCTCGTGCCCGGCGGCTTCGGCGTGCGCGGCATCGACGGCAAGGTGGGCGCGCTGCGCTGGGCGCGCGAGAACCTCGTGCCGACGCTCGGCATCTGCCTGGGCCTGCAGTCGATGGTCATCGAGTACGCCCGCAACGTGCTCGGGCTGGAGGACGCCTCGTCCACCGAGTTCGACCCGAACAGCACGCACCCGGTCATCGCGACGATGGCCGAGCAGCTCGCGATCGTGGGCGGCGACGGCGACCTCGGCGGAACCATGCGCCTCGGGGCCTACGACGCGCACCTGGGCGCGGGCTCGGTCGTGGCGAAGGCGTACGGCAGCGAGCGGGTCTCGGAGCGTCACCGCCACCGGTACGAGGTGAACAACGCGTACCGCGCCCAGCTCGAGGAGGCGGGGCTGGTGTTCTCCGGCACGTCCCCCGACGCGAAGCTCGTCGAGTTCGTCGAGCTGCCCGCCGACGTGCACCCCTACTACGTCAGCACGCAGGCGCACCCGGAGTTCAAGTCCCGCCCGACCCGCTCGCACCCGCTCTTCTCGGGCCTGGTCGCGGCGGCGCTCGAGCGGCAGGGCTCCCAGGCGTGACGACGCCGGCCGACGCCTCCGACGGGCGCGTCACGCTCGTCGACGAGGTGGACCCGCGGCCCGTGCTGCGCCGTGAGGTGCTCGTGCGCGGGCGGATCATCGACGTCGTGCGCGACGAGGTCGACCTCGGTGACGCGGGCGTGGTGAGCCGCGAGTACGTCGAGCACCCGGGTGCCGTGGCGATCGTCGCGCTGGACGAGCAGGAGCGGGTGCTGCTGCTGCGGCAGTACCGGCACCCGGTGCGCTCGTTCCTGTGGGAGGTGCCGGCCGGGCTGCTCGACGTCGAGGGCGAGCCCGCGGTCGTCGCCGCGGCGCGCGAGCTCGGCGAGGAGGCGGACCTCACCGCCGAGAGCTGGTCCGTGCTCGCCGACTACTCGACCACCCCCGGCAGCAGCGACGAGGCGGTGCGCGTCTTCCTGGCCCGCGGTCTTGGTGCGGTGGCGGACGCCGACCGGCACGTGCGCACCGGCGAGGAGGTGGGCATGGAGCTGCGCTGGGTACCGCTCGACGAGGCGGTGGCCCGGGTGCTCGACGGCAGCCTGCACAACCCGTCGGCGGTGGTGGGCGTGCTGGCCGCGGCGGCGAGCCGGGCGGGAGGTTGGGCGTCCCTGCGTCCGGCCGACGCCCCCTGGCCCTCCCGGCCGGGAGCCTGAGCGGCCGGTAGGCTCCACAGGCGTGCACGACGCCCCCGACCCCGCCGTCGATCCGACCGCCGCCCCGGCGCCGGGGTCCGTCCCCCGCCGGGACGGACCCGCACGGCCGTCGGTCGCTCCCGCGGTGCGGGTGCTCGGCCCGGTCCGGGTGGCCGGGCCGGACGGCGGGCCCCGCGCGCCGCGAGGGGCCCGCGCCTCGGCGCTCGTGGCGCTCCTCGCCCTCGGCGGCGAGCGCGGCGTCTCGTCGGCCTCCCTGGTCGACCGGCTCTGGCGGGAGTCCCTGCCGGCCGACCCGCGGGCCGCGCTGCAGAACCTGGTCTCCCGGCTGCGGGCGGTCGCCGGGCGCGGCGTCGTCCGGGCGACCGAGACGGGCTACGCGCTGGACGTGCCGTCCGACCTCTCCCTCGCGCGCGCGGCGCTGACGACGGCCCGACACGAGCTCGTGGCCGGCGACCCGAGCGCCGCGGCCAGGACGGCGGAGCGCGCCCTCGGCCTGTGGCTCGGGGTGCCGGGCGGGGACCTCGAGGGCGGCGAGTTCGCGACCGCCGCGCGCGAGCTGGCCACGGTGGCCGAGCGCTGCCGCGACGAGCTGCGGGAGCTGCGCCGCGACGCGGCCGAGGCCGCGGGAGAGCATGCCGTGGTGGCCGAGCTGGCCGGCGCGGACGTCGCCGCGGACCCGACCGACGAGGACGCGGCCCGCGCGCTCATGGGCGCCCTCGGCGGGCTCGGCCGGCCCGCGGAGGCGCTGCGCGTGTTCACCCGGCTGCGCTCGGTGCTCGTCCGGGAGCTCGGCAGCGACCCGGGGCCGGCCACCGTCGCCCTCTACGAACGCCTCGCGGCCGACGTCGAGCGACAGGCTCCCGCGGGCCCGCCGGACGACGCGCGCCTCCCGGCCGCGCAGGGCCCGGCGGTCCCGGCCGCCCCCGGTGCCGGGGTGCGGGGCGGCGCGGCGCGCGGGCTGCGGACCTACCCGACCCCGCTCGTCGGCCGCGAGGACGACGTCGCCGCCGTGCGCGACGCGCTCGCGACGTCCCGGCTGGTGACCGTCCTGGGGCCGGGCGGGCTCGGCAAGACCCGCCTCGCGCAGGAGGTCGCGCGCCGGTCCGTGCCCGGCACGGGTCTGGTCGTCGCCGTCGAGCTGGTCGGCGTGCGCTCCGACGACGACGTCGTCCTGGCGCTCGCCGACGCGCTGGGCGTGGCGCCCGGGTCCAGCACCCTGCGCCTGGCCGACCGCCTCCAGGCGGGCGACCTGGCGACCCAGGTCGCCGCGCGGCTGCGCGACGCCGACGCGCTCGTCGTCCTGGACAACTGCGAGCACGTCGTCGAGGGGGCCGCCCGGTGGGCCGGCGCGCTCCTGGACGTCTCGCCGCGGCTGCGGGTGCTGGCCACCAGCCGGACGCCGCTGCTGCTCGAGGAGGAGTCGACCTACGCGCCCGCTCCGCTCGGCGCCGACCCGGACGAGGACGACGGCGGCCCCGCGGTGCGCCTGTTCGTCGAGCGCGCCCGCGCGGTGCGCCCCGACGCCCTGCTCGACCGCGCCGCCGTCGCGCGCCTGTGCGACCGCCTGGACGGGCTCCCGCTCGCCATCGAGCTGGCGGCCGCGCGCGTGCGGACCCTCAGTGTCGCCGAGGTGGAGGCACGGCTCGACGAGCGGTTCGCGCTGCTCCGGGTGCGCGACCGTTCGGTGCCCGACCGGCACCGCACGCTCGAGGCCGTGCTCGACTGGAGCTGGAACCTCCTCACGGCGGGCCAGCAGGCGCTGTGGCGGCGCGCGGCGGTCCTGCCGGACGGGTTCTCCGCCGAGGCGGCGCGCGCGGTGCTGCCGGACGCCCCGGGGTGGCGCGTGGACGACGACGTCGACGCCCTCGTGCTCCAGTCGTTGGTCCGGGTCGAGGAGGCCGACGGCGCCACCCGGTACCGGATGGTCGAGACCGTGCGGGAGTTCGGGCTGCTGCGGCTCGCCGCGGCCGGGGAGGAGGAGACCGCCGAGGCGGCGGTGCTCGCGTGGTCGCTGACGGTGTCGCGGCGGTGCGCGGCGCGGATGCTGAGCCCGCGCCAGCGCGAGGCCGTCGCGGAGCTCGGCCGGGAGCAGGAGAACCTCGTGTTCGCCGTCCGGCGCGGCATGGAGCGGGGCCGCCCGGAGGTCGTGGTGCACGGCTTCGTCGCGCTGCTCGGGAGCTGGGCCGTGCGCGGCGCGGAGGAGCGCGTCATCGGGCTGGTGCCCGGGGTGCTGCGCTCCCTCGAGGGGTGGGCGGTGCCCGAGGAGCACGCCGACGCCACCGCCATCGCGCTCGAGGCGATCGCCGCGGCGTCCGTCTTCGGGGTCCCCGGGCAGGCGGCCCGCCCGCTGGCGCGGCTGCGTCGGCTGCTGCGGACGAGCCGGGCCGTGGGGGCGCGCACGCGCGAGCTCTCCGACCTCGTCCTGGCGCGGACCGCCGAGGAGTCCCTCGAGGTGCTCGCGCGGCTCCAGCGGTCGGACGATGGGTACACCGCGCTGCTCGGGCACATGTTCGAGGCCCAGCAGCGCGAGAACGACGGCGAGATCGCCCGCGCGGTCGAGCTCGCGCGCGCGGCGCACGAGGTGGCCCGGGGGATCGACGACGACGCGGCCTCCGCGATGACGGCCATGGTGCTCGCGTCGTTCCTCTCGGAGCACGGCGAGCCGGCCGAGGCGGTCCGCTGGGTCGCGGCCGCGAAGGACGGCGTCCTGGCGATCGGCGCCGAGGAGATGCAGTGGCAGGTCAGCTGGATCGAGCTGGGCTCCGCCCTCACGCTCGGGAACCTCGACGAGGCGGAGGCCGTCATCGGCACCCTGGTGCCCGCCGCGGACGGGGGCCGGGACGGCCGGGAGGCCCAGGCACGCGGCGTCGTCGAGCTGGGGCGAGGCGAGCTGGCGTGGGCACGCGGCGACCGGACCGGGGCGCTCGCGTCCCTGGCGCGCGCGCTCGAGACGTTCGGGCCGGGCCAGCCGCAGGGGGACGCGGCGCCGTGGTTCCTGCTGCTCGCGTCGGCCACCCTCGTGCGCCGGGTGCAGGCCGGGGCCGACGACGCCGGCCTGGTCCGCCGGATCGTCGAGGTGGGGCGCCGCCTGCGCGGCGACGGCCGCGGCTTCGTCGACCGGCCGGTGCTCGCGACGTCGGCCGTCGGCGTCGCCGTCTGGGCGTGCCTCGGCGCCCCCGCGTCGGGAGGGGCGGGCCCCGACCGGCGGGCCGACGGCGCCGAGCTGCTCGCGCTGGCCGGCCGCCTGGGATCCCGCCAGGATCTGCCCGCCCTGCGGCTCGACCGGCTGCGGTCCGAGGTGGCGGACGCCGTGGGTGCGGACGTCGTCGGGGCGGGCCAGGCGCGGGCCGACGCCCTGCAGGGCGAGGACCTGGTGCCGCGCGCGGACGAGCTCCTGGCCCGCCTCGCGGGGGAGGCGGACCAGGAGCCCGGACCGGACGGGCCCGCTCAGGCCTTCTTCATGTAGGTGCGCACGGCGAGCGGGGCGAAGACCGCCACGACGACGGCGCAGCTCAGGAGCGCGATGCCGACCTGGCCGGTGAGGCTGCCGGTGCTCGCCAGGTCGCGCACGGCGGTCACCAGGTGCGACACCGGGTTGACCTTGACGAAGCCCTGCAGCCAACCGGGCATCGTGTCGACGGGCACGAACGCGTTGGACAGGAACGTCAGCGGGAACAGGATGAGGAACGACATCCCTTGCACCGACGACGCGGACCGGGCGATGACGCCGAGGAACGCGAAGATCCAGCTGAGCGACCACGCGCAGACGACGACCAGCAGCCCGGCGAGGAGCACGCCGCCGACGCCGCCGCCCGGCCGCCAGCCCATGATGAGGCCCATGACGATGGTCAGCGTGGTCGCGATGAGGTAGCGGACGGTGTCCGCCACGAGCGCGCCGGCGAGCGGCGCGATGCGGGCGATGGGCAGCGAGCGGAAGCGGTCGAACACGCCCTTGTCCATGTCCTCGCGCAGCTGGGTGCCGGTGACCGCCGACGTCGTGATGACCGTCTGCACGAGGATGCCCGGGATGATGACGGGCAGGTAGGCGGAGACGCTGCCGGAGATCGCGCCGCCGAAGATGTACGTGAACATCAGGGTGAAGATGATCGGCTGCACCGTGACGTCGATGAGCTGCTCCGGGGTGCGGCGGATCTTGATGAGGCCGCGGCGCGCCATGGCGAGGGAGTCGGAGACGGCCTGCCCGACGGTCACGCGGTTGCGCAGGGTGCGTTCCGCGCCGGGGACGATGCGTCCGCCGGGCGCCGCGGGGGCGGGGGCGGTGGTGAGCGTGGTCATGCGGAGATCTCCTCGAGCTCGGGGGAGCCGGAGCCGGCTCGGTCGGTCGTGGACTGGTCGGTGGCGTCGTGGCCGGTCAGCGTCAGGAACACCTCGTCGAGGGTCGGCTTGTCCATCGACAGCCCGTCCAGGTCGACGCCGGCGCCGCGCAGGCGGACCAGCAGGTCCGTGACGCGGGCGGGGTCGGCGACGGGCACGGTGAGGCGACGGGCCTCGGGGGAGACCGTCGCGGCGACGCCGAGCACGTCCTGCACGGCCGCCTGGGCGGCCGGGGCGTCGTCGGAACGCACGAGCGCGAGCTGCAGCGACTGCTGCCCCACGGACGACTTGAGCTCGTCCCCGGTGCCCTCCGCGACCACGTGGCCGCGGTCGATCACCGCGATGCGGTCGGCGAGCTGGTCGGCCTCGTCGAGGTACTGCGTGGTGAGCAGGACGGTGGAGCCGGTCGCGACGAGGCGGCGGATGGTGTCCCACATCTGGGCGCGGGTGCGCGGGTCGAGGCCGGTGGTGGGTTCGTCCAGGAACAGCAGCGGGGGCTGGGCGATGAGGCTCGCCGCCAGGTCGAGGCGGCGCCGCATGCCGCCGGAGAAGTTCTTCAGCGGCCGCGCGGCGGCGTCGGTGAGGCTGAACTCCTCGAGCAGGTCGCGGGTGCGGCGCGTCGCGGCGGCGCCCTTGAGCCCGTTGAGCCGGCAGAACAGCAGGAGGTTCTCGGTGGCGCTGAGCGTCTCGTCGACCGACGCGTACTGGCCCGTGACGCCGATGAGCTGCCGGACGATGAACGGCTCGCGCGCCACGTCGTGGCCGAAGACGGACGCCCGTCCGGCGTCGGGCCGCAGGAGCGTCGCGAGCATGCGGATCGTGGTGGTCTTCCCGGCGCCGTTCGGGCCGAGGACCCCGTAGACCGTGCCGGTGGCGACCTCGAGGTCGACCCCGTCCACGGCGCGGTTGTCGCCGAAGGTCTTGACGAGGCCCTCGGCCTCGATCGCGGTGGTGGTCATGGCACCACCGTGCGCGGCGCCGCTCCCAGCGCGCTGTCACGGCGCTGTCACGCGCCCGCCGCCCGCGCTCGGCGACCTACGGCGCCTGCCAGGGCAGGGCGGCCACCCGGCGCCGGACCTCCGCCACGCGGGCCGTCGCGTCCGGGAGGTCCACCCCGTCGATCGAGGCGACGGCGACGATGCCGATCGAGTTGACGAGGAAGGCCCCGGCGAAGCGTCCGACGTCGTCGAGGTGCACGGGGGCGGAGCGGCTCGGCGCGGTCTCCTCCACCAGGGCCAGGCCGGTGCCGCGCAGGTGCGGGGCGTCGGGCCACACCACGCCGCCGTCCGGTTCGAGGAGGCCGACGTTCGCGATGGTCGACTCCGCGACGGCGCCGTCCGGGCCGACGAGGAGCGCGTCGTCGTACCCCTGGCGCTCCACCTGCCGCGCCCACTGGGCCTGCGCGAACCCGCCCAGGTGCTTGAGGTGGGCGAACGGGCGTAGGTACGGCACGGAGCGCAGGCGCTGGGGCCGCGCGGGCGGGTACCGGGGGTCGGCCACCTGGACGGCGACGTGGTCGGGGTCGCGCAGCACGACCCGCACGGAGGCGTCGGCCTGCCCGGCCAGGGCATGGCGCACGAGCCGGCGGACCCGGTCGCCGTCGAGCGGCAGCCCGAAGATCTCGCGATGGGCGGCGTCGAGCCGTCGCAGGTGGTGCCCCAGGCCCTGCACCCCACCGCCGCGCACCTGCATGGCGGTGAAGTGGCCGTCGGTGGACGCGACCTGCTCTGCCGCCGCGGGGCGGCCGTCGACCTCGATGCGCACGCCTGCACGGTAGCGCGGGCGGACGACGCCGTCAGGCGCGGGTGCGCAGCCGCAGGACGGCGTTCGCCGTGGCCCAGGCGAGGCAGCCGGCGCCCACCAGGTGGACGCCGACGAGCAGCTCGGGCAGGCCGGTGAAGTACTGCACGTAGCCGACGAGGCCCTGCGCCAGGGCGACGGCGAGGAGCACCCACGCCGCCTTGCGCGCCGCGGCGACCCGCGGGCTCGTCGTCGTGCGGTGCAGGAGCACCAGCAGCACCACGAGGGTGGCGAGGAACAGCCAGACGGACTCGGAGTGCGCCCGGGTCATGGTCAGCGGGTCGAGCGCCAGCCGGTACCCGACCGTGTCGTCGCCGGAGTGCGGGCCGGAGCCGGTGACGAGCACGCCCAGGGTGACGACCGGGATCAGCAGCAGCCCGAGCAGGGCGCCCACCGTCGCGACGCCGCGGCCGGCGATGCGCTGCGGGGGGCCGTCGCCCTCGCCGTGCCGGTGCAGCAGGTAGGCGCTGAACCACACGAGCGCCACCGAGACGCCGAAGTGGAGGGAGACCCAGCCCGGGTGCAGGTGCAGCAGCACCACGACGCCCCCGATGACCGCCTGCGTGAGCACGCCCGCGAGGGGCACGATGCCCAGGGCGCGGTACGACTCGGACCGGCGCCGGTCGGTCCAGACCAGGACCAGCAGCATCACGCCGATGACACTGAGCACGCCGGTCATCGTCCGGTTGCCGAACTCGACGAACGAGTGGATCGAGGACGCCTCGTGGAACACCGGGGTGAAGTGCCCGGGCTCGCACATGGGCCAGGTGGAGCAGCCGAGCCCCGAGTCGGTGAGCCGCACGGCGCCGCCGGTGCCGATGATGAGGATCTGCCCGATGACGTTCGCCAGCAGGACGCCGCGGGTCCAGGGGCGGAACCGGGCGAGGCGGTCGGGGCGGTCGGCCGGATCGGGCGTGGCGCCCGCACCCGCCTCGGGGGCGGGCGCGGGAGGGCTCGGCGAGGTCACGGGTCCACGGTATCGCCAGCACCTCGGCGCTCGGGCTCCTCAGGGCCCGCAGGGGTGTGACCTTGGCCCGGTGCCGCCGCCGGGCGGGGCGCGGTCACTGCCAGCGGAAGAACCGGGCGGCGGCCCAGGAGAACAGCGCGGTCCACACGGCGAGCACGCCGAGGGCGAGCACGGGCACGCCGGTGCCGATCAGCGCGCCGCGCATCGCCTCGCCGAGCGCGCCCGAGGGCAGGAACGTCGCCAGGTGCTCGAGGGGACCGGGCAGCTGCTCCGGCGGCACCAGGAGCCCGCCGCCCACGACGAGGAGCACGAGGACGAGGTTGGCGAGCGCCAGCACACCCTCCGCGCGCAGCGTGCCGGCCAGCAGGAGCGCGAGCGCGGTGAAGCACGCGGTGCCGAGCAGCCCGACGCCGACGGCCGGCAGGATGCCCCCGGCCGCGGGCTGCCAGCCCAGCGCGAGCGCGACCGCGCCGACGACGACGACCTGCACCACCTCGACGGCCAGGACGCCGAGCAGCTTGCCGGCGAGGAGCCCGCCGCGTCCGAGCGGCGTCGTCGCGAGCAGCCGCAGCACGCCGTTGCGACGGTCGAACGCGGTGGCGATGGCCTGCGAGGTGAACGCGGTCGAGACGCACGCGAGCGCGAGGACGCCCGGTGTCACGAAGTCGATGCGCGACAGGCCGCCGGTGTCGATCTCGACCACGCTGGTCCGGGTCAGGCCGACCAGCACCATGACGGGGAGCACGATCGTGACGAGCAGCTGCTCGCCGTTGCGCAGCACGGCGCGGGTCTCGAACCCGGTCTGCGAGAGCACGCGCCGCCAGGCGGGTGCGGCGGCGGGGGCGGGTGCAGGGCCCGGTCCGGTGGTGGCGGTGGTCATCGCAGGTGTCGTCCCGTCAGGTCGAGGAAGACGTCCTCCAGCGTGCGCCGGCCCACGCTGAGGCGAGTCGCGAGGACGTCGTGGTCGGCGAGCCACGCGGTGAGCACGGCCAGCGTCCGTGGCCCCGCGGGGCCGGCGACGACGTACGAGCCGGGCTGCGGCTCGGACACCGCCCAGGGACCGGGCTCGCCGTCGCCGCCGAGCACGGCGGCGACCGCCGCGACGTCGAGGCCGGGTGCGGCGTCGAACCGCAGCGTGCGGTCGTCCTGCGCGTCCGGGGAGAGGAGCTCGGGCACGCTGCCGCTGGCGATGACGCGGCCGTGGTCGACCACGTGCACGCGGTCGGCGAGGTCCTCGGCCTCGTCCATGAGGTGCGTGGTGAGGACGACGGCGGTGCCCTCGTCGCGCAGCTCGCGCACGAGGTCCCACACGGCGTGCCGGCTCTGCGGGTCCATGCCTGCGCTCGGCTCGTCGAGGAAGACCACCTCGGGCCGCCCGACGACCGCCGCCGCGAGGGACAGCCGCTGGCGCTGCCCCCCGGACAGCCGCCGCACCGTGGTCCGGGCGAACGAGGCGAGCCCGAGGCGCTCGCCGAGCTCTCCCAGGTCCCGCGGCGCCGCGTACATGGAGGCGACGTGCCGCAGCACCTCGCCGGCGCGGGCGCCGGTGGGCAGCCCGCCGTCCTGCAGCATGACGCCGACGCGGGGGCGCAGCGCGCGGGCGTCGGCCACCGGGTCGAGGCCGAGGACGCGCACGGTGCCGCCGTCGGGGGAGCGCAGGCCCTCGCAGCACTCGACGGTCGTGGTCTTGCCCGCGCCGTTCGGGCCGAGCACGGCCGTGACGGCACCCGCGTCGGCGACGAGGTCCAGGCCTGCGACGACGTCGCGCCCGTCGTAGCGTTTGACCAGGCCCCGCACGCGGACGGCGGCCCCGGCAGCGGGGTCGACGGAGCCGGCGCGCAGGTCCTCGGCAGAGTGCGCGGGCGGCGTGACGCCGTCCGCGCCCGATGGCGCGATCGAGGTGGGCACCGGAAGATTCTACGGACGTCGCCCGGCCGGGCGGCGCACGCTCGTACGACTCGAGGAGCACGACGGACATGACCTTCTACGCGTTCACACCGCCTCAGGACGTCGCCGCACTCGCGCGGCGGCTCTGGTACTGGCCGGTGGTGCGGGGCGTGCTCGCGCTGCTGTTCGGGCTGCTGGCGATCTTTCTGCCGGAAAAGACTCCCGGCCTTCTCGTGCAGGTCTTCGGGGTGTTCGTGCTCGTCGACGGCCTGGTGAGCATCGTGGACGGGATCCGGCGGCGAGGGACGTCGGCGGGCTCCGTCAACACCGGCATCGGCATCGTCTCGCTGGTGGTCGGCGCCCTGATGGTCTTCATCCCGAACTTCTTCCTCGGGTTCGTGCTGGTGCTCATCGCGATCTGGGCGTTGCTGGTGGGCCTGCTGCAGCTGTTCGTGGTCCCGACCATGCGCCGTCGCGGCGGCGCGTCCTGGGTGTGGAACCTCGTCGTGGGCCTGCTGTTGGTCGCGCTCGCCGTCGTGTGCTTCGTCAACCCGAGCAGCGCCATCGTGGGCCTGTCCATCGTGATCGGTGTGCTCGCGGTGGTGATCGGGATCGTGATGATCGTGCTCGGCGTCAAGCTCCGCCAGCTCGGGCAGCAGGGCCCCGGCGGGGGACAGGGTGGCCGCCCGGGCGAGGTCATCGAGGGGCGGATCGTCGCCGACGAGTGACGTTCGCGACACCGGCCACGTGACATGGCCCCGGAGGGCCCCGGTGAGGCTTGCCTTGCTTGACATCCTGGATTACGCAACAAGGATGTTCCCTATATCGACGTCGTCGCCGGAGGTCGAGGTCTGCTCCTGAGGCCTCCCCGGTGGTCCACGAACCGTAGGGGGTGAGCGCATGCCGACGAGCACGACCGACCGCACGTCCGCGCGCCGCGCCCCCGTCGGCGTCCCGGTGATCCTCGACGGCGCGCCCGAGGCCGACGGCACCACCCGCCGCCGCGTCCTGGAGCTCGTCGCCGGCGAGGGTCCGGTGACCGCCGGCGAGCTCGCCGACCGGCTCGGCCTCACCTCGGCCGCAGTCCGTCGCCACCTCGCCTGTCTCGAGGAGGACGGCACGATCGCGGTGCACGACGCCGGTCCGTCGTCGGGCCGCCGCGGCCGCCCCGCCCGCCGCTACGTCGTGAGCGCGCGCGGTCAGTCGGACCTCGCGGGCGGTTACTCCGAGCTCGCGGCGCAGGTCATGCGCTACCTGCGCGAGACGGGCGGCACGGACGCCGTGGCGCGGTTCGCCGCCGACCGCTACGACGCCGTCGTCGCGCGGTACGCGCCGCGCCTCACCGCCACGGACCCGCAGGAGCGCGCGGCCCAGCTCGCCGACCTGCTGTCGGCGGACGGCTACGCCGCCTCGGTCCGCCCCGTGAGCGGCCCGCTGCTGCCCACCGTCCAGCTGTGCCAGGGCCACTGCCCGGTGCAGCACGTCGCCGAGGAGTTCACCGAGCTGTGCGAGGCCGAGGCCCGCGCGTTCTCGGAGCTGCTCGGCACCCATGTCCAGCGCCTGGCCACGATCGCGGGCGGCGCGCACGCGTGCGTCACGAACGTCCCGGTCGTCACTCCCCAGAACCTCCCCACCCCGGCCCACCGCACCCGCGGCACGCAGGAAGGAACACGATGAGCGCTCCCACCCAGGACGCCGCCCAGGCGGCAGCGGAGAGCACCGAGAAGCGGTCCGATGACGAGATCATCGCCTCGATCGGTGCGTACGAGTACGGCTGGCGCGACAGCGACGCCGCGGGCGAGGCCGCGAAGCGCGGCCTCAACGAGGACGTCGTCAAGAACATCTCGGAGCTGAAGGACGAGCCCGAGTGGATGCGCAAGGCGCGCCTCAAGGCGCTGCGCCTGTTCGACAAGAAGCCCATGCCGAACTGGGGCGCCGACCTCAGCGGCATCGACTTCGACCGGATCAAGTACTTCGTGCGCTCCACGGAGAAGCAGGCCGCCAGCTGGGAGGACCTGCCCGAGGACATCCGCGCCACCTACGACAAGCTCGGCATCCCGGAGGCGGAGAAGCAGCGCCTCGTGGCCGGCGTCGCCGCCCAGTACGAGTCCGAGGTCGTCTACCACCAGATCCGCGAGGACCTCGAGGCCCAGGGCGTCATCTTCGTGGACACGGACACGGGCCTGCGCGACTACCCGGAGCTGTTCCAGGAGTACTTCGGCACCGTCATCCCCGCCGGTGACAACAAGTTCGCCGCGCTGAACTCGGCCGTCTGGTCGGGCGGCTCGTTCGTCTACGTGCCGCCGGGCGTGCACGTCGAGATCCCGCTGCAGGCCTACTTCCGCATCAACACGGAGAACATGGGCCAGTTCGAGCGGACGCTGATCATCGCGGACGAGGGCTCCTACGTGCACTACGTCGAGGGCTGCACCGCGCCGATCTACTCGAGCGACTCGCTGCACTCCGCGGTCGTCGAGATCGTCGTGAAGAAGAACGCCCGCGTGCGCTACACGACCATCCAGAACTGGTCGAACAACGTGTACAACCTGGTGACCAAGCGCGCCACGGCCGCCGAGGGCGCCACCATGGAGTGGGTCGACGGCAACATCGGCTCCAAGGTGACGATGAAGTACCCGGCGATCTACCTGCTGGGCGAGCACGCGCGCGGCGAGACGCTGTCCATCGCCTTCGCCGGCGAGGGCCAGCACCAGGACGCCGGCTGCAAGATGGTGCATGCCGCGCCGCGCACGTCGTCGTCGATCGTGTCGAAGTCCGTCGCCCGCGGCGGCGGCCGCACGTCGTACCGCGGCCTGGTGCAGGTGCTCGAGGGCGCCAAGCACTCCGCGTCGACCGTGCTGTGCGACGCGCTGCTCGTCGACCAGATCTCCCGGTCCGACACCTACCCGTACGTCGACGTCCGCGAGGACGACGTGTCCATGGGGCACGAGGCGACGGTCTCGCGGGTGAGCGAGGACCAGCTGTTCTACCTCATGTCCCGAGGCATGGAGGAGACCGAGGCGATGGCCATGATCGTGCGCGGGTTCGTCGAGCCCATCGCGCGCGAGCTGCCCATGGAGTACGCGCTCGAGCTCAACCGCCTCATCGAGCTGCAGATGGAAGGGTCCGTCGGCTGAAATGACTGCTACCACTGATCTGTCCACGGATCACTCCCGCGCCGTGGCCGACGGCGCGCATTCCCACTCGATCCAGCCGGGCGTCGTCCCGGCGGGCTCGCGCGCCGAGCGCAAGACGTCGTTCGACCTCGCCGACATCCCCGTGCCCACCGGGCGCGAGGAGGAGTGGCGCTTCTCGCCCGTGGCGCGGCTCCAGCCGCTGTTCGGCGAGGAGCAGGGCGCCGGCGGCGTCCTGACGACGGTCGTCGAGGCCCCCGAGGCCAAGGTCGAGATCGTCGCCAAGGGCGACCCGCGCCTGGGCACGACCGGCAAGCCGGGCGACCGCACCGCCGTCACCGCGTGGAACGCGGCCGCCGAGGCCACGGTCGTCACGCTCCCCGCCGAGGCCGTCGCCAGCGACGTCACCTCGATCCGGGTCGAGGGCGCGACGAAGGACCTCACGGCGCAGCACCTGCTGGTGCACGCCGAGCACCACGCCGAGGGCGTCGTCGTCATCGACCACCGCGGTGACGCAACCCTCAACCAGACGGTCGAGATCGTCGTCGACGAGGGCGCGCACCTCACCGTCGTCAGCGTCCAGGACTGGGCCGACGGCGCCGTGCACGCCTCCAGCCACCGCGCCCGCATTGGTCGCGACGCCAAGCTCAAGCACGTCGTCGTGACCTTCGGCGGCGACGTCGTACGCATCACGCCGGACGCCACGTTCACCGGCGAGGGCGGCGAGGTCGAGATGGTCGGCCTGTACTTCGCAGACGCGGACCAGCACCAGGAGCACCGCCTGTTCGTGGACCACGCCGTGCCGCGCTGCAAGTCGCGCGTCACCTACAAGGGCGCCCTGCAGGGCGCCGGCGCCCACGTGGTGTGGGTCGGCGACGTGCTGATCCAGGCCGAGGCCGAGGGCACCGACACGTACGAGCTCAACCGCAACCTGGTCCTCACCGACGGCGCCCGCGCCGACTCGGTGCCGAACCTGGAGATCGAGACGGGCGAGATCGAGGGCGCGGGGCACGCGTCGGCGACCGGCCGGTTCGACGACGAGCAGCTCTTCTACCTCATGGCCCGCGGCATCCCCGAGGTCGACGCGCGTCGTCTCGTCGTGCGCGGCTTCTTCGCGGAGCTGATCGACGAGATCGGCGTCCCGTCGGTCGAGGAGCGCCTGCTCGCCTCGATCGAGGCGGAGCTGGAGAAGTCGATGAGCGCCATCACCGGCGTCGCGGAGTGACGCGGCGATGACCTCTCAGCTGGCCTGCATGGCCGACGACCTCGCCCCCGAGGAGGCCATGCTCGTGGAGCTCGACGGCGCGGACGGGGCCCCTGTCCCGGTCGCCGTCGTGCGCGACGCCGACGGCGGCTGGCACGCCCTCTCGGACATCTGCTCGCACGGACAGGTCTCCCTGTCCGACGGGGAGGTCGAGGGCTGCCTGGTCGAGTGCTGGCTGCACGGCTCGCAGTTCGACCTGCGCACCGGCAAGCCGGTCCAGCTCCCCGCGACGCAGCCCGTGCCGGTGTACCCGGTGACCGTGGACGGCGACCGCATCCTCGTGGACGTCGACGAGCGGCTCGCCGTCGCGTCCTGACCTGCCTCAGACTTTCGCAACTCAGACCTGGAGACTCGAAGCATGCCCACCCTGGAGATCCGCGACCTGCACGTCAGCGTCGAGACCAAGGAAGGCGCCAAGCCGATCCTGCGCGGCGTCGACCTCACCATCAACTCGGGCGAGACGCACGCCATCATGGGGCCGAACGGCTCCGGCAAGTCGACCCTCGCCTCGGCCCTCGCCGGCCACCCGAAGTACACGGTGACCTCGGGCACCGTCACGCTCGACGGCGAGGACCTCCTCGCGATGACCGTCGACGAGCGCGCCCGCGCCGGCCTCTTCCTCGCCATGCAGTACCCGGTCGAGGTGCCCGGCGTGTCCGTGGCGAACTTCCTGCGCACCGCCAAGACCGCCATCGACGGCGAGGCGCCCGCCCTGCGCACGTGGGGCAAGGAGGTCAAGGGTGCGATGGAGAACCTCCGCATCGACTCGACCTTCGCCGAGCGCTCCGTCAACGAGGGCTTCTCCGGCGGTGAGAAGAAGCGCCACGAGATCCTGCAGATGGAGCTCTTCAAGCCGCACTTCGCGATCCTCGACGAGACCGACTCCGGCCTCGACGTCGACGCGCTGCGCGTCGTGTCCGAGGGCGTGAACCGCGCCAAGGCGAACACCGACGTCGGCGTGCTGCTCATCACGCACTACACGCGCATCCTGCGCTACATCAAGCCGGACTTCGTGCACGTCTTCGTCGACGGCAAGATCGCCGAGGAGGGCGGCCCCGAGCTCGCGGAGCAGCTCGAGGAGAACGGCTACGACAAGTACGTCGGCACCGGCGCGACGATGGCCTGACCTCCTCGTCGAGCACTCGACCAGGAGCCGTCACCAGGAGGACAGCATGACCACCACCGACACCGTGCGCCCGCCGCTCACCGCGGCGGAGCTCGCGGCCGTGCGGGCGGACTTCCCGCTGCTCGGGCGCACGGTGCGGGGCGGTCGGCCGCTCGTCTACCTGGACTCGGCCGCGACGTCGCAGAAGCCGAACGTGGTGCTCGAGGCCGAGGTCGACTTCTACGAGCAGCGCAACGCCGCCGTGCACCGCGGCGCACACCAGCTCGCGGAGGAGGCGACCGAGGCGTTCGAGGACGCCCGGTCGGCCGTGGCGTCCTTCGTCGGGGCGGACGCCGACGAGATCGTCTGGACCTCCGGGGCGACGGCGGCGATCAACCTCGTGGCCTACGCGTTCTCCAACGCGACGGCCGGGCGCGGGGGAGCGGCCGCCGAACGGTTCCGCCTGGCGCCGGGCGACGAGATCGTCGTCACCGAGGCGGAGCACCACGCCAACCTCGTGCCGTGGCAGGAGCTGTGCGCCCGCACGGGCGCCGTCCTGCGCTGGTTCGGGGTCGACGACGACGGGCGGATCGACCTGTCCGACGTCGCGGGCGTGGTCACCGAGCGCACCCGCGTGGTGGCGTTCGGCCACGTGTCGAACGTGACGGGCGCGATCGCCCCCGTGGCCGAGCTGGTCGCGGCGGCGAAGCGGGTCGGGGCGCTCACGGTGCTGGACGCGTGCCAGTCCGTGCCACACCTGCCCGTGGACCTGCACGCCCTCGACGTCGACCTCGCGGCGTTCAGCGCGCACAAGATGCTCGGCCCCACCGGCGTGGGCGCGCTGTACGGGCGGCGCGAGCTGCTCGAGGCCATGCCGCCCGTGACCACCGGCGGGTCGATGGTCGAGGTCGTCACCATGGCCGAGACCACGTACGCACCGCCGCCGCAGCGGTTCGAGGCCGGCACGCAGATGGTCGCCCAGGCCGTCGGCATGGGCGTCGCCGCGCAGTGGCTGGACGAGCTGGGCATGGACCGCGTGGCCGCGCACGAGCGGGAGCTCGCGGCGGAGCTGGTGCGCATCGACGAGATCCCCGGCGTCAGGATCGTCGGCCCGGCCGACGCGCGCGACCGCCTCGCCGTCGTGTCGTTCGTCGTCGACGGCGTGCACGCGCACGACGTCGGGCAGGTGCTCGACGACCAGGGCATCGCCGTCCGCGTGGGGCACCACTGCGCGCAGCCGCTGCACCGCCGTTTCGGCGTGGCCGCGACCGCGCGCGCGTCGGCCTCCGTGTACACCACAACCGAGGAGATCGCGGCGTTCCGGGAAGCATTGGCGGGCGTGCGCGCGTTCTTCGGTGTGGACTGACGTCGGCGGAGAGGACAGCAGTGAGCTCGCTCGAGCAGATGTACCAGCAGGTGATCCTGGACCACGCGAAGCGCCCGCACGGGCGTGGCCTGGTCGAGGCACCTGACGACCACCGGTCGGGGGAGTCGCACCAGGTCAACCCGACCTGCGGCGACGAGATCACGCTGCGCGTGGACGTCCAGGGCGACGGAGCCGGGGCTACCGTGGCCGGGGTGTCCTGGGAGGGGCAGGGGTGCTCCATCTCGCAGGCCTCCGCCTCCGTGATGACGGAGCTCGTCACCGGGCACGACCTGGCCGACGTCGCCCGCCTGGACGCCGTCTTCCACGACCTCATGGCCTCGCGGGGCAAGGGCCTGGACGACGAGGACGCGCTGGACGCCCTCGGCGACGCGAGCGCGTTCACCGGCGTCTCGCAGTACCCCGCCCGCATCAAGTGCGCGCTGCTCGGCTGGGCGGCGCTCAAGGACTCGCTGGCGCGCAGCGGCGCGCTGGCAGGATGACGACCCGGGACACCCGGACACCGGAGGAGACGATGACCGAGAACACGACCGACGCGGCCGCACCGCCCGCCGCGGCGCCGACGCCCACCACGGCCGCCGACGTCGAGGAGGCGCTGCGCGACGTCATCGACCCCGAGCTGGGCATCAACGTCGTCGACCTGGGCCTCGTCTACGGCATCCAGGTGGACCAGAACAACATGTCCACCATCGACATGACGCTCACGTCCGCGGCCTGCCCGCTGACCGACGTCATCGAGGACCAGGCCGGCACCGCGCTCGAGGGGCTCGTCGACGGCTTCCGCATCAACTGGGTCTGGATGCCGCCGTGGGGCCCGGAGAAGATCACCGACGAGGGCCGCGAGCAGCTGCGGATGCTGGGGTTCAACGTCTGACCAGATCAGAAGCGGCACGTCCAGCGAAGGTCCCGTCCTCCTCGAGGGCGGGACCTTCATGGTCTCGGGCGAGACACGGCCCCGACCGTTCCTGATCTTGTCGCCGACGAGCTCGTCACGGGCCTCGTAGGGGGGGCGCCCCGGACTAGCTCGTCCGCACCGGCCCCGTCGACTCGCGCACGACCAGACGTGGGCTGATCGCCACGCGGTGGACGGGCCGGTCGGGGTCGGCGAGCCGCTTGACGAGCAGGTCGACGGCGGCGTGGCCGACGGCGGCGCGCGGCGGCCGCACGGCGGTGAGGGCCGGGCTGAAGAGGCCGGCGACCTCGTCGTCGTACGACAGGACGGACAGATCGCCGGGGACACGGAGGCCGCGGTCCATCGCCTCCTGCACGACGGCCGAGGCCTCGGGGTCCGAGTGCACTAGCAGCGCCGTCGTTCCCGACGCGACCGCGGTGTCGACGACCTCCGTCACGACGCCCGGGAAATCGGGGTTGCGGCGGCCGGGCGCGAGCCGCTCGAAGTGCTCCTCGGTCGACAGGCCGAGCTCGGTGCAGGCGGCGCGCCAGCCCGCGGCGATCTTGCGCGACGTCGGCGACTCGCGGGACAGCACGAGCCCCACGCGGCGGTGCCCCAGCTCGGCCAGGTGGTGCACGGCCATGAGGGCGCCGAGGGCATGGTCCGAGACGACGGACTCGAGCGCCTCGCGATAGGGCGCCAGCGCCGCCTCGCGCTCGACGAGCACGTGCGGCATGCCGGAGTCCCGCAGCCACAGGGCGACGTCGGCCCCGCGGGTGCCGTCGGTCCGCGGGGCGACGACGAGCCCGCTGACGCCGTCGGTCTCGGCCAGCCGCTGCAGGGCGGGCCGCTCGTCCGACGTCTCGTACGACGACCCGCGCAGCACCACGCGCAGCCCGTGCTCCCGGGCCTCGGCCTCCAGGCCGCGCACCACCCCGGGCCAGTAGTAGTCCAGCGAGGGCACGAGCACCCCGATCGCCTGCGCCGTCGGCGGAGGGGCGGGCGAGGCGCCGTCGCGCCCCGCCGTCGTGACGGGCACCGCACCGCCGTGCACGCGCACGAGGCGGCCCTCCCGCTCGAGCCGGGTGATGTCGCGCCGGACGGTCACGGCCGTCACGCCGAGGGCTCGCGACACGTCGGCGACGCGCACGACGCCTTCGCGGTCGAGGGCGTCCAGCAGGTGGGCGCGACGCTCGGCGGGCAGCGGCGCACGCCGCTCCGGTTCGGTGGTCACTGGTCCTCCTCGCTCCCGCGGGCGACGGGCCGCCGCCCGGTCATCCTGTCCTCTCCGCGTCGACGTCCCTCGCGACGACGACCTCCAGGTCGCGGCGGCGGGTGACGTCGAGGTCCAGGCGGGTGAGACGGTCGCCCCACACCTCGGTCAGCACGGGGTCGTCGAGGGGGCGGTCCACGAGCGCGGCCGGGACCTCGGGCGGCCACGTCAGGTGCAGGGGAGGGGCGCCGTCGAGCGGGACGACGACGGCGCGTCCCGGCGTCAGCGAGACCTCGCCGGCGAGGAGGAAGCGGACGGTGGTCGCGGCGGCGTCGTGCCCGTCGTCGTGCCCGTCGTCGAGGTCCCAGGCGTCCGAGACCACGACACGGGCGTCGGGTCCGCGCTCGAGGCGCGCCGAGCGCCGCCAGGACCGCAGCCCTGGCACCGGGTAGGCGGCGGCGAGGTCCATCGTCACACCGGACGGTGCCGCCGCGTCCGCGCCGGAGCGGGTGGGGTGGACGTCGCGCGCCCGCGCGTCGGCGCCCACGGCCTGCGGGGTCCCGGCGATCTCGGGCACCGAGTGCCACGACGACTGCATGGTCCAGATCCGGTACCGGTCGGGGCCGAACGTCCGGGCGGTGTACGTGGGACGACCCGCGTCGACCACGACGGGCACGCCGTCGGAGGCGACGACGACGGACCCGACGTCGTTGTGGTTGTGCGCCTCGGCGTTGTGCCCGCCCTTGACGGCGAGGGCCAGCCCGGCCGCGTCGCCCGTGCGCTCGCGCGCCACGAGCACCTCGGTGGAGCCGAGCCAGGTCTCGGCGGGCAGCGGCGGGAGCGCGTCGGGCGCCGCCTGCCACTCGCGGTCGGTGAGGGCGCGCAGCAGCCGTCCGAGACCCTGCTGCTCCTCGGCACCCGCCCCCGGCACGCGGTGCGCGACGGCGTGGGCGGCGGCGTCGGGGTCACCCGTGCGGAGCGCCGCGCGGTGCAGGGCGCGCCAGGGCGGCGTCAGGTGCGGGCGGGCCTGGCCGTCGGCGAGGTTGACGTACCACGCCCCGCCCAGGTGCATCCGGTGCGGGAACGCGACCGTCCCGCGCAGCGCGGCGGGCGACCGTGCGGGGTCGAGGGCGTCGACGGCGCCGCCGGTGGCGTGCGCCAGCAGGTCGAGGGCCTCGAGCGCGCGGCAGGCGCCGTTCCACCAGTAGGCGTACCCCTCGTCGATCGCGCCGTCGTCGGGCAGGCACGCGACGTAGCGGTCCAGGCCCTGCAGCACCAGCTCGACGACGTGGGCGCGCTCCGCGGCCTCGTGCTCGTCGTCGAGCAGGCGCAGGGCCGCGACGAGGACGTTCCCGTGGATCCACGGATTCCAGTTGTGCACGTCGCCGTCCAGCCCCAGCCAGTGCCAGTCGCGGCGGCGCAGGAACGGCTCGACGACGCGCGTGCGCGCCTCGTGCCGCACCCGGGTGCGCAGGCCCGGGTAGCGCGCGTCCAGCGCGGGCCCGAGGAGGTGGTCCACCCAGGCGAGCTGCCCGACCACCTCGCCGGCACCGAGGTCGAGGTACGGGTCGGTGACCGTCGGCAGCACCGACCCGTGCCGGGCCCGGGAGTCGTCGTGGGCGGGCCAGCACCAGGAGCTCTGCTCGCACAGCAGCCAGACGCCGTCCGCCACCTCGTCGAGCCAGCGCTCGGCACCCGGGGCGCCGAGCGAGACCGCGGCGGCGACGGCCGCGCGGGACAGGCGCCGCTCACGCCCGTAGACGAGCTGCTCGTGGGTGTCGCGGTCGCCGTCGCGGTGCACGCGGGCCGCGGTGCTCGCGAGCGGGAGGGGCCACGGCGCGTCGAGGTCGGCCCGGGCGCGGCCGACGACGGCGGCGGCCGTGCCCGCGTCGACCGACCCGTGGGCGGGGTCCCACCGGTCACGCTCGACGGCGGTCGGGATGGGGAGTGCCGCGTCGGCCGGGAGCAGCAGCGCCCCCAGCGCTGCCGCGCGCTCGGCGCCGGGCGGCGGCAGGGGGAGGGACGCGGCGAGCGGCCCGGAGAAGCGGTCCGGCGGGGTGTCCACGACGTCCTCGTCTCGGGAGGGGTCTGGGAGGGGCGAGAAGCAAACGAACGAAAGCGAACATGAGAGTACAGCAACGCCCTTGACGTGGCGAGATTCTGAACGCTTGACTCTGTTCCTGTTCGATCGCCGGGATCGAGCGTGATCGCCAAGACGGCGGTCGGACGCTCGACGAGAAAGGGCACGATGGATCTCGCAGGTGCGCCCCGAGGAGAGGGCGGCAGCGCGCGGCAGACCGGCGCCCGCGTCGGCAGCCGGCTCTCCGGCGGGGACCGTGGCCGCTGGGCGGCGCTCGCGGACACGATGCTCGCCGCGGTGCGGCGGTACGCCTCGCCGGGCGGGTCGCTCGTCACGCTCCCCGGGGCGGAGGGCGGCTACGGCCGCGCCGTGGACGGTCTCGAGGGCTTCGCACGTACCTTCCTGCTCGCGGGGTTCCGGCTGGCGGGGGAGCGCGGCGCCGACCCGCACGGGTACGCCGAGCGGTACGCCGAGGGCCTCGCGGCCGGCACCGACCCCCGCCATCCCGAGCGCTGGGTACGGCTGTCCGAGCACGGGCAGGCCAAGGTGGAGGCGGCGTCGATCGCGCTGGTCCTGGACCTGACCCGGCCCTGGATCTGGGACCGGCTCGACCCGGCCGTCCAGGAACGGGTCGTGGAGTACCTGGCCGAGGCGGTCGGCGACGACACCTACCCGCGGATCAACTGGGTCTGGTTTCGGCTGGTGGTGCAGACGTTCCTGCGTTCGGTCGGCGGCCCGCACTCCCTGGACGAGATGGCCGCGGACCTGGCGACGCACGACTCCTTCGAGCGCGCCGACGGCTGGATGTCCGACGGCGCCGAGCGCGCCTACGACCACTACGCCGGCTGGGCGCTGCACCTGTACCCGACCCTGTGGGCGCGGATGGCGGGGGCCGCGGACCTCGCCGCGTCCCGCCGCGAGCGCGACACCGCGCTGCTCGACCGGTACCTGCAGGACGCCGTGACGCTCGTGGGTGGCGACGGGTCGCCGCTGGTGCAGGGGCGGTCGCTCACGTACCGGTTCGCCGCGGCGGCGCCGTTCTGGGTGGGTGCCATCGCGGAGGTGCCGTCACTGCCCCCGGGCCTGCTGCGCCGCGCGGCGTCCGCCGTCGTAGGGCACTTCGTCGACCGCGGCGCCCCGGACGACGACGGACTGCTCACGCTCGGCTGGCACCACGCCTGGCCGCGCCTCGCGCAGTCGTACTCCGGCCCGGGGTCGCCGTACTGGGCGAGCAAGGGGCTGCTCGGCCTCGCGCTGTCCGCCGACCACCCGGCGTGGACCGCGCCGGAGGAGCCGCTGCCGGTCGAGCGTGGCGATGTGCTGCGCGTCGTCCGCGCGCCCGGCTGGGTGGTCAGCGGCACCCGCGCCGACGGCGTCGTCCGGGTGGTCAACCACGGCACCGACCACGCCCGCGAGGGTGACCGCACCGGCGACTCGCCCCTGTACGCACGGCTCGGCTACTCCACCGCGACCTGCCCGTGGCTCGACGACGACAGCTGGCTCTCGCCCGTCGACCAGTCGGTCGGCCTCGTCGACGCGAGCGGGCGGACCACGCACCGCACCGGGATGACCATCCTCGAGGTGCGCGTCGTCGAGCCCGCCGCCGGCGAGGCGGTGGCGGCGGTGGCGGCGTCACGCGTCGCGGCGCACTGGATGCTCCCCGCGGAGGACCAGCAGGGCCACGGGTCCGGTGCGACCGGAGACGCCGTCGACGCGGGCGTCCTGACGGTCGTCTCCGTCGTCCGCGGCCCGTGGGAGCTGCGTGCCGTCCGCGTCGACGCGCTCGCGGGTGGCCGGTCCGACGGCGAGGACGTCGCGGCCCTCCGGCTGCGCGTCTCCGGCTGGCCGACCGTCGCGGGTGACGGCCTGACGTCCCGGGTCGAGGCCGTGCTGGGGGACGGTACCCCCGGGGAGACGGTGCGCGACGACGTCAGCCCCCTCGGCGATCACGGCCGCGTCCCGTGGGTCGACCTCCCCGCGACGCCGGGCGTCTGGGCGGCCTGCCTCGTCACCCTGCGCGGCGTCGTCGCCACCGGCGACGCCCCGGCTCGGGGCGCGGCCGTGACGATCGACGGTGCCGCTCTCGTCGCCGTCTGGCCCGACGGCGCGCGCACCACCGTGCGCCTGCCCTGACGGCCCACCCCGAAACGTGCAGAAGCGAAACGGCGCGCGGGCTGGATGTTGACGTAAACATTGCTCCGTGCCAGCCTGCGTGGCGGGCGATCGGCGACGGTCGCCCGCCATGCACCTCTCGCTTCGACGACGAAGGAGAACGACATGCCCCATCCCCGTGACGACCGCGGTCTGGCGCCGCCTCCCGCGCGCCGGGCCGCCGCCGGCGGCGTCTGCCTCGCCCTCGCACTGGTCGGACTGCAGGCCACGGCCGGCGCCGCGACCGACGACCCCACCGGCAGCACCTCCGACGGCACGTCCGGCACGGCCGTCGGCGCGGCCGGGTCCATCGGCTACCCGGCCGTCCTCGACCCGGGCGTCGGAGCGGACGACTACTTCACGCCGCCGTGGCCCGACGCCGACGGCGAGCACATCCAGGCCCACGGTGGCCAGGTGGTCACGTCCGAGGAGGACGGCCGCACCGTCTACTACTGGTACGGCGAGGACCGCAGCAACGGCTACTACGGCAGCCCCGGGGTGCACGCCTACAAGTCGTACGACACCAAGAGCTGGACGGACGAGGGCGTCGTCCTGCGGTCCGTGTCCGACCCGTCGGAGCTGGAGTCGGAGTACTTCGACGCTCTCTACGACACCGTGGACGACGCCGGGCAGCCGCGCGCCGACCGGATCGCGGAGCTGGACTACCACCTCGACACGAACGAGGCGGCCGACCGCACCACGATCTTCGAGCGGCCCAAGGTGCTGCACAACGAGAAGACCGGTCAGTGGGTGCTGTGGTGGCACTCCGACGGCCAGACGACGGCCGGCGGCAGCATGTACGCCCGCTCGATGGCGGGCGTGGCGGTGTCGGACAGCCCGACCGGCCCGTTCCGCATGACGGGCGTGTACCGCATGCCCAACCGGACCAACTACCAGGACTGCATCTCGGCCGCCGTGCCGGGACAGGCGCGCGACATGACCGTCTTCCAGGACGACGACGGCACGGCGTACATCGTCTACTCCTCGGAGGAGAACCGGTCGCTCTACGTGGCCGAGCTGGACGACACGTACACGAACGTCACCCACACCACGGGCACGGACATGGTGGACGCCGGCCAGTACTCCGAGGACGGCCGCTACCCGTACCTGTTCGCGGACGGCTCGCCCGAGGCGCCGGTGCGCGGCGAGGACTTCCAGATCGTCAAGGAGTGCGGGATGCTCGAGGCGCCCGCGCTCTTCGAGCACGGCGGCACGTACTACGCCGTCGCGTCGGGTGCGACGGGCTGGGACCCGAACCCGCAGACCTACTACACGGCCGACAGCCTGCTCGGGCCGTGGATCCGCGGCGTCGAGCCCGACGACGAGGACGAGGACGTCCCGTACGGCTCGATCCCCGAGGGCGGTGACGGCCTGCTGTCGGTCGGTGACACGCGCCGGTCCACGTTCGGCTCGCAGTCGACGAACGTGCTCGACCTCGGCGGGGGCAGGTTCGTCTACATGGGCGACCGCTGGAACTCCGGCGCCGCGGACTCGACGTACGTGTGGCTCCCGATCACGATCGGCGAGAACGGTCGCGCCGAGCTGCGCAACCCGGCGACGGAGGACCCGGAGCGCTGGGGCGAGGGCTGGGACGCGAGCTGGTGGGACGACCGTGGCCTGGGCGACGGGGTCTGGTCGGTGGTCGACGACGGCCTCCCGGACCGGGTGGGCCCGGGCGAGGACTTCGCGGACGCTCTGCCGCAGACCGTCCCGGTCGAGGTGGACGGGGAGACCACCCAGGTCGCGGTGTCCTGGGACGCGACGTCGTTCGACACGCGGGGCGAGCACACGATCACCGGCACGCTCGCGGCCGACGAGCGGTTCGCGGCGGGCCGGGCCTTCACCCGCACGATCGAGGTGTGGCAGGAGGGCGTGGTCGAGCTGTGCGGTGCGGACGGCACGACCGTCTCGGCGAGCTTCCACCAGACCGACTGGGAGACGATGCCCGCCCAGAGCGCCTGCGACGGCAGGGCGTCGACCTCGTGGTCCACGTGGGCGAGCGGCTCGACGAAGGACGAGGTCACCTTCACCGTGGAGCCGGCCGTCCCGCACGTCGTCGACCAGGTGGCCTTCACGAACATCGAGGGCACGATCGCGAGGTTCGGGGTCGAGTACCGCGACGCCGACGGCACGTGGCACCCGACGACGGCGCAGGACGTGGCGCCGGGCGCGAACGGCACGCGGACGGCGGTCGCCCTCGACCCGGTCTGGGCCACGGCCGTGCGACTCACCTTCGCGACCCCGGGCTCCTACCTCAAGATCCCGGAGCTCACGGTCGACGCGCCGCCGACGACGGTCGAGCCGGCCGTCACGACGCGGTGCGTCGGGCAGGGGCGCGTGCAGCTCGTCGTGTCCGCGCGCAACGCGACCGACCGCACGGGGGACGTCCGGGTCCGGACGGCGCTCGGCGACCGCACGGTGCGAGGCGTCGCGCCGGGTGCGACGGGGGAGGCGGTCGTGAGCACGCGGGACGGCGCCCTCGGCGCCGGCGGGGTGGCCGTCGCGCTCGGCGACGGTCCGGCCGTCGTCGCCGGGTACGCGGCGCGCACCTGCGCCTGACGCAGAGGCCGGGGTCGGCGCCGCAGAGCGGTGTCGACCCCGGCACCCGGCAGGTGGTCCCGCGTCACGACTGTGACCGCTTCGTGACCTCGGGGCTATCGCCCTCAATTTATCTACCGGTTAGATTTACCCACGTTGTAAATGAGGCGCGGTCGACGACGACCGACGCCCGACCGCAGAGAGGCGGAGACGATGAACGCAAGGACGCGATGGAGCAGCGGTGTCGCCGGAGTGGCGGTGGCCGTGCTGAGCATGTCGGCGCTGGCCGCGTGCGGGTCGGCGGACGATTCCGGCGGCGGCGGCACGACGACGCTCACGATGACGGTCTGGGGCGGCGACGTCGACAAGAAGTCGTACCAGGAGCGCGTCGACATGCTCGAGGAGGCGCACCCCGACATCAAGGTCGACCTCCAGCTCATCCCGAGCGAGCAGTACGAGCAGAAGGTGCAGACGATGATCGCGGGCGGGAACGGCCCCGACATCATGCAGGTGGCCGAGGGCGTCAACGTCTACTCGTCCAAGAACCAGATCCTGCCGCTCGACGAGTACGTGTCGAAGTCCGGGCTGGACCTCGACGAGCGCTTCGGACCCACCGGCACGCTGTACTCCTACCAGGACAAGGTGTACGCGATCCCGGACCGCTCCGGCGCGATGATCGTCTACTACAACAAGGACCTTTTCGACGCCGCCGGCGTGGACTACCCCACGGCCGACTGGACGCAGGAGGACGCCCAGGCGGCGATGGAGAAGCTCACCGTCCCCGGCAAGCAGTGGGGCTACGGCGGGGCCGGCTGGTGGGCGCAGTGGTGGAGCTTCGCGTACCAGAACGGCGGCCAGATCATCGACGACGCGGGTGCGCCGACGGTGAACACCCCCGAGGTCGTCGACGCGCTGCAGTGGGCGAACGACCTCACGTTCAAGGACCACGTGGTGCCCACCGCGGCCGAGTACGCGGACATGGGGCCCGACATGGGCGGCGACCCGGCCTTCGCGGCGCAGAAGGTCGCGATGAACACGACCGGGTTCTGGGCCATCGGCGGCCTGCTCGAGTCGGACTTCGACTGGGACATCGCGCCGATGTGGCAGGGCGAGGAGCAGGCCGTCTCGGCCTTCGGCTCCGGGCTGGCGATCTCGCGCGACTCCGAGCACCCCGACAAGGCGTTCGAGGCGATCGACTACCTCACCGACGCCGACGCGCAGCAGGTCATCATTGACAACGCGCAGGACGTGCCGGCGAACGTCCAGGTGCAGCAGTCCGACGCGTTCCTCAAGCCGAAGTGGGCCACCAAGGACATCAACATGGGTGCGTTCGCGGACTCGTCGGAGTTCGTGTTCACCTCGCCGCTCATCCCCGAGTGGAACGAGATGCAGGCGGCGTTCGACGACAACCTGGGCACGTTCTGGAACGAGGGCGGCGACGCGAAGACGCAGCTCGACGCGATCCAGACCAAGCTCGAGTCGATCGTCGGCCAGGGCTGACGATGGCCGCCGACCTCGGCGCCGTCCTCGGTGCGGCGCGGGCCCAGGGCTCGCGCCGCACCGGCGGCCGGCGCGCCGCCCGTCTGCCGCGCCCGAAGCTGTCCCGGCGCGGCAGGACGGAGGCCCTGTTCTTCTGGCTGTTCATCTCGCCGTGGCTCGTCGGCTTCGTCGGCTTCCTGCTGGGCCCGATGATCGCGTCGGTGTACATCTCGCTCACCGAGTGGGACTCGTTCACGCCGCCCGTGTTCGTGGGGCTCGACAACTACGTGCAGGCGCTCACCGGCGACCCGGTGTTCTGGAAGGCCCTCTGGAACACCTTCTACTACGCCGCGATCTCGGTGCCCCTCGGCCTCGCCGTCGGCCTCTGGCTGGCCAACCTGCTCAACAAGCGGGTCCGCGGCCGCAAGTTCTTCCGCACGATGATCTACCTGCCCACGCTCGTGCCGCTCGTGGCCACCGCGATGGTGTTCAAGATGGTGCTGGCGCCGTCCGGGCCGCTCAACGACCTCCTCGGCGTGTTCGGGGTGCAGGGCCCCAACTGGCTGCTCGACCCCCTGTGGGTCAAGCCCGCCCTGGTCGTGCTGTCGGCGTGGGGCGCGGGGAGCGCCACCGTGCTGCTCCTCAGCGCCATGAACGGCATCCCGCGGGAGTTCTACGAGGCGGCCGAGATCGACGGCGCCGGGCCGTTCCGGCAGTTCTGGTCGATCACGTTCCCGCAGATCACGCCGATCATCTTCTTCAACCTCATCATGGGGCTGATCGGCGCCTTCCAGATCTTCTCCCAGGTGTACATCCTCACCCAGGGCGGCCCCGACAACGCCAGCCAGATGATGGTGCCGCTGCTGTTCGACCAGGCCTTCGGCTTCTACCACTTCGGCTACGCGTCGGCCGTCGCCTGGCTGCTGTTCGTCGTCATCATCGGCTTCACCGCGCTCGCGTTCCGCACGTCGCGGCGCTGGGTGTTCTACGAGACGGAGGTGCGGTGATGGCCGCAGCGACCCAGGCCCCACCCGCCGCCGTCGTCGACCCGGGCGTCGCGCCCGGCGGCGGCGCCACGGCCCGCACGCTCAAGGCGTTCAAGGCGACGCCCGCCACGTACGCGGTGCTGATCGTCGTCTCGGCGGTCTTCTTCGTGCCGCTGATCCTCATGGTCTCCATCGCCCTGTCGAGCGACCAGACCAGCGCGCAGAACGCCTTCACCGTCATCCCGACCGAGTTCCTCTGGTCGAACTTCAGCACCGTGTTCACGGCCACCGGCCTGCCGGTGGGGCGGTTCGTGCTCAACTCGGTGGTCATCGCGACCTTGTCCGCCGTCGGCCAGGTGCTCTCGTCGTCGTTGGTCGGCTACGCCTTCGCCCGGCTGCGGGCGCCGGGCAAGAACGTCATGTTCGTCGTCGTGCTCGCCACGATGATGATCCCGGCGCAGATCACGATGATCCCGCAGTTCCTCCTGTTCAAGGAGCTGGGCTGGGTGAACACCTACCTCCCGCTCATCGTGCCGAGCTTCTTCTCCAACGCCTTCAACGTGTTCCTCGTGCGGCAGTTCGTCTCCCGCATCCCCAGCGAGATGGACGAGGCCGCGCAGGTGGACGGGCTCGGCTACTTCGGCATCTACCGGCGCATCGTGCTGCCGATGATGTGGCCGATCCTCACGGCGATCGCGATCTTCACGCTCACCCACGCGTGGGGCGACTTCATGGGTCCGCTCATCTACCTCAACTCCGAGGAGATGATGCCGCTCGCGCTCGGCCTGCAGTACATGACCTCCACGAGCAACGCCATGCAGCTGCCGCCGTGGAACCTCGTCATGGTCGGCTCCATCATGCTCACGCTGCCGATGATCGTCGTGTACTACCTCGGCCAGAAGTACCTGTACGAGATGAACGTCTCCGTCGGAAGCGCGGGTGTGAAGTGACGGTCCTGAGCAACAGCGTGACCAGCAGTGCGACCAGCACCGTGACGCTCGGCCCCTCGGGCCTGGTGGTGGACGGCGAGGAGAAGGCGCTCCTGTGCGCCTCGCTCTTCTCCTTCCGGCTGCCCCGCGAGGAGTGGGCCGAGCGGCTGGCGCAGGTACGCGCCACCGGGTACGACGCGGTCGACGTCTACGTGCCGTGGAACTTCCACGAGCTCGAGCCCGGCGAGTGGGACTTCACCGGGCGGCGCGACGTCGGGACGTTCCTCGACCTGGCCCACGAGGCCGGCCTGCTCGTCGTCGCCCGGCCCGGCCCGTACATCTGCTCGGAGTGGGACGGCGGGGCTCTCCCCGCCTGGCTCACGCTCGAGCCCGGGCTGCGGCTGCGGCAGGCCGAGCCGCGCTACCTGGCCCGGGTGCGGGAGTGGTTCGACCAGGTGCTGCCGATCCTGGCCGCACGCCAGCACGGCCGCGGCGGCAGCGTCGTGGCCGTGCAGCTGGAGAACGAGCTCGACTTCTTCGACTGCGAGGACCGGGCGGGCTACGTCGGGGCGCTCGCGGACATGGCCCGCGAGCACGGCATCACGGTGCCGCTCGTCGCGTGCGCCGGCCAGGGCGACCTGGTCGGCGCGACGGGCGGCGTCGACGGGGTGGCGCCGGCGTTCAACTTCTACCCGGACGACCGCTCGCCCCACGTCGAGGCGGAGGTACGACGTTACGCGGAGCTGGTCGCCTCGCGCGGGCTGCCGCTCCTGGTCACCGAGACGAACCGGCGGCACGTCACGCTGCGGCGGCTGCTGGTGAGCGGCGCCACGCTGCTGGCGCCCTACCTGCAGGCCTCGGGGTTCGACCTCGGGTACACGCCGTCGGTGGGCAACTGGGGCGACCCGGGCAGCTTCATGACGCACGACTACGACTTCGGCGGTTTCCTCTCACCGGTCGGCGCCGCGCGCCCGGAGACGGCGGAGGCGCGCGTCCTCGCGGCCGTCGTGCGGACGCTCGGCCCCGCCCTGGCGCGGGCCGTGCCCCGCCCGGCGCCCGGCGCGTACGCGACCGCGGCTCCGACGAGCGGCTCGCCGTCCTGCCTCGAGCTCGACGGCGGCGGCTCGCTGCTGGGCGTGCCCAACCTCGGGGAGTCGTGGGCCGAGGCGCTGCTGCCGGCCGACGTCGCCGGGCGCGCCACCGTCGAGGTCGACGTCCCGCCCGAGTCGTGCCTGCTGGTGCTGCGGGACCTGCCCCTCGACCGCTACGGCGCGTCGGGCACGCTGCGCCTGTCGACGGCGGACCTCGTGGGCGCGGGACCGGAGGGCCTCGAACTCGCCTCCCGTGGCCCGGCCGCGCTCGCGCTGGAGTCGCCCGACGGGGCCGCGACGCTCCTCGAGCTGGCGGCGCCCGAGCCGGGCGGGCCGGTCCGCGCGCTCGCGCGGGCCGGCGCCGCGCGGTGGGACGTCGTGGTGCGCCACCCCGAGGACGTGGCGGGACCCGGCGGCGTGCCCGTCCCGCCCGCGTCGAGGCGGGACGCGGACGCCGACCCGGCGGACGACGAGGCCGTGCCGGCGACGGACGTGGTCCGCGCCGTGCGTCTCGACCTGCCCGCCCGTGACGGCCGCCCCGAGGCGTACGACCTCCCGCCCGCCTCGGAGGAGCTCGGCGTCCACCGTGGCCGCACGCACTACGCCGCCGACGTGCACGGCGTCGACGAGCTCCTGCTGGCCGGGGCGGCCGACATCGTGGACCTCAGCCTCGACGGCGTCGCCCGCCCGACCCTCGCCGGTTTCGGCGCCACCACCGTGGTTGCCACCGGCGGCGCGCGCCGGCTGGAGGCGACCGTCGAGACGTGGGGCCACGCGAACTTCGACGACGCCCGCCTGCCGGCGCTGCGGGCCGGGTCCCTGCGCGGGATCGGTCGCGTCTGGTCCGTCGTGGCCCGCACCGACGTGTCGGCGCTGTGGAGCGTCGCGGGCGCGGAGCAGTGGGCCGGCGAGCCCGCCCCGCTGCGCACGCTCGGCGGGTGGAGCAGCACGCGCGTCGGCCGGCCGGTGAGCTACCGGCGGTCCCTCCCCGTGGACGGCGCCCACCACCACGCCCTGCGCCTGGACGGGGTGCCGGGTGCGGTCGACGTGGAGGTGGACGGCGTGCGCCGCACGGTGACGGCCGAGGACCCGTGGCTCCACCTGGCGCCCGGCGAGGGCGCGGAGGTCGTCGTCACGCTCCCGCACGTGCCCGGGTCGCTCGGGGGCGCGGAGCTGCTGCGCCTCGACGCCGTCCACGGCTGGCAGGTCGAGGCCCAGCCGGACACCGCGCTGCTGGGGCTCGCCGCGCGACCGGCCGCCGGGGTGCGCGTCGAGCTGCCGCTGGACCTCGAGCCCGGCGACGAGGCGTGGTTCGACGTCGCGCTGCCGCCCGGCGGGTGGTCGCTGTGGTTCACCGGGACGCAGGTGCGCGTGAGCGCCTTCGCGCGCGGGGAGCTGCTCGGCCGGGTCTGGCTCGACGACCCGTCCGCACCCCGGTTCTCCGGGGGGCGCCCGACCCGCCTGTGGCTTCCCGCGACCTGGAACGACGGCGGGCTACGCTTGCTCGTGCGCGCGACCGCCGGGCCGAACCGACCGCAGCTGGCGCGTCTTCGCACCGTCGCCACCCAGGAGTGACCATGGCAGTCGAGAGGCGGACGTCGCGCGACATCCGCAGCGAGTCCCGGCTGGACGTGATGCACGCCCTGCTGTCGGCCGAGGAGGCCACGCGGAACGACCTGGCCCGCACGACCGGGCTCAGCCCCGCCACGGTGGCGACCGTCGTCGGCGACCTGCTGACCGAGGGCATCGTCACCGAGTCGCGGCTGAGCGCGGGCCGGGTGGGCCGGCCGACCACGAGCCTGCGCATCAACGCCGACCGCGGCCGGGTCGTGGGCGTGGACGTCGCGGAGACGTACGTGCGCGCGATCGTGTTCGACGCGGCCCTGAACGAGGTCGCGGCGACCGAGACGCCGCGTGACGAGCACGAGAGCTCGCCCGAGTACGTCGTCGAGGGCATCGGTCGCACCTTCGACGCCGCGCTCGCGAAGGCGGGCCTGGCCGCCACCGACGTGCTCGGCGTGGGCGTGGCCCTCCCCGGCATCGTGCAGCGGGCGTCGGGGGTCGCCGTCGTGGTGCCGCACTGGAGCTGGCACTCCGTCGAGCTGGACAGCCTCCGCGACCGGATCGGCGTGCCCCTGGTGCTCGACAACCCGCTCAAGGCGATCGCGACCGCGGAGCTGTGGTTCGGCACAGGCCGCGGTTCCGGCTCGATGGTGACCGTCAACCTCGGCACCGGGGTCGGGGCGGGCATCGTCCTGGAGGGGCGGATCCTCCGCGGCGCCACCAACGCCGCGGGGGAGTGGGGCCACTCCCTGCTGGCGATCGACGGCCGCCGGTGCCGGTGCGGCCGGCGCGGCTGCGTCGAGGCGTACGTCGGCGCGCCCGGCATCCGGCAGACGCTCCGCGAGATCGCGCCCGACCACCCGCTGTGCGACCTCGACCTCCAGCGGGAGTTCATCCAGGCGCTCGCGTCGGCCGGCGCGGCAGGCACGCCCGACCCGGCGGTCGAGGAGACGCTGGCGACGACCGCCCGCTACCTCGGGTCGGCGCTCGCGGACCTGGTCGCGGTGGTCAACCCGGAGCGGGTGACCCTCACGGGCTGGACGACATGGGCTCTCGGCGAGCGGCTGCTGCCGCTCGCCCGCGCGCGGCTCGTCGAGGAGGCGCCGGGGGAGTCGGCCGCCGGGCTGAGCCTGGAGATCTCGACCGTGCGCGGCAACTCCGTCGCCACGGGGGTCGCGATGATCGCGCTGGAGCGCTTCCTCGGCGACGTCGGCCTGGTCACGACCCGGGCCGCGATCGCGCTCTGACCGCCCCGCCGCCGGTCAGCGCCGGTCAGCGCCGGTCAGCGTGGCGCCGGACCGGTGCTCTCGCGCACGACGAGCCGCACCGGCACGGTCTCGTGCGTGCCGCTGAGGTCGACGTCGTCGCGCACCTGGCGCAGGAGCAGGTCGACGAGGCTGCTGCCGATGCGCGCGAAGTCCTGCTCCACGGTGGTCAGCGGCGGCCACAGGTGCTCGGCGAGGGTGATGCCGTCGAAGCCGACGACGGACACGTCGTCGGGCACGCGGCGCCCGGCCTCGTGCAGGGCGTGCAGCACGCCGGCGGCGGTCTCGTCGTTGGCGCAGAACACGGCGGTGACGTCGGGGTCGGCGGCCAGATCGCGCCCGACGGCGTATCCGGTCCGCGCGGTCCAGTCGCCGTGCAGGGGCTCGGGGACGGGCCGGCCGGCCGCCTCGAGCGTGGCCCGCCAGGCGTCGATGCGGCTGCGGGCGGGCAGCGAGTCGTCCGGTCCGGCGACGTGGTGCACGGTGCGGTGCCCCAGGTCGAGCAGGTGCTGCACGGCGAGCCGGGCGCCCTCGGTCTGGTCGGCGCGCACGGCGGGGTGCGTGCCGACGAAGCGCGAGTCGGAGACGACCACGGGCAGCTGCGCGGGCAGGGCGAGCGTGTCCGGGGTCGCCGACTCGGCGCGCACGATGACGAGCCCGTCGATCGCCTGGTGGGAGAGGCGGGTGACGGCCGCGGAGACGTCGTCGGGCGACGGGCTCTCGACGTCGACGATCGTGACGGTGTAGCCCTCGGCCCGGGCGGCCTCGACGACGGCCTCGACCGTGCGCGACTCACCCGTGCGGGCCAGCTGGTGCGCGATGACCCCGAGGGTGCGGAAGCTGCCGTAACGCAGCGCGCGGGCCGCGTTGTTGGGCGCGTAGCCGAGCTCGGCCATGGCGGCGAGCACGCGGTCGCGCGTCGCGGGCCTGACGTTGTCGAGGCCCATCGACACGCGGGAGACGGTCTGCGAGGAGACGCCCGCGAGCGCCGCGACCTCGGCCATCGAGGGCGCCGTCCGGGGGCGTCCTCGCCCGCGGGACTGCACGCCGGGCGTGCCGTTCGTCTCCACCATCGCCGCCTCTCGTGCCGCGTCTCGTGCTGCCGTTCGCGCTGCGTCGCTTGACTCTGCCGGCGTCCGGGGCTTGACATCCCCGGCGCCTCGCGACACTCTAGTCCGGCCGCGATGTTTACGTAAACATCTGGCCCGTCCTCCTGGGAGTTGCTTCGTGACCGCAGACGCTCCGGCATCCTCGCCGCCCGCCCCGACCCCTGTGCCCGTCGTGCCCGGCGTGCGCCGCAGCCGTCGGCGCTGGACGGGGTGGATGTTCGTCGGCCCGTTCATGCTGGTGTTCGCGCTGGTGTTCCTGGCCCCGATCGCCTACTCGCTGTACCTGTCGGTGTTCCGCACGCAGATGGTGGGCGGCACGACGTTCGTCGGGCTCGAGAACTACGCGCAGGCGCTCGCCGACCCGCAGTTCTGGGAGGGCCTGGGCCGCGTCAGCCTGTTCCTCGTGGTGCAGGTGCCGATCATGCTCGGCATCGCGCTGCTGGTCGCGCTCGCGATCGACAGCGGCCGCCTGTACGGCAAGAGCTTCTTCCGGATCTCGATCTTCATGCCCTACGCGGTGCCGGCCGTGGTCGCGGCCCTCATGTGGGGCTTCATGTACGGCACGCGCTTCGGCCTGGTGGGCAACATCAACGAGGCCTTCGGGGTCAGCCTGCCGAACCCCCTGTCGCCCGACCTCGTCCTGGCGTCGATCGGCAACATCGTGACCTGGGAGTTCGTCGGCTACAACATGCTGATCTTCTACTCCGCGCTGCGCGTCGTGCCGCACTCGCTGTACGAGGCGGCGGAGATCGACGGCGCCGGCCAGTGGCGCGTCATCGGCGCCATCAAGCTGCCCGCCATCCGTGGCGCGCTCGTCATCGCGACGATCTTCTCGATCATCGGCAGCTTCCAGCTGTTCAACGAGCCCAGCATCCTGCAGTCGCTCGCCCCGAACGCCATCACGACGTCGTACACGCCCAACCTGTACGCCTACTCGCTGTCGTTCTCCGGCCAGCAGTACAACTACTCCGCGACCGTGGCCATCATCATGGGCCTGATCACCATGGTGATCGCCTACGTGGTGCAGCTGCGCGGCATGCGCAAGGAGGCGTGACCCGTGTCGACGCTGACCGCCCCCGCCCGTCCCGCCCCGCGGCTGCGCACCCCGCGCCACCACTCGGTGGCCCGGCCGCGCCGCAGCCCGCTGCTCACGGTGCTCACCGCCGTCGTGCTCGTGTACTCGCTGGTGCCGCTGGCCTGGCTGCTGATCAACGCGACCAAGACGCAGGCGGACCTGTTCTCCTCGTTCGGCCTCTGGTTCGGCGACTCGTTCTCGCTGTGGGACAACATCGTCACCACGCTGACCTACGACGACGGCGTCTTCGTGCGCTGGTTCGGCAACACCGTGCTGTACGTGGTCGTGGGCGCCGGCGGCGCGACGTTCCTCGCCATCCTGGGCGGCTACGCCCTCGCGAAGTTCGACTTCCCGGGCAAGCGCGGGGTCTTCGCGCTCGTCATCGGCGCGGTGGCCGTGCCGGGCACGGCACTCGCCGTCCCGACCTTCCTCATGTTCAGCCAGCTCGGCCTGACGAACACGCCGTGGGCCGTGATCATCCCGTCGCTGATCTCGCCGTTCGGCCTGTACCTCATGTGGACGTTCGCGGCGGAGGCTATCCCCGGCGAGCTGCTCGAGGCCGCCCGGATCGACGGCGCGGGGGAGTTCCGCACCTTCTTCCGCGTGAGCCTGCCGCTGCTCGCGCCAGGGATCGTCACCGTGCTGCTGTTCACGATGGTCGCCACCTGGAACAACTACTTCCTGCCGCTGATCATGCTGCGCGACTCGTCCTGGTACCCCCTGACGCTGGGCCTCAACGCGTGGAACGCGCAGGCCGCCACCGCCGGCGGCGAGGCGATCTTCAACCTCGTGATCACCGGCGCGCTGCTGACGATCCTGCCGCTCGTCGCCGCCTTCCTGCTGCTGCAGCGCTACTGGCAGTCCGGCCTCGCCGCCGGGTCCGTCAAGGAATGACCCGCACCCTCCACCCGCACCTTTCCCGGCACCACCCCGCGTCTGACGATGAAGTGAGGACCCCATGAACGCACGATCCCGCCACGTGGCACGCGGCACCGCCCTCGCCGGCGTGCTCGCCCTCGGCCTGGCCGCCTGCGGCTCCGGCGACGACGGCGGCTCCGGCGGCGGCGACGCCGCGCCGGTCGACACCGCCGCCGTCCTGGAGAAGGGCGGCGAGATCACCGTCTGGGCGTGGGAGCCCACCCTCGAGGACGTCGTGAAGGACTTCGAGGAGCAGTACCCGAACGTCACGGTGAACCTGGAGAACGTCGGCACGTCCAACGACCAGTACACCGCGCTGCAGAACGCGATCGCCGCCGGCGACGGCGTGCCCGACGTCGCGCAGATCGAGTACTTCGCGGTGCCGCAGTTCGCCATCTCCGAGGCCCTGACGAACCTCGGCCCGCTCGGCGCGGACGACCTGGACGGCACGTTCAGCACCGGCCCGTGGAACTCCGTGCACAGCGGCGACGGCGTCTACGGCCTGCCCATGGACTCCGGCCCGATGGCCCTCTTCTACAACGAGGAGGTCTTCGACACGTACGGCGTCGACGTGCCGACCACGTGGGACGAGTACCTCGAGGCGGCCCGCACCATCCACGAGAAGGACCCGAAGGCGTACATCGCCAACGACATCGGTGACGCCGGCTTCACCACCAGCATGATCTGGCAGGCGGGCGGCCACCCGTACCAGGTGGACGGCACGGACGTGTCGATCGACTTCGCCGGCGACGAGGGCACGCAGAAGTTCACCGAGGTGTGGCAGCAGCTCATCGACGAGGACCTGCTGGCTCCCGTCGGCTCGTGGAGCGACGAGTGGTACCAGGGCCTCGGCAACGGCACCATCGCCACCCTGACCATCGGCGCGTGGATGCCCGCCAACCTCGAGTCCGGCGTCCCGCAGGGCAAGGGCAAGTGGCGCGTCGCCGAGATGCCGCAGTGGGAGGCGGGGCAGCACGCCACGTCGGAGAACGGCGGCTCGTCGCTGACCGTGCCCGCCGCCAGCGAGAACGCCGAGCTGGCGTACGCCTTCGTCGACTACGCCACGAACGGCGACGGCGTGCAGGCGCGCCTCGACGGCGGTGCGTTCCCGGCCACCACGGCCGACCTCGAGTCGGACGAGTTCCGCGGCGCCGAGTCGGAGTACTTCGGCGGCCAGAAGATCAACGAGGTGCTCGCCGACTCCGCCGCGAACGTCGTGGAGGGCTGGCAGTACCTGCCCTTCCAGGTCTACGCGAACTCGATCTTCAACGACACCGTGGGCCAGGCGTACGTCTCGGGCACCACGCTGACGGACGGCCTGGCGACGTGGCAGGAGCAGTCCGCCACGTACGGCAACAGCCAGGGCTTCACCGTCAACAAGTAGCCCCGGACGCCCGTCTCCGGCCTCCGCCCCCACCGACCCCGAGAGGTTCTCCGCCCCATGCCCACGTTCGAGATCGGCGAGCGGGACTTCCTGCTCGACGGCCGCCCCGTCCAGGTGATCAGCGGGGCGCTGCACTACTTCCGCGTGCACCCCGACCAGTGGGCCGACCGGGTCCGCAAGGCGCGGCTCATGGGGCTGAACACGATCGAGACCTACGTGCCGTGGAACTTCCACGCGCCGGAGCCCGACGCGTTCGACCTCACCGGCCGCCGCGACCTGGGCCGATTCCTGGACCTGGTCGCGGCGGAGGGCCTGCACGCGATCGTGCGCCCCGGGCCGTACATCTGCGCGGAGTGGGACGGCGGCGGCCTGCCTGCATGGTTGTTCGCCGGCGGGCCGGACGGTCGTGGCACGGGGGTGCGCCGGCACGACCCGGCGTTCCTCGAGGCGATCGGCACGTACTACGGGCACCTGCTGCCCGTGGTCGCCGAGCGGCAGGTGACGCGCGGCGGCCCGGTGCTCATGGTGCAGGTGGAGAACGAGTACGGCGCCTACCCGGGCGTGCCGGCCGACGAGCGCGAGCGCTACCTGCGCGCGCTCGTCGACCTCACGCGGGCGCAGGGCATCGACGTCCCGCTGTTCACCTGCGACCAGGCCGACGACGAGCACCTGTCGCTCGGCGGCCTGCCCGAGCTGCACAAGACGGCGAACTTCGGCTCCCGCTCCCTGGAGCGGCTCGCCGTGCTGCGCCGGCACCAGCCCACCGGGCCGCTGATGTGCATGGAGTTCTGGGACGGCTGGTTCGACTCGTGGGGCCTGGAGCATCACATCACCGCCCCGGAGACCACCGCGGCCGACCTCGACGACCTGCTCGGCGCGGGCGCGTCGGTCAACCTCTACATGTTCCACGGCGGCACCAACCTCGGGCTGACCAGCGGGGCCAACGACAAGGGCACGTACCTGCCCATCACCACGTCGTACGACTACGACGCCCCGCTGTCGGAGCACGGCGCGCCCACCGCGAAGTTCCACGCCCTGCGCGCGGTGATCGCCAAGCACGCCCCGGTGCCCGACGAGGTGCCGCTCGATCCGGCCCCGGCGCCGGAGCTCGACGTCGTCCTCGACCGGCGGGTGCCGCTCGACGCCGTCCTGGACCGGGTGTCCGGGCGCAGGACGCGGACGTCGGCCCCGCAGCCCCCCACGACGGACGACCTGCGCCAGTGGTCCGGCTTCGTGCTGTACGGCACGCGGGTCACCGCCGACGACGCGGTCCTCGTGGTGGACGAGGTGCGCGACCGGGCGATCGTCGCGCTCGACGGCGACCCGGTGGGCGTGCTCGACCGCACCACCCACGCCTGGTCGCTGCCCCTGCCGCGGCGGGCCGGCACCCTGACCCTGCTCGTCGAGGACCGCGGCCGCGTCAACTACGGCCCCCGGATCGGCGAGCCCAAGGGGCTCGTCGGCACGGTGCGCACCGCCACGCGCGACCTCACCGACTGGGAGGCGGTGCCCCTGCGGCTCGACGACGCGCCGGCGCTCCTGGCCGGTGCCGAGTGGGTGGCGGCGGGCGACGACGGCGCGGGGGGCGCAGGGCCGGTCGCCGGGCCGTCGTTCCACCGCGGCACGTTCGACGCCGTCGCGGGCGCCGACCACTTCCTGCGCCTCGACGGCTGGACGCGGGGGCTCGCCTGGGTCAACGGTGAGCTGCTCGGCCGGTACTCGAGCCAGGGGCCCACGGGCACGCTCTACGTGCCCGGCCCGCTGGTCCGCGCCACGGGCAACGACCTGCTCCTGCTCGAGCTGCACGGGGCCGCCGCGCCGCGGGCGCGGTTCGTCGCGGCCCCCGACCTCGGCCCGACGGAGGCCTGACCGCCCCGCACGACCCACCGCACGACGACTCCCGCACGACCCGTCGCACGACCCCACCCATCGCACCGACGCGAGAGAGAGGTTCACCGATGAGCCCGACGAGAAGGCACGACCGACGACGGATCGCCGTCGTCGCCGGGGCGGCGGGTGCGCTCCTGGCCACCGGCCTGGTCCCGGCGCACGCTCAGCCGACGGCGGCGGCGGTCGGGACGGCGACCGCGACCGCCGCCGGCGGCGTGACGGTCCGTCCCGACCCGTCGTACGCGGGGGAGCCGTTCGAGGGCTGGGGCACGAGCCTCGTGTGGTTCGCCAACGCGACCGGCGGCTACCCGGACGAGATCCGCGACCGGCTCGCCGACATGGTCTTCGGCGACGAGGGGCTGAACCTCAACATCGCGCGCTACAACGTGGGCGGCGGCAACGCCCCCGACGTGCCGGACTACCTGCGCGCGGGCGGCGCCGTCGACGGCTGGTGGAAGGCGCCCGAGGGCACCACCCGCGAGGACGTGGACTGGTGGGACCCGGCGGACCCGGACCACTGGGACGCGGACGCCGACGCCACGCAGCGCTGGTGGGTGGACCGCATCAAGGACGACGTCACGCACTGGGAGGCGTTCAGCAACTCCCCGCCCTGGTTCATGACCGAGTCCGGCTACGTGTCGGGGAACTTCGACGCGAACGCGGACCAGCTCAAGGCCGAGAGCGTCGACGACTTCGCGCAGTACCTCGTGGGCGCCGTCGAGCGCCTCGAGGACGCGCACGGCATCGACGTCGACACCATCGACCCGTT
This sequence comes from Isoptericola variabilis, assembly GCF_050311655.1. GTDB lineage: Bacteria > Actinomycetota > Actinomycetes > Actinomycetales > Cellulomonadaceae > Isoptericola > Isoptericola variabilis. The sequence goes on from NZ_JBNOZM010000002.1 coordinate 53,752, forward strand.
CAACGAGCCGAACACGAACTACTGGGGCACCCAGCTCGGCGCCGACGGCAACCCGACCCGGGGCCGGCAGGAGGGCGCGCACATCGGCCCGGAGCTGCAGCAGCAGGTGATCCCGGCGCTCGCGGACGCCCTCGACGGCTCCGGCACGGGCGCGGTGATCTCGGCGATGGACGAGACCAACCCGGGCCGCTTCGCCACCAACTGGAACTCCTACCCGGACGCGGTGCGCCGCCAGGTGTCGCAGCTCAACGTCCACACGTACGGCACGGGCCAGCGGACCACGGTCCGTGACATCGCCAAGGGCGAGGACAAGCCGCTGTGGATGAGCGAGGTCGGCGGCTCCTGGTCCAGCACGGGACAGGACTTCGAGTCCATGGAGTCCGGCCTGGGCAGCGCGCACCAGATCGTCGACGACCTGCGCGAGCTGGAGCCGTCCGCCTGGGTGTTCTGGCAGCCCGTGGAGGACTACGACAACATGGCGCCCGGCGGAGAGAGCCCCGAGGGCGGCAACTGGGGCGAGATCCAGCTCTCGTTCTCCTGCACCGCGGACGACACGCTCGAGACCTGCCCGATCCACACCAACACCAAGTACTGGGTCACCCAGAACTTCACGCACTACATCGCGCCCGGCGACCGGCTGGTCGGGGTGGACGACGCCGACAGCACCGCCGCGGTCTCGGCCGCGGGCGACGCCGCGACGGTCGTGCACGTCAACGACACGGCGGCGGCGCGCGACGTCACGCTCGACCTGTCCGGCTTCGCCGCCACGGCGGGCGCGACCGTCACGCCGGTGACCACCAGCACCGACGGGTACCTCGTGGAGGGCGAGCCGGTGGCGGTCCAGGACGCGGCGGCCACCCTCACGGTGCCCGCCGAATCGGTGACGACGTTCGTCGTCGACGGCGTCTCGGGCGTCGCGGACGACGCGCCGCTGGCCCAGGACGGCCACGTGCTCCGGATCGACGGCGCGCAGTCGGACCGCTCGCTGGCGCCCGACGGCGACGGGCTTCAGATCGTGACGGACGACGCGGGCGCGGCCGAGCAGCTGTGGTCGCTCGAGGACCTCGGCGCCCCCGAGGGCTCGGGCTCGCACCGCACGCGGTACGCCGTGACCAACGTGGCCACGGGGCAGCAGCTCGCGGTGGGCGAGGACACCTCCGCGGTGCTCGCCGACGCCCCGGCGGACCCCGCCGACACCCCCGCCGCCGCCCGCTGGATCCTCTCGACCACCGGCGACGGGACGTACACCCTGGTCAACGCGTCGTCGCGCACCCTGCTCGAGGTGGGCGGCGAGGCCACGGCCGACGGCTCGCCGGTCGGGACGTACCGGGCGACCTCCGGCGCCAACCAGCGCTGGGCCCTGGTCGACGAGACCGTGCTGGGCACCGAGGCCGTGGACGTGTTCACCACGCCCGGCGTCGCGCCCCGGCTGCCCGACGTCGTCACCCCGGTCTACCCGGGCGGCGCGCGCGGTGAGCTGCCGGTGACGTGGGACCTCCCCGGCGACGTCGCGTGGGCGCAGGCCGGCACCGTCGAGGTCGCCGGCACGGTGCAGGTCCCGGCCGGGGGCACGGTCGAGGCGACGGCCACCGTGCTGGTCGACACCCTCGAGCGCACCACGACGGCCCGCGCCGAGGCGTACGCGGGCGAGGCGGCGGCCGAAGTCGGGCTGCCCGCCACGGTGACCGCGGTCGCCACCGGCGGTGACGAGGTGCAGCGCCCCGTGACCTGGGACGACGTGCCCGTGGGCGCGTTCGACGAGCTCGGCGTGGTCGAGCTGACCGGCGCCGCCGACGACGGCGCGGGCGGCACGCTGCCCGCCACGGTGCGGGTGCTGGTCACCCCTCCGGGCGAGGCGAACGCCGCGCTGGCCGAGGGCACCACGGCGGCCGCCACGTCCACCGAGCCCGGCTACCCGGCGTCGCGCGTCATCAACGGCGACACGTCCGACAAGGGCTGGTCCAACTGGCGCTCCGACGCCAAGAACCCCGAGGACACGCTCACCGTGACGCTGCCCGGCGCGCGCGACGTCACCGGCGTCGTGACGCGGTTCTACCGGGACGGCTCGCACCGGAGCTGGGCCACCGGCGTCGCCGTCGAGGCGCGCGTCGACGGCGCCTGGCAGGCCGTCGGCGAGGCGTCGACCGACGGCGGGACGCTCGTGGCCGAGGTCCCCGCGGACGTGCGCGCGGACGCGGTGCGCGTGGTGATGACGGCCCACGAGGACACGCACTTGGTCGTCAGCGAGGTGGAGGTGCTGGCGAAGGTGCCCGGCGACGCCGCGCCCGCGTGGGACGCGACGGCGACCTATGACGACGGCGACGTCGTCTTCCACGAGGGCGGGCAGTTCGCCGCCACCTGGTGGACGCGCGGCCAGGAGCCGGGCACGTCGGTGACCGGGGCGTGGCAGGAGCTCGTCCGCGCCGGCGACGGCACGGCGGTCTGGACGGAGTCGCGGATCTTCGACGCCGGCGACGTCGTGGTGCACGACGGCGCGCGGTACCAGGCGCGGTGGTGGACCCGCGACCAGGAGCCCGGCGCGTCGAAGCACGGGCCGTGGAAGGTCGTCGAGGCCGACTGACCGTCGTACCCCCGCGGAGCGTCGCGACGCTCCGCGGGGGTACGAGGACGACGCCGGGACACCGTCCTCGCGCGCCGACGGCGCGCCACGCGTACGGTCGTGCCAGATCGCAGCCGTGGGGGTGGTTCGGTGTCCGACGACGCATTCCGGGCGCTCGTGCTCGAGGACGACCCGGACTCGGCCGAGTTCGTGCGCATCGCGCTGGCGCGGTACGGGGGGATGCACGTCGACCTCGCCGCCGACGCCGAGGAGGCGCTGGCCGCGCTCCGGCGCTCCACCTATGACGTCCTCGTGAGCGACATCCAGCTCCCGGGCCTGTCGGGGCTGGACATCCTCCCCGAGGTGCGGACGATCGACCCGACCTTGCCGATCATGATCGTCACCGCCTTCCCGACCGTGTCGCACGCGGTCACGGCCCTGCGGGAGGCCGCCGACGACTTCCTGGTCAAGCCGGTCGCGGCGTCCACGGTGGTGGAGCGCGCCACCGAGCTCGCCCAGCGCGCCCGCCGGGAGCGGGAGACGTCGCGGCAACGGGTCCTGGCGGTCGGCGCCCACCCGGACGACGTCGAGATCGGGGTGGGCGCCACGCTGGCGGCCCACGGGGCCGCGGGGGACGAGCTGGTGATCCTCACGCTCTCGGGCGGCTCGGTCGGCGGTGCGGCCGCGGAGCGGCACGAGGAGGCGCTCGCGGCGGCGCAGGTGGTCGGCGCGCGGTTGGTGCACCTCGACTTCCCGGACACCCACATCGACCCCGCCGCGGGCGTGATCGGGGCGATCGAGGACGTCGTCGCCGAGGTCGACCCGCACCGGGTCTACACGCACAGCGCGAACGACCGGCACCAGGACCACCGGGCGGTGAACGGGGCGGTGCAGATCGCGGCGCGCCAGGTGCCCAGCCTGTGGTGCTTCCAGAGCCCGTCCTCGACCGTGGCCTTCGCCCCGAACCGGTTCGTGGACGTCGACGGCTTCGTCGAGACCAAGCTGCGGATGCTCGCGGCGTACGTGTCGCAGGCGCACCGGGAGTACATGCAGCCGGACGTGGTGCGCGCGACGGCGCGGTACTGGGCGCGGTTCAGCCCCGCGCGCGAGGTGGAGCCGTTGGAGACGGTGCGCGCCAGCGAGACGTTCGGCCGGTCGTCGGCCGTGCGTGCGACGCCCGCCGTGGACGGCCAGGACTCGGGCGCCCCGGCCGACGGCCTGTCGTCCCTGCTGACCCCGCCGGGACCCGCCGCGCACCAGCACGTCGGGCCGGGCGGGGACGGGGCGGCCCCACGATGACGCGAGGCCTGGTCCACCGTCTCGGCCAGACGTACGACCGGGTCTGGACCGCGTGGTTCGACGACGACGCCGTGGGCCTCCGGCAGCTTCCGCTCACCATCTCCTTCGTCGTGGTGCTGGTGATCATGCGCATCAGCGGGATCGCCGGGGACCTCGTCTGGCTCACGCTCGCCGTGGCTCTGGTCGTCGCGGTACAGCTGGTGGGCAGCCTCGGCCGCTGGGACCGGTGGCCGCGCGCCTGGCGGTACGCGCTGCCCCTGGTGCAGATGCTGGCGGTCGGCGTCCTGGAGATCGGTTCCGGCCTGATCCTCGCGAGCTTCGACGCCCTGCTGTTCCTGCCCGTCGTCAGCCTGGCGCTCCAGCCGGGGCCCTGGGGGATGGCCCTCGCGCTGATCGGTTCTGTGCTGGCTCTGTTCGGGCCGAAGCTCCTGCCGCTCACTTCGGTCGAGCGCGTGCACCCCGTGATGCACTCGCTCGTGGTCCTGCTCGTGCTCGGGCTCGTCGCCGTCGGCACGCACGGCGTCGTCGGCCTGGCGCGGCGTCAGGCCGCACAGCTCGAGCGGGCCCGCGACGAGGTCGCGGCGGGCGCGCGACAGCTCCGCGAGTCCCGGGACACGCTGCGGGGGATCATGATCGCCGCGACGGAGCAGGGGTTCCTCGCCACCGACTTCGGCGGGCGGGTCACGTGGGCGAACCCGGGGGCCGTGCGGATCCTGGGACGCGCCGAGGAAGAGCTGATCGGCCTGGAGGTGTCGCAGCTCGTCGACCCGAGGAGCCTCGCCGCCCGGCTGGCCGAGCCGGGCGCGCCCGGGGGGGCGGACGCGGCGAACCGGGTGGTGCTCGGGAGCGCCGTCGCGGGGGAGACGCACGTGGCCGACTGGCCCCTGTCGCCGCTCGGCGAGGACCGGCGGCACCTCCAGTTCACGGTGACCGAGCGGCCGGCCCTCCCGGGGAGCGAGCCGGAGCTCTCCGCCGGGTACCTCGTCGTGGTCACCGACGTCACCGCCCGGTACGAGGAGGAGCGCGTCCAGGACGAGTTCATCGGCCTCGTGAGCCACGAGCTGCGCACCCCGCTCGCGTCCATCCTCGGCTATCTCGACCTGATGCGGCTCGAGGAGGGCCTGGGCGACGAGCAGCGGCGGTACCTGGACGTCGTCGAGCGGAACGCCCGGCGCCTGCGTTCGCTGGTCGACGACCTGCTGGCAAGCGCCCAGATCGTCGCGGGCCGCAAGATCCTCGACGGACGGGACGTGGACGTCGCGCAGGTGGTGCGGGAGGCCGTCGAGAGCGCGCGCCCGACCGCCGAGGCCGCGGGCGTCGATGTCGTGGTGGAGGGCGACCCGTTCGTGCCGCTCGTCTCCGACCCCGACCGGCTGGGCCAGGTCGTCGACAACCTGCTGAGCAACGCGGTGAAGTACAGCGACCGTGGGGGGCGAGTCCGGGTGACGGTGTCCGGCGAGGCGACGTCCACGGGGTCGCACCTGGCGCGCCTGCGGGTGGAGGACGAGGGCGTCGGGATCCCGGCCGACGAGCTCGAGCGGGTCACCCAGCGGTTCTACCGCTCCCTCGACACGCGACGACGGCGCGTGCGCGGCGTCGGCCTGGGTCTCACCCTCGTGGACCGGGTGGTGCAGGACCACGGTGGGGCGATGGCGATCCGCAGCGCACCGGGCGAGGGCACGGAGGTGGACGTCACCCTGCCGGACCTCGCGACGCACTAGGGGCCGCGGTGCCCCAGACCCGGGCCAGCGTCGCCCAGTGCGCCTCGGACAGGTGCGACAGCGGCGTGACGTTGACGTCGGTGACACCGTGGGTACCGGCCGCCTCGACGGTCTCGGCCATGAGCGCGGGGGCGATCGACTGGGGCGGGTCCGCGTCCGCCGACCCCGCCCACAGGCCGACGGACATCGTGAACCGGGACATGTCGAAGCCCGCGGCCTGGAGCGCGCCGGTGGCGCCCTCGACGTCCGCGGGAGTGTGGTCCTGCGACCCGACGTACGCCCACACGACCAGGCGGTCGGCGGATTGCAGGAGGATCGCGTAGTCGTGCCCGCTCGACGGCACGCCGGCGGCCGGGTCGTCCCAGTCGACCCGCACGTCCATCGCGAGCTCGATCTGCTCGCCCTGACCGTCGCGCACCTCGTCGAGCCCCGCGCGCATCCGGGCCAGCAGCCCCGCCAGCACCTCCGACCGCCAGGTGCCGAGCGCGGGATCGTCGTCGTCGATCTGGCCGTCCGCGTCCCGCGGCCAGTCGTCGGCGCCCGTCATCTCGCGGTAGAGGGCGAGGTCGTCGTCACCGAAGCTGTAGTGGTTGAGGAAGAGCTCGGTGACGGCGATCCGGCTCGGGTCGTAGCGCTCGCCGAGGTCGGTGACGTACTCGACGAGCCGGTCGCCCACCTCGCCCGTGGCGAGCTGGGAGGCCGACGCCCGGTAGGGAGAGCGGCGGCCGTCGGCGGAGACGCCGGCGATCGAGGGGTCGGCCTTGATCCACTCGGGCACGTACGCGTCGACGATGAGCCCGATCTCGCGCGGGGTTCCGTCCGCGTCCTCGTGCAGGGCCCGCGCCGCCCGCGACAGGTGGTCGGTGCCGGGCTCGGCCGCCGCCTCCGGGTGGGCGGGCCAGTCGTACGCCGTGAACTCGACCCGTCCCGCGTTGAGGTCGACGCCGTTGGCGCCCACCGCGTCGAGGTGCCGGTCGATCGCGGCCCAGTCCGTGTCCGGATCGGTGACGATCCCGAAGTCGACGCTGACCGAGTGCACCACGTCGGGGGCGACGACGGGGCGCATGGCCGGCGGCACGTCCTCCCACGGGCGTGCGAGGAGCAGGGCTGCGCCGACGGCGGCGACGAGCACGACGACGACCGTCAAGAGCCAGGGCCATCGTCGACGAGCCCCTGCACCGACACCGTCCCGCTGCGGTCCAGCTTGTTCCATCGGTTCTCCGCGTTCCCCAGCTCGAGCCGCGCGGCGTCGAGCAGGACGAAGGTCATCATCAGCGAGTAGACGGGCCACAGGGGGAGGGTCCACAGCTGCCGCAGGTCACCGGGCGCCCGGTCCAGGAGGACCGCGAGCAGCAGCAGCCCGAGCGACAGCGGCAGGCCGAGCAGCAGCACCCAGCCCCACCACGAGGACGGCACCCAGGAAGGGCCGTCGACGAGCACCAGGACCGCAAGCACGATCATGGCCAGCACCTGCACGAACGGCGCGACGACCTGGGCCGCGGTGTTGTACAGCAGGTACATCCCGAACGCGCCGTAGCGCGGGTTGCCGACCATCGAGCGGTGCAGGGAGGTCACCTGGAGCAGGCCGCGCGCCCACCGGACGCGCTGGCGCCACAGACCGCGCAGGGTCGACGGCGACTCCGCGTACACCAGCGCGTCGGGCGCGAACGTCACGCGGTAGCCCGCCCGGGCCACGCGCCACGTCAGCTCGAGGTCCTCGCCGAGGGTGTCGGTGTGCAGCGGACCGACGCGGTCGAGCACGTCCCGCCGGAACGCGCCGATGTTCCCCGACACGATCGGCAGGCACCCCAGCACGTCGAGCGCGCGGCGCATGAGCCCCGTCCCGACGTGGCTGATGAGGGACAGCAGCCGGGTGAGGACGCGGTCGAGGTTGACCGGTCGGTCGTTGCCGCAGACGGCGCCGACCCGCTCGTCGCGGAACCCGCGGAGCAGCCGCGTGACGGTGTCCGGCCGGAACAGGCCGTCCGCGTCGACGAGGACCAGGATGTCGCCCCGCGCCGCCGCGATCCCGGTGTTGAGCGCCGCGCCCTTGCCGGCGTTGTCCTGGCGCAGGGCCCGCACCCGGGGGTGCTCCGCGGCGAGCCGCTCCATGCGCGCGAACGTGTCGTCGGACGAGCCGTCGTCGACGCACACGATCTCGAGCGCCGGGTGCTCGCTGCGCAGCACGGAGCGCACGCAGTTCTCGATGACCACGGACTCCTCGTACGCCGGCACGACGACGCTCACCAGGGGCGCCTCGGGGAACATCGGGCCGCACCCGGCCGGGCCGAGGTCGTCGCGACGGCGCCGGGCCTCGAACACGAGCGCGGCCGGCACGAACGCGAGGCGCACCAGCCCGACGACCAGCAGAGAGAGCCCGAGGACCAGGACGAGCGCGACGAGGACGGACGTCACGACGCGGTCCGGTCGCCCGTCGAGGGCCACTCGTCGAGGACGGCGTCCAGCACCTCCGGCGCGCCTGCCGAGACGGCGCCGAACCGGGCGTTGACCTCGAGGACCACGGGCGTGCCGTCGGCGAGGAGCCGGACGTCCATGTCGAGCGGGCCGACGAGGTCGAGCGCCTCCGCGGTGCGCGCGGCGAGCTTCGCGACGTCGTCCGCCGCCCCGGTGGGCAGCCGTTCCACCGCGGTGGCGTTGCCGACGCGGCCCTCCTTGCGGCCCGTCTTCTCCAGCACGACGACGACGCAGCGTCCGTCGGCGGGAGAGCGGTACACCTGCGGGCTGTACTCGGTGCCGGGGGCGAAGGCCTGCACCACCCAGGACGCGTCCGTGCTCGCCCAGACCGGGTCGTCGGGGTCCTCCACCACGTGCACGCCCCGCCCGCCGCGGGCGACGCGCGGCTTCACGACGACCGGGCCGTCGGCCCACGCCAGGGCCTCGGCCGCCGATCCGAGCGCGTCGGCGGGCAGGTGCCGCGGGACGGAGACCCCGCGCCGTTCGAGCGACCACATCGTGAGGAGCTTGTCGGCGGCGACGGCGGTGGGGCCGGGCGCCGAGAGCACCACCGTCTCCCCGAGCCCGGCCGCCGCGGCGAGCACCGCGAGCCGCGGCAGCTCGTCGGAGACCGTGGGCACGACCAGGCGGGGACGGTGGCGGCGCAGCAGGTCGAGCGTCGCCGCGTCGTAGGCGGGGTCGGCCGCCGCGGGCACGGCTTCGACCATGTCGTAGCCGGTGCCCGCCGACGGTGCCAGGTCCACCCCGACCACCCGCCGGAGGTCGGCGTCCGCGCGTCGCGCGAGCTGGGGGCCGAGGGCCCTCCCCGCAGGTCCGGCCGCTCCGGTCACGAGGATCGTCTGCTGCCTCGGCGCCCCATCCATGGTCGGATCGTAGGAGCCAGCCTGCGTCGATGCAGCCGGGAGCGTCCGACGGCGACCTGGCGCGGCGGTCAGAGCGTCCGCGCCGAGAGCGTGTCGCAGTCGTCCAGCGTGCCGCCCTCGTACCCGACTGTGAACCACCGCACCCGCTGCTCGGAGGTGCCGTGCGTGAAGCCCTCGGGGCTCACCTGGCCGGTGGCCTGCTGCTGGATGCGGTCGTCACCGACCGCCGCCGCGGCGCCGAGCGCCTGGCGCAGCTCGGCGGGGGAGATCGGGTCGAGGAACGTCACTCCCGTGTCGGGGTCCACCTCGGTCGCCGCGGAGCCCGCCCACATGCCCGCGAGGCAGTCGGCCATGAGCTCGATGCGCACGGAGTCCGACTCGGGCCCGCTGCCGCGGCGGTCGGCCGCGTCCATGGCGCCGGTGAGCTGCTCGACGTGGTGGCCCACCTCGTGCGCCACGACGTACTCCTCGGCGAGCGGCCCGCCCTCGGCGCCGAACTGCGAGCTCAGCTGGTCGAAGAACGAGACGTCGACGTACACCGTCCGGTCCGGCGGGCAGTAGAACGGGCCCGTCGCGCTGGTCGCGGCCCCGCACCCCGTCGTCGTCGACCCGGAGAAGCTCTCCACCGGCGGCAGCGCGTACTCCACGCCGGCCTGCTGCGGCAGCACCCGCCCCCAGTAGGCGTCGAGCGACTGCACGGTGGCCGACAGCCGGCACTCGCGGTCGGTGTTCGCCTGCTCGGCGGTGCAGTCGTCGACGTACTGCTCCTGCCCGTCGCCCGCGGGCGCCCCGGCGTCCTGCACGGCCCCGCCCAGCGCGCCGGTGAGCTGGCCCAGGTCGCCGCCGCCGAGGAACACGGCCAGCAGCGCCACGACGATGGCGCCGATGCCGCCGCCGACCACCGCGCCGCGCCGTCCGCCCGCACCCTTGCGGACCCGGCCACCCTCGAACTCGCCGCCCTCGTTGAAGGTCACGGGCACCACGCTAGGTCGGGGTCGGGGCGATCGCGCGGGAAAGGAGGCGCGCGGCGACCGCCCGGTCCGTAGGGTGCGGGCATGCCCGCCACGCAGCCCGCAGGAATGACCGGCACCGTGCTCGCCCTCGGCGGCGGGGGGTTCTCCATGTCGGACGACGGCGCGTCCGCGATCGACGACCACCTGCTCGACCTCACCGGCAAGGCCACCCCGAGGGTGTGCTTCGTGCCCACCGCGAGCGGCGACGACCACGGGTACGCGCGCCGCTTCGAGGAGGCCTTCGCCGGCCGGGCCCGCACGTCGGTGCTGTCGCTGTTCTGCCGCGAGCCGTGGGGCTACGCCGACCCGGAGCTCCTGCTGGAGCAGGACGTCGTGTACGTGGGCGGGGGCTCGACGGCGAACCTGCTCGTCGTCTGGCGCCGGCACGGTCTGCCCGACCTGCTCGCCCGGGCCGCGGCGCAGGGGACGGCCCTCGCGGGGATCAGCGCGGGGATGAACTGCTGGTTCGAGTCGTCCTCGACCGACTCGTTCGGCCCGCTCGCGCCGCTCGACGACGGCCTGGGGTTCGTCCCGGGCAGCGCCTGCCCGCACTACCTCGGCGAGGCGGACCGCCGCGAGGCGTACCTCGGCTGGGTGGCCTCCGGGGCGCTCGCGGAGGGGTACGCGGTGGACGAGTACGCCGCCCTGCGCTTCGTGGACGGCGTGCCCGTCGAGGCCGTGAGCGAGCGGCCCGACCGCCCCGTGCTGCGCGTCGAGCGCGACGGCGACCGTGCCCGGGAGGTCCCGTTCGACGTGCGCCGGCTCCCCGGGACCTGATCTCGGCGGGCGGGGTCCTCAGTACTCCGTCGGCGTCTCGACCGACTGCCAGTGCCACGGCTCGGGCAGCCGGCCGTCGGGCTCGGCCCAGCCCGGGTGGGTCCAGCCGTGCTCCTCGGCGTGCTCCTTGAGCCAGGCGTACCGCGCGCCGTCGAAGCCCTCGGGGCCCATGGAGATGTCGACGGCGGTGCCCAGGCCGTGGTTGGAGCAGCCGGGCGGCGCGGCGAGCGGGTTCGGGTCGTCCGGGTCGTACACCGCGACCTGCTGGTCGTAGCTGCGGTACGCGGAGTTCACCGTCAGGTGCTGGCCGAACTCGGCGCGGTAGGCGGCGTCGAGCGCCACCAGCCCGTCCAGGACGTCCGCACGCACGGAGTACTGCGGCGCCCACGGGATCGGTGCGAGCTTCTTCGCCGAGATCTTCCCGGCCTCCGGGAACCACACCTGGTCGGGCTCGGGGCAGACGACCGCGTCCTGCGCGGTCATGAGGTCCACGGTCGCGTCCGCCAGGTCGTCGCGCAGCGCGGTGAGGTCCGCCGAGGCGGACTCGAGGTCCGCCAGCGACGCCGTGGCCAGCCGGTCGTCCTGGGTCTCGGCGGTCAGCTCGTCGGCGGTCCCGAGCGCGTCGCGGGACGAGGCCCGCAGCGTCTCGCCGGCGTCGTGCCCGTCCGCGGCCAGCTCGTCCGTCGCGGCCAGCACGCGGTCGGCCCGGCGCACCACCGGCGGGAGCGCGTCGCGCGCCTCGGCGGCCTGCGCGCGGGCGAACGCGAGGCGCGAGGCCTGCACGGCCGCGACGTCGTCGTCGAGCCGGGCGCCGAGCGCGGGCGCGTCGCCCGGCATCCGGTCCAGGACGGGCGTCGCGTCGAGCAGCGCACGGGCGTCGTCGATCGTCGCGGCGAGGTCGTCGCGCACGCCGGCGTCGGTCACCCTGCCGGCGGATCCGTCGAGGGTGTCCTGCGCGACGGCGAGCCGGGCGCTCAGGTCCTGGGTCTCCCCCCGCAGCACCCACGCCAGGGCACCGCCGGCCCCGGCGAGCGCGAGGACGATCACCACGGGCACCACGACCCGGGCGGCCCGGCGCCGGCTCCCGCTCGCCGCGCGCACGTGCCGCAGCGAGTGGTCCACCCCGCGCGGCCGGGGGCGAACCAGGGCGACCAGGGCCCCGCCCACCACCGCGCCGACGGCGTACCACGCCACGTCGGCGGGCGTGAACGCCGTGCCGAGCGCGTAGCGCGCGGCCGGGAACCGCTCGACGACCTGGCCCGGCACGTCGGTCAGCCACGCCGCCTCGATCCCGGCGCACAGGACGAGCCCGACGATCCCCGCCACGAGGGGGCGGGTGCGCGGGACGAGGAACGCGACGAGCAGCACGACGAGCGTCGCGAACAGGGCGTCCCCGAGCGGCCCGCCGACCGCGGGCGGGAGGAGGGCACGGCCGCCGAGGCCGGCGAGGACCACGAGGACGGCGAGGCCGGCCGTCGTCGGGCGGGGGCGCGGTTCACGCGCGAACCCTATCGGGAGCGGGATCGGGAGCGGGCGACGGTGTGACTTAAGTCGTCGTGGGACCGACCCCCGGCGCACTAGACTCGCCGGAGCCCCCCACCCCCCGTCGAAGGACACCCCTGCCTTGATCACCGCCCACGGCGTCGAGCTGCGCTTCGGCGCCCGCACCCTCTTGCACGAGGCGACGTTCCGCATCGCCCCGGGCGACCGTATCGGCCTCGTCGGCCGCAACGGCGCGGGCAAGACGACGCTCACCAAGACGCTCGCGGGCGAGACGCTGCCCGCGGCCGGGCAGATCACGCGGGGCACCGACATCGGCTACCTGCCGCAGGACCCGCGCACGGGCGACCTCGACGTCGTCGCGATGGACCGGGTGCTCAGCGCGCGCGGGCTGGACCACATCGTCACGCAGATGCGGGAGACCGAGGGCCTCATGGCCTCGGCCGACGCCGACACCCAGGCCGCCGCGCTCGAGCGCTACCCGAAGCTCGAGGCGCGCTTCCTGGCCGCCGGCGGCTACGCCGCGGAGTCCGAGGCGCACCGGATCACGAGCAACCTCGGCCTCGACGACCGCGTGCTCGCCCAGCCGCTCCACACGCTGTCCGGCGGCCAGCGCCGCCGCATCGAGCTGGCGCGCATCCTGTTCTCCGGCGTCGACACGCTGCTCCTCGACGAGCCGACGAACCACCTCGACGCCGACTCGATCGTCTGGCTGCGCGACTACCTCAAGGCGTACAGCGGCGGGTTCGTCGTGATCAGCCACGACGTCGAGCTGCTGCGGGCCACGGTGAACAAGGTGTTCCACCTGGACGCGAACCGTGGCGAGCTGGACCAGTACAACCTCGGCTGGGACGCCTACCTCGAGCAGCGCGAGACCGACGAGCGCCGCCGCCGGCGCGAGCGCGCCAACGCCGAGAAGAAGGCCGGTGCCCTGCTGGCACAGGCCGAGAAGATGCGCGCCAAGGCCACCAAGGCGACCGCCGCGCAGAACATGATCAAGCGCGCCGAGCGGATGATGTCGGGCGTCGAGGGGGAGCGGCGCAGCGACAAGGTCGCGCACCTGCGGTTCCCGAAGCCGGCGCCCTGCGGCCGTACGCCGCTCACGGCCACCGAGCTGTCGAAGAGCTACGGCTCGCAGGAGGTCTTCGCGGGCGTCGACCTGGCCATCGACCGCGGCTCGCGGGTCGTCGTGCTCGGGCTCAACGGCGCGGGCAAGACGACGCTGCTGCGCATCCTCGGCGGCGTCGAGGAGCCGGACACCGGCCGCGTCGTTCCGGGGCACGGGCTGAAGATCGGGTACTACGCCCAGGAGCACGACACCCTGGACATGGACGCGACGGTGGTCGAGAACCTGCGGCACTCCGCGCCCGACCTCACGGACACCCAGGTGCGCTCGGTGCTCGGGTCGTTCCTGTTCAGCGGCGACGACGCCGAGAAGCCCGCCCGCGTGCTGTCCGGCGGCGAGAAGACGCGCCTCGCGCTCGCCACGCTCGTCGTGTCCAGCGCGAACGTGCTGCTGCTCGACGAGCCCACCAACAACCTCGACCCGGCGTCGCGCGCCGAGATCCTCGGGGCGCTCGACACCTACGAGGGCGCGGTCGTGATGGTCACCCACGACGACGGCGCCGTGGAGGCGCTGAACCCCGAGCGGGTGCTCCTCCTGCCCGACGGCGACGAGGACCTGTGGTCCGCGGACTACGCCGAGCTGGTGTCGCTGGCCTGAGGCCCGCCGGCCGTCCGGTCGGCGCGCGGCCGCTCGGCGGCGTCCAGCAGGGCGTCCTCGAAGTCCTCGTCCACGCGCTGCCGGCGGGGGCGCTGCGGCCGCACGGCGGCGCCCGGCCGCCCGGTCCCGTCCAGGGGGTCCGGGCCGTCGGCGGCGGCGAGGAGGTCGCCCGCCGTCACGTGCACCGGCCGGGTCTCGCGCCGCCACAGCACGACGTAGCCGCCCAGCGCGCCGAGCGCGAAGATGCACCACTGCACCGTGTAGCTGAGGTGCGACCCCGGGTCGGTGTCCGGCTCGGGGAGCGCGCCCGGCGTCGTCGCGGGTGCCGGGTCCTCGGAGCGCAGCTGCCCGTACCCGCCCACCGTGGAGCCCTCGGCCCACGCGGCGCCGTCCGCGCCGGCGGCGAGCACCTGGTCGGTGTGGATGGCCTGCACCTGCCCCGCGGGGGTGCCGCGGTCGGAGGCCGGCTCGTCGGGCCGCATCGTCATCGTCACCTCGACCTCGCCCGCGGGCGGGTCGGGCACGGCGGACGGCGAGCTCGCGTCCTCGCCCAGCGGCACGAAGCCGCGGTCGACGACGAGGACGACCGGCTGCCCGTCCGCCCCGGTCGTCTCGAAGGGCACCAGCACGTGGAATCCGGGCTGGCCACCGACGGGCCGGTTGCGCAGCAGCACCGTGTCCTCGGGGCGGTAGGAGCCGGTGGCCACCGCGGGGCGCCACTCGTCGTCCGGGTCGAGGACGGCGCCGGGCTCGGGCAGCACGTCCGCGAGGGGGACGGGCGCCGCCGCGTAGTTGGACTGCACCAGGTCGATCTGCGCCTCGCGCCAGGTGTACCGGTGCCACTGCCACACGGCGGCCAGGATGCACACGGCGGCCAGCAGCACGGCCCCCAGGCCGAGGGTGATCCACTGCCGGCGGGTGCGCGGGGCCGCCGGCGCGTCGGGGGAGCGGCGATCGTCCGGCGGCAGGGGGGTGCGGGTCGAGGTGTGGTCGGTCGTCACGCGCGATCGAGCTCCGCGACGGGGACGGTCTGCTTCCAGAACGAGCGCGCGCCGAGGAACTGCTCCAGGTGCTCGCGGTGGTCGTCGCACGCGAGCCACACCTTGCGGCGCTCCGGGGTGTGCAGCCGCGGGTTGTTCCACAGCAGGCCCCACGCGGCCTCGGCGCGGCAGCCCTTGGCCGAGCACACCAGCTCGCCCGCCACCGGGTCGGCGCCCGTCCCGAGCACGTCCATCAGCGATCTCCTCCAGGCTCCGGGTCGGTCGGGTCGGGGTCGTCCTGGTGCTCGACGACGCGGTGCCCGTCGCCGCCGAACGGCTCCGGCTGCGCGGGGTCGGCGGCGGTGAGCTCGGCCGGGGGGACGTCGACCATGGGCGACGTGTCGTAGGAGACCCGGTCCCGCCCGGCGTTCGCGAACAGCACCGCCGAGTACGGCAGGACGACGGCGAGGACCACGAGCGTCCAGCGCACCCAGCCGTCCGCGGCGATGGCGCCGAGGAAGCACACGATCCGGATGCCCATCTGGATCAGGTAGCGCCGCGTGCGGCGCGCCTGGTCCTCCTCCAGCGGCTCGGGGGCGCTGGTGATCGAGGGGACCTCGGGCACCTGGTCCGCACCGTGGCCGCGGCCTCCGGAGGGGCGCGGACCGGGAGAGGTCGCGCGGGCGTTGCTCACCCGGCCAGTCTAAGGCGGCGCGCGGAGCCCCCGGGACCCTCCGCCGGGCACGTCGCCTTGTAGGGATCCGACAAACCGCCGGAAGGACGTGTGACGCGTCGCGACCCTGCGAGGGCGCCACGGCGGGGTACCGTCACCAGGGCGCCGACGGCCGACGCGCGCCGTCCCGCCCACCCCGTCCGTGACCACCCGAGCTCGACCGCCGAGGAGAATCCGTGACCGACGCCCCCGCCCCCCAGCCCGCCGCCGGTGCCGGCACCTCCGCCGGCCGGGTCGTCGTCGTGACCGGCGCGGCGCGCGGCATCGGCCGCACCATCGCCGAGCGCTTCGTCGCCGCGGGCGACACGGTCGCCACGCTCTACCGCGGCGGCGACCTCCCGGCCGGGGTGCACGGCTACGTCGCGGACGTCACCGACAGCGCCGCCGTGGACGCCGCGTTCTCCAGCATCGAGTCCGACCTCGGCCCGGTCGAGGTGCTGGTCGCCAACGCCGGCGTCACGCGCGACCAGCTCCTCATGCGCATGAGCGACGAGGAGTTCGAGACCGTGCTCAACGTGAACCTCACCGGCACCTTCCGCTGCGTGCGCCGCGCGTCGAAGGGCATGATCAGGGCCCGCAAGGGCCGCATCGTGCTCGTCGGCTCGGTGGTGGGCCTCTACGGTGGCCCCGGTCAGGTGAACTACTCGTCGTCCAAGGCGGCCCTCGTGGGCATGGCCCGGTCGATCACCCGCGAGCTCGGCGGCCGGGGGATCACCGCGAACGTCGTCGCGCCCGGCTTCGTCGAGACCGACATGACCGCCGCGCTGCCCGAGGCCACCCAGAAGCAGTACAAGGCGTCCATCCCCGCGGGCCGCTTCGCCGCCACCGACGAGGTCGCCGGCGTCGTGGAGTTCCTCGCCTCCGACGCGGCGGCCTACGTCTCCGGCGCCGTCATCCCGGTCGACGGCGGTCTCGGCATGGGCCACTGACCGCGCCGACCGGCCCTCGCTCCTCGTTCCTCCGCCCCCGCACAACCGGAAGGTCATCATGGCTCTGCTCGACGGCAAGAAGCTCCTCGTCACCGGCGTCCTCACGGACAGCTCGATCGCGTTCCACGCCGCCCGCCTCGCCCAGGAGGAGGGCGCCGAGGTGGTGCTCACCTCCTTCGGCCGCCAGATGAAGCTGACGCAGGCGTTCGCGAAGCGCCTGCCCGTCACGGCGCCCGTGGTGGAGCTGGACGTCACCAGCGACGAGGACCTCGCGGCGCTCCCCGAGCGCGTCAAGGAGCACGTCGACGGCCTCGACGGCGTCGTGCACTCGATCGGCTTCGCCCCGCAGTCGGTCATGGGCGGCAACTTCCTGGGCGCCGAGTGGGGCGACGTCGCGACGGCCCTGCAGGTCTCCACGTTCTCGTACAAGTCGCTCATCGAGGCGGCCCGCCCGCTGATGTCCGGCGGCGCGTACGTCGGCCTCACGTTCGATGCCACGTTCGCCTGGCCCGTCTACGACTGGATGGGCGTCGCGAAGGCCGGTCTCGAGTCCGCGAACCGCTACCTGGCTCGTGACCTCGGGCCCCACGGCATCCGGTGTAACCTCGTCTCCGCCGGGCCCATCCGCACCACGGCCGCGAAGTCCATCCCGGGGTTCGCGACCATGGAGGACGCCTGGCCGCAGCGGGCCCCGCTGGGCTGGGACCAGACGACGGCGGAGCCGGCTGCGCGCGCCGTCGTGGCCCTTCTCTCGGACTGGTTCCCCGCCACGACCGGGGAGATCGTCCACGTCGACGGCGGTGTGCACGCGATGGGTCAGTGACGGGTCGGGGCCCGGAGCGGCCCCTGGAACGACCTGTGAGACGGAGCCCATGAGAGCGGTGACGCAGGCCGAGGGCGAGGCGCCGACCTGGCGCCTCGTGCTGTTGCGCCATGCCAAGGCGGAGCCCGGCAAGGGCGTGATCCCCGACGATCGTCGCCCGCTGGCGCTGAACGGGCGCAAGCAGGCGAGCCGCGTCGGGATGGCGCTCACCGCGGCGGGCGTGCGGCCCCAGGTCGCGCTGGTGTCGTCCGCGCTGCGCACCCGCCAGACCTGGGACCTGGCCTCCTCCCACCTCGAGGGTTCCGCCGACACCGCGCTCGACGTGCGCGACGAGCTCTACGAGGCGAGCGTCCGCGACGTCCTCGGCCTCCTGAGGGAGGTCGAGGCGTCGGCGCGGACCGTGCTCGTCGTCGGGCACGAGCCGACCATGGCGGCGACGGCGGCGTACCTCGCGGGGGACGGCTCCGACGCCGCGGCCGTCGCGCAGGTGCGCGTGGGCGTCCCGACGGCCACCTACGCGGTGCTGGAGTCCGCGGAGCCGTGGGCCGAGTGGGGACGCGACGGCGCCCGGCTGGTGCACGTCGGCCGGCCGTCCTGAACCGTCAGGCCGTGCCGCGACCGTCGTCGGGCAGCCCGGCGAGCACCTCGTCGACGGTCGTGACCTCCACCAGCGGGGCGTAGAGCCGCATCGCGTCGAGCGCCCGCGCGTGGTCGGCGTCGCTCGCCCCGGCGCAGGCGTCGGCCACCACCCGCACCCGCCGCCCCGCGTCGGCGGCGGGCAGCACCGTGGACAGCACGCAGCAGTCGGTCGAGACGCCGGCCACCACCAGCTCGTCGGCGTGCCCCGTCGCCGCGTCGAGCTCTGGCCCCCACTTCCCGAACGTCGCCGCGGTGACGACGGGCGCCCCCGCGGGGTCCAGGCCGTCCGCGAAGCCGTACAGCGGGTCGTCGGGCGGCACGAGGGCGAACGGCCACTGCGCGAAGTACTCCCGCCACGCGCCCTGCGGCGCGAGCGGCGCGACGTAGCGGGTCCACGTCGTGCGGCCGGCGAACGCCGGGAGCAGGCGTCGCAGGCCGGCGGCCGCGGCGGCGAAGTCCGGCGACGCCCACGGGCTGCCGGGCCGCGCGAACACCACCTGCATGTCGATCACGACGAGCGCGGTGCTCACTCCGGCTCCTGGGCCGACTCCGGGCCGGGCGCCGCCACCGACTCCTGGCGCCGCACCGCCCGCGCGGAGAACGCGAACGTGCCGAGCAGCCCGAGCGCGAGGGCCACGAGGACGCCGAGGTTCGCGCCCGCCCACTGGCCGTCGCGGCCGCCGAGCGGCCCCAGCAGGTAGCCCTGCCACGACAGCCAGCCGGCGTACGTGTTGGTGACCAGGCCCCACCCGACGGCGGTGCCCGCCACCACGAGCAGCACCGCCGACCACCGCACGCTGCCGTACCGCCCGCGCCGGTCCGCGAGCTCCGCGTCCGCGTAGTCGCGGCGCCGCAGCGCGATGTCGGCCAGCAGCACGCCGCACCAGGCCGCGATCGGCACGCCGAGCGTGATGAGGAAGCCCTGGAACGGGCCGAAGAAGTCGTCGGCGACGAAGACGACGTAGGTCGCGCCGAGCACCATGAGGACGCCGTCGATCGCGGCCGCCGCCCAGCGCGGCACGGGCAGGCCCAGCGACAGCAGCGCCAGGCCGGAGGAGTAGATGTCGAGCGCCGCCCCGCCGATCAGCCCGGCGAGGGCCACGACCATGAAGGGGATCAGGAACCACTCGGGCAGCAGCACCGCCAGCGCGCCGATCGGGTCGGCGCCGATCGCGTCGGCCAGCGCGGGGTCCGAGCCGGCGAGCAGCAGCCCGGCGACGAGCAGCAGCACGGGCGGCAGCGAGGCGCCGAACGTCGTCCAGCCCACGACGCCCGGCCCGGACGCGGTGCGCGGCAGGTAGCGCGAGTAGTCGGCCGCCATGTTCACCCAGCCGAGGCCGAAGCCCGTCATCATGAAGACGAGGCCGCCGATCACCTGCGGCGCCTGCCCGGGCGGGATCGCCGCGACCGTCGCCCAGTCGACGTGGCCCGCGACCAGCACCACGTAGATCACCGTGAGCACCGCGGTGAGCACGGTGATGACCTGCTGCAGCCGCATCACGAGCTGGAACCCGAAGATCCCCGCGGCCACCACGACCAGCGCCACGACGGCCAGCGTCACGACCTGCGTCACGGTGCCGCCGCCCCACCCGAGGGTGCCGAGCACGGTGGCGGTGGCGAGTGTCGCGAGCGCGACCAGCACCGTCTCCCAGCCCACGGTGAGGATCCACGACAGCAGCGACGGCAGCCGGTTGCCGTCCACGCCGAACGCCGCCCGGCTCAGCACCATCGTGGGCGCGGAGCCGCGCCGTCCTGCCAGCGAGATGAACCCGCAGGCCAGGAACGACGCCACGATGCCGACCGCGCCCACCAGCACGGCCTGCCAGAACGAGACGCCGAACGCCAGCAGGTACGCGCCGTAGCCGAGGCCCAGCACGGACACGTTGGCCGCGAACCACGGCCAGAACAGGTCCCGCGGCCTCCCGTGCCGCTCGGACTCGTCGATGGTGTTGAGCGCGTTGGTCTCGACCGTCGTCGCCATGCTCCGATCCTGGCCCCTGCCAGGGGTTTCGCGCTACGGGTGCGCGCTCAGGCCGTGCGGGGTCACCGCTGCGCGGTGCCGGGCCCGCGGCCCGCGGCGGCGTCGACCGCGTCGATGACGCCGAGCACGTCGTCGAGCCGGGGGCCGTCCACGCTGAACGGCGCCTGCGCGCGCACGAGCGGCTTGGCCGCGAAGGCGATGCCGATGCCGGCGGCGTCGATCATGTCGAGGTCGTTGGCGCCGTCACCGACGGCGACGGTGTCGACCATCTCCAGCCCGCACTCGGCGGCCCAGCGGCGCAGCGTGGCGGCCTTGTCGGCGCGGTCGACGACGGGTCCGACGGTGCGGCCGGTGAGCACGCCGTCGGCCACCTCGAGGCGGTTGGCGCGCCAGCGCCCGATGCCGAGCGCGTCGGCGATCGGGCCGAGGATCTCGGCGAACCCGCCCGAGACCAGGCCGAACTCCCAGCCCCGCCGGTGCACCTCGCTCACGAGGTCGGCCGCGCCGGGGGTCAGCACGACGGCCTCGCGCACCGCGGTCAGGGCCTCGACGGGCACGCCGCGCAGGGTGGCGACCCGCTCGCGCAGCGAGCCGGCGAAGTCGAGCTCGCCGCGCATCGCGCGCTCGGTCACCTCGGCGACCTGGGCACGGGTGCCGGCGTGGTCGGCGAGCAGCTCGATCACCTCGGCGGTGATGAACGTCGAGTCGACGTCGGTGACGACGAGGCGGCGGCGCGGGCCCGCGCCGCCGTCCACGGTGGCGCCAGGGGCGGGAGCGGGAGCAGGGGCGGTGCGGGGAGCGGGATCAAGCAACGACGGTGCCCTTCGGGACGACGGTGATCCCCGACTCGGAGACGGTGAAGCCGCGGGCCCGGTCCTCGTCGTGGTCGACGCCGACCCGAGCCCGTTCGGTCACCACCACGTTCTTGTCGAGGATGGCGCGGTGGACCTGGGCGTGCCGCTCCACCTGGACGTTGTCCATGAGGACGGCGTCCGTGACGGTGGCCCACGAGTGCAGGTACGCGCCCGGGGACAGGATGGACCCTGCGACGGTCGCGCCGGAGATGAGGACACCAGGCGAGACGATCGAGTCGGCGGCGTGGCCCAGGCGCCCGGGGCCGGCGTGCACGAACTTGGCCGGCGGCAGGCCCGTGTAGCCGGTGAGCAGCGGCCAGTCCTGGTTGTACAGGTTGAACACCGGCTGCACGGCGATGAGGTCGGTGTTGGCCTCGAAGTAGGCGTCGATGGTGCCGACGTCGCGCCAGTAGTCGCGGTCGCGGTCGGTGGAGCCGGGGACGTCGTTGCGGATGAAGTCGTACACGCCGGCCGTGCCCTCGGCGACGAACGCGGGGATGATGTCGCCACCCATGTCGTGCCGGGAGTCCGGGTCGGCCGAGTCCTTCGTGACGGCCTCGACGAGCGCGTCGGCGTCGAACACGTAGTTGCCCATCGACGCCAGCACCTCGGTGGGGGAGTCGGGCAGCCCGACGGGGCTCTCCGGCTTCTCGAGGAACTCGCTGATCCGCGTCGGGTCCTCGCGGTCCACCTCGATGACGCCGAACTGGTCGGCCATCGCGATCGGCTGCCGGATGGCGGCGACCGTGGCGCGGGCGCCCGAGGAGACGTGCGCCTCGACCATCTGGGAGAAGTCCATCCGGTACACGTGGTCCGCGCCCACCACGACGACGATGTCGGGCCGCTCGTCGTCGATGATGTTGAGGCACTGGTAGATCGCGTCCGCCGACCCCAGGTACCAGTGCTTGCCGACCCGTTGCTGCGCGGGCACCGACGACACGTAGTTGCCCAGCAGCGACGACATGCGCCACGTCTTGGAGATGTGGCGGTCCAGCGAGTGCGACTTGTACTGCGTCAGCACGATGACGTGCAGGTAGTGCGAGTTGATGATGTTGGACAGCGCGAAGTCGACGAGCCGGTAGATGCCCCCGAAGGGGACCGCCGGCTTGGCGCGGTGCGCGGTGAGCGGCATGAGGCGCTTGCCCTCGCCCCCGGCGAGGACGATCGCGAGCACGCGGGGCTGGGTCGACGCCATGCCCACGACCCTAGGGCGTCGTGGGCCGCCGCGCCCGCGACCCGCCGACCCCGCTAGGTTGGCCGGGTGAGCACGCCCACCAGCAGCCCCGCCGGCACCCCGTTCCGCGTCGACCTGCTCACCCGCGAGTACCCGCCGCACGTCTACGGGGGCGCCGGCGTGCACGTGGCCGAGCTGTCGGCCGTGCTGCGCCGGCACGCCGACGTGCGGGTGCGCTGCTTCGACGGGCCGCGCACGGGCGACGACGCCGAGCCGGGCGTCACCGGGTACCGCGTGCCGGCCGAGCTCGCCTCCGCGAACCCCGCCCTCGGCACGTTCGGCGTGGACCTGGCGATGGCGCAGGACGTGGGGGGAGCGGACGTCCTGCACTCGCACACCTGGTACGCCAACCTCGCCGGGCACGTCGGCGGCCTGCTGCACGGCGCGCCGCACGTCGTGACGGCGCACTCCCTCGAGCCGCTGCGGCCCTGGAAGGCGGAGCAGCTCGGCGGCGGGTACGCGCTGTCGTCGTGGGCGGAGCGCACGGCGTACCTGGGCGCCGCGGGCGTGATCGCGGTGTCGGCCGGGATGCGGGCCGACATCCTGCGCGTCTACCCGGAGCTGGACCCGGAGCGCGTGCACGTCGTGCACAACGGCATCGACCTCGCAGGCTGGCGGCGCCCGGAGGCCGGGGACCCGGCGGCCGAGCGCGTCGTCCGCGACCTCGGCATCGACCCCGAGCGTCCCGCCGTGGTGTTCGTCGGCCGGATCACGCGGCAGAAGGGCCTGCCGTACCTGCTGCGCGCCGCGGCGCGGCTGCCGCGCGAGGTGCAGGTCGTGCTGTGCGCAGGCGCCCCCGACACCCCCGAGCTCATGGCCGAGGTGCGCGAGCTCGTGGCCGACCTGCGCCGCGCGCGGGGCGGCACGGGTGAGGCGGGCCCCGGCGGCTCCGGCGCGGAGGCCGGGGTGGTGTGGATCGAGCAGATGCTGCCGCGCCCGGACCTCGTCGCCGTGCTCGCCGCGAGCACCGTGTTCGTCTGCCCGTCGGTGTACGAGCCGCTCGGGATCGTCAACCTCGAGGCGATGGCCGTGGGGCTGCCCGTGGTGGGCACGGCGACGGGCGGCATCCCCGAGGTGGTCGACGACGGCGTCACGGGCGCCCTGGTGCCGATCGAGCAGGCCGACGACGGCACGGGCACGCCGCTGGACCCGGAGCGGTTCGTGGCGGACCTGGCCGCCGCCCTCGAGCGGGCGCTCGCCGACCCGGCGCGGGCCGCGCAGCAGGGCGAGGCCGGGCGGCGCCGGGCCGAGGCGCTGTTCTCCTGGGAGGCGGTCGCCGAGCGCACCCTGGACGTCTACCGGTCGGTCCTCGCGGGCTGACGGACGCGGGCGGACCCGCACGAGCCGGGGGGCCGGGGGCGCGCGGGCCGGGCGGGTCAGCCCACGGAGCCGTAGGTCGCGGCGCTGAGCGCCCGCCGTGCGGTGCGTTCCACCTCGCGCAGCGCGGTGGCGCGCTGGTCCGACTGCCAGACGTTCACGGCGCCGCCCTCGTCGACCGTCGCGAGGTCGACGATCGCGAGCAGGCGCGTCGCGAGCTGCAGCACCCGAGCACGGCGGCCGTCGAGCTGCGGGACCGGCCAGCCGTCCGTCGTCCCGCGCCGCAGGCGCTCGATCGCGTCCGCGGCGTCGTCGCGCCAGCGGGCCACGTCGAGGGCGTCGAGCGCGTCGGTGGCGGTGACGAGGCTGGTGCGCAGCTCCCGCTCCGCGTCGGCGAGCGAGCCGAGGGTGCCGGCGACGAGGGCGGACCACGCCGGGACGGGCCGGACCTGCCACGCGACGAGGTGGCCGGGCTCGAGCACGCTGCCGAACGCCGTCACCGCGGGCACGGCGGCGAAGGAGCCGGCCGGGGTGGTGACCACCACGCACTCGCCGGCGTCGGTCGCCGGGCCGCTGACGTCCGCGGGCACCCCGCCGAGGTCGCCCGGAGCGGGGAGCAGCGCGCACACCTCGCGCGGGCCGTCCAGCCACGTCGTGACGAGGTCGCGCAGGTCGGCGTCGTCGGTGCCGGGGAGGCCGACGACGCCATGGGGCTCGTCGTCGCCCTGCACGCTGCGCACGACGACGCCGGGCGCGGCGCCTGCGGTCTGCAGCCACAGGGCCAGCACGACGCTGCGCGGCAGGACGGTCGGGTCGGTCTCCACGGGCTCACAGTAGACGTCCGGGAAGCGCGTCCGCAGGGCGGGGCGGTCGTCCGGGCGGGGGCGCGTGCTCGGGTAGGGTCGGGCCTCATGAGCGCGGTTCTCGACCTGCAGGGCGTCACCGTTCGACGCGGTACCACCACCATCCTCGACGCCGTGGACTGGCAGGTGAACGAGGGCGAGCGTTGGGTCGTCCTCGGCCCCAACGGTGCCGGCAAGACGACCATGCTGCAGATCCTCGCCGCGCGCTCGCACCCCACGGCCGGCACGGCCGAGCTGCTGGGCGAGCGGCTGGGCCGCGTCGACGTCTTCGAGCTGCGCCCGCGGATCGGCTTCGCCTCCGCGGCGCTCGCCGACCGCATCCCGGGCAGCGAGACCGTGCGTGACGTCGTGCTCACGGCGGCGTACGGCGTGACCGGTCGGTGGCAGGAGACGTACGAGGAGTTCGACGAGCAGCGGGCCAAGGACCTCCTCGCGGCGTTCGACGTCGCCGACCTGGCGGACCGCTTCTACGGGACCCTGTCGGAGGGCGAGCGCAAGCGCGTGCAGATCGCCCGCGCCCTCATGACCGACCCGGAGATCCTGCTGCTCGACGAGCCCGCCGCCGGACTGGACCTCGCGGGCCGCGAGGAGCTCGTCGGTGCCCTCGCCGAGCTCGCGGCCGACCCGGCGTCGCCGGTCCTGGTGCTCGTGACGCACCACGTCGAGGAGATCCCGCCGGGGTTCACGCACCTCCTGCTCATGAAGCGTGGCGGTATCCAGGCCGCGGGCCCGATCCAGGAGGTGCTCACCGCGGACAACCTCTCGCAGGCGTTCGGCACGCCCCTCATGGTCGCCCACGGTGGGGGCCGTTGGCTGGCTCGCGCTGCCCGACCCGCCGGCCGCTGAGACGGCTTCCCGCGTCGGCTCAGGCTTGGTAAAGTCTGTGCAAAACCTGGTGGCGGGGGCGTCGCTTCCCTGAGGGGCCTCCCGGCACCGCACGCTCCCGCGAGGGACGACGAGGGGAGAGGACCGTGGACTCCTGGCTGTGGTGGGTCGGAGGCGCGCTGCTGCTCGCCGCGATCGAGATGCTCTCGTTGGACCTCGTGCTGATCATGCTCGCCGGTGGCGCCCTCGGCGGCGCCGTCACGGCCGCGGCCGGTGGCGAGCTGTGGCTGCAGATCGTCGTCGCGTGCGTCGTCTCCGCCCTCCTGCTCTTCACGCTGCGCCCGTGGCTGCTGCGGCACCTGCGCCAGCGGGTCCCGCTCGTCGAGACCAACGCCGCGGCCCAGGTCGGCCGCACGGCGCTCGTCCTCGCGGAGGTCACCGAGACCGGCGGCCGCGTCAAGCTGCAGGGTGAGGTGTGGAGCGCCCGCCTGGAGGACGACGGCATCCCGAACTCCACCGGGCACGTGCCCGTCGGCGCCGAGGTGCGCGTCGTCCGGATCGACGGCGCCACCGCCGTGGTCGCACCGGTGGCGACGACGCACGAGCAGCGCCCCGCCTGACCCGCCGCCGGTCGGCGACCGGTGACCGCCTCCGATCGTCGACCGTGTCGACGGAAGGGATTCCTGTGAACGACACCGAACCCGGCACCATCGTGCTCTACGTGGTGCTCATCATCCTGGCGATCGTGCTGATCGTCGCGCTGGTCAAGGCCGTGCGCATCGTGCCGCAGGCGACGGCGCTGATCGTCGAGCGGCTCGGCCGCTACAACAAGACCTTCGAGCCCGGGCTGCACCTGCTGGTGCCGTTCGTCGACCGCATCCGCGCCGGCGTGGACCTGCGCGAGCAGGTCGTGTCGTTCCCGCCGCAGCCGGTGATCACGAGCGACAACCTCGTGGTGAGCATCGACACGGTCATCTACTTCCAGGTGACCGAGCCGAAGTCGGCGGTCTACGAGATCGCGAACTACATCACCGGTATCGAGCAGCTCACGGTCACCACGCTGCGCAACGTCGTCGGGTCCATGGACCTCGAGCAGACGCTCACCAGCCGTGACCAGATCAACGGCCAGCTGCGCGGCGTGCTCGACGAGGCGACCGGCCGCTGGGGCGTGCGCGTGAACCGCGTCGAGCTGAAGTCGATCGAGCCGCCGGCGTCCGTGCAGGGCGCGATGGAGCAGCAGATGCGCGCCGAGCGCGACCGCCGCGCCACGATCCTCACGGCGGAGGGCGTCAAGCAGTCGCAGATCCTCACGGCCGAGGGTGAGAAGCAGTCGCAGATCCTCCGGGCCGAGGGTGACGCCCAGGCGAAGATCCTCCAGGCCGAGGGTGAGGCGCGCGCCATCCTCCAGGTGTTCGGGGCCATCCACGAGGGCGACGCCGACCCCAAGCTGCTGGCGTACCAGTACCTGCAGATGCTGCCGGAGATCGCGAACGGCAACGCGTCGAAGCTGTGGGTCGTGCCGACGGAGTTCACCGCGGCGCTCGGCTCGATCGCCAAGGGCTTCGGCGGCGTGCCCGGCACCCCCGGCATCCCCACCCCGCCCGCCGACGACGAGGGCGGTGCCGAGGCGCGGCCGCGGCCGTCGACGCTCCCCGCGCAGGCCCTCGAGGACCCGGGCGAGGCGCTCGCGGAGGCGCGGCGCCAGGCAGAGGCCGCCACGGCCGACGCGACGAGCGCGGGCACCCGGTCGGGTGCGCCGTTCGACCCGTCCGCCGAGCGCGGTCAGCGGCCGTCCGGCGGCCCGACGGCGCCGCCGTCGCCGGGGGCGCAGCCGCGCCCGCTCGGCGGCGAGCCGGACGAGCCGCAGCAGTAGCGCCGTCGGGCGCCGTCGTCGCGCGGTGTCGCACAGGTCGGTCGAGAGGGTCGTCACCCGGGGGTGGCGGCCCTCTCGTCGTGCCCTGCCCCGCGCCTGATCCGGGCCGCCACGAACCGGCGCCGGGCGGGCTCGAAGAAGCCGTGGCGGCCGTCGGGCGGGCAGCGGCGCGCCACTCGGTCGACCTTGCGGAGTGAGTGCTCACTCATTTAGTGTGGCGCCCATGAGCCCCGCACCCACGCCGACCGGTCGTGCCGCGCCCATGACGCCCGACGACCGCCGCGCCGCGATCGCCCAGGCCGTGATGCCGCTGGTGGGGGAGTTCGGCGTCGACGTCACGTCCCGCGAGCTCGCCGACGCCGCGGGCGTCGCCGAGGGCACTCTGTTCCGGGCCTTCGGGGATAAGTACACGCTCATCGGCGCGGTCGCCGTCGAGGGTCTGCACCGCGCCTCCGGGCCGGTCGAGACCCGCGCGGAGCTGGCCGCGATCGATCGTGAGGCGCCGCTCGAGGAACGGCTCGAGCGGGTCATCGAGCTCGGCCGCCGGCGCATGGCGGACGTCATGCGCTGGATGGGGGTGCTGCGCGCGCTGCACCACCGCACCGGAGCCCGCGACCAGGCGGAGCCCGGTCACGTGCAGGACTTCCGCACCCAGCTCATGCAGCAGCGCGAGCAGCAGCGGGAGGCCACCGTCGCGGGGCTGATCGGAGTGCTGCAGCCCGACGAGCACCGGCTGCGCGTGCCGATCGAGGTCGCGGTGGCCCTGGTCGAGGCGAGCATCGCCGGCACGCACGCCCGCGTCGACCACCTGCTGCCGGCGCCCTCGCCCCGGGTCGTCGCCGATGCGCTCGTGCACGGCATCGCGGAGGATCGAGGAGAAAAACACGTGCCCGAGGCCACCGCGGCGCAGAACACTGCGCACCAGAAGGACCCCGCGTCCGAGAATCCCGCCGGGACGGCGACGTCCCGCACCCCCCACCCCCAGGAGCCCTGATGCTCGTCTCCCTGGCGCGGAGCTATCTGCGCCCGTACTCCGGCGCCGTCGGCCTGCTGCTGGTGCTCCAGCTGCTCGCGACGCTCGCCTCCCTCTATCTGCCGTCCCTCAACGCGGACATCGTCGACAACGGCGTGACGACGGGGGACACGGCCTACATCATGCGCGTGGGCGGGTGGATGCTCCTCGTGAGCCTCGTCCAGGTCGCGTGCGCGATCGGCGCGGTGTTCCTGGGCGCCCGGGCCGCGACGGCGCTTGGCCGTGACGTGCGCCGCGACCTGTTCGACTCGGTGCAGGGCTTCTCCGCCCGCGAGCTCGGCCAGTTCGGCGCCCCCTCCCTCATCACCCGCACGACCAACGACGTGCAGCAGGTGATGATGGTCGTCCTGATGACCTTCACCATCATGGTGATGGCGCCGATCATGCTGGTCGGCGGCGTCATCATGGCCCTCCAGGAGGACGTCGAGCTCTCCGCGCTGCTGCTCGTCGTCGTGCCCGTGCTGGGCATCGCGATGGGCCTGCTGATGTGGCGGATGGTGCCGTACTTCCGGGCGATGCAGAAGCGGATCGACGCGATCAACGGGGTGCTTCGGGAGCAGATCACCGGCCTGCGCGTGGTGCGGGCGTTCGTCCGCGAGCGCCGCGAGCTCGAGCGGTTCGGTGCCACGAACGAGGCGCTGTACGACACGTCGCTGAACGCGGGCAAGCTCATGGCACTGGCGTTCCCGATGGTCATGCTCATCATGAACGCCTCGAGCGTCGCCGTGCTGTGGTTCGGCGCGCAGCGCATCGACAACGGCGAGATGCAGGTGGGCGCGCTCATGGCGTTCCTCAGCTACATCATGTACATCCTCATGGCCGTCATGATGTCGACGATGATGGTGATGATGGTGCCGCGCGCCTCGGTGGCGGCGGGCCGCATCACCGAGGTGCTCGAGACCGAGACGTCGGTCACCGAGCCGGCCGCGCCGGTGAGCCTCTCCTCCCTCGCCGACGGCGAGGGGCCGCGCGGCGAGGTGCGGTTCGAGGGCGTCGAGTTCCGGTACCCGGGGGCCGACGAGCCGGTCCTGCACGACCTGACGTTCACGGCGTCGCCCGGGCGGGTGACGGCGATCATCGGCTCGACGGGCGCGGGCAAGACGACGTTGCTCAACCTCGTGCCGCGGCTCTTCGACGTCACCGGCGGGCGGGTGCTCCTGGACGGCGTGGACGTGCGCGACCTGGCCACGGGCGACCTCGGGTCGCAGCTCGGCCTGGTGCCGCAGAAGGCGTTCCTGTTCAGCGGCACGGTCGCGGACAACCTGCGCTACGGCAAGCCCGACGCCACCGAGGACGAGATGTGGGCCGCGCTGGAGATCGCGCAGGCGCGCGACTTCGTCGAGGCGCTCCCCGAGGGCCTGGAGGCGCCGGTGGCGCAGGGCGGCACGACGTTCTCCGGCGGGCAGCGCCAGCGGCTCGCGATCGCGCGCGCCGTCGTCCGTCGCCCGCGCGTGTACCTGTTCGACGACTCGTTCTCGGCCCTCGACTACAGCACGGACGCGCGGCTGCGGGCCGCCCTGCGGCCGCGCACGGCGGACGCGACCGTCCTCGTCGTCGCGCAGCGCGTGGCGACGATCCGCGACGCCGACCAGATCCTCGTGCTCGACCACGGCCGCATCGTCGGGCGCGGCACGCACGCCGAGCTGCTGGCCGACAACGAGACCTACCAAGAGATCGTCACCTCCCAGATGTCCCTCGAGGAGGCGGCATGAGCACCGAACGCAAGGCACCACCCGCCCGTCCCGCCGGCGGACCGCGCGGCGGCGGCCACGGCCCCATGGGCGGCATGGGCGGCGCCCCGGGCGCCAAGGCGATGGACTTCCGCGGTTCGCTCGTGCGGTTCGCGCGCGTCATGCGTCCCGAGCGGGCGCGCGTCGTCCTGCTGACCCTGTGCGGCGTCGTCTCGGTGGCGCTCACCGTGGCGGGGCCGAAGATCCTGGGCGAGGCGACCAACGTCATCTTCGCGGGCGTGGTCGGCAAGGGGCTGTCGGCCGCCGGGGTCCCGGCCGGCACCTCCGGGGAGCAGGCCGCGGAGATGCTGCGCGCCTCCGGGGACACCGCCCAGGCCGGACTGATCTCCTCCCTGCCCGGCGTGGTGTCGGGCCAGGGCGTGGACTTCACCCGACTCACCGAGATCCTCCTGTGGGTGCTCGCGGTCTACGTGGGGGCGTTCCTCTTCGGGTGGCTGCAGGCGCGCATCATGACGATCGCGGTGCAGAACACGATGCGCCGGCTGCGCGACGACGTCGAGGCCAAGCTGCACCGCATCCCGCTGAGCTACGTGGACAAGCAGGCCAAGGGCGAGATCCTCTCGCGCGTCACCAACGACATCGACAACGTCGCGCAGACGACGACCCAGACGCTCGCGCAGCTCGTGACCTCCGTGCTCACGGTGATCGGCGTGCTCGGGATGATGTTCTGGATCTCGTGGGTGCTGGCGCTGGTCGCGCTGGTGACCGTGCCGCTGTCGGTGGTGCTCACCATGCAGATCGCCAAGCGGTCGCAGCCGCAGTTCGTGGCGCAGTGGGCCGCGACCGGACGCCTCAATGCGCACGTCGAGGAGATGTTCACCGGCCACTCGCTGGTCAAGGTCTACGGGCGCCAGGAGGCCGCCGCCCAGAAGTTCGGTACGGAGAACGAGGCGCTGTACGACGCCTCCCGGAAGTCGCAGTTCATCTCCGGCACGATGCAGCCGTCGATGGGCTTCCTCGCCAACCTCAACTACGTGATCGTGGCCGTGATCGGCGGGCTGCGCGTGGCCTCGGGGCAGCTGTCCCTCGGCGACGTGCAGGCGTTCATCCAGTACTCGCGCCAGTTCACGCAGCCCCTCACGCAGATCGCGTCGATGATGAACCTGCTGCAGTCCGGCGTCGCGTCGGCCGAGCGGGTGTTCGAGCTGCTCGACGCCCCGGAGCAGGAGCCGGACCCGGCCGACCCCCGCCGCCTGGACCACGTCCAGGGCCGGGTCGCCTTCGAGGACGTCTCGTTCTCCTACGACCCCGAGACACCGCTCATCGAGCACCTCGACCTCGTCGCGGAGCCGGGCCAGACGATCGCGATCGTCGGCCCGACGGGCGCCGGCAAGACGACGCTGGTGAACCTGCTCATGCGCTTCTACGAGGTCAGCTCCGGGCGCATCACGCTCGACGGCGTCGACACCCGCGAGCTGACGCGGGACGACCTGCGCTCGCGGATCGGCATGGTGCTGCAGGACACGTGGCTGTTCAAGGGCACCATCGAGGAGAACCTGCGGTACGGGGTGCGCGACGGCGACCAGGTCGGGGAGGCGGAGTTCCTCGCCGCGACCGAGGCCACGCACGTGGACCCGTTCGTGCGCACGCTGCCCGACGGGTACGCGACCCTGCTGGACGACGAGGCGACCTCGCTGTCGGCGGGGGAGAAGCAGCTGCTGACCATCGCCCGCGCGTTCCTCGCCGACCCGGAGATCCTCGTGCTCGACGAGGCGACGAGCTCGGTCGACACCCGCACCGAGGTGCTCGTGCAGCAGGCGATGAACGCGCTGCGTGCGAACCGCACGTCGTTCGTCATCGCGCACCGCCTGTCGACCATCCGCGACGCGGACGCCATCGTCGTGATGGAGCACGGGCAGATCGTGGAGCAGGGCGACCACGACACGCTGCTCGCCGCGGGCGGGGCCTACGCGCGGCTCTACGAGTCGCAGTTCAGCGCCCCCGCGGTGGACGAGGAGGACGTGGTGGCCGGGCCGGCCGGCGTCTGAGCACCCGGCCGAGGAACGACCTCAGAGCCCGACGAGAGGGGAGCGCACCAGGCGCCCCCTCTCGTCGTGCTCTGGCCGACGTCGGATGTGACCGCTAACATGCGTATCGGCCCCGGCGACGACGCCTGGCTGCCGCAGGAGACGCCGAGCGCGGGATGTGAGCGCTCACATGATGACGGTGGGGAGGAGGCGGGCTCTCCCCGCGGGCAGGGCCGCCCGCGGTCCGTTCTGTGCACCACGGCACCAGCTCAACGAGGAGTGTGTGAGATGGGAACGAGAACACCGAGAACGTCGAGGAGGGCTCGTCGCCTCGGCCTCGGCCTGGCGACGTCCCTGGCCGCGGTCGCCGCGATGTCGGCCCCGGTGGCCGGCGCCGTCGCGGAGGAGACGGACGGCGCCCAGGCGCAGGCGGCGAGCGCGTCCGCCGTGTGCCCGCTGCCCGAGACGTACGACTGGACGTCGACGGGGTCGCTCGCGGAGCCGCTCCCCGGCTACGTGTCGCTGAAGGACTTCACGACCGTCCCGTACGACGGGCGGCAGCTGGTCTACGCGACCACCCACGACACGGGGACGCGGTGGGGGTCGCTGAGCTTCGACCTGTTCGACGACTGGTCGGACATGGCGGGCGCGACGCAGCACATCATGCCGAGCTCGACCGTGGCGCCGTCGCTGTTCTACTTCGCCCCGAAGGACGTCTGGGTGCTGGCGTACCAGTGGGGTCCGTGGCCGTTCATCTACCGGACGTCCCACGACCCCACGGACCCCGCCGGGTGGTCGCAGGCGCAGCCCCTGTACACCGGGCAGATCGAGAACTCCGGCACGGGACCGATCGACCAGGCGCTCATCGGCGACGACACGGACATGTACCTGTTCTTCGCCGGTGACAACGGCAACATCTACCGCGCCAGCATGCCGATCGAGGACTTCCCCGGGAACTTCGGCCCCGACGAGACGCTCGTCATGAGCGACACCCGCAACAACCTCTTCGAGGCCGTCCAGGTCTACAAGGTCGCCGGCCAGGACCAGTACCTGATGATCGTCGAGGCGATCGGCGCCGACGGGCGGTACTTCCGTTCGTTCACCGCCGACAGCCTGGACGGGTCGTGGACCCCGCAGGCCGCCACCGAGGCCGCGCCCTTCGCGGGCAAGGCGAACAGCGGCGCCACATGGACCGACGACATCAGCCACGGCGAGCTGATCCGTACCAGCGCCGACCAGACGATGACGATCGACGCCTGCAACCTGCAGCTGCTGTACCAGGGCCGGGACCCGCAGTCCGACGGCATGGACTACGGCCTCCTGCCGTACCGGCCGGGCCTGCTCACGCAGAAGAAGACGGTCAGCGGCTTCGAGCGGCCGATCGACATGTCCGGCGGGGTCAACGAGGTCAAGGCGGGGAGCACCTTGCCGGTCAAGTTCGACGTGTCGTCGCACGGCACCGAGCTGACCGACCCCGACGTGGCGACCGTGACCGTGACGGAGATCGGCTGCGACACGTCCGAGCCGCTCGCCGAGCCCGGCGAGAGGGCGGCCGCGTACGTCGACGGCCACTTCCAAGTCGACTGGAAGACCCCGCGGACCCCCGGTTCGTGCTTCGAGGTGGCCGCCGGCACGGCCGACGGCGCGAGCGTCGCGGCGCAGTTCAGCCTCCGGTAGCCGTCGCGCGCGGGGGCCGCGAGCACCGGCCCCCGCGCGCCCCGTCGACCTCAGCACCCGGCCCGACCACGGCCGGGACGACCAGGGAAGAGGTACGCGAACATGAGCACACGACGCATGACGACCGGGCGAAGGAAAGGCATCACGGTGATCGCAGCCCTCCTCGTGGCACTCGGGGGCATCGGCGCCGTCCCGTCCGCGACCGCGGCCGACGACGGGACGGTCGTCGGCACGTCGGACAACGGCGACGGGACGTACGACAACCCGGTGATCTGGGCGGACGTGCCCGACACCGACGTCATCCGGGTCGGCGACGCTTACTACATGTCGAGCACGACCATGCACATGAACCCGGGCGTGCCGATCATGAAGTCGTACGACCTCGTCAACTGGGAGACCGTCAGCTACGCGTACCTGGTCATGGACGACCGGCCCGCGACGACGCTGAAGGACGGCCAGAACATGTACAGCCGCGGCACGTGGGCCAGCACGCTGCGCTACCGGGACGGCACCTTCTACCTCGTCGTCCCGTCGGCGACGACGAACACCACCTACTTCTTCCAGACCGAGGACCCCGAGAACCAGCCGTGGACCCGCACCGAGGTCCCGGGCGTCTACCACGACCCCAGCCTCCTGCTGGACGACGACGGCCGGAACTGGCTCGTGTACGGCAACAACCCGCTACGGATCATCGAGGTGAACCGGGCCGTCACGGGTCTCGCCCCGGGCGCGCAGTCGCGGGTGCTGATCCAGAACATCCACGCCCCCGACCCGCTCACGGGGGTCACGCCCACCGGCGGGCTGGCCGAGGGGTGCCACATCCAGAAGATCGACGGCACCTACTACGTCGAGTGCATCACGTGGCCGCCCGGCAAGCCGCGCACCCAGGTCGCCCACCGGTCGACCAGCCTCGAGGGCCCGTGGGAGTCCAGGACGATCGCCCAGGAGGACGTCCGGGTGGGGAACGGCACCGGCGGGCCGGCGCAGGGCAACATCGTCCAGCTCGCCGACGGCCGCTGGTACGGCGTGATCTTCCGGGACAGCGGTGCGGTCGGCCGCCTGCCCTGGCTCATGCCCATCCACTGGACCGACGGCTGGCCGATGTACGGCGACGACGCGACCGGCCTGCACCTGACGCGCGGCGGCCAGAAGCCGATCCAGGGCGCGGCCCCGAGCAGCGTCGTCTCGTCGGACGAGTTCGACAACGACGCCCCGAAGCCGACCTACGCCGACGCCGTCGGGGCCCCACCCCTGCCGGAGTACGCGTACAACGGGTCGAACCTCGGGCTGGACTGGCAGTGGAACCACAACCCGGACAACCGGTTCTGGTCGCTGACCGACCGGCCCGGCTGGCTGCGTCTCACGACCGGGCAGCCGGCGACGTCCCTGCTGGACGCCCGGAACACCCTGACCCAGCGGACCTTCGGGCCGGCGTCCTCGGCCCAGGTCGCGCTGGACGTCAGCGGGATGAAGGACGGGGACCGTGCCGGTCTCGCGCTCTTCACCGCCCGGTACGGCACGATCGAGGTCCGCAGGGACGACGGCGCCACGACGCTGGTGATGGTGAACAGCTCGTCGACGACCAGCCACACCGACGTCGAGAGCGTCCCGCTCGAGTCGGACACCGTCTACCTCAGGGCCGAGGCAGACTTCGCCGGGCAGGCGGATCGCGGCACGTTCTACTACAGCCTCGACGGCGCGCGCTGGCAGCAGCTGGGCGACACCCAGCAGATGAGCTACAGCACGACCAACCACTTCATGGGGTACCGGTTCGCCCTGTACGACTTCGCGACGGCGGAGCTCGGCGGTCACGTCGACTTCGACTACTACCGCGTCAGCGACGAGCTCCGGGGCTCGCTGGTCGACGCGGTGCCCTCGGCGTCGGTCGAGAAGGTCAACGACGAGACCAACAGGCTCACCGTGACCGTGACCGAGACGTGGTCCCGGGGCGTGGCCAAGGACGTCACGGAGACGTTCGTCATCCGCAACAACGCCGGCGGCACCTTCGACGTCGGCCCCTGGCGCGTCGTCGTGGACACGCAGGGCAACACGACCGTCCGCGAGGTCCGGATCACGGACTAGGTGATCGAGCGCCGGCGCCGGGACCTCCACCCGGCGCCGGCGCGGCCGCCGGGGTCAGGGCAGCACGAGCATCCGGGCGGGCGGCGTCCCCACGCGCTGCCAGTCGAACCGAGCCTCGCCGACGACGCGCCACCCGCGGTGCAGGTAGACCGCGTGCGCCACGCCGTCCCGGTCGTCGACGTCGAGCACGGGGGTGCGGTCCTGCGCGCGCAGGTGCGCGACGGCGACGTCCAGCAGCGCGCCGCCGACGCCGCGGCCCTGCGCCTGCGGGCCGACGAAGAGGACCGACACGCAGCCCAGCTCGTCGACCGGCCGCCCGGCGCCCGCCGACCAGATGGCGCCGTACCGGTCGTCGGGCACCGCGGTGACGCTCACGTGCCCCACCACCGCGCCGTCGAGCTCGGCCACCCAGGCGCGCTCCTCGTCCGGGCGTACCAGGAACTCCTCGACGGGGAAGGGCAGCGGCCACCGGTGCGGGTAGCCCGAGGCCGGCTGCTGGGCGGCCAGCACGTCGACGAGGGCGGGCAGGTCGGCCGCACGGCGGTCGCGGAGCACGACGGCGGGTGCGGGGGCCGGGGAGGCGTCGGAGGTCACGTCGGAGGACACCCGGCGATCCTGGCACGGGGCCCCGACAGGCTCGCGCCGGTCGGGGCCCCGTCGTGCGGGGTCGAGCGATCCTCACGCGGAGACGCTGAGCGTGGCTCCGACGGTCGAGGGGTCGACGAGGGCGGCGGCGTGCACCCGCGCGAGCTGGGCGCGGGACACCCTCAGCCCGCGCCGCGTGTCGTCGGTCGTGACGTGGGCGGGCCCTTCCGGACCGGCGCCGGCGGGAGCGTCCGTGAGCGAGACCGGGCGGACGAGCGTCCAGTCGAGGCCGCTGGCGCGCACCACCTCCTCCTGCCGGCCCGAGTCGGTGAACTGGCGGCCGATGACGAACCGGAACACCAGCTTCCAGGTGAGGTCGAGGTGCGCCCACGAGTCGCCGAGCCCGTACGTGCTCTGCACGACCAGGCGCCGCACGCCGGTCTCGCGCATCGCCTCCACGACGTTCCTGGTACCGCGCGAGCGCACGTCCGGCGCGGTGCTCGACCGGCGCAGCCACTGCACCGCGAGCGGGTTGTCCGAGATGCCGAGCGTGACGACGACGGCGTCCTGCCCCGCGACGGCCTTGACCACCGCCTCGGGGTCCAGGGCGTCGCCGTCCACGGGCCGCACGCTGCCGGGCCCAGGGCCCTGCTGCGCGTCCGGGCCGAGGGGCGGGGTGGCGAACGCGGCGCTCGCCGTCCGGCCGAACGCGGTCACGCGGTGCCCCGAGGCCACGAGCTCGCGGGTGATGGCGAGGCCGCTGCCTCGCGTCGCTCCGACCACCAAGACGTCCATGAGAGTCCTCCTCGTCGTGCCGGGCCCCGTGCGGCCCCGGCGTCTGGCTCCAGACTTCCGCCCGTGGGCCGGACGAACCATGAGGCGTCGTCCGGGAGTCTTGACCGTTCGTCCGGGACGGTCGCAGGATGACGGGATGAGCGACGCTGCCGCCCTGCTGCCCGTCTCCGGCGCCGGGAAGCCCCAGGTCGACCCCTGGGCCGACGTGCTGGGGACCCTCGAGATGGACGCCGTCTTCTGCTCCACCGGCCGGTTCTCCGAGCCGTGGGGCATCGCCATGCCGGCGCTCCCGGGCGTGCTGATGTTCCACCTGCTGCTCGACGGGCGCGCCCTCGTCGACGTCGAGGGCGAGAAGCACGACCTCGGCCCGGGGGACCTCGTGCTGGTGCCGCACGGTGCCGGCCACGCGATCACCGGGACCGGCGACGACCCCGCCACCGGGCTCTGGGACGTCGACCGCACGGTGGTCGCCGACCGCTACGAGCAGCTGCGGATCGACGGCGGCGGACGGCCGGCCACCCTCGTCTGCGGCGCGGTCGGCTTCACCGACCCGGGCGTCGGCCGGCTGCTCGCGAGCCTGCCGGCCGTGCTGCGGGCGCCCGGCTCCGCCGGTCACGACGCCGGCGGGGGAGGGGACGACGACGGGCCGGACGGCGGCTGGCTGCGCGCCGTCGTGGCCGCGATCGACCACGAGGTGCGCCACCCGCGGCCGGGCACGGACGTCGTCACGGCCCGGCTGGCCGACGTGCTCCTGGTGCACGTGGTGCGGCGCTGGCTCGAGGCCGAGGAGCCGGCGTCGGGCTGGATCGCCGCCCTGCGCGACCCGGCGCTCGGGCCCGTGCTGCGTGCCGTGCACGCGCGGCCCCAGTCCCCGTGGACGCTGGAGTCGCTCGCCGCCGTCGCGAGCCTGTCCCGGTCCGCGTTCGCCGAACGGTTCGCCCGCACCGTGGGGGAGCCGCCCATGAGCTACGTGGCCGGGTGCCGGATGGACGCCGCCGCTCGGCTGCTGCGCGACCCGGACGCCAGCGTCGAGCGGGTGGCGCGTCAGGTCGGCTACGACTCCGTGCCGGGGTTCCACCGCGCGTTCGTGCGCCGCCACGGCGCGACGCCGGGCGCGTGGCGGGCGGCCGGGCCGGCGCGGTCGATGGCGGAGGTGCTCGCGCGCTGAGCGGCCAGGTCCGGGAGGGCGTGCCGATCGGCCGGGGGAGAATGCCCCGGTGAGCAACACCGAGCACGGCACCGTGGACGCCGCCCGCACCACCCGCGTCACCGACCCCGCCGACCCGCGCCTGCACGACTACACCGACCTCAAGGACGTGAAGCTCCGCTCCGTGCGGGAGCCCGCCGAGGGCCTGTACATGGCGGAGTCGTCGTCGGTGATCCGTCGTGCGCTCGAGGCGGGGCACCGGCCCCGGTCGTTCCTCATGGCCGAGAAGTGGCTCGACTCGATGGCCGACGTGCTCGCCGCCCACCCGGACGCCCCCGTGTACGTGGGATCGGACGACGTGGTGCAGCGCATCACCGGCTTCCACCTGCACCGCGGGGCGCTCGCGGCGATGCACCGCCCCGTGCTGCCCTCCGTGCACGACCTGCTCGCCGGCGCCCGCGGGGGCGCGGGCGCGCGCCGCGTCGCCGTGCTGGAGGACATCGTCGACCACACGAACGTGGGCGCGATCTTCCGCAGCGCGGCAGCCCTGGGCGTCGACGCCGTCCTCGTCTCGCCGCGCTGCGCGGACCCGCTCTACCGGCGCTCGGTGCGCGTGTCCATGGGCACGGTGTTCCAGGTCCCGTGGACGCGGCTGGAGTCGTGGCCGGGCGGCCTGCACGCGCTGCAGGACGACGGCTTCACGGTCGCCGCGCTGGCGCTGTCCGACGACTCCGTGTCCCTCGACGACCTCGTCGCCGACCCGCCCGAGAGGCTCGCGATGGTGCTCGGCACCGAGGGCGACGGCCTGTCGCGTGGTGCCGTGGCCGCGGCCGACGTCGTCGTGCGCATCCCGATGGCGGGGGGAGTGGACTCGCTCAACGTCGCGGCGGCGTCCGCCGTGGCGTTCTGGGCGACGCGCGCCTGAGCGGTGACCCGCGTCACACGCGGAATTACGCAACAAGGGGATGACGTAACCCTTCGGTGAAGGTTAGCCTCACCTACGTGAGTCAGACCCTGGCGCCCTCGGCGCACCCCGTGGTCGAGTCCCGCGCGGCCGAGTCCCGCCCCGTCGCGATGGCCGGGCGTGGCCTGCGGCTGTCGTACGACCGCCGCACCGTCGTCGACGGCGCGGAGATCGAGCTGCGGCCCGGCGCGGTGACCGCGCTGCTCGGGCCGAACGGTTCCGGCAAGTCGACGCTGCTGCGGTCGCTCGCGCGGCTGCACCGCCCCGACGCCGGTTCCGTCACGCTCGCCGACGACGGCGGCGAGAACGCCACCGACGCGCTCGCGCTGCACCCCAAGGACTTCGCCCGGCGCGTCACGCTCCTGTCGCAGAGCCACCCGACGCCGAGCGGCGTGACCGTGCGCGACGTCGTCGCCTACGGCCGGCATCCGTACCGCGGGCGGTTCCGGTCCGCGGACGCCGACGGCCCGCGCGCCATCGCGCACGCCATGGCCGTCACGGGGGTGGCCGACATGGCCGAGCGGGGCGTCGACGAGCTCTCCGGCGGCGAGCTGCAGCGGGTGTGGCTCGCGACCTGCCTCGCGCAGGACACCGGCGTCCTGCTGCTGGACGAGCCCACGACCTACCTGGACCTGCGCTACCAGGTGGAGCTGCTCGACCTGGTGCGCGACCTCGCCACCGAGCACGGCGTCGCCGTCGGCGTCGTGCTGCACGACCTCAACCAGGCCGCCGCCGTCGCCGATCACGTCGTGGTGCTGCACCGCGGCGAGGTGCGCGCCTCCGGGCCCGCCGCCCGGGTGCTCACCAGCGAGCTGCTCACCGAGGTGTACGGCATCCGCGTCGACGTCACCACCCACCCGGACACCGGCCGCACCCGCTGCGAGGCCGTCGGCCGGCACGACGCGCGCACCGACTGACCCCCGCCCGACCCCTGCCCGTCTCTCTCGCCGGCGCCTCCCGGCCCGGCCTTGTCGCGCCGTCGTGCGGCGCACCGAACCCGAAGGACACCGAGACACCCATGCGCATCCCCACCCGTCCGCTGCTCGCCGGCGTCGCCGCCACCGTGGCCGCGCTCGCCCTCGCCGCCTGCGGCACCACCGAGGACCCCGCGGCCGAGGCCGCCCCGGAGACGTCGGCCGCGACCGGCCCGGTCACCTACACCGACGAGCGCGGCGAGCACACGCTCGACGCCCCCGCGACCGACGTCGTCTCCCTCGAGTGGGGGCTCACCGAGAACCTCGTCGCGCTCGGCGTGGAGCCCGCGGGCCAGGCGGACGTGGCCGGCTACAACACGTGGGACACCGTCGCGCCGATCGACGCGGGCACGCCCGACGTCGGCACGCGCGGCGAGCCGAGCCTCGACGCCATCTCGGCGCTCGAGCCCGACCTCGTGGTGACCACGACCGACCTGCCCGAGAACGTCATCACGCAGATCGAGGAGATCGCGCCCGTCCTGACGCTGCGCGGCTCGGACGGCGAGGACCCGCTCGGGTACCTGAGGGAGACCGTGACCACCCTCGGCGAGGTCACCGGCACGCAGGACGCCGCCACCCAGGCGCTCGCGGACTTCGACGCGAAGGTCGCCGAGGGCAAGGCGGCGCTCGAGGAGGCCGGGCTCGGCGGGGCCGAGTTCACGATGGCCGACGGCTGGATCGCCAACGGCACGGTCTCGGTGCGCATGTACACGCCGGGGTCCTTCTTCGGCGCGCTGGGCGAGGCCGTCGGCCTCAAGGACGCCTGGACCGAGGGCGGCGACCCCGACTACGGGCTCGCGCAGACCGACGTCGAGGGCCTGACGAAGCTCGGCGACGTGAAGTTCGTCTACGCGGCCAACGACGCCGAGGCGGACCCGTTCGCCGACGGCCTGAAGGGCAACAAGGTCTGGGAGCAGCTCCCGTTCGTGGAGGCCGGCGACGTGCACCGCATCCCCGACGGCATCTGGATGTTCGGCGGCCCGCTGTCGGGTGCGGCGTACATCGACGCGCTCGTCGACGCGCTCGCCTGAGCACCCGCCGCACGTGTCCATGACCGCCTCGCCGCCGTCCGCCGCCTCCGCCCCCGTCTCCACCACAGGGGCGGGACGGCGGGCGGCGCCCGCCCGCGTGGTGGCGGCGTTCGTCCTCGCCGTCGTCGCCGTGCTCGTCCTGGCCGCGGTGCACCTCGCGCAGGGCACGGCGGACGTCGGCGCGCTCGACGTGCTGCGCGCGCTCGTCGGCGCCGACCACGACGGCACCGTCGCGGTGCTCGTGTCGTCCCGGCTGCCGCGCCTGCTGGCGGGCCTGCTCGTGGGGGTCGCGCTCGGCGTGGCCGGAGCGGTGCTCCAGTCGGTCGCGCGCAACCCGCTCGCCTCGCCCGACACGCTGGCCGTCAACGCCGGCGCCTACGTCACGGTGGTCGCCGCCGCGGCGCTCGGCCTGTCCGTGCCCTTCTACCTGCAGGGCGGGCTCGCGTTCGTGGGCGGGCTGGCCGCCGCGGCGCTCGTGCTCGCCCTGGCCCGGGGCGGCGCCGACGGGCCCACCCGCCTCGTGCTCGCCGGCTCGGCGATCATGCTCGCGCTGCACTCCCTGACGATGGTGCTGCTCGTCCTCTTCGAGCAGGAGACCACCGGCCTGTTCGCGTGGGGCAGCGGCAGCATCGTGCAGTCCGGCACCCGGACGGTGAGCCTCGCGGCTCCGGTCGTCGCGGTCGGGGTCGTCGGCGCGCTGCTGCTCGCCCGCCGGCTCGACCTCCTCGGCCTGGGGGACGACGCCGCCCGCGTGCTCGGCATCGACGTGCGCCGCACGCGGGTGCTCGCGGTCCTGGCCGCCGTGCTGCTCGCCGCGATCGCGGTCACCGTCGCCGGCCCCATCGGCTTCGTGGGCCTGTCGGCCCCGGTCATCGCGCGGCTCGTGGGGCGCAAGGTGCCCGGCCTCGGACGGCACATGCTGCTCCTGCCGTTCGCCGCCCTCGTCGGCGTCGTCGTGGTGCTCGGCGCGGACGTGCTGCTGCGGGCTGTGCTGCCCGGCCAGGCGTCCGTCGTGGTACCGACGGGCGTCGTGACGTCGGTGCTGGGCGCCGGCATCCTCGTCTGGATGGCGCGCCGGCTGCGCGACGCCGGCGCCGGCGCGCGCGGGGCCCGCGGCGCGCTCGGCCGCCCGCGCTCGCGGGCGCGCGTCGTCACGGTCCTCGTCGTCCTCTCCGCCGCCCTCGTCGCGGCCGTGGTCGCGGGCCTGCTGCTCGGCGACCGGGTCGTGCTCCTCGGCGACGTGTCGAACTGGGCGCAGGGCGCGGCCGGCCGGCAGGTGAGCTTCGTCCTCGACCAGCGCGTGCCGCGCGTGCTCGCCGCCGTGCTCGCGGGTGCCGCGCTGGCGCTCGCGGGCACGATCGTGCAGGCCGTGTGCCGCAACCCGCTCGCCGAGCCGAGCCTGCTCGGCGTGACCTCGGGAGCCGGCCTCGGCGCTGTGCTGATGATCCTGCTCGTGCCGGGGGTCGGCATCTGGCCGATGTCGGCCGCGGCGGGTGCGTGCGCCCTCGGCGTGTTCGCGCTGGTGTACCTGCTGTCGTCGCGCGGCGGGCTGGGGTCCGAGCGCCTCGTGCTGGTCGGGATCGGCGCGCAGGCCGGAACGACGGCGCTCATCACCCTCGTCGTCCTGGTGATCGCGCCGTGGGACGTCAACCTCGCCCTGACCTGGCTGTCGGGCTCGACGTACGGGCGCAGCCTCGAGCAGCTCCTGCCCGTCGCCCTCGCGCTGCTCGTCGTGGTCCCGCTGGCCGCGACGTACCGCCGCGAGCTCGACGTGCTGTCGCTCGACGAGGACACCCCGCGGGTCCTCGGCCTGCCGGTCGACCGCTCGCGCCTCGTGCTGCTGGGGGCCGCCGCGCTGACCACGGCCGCCGCGGTGTGCGCCGTCGGCGTGATCGGGTTCGTGGGCCTGGTGGCGCCGCACGCCGCGCGGGCTCTCGTCGGCGCCCGGCACGCACGCGTGCTGCCCGTGGCGATCCTCGTCGGCGCCGTCCTGGTGTCCGCGGCGGACACGCTCGGCCGCGTGGTCATCGCGCCGGGCCAGATCCCCGCGGGCCTCGGGACGGCGCTGCTGGGGGCGCCGTACTTCGTCTACCTGCTCTGGCGGTCGCGGGGGCGCGCGACCGCCTGAGCGTCCTGGGGTCCACGCTTTCGTGCGGAGCCGCGGCGAGAGACGATGGCGGGGTGGACGAGCACGGGGCCGCCCCGGTGGTGGTCGGGTACGACGCGTCGGAGCCTGCCGACGTCGCCCTCGCGTGGGCGGCGCGGGAGGCGCGCACGCGGGGCGCCGTCCTGCAGGTCGTCTACGTGCGCGACGCCCACGACACGGGGGTCGCGGCGCGGCCGCACGGCGACGACCTGGGGGAGCGGGGAGGCGGCGGCGCGTGGCCCGTCGTCGAGGAGGCGGCGGCCCGCGCCCGCGACGTCGCCCCCGGCGTGACGGTCGAGACCTTCGTCGAGTACGCCTCCCCGTCCGCGGCGCTCGTGGGCATGTCGACCGGCGCCGGCGCCCTCGCGCTGGGCGCCACACGGCACGGCGGCCTGTACGAGGCGATCCGGGGCACGGTGGTGCTCCAGGTGACCGCTCACGCCCGCTGCCCGGTCGTCGTCGTGCCGGCCGAGGGCCCACGGACGGACCTGCCGCCGGACGCCCCCGTCGTCGTCGGCTACGACGGCTCCGAGGCGTCCGGCGTGGCCCTCGACGCCGGCGTCGAGACCGCGTGGGAGCTGGGGCGCGCGCTCCGTCTCGTCGTGGTCTGGCGTCCCGGGGTCGCCGAGTGGGTGACGTCGCGCGGGCCGACCGAGCACGAGGCCCACGACATCACCGAGGCCGACGCCGGGCCGGTGCTGCA
Organism: Isoptericola variabilis; assembly: GCF_050311655.1. GTDB lineage: Bacteria > Actinomycetota > Actinomycetes > Actinomycetales > Cellulomonadaceae > Isoptericola > Isoptericola variabilis. The sequence continues at coordinate 97,589 of NZ_JBNOZM010000002.1, forward strand.
GCGGGGCCTGGCCCGGGTCGAGGAGCGGCTGCGGGAGCGCGGCGCGGCCGAGGGCGCGCTCGAGGTGCTCGGCGAGACGCGCGAGGGGCAGGCGGTGCGCGTGCTGCACCGCGAGGCGGAGGGCGCCGAGCGCCTCCTGCTGGGCACCCGAGGTCGCGGCGGCTTCGCGTCCCTGCTGCTGGGCTCCGCGACGCACACGCTGGTGCGGACGTCGGCCTGCCCAGTCGTCGTGGTCCGTGCGGCCGGTCAGGCGACCGGTCATGCCGTGTGACGACGGTCACCCGGGCTTGCGGACCACCGCAGAGGTGAGGTTAGGCTTACCAGCGTGACCGAGACCGTCGAGGCGACCGAGCGCGCCGACCAGACCGCCGCGCAGGACGTCGTCCCCGAGCAGCCGTACCGCATGTTCGACGTCACCGTCTCCCGGGTCACCCGGCTCTGCCCGTCGTTCATCCGCATCACGTTCACCGGCGACGACCTCGACGGCTTCGCCGACAACGGCAAGGACCAGCGGATCAAGTTCCTGCTCCCCGCGCCCTGCGGCGGCTGGGAGTACCTCGACCGGCAGAACCCCGACTGGTTCACCTCGTGGCGTGCGCTCCCGGAGGAGCGCCGCAACCCGCTGCGCACCTACACCGTGCGCGCCGTCCGTCAGGACCTGCGCGAGGTGGACGTCGACATCGTGCTGCACGGCGACACCGGTCCCGCCTCCCGGTGGGCCAACGGCGCGACGCCGGGTGCGCCCCTGGTCATCATGGGCCCCAACGCCGCGTACACGGACGGGCCGCACGGCGGGCTCGAGTTCAACCCGCCCGCCCGCAGCCACGCTCTCCTCCTCGCCGGCGACGAGACCGCCGTCCCGGCGATCGCCGCGATCTGCGAGTCGCTGCCCGAGGACGCCGTCGGCGAGGTCTTCCTCGAGGTGCCGCACCCCGAGGACCGTTGGACCCTGGCCGCGCCCGCGGGCGTGCGGATCTCCTGGCTGCCGCGCGAGGACCGCGAGCACGGCGACGTGCTCGTGCCCGCCGTGAAGGAGGCCGCGGACCGGCTGCTGGCCATGGGCGTGCGCCCGTCGTCGGATGGCGCCCCGGCTCCCGAGCTCCCCGATGTCGACATCGACGCGGACATCCTCTGGGAGGTCCCCGTGGACGCCGCGGGCCACCCGCTCGAGCAGGACACGGTGCTCTACGCGTGGCTCGCCGGAGAGGCGGGCTCGATCAAGACGCTGCGCCGCTACCTCGTCTCGGAGAAGGGTGTCGACCGCAAGGCCGTCGCCTTCATGGGCTACTGGCGCCGCGGCCGCGCGGAGTGCTGACGCCCGCCCAGCGCTGAACGACCGGCGCTGGACGACCCGACGACCAAGCCCCGCCCTCGACCGTGCCGGTCGGGAGCGGGGCGCCGTCGTGCGTACGGCGCGTCAACGGGCGACGCCCAGCCCCTCGACGACCTCGACCCCCGGCATCGCGCAGAGGAGCTCCCCGGGCATGAGCAGCTTGGACCGACGGACCCCCGAGCCCATCAGCGCGAGCGCACCGGGCGCCGCGAAGCGCGAGTCCACCAGGACGCGCCACTGCGGCGGCAGGCCCACCGGGGTGATGCCGCCGTACTCCATCCCGGACTCCGCCGTCGCGCGGTCCGTCGGCAGGAACGACGCCTTGCGCGCGTCGAGCAGCTTGCGCACCCGGGTGTTCACGTCGGCGAACGTCGCGGCGGTGACCACGCACGCGGCCACGCGCTCGGCGTCGCCGCGCCGGCCCGCCACGACGACGCAGTTGGCGGAGGCCTTGGGCGGCAGGCCGTGCCGGTCGTTCAGGGTGGCCGTGTCCGCGTGGTCCGGGTCGATCTCGGTGACGGCGACGAGCCCGCGGACGCGGTCGTCGCGCGCGGCCCAGGCGGCCAGCGCGGCCGCGACCGGCGGGGCGAGCAGGTCGGGGTGGTCGAGGGCGGGCGCCCACGGCAGGTCGCCGAGCGTCGGGAGGCCCGGCGTCGCCGGCCCGGGCGTCGTCGTCCCGCTCATCGCTGGAAGGTCGCCGTGAGCGTGGCGCGCGCGAGGACGTGGAAGTAGACGTGGAACGCGACGTGCACCGGGCTGTTCGCCTCGGACAGGCCGAGCGTCGGGACGTCGAGCGCGTGCACCGCGAACACGTACCGGTGGGGGTGGTCACCGGGCGGCGGCCCGGCGCCCTCGAAGCCGAGCCGTCCGCCGTCGCTCGGGACGTGGAACGCCCCGGCCGGGAGCCCGGACCCGCCCACGGCGCCGGCGCCGCGCTCCAGCGAGGTCACGTCCGCGGGGACGTCGACCACGGTCCAGTGCCAGTAGCCCGACGGCGTGGGGGCGTCCGGGTCGAAGCAGCTCACCACGAACGACCGCGTCCCCTCGGGAGCGCCCGACCATGCGAGGTGCGGCGACACGTCGGCGCCGTCGACGCTGAAGTCGACGGCGAGCGGCTCGCCGTCGGTGACGTCGGCGCTCTTGAGCGTGAACGTCGCCGGGACGGGGAGCAGCGAGTACGGGTCCGGGGGCAGCGGTCGCGTGAAGTCCATGCCGGTGTCCGTGCCTGTCATGGGGCCATGCTGCCCGACCGCCCGCGGCGCTGGCCAGGGCGCGACGCGGGCGTGTCGCCGATGCCGCGTGGTACGGTGCTCGCGCAAACCGACTGGACGGTACGTGCGGTCGTCGACGGCGGTCGCGAGGAGGCGATGGTGGGTTCGGTCGACAGTTCCACGGGCAGGTTCACCGGCAGGGTCGCGCTGGTCACGGGCGGCAGCCGGGGCATCGGGCTGGCCGTGGCACGGCGGCTCGTCGACGAGGGCGCCGCGGTCGTCGTCACCGGGCGCAAGCAGGAGGCGCTCGACGCGGCCGTCGAGACGCTCGGTCCCGACCGCGCCTCGGGCGTCGCCGGCCGGGTCGACGACCCCGAGCACCGCGCCGCCGTCCTCGCGCACGTCGCCGAGCGGCACGGCCGCCTCGACCACCTGGTCAACAACGCCGGCATCAACCCGGCCTGGGGGCCCGCCCTCGACGTCGACCCGGGCGTCGCGCGCAAGATCCTCGAGGTGAACGTCGTCTCCGCGCTCGAGTGGACCCGCGACGCCGTCGCCGCGGGGCTGAGCCGGTCGATCGTCAACGTCGCGTCGATCTCCGGGACGTCGTCCAGCCCGAACATCGCCTTCTACGGCGCCTCGAAGGCCGCCCTCATCAACCTCACGCAGCAGCTCGCCCAGGAGCTCGCGCCTGCGCTTCGCGTCAACGCCGTCGCCCCGGCGGTCGTGAAGACCCGCTTCTCCCGCGCGCTCTACGAGGGGCACGAGGCGCAGGCGGCCGAGCGCTACCCCCTCGCGCGGCTCGGCGAGCCCGACGACGTCGCCGGCCCGGTCGCGTTCCTGCTCTCGGACGACGCGGCCTGGGTGACGGGCCAGACGCTCCGGATCGACGGCGGCGCGAGCATCGCGCCCGTCGGGTGAAGGATGGGGGCATGAAGAGCACGAACGTCGCCGACCGGGTCACCGCGGCCGCCCTGGACCTGTTCGCCACGCAGGGGTACGCCACCACCAGCGTGCAGCAGATCGTCGAGGCCGCCGGCGTCACCAAGGGCGCCATGTACCACTACTTCCAGTCCAAGGACGACCTGCTGTTCGCCATCTACGACCGGATGCTGGCGCTGCAGAAGGCGCACCTCGACGAGATCGTCGCCGCGGGCGGTCCCGTCGAGGACGTCGTCCGGGCCGTGTGCGTCGACGTCGTCGAGACGTCGATCGACTTCCTGCCGGAGGGCACCGTCTTCTTCCGGAGCATGCACATGCTCACCGAGCCGCGGCTCAAGGAGGTCACGCAGCGGCGGCGCGAGTACCACGACGAGTTCGCGGCGCTGCTGCGCCGGGGGCAGGACGAGGGCGTCTTCCGCACCGACGTGCCGCGCCCGCTGCTCGTGGCGCACTTCTTCAGCGACGTGCACTACCTCTCGCACTGGTACTCGCCCACGGGCCCCGAGACCAAGACCCAGGTGGCCCAGCAGCTCACCGAGCTGTTCCTGCGCGGGATCCGCACCCCCGCGTCCTGACCCCGCCCGCCCCGCGCCGACGATCCTGCGCCGACGACCCGGCGGGCACCGCACCGACGAGACGAGAGCGACGATGACGACGCTGCCCGGCACTTCCACCGCCCCCACCCCCGCCGCCCCGGGCAGGCCCGCGACGATGCGCGCCTGGCGCGTGACCGGGCCGGGCGAGCCCGCCGACGTGCTGCGGCTCGACGAGGTGCCCGCGCCCCGGCCCGGGCCGGGGAAGGTGCTCGTCCGCGTGCGCGCCGTCGCGGTGAACTTCCCCGACGTCCTGCTGGCCCGCGGCGAGTACCAGGTGCGGCCCGAGCCGCCGTTCGTGCCCGGCATCGAGCTGTGCGGCGACGTCGTGGCGCTCGGTGAGGGGGTGGCCGCCGGCGAGCGCGGGCTGGTGCCCGGAGCGCGGGTCGTGGGCTCCGCCATCGGGGTGCTCTCCGAGCTGGCGGTGCTGCCCGCCGCCGCCGTGCACCCGGCCCCCGACGACCTGGACGACGCCGAGGCCGCCGCCCTGACGATCGCCTACCAGACCGCCTGGTTCGCCCTGCACCGCAAGGCCCGCGTCCGGCCGGGCGAGCGCCTGCTGGTGCACGCGGCGGCCGGCGGCGTGGGCACCGCCGCGGTGCAGCTCGGGGCGGCCGCCGGCGCCCGGGTGATCGGCGTCGTCGGCAGCGCGGCCAAGGCGGCCGTCGCGACGGCGGCGGGCGCGCACCACGTCCTCGTGCGCGGCGACGACCTCGCCGCCCAGGTCAAGGAGCTCACCGGCGGCGCCGGGGCGGACGTCGTGGTGGACCCCGTCGGCGGCGACGCGTTCGAGCGGTCCGTGCGCTGCGTGGCCTTCGAGGGGCGGATCGTCGTCGTCGGCTTCGCCGGCGGCCGTGTCCAGGACGTGCGCGCGAACCACCTCCTCGTGAAGAACTACGACGTGCTCGGCCTGCACTGGGCGCTCTACCAGCAGCGCCGGCCCGACCTGGTCGACGCCGCGCACGACGCGCTGACGCGCCTCGCCGCCGACGGCGCCGTACGGCCCGTCGTCGCCGACGTCGTGCCGTTCGAGGACGCGCCCGCCGCCGTGCAGCGCCTCGCCGGTGGCGCCACGACCGGCCGGCTCGTCGTCCGCGTCGCCGGCTGACCGGCGCCCGCCCCACCCCCAGGCCTTCCGGCCGGCGATCCGTCGCGGCATCCCACCGGATGCGGCGACGGATCGCCGGTCGGGATGTCGCCCCCTCGTACCCCGACCCGGAGGTCCCTCATGCCCGCTCGTCCCGCCCCGCCGCGCGCCGACAGACCGCACGCCGCCCCACCGCTCGAGGGGCGGGTCGCGCTCGTGACGGGCGGTGCCCGCGGCCTCGGCGCGGCGTACGTCCGTGCGCTGCACGGAGCGGGCGCCGCCGTCGTCGTCGCAGACGTGCTCGACGACGAGGGGGCGGCGCTCGCGGCCGCGCTCGGCGACCGGGCGCTGCCCGTGCGCCTGGACGTGACCGACGAGGCGGGCTGGGGCGACGCGGTGGACGCCGCCGTCGACGCGTTCGGCGGGGTGGACGTGCTCGTGAACAACGCGGGCATCGCCAACTCCGCGCCGATCGAGCACTACTCCACGGCCAAGTGGGACGCCGTCATCGCGGTCAACCTCACGGGCACGTTCCTGGGGTGCCGCACCGTGGTGCCGGTGATGAAGGCCGCCGGGGGCGGGTCGATCGTCAACGTGTCGTCGGTCGAGGGCCTGCGGGGCGGTGAGCGCCTGCACGGGTACGTGGCCTCCAAGTTCGGCGTGCGGGGGCTCACCAAGTCGCTCGCGGTGGAGCTGGGCCGCGACGGCATCCGGGTGAACTCCGTGCACCCCGGCCTGGTGCGGACCGCGATGACGACGCGCATCGACCCCGACGTCGTGCCGATCCCGATCGGTCGTGCGGCGGTGCCGGACGACGTCACGGGCGCCGTGGTGTTCCTCGCGAGCGACGCGTCGGCGTACCTGACAGGGGCGGAGCTCGTGGTCGACGGGGGGCTCACCGCCGGCGTCTGAGTGCCCGGGGCGACGGCTGCGCGCGCCGGACTGTCACGGCCGTGCAACATTCCGAAGTTTGTCGCGCTAGGGCATACCGGCCAGTCGGTTTTTCCGCTAGCGTGGCTGGCACCCGACACGAAGAGGTGCCGATGTCCAGCCCCACCCCTGCCACCCCGCCCCGGCTCGAGGTCTCCGGCCTCACCGTGACCTTCGGCGGCCTGACCGCCCTCGACGGCGTCGACCTCACGGTGGGCGCCGCCGGCCGCGCGGAGACCGTCGCCCTGATCGGCCCCAACGGGGCGGGCAAGACGACCGTCTTCAACGCGGTCTGCGGCCTGGTGCGCCCCACCGCCGGACGGGTCCGGATCGACGGGCTCCCCGCGCCGGCGTCCGCGACCCGCCTCCTCGAGCGTGGGCTGGCGCGCACGCTCCAGGGCCTCGGCCTCTTTGCGGGGCTCACGGTGCTCGAGAACGTCCTCGTGCCGGTCGCCGGTGCCGACGACGCCGTCGCGGCCGCGACGGCCGCGCTCGCGCGGCTCGACCTGACCGCCGACGCCGCCACGCCGGTGGACGCCCTGCCGTACCCCGTGCGCAAGCGGGTGGCGCTCGCCCGCGCGCTCGTCGCACGACCGCGGCTCCTGCTGCTCGACGAGCCGGCCGGCGGCCTCGGCAAGGACGACGTGGACGGGCTGGCGGACGTCGTGCGCGACGTCGTCGCGGGCGGCTGCGCGGTGCTCCTGGTCGAGCACCACGTCGACTTCGTCATGGCCGTGGCCCACCGGGTGGTCGTGCTCGACTTCGGGCGGGTCGTCGCGAGCGGCACCCCCGACGAGGTGCGCACCGACCCCGCCGTCGAGGCCGCGTACCTGGGGCTGGAGGCCGCATGACCGCCGCCACGTCCTCCGCGCTCGCCGTCGAGGGCCTCACCGTGGGCTACGCCGGCGCGCCCGTGCTCGACGACCTCCGGATCTCGGTCGCGCCGGGCGAGGTGGTCGCCCTGCTCGGCGCGAACGGCGCCGGGAAGACCACCCTGCTGCGGGCCCTCTCCGGTCTCACGCCGCCCCGCGCCGGCCGGGTGCTGCTCGACGGCGCCGACCTCACCGCCCTGAGCGTCGAGGACCGCGCCCGGCGCGGCCTGGCCCAGGTGCCCGAGGGGCGCAGCGTCGTCACGGAGCTGACCGTCGACGAGAACCTCCGGCTCGGCGCCCTCTGGTGCCACCCGGGACGCGCGGCACGGCGCGCCGCCGTCGCCCGGACGTACGACCTGTTCGAGCCGCTCGCCCGCCGTCGCTCCAGCCTCGGGCACCAGCTGTCCGGCGGCGAGCGGCAGATGCTCGCGCTCGGCCGGGCCCTGCTCGCCCGCCCGCGCGTGCTGCTGCTCGACGAGCCCTCGCTCGGCCTGGCGCCCCGCGTCGTCGCGCAGCTCATGGGCGTGCTGCGCACGACGGCGCGCGACACCGGGCTGACCGTGCTGCTCGCGGAGCAGAACGTCACGTCCGCCCTGTCCATCGCGGACCGCGGCGTGGTCCTCAGCCTCGGCGCGGTCGTGGCCGACGCCCCGGCCGCCGAGCTCGCGGGCGACCCCGCGGTGCGGCACGCCTACCTGGGCTTCTGACCGGCACCGGCACCCGACCGCCACCCGACCAGCACCGACCTGCGTCCCCGAGAGAGGCTCCCCATGGACCGACTCGTCTTCCTCCTCGCCACCGGGCTCGCCCGGGGCCTCGTCATCGCGCTGTTCGCGCTGTCCCTGGTGATCGTCTGGCGCGCCGCGCGGCTCGTGAACTTCGCGCAGGCCGCCGTGGCCACCGTCGCCGTCTTCGCCGCGTTCGCCGTCACCGGCGCCACCGGGTCCTCCTGGGCGGGCCTCGCCGCCGCCCTCGTCGCGGGCGCCGCGCTCAACGCCGCCGTGGAGCGCGGGCTCATGCGGCGCGTGCCGTCCGGCAGCCCGCTGCCGGGGATGATCGTCGCGATCGGGCTGGTCATGGTGCTGCAGTCCGCCCTCGGGATCGCGTTCGGCCCCCGGCACCGGCCGATGGCGGCGCCGTTCGACGAGCGCCCCTTCGTGGTGGGCGGCGTGCCCCTGCTCTCGCCGTACGACCTGTTCGTGCTGGTCGTCGCGCTGGCGGTGGTCGGGCTGCTCGCGTGGCTCTTCAACGGCACGTCGCTCGGCCTGCAGCTGCGTGCGTCGGCGGCGGCGCCCGAGGTCTCCCGGCTGCTGGGGGTGCGCGTGCCGCGCATGGTCACCCTCGGCTGGGCGCTGTCGGGAGCGGTCGCTGCCCTCGCGGCGCTCCTCCTCGTGCCCACCGAGCTCGGCCTCAACGCCCACTCCGCCGACCTGCTCTTCGTGCACGCGTTCACCGTCGCCGTCCTGGGCGGGCTCGACTCGCCGACCGGTGCGCTGGTCGGCGGGGTCCTCGTGGGGGTGCTGATCAGCCTCGTCACGGGCTACCTCGGCGCGGGGGTCGCCCCGCTCGCCGTCCTCGCCCTGCTCACGCTCGTGCTGCTGGTCCGCCCCGGCGGGATCTTCGCCACGGCCCAGGTGCGTGCCGCATGACCGCCACGCGACCCGTCCGGACCGAGGAAGCAGAAGCGACCGAGGAGGCCGCCGTGCGCGCCGACCGTCCCGCCCCCGACACCGCCCCCCGGCGGCTCACCCGCACCCAGCGCATCCTGGTGCACGCGGTCGTGCTCACCCTGCTGGCCGTCGCCGCGACGTTCGTGCTCGACCCGTACCGCAACTACCAGCTCGCCGTCGTCGCCGCGACGTTCTGCGCGACGGCGGGGCTCTCGCTCCTCGTCGGCCTCACCGGCCAGCTCTCCCTCGGGCACGCCGTGCTCATGGCCGCCGGAGGGTACGGCTACGCCCTCACCGTGAACGCGGCGGCCGGCGCCGGCCTCGACGGCGACGGCGGCGCCTCGCTCGCCCGCGTCGTCCTGGGCCTCGTGGGCGCCGTCGCGGTCTCGGGCGCCGTCGGGGGACTGCTCGGCCTGGCCGGCGCGCGCCTGCGCGGGCCCTACCTGGCCGGCCTGACGCTCGCCATGGTCGTCGCGCTGCCCGCGCTCACGGCGCAGGTGCCGGCGCTCGGCGGGGACCAGGGCCTGGCCGTCCCGTTCGAGGGCGTGCCCGAGGCGCTGTCCCGGCTGATCGCCGTGGAACAGTGGCACGCCTGGCTCGCGATCGTCGTGGCCGCCGTCGCCGTCACGCCCCTCGCGGTGCTGCGCTCCGGCCGCGCGGGCCTGCGCATGCGCGCCGTCCACGGCGACGAGACCGCAGCCCGGCTGTCCGGCGTGTCGCCCGGACGGGTCAAGGTCGGCGCGTTCGTCGCGAGCTCGCTCGCGGCCGGCCTCGGCGGCGCCGTCCTGTGCCTCGTCACCCAGTCGGTCGGCCCGGGCCGCTACGACCTCGCGTTCTCGCTGCTGCTGGTCGTGGCCGCCGTCGTCGGCGGGCTCGGCAGCCTCGGGGGCGCGGCCGCCGGCGCGGCTCTGGTCGTGCTGCTGCCGTGGCTCGTCGACACCGTCACGGCCGCCGTCGGCGTCCCCGCCGACCTCGAGCAGCGGCTGTCCGGCAACCTCGCCGTGCTCGTCTTCGGCGCCCTGCTGATCGTCGTGACCCTGGCCTGGCCGGGCGGGCTGGCCCGCGCCGCGGCTCGCCATGCCATCCGTCTCCGTCCCCGTGGCCGCACCGACGCGTCCGCGACCCTGCCCGAACCCACAGAGAGGTGACCATCATGCGGAACCCCCGCACCGCCGCTGCCGGCACCACCGCCGGCATCGCCGCGGCGTCCGTCGCCGCGTGCCTGGCCCTGTCCGGCTGCAGCACGCCGGCAGCCGCCGCGCCCGGCATCAGCGACGACACCGTCACGGTCGGCACGCACCAGCCGCTGACCGGCCCGGCCGCCGCCGGCTACGCGTCGATCTCCGCCGCCACGAAGGCGTACTTCGAGTACGTCAACGCGGGCGGCGGCGTCCACGGCCGCTCGATCGAGTACGTCGTCAAGGACGACGGGTACAACCCCGCGACCACCCAGACGGTCGTGCGCGAGCTCGTGCAGGAGGACGAGGTGTTCGCCCTGCTCGGCGGGCTCGGCACGCCCACCCACTCGTCCGTGCTCGACTACCTCACCCAGAACGACGTGCCCGACCTCTTCGTCGCGTCCGGCAGCACGATGTGGGACGACCCCGAGGGGCACCCGAACACGTTCGGCTTCAACGCCGACTACGTGGTCGAGGGCGCCGCGCTCGCGCAGTACACCGCCGACGAGCACGCCGGGAGCAAGGTCTGCGTCTTCGGGCAGGACGACGACTTCGGCGAGGAGTTCCTCGAGGGGGTCGAGCTCGCCCTCGGCGCGGACGGCGTCACCGCCCACGAGTCGTACTCGACGTCGAACCAGGACGTCACCGCGCAGATCGGCGCCCTGCAGGCCGCCGGGTGCGAGGACGTGCTGCTCGCCACGGTGAACGGCTTCACGGCGCTCGCGGTGGGGACCGCCGCGAAGATGGGCTGGAGCCCGCGGTGGCTGGCGTCGTCGTCGGGCGGCGACTACCCGACGCTCGCCGAGCTGCTCGGCGAGGACGTCGCGCCCGTGCTGCTGGACGGCTTCGTCAGCGCCAACTACCTGCCCTTCGGCCCCGACGGAGAGTGGGTCGAGCTGTTCCGGCAGATCAACGACGAGTACAACGACGGCGCACGGTTCGACGGCAACACCGTGTACGGCATGAGCATGGGCTACCTGTTCGCCGAGGCGCTGGCCGCCGCGGGCGAGGACCCGACGCGCGAGAGCCTGATCGAGGCCGTCGAGTCGGGCAAGCTCGAGGGCAACGGCATCCTGCCGCTCATGTTCGGCCCGGACGACCACTCCGCCTTCGACGGCGTCGGCATCACGGTCGTCGCCGACGGCGTGCAGGACTACGTCGGCGCGACCTACGCCGTCGGCAGCGGGAAGGTCACCGCGGTCGAGCCGCAGCCCGTGCCGCTGCGCCACGAGGGGGTCCCGAGCTCCTGACGACCCACGACGAAGGGGGGCGGGCCGAGAAGCTCTCGGTCCGCCCCCTCGCCGTGTCGCGAGTCGTGGCTCGCTATCCCGCAGGGGTGGGGTCCGGCGCGAACCGGCCGGGCAGCTCGCGCTTGAGGATCTTGCCGCTCGGGCCGAGCGGGAGCTCGTCCACCACGTGCACGACGCGCGGGTACTTGAACGCGGCGACACGCTCGCGGATCCAGGCGACGAGCGCGTCGGCGTCGACGGTGCGCCCGTCGGCGGGCACGACGGCGGCGTGGATCTCCTGGCCGTGCACCGGATCGGCGACGCCGAAGACGGCGGCCAGCGCCACGTCCGGGTGGGAGATCAGCGCCGCCTCCACCTCGGTGGGATACACGTTGTACCCGTTGCGGATGATCATGTCCTTCTTGCGGTCGGTGATCGCGAGGACCCCGTCGGCGTCGAGTGTGCCGAGGTCGCCGGTGCGGAACCAGCCGTCGACGACGGCCGCGGCGTCGGCGTCCGGCCGCCCCAGGTAGCCCTTGAGCAGGTTGTGCCCGCGCACCACGATCTCGCCGAGCGCGCCCGGCTCGGTCAGCAGGTGCACCTCGTGGTCGATCACCGCGTCGGCGACCGCGACGTCCACGCCCCACATCGGCCGGCCCACCGTGCCGGGCCGGATGGGCTCGAAGACCGTGTTGCAGGAGACGCTGGGGGACGTCTCGGTGAGGCCGTAGCCCTCGTGCACCTCGGCGCCGTAGGCCGCGGCGAACTCCTCGAGCACGCTCACCGGCAGCGTCGCGCCGCCCGAGACGGCGTACCGCAGCGGCGGCCGGGCGTCGCTGCGACGGGCGGCCTCCAGCATCCCGACGAACATCGTCGGCACGGCGGTGAACACCGTGGCGCGGTGCGCGACGAGGAGCTCGAGCGCCTGGTCCGGGTCGAACCGGGGCAGCAGCACCACCGACGCCCCGACGCGGAAGGCGCAGTTCATCACCGCCATCTGCCCGAACGCGTGGAACAGGGGCAGGCCGCCGAAGACGACGTCGTCGTGCCGCAGGTCGAAGGAGTCGATGAGGGAGCAGTGCACCTGCTCCACGGCGGCGAGGTGGGAGCCGACGGCGCCCTTGGGCAGCCCGGTGGTGCCGCTGGTGTAGAGGATGGTCGCGGCCGACGTCGGGTGCACCGGCGTGTGCCGCTCCACCGGGGTCGCGGCGGCGGCCTCGTCCTCGAGGCGGGGGAGCGCCGGCCCGCCCTGCTCCGCGGGGGGAGCGAGCACCGTGACGAGGCGGACGCCCGCGCGCTGGGCGGCGGGGGCGGCCTCGGCGAGCATCGGTGCGGCGGCGACGAGGACGTCGGCCCTGCTGTCGCGCAGCACGAACTCGATCTCGCCCGCCCGGAACAGCAGGTGGATCGGGACGACGACGGCGCCGAGGGTGAGCGCCGCGTAGTACACGCGCGCGAAGTCGGGCACGTTCGGCACGACCATCGCCACGCGCGAGCCGCGCCCGATCCCGCGCGCCGCCAGGGCGCCGGCGTAGGCCCGGGTCTGGTCCCACAGCGCGCCGTACGTGGTGGTGGTCCCCGCGAAGTGCAGCGCAGGGTAGTCGGGGTGGCGGCGCGCCGTCTCCGCCAGGAGCGACGCCGCCGAGAGCGTCCCGAAGCCGGGGCCGTCGACGGCGTCGTCGGTGACGCCGTCGAGGGGGCGGTCGGGCCCGGGGGAGGCGGGGTCGGGGGTCGGGGTCATGTCCGGTCCTTTCGTCGTCGTCGATCGTGGACGGGGAGAGGGGTGACGGGCCTCAGGGGCGGAGCTCGGCCCGCCCGAGGGAGCTCAGGTGCACCTCGTCGGGTCCGTCGGCGAGCCGCAGGGCGCGCGCCGCGGCGAACATCTCCGCGAGCGGCTGGTCGCCGGACAGCCCGGCGGCGCCGAAGAGCTGCATCGTGCGGTCGAGGACGGCCTGGACCGCGCGCGGCACGGCGATCTTGATGGCCTGGATCTCGCGCATGGCCCGCCGGTTGCCGACCGTGTCCATGAGCCAGGCGGTCTTGAGGACGAGCAGCCGCAGCGCCTCGATCTCGACCCGGGACGTCGCGACCCACTCGCGCACCACGCCCTGGTCGGCCAGCGGGCGGCCGAACGCGGAGCGCTCGCGGGCCCGCTCCGTGGCGAGCGCGAGCGCCCTCTCCGCCATGCCGAGGGCGCGCATGCAGTGGTGGATGCGGCCCGGCCCGAGGCGCGCCTGCGCCATCGCGAAGCCCTCGCCCTCGCCGCCCAGCAGGTTCGCGGCGGGCACGCGCACGTCGTCGAAGGCGATCTCGGCGTGCCCGCCGTGGTCGCGGTCGTCGTAGCCGAACACGGTCAGCGGGCGCACGACCGTCACCCCAGGGGCGTCGCGCGGCACGAGCACCATCGACTGCTGCCGGTGGCGGGGCGCGTCGGGGTCGGTCTTGCCCATGACGACGAGCAGCGCGGCGCCCGGGTTCATGGCTCCCGTCGACCACCACTTGCGGCCGGTGATCACCAGGTCGTCGCCGTCGCGCCGGATGCGGGTGCCGATCTGCGACGCGTCGCTGGAGGCCACCCCCGGCTCGGTCATGCAGAACGCGGACCGGATGCGCGCGTCGAGCAGCGGGTCGAGCCACTCGCGCTGCTGGTCGGGGGTGCCGAAGTGGGCGAGCAGCTCCATGTTGCCGGTGTCGGGCGCGGCGCAGTTGAACGCGGCCGGCGCCAGGCGAGGGCTCCAGCCGGTGAGCTCGGCCAGGGGCGCGTACTGGAGGTTCGTGAGTCCGGCGCCGCGGTCCCCGGCGGGGCCGTCACCCGGGAGGAACAGGTTCCACAGGCCCTGCTCGCGCGCGGCGGCCCGCAGGTCGCGCACCACGGGGGGCGGCGACCAGTCGCCCGGGGCGGCCGCGAGCTGCGCGTCGAGCACCGGCTCCGCCGGCAGCACGTGCTCGTCGAGGAACGCGCGCACCCGGCCGGTGAGCTCCGCGGTGCGGGCGTCGGGGGCGAAGTCCATGTCAGTCCCTCCCCGCCTGTGCCGCGGTGGTCCGCGTGGTCGGTGTGGCCGGCCTGCTCGACGTCGGCAGGTGCGCGAGGCCGTCCGCGGCCAGGGGGTCCACGAGGGCGCCGATGCGGTCGAAGCCCTCGCCGACCGTCTCGCCCGCCCGGTAGCGGTAGTGGATGCCCTCGAGGATCACGGCGAGCTTGTACGCGGCGAACGCGCGGTACCAGGACAGGTCGGGCGGCGCGGTGCGTGACCGTGCGGCGTAGGCGTCGACGAGCTCGCCGAACTCCGGGTACCCGGCGCCGGGGACGACGGCGCTGAGCGCGTCGTCGTCGGACGGGGTGGTGCTCGTGAGGCCGCGGATGTCCCAGTACAGGCCGAGCATGCCGAGGTCGACCAGCGGGTCGCCGAGCGTCGCCATCTCCCAGTCGAGGACGGCGGCGACGCGGGGCGCGTCGGGCGGCCCGACGACGATCGCGTTGTCGAGGCGGAAGTCGCCGTGCACGACGCCGGCGCGCCCCCCTGACGCGGGGACGCTCGCGGCGAGCCGGTCCTGCAGCGCGTCCAGCCGCGGCTGGGGGCGGCTGCGGGAGGCGTCGTACTGGCGCCGCCAGGTGGCGACCTGACGGTCGAGGTAGCCGTCGGGGCGGCCGAAGTCCGCGAGCCCGACGGCGGCCGGGTCCACGGCGTGCAGGTCGGCGAGCACCTGCGCGAGCTCGAGGCCGAGGGCGTGCAGGCCGTCCGGCGTGAACGCGGCGTTCTGCCCCGGGCGGGACAGCACCGTGCCGGCCACGTGCTCCATGACGAAGAAGACGGTGCCGGTGACCTCGCCGCGGTCGGTGTCGTCGACGACGTCCACGGTGCGCGGCACGGGGACGGCGCTGTCCGCGAGGGCGGTGACGACGCGGTGCTCGCGGCGCATGTCGTGCGCGGTGGACAGCACGTGGCCCAGCGGCGGCCGTCGCACGACGAGCGGCACGCGGGCCCCGTCGACGCGGTACGTGAGGTTGCTGCGGCCGCCCGCGATCACGCTCGCGGTGAGCTCGCCGCCGGAACCCGTGCCGGCGCCAGTGCCCCCGTCCGTGAGCTCGGGGTGCTCCCGCTCCAGCCACGCCCGCAGCCCTGCGGTGTCCAGTCCGGGCACGTCGGTCATCGATGACCACCTTCCGTCGACCCGGTCCGTCCCGGGGCTCGAGCGAGCATACCGCGCAGTCGGTATGTGGTGCGACCAGGTCGCCCGCTCCGTGGGTGTGGGGGGCGTGCGGGCGGGGCCGGTCAGTCCTGCAGGGTGGCGACCGCCTCGCGGATGCCGTCCGGCACGGGCACCGGGCGCCGGGTGGACTCGTCGACGAACACGTGCGTGAACCGCCCGACCGCGATCGGCTCGTCGCCGCCCGCGCGCAGCACGTGCAGGTCCCAGGTGAGGCTGGTGCGCCCCAGCCGCTCCACGCCGATGCCCACCTCGAGCTCCTCGGGGTAGGACGCCGGGGCGCGGAACTCGCACGACGACGCCACGCAGAGCCCGATGACGTCGCCGCGGGGGTCCAGCCCGCCGTGGGAGATCATCCAGGCGTTCACGGCGGTGTCCATCGCGGCGTAGTAGACGGTGTTGTTGACGTGGCCGTACTGGTCGTTGTCGTTCCAGCGCAGCGGGAAGGGGTGGCGGGCGCGGGGCATCGGTGCTCCTGAGGTCTGAGGCGGGTCTCGGGGTCAGGCGGCGGGCGAGGGCACCCGCAGCAGGTGCCGGAACGCGACGGCGGCACGGTCGGCCTCCGGTGCCTCGCCGGTGATCAGGTCGGCGTAGGTGAACGACTCGGAGACGCGCACCAGCAGGTAGGCGAGGGATGCCGGGTCGATGCCGCCGTCGCCCGCGCCGTCGTCGAACGGGTGGTCCCCGATGTCGGTGCGGACCAGCCACTCGCACGTGGCGAGGAAGCGGTGCTGGATGGGGCTGGCCTTCGTGGTCAGCAGCCGCAGGGCGCGCGCGGGTTCCCGGGCGAGGAACTCCCGGAAGTAGGGGGCGGCGATGAGGTCGCCGGCGAAGCGCGTGAGGAGGTCGGCGACCCGCTCCGCCCCGTGCTCGGACGCCGTCGCGCGGTCGGCCTGGACCAGCGTCGGGACGGCGAGCGACCACAGCACCTCGGTGAGCAGCGCGTCGCGGTTGCCGACCCAGCGGAACACGGACGTCCGGTCGACGCCGAGGCTCGCGGCCAGGGGGCCCATGTCGAGGCGCCGGCCGGCGATGAACGTCTCGCGCGCGAGGTCGAACGCGCGCCGGGCGTCCGCGTGGGCGCCCGGCGCCAGGCGCAGGGACAGCGGAGTGGGCGCTGCCTCGAGGCCGACGGTCGCGATGGGCGCGTCGTGGTGCGCGCCGTCCTGCCCGGCGTCGGGCGCTGCGGCGCGCGCGCCGTCGGGCAGGTCGGTCGGGGTGCTCGTGGCGCTGTCCGGCATGCCCGCAGCCTAGTGCGGCGAGGCGAGGTTCATGCAACATCTTGGAAAATGATGCACGCGGGTGCACACTGGTCGCGTTCGACGACGATCGGAGCAACGATGACGTTCACCGCCCCGGCCCCCGACGTGGCCGCCGTCCCCGCCCTGCTGGATGCCGACTTCTACGGCTTCCAGGGCCTGCTGTCCCCCCGCGAGCAGGAGGCGGCGCTCGCCGTGCGCGAGTTCATGGAGCGCGAGGTGCGCCCCCTCGCCGACGACTACTGGGAGCGCGCGGAGTGCCCCGTGCACCTGTTCAAGCCCTTCGCCGAGCTGGGCACGGTGGGCGCGGCGTGGCCCGAGTGCGCGCCGTTCGAGAGCTCCGCCGTCTTCCGCGGGTGGATCGGCATGGAGCTCGCCCGCGTGGACTCCTCCTTCTGCACCTTCATCGGCGTGTCCTCAGGGCTCGCGATGAGCGCCATCGGGCTGGGCGGCTCGCCCGAGCAGCGCGCGCAGTGG
The DNA here is from genome assembly GCF_050311655.1 of Isoptericola variabilis. Lineage (GTDB taxonomy): Bacteria > Actinomycetota > Actinomycetes > Actinomycetales > Cellulomonadaceae > Isoptericola > Isoptericola variabilis. Next base: position 114,579 of record NZ_JBNOZM010000002.1, read on the forward strand.
CTGCCGCCCATGGCGAGCGGCGACGTCATCGGCGCCTTCGGCCTCACCGAGCCGCTCTCCGGCTCGGACACCGCCAAGGGGCTGCGCACCACCGCCACCCGCGACGGCGACACCTGGACGCTGCACGGCGCCAAGCGCTGGATCGGCAACGCCACCTTCGCCGACGTCGTCGTGATCTGGGCCAAGGACACCGCCGACGACCAGGTCAAGGGCTTCCTCGTCCGCAAGGGGACGCCGGGGTTCACCGCGACCAAGATCGAGCGCAAGCAGTCGCTGCGCATCGTGCAGAACGCGGACATCGTGCTCGACGGCGTCCAGGTCGCGGAGGCCGACCGGCTGCAGCGCATCGACAGCTTCCGCGACGTCGCCCAGGTGCTGCGCGTCACCCGCGACGGCGTGGCGTGGCAGTCGCTCGGCACGATGATCGGCGCGTACGAGGCGGCCGTCGCGTACACGAGGCAGCGCGAGCAGTTCGGCCACCCGATCGCCAGCTACCAGCTCGTCCAGGACAAGCTGGCCACCGCGCTCGCCAACGTCACCGCGAGCCTGGCCGTGTGCGTGCGCGTCTCCCAGCTGCAGGACGCCGGGACGCAGCGCGACGCGCACGCCGCGATGGCCAAGTCGTTCGTCACCACCCGCATGCGCGAGACCGTCGCCCTCGCCCGCGAGGCCTGCGGCGGCAACGGCATCACCCTCGACACCGGCGTCGCGCGGTACTTCGCCGACGCCGAGGCCGTGTACACGTTCGAGGGCACCCGGGACATGAACAACCTCATCGTCGGCCGCGAGATCACCGGCCACGCGGCGTTCGTCTGAGCCGCCCGCCCCCCGAACCGACCCGAAGGAGACACGACATGACCGAGGCGTACATCGTCGCCACCGCGCGCTCGCCGATCGGCCGCGCGCACAAGGGCTCGCTCAAGGACGTCCGCGCCGACGACCTCGCCGCGCGGATGGCGGCCGCGGCCGTCGCGCGGGTGCCCGGGCTCGACCCCGCCCGCATCGACGACCTCATGCTCGGCTGCGGGCTGCCCGGCGGACGGCAGGGCATGAACATGGCCCGCGTCGTGGCCGTGCTGAACGGCTGGGACGCCGTGCCCGGCACCACCGTGACCCGCTACTGCTCCTCCAGCCTGCAGACCACGCGCATGGCGTTCCACGCCATCAAGGCGGGGGAGGGCGACGTCTTCGTGTCCGCCGGCGTCGAGTCGGTGAGCGGCATGGCCGTCGGGTCGAGCGACGAGATCCCCGGCGTCGACCTCACCAACCCGCGCTTCGCCGACGCGCTGGAGCGCACCGCGAAGCGCGCCGTCGGCGGCGCCGGGACGTGGACGGACCCGCGGGCCGACGGCGGTCTGCCGGACGCGTACATCGCCATGGGGCAGACGGCGGAAAACGTCGCGGACCTGCGCGGCATCTCGCGCCGGGACCAGGACGAGTTCGCGGCGCGCAGCCAGCAGCGCGCCGAGGCGGCGATCGCGGACGGCTTCTGGGCGCGGGACATCACGCCCGTCACGCTCGACGACGGGACCGTGGTGTCCGCGGACGACGGCCCGCGCCCCGGGACGACGGTGGAGAAGCTCGCGACGCTCGACCCCGTCTTCCGCCCCGACGGCACGGTCACGGCGGGCAACGCGTGCCCGCTCAACGACGGGGCCGCCGCCGTCGTCGTGGTCTCCGACCGCGTCGTCGAGGAGCTCGGCCTCACGCCGCTCGCCCGCATCGTGTCGACCGGCGTCACCGGGCTCTCGCCCGAGATCATGGGCCTCGGGCCGGTCGAGGCGAGCCGGCAGGCGCTCGCGCGCGCGAGGCTCGGGATCGACGACATGGACCTGGTCGAGATCAACGAGGCGTTCGCCGCGCAGGTCATCGCGTCGGCCCTCGAGCTGGGCATCGAGGACGAGCGGCTCAACGTGCATGGCGGCGCCATCGCCGTCGGGCACCCGTTCGGCATGACCGGCGCGCGCATCACGTCGACGCTGATCAACGGGCTCGAGGTGTCCGGCGGCCGCTACGGGCTCGAGACCATGTGCGTCGGCGGCGGGCAGGGCATGGCGATGGTGCTGGAGCGCGTCGCGTAGGGCGACGGCCGTTCACCCCACGAACGCCTGCGTGCCCAGCACGACGGCGAGCGCGAGCCGCTCGGCGTCGTCGGTGCCGGGCTCCGCCCCGTAGACCATGACCCGCAGGTCGTCGCCCGCCACGACCAGGGTGTCGCAGTCGAGGGTGAGGCGCCCGACCGCGGGGTGGTCGACGACCTTGTGCCGGGACGGGACGTCGCGGCGCGCGACCTCGGCCGACTCCCAGAGCTCGACGAACCGCGGGCTCAGCGTGCCCAGCTCGGCCACGAGCCGCCGCACGCGGGGGTCGGCGGGGTAGCGCGCCGCCGTCAGGCGCAGGTCGCCGACCAGGCCGGCGACGAGGTCGGCGTGCTCCTCGGCGGTGTGCACGACGCGCGACCCCGGCCCGACGAGGTGGCGCCACAAAGCGTTGCGCTCGATGCCGCGCCACGCCGTCGTCGCGCCGAGCAGGGCGTCGTACGCCGCGTTGGCCACGACGAGCGTCCAGGTCGCGTCGTAGACCGCGACCGGGCTGTCCGCGAGGCGGTCCAGCAGCCGCTGCACGCTCGGCGGGACGCGCGTCGGGACGGCCCCGGCGCCCGGCACCGCGAGCCCGGCGAGGCGGAACAGGAGCTCGCGCTCCGGGTCCGTCAGCCGCAGCGCCCGGGCGAGGGCCTCGGCGACCTGGGCCGACGGCGACGTGGCGCGGCCCTGCTCGAGGCGCGTGAGGTAGTCCACCGAGATGCCGGCCAGGTCCGCCAGCTCCTCCCGGCGCAGCCCGGGCGCTCGCCGGCGCGCGCCGACGGGCGCGCCCACCGCTTCCGGGGTGACGCGGTCGCGCCAGCGGCGCACCGCCCGGCCGAGCTCCGTGGGTCCCACGCGTCGAGTGTGCCTCCCGGGCGGCCCGGCTGTCCTGGCCCTGCCGGTCCTACGACAGCCCGACGACTGCCTGGCGTCGCGCCGGGCGGCGACGCTGGCGGCATGACGACGACACTCATCACCGGAGCGACCAGGGGACTCGGCGAGGAGACGGCGCGCCGGCTCGCGGCCGTCGGCCACGAGGTGTGGATCGGGGCCCGCGACGCCGACCGCGGGCGCGCCGTCGCCGAGGAGCTCGGCGCGCGCTTCGTGGCCCTCGACGTCCTCGACGACGACTCCGTCGCCGCCGCGGCCGACCTCGTCGGGGAGGCGGGCGGCCTCGACGTGCTGGTCAACAACGCCGGGATCGAGCCCCGGCGGGCCGGCAACGCGATCCCGACGCCCGCGGACGAGACGGCGGCCGACGTGCTGTGGACGTTCGCGACCAACGTGCTCGGCGTCGTCCGCGTCACGCACGCCTTCTGGCCGCTGCTGCACCGCTCGGCGGCGCCCGTGATCGTCAACGTGTCCAGCGGCCTGGCGTCGCTGACCGGGCTGAGCGATCCGGACGGCCCCACGCACTTCTACCCGGGGCTCGGCTACCCGGCGTCGAAGGCCGCGGTGAACGCGCTGACCGTCCAGTACGCGAAGGCCTTCCCCGCCGCGCGGGTCAACGCCGTCGAGCCGGGGTTCACCGCCACCGCGCTGAACGGCTTCGCCGGGCCGCAGACCGTCGCCGAGGGGGCAGAGACCATCGTCCGGATGGCGCGGCTCGGCCCCGACGGGCCGACCGGGACGTTCGTCTCCCGGGACGGCGTGCTGCCGTGGTGACGGCAGCGAGCCCGCGCCTCAGAGCCACTCGCCGTCGCGCATGAGGGTGCGGCCGGCGAGCTCGTCGACCTCGCGCCAGGCCTGGACGCGGTGGGGGCGGAGCACGAGGTAGACGTCGTGCTCGCCGCCCGGGCGCGGGTCCCAGTCGGCCTGCGCGGCGTAGCCCTCGGCGAGCTCCGGCGGCGCCTCGGCGACGCGGACCGAGCGCTCCAGGACGGCGTCGATCATGACGACGTCGCGCGTCGCGCCGAGGGAGAGCCGTGCGGTGCCCGTGGCGAACAGGTTGCGGCCTGTGCGTGACGTCGCCTCGAGCGCGAGGACGATCCGCCCGTCGATCCACGCCAGCGACAGCGGCACGAGGTACGGCACGGGCGTGCCGTCGGGCGCCGTCGACGCCGTGGCGACCCAGACGTCCCGCACAGGGGAGCTCAGCATCGCCAGGGTGTCGGCCAGGCGCTGCTCGCGCGGGCGGGGACCGGGGGCGACCTGCGGGTTCGGCGTCATGGCGTCATCCTGCCCGACCTCGGCCCCCGGCACATGGAGCCCGGGGCCGAGGTCGGGCGTCGCAGCGGACGTCAGGACGGGGACGGCGCCTCGGGGACGTACAACGCCAGCGTCTGCGCGACGAGCGCCGGCTTGTCGGCCCCCTCGATCTCGACGGTGACGGTCGAGGCCAGCCGCACGCCCTGGGCGACGGTCTCGGCACCGGTGAGCTCCGTCGTCGCGCGGACGCGTGAGCCGACGGGCACGGGGTGCAGGAAGCGCACCTTGTCCAGGCCGTAGTTCATCGCCATCGCGACGCCGCCCACCTCGACCAGCGACGACGCCAGCCGGGGCAGCAGCGACAGGGTGAGGAACCCGTGCGCGATCGTCGTGCCGAACGGGCCGTCGGCGGCGCGCCACGGGTCGACGTGGATCCACTGGAGGTCCTCGGTGGCGTCGGCGAACGCGTCGATGCGCTCCTGCGCGATCGTGAACCACTCGCCCGTGGCCCGCTGCCCGACGGCGTCGCCCAGCGCGGCGGGGGAGGAGACCTTGATGGTCGTGCTCACGCCCTCCTCTCCCTTCACGCCTTGCTCCTTTCGCGCGATCGCTGCGGTGCCTCGCTCCGGCACACCTCGTTCCTCGGCGTCCCTCCGCGGGGGCTCCTCGCGCTCACGCCTTCGGCCCGCCCGCCACGTAGAGCACCTGGCCCGAGACGAACGACGCCTCCTCGGAGCAGAAGAACGACACGGCGGCGGCGATGTCCTCCGGCTGCCCCACCCGCCCGACGGGCACGTCCTTGGCGGCCTCGGCGTGGAACTGCTCGGGCGTCATGCCGATGCGCTCGGCCGTCGCCGCGATCATGTCGGTGGCGATGACGCCGGGGGCCACGGCGTTCGCGGTGACGCCGAACTTGCCCAGCTCGATCGCGAGCGTCTTGGTGAAGCCCTGCATGCCGGCCTTCGCCGCGGAGTAGTTCGCCTGGCCGCGGTTGCCGAGCGCGGACGTGCTGGACAGGTTGACCACGCGGCCCCAGCCGGCGGCGACCATGTGCGACTGCACGGCCCGGGTCACGACGAACGCGCCGCGCAGGTGCACGCGCAGCACGGCGTCCCAGTCGTCCTCGGACATCTTGAACAGCAGGTTGTCGCGCAGGATCCCGGCGTTGTTCACGACGATCGTCGGCGCGCCGAGGTCGTCGGTCACGCGCGTGACGGCGGCCTCGACCGCGGCGGCGTCGGCGACGTCCACGCCGATCCCGATCGCCCGGCCGCCGGCGGCGACGATGCCGGCGGCGGTCTCGGCGGCCTGCTCCTCCAGGAGGTCGAGGACGGCGACGGCGTGGCCGTCGGCGGCCAGGCGGCGCGCGGTCGCGGCGCCGATGCCGCGGGCCCCGCCGGTGACGACGGCGACGCGCGGCGTGTCGGAGCGGGTGACGGGCGAGGTGGAGCCGGTGGTGGCGGTCATGCGGTGATCCTCTCGTCGAAGGTGATGAGCTGGCGCAGCTGGGCGCCGGCGGCGAGCTGGTCCAGGGCGGTCGGCAGGTCCTCGAGCCCGATGCGGGCCGAGACGAGCGACTCGAGCGGCAGGCGGCCGGCCCGCCACAGGTCGACGTAGCGCGGGATGTCGCGCCGTGGCACGGACGACCCGAGGTAGGAGCCCACGACGGTGCGGGCCTCGGCCGTCAGCGTCAGGGGCGCGACGGACGCGCGGGCGTCGGGGCCGGGCAGCCCTGCCGTGACGGTGGTGCCGCCGGGGGCGGTGAGCGCGAGGGCGGTCTCGAACGCGCGGGCCGACCCGGCGGCCTCGACGACCAGGGGTGCCCGCGCGCCGCCGTCGTGCGCGGTGTCGAGGGCCGCGTCGAGGGCTTCCGTGGGGGTGCAGGCCGTGGCGCCGAGGCTGCGGGCCAGCTCGAGCTTGGCGGGCACCGGGTCGACGCCCAGCACCTCGTGCCCCAGGGCGCGCGCCACGAGCAGGGCGGCCATCCCGACGCCGCCGAGCCCGACGACGGTCACGCGGTCGCCGGTCGCCGGGCGGCCGGCGTTCACGACGGCGCCGCCGCCCGTGAGGACGGCGCAGCCCAGCAGGGCGGCGACGTCGGCGGGCACGTCGTCGTCCACCGGGACGACGGAGGTGCGGTGCACGACGGCGTGGGTCGCGAAGGCGCTGGCGCCCAGGTGGTGGTGGACCGGGGTGGGACCGCGGTGCAGCCGCACCGCGCCGCCGACGAGCGTGCCGGCCGCGTTGGCGGCGCTGCCGACCGTGCAGGGCAGCCGCCCGTCCGTGGCGCAGGCCGCGCAGGCGCCGCACCGCGGCAGGAACGTCAGGACGACGCGGCGGCCGGGGGCGATGCCGTCGGGCTCGCCGTCCGTGTCGTCGTCCGTGTCGTCGTCCCCGCCGGCGCCGACCGCCTCCACGATCCCGGCGGCCTCGTGGCCGAGGAGCATGGGGACGGGGCGCTCGCGGCTGCCGTCCACCACGCTCAGGTCGGAGTGGCACAGCCCGGCGGCCTCGATGCGGACCAGGAGCTCGCCGGGCCCGGGCGGGTCGAGCTCGAGCGTGGTGGCACGCAGCGCCCCGGAGGTGGCGTACGGGGGTGATGCCCCGGTGCGGTCCAGCACGGCGCCCACGATCTGCACGGTCGACCTCCTCGTCGTCGAGGCCCAGTCTGCTCCCGGGAGCCCCGTCACTCGACATACCGACTGCGCGGTATGTCGAGTGCAGCGTACACGAGTCGGGCGCCCGCCCGGGCGGCCCGAGCGGGCGACCTGCGCGGTTGACAGCGGTCGCCACCGCGGCGTCTACTGACAGTGTTCGAACAGGCGTTCGAACACGGCGGTCGGCCGTCGTGCCGCCGTCGTCCGGTCGTTGCTGGTGTGGTCCGCGGGCGCTCGCCCGGCGTCGGGCTCGGGGGGAGGTCGCATGACGGTCGACGCCCCGCCGCGGACCGCGACCCGATCTCTGCCCGACCAGCTGCCCGACCGGGCCGCCGTCGCGCGAGCCGCGCTGCGGGCGGCGGAGCAGCGCACCGGCCAGCGCTCCGTGGAGCGTCCGCACCCCGGTCGACGTCCTGGCGTTCGCGCGACGGAACCGGCCGGCCGCCTGCTGCCGGTGCACCCTGGGCTGGCGGGCCTCCTGCCCGACGGCGGCCTGGCGGCGGGCACGGTGCTCGCCGTGCGCGGCTCGACCACGCTCCTGCTCGCGCTGCTGGCGGAGGCGTCGCGGTCCGGGGCGTGGGTCGCCCTCGTCGGTGCGCCCGGTGTCGGGATGCTGGCCGCCGCGGACGCCGGGATCGCGCTCGGGCGGACCGTGCTCGTGCCCGCCCCGGGCCCGGACGCGCCGGCAGCCCTCGCCGCGCTGCTCGACGGGATGGACGTGGTGGTCGTCGGCCCGGGCGCCGCCCTGCTCGACGGCGACCGACGTCGCCTGGCGGCGCGCGCGCGGGAGCGCGGCGCGGTGCTGGTGTCGCAGGCGGCGTGGCCCGGCGCGCACGTCACCCTGGACGCGCGAGGCGGCACCTGGTCCGGCGTCGACCACGGGGCCGGCTGGCTGCGCCGCCGCACCCTGCGGGTGCGGCGCACCGGCCGCGGGGCCGCCGCCCGGCCCGCCGAGATCGAGGTGGACGTGCCGCTGCGGGTCGAGCGGGTCGTCGGCGGCCCCGCCGCGGGCGCCGTCCCAGGCGTCGAGCAGCACGCCGAGCACCCCGCCGTCGAGCATGCCGTCGAGCACGCCGGCGAGGACGGCCGGCGGACCGCCCGGCTACGGGTGGCGTGATGACGGGCGGGAAGGCTGCGTCCCAGGCGGCCCCGACGGGGGCCACCTCGCGGACGGCCGTGCTGTGGGTCCCGGACTGGCCGGTGGTCGCGGCGCTGACGGGCGCGGGCCTGGACGCGCACGTCCCCGCGGCGGTGCTCGGCGCGCGCTCGGGGGGCGGGTCGGGCGCCGGGCACACCGTCGTGGCCGTCTCCGCCGTCGCCCGCGCCCAGGGGGTGCGGCGCGGGATGCGGCGCCGGCAGGCGCAGGAGCGGTGCCCCGAGGTGGCGCTGCTGGCCGCCGACGACGCCCGCGACGCACGCGAGTTCGAGCCCGTGGCGCTCGCGGCCGAGACGGTGGTGGCGGGCCTGGAGGTGGCCCGGCCGGGGCTGCTCCTGCTGCCGGCGGGCGGGGCCGCGCGCTACCACGGGTCGGAGCTCGCGCTGGCGCAGGCCCTGGTGGGCGCCGTCGCCGCGCGCACCGGGCACGAGAGCCAGGTGGGCGTGGCCGACGGGTTGCTCGCGGCGGTGCTCGCCGCCCGCGAGGACGCCGTCGTGCCCCCGGGCGGGTCCGCGGCGTTCCTCGCCGACCGCCCCGTGGGGGAGCTGGTGCACGCCGTCTGCGACCCGGCCGGGGTGGCCGCCGTCCGGGAGGCGGCCGGGCTGTGGTGGCGGCTCGGCCTGCGCACCCTCGGCGACCTGGCCGCGCTGCCCGCCGCGAGCGTGCAGGCGCGCTTCGGCGACCTCGGCGCCTGGGCGCAGCGGCTGGCCCGCGGCGAGGACCTGCGCCCGCCGGCGCGGCGCCGCATCGAGGAGGACCTGGCGGTGGCGGAGGAGCTCGACCCGCCCGCCCTGCGGGTCGACGTCGCGACCTTCGCCGCGCGCCGCCTGGCCACCGCCCTGCACGACCTGCTCGCGTCGCGCGGGCTGGCGTGCGGGCGGCTGCGGATCACCGCGCGCACGGCGGGCGCCGACCTCGGCGGGGACGACGTCGGTGGGGGTGTCGGCGGGGACGGCGGGGGCACCGTGCTGGAGCGGGTGTGGCGCACGGACGACGCCGCGGCCGGCGGCATGAGCGCGGCGCGGATCACCGACCGGGTGCGGTGGCAGCTCGAGGGCTGGCTGACCGCGGCGTCCGCCCGGCGCGGGGGTGGGGCCGACCCGGTCGTCGCGCCGATCGCGCACCTGGCGCTGGCGGCGGAGGACGTCGTCCCGGCGACCACCCACCAGCCCGGCCTGTGGGGCGCGGACGCGGGCGAGGGTGAGCGCGCCCGGCGCGCGCTCGGGCGGGTGCAGGGCCTGCTCGGCGGGCACGCGGTGCTCACGGTGGAGCTGCAGGGCGGCCGCGGTCCCCGCGACCGGGTGCGGCTCGTGCCCTTCGGCACGGAGGGCGGCGCGGGCCGTGACCCCGGGCTGCCCTGGCCGGGCGCCCTGCCCAGCCCCGCGCCCGCGGGCCTGCCCGACGAGCCGGTGCCCGCCCGGGTGCTCGACGCCGCGGGGCGCGACGTCGTCGTGGACGCCCGGCTCGCGATGAGCGGCGAGCCCGCCGCCGTCGCGTGCGGCGGCGGTCGCGGGGCGGGCGGGGCGCAGGACGTGGCCGCGGTGACGGGGTGGGCGGGCCCCTGGCCGCTCGCCGAGCGCTGGTGGTCGGCGGGCGGGGGAGCGCGCCGCGTCTACCTGCAGGCGGTGCTCGACGACGGGCGGGCGCTGCTGCTGGCGCAGACCGGCGGCGTGTGGCAGGTGGAGGCGTTCTATGACTGAGGCGGAGGTGCAGCGGAGGGTGGGGGCCGAGGAACGAGGCACGCGCCAGGAGCGGAACCGCAGCCTCGGTCATGAGAGAGCGATGACTAGCGGGTACGCGGAGCTGCACGCGCACTCGGCGTTCAGCTTCCTCGACGGCGCGTCCCACCCGGAGGAGCTGGCGGCCGAGGGCGCGCGCCTGGGCCTGGAGGCGCTGGCGCTGACCGACCACGACGGGCTGTACGGGGTGGTGCGGTTCGCGGAGGCGGCGCGGAAGGTGGGGCTGCCCACCGTCTTCGGCGCCGAGCTGCACCTGCCCGCGCCGGTGACGCCCGGGGCGGCGCCGGGCACCGCGGGGAGCCGGCCGGTGCTCGACCCGCCCACCGGCGTCCCCGACCCGCGCGCCACCCACCTGCTGGTGCTGGCGCGCGGCGACCAGGGCTACCGCAACCTGTCCCGGGCGATCGCGACCGCCCACCTGGACGCCGGGGTCAAGGGCAAGGCCCGGTACGACCTCGAGCGTCTCGGCGCGGAGGCGGGCGGGGAGTGGCTCGTGCTCACCGGGTGCCGCAAGGGCGCCGTCCGGCGTGCGCTCACCGCCCCGGCGGGCGGCGTCGACGCGGCCCGGCGCGAGCTCGACCTGCTGGTCGCGACGTTCGGACGGGACAACGTGGCCGTCGAGCTCACCGCGACGGGCGACCCGCGGGACGCCGACCTGCACGACGCGCTCGCCGCCCTGGCCCGCGACGCGCGCCTGCCGGTCGTCGCCACCGCGAACGCGCACTACGCCCGCCCGCGCGACGCCGACCTGGCGGGCGCGCTCGCCGCCGTGCGGGCGCGCTCCTCGCTGGACGGCCTGGACGGCTGGCTGCCCGGCGCCCCGGTCGCGCACCTGCGCTCGGCCGCCGAGATGCGGGCGCTGCACCGGCGCCACCCCGGGGCCGTCCCCGCGGCGGCGGGCCTCGCGGCGGAGTGCGCCTTCGACCTGCGCCTGGTGGCGCCGAACCTGCCGCCGTACCCGGTGCCGGCGGGTCACGACGAGGCCAGCTGGCTGCGCGAGCTGGTGCGACGGGGGGCCACCGACCGGTACGGCCCGCGGCCCACGACGGGCGGTGCCGGAAACGCCCAGGCCTGGAAGCAGATCGACCACGAGCTGCGCGTCATCGAGGACCTGACGTTCCCCGGCTACTTCCTCGTCGTCTACGACCTCGTGGAGTTCTGCCGCACCGAGGGCATCCTGTGCCAGGGGCGCGGGAGCGCCGCCAACTCGGCGGTCTGCTACGCCCTCGGCATCACCGCGGTCGACGCCGTGCAGCACGGGCTGCTCTTCGAGCGCTTCCTCGCGCCCGAGCGCGACGGGCCGCCGGACATCGACATCGACATCGAGTCCGGGCGCCGCGAGGAGGTCATCCAGCACGTCTACGCGAAGTTCGGTCGGCAGCACGCGGCGCAGGTCGCGAACGTCATCTCCTACCGGCCGCGCTCCGCGGTGCGCGACGCCGCCCGCGCCCTCGGGTACGACGTCGGGCAGCAGGACGCGTGGAGCAAGTCCATCGAGCGCTGGGGGTCGCTGCGCGGCCCCGACCCGGCCAGCCCGGCCGCCGACGCCGCGGTGCAGGCCGCCCGGGCGGCCGCAGGCTCCGAGGGCGGGGCGCCGTCGAACCGGACCGCCGCGAAGGACGCGCGCGTCGCCGCCCTGTGGGGCCCGGCGGAGTCGCTCCCGGGCGGGCCGCCGCGCGGAAAGACCTCCGGTCGAGGGCGTGCCGACCGCCCGCACACCGGGCACGCGGCGGGGCACCTGCCGGGGACCGGCCGCCGGGACTGGTCGCCGACGCTGGGCCACCAGCGGGTGGTCGACCCGCTCGCGACGGACGAGGGGGAGGTGCGCCGCGCCGACGACGCCCACGACGTCGTGCCGGCGCAGCGGCCGGCGTCGGCCGAGGAGGAGGGACAGATCCCCGGCCCGGTGCTCGACCTGGCCGACCGCATGCTGCGCCTGCCGCGCCACCTGGGCATCCACTCCGGCGGGATGGTCATGTGCGACCGCCCGGTGATCGAGGTCTGCCCGGTGGAGTGGGCGCGGATGGAGGGGCGCACGGTGCTGCAGTGGGACAAGGAGGACTGCGCCGACGCGGGGCTGGTGAAGTTCGACCTGCTCGGCCTCGGGATGCTCACCGCCATCCGGTACGCGTTCGACTCGATCGAGCAGCAGACGGGGGAGCGGCTCACGCTGCACGGCCTGCCCCAGGAGGACCCGGCGGTCTACGACCTGCTGTGCGCCGCCGACACCGTCGGGGTGTTCCAGGTGGAGTCGCGGGCCCAGATGGCCACCCTGCCGCGCCTGCGGCCCCGGACGTTCTACGACATCGTCATCGAGGTCGCGCTCATCCGGCCCGGGCCCATCCAGGGCGGGTCCGTGCACCCGTACATCGAGCGGGCGCGGGGCCGTGAGCCCGTGACGTTCCTCCATCCGCTGCTGGAGAGCTCGCTCGGCAAGACCAAGGGCGTGCCGCTGTTCCAGGAGCAGCTCATGCAGATGGCGATCGACGTCGCGGGCTTCACCCCCGCCGAGTCCGACCAGCTGCGCCGGGCGATGGGCTCCAAGCGGTCGGTCGAGCGGATGGAGGCCCTGCGCGGGCGGCTCATGGAGGGGATGCGGAAGAAGGGGGTGGACGACCCGGCGGTGCGCGAGGAGATCTACGACAAGCTCAAGGCGTTCGCCGACTTCGGCTTCCCCGAGTCGCACGCGTACTCCTTCGCCTACCTCGTGTACGCGAGCTCGTGGCTCAAGGTGCACCACCCCGCCGCGTTCTACGCAGGCCTCCTGGCCGCGCAGCCCATGGGGTTCTACTCGCCGCAGTCGCTGGCCGCCGACGCGCGTCGGCACGGGGTGCAGGTGCTGCGGCCGGATGTCAACGCCTCCCGCGCGCTGGCGTGCGTGGAGCGTGCGGCGGAACCGTCGCCCCCGCCTTCCGAGCGTGACGACTTCGGGCCGGCGCCCGACCCGGCGCTGGCCGTCCGGCTGGGATTGTCGGCGGTGCGGGGCATCGGCGACGACCTGGCCGAGCAGATGGTCGCCGAGCGGACCGAGCGCGGCCCGTTCCGCGACCTGCGCGACCTGGCCCGCCGGGTGGGGCTCAGCACCGCGCAGCTGGAGGCGCTCGCCACCGCGGGCGCCACGGAGGGCCTGGGCGCCGGGCGTCGGGAGGCGCTGTGGGCGGCGGGGGCGCTCGGCCAGGAGGGGCCGGGCACGCTGCCGGGCGTGTCCGTCGGGGTGGACGCACCGACGCTGCCGGGCATGACGCCGGTCGAGACCGACGTCGCCGACGCCTGGGCCACCGGCATCACGCCCGGCTCGACGTCACCGCTGGAGCACGTGCGCGAGGGCCTGACCAGGGCGGGGGTGCTCACCGTCGCGGGGGTGTGCGCCACGGAGCCCGGCCGGCGGGTGGCGGTGGGCGGCGTCGTGACGCACCGGCAGCGCCCCGGCACGGCGGGTGGGGTGACGTTCCTGTCGCTCGAGGACGAGACGGGGCTGCTCAACGTCATCTGCACGGCGGGGCTGTGGCGCCGCTTCCGGACGGTGGCGCGCGGCGCCCCCGCGATGGTGGTCCGGGGCCGGGTCGAGAGCGCCGACGGCGCGGTCAACCTGCTCGCGGAGCACCTCGCGCCGCTGCGGCTGCCCGTGGCCACCCGGTCCCGGGACTTCCGGTGACCGGCACCAGGGGGGCCGCCCCGCGCGCTCACCAGTCGTGGGACCAGCCCTCGGGCCAGCCGGTGCCCGCCCAGGTGGTGCCGTCCCGGGCCTCGAGCCGGACGGAGGTGACGTCGCTCGCGTCGCCGTCGAGCACGCCGCCCGCGGTGCACGCGCCGTCGTGCACGACGCACGTCCCGAGCCGGGACTCGCGGGTGTCCGGCCCCGCGGTGACCACGACGTCGTAGGCGTCCTGGGCGCCGGGGTCACGGACCACGACGTACGCCCACGACGGGTCGCCGTCGTAGAGGAACGCCGTGCCGACCGAGCGCGCCGTCTCGCCCGGCCCGGCGTCCGCGGCGACCAGGTCGGCCGCGGTGAAGGAGCGCCCGTCCGCGAGGTCCAGCACCTCGCGGTACGACGCCGCCAGCTCGCGGTCCGGCGCGGTCGCGGTCCACACCGCGGCCCCGCCCGCCGCGAGCAGGCCCACGCCCGCGACCGCGGCGAGCGCCCGACGACGGCCGCGACTCCGGCCGCGATGCCGGCGGACGGAGGACGACGCCCCGGGCACCCCCCGGGAGCCGGGCGGGCGCGACGCGTCGGAGGGTCTCGGCGTCCCCGGGGCCGGCATCCGGGCGAGGGCCCGCCCCTCGAAGTCGGCCGACGGCTCGCGCTCCGGCGCCAGGAGCAGCAGCTCGTCGGCCGCGGCCGACAGCTCCGAGAGCTCCTCGCGGCAGGTGTCGCACGTCGCGAGGTGGTCCATCACGGCGGCGCGGGTCGCGCCGTCGGCGGTGCCCGTGGCCACCTCGGTCAGAGCGTCGCGGAGCGTGTCGCACATGTCGTCGTGCGCCCCGTCGTGCCGCCCGTCGTACGGCCCCGTCGGCCGGTCGGTCGTCATGGCGTCACCTCCCGCAGCGTCGCCAGCTCGTCACGCAGGTGCCGCAGACCCAGCCGGATGCGGGTCTTGGCGGTGCCCAGCGGCACCCCGGTGCGTTCGGCCACCTCGGCCCCGCTCAGCCCGAACACCGACGCGAGCACCACCGCCGTCGCCTGCTCGTGCGGCACGCGGGCGAGCGCCGCGTCCACCGAGGTGCCGGTCGCCACGCGGTCCGCGAGCCGGTCGGGCGCGACGAGCGTCTCGGCCATGACCACGGGGTCCACGGGCACGTCGCGTCGCACCCGTACGACGTCGATCGCAGCGTGCCGTGCGATGGCGAGCAGCCACGTCGTCGCCCGGCCGCGCCGCGGGTCGAAGCCGTCGGCGTGCCGCCACGCCCGGACGAACGTCTCCTGGGCCACCTCCTCCGCGACCGCGGGGATGCCCACCACGAGCAGCGCCAGGCCGTACACCTTCGCCTGGTGGCGGCGCACGAAGACGGCGGCCGCGTCCGGGTCGTCCGCGGCCATCCCGGCGAGGAGCGCCTCGTCCGACACCGCCATGACCTTCCTTACGGGGCGACCGCCCCGAACGGATCTCTCGTCCGCGGATCTCGCCGGATCGTGGCGAGGAGAGATCCGTCGGCCGCCCGGGCTCGTAGGAACCGGTACGAGGAAGGGCCGCGACGGGCGACGTCGCCCCGGCCCGGAGGGAGAGGAACGATGTTCAGCTCACGGTCCAGCACACGGCCCGCCGAACGGTCCGACCGGCGTCCCGACCCGTCCAGCCTCCGCCCGCCCGAGGTGTCCACGCCACCGGGGCGCGGGCGTGCGGTGCGCCTGGCCGCAGGCGGCGCGGTCCTGGCGCTCCTGGCCGCGGGGTGCGGCTCCGACGACGGCGCCGGCGGCGACGGCGGTGGAGGTGGCGGCGGCAGCGCCGGCGGCATGACGCTCGAGATCACCGCGCCGAAGGACGGCGCTACCGTCGAGGTCCCGTTCACCGTCGACCTGTCCTCCAGCGAGGAGCTCGGCACCACGGAGTCGGGCAAGCACCACGTGCACGTCTTCTTCGACGGGGACGACGCCGAGTACCAGGTGGTCGAGAGCGACAGCGTCGAGATCACCGACCTGCCCGCCGGGGAGCACGAGATCGACGCCTCGCTGCGCAACGCCGACCACTCGCCCGCGGGCGTCGAGACGTCCATCCGGGTGACGGTGGGCGAGGGCGGCACGGGCGGGACCGGTGGCGGCGATGAGCTCCCCGGGTACTGACCCGCGGCACGCCGCCCGGTCGCCGGCACGCGGCGGGCCCCGGCCGCCGACCGTGGACCGCAACCCCCGCCCGGCCCGCTGGTTCCACGCGGGCGTCTACGTGACGGTGCTGGTGCTGCTCGGCACCGGGTGGTGGCTGCTGCTGGGGCACGAGGGCAGCCCCAGCGTGGTCGCCCGCGCGACCGGGGTCTCGGACGCCGACCTGCACACCGTGACCGGCTGGGCCCTCGCCGGCCTGGTGGTGCTCGCCGCGGTCCTGGGCGCGCGGGGCTGGCGCACGTTCTGGCGCGAGTCCGTCCGGTACCGCCGGGGCGACGGCGCCTGGTTCCGCCGCTGGCCCGCGGCGGTGCTCACCGGGCGCTTCGGCCACCACGACGGCCGGTTCGACCCGGGCCAGCGGGTGGCCAACCTCGTGCTGGTCGTGACGCTGCTGGCCCTGGTCGGGTCCGGCGTGGGGCTGGTGCTGGTCAGCGGCGGCCCCGCGTTCGTGTGGTTCGTGCGGGTGCACCGGGTCGCCACCTGGGTCGTGACGCCGGTGATCGTCGGGCACGTCGTCATCGCGGCGGGGATCCTGCCGGGCTACCGCGGGGTGTGGCGCGCGATGCACGGAGGCGGCCACCTGCGCGTGCGCGACGCCGAGCGCGTGTGGCCGGGCTGGACGGCGCGTGCGACCGGCGGGGATGGCGTGGTCCGGGACGACCAGGCACGGAACGACCGGCTCCAGGACGACCGGGTGCAGGACGGCGACGCGGCCCCCGCGCGTGGCCGCGACGGGGCCGGCGAGTGACCGCGGCGTGCCGTCAGCCGGCCGCGCTCGCCGCGTCGTCCGACCCGGCGCGCCCCCCGGAGCCCGACGCGGCGGTGCGGTCACCCGGGTCGTCCGCCGTGCGACGTCGTGACCGCCGGCCGCGGGCGACCTCGGTCGCGAGCGCGTCGAGCGGCTGGGCGAACGGGTCGCCGAAGCGTGCGAGCCAGAGGCGCACGACGTCGAGCCCGGCGTCGTCGACGGCGTAGAGGCGGCGGGTGCCGTCGGCGCGGACGGCCACGAGCTCCGCGTCCCGCAGTACCCGCAGGTGCTGCGAGACGGCCGGCTGCGAGATGCGGGTCTCGGCCCGCAGCGCGTCGACGAGCGCGCCCGCGGGCCGCTCGCCGGCCGCGAGGAGCTCGAGCAGGCGCCGACGCACCGGGTCGCCCAGGGCCTCGAAGGGGCCCCGCGGTGCGCGCGGGGCGTCGTCGGGTGCGCCTGCTGCTCCCACCCGCGGCATCAGGCCTCCGGCACCGTGGTGTAGAAGGCGAGCGTGCGCTCGGCCGCGGCGCGGGCGGCGTCCGGGTCGTCACCGGCGGCGATCGCGGCGTCGGCCCACCCCGTGGCGGCGAGGCGGGCGAACTCGACGCCCTCGGGGGACAGGGACCAGGCTTCCGCGGCCTTCGGGTCGAACGGGGCGTCCGGGTCCGCGACGTGCAGCCCCAGCCCCACGAGACCGAGGTCCCAGCCGACGCCGGTGGCGCCCGGGCCGTACTGGTCCCAGAGCTCCCGGGGGACGACGGCCTCGTGCACGAGCTCGAGGACGGTGCCCTCGCCGTCCTCCGTCAGGGCGACGGTGAGCCACGAGACGGAGCCGCCGAACTCCCAGGTGACGGCGAAGCTCTCGGGGGCGTCGCACCGCTGGACGGTGCCGCCGGCATTGCCCTCGAGCTGGTAGCGCCCGCCGACGGCGAGGTCACCGCTGACCGGCAGGAACCAGCGGGGGATGCGTTCCGCGGAGGTGACGGCGTCCCACAGGTCGGCGCGGTCCGTGGGGTACGCGCGGCGGGCGACGGCGATCTTCGTGGGCGCGCCGTCCCGCTCCCCGGTGCGGATCTCCCGCGTCACGAGCCCCGTGGTGGCGACCGGGTCGATGGTGATGGTCATGACGGCCCTCCTCGATTCCTGGTGTGGTTTCCAGGGCTTGATATAAGTGGACACTTATATAGAACCATGCGGGGGAGCCCGGGGGGAAGAGGCGAGAAGGATCAGTCCAGGGGAGCGACGACGCAGACGTCGAAGGTCCCTCGACCGCGCCGCAGGAGGTAGCGGCACCTCTCCTCGGCGATCTCTGCCGCGAGCTCGTCCCGATAGGACCAGCGGACCTCGACCCAGAGCAGGGCCCAGCCGACCTCCTCGACGGCGATGAGCTCCGGCAGCACCGCGACCGCGTCCCGCGCCCGCGCGGCGGCCGGCCGCTGCCTCGACAGGTCGAGGACCTCCTCGGGGGACGTGAGGACGGCCGAACCCTCCTGAGCGACGAAGAGGGCGGGCAGGTCGTAGCGGTCGGTGACCGCCTCGAGGTCCTCCGCCCCGAGCACCAGGCCCAGGTCCGCGAGGAAGGAGGCGAGCGCCTCGCCGTCGTACGAGCCCGTCGGATCCGCCATCCGTTCACGGTAGCCCCGTGGCATCATCAGCGCTCATGAGCCGTCGTCACGCGCGAGGCCCCCTGCCCGCCGTCGTCGCCCTGACCGTGAGCGCGACCGTGTGCCTCGCCGTGAGCGCGTGCGCCGGCCTGACCGGCGGTCCCGGCGCCGGCGCGTCCGACGGCCCCGCGAGCGAGGGCGAGATCGCCGCGGCGGCCGAGGCGTGGGGTTCGTCGCCGAGGTACGTGCTCACGACCTCGGCCGACGGGTTCGCGGCGGTGCCGATTGCGGCCGGGGCCTACGGGGCCGACGGGTTCTCCCTGCACTTCAGCAGCGAGGGCGGGCGGGCGTTCATGCTCTCGGCCGTCGGCGGCTCGATGTCCGCGGCGGACTGCGCGACGACGCCGGTCCTGGGCGTCGGCGGGGAGGCGTCCAACGGCCCGGTGACGTGCGTCGAGGAGGACGGCGCGTTCCGGCGGACGGCGGGGGAGGGCGAGGAGTACGCGGTCGTGCGCGACGGCGTCCTCGTGCGCGTCTCGGGGAGCGCCGCCGACCACGACGCCCTGCGCGAGGCGGCCGCGAACGTCCGCGTCCCCACGAGCGCGGAGCTCACCGCGCTCGTGGAGGGGACGCCGCGGGACCCGAGCCCGCCCACCGAGCGCGGCGACCTCCCGCCCGGCGACGGCGCCCCGGACAACTCCGTCGGTCTGGGCGGCTGACGGCGTCCTCGGAGGCGCTCACCAGGCCTGCGCGAAGACGTCCGCGAACAGCTCGTCGGGGTCGACGTCGAGGCCGCGCGCCGTGAACCACGTGCACACGTTGCGGCAGTCGCGGTGCAGCAGGTCGGCGCCGAACGGGTTGGCCACGAGGTCCACGACCTGGGGCAGGTCGATGATCACGAGCCGCCCGCCGTCGTCGGCCCCGTCGCCGAGGCCGTCCACGAGGATGTTGTACGGCGACAGGTCGCCGTGCGCCCACCCGAGCCGCGCGATGACGCCCATCCCGTGCCGCAGCTGGTCGAACCAGTCCGCGAGGGCCGCGGGGGCGGGCCGGGTGCGGGCGAGCCGCGGCGCCGCCTCGACGGTGCCGTCCGCCGCCTCGTGGCCGACGAACTCGAGCAGCAGCTCCGTGCCGTCGATCTGCACGGGGTAGGGCACGGGGGCGCCGGCGTCCCACAGGCGCGAGAGCGCGAGGAACTCGGCGTCCGCCCACTGGGTCGCGGCGACCGCCTTGCCCCAGGAGGACTTGCGGTCCTCGATGGCGCGCTGGTCGCGGGTGCGGCGCACGCGCCGCCCGTCGGTGTACTCGCCGTCGCGGTGGAACTGGCGGTGGTCGCGGCCGCGGTACCGCTTGGCGGCCAGCAGGCTGCGCCGGGTGGGGTCGTCGGGCACGGCGCGCTCGACGAGGAAGACGTCCGCCTCCTTGCCGGTCTTGAGCACGCCGAGCTCGGTGTCGAGCGCGGCGTCGGCGGTGACCACCCAGTCGGGCCGCGGCTCGGGGCCGCGCTGGCCCTTGGTGACGGACGTCCAGGTGGACCATCGCTGGTCGGGGCCGGGCTCCACGAGGGGCTCGGCGCCGAGGCCGGCCTCGGGCGAACCGAGGGAGGAGGCGGGGGAGAAGGGGAAGGACGAGGGGGTGTGCTGGTGCACGCGAGACTCCTGCTCAGCTCGAGGAGCTCGGTCTCGGGCCCCTCAGGATCGGGTGAGGTCCGCCCGCCGGAAGGTGTCCGGGAGGGCGCGCATGACGACGTCGTCCATCGGTCTGCCCTCCTTCACGTGCTGGCCCGCGCCGTTCGCGTGCCGCCTGCGGGAGCATGGCAGGGGGCGGCCGGGGCGGTCCACGTCTTTTTCGTCCGTAGGGTGCGGGCATGGGGTTCGTGCCGGTGGTCACGGGGTCGCGCGGGACCGAGGACGTCCTGGTCCGCACCGCGCGGCGGCTGCGCACCACGACGACGGTGGTGCTCGCTCCCCCCGACGGTGGAGGGCGCGCGGCGCTGCTCGTCGACCCCGCGTGGGAGCCCGACGAGCTCGTGGCGGTCGCCGACGAGGTGGACGCCCGCGGCGGGCGTGTCGTCGCCGGGTACGCGACGCACGCGCACCACGACCACCTGCTGTGGCACCCGCGGCTCGGCTCCGACGTGCCGCGCTGGGCCACGGCGGGGGCGGCGCGGGTCGCCCGGTGGAAGCGCCCGCGGCTGCTGGCGGAGGCGCGGGCCGACGCCGCGAGGTACGGGGGAGCGGACCACCCGGCCGAGGTGCTCGAGCTGCTCGGTCGCGTCGCGCCCGTCCCGGCGCCCGAGCGCGGCATCCCCGACCCGGACGCCGTCCTGCCGCCGACCCGGCTCGTGGTCCACGACGGCCACGCCCCCGGGCACGGCGCGCTCTGGCTGCCGCGCAGCCGTGTGCTTGTGGCGGGGGACGTGCTGAGCGACGTCGAGCTCCCCCTGCCGCTCGACGAGATCACGGGCGACGGAGCGCGGGGCCAGGGTGTGGAGGGCGTCGAGGGCGTCGAGGGCGCGGCCCGCGCCGTCGAGCGCTACCTGGCCGGGCTGGACCGGCTGGCGCCGTACGCGGCCGCGTGCGCCGTCGTCGTGCCGGGGCACGGGACCCCGACGGCGGACGCCGTGGCTCGCCTCGACGCGGACCGCCGCTACCTGGACGCCGTCCTGTCCGGGCGCGCGGCCGACGACCCGCGCCTGGACCTGCCCGGCGCGGCGGCGGAGGACGGCCGGCTGCGCGCCGCCGTGGGCGTGGCGCGCTGACGCGGGGCGCCGGTCAGCCGCCGAACGCGCCGGCCCAGGCGGCCGCGACCTGCTCCCACACCGGTTGCGTGTCGAAACCCATCTGCCCCAGGCCGGCCCACGCCACCCCGCCGACGGCGTAGAGGCTGACCGGCGTCATGACGAGCCACTCCCGCCACGACCCGGCGTCGCCGAGGATCGGCAGCGAGAGGTTGCCGCCGTCGCGCCACACGTCGTCGAAGGGCAGCACCCGGTAGCGCCGCACCCAGTAGGGGGAGCGGAACTTCAGCGGCCACAGGAGGGGGACGCCGGCGGTGGTGACGAGGTCGCCGAGCACGTGGACCGTGCAGCCGAGGGCGACGGCCAGCGGCATCCAGTTCCACTCCTCGGGCGCGAAGACCGCCACGCACGCGGCGAGGAGCAGCGACAGCGTCCAGTTCCACCAGCGCCTGCCGCCGGTGACCTTCCACGCGCGCAGGGCGAACGCGATGAGCAGGACCGCCATGATGCCGGGGCCGACCAGCACCTCGCCGAACGCCTCGGTGCTGATCGAGACCATGCCCATCACCCACGCGATCGCGGTGAAGACCGCGATGCCCAGGATGGAGTGCGTGCCGTTGCGGTGGCCGCCGGACACGGTCGCGACGAACTTCGAGACGCCCTCGGAGACCGGGGGCAGCGAGTGCGCGATGGTGCCGCTGTGGTGGTCGGCGTCGGGCAACAGCGCGGCGCCCGCGCAGACCAGCGCCCCGGTCATCACCCCGACCTCGGAGACCGGGTGCCAGCCGAACGCGAACGGCGCCGTCGACGTGACCGCGACCCAGGCGGCCGCTCCCGATGCGGCGTGGTGCCCACCCATCATGACCTGCGGCGCTCCCGTCTCGGCGGCCGCCGGCCGCCCGTCCCGTTCCTCACCCTTGACCGGTTGGTCCGGGCCGGGCAGGACGCTACACGTCGCCGCCGACGCGCGGACCGGTGACCACGCCTGTGACCAGCGCTATGACCGAACCAGGGACCGGCGGTGCGACCGGCCCTGCGACCGGCCCTGCGACCAGCGCGGCGTCGTCGCGGTTTGCGAGAGCCCGCCCCCGCCGTGCTATGTTTTTCCCCGCACCGAGACGGCGCCGAGGCGCTGTCGAGGTCCACTCGTCCGGGTGGCGGAATGGCAGACGCGCTAGCTTGAGGTGCTAGTGCCCTTTATCGGGCGTGGGGGTTCAAGTCCCCCTCCGGACACTCGTTGAGACAGCGACGAAAAAGCCCCCGGGGTCCACAACCCGGGGGCTTTTTCGTGCCCGCTTCTCTTGTGCCCGGGTGCCCTACGTCACACGTCGTGGCGGGCGGCGGACGCGGCGAGCGCCGCACGGGTCTTGGTCTCCTGCGGCGCGCCGAGGTCGACGCCCCGGCTCGCGAGGAACACCTTCGTCTCCGCCGCGGCCTGGAAGGCCGCGCCCGGCGCCGCCTTGGTCGACAGCTCGAGGATGCGGTCGCCGTCGGGCAGGAACCACAGCTCGGCCGTCATGCGGCGGGGCAGCCCCGCGGGGTCGAACCGGGCCTTGAGCAGGGTGGTGGGGCCCAGCACGCGCAGGTCGCCGAGCCCGACGCCGCCCGGGAGCCGGGGCTCGAGCAGCGAGCGCTGCGTGCGGTCGAGCAGGCCGTCGAGGCGGCCGACGTCGTCCAGCAGGGCGCGGACGTCGCCGTCGGGCAGCCGCCGCGTCGACGAGCACGAGCAGGTGAACCCGGCGGGCGACGCGTCCACCTCCACCTTGAAGCCGGCGGACCGCCGCGCGCGGCCGGGGACGTCCGCCGGCAGCATCGGTCGCACCTTCACGGTGAGGTCGCCGTCCTTGCGCTGCGTGCGCCGGGCGCGGACGACGAGCCCGGCGGCGGACAGGTCGAGCGCGGGCGTGTCGAGGAAGGCGACCTGGCGGATGGTCGAGTCGAGCGCGTCGATCCCGAGCCGGTCGAGCACCCGGCGGTGGTCCGCCCCGGGCACGGTGAGCTTCAGCTCCACGGCGTCGACGTCCGGGAGCACGGCGAGGACGGCGGCGAGCGTCTCGGCGTCGTACGCGGGCACGGACGCGTGCACGGGCATGGCGGCCGACGCCGGCGGCGCCGCCGGCTCGAGAGTGCCGTCGGACTGCGGGGACGTCCCGACCATGATGGGCTCCTCCTGTCGCCGGGCCACGTGCCTCCATCGTCGGGCGACGGCGCCCGCCACGCACCGGCCCCCGCCCGGGCGCGAGGACTTCACCAGGGAATTCACCCGGCGGCCGGCGCGCGTCGACCTCCCACGACGGGCGGGCGAGGTGCGGCAGACTGGACGGACGAACGGCGAGAGGAGCGCACGGGTGGCGAAGCGCACGAGCGAGAACGTCCCCGCCTGGCTGCGGACGTCGGCCGGCTGGTCGTGGCGACTCATCGCCCTGACCGCGGCCGTCGCGCTCGTGTTCTGGGCGACGGTGCAGGTGCAGCTCGTCTTCATCGCGGTGTTCCTCGGGCTGGTGTTCGCCTCGGTCCTCAACCCCGTCGCGGACTTCTACGCCAAGGTCATGCCGCGCGCGCTGGCCACCGCGCTCGCGATCCTCAGCGCGTTCCTGGTGCTGGGCGGCCTGCTCACGTACGTGGTCGCGTCGGTCGCGGGGCAGTGGGAGCAGCTCGCCGGCCAGTTCGACACCGGCGTGCAGCAGATCCTCACCTACGTGGAGAGCGGGCCGTTCGGGCTGTCCGTGACCGGCGACCAGATCAACGAGTGGATCGACCAGGGGCGGCAGTGGATCGCCGACAACGCCGACTCCCTGGTCAGCCAGGCGGCGCAGAGCGCGGGCTCGGTCTTCGAGGGCTTCGCGATCTTCGCCCTGTCCATCTTCTGCACGGTCTTCTTCGTCGCGTCGGGCGGCAAGATGTGGCGCTGGTTCCTGGGCCAGATCCCCGAGGAGCACCGCAGCCGGTGGCAGGCGGCGGCCGGTGCGGGCTGGTACAGCTTCTCCGGCTACGCCCGCGGCACCGTGATCATCGCCTTCGTCGACGGCGTGCTGGCGTTCATCCTGCTGACCATCCTCGGGGTGCCGCTCGCGGCGCCGCTGGCCGTGCTGGTCTTCATCGGCGCCTTCATCCCGCTGATCGGCGCGCCGCTGGCGATGATCATCGCGGCCGTCGTCGCGCTCGCGGCCAACGGGTTCGTCACGGCGCTCATCGTCACGATCGGCATCGCGCTCATCGGCCAGCTCGAGGGGCACGTGCTGCAGCCGCTGATCATGGGCAAGCAGGTCGCGCTGCACCCGCTCGTCATCGGCCTCGGCGTCACCGCCGGCACCGTGCTCGCCGGCATCCTCGGCGCCATCATCGCGGTCCCGCTCATGGCGGTGGCGTGGACGGTCTTCTCCACGCTGCGGGGCGACCGGCCGCATCCCGAGCTCGACGAGTCGTCCGGGCCGGGCGACAGGCCGCTCGCCGTGGCCCCGATCGTCACCCCGCCGGACGGCGACGGTGCGGCGGGCGCCGGCGCCCAGGGGTCCGGGGAGACTCCGGACAAATAGCGATGAGGCCGTCGGCCCCGGCGTGCCACGATGCCCCGATGGAGCCGTTCGTCCTCGCCACCGACCGCGTCCGCCTGTCCGTCCCGACCGGCGCCGACGTCGACCGCATCGCCGAGATCTGCGCTGACCCCGCCATCGCGCGGTGGACCACGGTGCCGTCGCCGTACACGCGCGCCGACGCCGAGGGCTTCGTCACGGGGATGGTGGCCGACGGCTGGGCCCAGGAGACGAGCTTCACCTGGGCGGTCCGCGACCCCGGCGACTCCGACGGGCCGGTGCGGGGCATGGTGGGGATGACGTGCGAGGGCGTGCCGGGCACGGACCGGATGGGTGAGCTCGGCTACTGGTGCGCCCCGGACGCGCGGGGCCGGGGCCTGACGACGGAGGCGGCGCGCCTCGTCGTGGACTGGGCGCTCGACCCGGAGGGGCTCGGCCTCGCACGGGCACACTGGCTGGCGTACGTGGGCAACTGGCCGTCACGCCGCGTCGCGTGGAAGCTCGGGTTCCGCTACGAGGGCACCCTGCGCCGGTTCGGGCTGCAGCGCGGCGCGCGGCACGACTCGTGGGTCGGCTCGCTGCTGCCGGAGGACCCGCGTGAGCCGAGCGAGCCGTGGCCGGCGGAGGCCCCCTCGGCCTGACCGCGACGGGCCGGTCCGGCGTTTCGGGTTGCCGCGGGGCGCGACGACGTGACATCGTCGACGCCGTCCCCGCGGCCTCCGCCGCGCGTGAGAGGGGACGGCTCCAGGACGAGAGGCACAGCAAAGCGATGACGGGCACCCGGACGACCGCCTGACGCGTCGACCCCGAGGCTCCCCGCCGGCACGCCCGAGTGCCAGGCCGAGGGAGCGGCGTCGACGCACCCGCCGTCCGCCGTTCCCGCACCGCTGGAGTCCTCCGTGCCCGCTGCTCACCCCTCCGTCGTCCTGCACGACCTCACCTTCTCCTGGCCCGACGGGGCCACCCCCGTCGCCGGCGTGTCCGGAGCGTTCTCGCGTGGCCGCACCGGCCTCGTCGGCCTCAACGGCGCGGGGAAGTCCACCCTGCTGCGGCTCGTCGCGGGCCGGTTGCGCCCGACGTCCGGCTCGATCAGCGTCTCCGGCGTCGCGGACTACCTCCCGCAGCGCCTCACCCTCGACACCCACGCCACGGTCGCCGACCTCCTGGGCGTGCGCGACGTCGTCGACGCGGTGCGCGCCATCACCTCCGGCGACGTGCCCGAGGACCGGCTCGCCGCGCTGTTCGACGTCGTCGGCGACGGCTGGGACGTCGAGGAGCGGGCGATCGCCGAGCTCGCCGGCACGGGGCTCCCGGCCGACGGCGGCGTCCTCGACCGCCCCGTCGGCACCCTCTCGGGCGGCGAGGCGATGCTCGTGGCCGTCACCGGCGTGCGCCTGCGCGGCGCGGACGTCGCGCTCCTGGACGAGCCCACGAACAACCTCGACGGCGACGCCCGCGAGCGGCTGCACGAGATCGTGCGCACGTGGCGCGGGGCGCTCGTCGTCGTGTCCCACGACCGGGAGCTGCTCGAGCTCGTCGACGAGACGGCCGAGCTGCGCACGGGCTCGCTCACCACCTACGGCGGCACCTACGCGCAGTACGAGGAGCACCTGGCCGCGCAGCAGGAGGCCGCCCGCGCCGCGCTGCGCGACGCCGAGCAGGTGCTGCGCCGCGAGAAGCGCGAGCGAATCAAGGCCGAGGAGCGCATCGCGCACTCCGAGCGCCGCGGCCGCACCGACGTCGTCGAGCGGCGCTACGTCAAGGCGCAGATCAACGACCGGCGCAACTCCGCCGAGAAGTCGCAGGCCGCCCGACGCGGCCAGGCCGCCGGGAAGGAGGCCGACGCCCGCGCGGCCGTCGAGGCCGCCGGGCTCGCGGTGCGCGACGACGCCCGCATCGTGGTCGACCTGCCCGACCCGGACGTCCCCGCCGGGCGCCGGCTCGCCGTGCTGCGCGGCACCGATGGGCGCGAGGTCGTGATCGCCGGGCCGGAGCGCGTGGCGCTGACCGGCCCCAACGGCGTCGGCAAGACGACGCTGCTGGAGCGGCTCGTGGGCGCGGCCCCCGTGGGCGCCGACGGGGCGGACGCCGTCGGGATGGGCGCGGTCGCTGAGGCGCTCACCGACCGGGTGGGCTACCTGCCGCAGCGGCTCGACGTGCTGGACGACGACCAGACGGTGCTCGACGCGGTCCGCGCCGGCGCCCCCGACGTCGCGCCCGGGGAGCTGCGCAACCGGCTGGCGCGGTTCCTCGTGCGGGGCGACCAGGTGGGCCGGCCCGTGGCGACCCTGTCCGGCGGCGAGCGGTTCCGCGTCGCGCTGGCGCGGTTGCTGCTGGCCGACCCGCCGGCGCAGCTCCTCGTGCTCGACGAGCCCACGAACAACCTCGACATCGCGAGCACGGACCAGCTGGTGCAGGCGCTGGCCGCGTACCGCGGCGCGCTGCTGGTCGTGAGCCACGACCGGGCGTTCCTCGACCGGCTCGGCCTCGACGCCGAGCTGCGGCTGGAGCGCGACGGCCGGCTGCTGCCGACCGACCGTCGCGCTCCCGGCGCGTGACCGGACGCCCAGGACGGGTCAGGAGCAGGCGAGCTCGCCGTCCGCCGGGGCCGTCCCGGTGCCGATGAAGCCCACCGTGGTGCTCTGTCCCGCGCCGAGCGTGGCGTTCCACGCGGCGGGGGTGATGACACCGTCGGTGAGCTCGCCGCCCCAGACGTTCGACGTGGTGATGCCGTCGGCGGCGACCCGCCAGCCGTCGACGCCGGCGTCGCCGGCCGTGACCACGACCTCGCCCTGGTAGCCGCCCGCCCACGTGGTGGTCGTGGAGAAGGTGGCGGTGCAGGCGCCGTCGGTGGGTGTCGTGCCCTCGGCGAGCGTGGTGAACGACACCGCGTCGGTGAGGGCGGACACCGCCCCGGTGTGGTCGTTGCGGGCCCGGACCGCGACGGTGTAGGCGGTCTCGGGCTCCAACCCGGTCACGTCGACCATCGGCGCTCCGTCGGTGGACGCCAGGACGTCGCCCGTCGCCGGGTCGACGACGTCGTACCCGGTGACGCACCCCGTCGTCCCCGCGCCCCACATGACGTGGGCCGAGGTGGCGGTGATCGCGCTGGCCGAGAGGTCGCCGAGCGGCGTGCCCGGCGCCTCGTCCGGGCAGGCGTCGGGCGGGTCGACGGGCCCCGTGCCGTCGCCGATGCCGGTGACCTCCCCGTCGCCGCCGTCGAACGCCACGTCCGAGCAGCTGTAGAAGTTCTCGCTGCTGTCCGAGCGCACCCAGTGCGTGAACACGATGTGCAGGCCCGTGCGGTCGGCGGGCAGCGTGACGTCCCAGTAGTAGTAGTTGTCGCCGCCCGGGCCGCCGGTGTCCGGCGGGTCCGTCACCGAGTCGATCAGCTCGAGGTCGGACCAGCCCAGCGGCTGGGTCGGGTCGAAGCCCTCCTTCGTCACGTAGACGTCGAACCGGCCGGGGTGCTCGGCCCAGTTGTTGTGCTGGAACTCGTACGTGGCGCCGGCGGTGAGGTGCGTCGTCGGCCAGTCGGTGCGCGGCGCGTTGAAGGCGGAGAAGTCGTACGGGCCGCGGTCGCCGCCGGAGCAGATGGTCCCGTCCGGGATGTAGCCCTCGGTGCGCCCGGCGCCGTTCGAGTCGAGGTTGCCGAACCAGTTGTAGTACGCGTTGGGCCCGCTCTCGGCGAGCGCGTCCGCGCAGGCAGGGTTCGACGGGTCGAGCTGCCCGTTCGGGGTCTGCGCGTCCACCCAGCACAGGTACTGCCGGGAGCCGGGGAACACCTCGGCCCCGTGGGCGGCCGCCGGCTGTCCGACGACGGCCACGAGGCCGACGGCGGCCAGCACGGTGGCCGCGAGGGATGCCGCGAGTCTTCGCATGATGGTCCTCCTCCTTGAGGTCGTGCGACCGACGGTGGTCCACGGTGCGGACGCCGTCACCCCGGCTAAACGTTTCGCCCGCGGGCGCCGGTACGGTGGCGGGGTGACGTCCCAGCCCCTCGCCCCGCGCCCGAGCACGCCCTCCACCAAGCACCCCACCGCCGAGCAGGAGGTCGTGGGGATCTGCCGCGACCTGCTGCGGATCGACACGTCCAACTACGGCAACGGCGAGGGGCCGGGGGAGCGGAAGGCGGCGGAGCTCGTCGCCGGGCTGCTCACCGAGGTGGGGCTCGAGGTGGAGCTGTTCGAGTCCGAGCCCGGCCGCACGTCGGTCGTGACGCGGCTCGAGGGCGCCGACCGGTCCCGCCCCGCGCTGGTGCTGCACGGGCACACCGACGTCGTGCCCGCGGCCGCCGGCGACTGGTCGGTCGACCCGTTCGCCGGCGAGGAGATCGACGGCCTGCTGTGGGGCCGCGGCGCCGTCGACATGAAGGACATGGACGCGATGATCCTGGCGGTCGTGCGGCAGATGGTCCGCGAGGGCCGGCGCCCCGCGCGCGACGTCGTGGTCGCCTTCTTCGCCGACGAGGAGGCGGGCGGCGTGCGCGGCGCGCAGTGGGCCGTGCGGCACCGGCCCGAGCTCTTCGAGGGCGCCACCGAGGCGATCAGCGAGGTGGGCGGGTTCTCCGTGGAGGTCGACGGACGGCGCGCCTACCTGCTGCAGACGGCGGAGAAGGGCCTCGCGTGGCTGCGGCTCGTGGCCGACGGGCGCGCCGGGCACGGCTCGCAGGTCAACACGGAGAACGCCGTGACCGAGCTCGCGGCGGCGGTCGCGCGGATCGGGCAGCACCCGTGGCCGTACACGCTCACCCCGACGGTGGAGAAGCTGCTGCGCGGGGTGTCCGACCTCACCGGGCTGCCGTTCGACGGCGAGGACCCCGCCGCGGTGGACGCGCTCGTCGCGGCGCTGGGCCCGGCCGCCAGGTTCGTGGGCGCCACCGTGCGGCACACGTCCAACCCGACGCAGCTGGACGCCGGCTACAAGGCGAACGTCATCCCCGGCCGCGCCGAGGCCACCGTCGACGTGCGCCTGCTGCCGGGGCACGAGGAGGAGGGGATGGCGACGCTGCGCGAGCTGGCCGGTCCGGCCGTGCGGGTCGAGCCGATCCACACCGACACCGCGCTCGAGGTGCCGTTCTCCGGGGACCTCGTGGACTCGATGGTCGCCTCGCTCCTCGCGGAGGACCCGGGGGCCGCGGTGCTGCCGTACACGCTGTCCGGCGGCACGGACAACAAGTCGCTGTCCCGGCTGGGCATCACGGGGTACGGGTTCGCGCCGCTGCGCCTGCCCGCCGACCTCGACTTCTCCGGGATGTTCCACGGCGTCGACGAGCGGGTGCCGGTCGAGTCGCTGCGCTTCGGCACGCGCGTGCTGGACCGCCTGCTGCGCGACTGCTGACCACGCCGTCGTCCGCCGTCGTCCGCCGTCGTCCGCCGTCGTCGGCCGTCGTCAGCCGCCCAGGTGGGCGAGCAGGTGGCGGGTCTGCTCGACGTACCCTCCGCCGAACAGCACGGCGTGCACGGCGAGCGGGTACAGCTGGTGCAGCGGCACCCGCTCGCGCCACCCGGGGGCGAGGGGCCGGGCGGCGTCGTAGGCCGCGAGGATCGCGTCCAGGTGCGGTGCCCCGAAGAGCGCGAGCATGGCGAGGTCGGCCTCCCGGTGCCCGCCGTGGGCGGCCGGATCGATGAGCACCGCCTCCGCCGACCCGGCCGGTCCGCGCGACCACAGCACGTTCCCCGACCACAGGTCGCCGTGCACCCGGGCGGGCGCCTCGCGCGCCGCGGGGCCCGCGAGGCGGCCGAGCCGCCCGCACACCCGCTCGACGGCGGCCGCGTCCCGCGCCGTGAGCACGCCGCGCTCCCGGCCCTGCGCCACGATGGGGCGCAGCCGGGCGTGCGCGTAGAACGCGGGCCAGTCGCCCCACGTCCCCGCCGCCAGCGGCAGGGGGTCGTCGAGCGGGCCGAAGTACCCACGCTCGGCGCCGGGCGGGAGGACGCCGAACCCCGCGGCGCCCGCGCCGTGCAGGACGGCGAGGCGGCGGCCGAGGTCGCGCGCGGCGTCGGGCGTGGGCCGCGCCGGGTCGACGCGTTCCAGGTCGAGGTGCTCCGGGCCCTGCGCGAGCACGCGGGCGACGCGCGGGCCGCCGGGCACGCCGAGCCAGCGCAGCCCGGCAGCCTCGGTGGCGAAGAACCCCGGCGGCGCGTGGGACCGGGACTTGCGGAAGACGTCGGCCATCGCGGTGCTCGTGCCCGTCCCGGCGGGTCAGAACGTGGCGCTGACCTTGATGATCTTGCGGCGCAGCCACACCCGGCGCTCGCCGCCGATGTAGAGACGGGTGCGTGCCAGCTCCCACCGGCCGTACTCGGCCTCCTCGGTGAGCATCTTGCGCGCGTCGGGGACGCTGGTGCCCCGGTCGATGGTCAGCACGCGGTACTCGTACTGTCCGTGCTTGCGCCAGGCGGACGGCGCGCCGGAGCGCGCGTCCGCCTGCGACGTCGACGGGATCGAGGCCATCCGCTGTCCTCCCGAAGTGCTGGCGGGCGGTTTTCGTCTGCCCATTGTGCCCCGTGGGGCGCTACGGTCGGAGCATGACCGCAGACCCGCGTGCCGCGCTGGACCGCTTCGTCGCCGCGCTCGAGGCCCACTACCACGCGGTGTCGACCCGCAGGGGTGACGACGACCCCGCGGTCGACGACGCCTACGAGGTCCTGGCCGACGCGTTCGAGGTCTACGAGGACGCGTTGGCGCAGGTCTACTCCGAGGTCACGCCGTTCTTCCTCGACGACGGCGACGACGATGACGACAGCGACGACGACGATGACGACGAGGACGACGACGAGGACGAGGACGACGACCTCGACGCCGAGCTGGACACCGACCTCGAGGGCGGGGCGCCCGCGGGCCGACCGGTCGACGAGCCGGGCCAGGCCTACCAGCGCTCGGGGTAGCCGATCTCCGGGGCGGACACGTCGTCGAGCGCGGCGTGCACCTCGCCCGGCAGGTCGAGGTCCACGGCCGCGAGCGACGCGCGGAGCTGGGCCGGGGTCCGCGCCCCGACGATCGCGCTCGCGACGGTGTCGCGGGCGAGCAGCCAGGCGAGGGCGACCTCGAGCGGTGCCCGCCCGAGCCCGTCGGCCGCGGTCGCCACGGCCTCGACGACGGACGACGCGGCCGCGTCCAGGTAGGGGTCGACGAACGCGGCGAGGTGCGCCGAGGCCGCGCGGGAGTCCGCCGGGATCGCGCGCCGGTACTTGCCGGTGAGCACCCCGCGCCCCAGCGGCGACCACGCCAGCAGCCCGAGACCGAGGGCGTCGGCGGCCGGGACGACGTCGCGCTCCGCGCCGCGCTGCAGCAGCGAGTACTCGAGCTCCAGGGCACTCAGGCCGGTGCCGTCCGCCTCCAGCAGCGTCGCGGCCCGCGCGGACGCCCAGCCGGGGTGGTTCGACAGGCCGACGTAGCGCGCCCGGCCGGAGGACACCGCGAGCCGCATCGCCGACACGGTCTCGGCGAGCGGCGTCGCCGGGTCGGGGCAGGCCACGAGGAACAGGTCGACGTGGTCGGTGCCGAGCCGCTCGAGGGACGCGTCGAGGTCCGCGAGCAGGCCCGCCCGCGACGCGTCGACGCGGGCGCCCGACCGGCCGGCGCGGACGCCGCCCTTGGTGCACAGCACCACGTCGTCGCGCGCGACCTTCCCGTCCAGCAGGGAGCCGATGACGCGCTCCGCGTCGCCGTCGCCGTACGTGGCGGCCGTGTCGACGAGCGTCCCGCCCGCGTCGACGAAGTCGCGCAGCTGTTCCGCCGCGTCCAGGTCGTCGGTGTCCCGCCCCCAGGTCATGGTCCCCAGGCCGAGCTCGGACACGCGCAGGCCCGTTCGGCCCACCTGACGACGCTCCATGGCGGGCCACGCTACCGGGAAACCTCGCTGGTCCGGGTAGTGTGACCGCCCGTGAATGCCTGGGAAGCGATCCTGCTCGGCCTGGTCCAGGGCCTGACCGAGTTCCTGCCGATCTCGTCGAGCGCGCACCTGCGCATCGTGGGGGAGCTGCTCGGCGGGACCGACCCCGGCGCCGCGTTCACCGCGATCACCCAGATCGGCACCGAGGCCGCCGTGCTGCTCTACTACCGGCGCACCATCCGGGACATCTGCGTCGCCTGGTGGACCTCCCTCGTGGGCAGGCACGGCAGCGACTGGCGCTCCCGGATGGGCGCCCACGACGACCAGGCGCGCATGGCCTGGTACATCGCGCTCGGCTCGATCCCGATCGGCGTGCTCGGCCTGCTCTTCCAGGACCAGATCGAGACGTACCTGCGCAACCTCTGGATCACCGTGACGACCCTCGTCGTCTTCGGCCTGCTGCTCGGCTGGGCGGACAGGATCGGCCGGCGCACCCGCCGGCTCGACGAGCTCACCCCGAAGCGCGCGATCTCGTTCGGGTTCGCGCAGGCGCTCGCGCTCATCCCGGGCGTGTCGCGCTCCGGCGGCACGATCACCGCGGGGCTGCTCATGGGCTTCACCCGCAAGGCCGCCGCGGACTACTCGTTCCTGCTGGCCATCCCCGCCGTGCTGATGTCCGGCTTCTACCAGCTCGCCAAGTCCGTGGGCGAGGACCCGGCGCCCGGCTCGCCCGGCGCCGGCGCGACCCTCGTCGCGACGCTCGTCGCGTTCGTCGTCGGGTACGTCGTCATCATCGGCTTCCTCAAGCTCATCACCACGCACTCCTTCATGCCGTTCGTCTGGTACCGCCTCGGCCTCGCCGCCGTCGTCGTCGTGCTGCTGCTGACCGGTGTGCTCACCGCGAACGGCGGGATCGTCGTCTGACATGGTGATCCGGCCCCACCGGAGGGCCGGTAGCCTGGGCGCGTGCGTTCCTGGCCCGCCCCGCAGATCCCCGAGCTCCCCGACCCGGCCGACGGCCGCCGCACCCCCGTCCGGGTGCACGACAGCACCACCGGACGGCTCGTGGACCCGGCCCCGGGGGACACGGCCCGCTACTACGTCTGCGGGATCACCCCGTACGACGCGACCCACCTCGGGCACGCGAACACCTACCTGGCGTTCGACCTGCTGCACCGGGCGTGGCTCGATGCCGGCAAGGACGTGACCTTCGTCTCGAACGTCACCGACGTCGACGACCCGCTGCTCGAGCGCGCCACGGCCACCGGCGTCGACTGGCGCGACCTCGCCGCCGACCAGATCGCCCTCTTCCGCGAGGACATGACCGCCCTCGGCATGGTGCCGCCCGCCACCTGGACCGGCGCCGTCGAGTCCGTGCCCGCGGTGGTCGCCGCCGTCGAGAAGCTCCTGGACGACGGCGCCGCCTACCGGGTGCCCGTCGAGCCCGGCGCCGGCGGGGACGACCCCTGTCTCGGCGACGTGTACGCCGACCTGTCCGCCGACCCCGACTTCGGCCAGGTGGCGCGCCTGGACCCGGAGATCATGGCGAAGCTCTTCGCCGAGCGCGGCGGCGACCCGCAGCGCGAGGGCAAGAAGAACCCGCTGGACCCGCTGCTGTGGCGGCGCGAGCGCCCCGGCGAGCCCGCGTGGGACGGCGCGTCCCTGGGCACGGGTCGTCCGGGCTGGCACATCGAGTGCGCCGTCATCGCCCGCGACGGGCTGGGCCTGCCGTTCGACCTGCAGGGCGGGGGAGCGGACCTGCAGTTCCCGCACCACGAGATGTCCACCTCGCACGACCGCCTGCTGGGCGGCGGCGGGGCGGGGGTGCACGTCCACGCCGGTCTCGTCGCCTACGAGGGCGAGAAGATGAGCAAGTCGCGCGGGAACCTCGTGTTCGTGTCCGCGCTGCGCCGCGCCGGCGTCGACCCGATGGCCATCCGGCTCGCCCTGCTGGCGCACCACTACCGCGCCGAGTGGGAGTGGACCGACGCCGACCTCGACGCCGGCGTCGCCCGGCTGGAGCGGTGGCGGTCCGCGGTCTCCGGCAACGGCGGCCCCGACGCGTCCGCGACCCTGGCCGCCCTGCGCGCGGCGCTCGCGGACGACCTCGACGGGCCCGCCGCGCTCGCCGCCGTCGACGCGTGGGCCGACACCGCGCTCGCGCCCGGGCGGGACACGGCCGACGACCACGAGGGCGCCCCCGGCGTCCTGGCGCGCGCGGTGAACGCGCTGCTCGGCGTCCGCCTCTGAGCCGTCGGAGGGGTCAGCCCTTGTCCGGTCCCTTGTCGGTGCCTCGGTCGGTGCCCTTGTCGCCGCCGACGTCGCGCCGCCGCAGGTAACGCTCGAACTCCCGCGCGATGGCCTCGCCCGTCGCCTCGGGCAGGTCCGCGGTGTCCTTCGCCTCCTCGAGCTGCTGCACGTACTCGGCGATCTCGGCGTCGTCGGAGGCCAGCTCGTCGACGCCGTGCTGCCACGCCTCGGCGTCCTCGGGCAGGTCGCCGAGCGGCACCGGGGCGGCGATGAGCTCCTCGACCCGGGTGAGGATGGCGAGCGTGGCCTTGGGCGACGGCGGGTTGGCCACGTAGTGCGGCACCGCCGCCCACAGCGACACCGCCTGGAACCCCCGCCGGTCGGCCTCGTGCTGCAGCACGCCCACGATGCCCGTCGGGCCCTCGTACGTGCTCGGCTCGACGTCGAGCACCGCCTGGAGACCCGAGCTCTCCGTGGTCGCGGTCATCGGGATGGGCCGGGTGTGCGGCACGTCGGCGAGCAGGGCGCCGAGGGTCACGACCGTACGCACGCCGAGCTCCGCCGCCAGGTCCAGCAGCTCGGCGCAGTAGGAGCGCCACCGGAACGACGGCTCGATGCCGTGCACCAGCACCACGGTGCGGTCGGGCAGCTCGGCGACGGACACGGTCGTGGTCGGCCAGGTGACGGTGCGCACCCCGTCGGGGCCGGTCTCGATCACCGGACGGTTCACCTGGAAGTCGTGGTAGTCCTCGGGGTCGAGCTCGCGCACCTGGCGGGCGTCCCACACGTGGTCGAGGTGGGCGAGGGCCGCCGTGGCGGCGCTGCCGGCGTCGTTCCACCCCTCGAACGCGGCGATCATCACGGTCTGCCGTGCGGCGTGGCGCCCTGTGGTCTCCGGCTCGGTCGTCATCCGTCCAGCGTATACAGCGCGCGACGGGCCGGAGGTCGCCGCGCGGGGCGCGTGCGGGCTCACCTGCGAGCGCACATGAGCATGGTCGTTGACACGTGGGACCGATCCTGGTTCGGTACGGGAAGGCGCTTACCAACGGAGGTGACCGTGCCTGCGACGACGAGGTCGACGAGCTTCTTCCCCCGGTCCGTCCCACGCCCCGCCCGGCCTGCACGGCGGGCGGTGACGGCGGCGTCCGCGCTCGCCGCGCTCTCGCTGCTGCTGGCCGGCCTGACGGCCCCCGCGGCGCACGCCGACCCGGTCGGCGGCCCGCCCGCGATCTCGCCCGACGACGCGGCGACGGTCGGCTGGGCCACGCAGGGCGGCGGGACCGACGGCGGGGCCGGCGCGCCGGCGGGCTCCGTGTCGGTCGTGACGGACCGCGCCGAGCTGCTCGCCGCGCTGGACAACGGCGGGCGCCGGGACGAGCCCAAGGTGGTGTACGTCAGGGGCACGATCCACGGCAACGAGGCGGCCGACGGGCGCCTGCTCGGCGAGCAGGACTACGCGCCAGGGTACGACCTGGACAAGTACCTGAGCTGCTTCGGCGACGAGGGGTGGAGCGACGCCCTGCACGACTACTGCGGCGCGCAGCGGCGGCTGCGCACCACCGGCAGCAACAACCTCAAGCGGCAGATCGAGATCTCCGTCCCGAGCAACACGACGCTCCTCGGCCTCGGCGACGACGCCGGCTTCGACGCGGCCACGCTCATGCTCCACCTGAGCCACGACGTCGTGATCCGCAACCTCACCCTCGAGGCGCCCGTCGACCACTTCACGTCGTGGGACCCGTGGGACGGCGAGCTGGGGGCGTGGAACGCGCGCTTCGACGCGATGTCGTCGGTGACGTCGACGAACGTGTGGGTCGACCACGTGACCTTCACGGACGGCCGGTTCCCGGACAGCGCCGCGCCGACGGGGCCGAACGGCCGCCCGGTGAACTTCCACGACGGGCTGTTCGACGTCAAGGACGGCAGCGACCTGATCACCGTGTCGAACAGCCGCTTCACCGACCACGACAAGACCCTGCTCATCGGGTCGGGTGACGACAACGCGGACACCGACGCCGGCCGCCTGCGGATGACGTTCGTCGGCAACGCCTTCGAGGGCATCTGCCAGCGGGCGCCGAGGGTGCGGTACGGGCAGGTGCACGTGCTGAACAACTGGTACCGCGGGTCGTCCCGGGACCCGGTGTCACCGGTGACCGGGGACCACTGCTACGGCATCGGGCTCGGCATCGAGTCGAGCGTCGTCTCCGAGGGCAACGCCTTCGACTACACGGGCCCCGGCACCGGGCCCGGCATGGCGGTGTCGAACTGGAACGCGACCCGGTTCTCGGACTCCGGGTCGTGGTTCCGGGGCAGCGCCGTCGACCTCGACGACGTGGTCACCGACGGCACCGCGGGCCCGGTCCGGCCCGCCGGCTGGGACCCGGCCGACGTCTACCCGTACGAGCCGCTGGACGGGTACGCCGCGGTGAAGCACCACGGCAAGCACGGGACGGGTGCGGGGGTGCTGGAGGTGGCCCGGCCCTGACGGTGTGCCCCGTCTCACGAGGGCGCGGGGCGGGGGTGCGCGGGCCGGTCCGTACGATGGACGGGTGCCCGAGACCCTCGCCCCCGCCCCGCAGACCGCCACCCCGACCCTGCCCGCGGCCGTCCTGTGGGACATGGACGGCACCCTCGTGGACACCGAGCCGTACTGGATCCGGGCCGAGCAGGAGCTCGTCGCCGAGCACGGCGGCACGTGGAGCCACGAGCAGGCGCTGCAGCTCGTCGGGAACGCGCTGACGGTCTCCGCCGCCATCGTGCGCGACCAGGGCGGCGTGGACCTGCCGCTCGACGAGATCGTCGACCGGCTGCTCGGCCGGGTCGTCGAGCAGGTGCGCGAGCGGGTGCCGTGGCAGCCCGGCGCGCTGGAGCTCCTCACCGCGCTCGCCGACGCCGGCGTGCCGTGCGCGCTCGTCACCATGAGCTACGCGTCCTTCGCGCAGGAGGTCGTCTCGCGGGGCCCCGCCGGGGCGTTCGCGACGCTCGTCACCGGCGACCAGGTGGCGCGCGGCAAGCCGGACCCCGAGCCCTACCTCCTCGCGGCGGAGCGCCTCGGCGTCGACGCGGCCGCCTGCGTGGCCATCGAGGACTCGCCCACGGGCATCGCCTCGGCGCGCGCCGCCGGCATCGCGACCCTCGGGGTCGAGGCGGTCGTGCCCGTGCCGCACCTGGACGGGCTCAGCCGCGCCGCCTCGCTGGAGAAGGTCGACGTCGCGACCCTCGCGCGCATCGGCGCCGGCGAGGTCGTGGACCTCACCCGCTGAGGGGCCCCGTCCCGTCCGGCTCCACGCCGAGCCGTTCGCGCAGCGCGCCCGGTGGGATCGCGGGCGGCGTGCCGCCGAACGCGGGGCACAGCGCCTGGTGCGCGCACCACCCGCAGAGGCGGCCGGGGCGAGGGCGCCAGTCGCCCGTCGCGGCGGCGTCCTGGATGGCCGACCACAGCGCCCGCACCTTCGTCTCCGTCGCCTCGAGCTCCCGCTCGGCCGGCTCGGCGCGCAGCACCTGGCCGTCGCCGAGGTACAGCAGCTGCAGCATGCGCGGCAGCTCGCCGCGCTCGCGCCACAGCACGAGGCCGTAGAAGCGCATCTGGAACAGGGCCGAGCCCTCGAAGCCCAGCCCGGGTGCGCGGCCGGTCTTGTAGTCCACCACCCGCAGCGCGCCGTCGGGTGCGACGTCAAGCCGGTCCACGATCCCGCGCAGCACGGGCCCGTCGTCCAGCGCCGTCTCGACGCGCAGCTCGCGCGACTCCGGCTCCAGCCGGTTGGGGTCCTCGAGCGTGAAGTACGTGCCGACGAGCCGGCGGGCACGGCCGAGCCACTCCGACGGCGTGGTGCCGGCCGCGTCGCCGCCCTCGTCGAACAGGGTCGCGTACCGCGGCTCCGCCTCGACGAGGCGCTCCCACTCGACCGGCAGCAGCGCGGCCGCGGCCTCCGGCGTGCGCTCGCCCCGCGGCGCGTCGTACAGGCGCTCGAGGACGGCGTGCACCAGCGTGCCCCGCGCGGCGGCGGACGCGGGCGGCTCGGGCAGCCGGTCCACCACGCGGAACCGGAACAGCAGCGGGCAGCGCATGAAGTCGGCCGCGCGCGACGGCGACAGCGCCGGGGCCCGCAGCGCCGTCGGGTCCGGGGCGGCGGTCGTCGTCATGCGCGCCACCCTACGGGCGGGCGCCGACAGCCAGGCCACCCGCCCGACCCGCCCGACCCGCCCGGCCCGATAGCCTGACCGGGTGACCTCTCGCTCCCGGGGCTGGGTGATCGGCCGCATCGCGGGCGCGCCCGTCCTCGTCACCCCGTCGTGGTTCCTCGGCGCCGTCGTCCTCACCCTCGTCTTCGCGCCGTCGGTGCGGACGTGGTTCGCACCCCAGCTCGGGACGACGGCGGTGCTCGTCGTCGCGGCCGCGTTCGTGCTGCTCCTCTTCGGGTCCGTGTTCCTGCACGAGGTCGCGCACGCCCTGGTCGCCCGGTCGCGCGGGCACCGTGTCACCGAGATCGCGCTGACGCTGTGGGGCGGCCACACGGCCTACACCGGGTCAGGCGGGCGCCCGCTCGACGGCGCCCTCGTGGCCGTGGTCGGCCCGCTCACCAACCTCGTGCTCGCGGCCGCGTTCTGGGTCGTGTACCTGCTGCAGCCGGTGTCGTCCGTCGCGACGGCGCTGCTCCTGGCCGGGGCGTTCTCGAACGCGTTCGTCGGGCTGTTCAACCTGGTGCCGGGGCTGCCGTTGGACGGCGGGCAGATCCTCGAGTCCGCGGTCTGGGGCGCGACGGGCTCGCGCGCGCGGGGCACGCTCGTGGCGGGCTGGGTCGGGCGTGCGGTCGCGGTCGGCGTGCTGGTCGTGGCGCTGCTGTGGCCCGTGCTCGAGGGGCGGCGGCCGTCGTGGGTGACGGTCGCGTGGGCGGCGCTCATCGGCGCGTTCCTGTGGTCCGGTGCCGGCGACGCGATCAAGGGAGCGCAGACCCGGGCCCGGGTCGCGGGGCTGTCGGCCCGTGGCCTGGCCGTGCCGGCCGTCGTGATCCCGGTCTCCACCACGGTCGCGGGCGTCTCCGACGCGGCCGCGCGCCACCCGGGCGCGGTGCTCGCCGTCGTCGGGCCCGCCGGGGAGCCGGTG
The DNA here is from genome assembly GCF_050311655.1 of Isoptericola variabilis. Taxonomy (GTDB): domain Bacteria; phylum Actinomycetota; class Actinomycetes; order Actinomycetales; family Cellulomonadaceae; genus Isoptericola; species Isoptericola variabilis. Next base: position 154,000 of record NZ_JBNOZM010000002.1, read on the forward strand.
GGCTGGGTGGACCCGGGTGCGGTCGCGACCGTGCCCGCGGGCCAGGCCGGCGCCACGCCGGTCGAGGCCGTCGTCGTGCCGTTCCCGCCCGGGTCGGCGGTGAGCCCCGACCTCGAGGGGGACGACCTGCTCGACCGTCTCGCCCGCGGCTCCTCCGGGGCGCGCGTCGTCCCCGTCGTGGAGGGCGGCCGCGTGACGGGCGTGCTCGACGTCGCGCGGGTCGCGGCGGCGCTGCGCGGGTAGCCCGCCCGCGCGACGGCGTGGCCCGCGGAGCGGCCGGTAGACTCGCCCGTCGTGACCTCCGCCGACGCCACCGCGCCCGAGAACCGCCCGACCGTCGACCCGACACCGGGGACGAGCCGCAGCGCCACGGGCGCGGACCTGCGCCGGGGGCCGCTGCGCGAGGGCGACCGGGTGCAGCTCACCGACCCGAAGGGCCGGCTGCACACCATCACGCTCAAGCCCGGCGGCACGTTCCACACGCACAAGGGCTACTTCCGCCACGAGGACCTCATCGGGCGCCCCGAGGGGTGGGTCGTGACCAACACCGCGGGCGTCGAGTACCTCGCGCTGCGCCCGCTGCTCAGCGACTACGTGCTGTCCATGCCGCGCGGCGCCGCCGTCGTCTACCCCAAGGACGCCGGCCAGATCGTGCAGATGGCGGACATCTTCCCGGGGGCACGGGTCGTGGAGGCCGGGGTCGGCTCCGGCGCGCTCACGATGTCGCTGCTGCGCGCCGTCGGCGACACCGGCGCGCTGCACTCCATCGAGCGCCGCGAGGACTTCGCCGCCATCGCGCGAGGCAACGTCGAGTCGTTCTTCGGCGGCGAGCACCCGGCGTGGCGGCTGTCGATCGGCGACCTCGCGGACGTGCTGCCCACCGTGGCCGAGCCGGGCAGCGTCGACCGCGTCGTGCTGGACATGCTGGCGCCCTGGGAGAACGTCGACCCGGTCGCCCGGGCGCTCGTGCCCGGCGGCGTGCTGATCTGCTACGTCGCGACGGCCACGCAGCTGTCCCGCACGGCCGAGGACCTGCGCGCCGACGGGCGGTTCGCGGAGCCGCAGGCGTGGGAGTCGATGGTGCGCGGCTGGCACCTCGAGGGGCTCGCGGTGCGCCCGCAGCACCGGATGATCGGGCACACCGGCTTCCTGATCACGGCGCGGCGGCTCGCCGACGGCGTCACGCCGCCCGAGCGCACCCGCCGCCCGGCCAAGGGCTCCTACCCCGCCCCCGACGCCGAGTGGTCGGAGGAGGAGCTGGGCGAGCGCGCCGTGTCGGACAAGAAGATCCGCCGCGTGCGGCGCGACCTCGGCGTCGCCCCCGACGACGCGCAGGGCTGACGGGCCGGCGGCGACGACCCGCGGCAGGTCACCGGGAGGTCTCGGTCGTGTGAACCTCGCGACCGCTCCGTGAAATGAACCCCCGGACCCCGGCGTTCTTGCTTAGGGTGCTGTCTCCGGGGGCGCCTTCCCGCCCGGGGAGGTGGTCACCCGGGACGCACGAGAGGGGATGCGATGTCCGACAACCCTGTCCGCCCGGAGCCTCGACCGGAGCAGCCGGCGCTGCCCACGGGACCGAGCCACGACGCACAGCTCGCCCTCCTCGCCGCCAAGAACGAGCGGCTCGCCGAGGCGCTCCGCGCCGCCCGCGACCAGATCGTGGAGCTCAAGGGCCAGATCGACGAGCTCGCCAAGCCCCCGGGGACGTACGCGACGTTCCTCGCCGCGCACGAGGACGGCTCCGTCGACATCTCGTCCGCCGGCCGCAAGATGCACGTGCAGGCGAGCCCCGGCCTCGACACCACCGAGCTGCGCCCCGGCCAGGAGGTCAAGCTCAACGAGGCGATGACCGTCGTCGAGGTCGGCGGCTACGAGCGCACCGGTGAGCTGGTGACGGTCAAGGAGGTGCTCGACGCCGAGCGGGTGCTCGTCGTCGGGCGGGCCGACGAGGAGCGCGTCGTGCGCCTCGCCGGGTCGGTCGCCGACGCCGAGCTGCGGGTGGGCGACGCGCTCACGGTCGACGTGCGCAGCGGGTTCGTCTACGAGGTGGTGCCGAAGTCGGAGGTCGAGGAGCTCGTCCTCGAGGAGGTGCCCGACATCGCCTACGAGGACATCGGCGGCCTGGGGCCGCAGATCGAGCAGATCCGCGACGCCGTCGAGCTGCCCTTCTCGCACCCCGACCTCTTCCGCGAGCACGGGCTGCGGCCGCCCAAGGGCGTGCTGCTGTACGGCCCTCCCGGGTGCGGCAAGACACTCATCGCGAAGGCCGTGGCGAGCTCGCTCGCGGGGATGGTCGCGAACGGCGGCGACGCCGGAGCCAAGAGCTACTTCCTCAACGTCAAGGGCCCGGAGCTGCTCAACAAGTACGTCGGCGAGACGGAGCGGCACATCCGCCTGATCTTCGCCCGCGCCCGGGAGAAGGCGACGCAGGGCACCCCCGTCGTGGTCTTCTTCGACGAGATGGAGTCGCTGTTCCGCACGCGCGGCACCGGCCTCTCGTCGGACGTCGAGACGACGATCGTGCCCCAGCTGCTCGCCGAGATCGACGGCGTCGAGCGGCTCGACAACGTCATCGTCATCGGCGCGTCGAACCGCGAGGACATGATCGACCCGGCCATCCTGCGGCCCGGCCGCCTGGACGTGAAGATCAAGATCGAGCGGCCGGACGCCGAGGGCGCCACCGAGATCTTCGGCAAGTACCTCACGCCGGAGCTGCCCATCCACCCCGACGACCTGGCCGAGCACGGCGGGAGCCAGACCGAGGCCATCGGGGCGATGATCCGCAGCGTGGTGGAGCGGATGTACTCCGAGGACGAGGAGAACCAGTTCCTCGAGGTCACGTACGCGTCGGGCGACAAGGAGACCCTGTACTTCAAGGACTTCAACTCCGGCGCCATGATCCAGAACGTCGTGGACCGGGCCAAGAAGTCGGCGATCAAGGACTTCCTGTCCACGGGGCAGCGCGGCATCCGGGTCGAGCACCTCCTGTCGGCCTGCGTCGACGAGTTCAAGGAGAACGAGGACCTGCCCAACACCACCAACCCCGACGACTGGGCGCGCATCAGCGGCAAGAAGGGCGAGCGCATCGTCTTCATCCGCACGATCGTGCAGAAGAAGGGCGGGGACGGCGCCCCGCGCACCATCGACACGGTGACCAGCACGGGGCAGTACCTGTAGCCACCTGCGGCCCTCGCGCCGCCGTGCGATCGAGGTATCCGTCTCGAGGGCGACCAGTGCGTCGACCGCGAGACGGGTACCTCGATCTCGTCTGCCGCCGCCTAGGGTGGTGGCGTGAGCGTTCGTCGCGTGATGGGGATCGAGACCGAGTACGGCGTGCTGGCACCGGGGCGGCCGATGGCCAACCCCATGCTCATGAGCTCGCAGGTGGTGATGACGTACCGGGCGCTGGTGGCGCGCGCCGGGACCCGCCCGCCGGCCCGCTGGGACTACGACGACGAGGACCCGCTGCAGGACGCGCGCGGGTTCCACCTCCAGCGCGCGTCGGCCCACCCCTCGCTCCTCACCGACGACCCGTCCCGCCCCGCGCCGTCGGGCCCCTCGTCGCCCGGCCCGGCGGCGGGCAGCACGCCCGCGTCGGCCCAGGTGGCCTCCGCGGCCGGCACCCCTGGCGGGACAGCCCGCGGGCGGTCGCGGGCCGCCCGGCAGGAACCGGAGGAGGTCGAGCGGCCGTCGGTCGAGGACTACGACGACCCGAGCGCGGCCAACTGCATCCTCACCAACGGCGCGCGGCTCTACGTCGACCACGCGCACCCCGAGTACTCGTCCCCGGAGGTCACCGGGCCGCGCGACGGCGTCCTGTGGGACGTCGCGGGGGAGCGGGTCATGCTGGCCGCGGTCCGGTCGCTCGCCCAGGTGCCGGGCGGCGACGTGGTGCTCTACAAGAACAACGTGGACGGCAAGGGCGCCAGCTACGGCACGCACGAGAACTACCTCGTGGACCGGGCCCTGCCGTTCGGCACGCTCGTCGACCTCTTGACGCCGTTCCTCGTCACGCGGCAGGTGTTCGCGGGTTCCGGTCGGGTGGGCCTGGGCCCGACGGGCGCCGAGGCGGGCTTCCAGCTCTCCCAGCGCGCCGACTACATCGAGGCGGAGGTGGGCCTCGAGACCACGCTGCGCCGCCCGATCGTCAACACGCGCGACGAGCCGCACGCGGACCGCACGCGGTGGCGTCGCCTGCACCTCATCATCGGGGACGCCAACCTCTTCGAGGTCGCGACGTTCCTCAAGCTCGGCACCACCTCGCTGGTGCTGTGGGTGCTCGAGCACCTCGACGAGCTGGCCGGGGCGGGCGTGCCTGCCCGGGAGGAGCTCGCCGCCCTGCGGCTCGCCGACCCGGTCGCGGACGTGCAGCGGGTGTCGCGCGACCTCACCCTCGCCGTCCCCCTCGAGCTCGCCGACGGCCGCCGCCTCACCGCGCTGGAGATCCAGGAGGCGTACGCCGACGTCGTGGCGAGGTCGGTCGCCGCGCTCGGCACGCCGGGTGACGACGAGACCGCCGAGGTGCTGGACCGCTGGCGCTCGGTCCTCGGCCGCCTGGCCACCGACCCGGCGACGTGCGCGCGCGAGGTCGAGTGGGTCGCGAAGCGGCGGCTCCTGGAGCGCATGCGGACGCGGGACGGCCTCGGCTGGGACCACCCCCGGCTGCACGCGCTGGACCTGCAGTGGACGGACGTGCGGCCCGAGCGCGGCGTCTACCATCGCCTGGTCGCGTCGGGCGCCGTCGAGCGGCTCGTGGACGAGGAGCACGTCGCGGACGCGGTGCACCACGCCCCGGCGGACACGCGTGCCTGGTTCCGCGGCGAGGTGATGGCCCGGTACGCCGACCAGGTCTCGGCGGCGAGCTGGGACTCCGTGATCTTCGACGTCCCGGGCGCCGCGGCCCTGCAGCGGGTGCCGATGCTCGACCCGTCGCGCGGGACGCGGGCCCACATCGGTGCGCTCCTCGACGCCAGCCCGGACGCGGCGGCGCTGCTCAAGGGCCTGCGCGGCGAGGGCTGAACGCGTGCCGGCCGGGCGCTGACCGGCGACGACGGCACGAGGGGGCCCGGAGGACCGCGCGCGGGCGGAGTCGTTCAGCCCTGGGCGCAACGCACGTGGACGCTGCCGCGCGGTGTCGGCCGCAGCGCATAGGCTGGCGTCGCGAGACACTCCCGGGGCTCCTCGTCGGGAGGCCCGCACAGCGAAGGAGGCGGACCATGGCCGGTCAGGAACGGATCAACCCGCAGCACGACGACCGCACGCCGGACGACGACGCGGACGTCCCCGCCCCCGTCGCCCCGGCGGCGACGGACCGGGACGCCGAGGTGGACTCCCTGCTGGAGGAGATCGACGAGGTCCTCGAGAGCAACGCCGAGTCGTTCGTCCGTGGCTTCGTCCAGAAGGGCGGCCAGTGAGCGCCCATGACCCACGCTGACACCTCCGGACGGCTGCCGGACGCGTTCCTGCGCCCCGGCTCGTCCTCGTTCGTGGACTTCCTCGCGGGCCACGCGCCCGACCTCCTGCCCGGGCGCCGCGACGTCGGCGGCACGGGTGCGCCCGCCGACGGTCTCGCCCCGCACGCCACCACGATCGTGGCGCTGACGTTCGGCACCGACGACGGCGGCCGCGGCGTGATCATGGCCGGCGACCGCCGGGCCACGGCGGGCAACCTCATCGCCAGCCGCGAGATGGAGAAGGTCTTCGCCGCCGACGCCTACTCGGTGGTCGGCATCGCGGGGTCGGCGGGCGTGGCGATCGAGCTCGTGCGCCTCTTCCAGCTCGAGCTGGAGCACTACGAGAAGATCGAGGGCTCCCTGCTGTCGCTCGACGGCAAGGCCAACCGGCTGTCCACGATGATCCGCGGCAACCTGCCGCTGGCCATGCAGGGGCTCGCCGTCGTGCCGCTGTTCGCGGGCTACGACCTCGACCGTGGCTACGGGCGGCTGTTCAGCTACGACGTCACCGGGGGCCGGTACGAGGAGCACGACCACCACACGGTCGGCTCCGGCTCGGTGTTCGCGCGCGGCGCGCTGAAGAAGCTGTGGCGGCCGGGGCTCGACGCCGACGCCGCCGTCGGGGTGGCGGTCGAGGCGCTGTACGACGCGGCCGACGATGACAGCGCCACGGGCGGCCCGGACCCCGTGCGGCAGATCTGGCCGGTGGTGAACGTCGTCACCGCGGACGGCGTGCGTCGGGTGTCCGACGACGAGCTGTCCGCGACGGTCGCGCGGATCGTCGACGAGCGCGGGGCCGCCCACCGCGCCGCCCACGGCGACCGCCCGGCGGGCGGGACCCGGCCGACCGACCAGGGAGGGGCACGCGCATGACCATGCCGTTCTACGTCTCGCCCGAGCAGCTGATGAAGGACCGGGCGGACTTCGCCCGCAAGGGCATCGCCCGCGGCCGGTCCGTCGTCGTGCTCGCGTACGAGGGCGGGATCGCGTTCGCCACGGAGAACCCGTCGCGCGCGCTGCACAAGATCTCGGAGATCTACGACCGCATCGCGTTCGCCGCGGTGGGCAAGTACAACGAGTTCGAGAACCTCCGGGTCGCGGGCGTGCGCTACGCCGACCTGCGCGGGTACTCCTACGACCGCACCGACGTGACCGCGCGGGGGCTCGCCAACGCGTACGCGCAGACGCTCGGCACGGTGTTCACCACCGAGTCCAAGCCGCTCGAGGTCGAGCTGGTCGTGGCCGAGGTGGGGGACACGCCGGCGGCCGACCAGATCTACCGCCTGTCGTACGACGGCTCGGTGGCGGACGAGCACGGGCACGTCGTCATGGGCGGGCAGGCGGAGCAGCTGGGCGCGCGCGTCGCCGACGCCTGGCAGGAGGGGATGACCCTCCCGCAGGTGCTCGCGCTCGCGGTGCGCACGCTCGGCGCGGTCGGGTCGGACGGGTCCGTCGCCGCGGAGGGTGAGGAGCGCGAGATCGCGCCCGCGGGCCTCGAGATGGCGGTGCTGGAGCGCGCCGGGCGACGGCGGGCGTTCCGCCGGCTGCAGGGCGCGACGCTGGCCGGGCTGCTCGAGCAGCCCGGCGACTGAGCAGGGTCGGGCAGCAGGGTCGGGCAGCAGGGTCGAACGAGGGGAGACGTCGTGGACCGCAGGATCTTCGGTCTGGAGACCGAGTACGGGGTGACGTGCGCGGCGGACGACGGGCGCGGGCTCTCCGCGGACGAGGTGGCCCGCTACCTGTTCCGCAAGGTCGTGGCGTGGGGGCGGAGCTCGAACGTCTTCCTGCGCAACGGTTCGCGCCTCTACCTCGACGTGGGGTCGCACCCGGAGTACGCGACGGCGGAGTGCGACGACGTGCACCAGCTCGTGGCGTACGACCGGGGCGGAGAGCGCATCCTCGAGGGTCTGGTCGCCGACGCCCAGCAGCGGCTGGAGCACGAGGGCCTGTCCGGCAAGGTGCACCTGTTCAAGAACAACACCGACTCCGCGGGCAACTCCTACGGCTGCCACGAGAACTACCTCGTGCGCCGGCAGGGCGACTTCTCCCGCTTGTCCGAGGTGCTGGTGCCGTTCCTCATCACGCGCCAGGTGCTCACCGGCGCGGGCAAGGTCCTCGCTACCCCGCGCGGCGCCGTCTACTGCCTGTCCCAGCGCGCCGACCACATCTGGGAGGCCGTCTCCAGCGCGACCACCCGGTCACGGCCGATCATCAACACGCGCGACGAGCCGCACGCGGACGCCGAGAGCTACCGCCGCCTGCACGTCATCGTCGGCGACTCGTCGATGGCCGAGCCGACCACGATGCTCAAGGTCGGCGCCACCGACCTCGTGCTCCGCCTCGTCGAGGCCGGCGTCCCCATGCGCGACCTCACCCTCGAGAACCCCATCCGCGCGATCCGCGAGATCAGCCACGACCGCACCGGCCTGCACCCCGTGCAGCTCGCCAACGGGCGCACCGCGACGGCCGTCGACATCCAGTGGGAGTACTTCCACCGCGTGCGCGAGCACGTCGACGCGCACGCCGGGGCCACCCCCGTCGTCAAGCAGGTCCTCGACCTGTGGGAACGCGGTCTGCGCGCGCTCGAGTCCGGCGACCTGACCCTCGTGGACCGCGAGCTCGACTGGGTCATCAAGCTCAAGCTCATCGAGCGCTACCAGGCCAAGCACGACCTGCCGCTCGACGACCCGCGTATCGCCCGCCTCGACCTGGCGTACCACGACATCTCCCGCACCGAGGGGCTGTACAACCTGCTCGCCGCGCGCGGCATGGTGGAGCGCGTCGTCACCGACCTCGAGGTGTTCGAGTCGACCGCCGTGCCGCCGCCCACCACCCGCGCCAAGCTGCGCGGCGACTTCGTGCGCGCCGCGCAGGAGGCACGCCGCGACTACACCGTGGACTGGGTGCACCTGAAGCTCAACGACCAGGCGCAGCGGACCGTGCTGTGCAAGGACCCGTTCAAGAGCGTCGACGAGCGCGTGGATCGGTTGATCGAGTCGATGTAGTGGCGGTTGCGGTCGTGGGGTTGCGGTCGCGGGTCGTGGTTGCGGTCGGGGCGCGGCGGTTTCTCCGCGCGGACGCGTTCACGGGCGCCAGGGCGCCCTCCACTTCGGGAGGTCTACGTCCGCGCGGAGAAACCGCCGCGCCCCGCTCGGTGCATCGGCTGCGGGGCCGACGTCGGCGAGGCGCACCCACGGACACGGCGGTTGTCGGCCTGCTGACGGGTACGGCCGTGGACCGTTGATCGGGGTGGGCGGCGGGCGTGGCAGACTGTCGCGGTGCTTCGCCGTCTGACCCTGCTGATCTCGCTGCTGCTCGGCGGCGCGCTCGTGCTCGGCGGGTGCGGCTCGTCGATGCTGGAGGACCTGGGCACGCGGCCGTCCGCGGCGTCGTCGGCCGCGCCCGTGCAGGTGTCGGGGGCGGTGGGGGAGCCGCCGGCCCTCGAGTACGAGCGGCCGTACGACGTGGTGCAGGCCGGGGCGCGAACCGTGTGGCCCGGGTCCGGCGAGCCGGTGGTGGACGGGGCGCCCGTGCTGCTGAACCTGTACGCCGAGGACGGGCGCGACGGCAGCGTCATCTCGAGCACGTACATCGACGCGCCGGGGTGGTACACGATGTCCCCGGAGTCCCTCGGCTCGAACCTGTACGACACGCTGCGCGGCCAGAAGGTGGGCGCGCGGATGCTGCTGCTCGAGGAGGACGGCGACGTGCCCGTGATCCTCGTCGTCGACGTGCTGCCGACGCGCGCGTCCGGCGCCGAGCAGCCCGCGGTGAAGGGGCTCCCGACCGTCGAGCGCGACGACGACGGCGCGCCGCAGGTCACGGTGCCCGAGAAGTCCGACCCGCCCGCCGACCTGCAGGTGCAGCCGCTCGTGCGGGGCACGGGGCCGCAGGTGCAGGTGGGGCAGGTCGTCACGATGCGGTTCACCGCGGTGCGGTGGAGCGACGGGAAGCAGTTCGACACCACGTGGTCCGCCGGGACGCGGCCGCAGTCCGCGACGATCGGCATCGGCCAGCTCGTCGACGGCCTCGACCAGGGGCTGATCGAGCAGACCGTGGGCTCGCAGGTGCTGCTCGTGGTGCCCCCGGGCCTCGGCTACGGTGGCACCAGCAGCGACCTCGCCGACGAGACCCTGGTCTACGTCGTGGACATCCTGGACGCGCACTTCCAGGTGACCGAGGACGAGTCGACCGGCAAGGGCAAGGGCGACGACGGCGGTGACCCGGAGAAGGACGCACCGGAGAAGCCGTCCGGCGACTAGCCGGCGAGAGCAGCGACGACAGCAGAAGGAAGGGTGAGTCCCGCATGTCCGTGGCCGTCCGCGTGATCCCGTGCCTCGACGTCGACGACGGACGGGTCGTCAAGGGCGTCAACTTCACGAACCTGCGCGACGCGGGCGACCCCGTGGAGCTGGCCTCCCGGTACGACCGCGAGGGCGCCGACGAGGTGACGTTCCTCGACGTGTCCGCCTCCTCCGGCGACCGCGCCACGATGGTCGACGTGGTGCGACGCACCGCCGACCAGGTGTTCGTGCCCCTCACCGTGGGCGGCGGCGTGCGGTCCACCGACGACGTCGACCGCCTGCTGCGCGCCGGCGCCGACAAGGTCGGCGTCAACACCGCCGCCATCGCCCGGCCCGAGCTGGTCGCGGAGATCGCCGCGCGCTTCGGGCGCCAGGTGCTCACCCTGTCCGTGGACGCCCGCCGCGTCACCGGGGAGACCGTCACGGCATCGGGCTACGAGGTCACGACCCACGGGGGCCGGCGCGGCACCGGCATCGACGCCGTCGACTGGGCCGCGCGGGCCGCGCACCTCGGCGCGGGCGAGATCCTGCTCAACTCCATGGACGCCGACGGCACCACGTCCGGCTTCGACCTCGAGATGCTCGCCGCCGTGCGGGAGAAGGTGGACGTGCCGCTCGTCGCGTCGGGTGGCGCGGGGATCCCGGAGCACTTCGTCGCCGCCGCCCGCGCGGGCGCCGACGCCGTCCTCGCCGCGAGCGTCTTCCACTTCGGCACGCTGACGGTCGGCCAGGTCAAGGCGGCGCTCGCCGAGGCCGGCATCGAGGTCCGGCAGTGAGCGGCTGCCGGTCCTGTCGATGAGCGGCAGACCCGCCGGGGCCGGCCGCGACCGCCGGGCCGGGACCGGCCGGACGACCCTCACCGGATCGAGGCTGCGCCGCTCGGCGACGCTCGTCTGGCGCGGCATGCGGTCCGAGCCGCGGCTGTACGTGCTGGCCGTGGGCGCGTCCGCGGTGTTCGGCGCCGCCACCGTCGCGGTGAGCCGCGCCGTCGGCTGGGCCACCGACGCCGTCGTCGTCCCCGCGATCGCGGGCGACCCCGACGCGCGCTCGCGGATCTGGGTCGCGGGGCTGGTCCTCGCCGCCGTGGCGCTCACGCTCGCCCTCGGCGTCGCCGGGCGGCGCATCTGGGCGGGCTACGGCTTCGCGGCGATCCAGGCGCACCACCGGCGCGGGCTGTCCCGGCAGTACCTGCGCCTGCCCGTGTCCTGGCACCGGGCGCACCCTGCCGGCCGGCTCCTCTCCGCGGCGAGCGCCGACATCGAGGCCGCCACCGGCGTCTTCAACCCCCTGCCCTTCGCCCTCGGCGTCGTGGTGATGATCGGCGTCGCGGCCGGGATGCTGCTCGCGGTGGACGTGTGGCTGGCGGTCGCGGCCCTGCTGGTCGTGCCCGCCGCGATCGCCGCGAACGTCGTCTTCCAGCGGCACATGACGCCCGCCGTGACGCGGGCGCAACAGCTGCGGGCGGAGGTGGCGGACGTCGCGCACGAGTCGTTCGAGGGGGCGCTGCTGGTCACGTCGCTCGGCACCGCCGACCGCGAGGAGCGGCGGTTCGCCGAGCGGACCGACGCGCTGCGCGCGGCGAACGTGCGCGTCGGCACCGTGCGGGCCGTGTTCGACCCGGTGATCGAGCTGCTGCCCTCCCTCGGCACGCTCGCCGTCCTGGGCGTGGGCACCTGGCGGGCGTCCACGGGTGCGGTCGACGCGGGCGACGTCGTGACGGCCGCCTACCTGCTGACGGTCATGGCGGTGCCGGTGCGCGCGTTCGGCTGGGTGCTCGGCGAGCTGCCGCGCGCCCTGGTCGGCTACGACCGGATCGCGACGATCCTCGACGCCCCGTCGACGCTGGTCCCGGGCACCCAGGCGCTCCCGCGCGAGGCGGGCGGTCTGGCCGTCCGTCTCGAGGGCGTCGGCGTCGACGTCCCGGCCGCCGGTACGACGGTCACCCTGCTCGACGGCGTCGACCTCGACGTCGCGCGGGGGACCACCGTGGCGGTCGTGGGCAGCACCGGCGCGGGGAAGACCACCCTCGTGTCGCTGCTCGCGCGCCTCAGCGACCCGAGCCGCGGCCGCGTGCTGCTCGACGGCTCGGACGTGCGCGACCTCGCCGCGGGCCAGGTCCCCGCCCAGGTGGCGCTCGTGACGCAGCAGACGTTCGTCTTCGAGGACACGGTTCGCGCCAACGTCACCCTCGCCGACCCGGGGGACGACGGCGCGCCCGACGACGCCGCGGTCTGGGAGGCGCTGCGCGTCGCCCGCGTCGACGACGTCGTGCGCGCCCTGCCCGGCGGTCTCGACGCGCCCCTCGGCGAGCGCGGCGCCAACCTGTCCGGCGGGCAGCGGCAGCGGCTCGCCGTCGCGCGGGCGCTGGTGCGGCGGCCCCGCCTGCTCGTCCTCGACGACGCCACCTCGGCGGTGGACCCGCGCGTCGAGGCGGAGATCCTCGGCTCCCTCGCGTCGGCACGCGGCGGTGGTGGTGGCACGACCGTCGTGATGGTCGCCTACCGCATGTCGTCGGTGGCGCTCGCGGACGTCGTCGTGCACCTCGAGGGCGGCCGCGTCGTCGACGTCGGGCCGCACGACGACCTGCTGGCCCGGGACCCGGGGTACCGCGCGCTCGCCACCGCCTACGAGCGGGAGACGGAGCGCCGGGCGCGCGAGCTCGCCGACGAGGCGGCGGCCGGGGAGCGTCTGCCGGGGGACGAGGCGGAGGTCGGGTCGGAGGACGAGAGACGGGAGGGGACGCCGTGAGCGCGACGCGCATCGCCGCCGCCAGCGAGCTGGGCGTCCTCGCCACGCTCCGCCGGGGCGTGCAGATCTCGCCGCAGATCGTCGACGGGCTGTGGCTCACCCTCGCGCTCGCCGTCCTGGCGGCCGCCGGCCGGGTCGTCGTGCCCGTCGCGGTGCAGCGCACGATCGACGACGGCATCCTCGCCGGCGGCGGGCCCGACGCCGGACGGGTGGCGCTGCTGACCGGCCTCGCGGCGGGCGCGGTCGTCGTCGCGGGGCTGTGCACGGCCGTCGTCAACGTCCGCCTGTTCCGCCGGACGGAGGCCGGGCTCGCCGCGCTGCGGGTGCAGGCGTTCCGGCACGTGCACGACCTGTCCACCCTCGCGCAGGGCACCGAGCGCCGCGGCGCGCTCGTGTCCCGCGTCACCTCCGACGTCGACACGATCTCGCTGTTCGTCCAGTGGGGTGGCATCCAGCTCCTCGTGTCGACGTTGCAGGTGCTCGTGGCCACGGCCCTCATGGCCGTGTACTCGTGGCAGCTCACGCTGGTGGTCTGGGCGTGCTTCGTGCCGCTGTTCCTGGTGCTGCGCCGCGCGCAGGGCTCGGTGAACCGGGCGTACGCGGCGGTGCGACAGGCCGTCGGCGCCATGCTCGGCGCGATCTCGGAGGCCGTGGTGGGCGCGGAGACCGTCCGGGCCTACGGCGTCGCGGCGCGGACCGGCCGGCGGGTCGACGCGGCCGTCGAGAACACCCGCGCCACGCAGGCCCGGGCCCAGCTCCTCGTCTCCTCGGTGTTCTCGAGCGGCGTGCTGGTCGCCAACCTGGTCCTCGCCGTCGTCGTGGTGGTGGGCACGCTGCTGGGCGTCGGCGGCGGGCTGACGGCAGGCCAGGTGGTCGCGTTCCTCTTCCTCGTGCAGCTCTTCACGGGCCCGGTGCAGCAGGCGACGGAGATCCTCAACGAGCTGCAGAACGCCGTCGCGGGCTGGCGGCGCGTGCTCGCGGTGCTCGAGACGCCCCTCGACGTCGCGGAGGCCGACGACGCCGTGCCGAGCCCCCGGGGGCCGGCCGCGGTGACGCTGCGCGGGGTGCGGTTCGCCTACCCCGACGGGCCGGAGGTGCTGCACGGGGTGGACCTGGAGCTGCCCGCGCGCCGCAAGGTCGCCGTCGTCGGGCGCACGGGATCCGGCAAGACCACGGTCGCGAAGCTGGTCGCCCGCCTCATGGACCCCACGTCCGGTGAGGTGCTGCTCGACGGCGTCGACCTGCGCCGGCTCACGCTCGCCTCGCTGCGGGAGCGCGTCGTGCTCGTGCCCCAGGAGGGTTTCCTGTTCGACGGGACGGTCGAGCAGAACGTCGCCTACGGGCTGCGCCCGGAGCCGCCGTCCGATCCCGCCGAGACCCGGGCGCACGTCACCGAGGCCGTGGACGCGCTCGGCCTGACGGACTGGGTGGCGGGACTGCCGCAGGGGCTCGACACGCCCGTCGGGCAGCGCGGCGAGGCGCTGAGCGCGGGGGAGCGGCAGCTGGTCGCCATCGCGCGCGCCTACCTCGCGGCGCCCGACCTGCTGGTGCTGGACGAGGCCACCTCGGCCGTCGACCCCGCCGCGGAGGTGCGGATCGCGCGGGCGCTGGACTCGCTCACCTCCGGCCGGTCCACGATCACCATCGCCCACCGGCTCTCGACGGCGGAGGCCAGCGACCTCGTGGTCGTCGTCGACGACGGGCGCGTGGTCGAGGTCGGCGGGCACGCCGAGCTGGCCGCCGCGGGCGGCGTCTACGCGCGGATGCACGCGAGCTGGGTGGCGCAGACCCGTTGACGGGCGGTCGCGACGGGGCGAGACGCGGCGGACGGGCGTCCCGGACCCCGGCGCGCCGTGGGAAGATGCACGGGTGCCCGATCTGACCGATGCCCCCGTGCCCGCGCTCGACCCGGCGGTCGCCGACCGGCTCAAGCGCGACGAGCACGGCCTGGTCGCCGCCGTCGTGCAGCAGCACGACACCGGCGAGGTGCTCATGCTGGGCTGGATGGACGACGAGGCCCTGCGCCGCACGCTCACCGAGGGCCGCGTGACGTTCTGGAGCCGGTCGCGCGAGGAGTACTGGCGCAAGGGCGACACGTCCGGGCACGTGCAGCTCGTCCGGTCCGTCGCGCTGGACTGCGACGGCGACGCCCTGCTCGTGCGCGTCCACCAGGTGGGCGCCGCCTGCCACACGGGCACCCGCACCTGCTTCGAGGCGGGCGGCGACCTGGGGGCCGTCGTCGGCCCCGACGCGCCGGTCGCCTGACCGCGCCCCGCCGCCGGCGAGGCGGCACACCCCGACCGACCCAGCTCAACCCGCACAGCCCGACGATCCTCAGGAGGACCGGTGACCACGCCCACCGTCGCGCAGCCCCACCCCGCCCCGCGCACCGCCCCCGTGGCGGGCCCGTCGGAGCAGGACCTGGCGTGGGGCGCGACGTGGCCGGGCCTCGGGACGTTCCGCGCGCTGGCGGCCGACCGCCGCGTCATCCCCGTCGTCCGGCGCGTGCTGGCCGACGACGTCACGCCGGTCGGCCTCTACCGGACGCTCGCGCAGGACCGCCCGGGCACCTTCGTGCTCGAGTCGGCGGAGTCGTCCGGCGGCTGGTCGCGCTGGTCGTTCGTGGGCGTCGACTCGCGTGCCACCCTCACCGCGTCCGAGGGACGCGCCGTCTGGCACGGCGACGTCCCCGCGGGCATCCCGCGCGAGGGTGACGTCGTCGAGGTGCTCGGCGCGGCCCTCGAGGCCCTGCGCACGCCGCCGATCGAGGGGCTGCCCCCGCTCACCGGCGGGCTCACGGGTGCGCTCGGCTGGGACGTGGTGCGGCACTGGGAGCCCACGCTGCCCGCGAACGCCCCCGACGAGCTGGGCGTGCCGGAGGTGGCGCTGAGCCTCGCGACCGACCTCGTCGCGGTCGACCACCACACGGGCAGCGCGTGGCTCATCGCCAACGCCATCAACGGCGACGGCACCGACGAGCGGGTCGACGAGGCCCACGCCGACGCCGTCGCCCGGCTCGACGCGATGCAGGCGCGCCTCGCGACGCCGGCCCCGCCGCAGCCGACCGTCCTGCGTGGCCCGGACGAGGTGGTCGAGCCCGCCCTGGAGTTCCGCTCCACGCGCGAGGAGTTCGAGACCGCCGTGCGCACGGGGCAGGAGGCGATCCGCGACGGCGAGGTGTTCCAGGTGGTGCTGTCCCAGCGCCTCGGCCTGGACTGCCCGGCCGCTCCGCTGGACGTGTACCGGGCGCTGCGCACCATCAACCCCAGCCCGTACATGTACTACTTCCGGCTCACCGGGCCCGACGGGCGGGACTTCTCGGTCGTCGGCTCCAGCCCGGAGACGCTGGTGAAGGTGACCGACGGCCACGTGACCACGTACCCGATCGCCGGGTCACGGCCGCGCGGGGCGACGGTCGAGGAGGACGTGGCGTTCGGCGAGGAGCTGCTGGCCGACCCCAAGGAGCGGGCCGAGCACCTCATGCTCGTCGACCTGTCGCGCAACGACCTCGTCAAGGTCTGCGAGCCGACGTCGGTCGAGGTGGTCGAGTTCATGGCCACCCGCCGGTTCAGCCACATCATGCACCTGTGCTCCACCGTCGTCGGCCGCCTCCGGGCGGGGGCCACCGCGCTGGACACGCTGCGCGCGACGTTCCCCGCGGGCACCCTCTCGGGGGCGCCCAAGCCGCGGGCGATCGCGCTGATCGACGAGCTGGAGCCCGCGTCCCGCGGGATCTACGGCGGTACCGTCGGCTATTTCGACTTCGGCGGCAACATGGACATGGCCATCGCGATCCGCACCGCGTGCATCCGCGACGGCAAGGCGTGGGTGCAGGCCGGCGGCGGCATCGTCGCCGACTCGGTGCCCGCGCTCGAGTACGAGGAGTCCCGCAACAAGGCGGCCGCGGCGGTGCGCGCGGTGCAGCTGGCCGCGCGGTTCCGGGCGCTCTGAGTCGATGAAGCGCTGAGCGCGGCACGGGCCGGGGCGAGAAACACGCGAGCAGCAGGCGAGCGGCACGGACAGGCAGGACGGTCGGGGAGACATGGACGAGGCAGCACGGACCACGCACGACGGCGACGGCGGGCGGCCGCCGGGCCGCGGGCCGCTGCGCGCGCGGTCGCGGGCGGTGTGGTCGGTGGTGGCGGTCGGCGGCCTCACGCTCGCGACGGCGTCGCCGACGTGGGTGAGCACGACCGTGTCGACGGCCCTCCAGCCCACCGTCGACGTCGCGGTCACGGGCACCACGGCCGCGCCCGCGGTCGGCGCGGCCGCCCTCGTCGTGGTGGCGGCCGGCGCCGCCCTGGCCATCGCCGGGCGCGTGGCGCGCTGGGTGGCGCTGGTCGTCGTCGCGCTCGCGGGCGCCCTGGCCGCGGCGTCGGCCGTGGCCGTGCTGCTCGACCCGCTCCCGGCGGCGACGTCGGGCGCCTCGGCCACCGCCGGGGTGACCGACCTCACGTCGCCCGTCACGGTCGCCGTCTGGCCGTGGCTGACGGTGGTGCTGGGCGCCGCGGCCGTGCTCGTCGCCGCGCTCGCCGCGGCGGGCGCGCCGGCCTGGGGCGCCACCTCCGGGCGGCACGAGCGCGCCGACGCCGCGACCGACGACGGCGCGACGGGCGCTCCCGCGGGAGCGCCGTCGTCGCCGGAGGCCTCCGACGCGCCTGGTCAGCACGACCCCCACGACGCGTGGGACGCACTCTCCCGGGGCACGGACCCGTCCGCGGACCGCTAGGCTGGACCGCGCACCACGTCACGAAAGGGCATCACATTCCCATGACCGAAAACCGCAACGCCGAGGTCGCCTACCTGCCCCCGGCCGTCCCGCCCACGAACCACGGCCACACGACCGCCGCGTGGACGGCGATGATCGGCATCATGCTGGGCGTGGCCGTCGGCGCCGTGGGGATGCTGCCCGGCGTCGCGGACGCGGTGGTCTGGGTCGGGGCCGTGATCGTGGCCGCCTCGCTCGTGCTCGGCCTCGTGCTGCGCAACATGGGTCTCGGCCAGCCCAAGGACGGCGTGACGCCGCGCCGGACCTCCTCCGGTCACTGAGCCTTCTCCGGCGGCGGACCCGGCCGTCCGCCGGCACGACGACGGCGCGCACCCGACGAGGGGGCGCGCCGTCGTCGTCTCACGCTCGGAGACGTGTCCGGACCGGCCCGCGGACGGGCCTACGATGGCTGGCAGGCGTCGGTGCGGCGTCTGGGGACGGGGAGGCAGACCATGACGGTCCTGGAGGACATCGTCGCGGGGGTCCGTGAGGACCTCGCGGTACGCCAGGCGCGGACGTCGCTCGACGAGCTCAAGGAGCGCGCGGCCCGAGTGCCGGGCGCGCTCGAGTGCTGCGGCCGGCTGCTCTCGGAGGATCGCGTCGCCGTGATCGCCGAGGTGAAGCGGTCGAGCCCCAGCAAGGGCGACCTCGCACCGATCTCCGACCCGGCCGCCCTGGCCGAGGAGTACGCCAGCGGCGGGGCCAGCGCGATCTCCGTGCTCACCGAGCAGCGGCGGTTCGGCGGCTCCCTCGCCGACCTGGACGCCGTCCGCGCCCGGGTGGACGTGCCGGTGCTGCGCAAGGACTTCGTCGTCACGCCGTACCAGGTGTGGGAGGCGCGCGCCCACGGGGCCGACCTCGTGCTCCTCATCGTCGCGGCCCTCGAGCAGACGGTGCTGACGTCGCTGATCGAGCGCGTGCACTCGCTCGGCATGACGGCGCTCGTCGAGGCGCACACGGCCGACGAGGTGCACCGTGCGCTCGACGCCGGGGCGCGCGTGGTCGGCGTGAACGCCCGCGACCTCAAGACGCTCGAGGTCGACCGCACGACCTTCGCGCGGCTCGCGCCGCTCATCCCCGACGACGTCGTCCGCGTCGCCGAGTCCGGCGTCCGCGGCCCGCACGACGTGCTCGACTACGCCCGGTCCGGCGCGCACGCGGTGCTCGTCGGCGAGGCGCTCGTGACCGACGGCGCCCCGCGCCGGTCGGTGGCCGACCTGGTCGCGGCCGGGCAGCACCCGGCCCTGTGGTCGGTGCGTCCGGCGGCCCAGCCGTAACCACCGCAGCGCGTCACACGACCACGGCACAACACCACACGGCACCTCGTCCCGACGACTCCTGGACGGCGGTCGGCGGAGGTCCGGGCGACCGGTACCCTCTGACGACCCCTCGTGCAGATCGCCGAGCGGTGCCGACGAGAGACGGAGGACCCGTGCCCGACCAGCCCGTACGGGAGGCCCTGACCGAGACCCTGGCGCACCAGGTGCTCGGGCGGCTCGCGGACGTCGAAGGCCCGTACTTCGGCGAGTTCGGCGGCCGCTTCGTCCCCGAGGCGCTCATCGCCGCGCTCGACGAGCTCGAGACCGAGTACCGCAAGGCCCTCGGCGACCCGGCGTTCACCGACGAGCTGGCCCGACTGCACCGCGAGTACACCGGGCGTCCCTCGCCGCTCACCGAGGTGCCGCGGTTCGCGGAGCACTGCGGGGGCGCGGACGCCGGCCACCGGGTCTTCCTCAAGCGGGAGGACCTCAACCACACCGGGTCGCACAAGATCAACAACGTGCTCGGGCAGGCGCTGCTGGTCAAGCGCATGGGCAAGACGCGCGTGATCGCCGAGACCGGCGCCGGGCAGCACGGCGTGGCCACGGCGACCGCGGCCGCCCTGCTCGACCTCGAGTGCGTCGTGTACATGGGCGAGGAGGACACGCAGCGCCAGGCGCTCAACGTGGCCCGGATGCGCCTGCTGGGCGCCGAGGTCGTGCCGGTGACCATCGGGTCGCGCACCCTCAAGGACGCCATCAACGAGGCGCTGCGCGACTGGGTCGCGAACGTCGAGAGCACGCACTACCTGCTCGGCACGGTCACGGGGCCGCACCCCTTCCCGGAGATGGTGCGCGAGTTCCACCGCATCATCGGCGAGGAGGCGCGCGCCCAGATCCTCGAGCGCACCGGCCGCCTGCCCGACGCCGTCGCGGCGTGCGTGGGCGGCGGGTCGAACGCGCTCGGCATCTTCAACGCGTTCCTCGACGACGAGGGCGTGTCCCTGCACGGCTTCGAGGCCGGGGGAGAAGGCGTCGAGTCCGGCCGGCACGCGGCCCGGTTCTCCGGCGGCGCGCCGGGCGTGCTGCACGGTGCCCGCTCCTACCTGCTGCAGGACGACGACGGCCAGACCCTGCCGAGCCACTCCGTCTCGGCCGGGCTGGACTACCCGAGCGTCGGTCCCGCGCACTCCTGGCTCCACGACCTGGGGCGGGCCACCTACGAGCCCGTGACGGACGACGAGGCCATGGAGGCCTTCCGCCTCCTGTGCCGCACCGAGGGGATCATCCCGGCGATCGAGTCCGCGCACGCGCTCGCCGGCGCGATGCGCCTCGGCCGCGAGGCGGCGGCGGCCGGCCGGACGGGCCAGGTGATCCTGGTGAACCTCTCCGGTCGCGGGGACAAGGACGTGGCCACCGCGGCGCGGTGGTTCGGGCTCCTCGACGAGGGACAGACGGACGGCACGCCGGAGGGGGACCAGTGAGCACCACGACCGACACCTCGCCCGCGGCGGCACCGTCCGCGAGGTCGGCCACCGGCGCCCGCCTGGACGCCCTGCGCGACGAGGGCCGGGCGGCTCTCGTCAGCTACCTGCCCGTCGGGTTCCCGGACGTCGAGCGCTCGATCGAGGCCGTCCTGGCGGCCGTGGACGCGGGCGCCGACGTCGTCGAGATCGGCGTGCCGTACACCGACCCGGTGATGGACGGTCCGGTGATCCAGCGCGCCGCGGAGGCCGCGCTCGCCGCCGGCACCCGGGTCCGCGACGTGCTGCGCGTCGTCGAGGCCGTGGCCGAGCACTCCGGCGGGCGGGTGCCCGCCCTCGTGATGACGTACTGGAACCCGGTGCTGCGGTACGGGGTCGACGCGTTCGCGCGCGACCTCGCCGCCGCCGGGGGCGCCGGCCTCATCACCCCCGACCTCATCCCCGACGAGGGCGCCGACTGGATCGCGGCGTCCGAGGCCCACGGCCTCGACCGCGTGTTCCTCGTCGCCCCCAGCTCGACCCCGGAGCGGCTGGCGCTCACCGCCCGCGCGTCGCGGGGCTTCGTCTACGCGGCGTCCACCATGGGCGTGACCGGCACCCGCGACCAGGTGGGCGACCGGGCCGAGCAGCTCGTCGCCGACACCCGCGCGGCGGGGGCCGAGCACGTGTGCGTGGGGCTCGGCGTGTCGTCGGGCGACCAGGCCGCCGAGGTGGGCCGGTTCGCCGACGGCGTCATCGTCGGCTCCGCGCTCGTGCGCCCGCTGCTGGCCGACCGTCCGTGGGCCGACCGGCTCGGCACGCTGCGGGCGACCGTGGCGGACCTGGCCGACGGCGTGCGCCGCGCCCGCGGGGGGCCGGGGGCGGGCGCGTGACCACGACCCTGCTGGCGTCCGCGGCGTCGGTGCAGGCGGCCATCCCGAGCCCGTCGCAGCACACGTGGTACCTCGGCCCGGTGCCCGTGCGCGCCTACGCGATCGCCATCCTGGCGGGCATCGTCGTCGCGGTCTGGATCACGACGAAACGCTGGGTGGCGCGCGGCGGGGACGCCGACGATGTCCTCGACATCACGTTCTGGGCCGTCCCCTTCGGCATCGTCGGCGGGCGGCTCTACCACGTGATCAGCACGCCCGAGCCGTACTGGGGCGAGGGCGGCGACCCCGTACGCGCCCTGTACGTCTGGGAGGGCGGGCTCGGGATCTGGGGTGCCGTGGCGCTCGGCGCCGTCGGCGCGTGGATCGGCTGCCGCCGCAAGGGCGTGCGCCTGAGCTCGTTCGCGGACGCGCTGGCCCCCGGCCTGCTCGTCGCGCAGGCCATCGGTCGGCTCGGCAACTGGTTCAACCAGGAGCTGTTCGGCGCCCCCACGACGCTCCCGTGGGGCCTCGAGGTCTCCCCGGAGGTCATCGAGCGCCTCAACGCCCAGACCGGCACGTCGTTCGTCGCGGGGACGCTCTTCCACCCCACGTTCCTGTACGAGATGCTCTGGAACCTCGGGGCGGCCGCACTTCTCGTCTGGCTCGACCGCCGGTACAGGCTCGGTCATGGGCGGGTATTCTGGGCCTACGTCGCGCTCTACACTCTGGGCAGGGTGTGGATCGAGATGCTCCGCATCGACACCGCCGAGCACGTGCTCGGGCTGCGTCTGAACGTGTGGACGTCGATCGTCGTCGGCCTGGGTGCCCTCGTCGCCTTCGTCGTCATCGGTCGGCGCTACCCGGACCGTGAGGACGGGGTGGAGCTGCCCGGCCGCACCCGCGGCGGACAGGAGCCGGACGACATGCACGACGACACTGAGCTTGACACCACGAGCACCGCGCACGCCGGGGCCGCCGCAGGCGCCTCCGGCCGGGACGACCGCCGCGACAGCGGCGGCGGACCGCACCGTGCGGACGCGGACGCGTCCGGCCCCGACCGGGGACCGGCCGACCGCGACTGAGGCGACTCCGACCGGGGCACCACCCGGGCGGGGCCGCCTATGTTTCCGACGGGCCGACGATGTCCCGACCACCATTGAGCATGACGCGCCCGCGTGCGGGCGTGCAGGAGGACGGTGTTGATGACCACGCCGCAGCATCGGGTCGCGCGGCCCTCGGCCCAGGGCCTCTACGACCCCGCGTCCGAGCACGACGCGTGCGGTGTCGCGTTCGTCGCGACCCTGCGCGGGACGCCCGGCCGCGACATCGTGGACGCGGGCCTGACCGCCCTGCTGAACCTCGACCACCGCGGAGCGGTGGGCGCCGAGGAGAACAGCGGTGACGGGGCAGGGATCCTCACGCAGATCCCGGACGCCTTCGTGCGCGACGTCGTCGCCGCGGAGCTCCCGCCCGCCGGCCACTACGCCATCGGCATGGCGTTCCTGCCCCAGGACGTCGCCGAGGCCGACGCGGCCGCGCGCCGGTTCGAGGCGATCGCCGCGGAGGAGAAGCTCGACGTCCTCGCCTGGCGCGACGTGCCGGTCACGGCCGACCTGGTCGGCCCGACGGCACGCGCCTCGATGCCCCTGTTCCGGCAGGTCGTCGTGGCGGACCCGTCGCGCGAGCTGTCGGGCCTCGAGCTCGATCGGCGCACGTACCGCCTGCGCAAGCGCGCGCAGAACGAGCTCGACCTGTTCCTCGCCTCGCTGTCGAGCCGCACCCTCACGTACAAGGGCATGCTCACGACGGCGCAGCTCGAGCCGTTCTTCCCCGACCTGAGCGACCCGCGCTACGCGTCGGAGATCGCGCTGGTCCACTCCCGGTTCTCGACGAACACCTTCCCGTCGTGGCCGCTGGCGCAGCCGTTCCGGCTCGTGGCGCACAACGGCGAGATCAACACCGTGCGCGGCAACCGCAACTGGATGGCCGCCCGCGAGAGCACCATGGCCAGCGAGGTGCTCGGCGACCTGACGCCCCTGCTGCCCGTGTGCACGGAGGGGTCGAGCGACTCGGCCAGCTTCGACGAGGTGCTGGAACTGCTGCACCTGTCCGGCCGCTCGCTGCCCCACGCGGTGCTGATGATGATCCCGGAGGCGTGGGAGAACCACGCCGAGATGGACCCTGCCCGGCGCGCGTTCTACCAGTACCACGCGAACCTCATGGAGCCGTGGGACGGCCCCGCCTGCCTCACGTTCACCGACGGCACCCTCATCGGTGCCGTCCTCGACCGCAACGGCCTGCGACCGGGTCGCTACTGGGTCACGGAGGACGGCCTCGTCGTCCTCGCGTCGGAAGCCGGCGTCCTGGACCTCGACCCCGCCACGATCGTGCGCAAGGGCCGCCTCGAGCCGGGCCGCATGTTCCTCGTCGACACGGCGCAGGGCAGGATCGTGGAGGACGACGAGCTCAAGTCGCAGCTCGCCGCCCAGCGCCCCTACGGCGAGTGGATCGCCGGCAACACGATCACGCTGGACTCGCTGCCGGAGCGCGAGCACGTCGCGCACTCGCCCGCGTCCGTGCAGCGGCGGCAGCGCGCCTTCGGGTACACCACCGAGGAGCTGAAGATCCTCCTCACGCCGATGGCCGACACGGGCGCCGAGGCGCTCGGCGCCATGGGCTCGGACACCCCGATCGCCGTCCTGTCGAGCCGGCCGCGGCTCCTGTTCGACTACTTCACGCAGATGTTCGCCCAGGTGACGAACCCGCCGCTCGACTCGATCCGCGAGCAGCTCGTCACGGCGATCGACAGCACGATCGGGCCGGAGCCGAACCTCCTCGAGGAGGTCGCGAGCCACGCCCGCAAGCTCGACCTGCCGTTCCCGGTGCTCGACAACGACGAGCTCGCCAAGATCGTGCGCATCGACCGCGACCCGCGGCTGGAGGGCGAGTTCCGCGCCGGCATCGTGCGCGGCCTCTACGAGGTGTCCGGCGGCGGCAAGGCGCTGCAGGCCCGGCTGGAGGAGATCTTCGCCCAGGTCGACGCGGACATCGCGGCAGGCGTGACGCACGTCGTGCTGTCCGACCGTGACTCCGACTCGGAGCTCGCGCCGATCCCGTCGCTGCTGCTGACCAGCGCCGTGCACCACCACCTGCTGCGCCAGGGCACGCGCACCCGGATCTCACTCGTCGTGGAGGCCGGCGACGTGCGCGAGGTGCACCACGTCGCGCTCCTCATCGGGTACGGCGCCGCCGCGGTGAACCCGTACCTCGCGATGGAGACGGTGGAGGACCTCGCGCTGCGCGGCTACCTCGCCGTCACGCCCGAGAAGGCCGTCGCCAACCTCATCACCGCGCTCGGCAAGGGCGTGCTCAAGGTGATGAGCAAGATGGGCATCTCGACGATCATGTCCTACCGCGGGGCGCAGATCTTCGAGGCCGTCGGTCTCTCGCACGAGCTGGTCGAGGACTACTTCACCGGCACGACGAGCCGCCTGGCCGGCATCGGCCTGGACGTCATCGCGGCCGAGGTGGCGGCGCGGCACGCGGAGGCGTACCCGGCGTCGGGCAACCACGCGGCCCACCAGCGGCTGACCAGCGGCGGCGAGTACCAGTGGCGCCGGGACGGGGAGGAGCACCTCTTCGACCCCGAGACCGTCTTCCGGCTGCAGCACGCGACCCGCACCGGGCGGATGGACATCTTCCGCCAGTACACGCGGCGCGTGGACGAGCAGTCCCGCCGGCTCATGACGCTGCGCGGCCTGCTGCGCTTCACGCCCGACCGCGAGCCGGTGCCGATCGACGAGGTCGAGCCCGTCGAGGAGATCGTCAAGCGGTTCAACACCGGCGCGATGTCGTACGGGTCGATCTCCGCGGAGGCGCACGAGACGCTCGCGATCGCCATGAACCGCCTCGGCGGCCGGTCCAACACCGGCGAGGGCGGCGAGGACCCGGAGCGCCTGTACGACCCGGAGCGCCGCTCGCGGGTCAAGCAGATCGCGTCGGGCCGGTTCGGCGTGACGAGCGAGTACCTCACGAACGCCGACGACATCCAGATCAAGCTCGCCCAGGGCGCCAAGCCGGGCGAGGGCGGCCAGCTGCCCGGGCCCAAGGTGTACCCGTGGGTCGCCAAGACGCGGCACTCGACGCCCGGCGTCGGCCTCATCTCGCCGCCGCCGCACCACGACATCTACTCGATCGAGGACCTGGCGCAGCTCATCCACGACGCCAAGAACGCCAACCCGGACGCACGGGTCCACGTCAAGCTCGTCTCCGAGTTCGGCGTCGGCACCGTGGCGACGGGCGTGTCCAAGGCGCACGCGGACGTCGTGCTCATCTCGGGGCACGACGGCGGCACGGGCGCGAGCCCGCTGACGTCGCTCAAGCACGCGGGCACGCCCTGGGAGATCGGCCTCGCCGAGACCCAGCAGACCCTCGTGCTCAACAACCTGCGCGACCGCATCGTCGTGCAGGTGGACGGGCAGATGAAGACGGGGCGCGACGTCGTCGTGGCCGCGCTGCTCGGCGCCGAGGAGTTCGGCTTCGCCACGGCGCCGATGGTCGTCTCGGGCTGCGTCATGATGCGCGTCTGCCACCTGGACACCTGCCCGGTCGGCGTGGCGACGCAGAACCCGGAGCTGCGCAAGCGGTTCACGGGCAAGCCGGAGTTCGTCGTGAACTTCTTCGAGTTCATCGCGCAGGAGGTGCGCGAGCACCTCGCGTCCCTTGGCTTCCGGTCGATCGAGGAGGCCGTCGGGCACGTCGAGGCCCTCGACACCCGCAAGGCCGTCGACCACTGGAAGGCGCAGGGCCTGGACCTCGCGCCGGTGCTCGCCGTGCCGGAGCCGGCGCCGGGCACCACGCTGCACCAGGTGGCGACCCAGGACCACGGCCTGGCCAAGGCGCTGGACAACCGGCTGATCGAGCAGGCGCGCCCCGCGCTCGAGGACGCGCTGCCCGTGAAGATCGAGCTGCCGGTGCGCAACGTCAACCGGACGGTCGGCACGATGCTCGGCCACGAGGTGACCAAGCGGTACCGCGGCGCGGGCCTGCCGGACGACACGATCGACGTGACGCTCACGGGCTCCGCCGGTCAGTCGCTCGGGGCGTTCCTGCCCCGCGGCGTCACGCTGCGGCTGTACGGCGACGCCAACGACTACGTCGGCAAGGGTCTGTCGGGCGGCCGGATCGTCGTGCGGCCGGACCGGTCCGCGGTGCTCGAGGGCGCCGCGAACGTCGTGGCGGGCAACGTCATCGGCTACGGCGCGACGTCGGGCGAGATCCTGCTGCGGGGGCGCGTCGGCGAGCGGTTCGCCGTGCGCAACTCCGGCGCGACGCTGGTCACCGAGGGCGTGGGCGACCACGGCTGCGAGTACATGACCGGCGGGACGGTGCTGGTGCTCGGCCCCACGGGCCGCAACTTCGGCGCCGGCATGTCGGGCGGCGTGGCGTACGTGCTCAACCTGCGCGACGTCGCGATGAACATCCAGGCGGTGACGAGCGGCGAGCTCGAGGTGGGCGCGCTGGACGACGCCGACTGGGACGTCGTGCGGGGCCTGCTGGAGCGGCACCTGGAGGAGACCGGCTCGCCCGTGGCGGCCGAGCTCCTCGAGGACGACGGCGCACGGGCGCGCTTCTCGCGCGTCCTGCCCGCGGGCTGGGCCCGCGTGCGCGCCGCGCTGGCCGACGCCGAGGCCGCCGGGAAGACGCTGGGCGAGGGCGACGACTTCGACCCGGCGATGTGGGAGCAGATCATGGAGGTGGCGCGTGGCTGACCCCCGCGGATTCCTGAAGGTGCGGGAGCGCGAGCTCCCGCCGAACCGCCCCGTCGAGGTGCGGCTGCGTGACTGGAAGGACACGCACGCCCACCGCGAGGAGGGGCAGCCGTTCCTCAAGGAGCAGGCGGGCCGCTGCATGGACTGCGGCATCCCGTTCTGCCACCAGGGCTGCCCGCTCGGGAACCTCATCCCCGAGTGGAACGACCTCGTCTGGCGCGACCAGTGGGCCGACGCGATCGAGCGCCTGCACGCGACCAACAACTTCCCGGAGTTCACCGGGCGCGTCTGCCCGGCCCCGTGCGAGACGAGCTGCGTGCTGGGCATCAACCAGCCCGCGGTGACGATCAAGAACGTCGAGGTCTCGATCATCGACGAGGCGTTCGAGCGCGGCCTGGTGACGCCGCAGGTCCCGCAGCGCCTCACGGGCTCGACGGTCGCCGTCGTCGGTTCCGGCCCGGCCGGGCTGGCCGCCGCCCAGCAGCTCACGCGCGCCGGCCACACGGTCGTCGTGTACGAGCGGGACGACGCGATCGGCGGCCTGCTGCGCTACGGCATCCCCGACTTCAAGCTCGAGAAGCACCACATCGACCGGCGCCTCGAGCAGATGGAGGCCGAGGGCACCCGCTTCCGCCCCGGCGTGGCCATCGGCCGCGACATCACCTGGGACGCGCTGCGCCGCCGGTTCGACGCCGTGGTCGTGGCCACCGGCGCCACCGTGCCGCGCGAGCTCCCGCTGCCCGGCCGTGAGCTGGGCGGCGTGCACTTCGCGATGGACCTCCTCACCCCGGCCAACAAGGCCGCCGCGGGGAACCCCGTCGAGGGGGCGCCGTCGGCCGCGGGCAAGCACGTCGTGATCATCGGCGGCGGCGACACGGGCTCGGACTGCCTCGGCACGTCGCTGCGGCAGGGTGCGGCCAGCGTCACCACGCTGGCGATCGGCAAGAAGCCGCCGCTCGAGCGGCCCGCGAGCCAGCCCTGGCCGACCGACCCGATCGTCTTCGAGGTCTCGACGTCCCACGAGGAGGGCGGGGAGCGCAGCTACCTGGCCTCGACGGTAGAGTTCGTGGGCGGCGAGGACGGGAACGTCCGGGCCCTGAAGGTCGCGGAGACCGAGTACCTGCCGGACGGCCGGCGGGTGCCCAAGGAGGGCACCGAGCGGGAGATCCCGGCGGACCTGGTCCTCATCGCCATGGGGTTCACCGGCCCCGAGACCGACGAGCTGGTGACCCAGACCGGCGCGGAGCTCACGACGCGCGGGCTGGTGCGGCGCGGCGACGACTACGCCACCAGCCTGCCCGGCGTGTACGCGACGGGTGACGCGGGCCGCGGGCAGTCGCTGATCGTCTGGGCGATCGCCGAGGGTCGCGCCACGGCGGCCGCCGTGGACGCCTACCTGCAGGGCAGCTCCGAGCTGCCCGCGCCGGTCGGCCCGCGGACGGTCGCGCTGCGAGGATAAGAAGAACAACGACGAAGCAGTACCCGGGTGCCGTTCGGGCACCCGGGCGCCGCCCCGGCTCGCGCCGGGGCGGATCGACGACGAGGCTGGAGACATGCGCAGAGCGAAGATCGTGTGCACCATCGGACCCGCGACGGCGTCCCCGACCAAGCTCCGTGAGCTGGTCGACGCGGGCATGGACGTGGCCCGGATCAACCGGAGCCACGGGGAGCAGGCGGAGCACGAGGCCGTCTACCGTGGTGTGCGAGAGGCGGCGAAGGAGTCCGGCCGCAACGTCGCAGTCCTCGTCGACCTCCAGGGCCCGAAGATCCGACTCGGCCGGTTCGCGGGCGACCAGAAGCACTACCTCAACGAGGGCGACACCTTCACCATCACCACGGAGGACGTGGAGGGCACGAAGGAGCTCGTCTCGACGACCCACAAGGGGCTGGCGCAGGACGCCCGCGTCGGCGACCCGCTCCTCATCGACGACGGCAAGGTGCGCGTGCGGGTCACCGCCGTGGAGGGCCCGCGCGTCGTGACGACCGTCGAGGTCGCCGGCCCGGTCTCGAACAACAAGGGCATCAACCTCCCCGGCGTCGCGGTCTCCGTGCCGGCGCTGTCGGAGAAGGACACGGACGACCTGCGCTGGGCGCTGCGCATGGGCGCCGACATCATCGCGCTGTCGTTCGTGCGGTCCGCGAAGGACTACGACGACGTCGCGGCGATCATGGCGGAGGAGGGCCGCACGGTCCCCGTCGTCGCGAAGATCGAGAAGCCGCAGGCCGTGGAGAACCTGGAGGAGGTCGTCGCGGCCTTCGACGGCTTCATGGTGGCCCGCGGCGACCTCGCCGTGGAGATGCCGCTGGAGCAGGTGCCGCTGGTGCAGAAGCGCATCGTGGAGCTGGCCCGCCGCAACGCCAAGCCGGTGATCGTCGCGACCCAGGTGCTGGAGTCGATGACCACCAGCCCGACGCCGACGCGCGCCGAGGCGTCCGACTGCGCCAACGCGGTGCTCGACGGCGCGGACGCGGTCATGCTGTCCGGCGAGACCAGCGTGGGCGACTACCCGATCATCACGGTCCAGACGATGGCCCGGATCATCGAGGCCACGGAGGAGATGGGCCGCGAGCGGATCGCGCCGCTGGGCTCCTCGCCGCACACCCGCGGCGGCGTCATCACCCGCGCGGCCGCCGAGATCGGCGACTCGCTCGGCGTGAAGTACCTCGTGACGTTCACCCAGTCGGGCGACTCGGCCAAGCGCATGTCGCGCCTGCGCTCGGGCATCCCGCTGCTGGCGTTCACGCCGGAGGAGAGCGTGCGCAACGTCCTCGCGCTCACCTGGGGCACCACGACCTACCAGGTGCCGAAGGTCGAGAGCGTCGACGCGATGGTCGGCCAGGTCGACTCCACGCTCCGCGCCAACGGGCTCGCCGAGCCCGGCGACCGCGTCGTGATCGTCTCCGGCGCCCCCGTGGGCGTGCCCGGCACGACGAACTCGATCCTCGTGCACCAGGTCGGCAGCCACTCCGACGTCTGAGCGCACGCGAAGCGCAGCACGTGACACGCCCCCGGCGTCGTCGTACCCGCGCCGATCAGCGGCTCACGAGCCGCCACCCGTCCGCGCGGAACGCCTCGGGCGACGCCTCCCCGTCGAGCAGGAGGGCGCCCTTCGCGCGCGCGACGACGTCGTCGACCAGGACTCCGCGGCCCAGGTACAGCGGGTCGGTCACGACGCGCCAGCGCAGCTCCAGGTCGCCGGGCGGCAGCGGGGCCCTCGCCTGCGCCCAGCGGCGCGTGCCCGAGCCCGACGTCGTGCCGTCGGGACGGTCGACCGGGCCGCGGTCGCGGACGGTGAACGGCAGCGGCGCCCAGGTCGCCCCGCCGTCGGCGGAGGTCTCCAGGTGCAGCAGGTCCGTCTCCTCCGTGTCGAGGTAGAGGTCGAACGCCAGCCGGCCGCCGGTCGCGGGCACGTCGAGCGAGGTGGTGAGGGTCGACGTCGTGGCGTCCTCGTCGCCCGAGAACCAGGCGTCGTTGCCGCGGTGCGGCTCGACGCCCTGGGCGTGGGCGAGGCCGTGCGCCCACTCCCGGCGGGCCGGGTTGATGCTGCCCGAGTCGCGCGACGGGTGCACGCGGTTGGTGAGCAGGATCGCGAACGAGTGCGTGTCGAAGTCGATGACGATCGACGTCCCCGTGTAGCCGGTGTGCCCGGCCGTGCGCGGCCCCGACATCGCGTCCATGTACCACCGTTGGTCGAGCTCGAAGCCGAGCCCGTGGGCGTCGCCGGGGAAGGCGCCGTTGACGTCGGTGACCATGAGACGCACCGACGCAGGGGACAGGATGCGCGCCGTGCCGTACCGGCCGCCGTTGAGCAGCGCCTGGGACAGGACCGCCAGGTCCCCGGCGGTCGAGAACACGCCCGCGTGCCCGGCGACCCCGCCGAGGGACCAGGCGTTCTCGTCGTGCACCTCGCCCCGGACGACGCCGCGCGCCGGGCTGGCCTGGTACTCCGTGGCCGCCGTACGGTCCACGGCGGTCGGGTTGTACCCGGTGTCGGTCATGCCGAGCGGGCCGGTGATGCGGTCGGCCACGGCCTGGTCGAGCGGCTCGCCCCGGAGGCGCTCCACGAGCACGCCGAGGCTGATGAGGTTGAGGTCGCTGTACAGGTAGCGCGTGCCGGGCGGCGCGTCGAGGGGCTGCGCCATGACCGCCGCGATCCGGGACTCGCGGTCGGGGTATGCGCTCCACAGCGGCAACCACGCGACGAAGCCGGAGGTGTGGGTGAGCAGCTGGCGCACCGTGACCTCCTCCTTGCCGCCGGCCGCGAACTCGGGCAGGTAGGTGGCGAGGGGCTCGTCGAGGCCGACGCGCCCCTCCTCGACCAGCTGGACGACGGCGATCGACGTGAACAGCTTCGACACCGAGGCCAGGTCGAAGATCGTGTCCTCGCGCATCGGCACGCGCTGGTCGTCGGGGAGGGGCGCCCCCTGGTCGCCGTAGGCGACGGCCCAGCCGCTGGCGTCGGTCCGGACGATCGCTCCGTCGTGCCCCATGAGGCCCACGGCGCCGGGGTAGAGCGGG
Source organism: Isoptericola variabilis (assembly GCF_050311655.1). GTDB lineage: Bacteria > Actinomycetota > Actinomycetes > Actinomycetales > Cellulomonadaceae > Isoptericola > Isoptericola variabilis. The sequence goes on from NZ_JBNOZM010000002.1 coordinate 185,157, forward strand.
TACCGCGCGGAGCCGGCGGGCACCTCGTGCGCGCGGACCTGCGCGACGGCGGCCTCGATCGGTGCCGGGTCCAGCCCGACGTCGGCCGGGTCGGCCGTCGTGAGCGTGGTGGACGGCGGCATGAACCGCACGGCAGGGCCTCCGTCGTCGGCCGCGGCGGACACCCCCTGGACGACCGGGACCACGAGGAGCCCGGCGACCAGGCCGGCCGCGACCCCCGCACGCCGCCTCGGGCGCTCCGGGCCCCTCATGAGCGCGGCCCGCGGTAGAGCAGGTACTGCTGGCGCCGACGGTCGAACTCCGCGAGCTCGTCCTGCCACGCGGCGACGACGTCGTCCGTGGTGGCCCCGGCGTCGATCTGCTGCCGCAGGCGCGGCGAGCCGGTGAGCTTGTCGATCCAGAACGGCCGCGCCGGGTCCCAGGAGTCCTCGCGCCAGGCGAACTCGGGGTACAGCCCCGCCGCGGTCACGAGCATCGCGACGCCGGTACGCACCGGGTCGAACCGGGCGGGGTCGTCGACCGTGACCTGCACGCCGCCGCAGACCGTGCCCGCGTGCTTGTTGAACGTGGGGTTGAAGTACGCCTCCCGGAAGAGGACGCCCGGCAGCCCCGCCTCGGTGAGCGCGGCCGCCCACCGGTGGTCGACGTAGGGCGCACCGATCAGCTCGAAGGGTCGGGTGGTGCCGCGCCCCTCGGACAGGTTCGTGCCCTCGAACATGCAGGTCCCCGGGTAGGCGAGCGCCGTGTCCGGGGTGGGCATGTTGGGGCTGGGCATGACGAAGTCGAGCCCGGTGCCGGCGAACGTCACGTCCCGGCGCCAGCCGGCGACCTCGACGACGTCGAGCCGGTCCAGGCGCGCCCCTGCGACGTCGGGCAGGAACTCGCCGTCGAAGAACCGGGCGAGCTCCCCGACGGTCATGCCGTGGGCCTGCACGATCTCCTTCGCGCCGACGCCCGAGGTGTACCCGGCCGCCATCATCGGCCCGCGGGCGGTGCCGCCCACGGGGTTCGGACGGTCGAGGACGACGAAGCGGGAGCCGGTCGCGACGGCCGCCTGCATGGCCGTCCACATCGTCCAGATGTACGTGTAGAAGCGGGCTCCGACGTCCTGGATGTCGAAGACGACGGTCTCGACGTCCGCGGCACGGAACAGCTCGGTCATCTTCGCCACGCCGGCGCCGTAGGCGTCGTAGACGGTCAGGCCGGTGCGCTCGTCGACGAACGTTCCCTCCGAGCCGCCCGCCTGGGCCGTGCCGCGGAAGCCGTGCTCGGGCCCGAAGACGCCGACGAGGTCGACCGCGCCCGACGCGTGCATCTCGTCGACGACGTTGCGCAGGCTGCGCAGCACCCCGGTCGGGTTGGTGATCACGCCGACCCGCTCGCCGGCGAGGACCGACCAGCCGTCGGCGTGCGCGCGGTCGGCGCCGGGGACGACGGACCGGGCGGGGACGCCGGCCGCCGCCGGCGTGGTGGCGCGCGGTGCCGCCTGGGCGGCGGACGCGGCGAACGGGGCGCTCGCGGCGCCCAGGAGGGTGCCGGTGAGGAGCTGCCGTCGGCCGAGCCGCGGGCCTCGTGGCTCCGGCCGTTCCTGGCTCTCCGGCGGGGCTGAGCCGACGGCGGGGTGGTCGTTGCGCATCGTCAGGGTCCTTCCTGCCTCGTGCTGGTGCAGGACACGGCGCCGGCCGCGCCGTCGCGGCCCGGGTCGGTCGTCCTGCCAGGGGGCGTCGGCGTCGTCGCCGTCGCGGTGGGCTCGTCGCCCCCTCGCCTCGTTGCGGGGGAGCGGCGACGCCGGACACGTGCGGGTGGTCAAGGTTTGCCTCAGAAGGGCTCGCTCCTGAAAGTTACCGACATCGCAGGGCAGCGGCAAGGGTTCGCGCGCGGGGCGGGATCGCGGGCGTCGGTGGACGCGGGGCGGCGTGGACGCAGGGGTGCCCCGGGTGGGATTCGAACCCACACTGGATCGGGTTTGAGCCGATTGCCTCTGCCGGTTGGGCTACCGGGGCGCGCCGCCCATCCAACCACGCGCGCGGGGCGGGGGCCGAACCGTCCGACCGCTGGTCGGCGGCGCGACCCGTCGCCCTCGTCACACCCGGCACGGGACGCGGCGGTCCCTCACGACCACTAGGATGGACGGGTGACCGACGAGAAGCCCCACGACGCGAAGCCCGAGGCGACGGTGCCGCTCGACCTGCCGCCCCTGATCGACCAGGAGCCCGAAGCCCCGAAGACGCCGGAGCGACCCGCGCGTCGCGCGGTCGTCGTCGAGGACGAGGCCCTCATCCGGATGGACGTCGTCGAGACGCTCCGCGAGGCGGGCTTCGACGTCGTCGGCGAGGCGGGCGACGGCGAGACCGCGGTGCGGCTCGCCACCGAGCTGAAGCCCGACGTCGTCGTGATGGACGTCAAGATGCCCGAGCTCGACGGCATCTCGGCGGCCGAGCGGATCGGCAAGGCGCACGCCGCCCCCGTCGTCCTGCTCACCGCGTTCTCCCAGACCGAGCTCGTCGAGCGGGCGCGCGACGCCGGCGCGATGGCGTACGTCGTCAAGCCGTTCACCCCGGCGGACCTGCTGCCGGCGGTGGAGATCGCGATCTCCCGCTACCAGCAGATCGGGGCGCTGGAGGCCGAGGTCGCCGACCTCACCGAACGGTTCGAGACGCGCAAGCGCGTGGACCGCGCGAAGGGCCTGCTGATGACCAAGATGGGTCTGAGCGAGCCGGAGTCCTTCCGCTGGATCCAGAAGACGTCGATGGACCGCCGCCTCACGATGCGCGAGGTCGCGGACGCCGTCATCGAGCAGGTCGGCGGAGCCTGATCCGCACCACGGTGGCCCGGTCGCAGGAGGAGTCCTGCGACCGGGCCACTGCCCATTGTGCGGCGGGCGGCCGGGTCGCTATCGTCGCCTGGGTGTCGTGACCAATCTGTGATATTCATGCTTCAACGACCGTGACCCCGGGGCTGCCGGGGCGGGTCCCCTGCACGGGTGGGAAGGCCCCCGCCGCGCCCGGGGGAGGGACGGTCATTTCGTCGAGGAGGTGCCGATGCGTGCAGCGGTCGAGGTCCGGCCGGTCGAGCAGGACGACATGATCGACGTCGCGCGCCTGGCCGAGCGTGCCGCCGAGGAGTCGCCGTCGGCCGTGCAGGGAGCCCCCTCGGACGCCTCTCGCCTGCTGGAGCACCTGAGCGTGCTGCTGGGCGCGGGCGGACAGGTGCTCGTCGCGCGCCACGAGGGCGAGATCTGCGGCTTCGCCGTGCTGCGCGTCATCGACCCGCTGCTGTTCGCGACGAGCACGAGCCTGTACGTCGACGCCGTGTTCGTCAGCCCGTCGGCCCGGCGCCGCGGTGTCGGGCACGCGCTGCTGGCGGCCGCGGCCGCCGTGGCGGGGGAGCGGGGCGCCGAGAACGTCTACTGCGCGCCGGCCCCGGGTGCCCGCGGGATGCACCGCTTCCTCGCCCGGCTGGGCTTCGCTCCCACGTCGGGTCACCGCGTGGTGGCCACGGCGACGCTGCAGCGCCGGCTCGTCCAGGAGAACCCCCGCGCGACGCGCACGGCGGTCCGCGTGGGGCGTCGTGAGGCGACCCGCGCGGCGATCGAAGACCTCGTCGCGCGTCGCCGCCGGGCGCGTGCCGCGGGCCTGCCGACCGGGCCGGTCGACCTGCGCGCCTTCCAGGCGGAGCGCGACGCCGCGCTGCGTGCGGCGGCCGAGCGGACGGCCGAGCGCGACGACGTCGTCGACGGCGACGACGTGACCGCGCTGGGCGTCGTGCCGCGACGCGACGCGGCGAGCGAGTCCATCCCGTCCTGAGCGGGCCCTCCCGTCCTCGGCGATACCTCAGCGGGCGTCGAGGACCATGCACGTGAGTCGCGCCGTGCAGACCCGGCGGCCGTCGTCGTCGGTGACGACGATCTCGTAGGCGGCCGTCGACCGCCCGAGGTGCAGAGCGGTGGCCACGCCGTGCACGCTCCCGGACCGCACCCCGCGGTGGTGCGTCGCGTTGAGCTCCAGGCCCACCGCGGCGCGCCCCGGACCGGCGTGCTGCTGCGCGGCGACGGAGCCGAGGGTCTCCGCGAGCGACGCCGTCGCGCCGCCGTGCAGCAGGCCCGCGGGCTGGGTGTTCCCGGCCACCGGCATGGTCCCGGCGGTGCGGTCGGCGGCCACCTCCGTGAGCCGGATCCCGAGGCGCTCGATGAGAGTCCCCTCCGCGGCGGTGGTCCACTCCTCGAGGGTGCGGGGGAACCGGGGTGCTTCGGCGGTGGTGTCAGACATGCGGGATAGGTTGGCACCCGTGACGACCTCCGCGCGAACCGGGACCCGCCCACGCCTCCTGCTCATCGACGGCCACTCCATGGCGTACCGCGCGTTCTTCGCGCTGCCGGACACGCTAGTGACGTCCAGCGGCCAGGTGACGAACGCGGTCTACGGGTTCACCTCGATGCTGACGAACCTGCTGCGCGACGAGCAGCCGACGCACGCCGCCGTCGCCTTCGACGCCGGCCGGGTGACGTTCCGCACCGAGCGGTTCCCCGAGTACAAGGGCAACCGGGACGCGACCCCCGAGGTGTTCCGCGGCCAGGTGCCGCTCATCAAGGAGGTGCTCGAGGCGCTGCGCATCCCCGCGCTGCAGCGTGAGGGCATCGAGGCCGACGACATCCTGGCCACGCTCGCGCGCGAGGGTCGCGAGGCGGGCTTCGACGTCCTCGTCTGCTCCGGTGACCGCGACTCGCTGCAGCTCGTCACCGAGGACGTCACGGTGCTGTACCCGAAGCGCGGCGTGTCCGAGCTGGCGCGCATGACGCCGGAGGCCGTCGCCGAGAAGTACGGCGTCCCGCCGCAGCAGTACCCCGACCTGGCGGCCCTCGTGGGCGAGTCGAGCGACAACCTCCCGGGCGTGCCCGGCGTCGGCCCCAAGACGGCGGCCAAGTGGGTGACGACCTACGGCGGCCTCGAGCCGCTGCTCGAGCACGTCGACGAGCTGAAGGGCAAGGCGGCCGGGAACCTCCGGGAGGCCGTCGACCAGGTGCGCCTCAACCGCGAGCTCAACCGGCTGCTGGACGAGGTGGAGCTGCCGCTGACGGTGGCCGACCTGGGTCTCGCCGGGTTCGACCGTGAGGCGGTGCACCGGGTGTCGGACACCCTGCAGTTCGGCGCCCTGCGCGACCGGCTGCTCGCGGCGGACCCGTCCGCGGAGCCCGCCGAGGCGGCCGAGGTCGCGGGCGTGCAGGTCGCGCTCGCCGCGCTCGAGCCGGGCGGTCTGGGCGCCTGGTTGGCGGCACGCTCCGGGCGCCCGCTCGGGCTCGAGGTCACGGGGACGCCGACGCCGGGCGCCGGGGACGCGTGGGACGTCGCGCTCGCCGACGACCATGACGGGGAGACCTCGGCGGCGGTCGTCGACCTGGCCGACGTGACGCCGGAGGACGAGCGGGCGCTCGCGACGTGGCTCGCCGACCCGGCGGCACCGAAGGTGGTGCACGGCGCCAAGGCCGCCTGGCACGAGCTGGCCGGGCGCGGCCTCGACCTGCAGGGCGTCTCCTTCGACACCGAGCTCGCGGCCTACCTCTGCTACCCCGACCAGCGCGGCTACGACCTCGCCGACCTCACGGTGCGGCTGCTGGGGCGGGAGCTGTCCGCGGGGGAGACGCCCGACGCCGCGGGGCAGGGCGCTCTCGACCTCGCGCTCGACGGCGGCGACGAGGACCCGCGTGCCCGCCAGGCGGCGGTGCGGGCGGCGGCCGTGGTCGACCTGGCCCAGGCGCTGTCCGGGCAGCTCGAGGACCGGGGCGCCGCGGGCCTGCTCACCGACCTGGAGCTGCCGCTCACGGCCGTGCTCGGCCGGATGGAGGCCACGGGCATCGCGGCCGACGTCGAGTACCTCACGGAGCTCGAGAAGCAGTTCGCGTCGATGGTGGCGGACGCGGCCGCGGACGCCTACGACGTGATCGGCCGGCAGGTGAACCTCGGCAGCCCGAAGCAGCTGCAGGAGGTGCTGTTCGACCAGCTCGGCATGCCCAAGACCAAGAAGATCAAGACGGGCTACACCACCGACGCGGCGTCCCTGCAGGACCTGTACGTCAAGACCGAGCACCCGTTCCTCGAGCACCTGCTGGCGCACCGCGACGCGACCCGGCTGCGCTCCACGGTCGAGGGTCTGCTGAAGTCCGTGGCGCCCGACGGGCGGATCCACACCACGTTCCAGCAGACGATCGCGGCGACGGGGCGCCTGAGCTCCACCGACCCGAACCTGCAGAACATCCCGATCCGCACGGAGGAGGGTCGGCGCATCCGCCGTGCCTTCCGGGTCGGCGAGGGCTACGAGACGCTGCTCACGGCCGACTACAGCCAGATCGAGATGCGCATCATGGCGCACCTGTCCGGGGACGAGGGGCTGATCGAGGCCTTCCGGTCCGGCGAGGACCTGCACCGGTACGTGGGCTCCCGCGTGTTCGAGGTGGCGCCCGAGGACGTCACGCCCGAGATGCGCTCGAAGATCAAGGCGATGAGCTACGGGCTGGCGTACGGGCTGAGCGCCTTCGGTCTGTCGCAGCAGCTCACCATCCCGACCGGCGAGGCGCAGTCGTTGATGGACGACTACTTCACCCGGTTCGGCGGGGTGCGCGACTACCTCACCGGCGTGGTCGAGGAGGCGCGGGCCACGGGGTACACCGCGACGATCCTGGGCCGCCGCCGCTACCTGCCCGACCTCACGAGCGACAACCGGCAGCGTCGTCAGATGGCCGAGCGCATGGCGCTCAACGCGCCGATCCAGGGCAGCGCCGCCGACATCATCAAGGTCGCGATGCTCGGCGTGCAGCGTGAGCTCGACGAGCGGGGCCTCGCGTCGCGGCTGCTGCTGCAGGTGCACGACGAGCTCGTCGTCGAGGTCGCGCCGGGGGAGCGGGAGGCTGCCGAGGACGTGCTGCGCTCGCAGATGGGCTCCGCGGTGGAGCTCGACGTGCCGCTCGACGTCTCCGTCGGCGCGGGGGCGACCTGGCACGACGCCGGGCACTGACGGTCCGAGCGGCGCACGGCGACAGACGCCGGACACGACGGGGAGACGACGATGGACCTGGGGCCGGCCCGCGCGGTCGCCGACCACGAGATACCGTCGCGGCCGCCGCTGCGCGTCGCGCCGGGCGACGAGGTGCGGGTCGGCGACCGCGACGACACCTGGCCCGCGTTCGTCTTCGTGACGACGGGCGACGACGGCAGCGGGTGGGTGCCCGCGAGATACCTGGACGACGCCCGCCCGGTGGCGGTGGTGCGCACGGCGTACGACACCCAGGAGCTCGCGGTGGCCGAGGGCGACTCCGTGGAGGTCGCCGCGGACGACCCGGAGTCCGGGTGGAGCTGGTGCGTGGCCGGGGACGGTCGTGCGGGCTGGGTGCCGCACCGGGCGCTCGGCCCGGCCTGAGCGGCGCCGGGGCCGCGGATCAGTCCTTGGTCGTGACGAAGATCGCCGTGCCGGGCAGCACGGCGCCGCGCTCCGGGCTCCAGCCGCCCCACGTGGCCCTGTTCCAGTGCGGCCACTCGGGCTCGACGACGTCGCGCAGGCGCAGGCCGGCGGCGGCGACGTCGCGCACGTGGTCGCCGACCGTGCGGTGGTACTCGGCGTAGCGGACGTCGCCCAGGTCGTCGGTCTCGACGTAGGGGCGGCGGTCGAAGTACGAGCGGTGCACGGTGAGGCCGCGCGCGGTCGGGTCGTCGGGGAACGCCCAGCGCACGGGGTGCGTCACGGAGAACACCCACCGGCCCCCCGGGCGCAGCACGCGGGCGGCCTCGGCGTGCACTCGCGTCGCGTCCGCCACGAACGGGATCGCCCCGTACGAGGTGAACAGGACGTCGGCGGTGGCGGAGGCGAACGGGAGCGACCGGGCGTCGGCCTGCACCAGCGGGACCTGCGTACCGGTGGCGGCGTTGAGCCGGGCCGCACCGGCGAGCATCCGCGCGGAGACGTCGGTGGCCACGACCCGGGCACCGCTGCCGGCCAGCCAGCGCGAGCAGTGCGCGGCCCCGGCGCCGAGCTCGACGACCCGGGCGCCGTCGACGTCGCCGAGCAGGCCGGCCTCCGCCTCGGTGAGCCCCTCCGGGCCCCAGCGGAAGCCCGCGTCACCGAGGAACTCCCCGTGCTCGGCGAGGTACTCGTCGGCGTTCTCGTCCCACCACCCGCGCGCTGCCGCGTTGCCGGCGTCGTCGGGGACGTCGTCGTACCCCGCGCGCGTGACGGGACGGGGCGCGGGAGGATTGTCGCTCACCCGGCCATCGTGGCACGGGGGCCGCGTTGACCCCTCGCCTGGCCATCGATAAGATTGTCCGCGGTGCAGTGCGCCCGGGGACATCCCTGAGCTCGAATCGCCGTCGTCACGACGGCCGGCGGATCGATCATCACGTCGACAACCCGGTGCCCTCGCCACAGACCCTGTCCGCACTACGTCCTGTCCGCATCGGAGCATCTACTCAATGACCATCTCCACCACGAAGTCCGCCCCGCAGGTTGCCGTCAACGACATCGGCACCGAGGAGGACTTCCTTGCCGCCGTCGACGCCACCATCAAGTACTTCAACGATGGTGACATCGTGGAAGGCACGATCGTCAAGGTCGACCGCGACGAGGTCCTCCTCGACATCGGTTACAAGACGGAGGGCGTCATCCCGTCCCGGGAGCTCTCCATCAAGCACGACGTGGACCCGGGCGAGGTCGTCGCCGTGGGTGACGCCGTCGAGGCTCTCGTCCTCCAGAAGGAGGACAAGGAGGGTCGCCTGATCCTGTCGAAGAAGCGCGCCCAGTACGAGCGCGCCTGGGGCACGATCGAGAAGATCAAGGAGGAGGACGGCGTCGTCACCGGCACCGTCATCGAGGTCGTCAAGGGTGGCCTCATCCTCGACATCGGTCTTCGTGGCTTCCTCCCCGCCTCCCTCGTGGAGATGCGTCGCGTCCGCGACCTCGCGCCGTACGTCGGCAAGGAGATCGAGGCCAAGATCATCGAGCTCGACAAGAACCGCAACAACGTGGTCCTGTCGCGCCGTGCCTGGCTCGAGCAGACGCAGTCCGAGGTCCGCTCCACCTTCCTGCAGACGCTGCAGAAGGGTCAGGTGCGCCCCGGTGTCGTCTCCTCGATCGTCAACTTCGGTGCGTTCGTGGACCTCGGCGGCGTCGACGGTCTGGTGCACGTCTCGGAGCTGTCCTGGAAGCACATCGACCACCCGTCCGAGGTCGTCGAGGTGGGCCAGGAGGTCACCGTCGAGGTGCTCGACGTCGACCACGACCGCGAGCGCGTCTCCCTGTCGCTGAAGGCGACGCAGGAGGACCCGTGGCAGACCTTCGCCCGCACGCACGCCATCGGCCAGGTCGTGCCCGGCAAGGTCACGAAGCTCGTGCCGTTCGGTGCGTTCGTCCGCGTCGAGGACGGCATCGAGGGCCTGGTGCACATCTCCGAGCTGGCCGTCCGCCACGTCGAGCTGCCCGAGCAGGTCGTCAGCGTCGGTGCCGAGGTGTTCGTCAAGGTCATCGACATCGACCTCGAGCGTCGCCGCATCTCGCTGTCGCTGAAGCAGGCCAACGAGGGCATGGACCCGGAGTCCGAGGACTTCGACCCGGCGCTCTACGGCATGGCTGCCGAGTACGACGAGAACGGCGAGTACAAGTACCCCGAGGGCTTCGACCCGGAGACCAACGAGTGGCTCGAGGGCTTCGAGACGCAGCGCGAGGCCTGGGAGGCGGAGTACGCCAAGGCGCACGCCCGCTGGGAGGCGCACCGCGAGCAGGTCCGTGCGGCCATCGCGGCGGACGCCGACGCGGCCGTGAACGACGCGGTCCCCGGTGGCGGCTCCAGCAGCTCGTCCTCCTCCTACTCGTCGGCCCCGCCGGCGCAGGAGGCCGCGGGCACGCTCGCCTCGGACGAGGCGCTCGCCGCGCTCCGCGAGAAGCTCACCGGCAACTGACACCGCACGGGTCGTCCGCGACCCACCGGTAGCCACGGCGGCCCGTCACCCCTCGGGGTGGCGGGCCGCCGTCGTGCGTCCGGGCGCGGGTCCGGGGGAGGAGGGGCCCGGCTCGCGGTGTGCCCCGGCGGCCGCTGCTCGGTCGGGGTCGTCAGTCGGGCGGGGTCGCCGCGGCGTCGGCGAACTGGGTCGCGTAGAGCTCCGCGTACAGGCCGCCCTCGGCGAGCAGCTCGGTGTGCGTCCCGGTCTCCACCACGCGGCCCTCGGCGAGGACGACGATGGCGTCCGCGGCGCGGACCGTCGACAACCGGTGGGCGATGACCAGGGACGTGCGCCCGGCGAGAGCCTGGTCGAGCGCGGCCTGGACGGCGGCCTCGGACTCCGAGTCCAGGTGCGCGGTCGCCTCGTCGAGGACGACCACGTCGGGCGCCTTGAGCAGCAGCCGCGCGATGGCGAGGCGCTGACGCTCCCCGCCGGACAGACGGTAGCCGCGGTCGCCGACGACCGTGTCCACGCCCTCGGGCAGCCGGGCCACCAGGTCCCAGATCCGGGCCTGGCGCAGCGCCTGCTCGAGCTCGTCGTCCGTCGCCTCGGGGCGGGCGAAGCGGAGGTTGGCGGCCACCGTGTCGTGGAAGAGGTGCGCCTCCTGCGCGACGACGCCGACCGTGCCGCGCAGCGACGCGGCCGTGACGTCGCGGAGGTCCTGGCCGGCGATGCGGACGGCGCCGGACGTGGGGTCGTAGAGGCGGGAGACGAGCTGCGAGACGGTGGTCTTGCCGGCGCCCGACGGCCCGACGAGCGCCACCATCGCACCGGCGGGCACGCAGAAGGACACGTCCCGCAGCGTGTTGCCGGTGGGGTCCGAGCGCAGCGTCGCCACCGACTCCAGGGAGGCGAGGGAGACCTCGTCGGCCCGCGGGTACCGGAACGTCACGTGGTCGAGCTCGACGGACGCGCCCCGGTCGGCCACCGCGGTCCGCAGATCCGCGGCGCCGGGCTTCTCGGCGAGCGCCGGCTCGAGGTCGAGCACCTCGAGCACGCGCTCGAAGCTGACGAGCGCCGTCATGACGTCGACCTGCACGTTCGACATCGCCGTGAGCGGTCCGTAGAGACGACCGAGGTACGCGGTGAGGGCGACGACCGTGCCGACGGTGAGCTCGCCGGCGACGGCCTGCAGCCCGCCGAGGCCGTAGACCAGCGCGATCGCGACCGAGGCCATGGTCGTGAGGCCCACGCGGAACCAGGTCCCCAGCAGGGCCGTCCGGACGCCGAGGTCGCGCAGCTGCCGCACCTGCGCGGCGTACCGGGCGCTCTCCGCCGCCGGGTCGCCGAACACCTTGACCAGGTGGGCGCCGGCCACGTTGAAGCGTTCGTTCATCATCTGCCCGGCGTCGGCGTTGAGGTCGTACCCGGTCCGCGCGAGCGCGGCGAGGCGCCGGCCGAACCAGCGCGCCGGGAGGACGAACACGGGCAGCAGGACGAGGGACACGAGGGTGAGCCGCCAGGACATGGCGACCATCGCGGCCAGGGTGAAGGTGATCGTCAGCCCGTTCGAGACGACGGTCTGCAGCGTCGACGTGAACGCCTGCTGCGCGCCGAGGACGTCGCCGTTGAGGCGCTGCACCAGGGCTCCGGTGCGGGCCCGTGCGAAAAAGGCGAGCGGCATCCGTTGGACGTGGTCGAAGACGGCGGTCCGCAGGTCGAGGATCAGGCCTTCACCGACCCGGGAGGACAACCAGCGCTCCGCCACCGCCAGCGCCGCGGAGGCCAGGGCGATCCCCGCGGCCGCGGCGGCCATCGACACGACGATCGCGCGGTCGCCGTGGGCGATACCGTCGTCGATGAGCCGGCGGAACAGCAGCGGCGTCGCGGCGCCGGCCCCCGCGCTGAGCACCAGCAGGCCGACGAACCCGACGAGCTGGGCCCGGTACGGGCGGGCGAAGGCGAGGATCCGCCGGAGGGTGGGGCCCGTCAGACGTCGGTCGGTGACCGACGAGTCCTTCAGGTACGAGCGCATCATTCCTCCGCCCGCCATGCCACCCCCCTCGTGCGCCGCGGCCCGGCACCGCGGACGTTCATGGCGGGAAGCCTACGCCGGGGGCAGGATGGGCCCATGCTTCGCATCGGCCTCACGGGCGGCATCGCCGCAGGCAAGTCCGTCGTCGCGCGCCGCCTCGCCGAGCTGGGTGCCGTCGTCATCGATCACGACGTCCTCGCCCGGGAGGTGGTGGAGCCCGGGACGGTGGGGCTCGAGGAGGTCGTGGACGCCTTCGGCGAGGGCGTCCTCGCGGCGGACGGCTCCCTCGACCGCCCGGCGCTCGGGCGGCTGGTCTTCGACGACGCCGCCGCCCGTGCGCGGCTCGAGGGCATCCTGCACCCGGAGATCCGCCGCCTCGCCGCCGAGCGGGAGGCGCTCGCCGGGGCCGCGGACGACCGGGCCGTCGTGGTCCACGACATCCCGCTGCTGGTCGAGACCGGGCAGGCGGACCGCTTCCACCTGCTCGTGGTCGTGCACGCGCCGGCGGAGCTGCGGGTCGCGCGACTCGTCGACGGGCGCGGCCTCGACGAGTCGGCCGCGCGGGCGCGAGTCGGGGCGCAGGCGACGGACGAGGAGCGGACGGCCGTCGCGGACGTCGTGCTGGACGGCTCCGGGCCGGTGGACGGGCTGCGGGAGCAGGTCGACGCGCTGTGGGAGCGGCTCCGCAGCGAGGTGGAGCAGGAGTCCGAGGGCGAGGCCTCCCGGGCCTGAACGGGCTCCCGGCCGTACCGCGACACCGTCCGGACGACGCCACGTCCCGACGACCACACCGTCACCACGACGACGACGCCCGGCCGGGGCCCCCGGCCGGGCGCCGTCGTGCCGGGCGGTCAGCCCCGGCGTCGGCGGGCGGCGAGCAGCGCGAGCGTCCCGCCGCCCACCAGGAGCGCGGCGAGGGCGACGGCGGTCGCCACCTGGGCTCCCGTGCGGGGCAGGGTCCCGTCGTCACCCGAGCCCGTGCCCCCGCCCGTTCCCGTGTCCGGGCGGGGTGCGGTGGTGCTGCTCGACGGCGTGGGTGTGCTCGGCGCGGGGGTCGAGTCGCTCAGGCTGGGCGCGGGCGTGCTCTCCGACGGGCTGGGCGACGGGGACGGGACGGTCGGGGTGAACGTGTTCGTCACGGTCACGACGGTGGCGCCGGCGCCGTCCTCGGTGACGGTGAGCTCACCGGCCGGGGCGATCGACGAGGCCCACGTGCCGGCGTCGTCGGAGACGTCGTCCTCGGCGACGTCGCAGGTGGTGCCGACGGGGAAGCCGTCGACGACGACGGACCCGCCGCCCGCGAGGCTCCAGGCGCCCGACGCGTCGCCCGCGAGGTTCTCGGCGGAGCAGGTCCAGGTGCCGGAGAACTCACGGACCGTCGCGGCCGAGGCGTCGCCGTCCACGACCTTGGTCACGGTGAACCCGCCGACCGGCTCCGTGCTGAACGTGTTGGTCACGGTGACGGCGGCGACGTCGGTCGGGTCCTCGCTGCCGATCGTGATCTCGTCCGGGGTGATGTCGGCGACCCAGGTGCCCGCCGGGTCGTCGACCTCGGGCTCGCTGATCGCGCAGGTCGTCCCCACGGGCAGGCCGCCGATCGGGTCGGAGGTCTCGCCGCCCGCGAGCGTCACGGTACCGCCGGTCTGCGTGCCGTCGGGCGCGGTGCAGACCCAGTCGACGGTGAACTCGTCGACCGTGCCGCCCTCGCCGCCTGCGACCTCCTTGGTGATCGTGAACGCGCCGACCGTGCTGGTGAACGTGTTGGTCACCGTCACGACCTGGGCAGACGCCTCGCCGTCGGTGATGGTGAGCTCACCGGCCGGGGCGATCGTCGACTCCCAGGTGCCGTTGGCGTCGTTGATCTCGTCCTCGGTGACCTCGCACGTGGTGCCGGCCGGGAAGCCGTCGAGGGCGAGCTCCTCGCCGTCCGCGAGGGACCACGTGCCGGAGGCGTCGCCGTCCGTGTTCGGGGCGGAGCAGGTCCACGTCCCGGTGAACTCGGTGGTCGAGGCACCGTGGTCGCCGGCGACCTCCTTCGTGACGGTGAACCCACCGCGCTGCAGCGTCGCCGTGTTGGTGACGGAGACGTCCACGACCGTGCCCGTGACTCCGATCATGACCGGGTTCGGGCTGATCACCGGGTCGCCCCACCCCACGTCGTCGACGCCGGGGAACGTCGGCTCGGAGAGGGTGACCTCGTCGCCCTCGGCCAGGTCGGACGGCCCCGTGACCGCCGCCCCGTCGGCCTCGACCTCCAGCGTGCCGGTGCGGCCCAGGTTCGGGGAGCCGGCGGGCCCGGTCACCTCCCAGCCGACGGTGAACGTCGTGCCGTCCGGGACCGCGGACGCCCCGTCGCCGTCGAGCGCCTTGGACACCGCGAACGTGCCGGAGGTCGTCTGGACGCAGCCCAGCGCGCCGTCGAACGGGTAGGCGTGGAACTCCTTGCCGGAGCCGCCGAGGGTGTTCGAGTGGACGAGGTCGCCGGGCGTGTAGGTACGCCCGTTGACGCCGGAGTAGCTCTGGTCGAGGGTGGACGACGCGCTGCCGACGAGGAGGGAGCCGGGCAGCTGGGCGCCGCCACCCAGGGTGAGGTCGGTCGAGAAGGGGTAGTTCCACAGGATCGACCGGACGTCCTGCAGGGAAGTCTCGCCGCCGTTCCAGGTGACGCTGCCGACGACCTGGCGGACCGGGCCCTCGGCCAGGGTGTTGATCAGCACGGTCGCCCCGTCGGCGACGCCGGTGATGTCGACCTGCACGCCGGTCGTCCCGGAACCGAGGGTCGCGGGCAGGTCGAACACGACGAGGTCGCCGCTGCCGTCGCTCGTGAGGGTGACGTCGTCGCCCGTCTGGGTGAAGGTGCCGTGCTCGAGGCCGAGGGTGCCGCCGGCGTTGACCACGGAGGTCGCGCTGGTCGTGCTCAGCTCGGCGTAGCACTGCTGGGAGTACCGGGCCATCTTCCCCGTCCCGCCGAAGAGGTCGGTGTAGTGGTCCGTGTCGATCACGCCGACGTCGTCGAAGAGCTGGTTCTGGAACTGGGTCGGCGGGTCCTGGTGGGCCGAGTCGACGGTGCCGAGCTGACCGAACGGGCTGCTCGAGGCGTCGTACGACGGGTCACGGAACTGGTGCGCGCCGCCCACGCGGATCGTGCCGGTGCGGTACGGGGCGATCGAGCTGCCTACGATGACGTTGGCTGGCTCGGGGGCCTGGTTCACCGACGGGTTCGCCACGGTGAGGTCGCCGCCGACGACGAGCATGTCCGCACGGTCGGCCGGGGTGACGAGGGAGCCCACGCCGACGACGCCGACGTTGTAGGGGCGTCGCTCGAAGAGCGCGTCGCCCTGGACGACGTGCAGGCCCTCGCTCTCCGCGGCGCCGTCGGTCGCGGTGAAGTCGCCGCCGACGATGACGTTGGGAGCGTTGTCGGTGCCCTGCGAGCCGGCCGTCGCGGGCGGCCACTGCCACCCCGTGCAGCTGTCGTCCGACTCAGGGTCGGGCACGCACGGTCCCCACGAACCCGGGGTGTCGCCGCCCGCGGCGGGGCCGGGCAGGATGCCCGCGGCGGGCGGGAGGAGGTCCGGGGGCGCCGCGTCCGCCACGCCCACGGGGAGGGCGGCGGACCCGCTGAACGCCAACGCGCCGAGCAGAGCCGCGACGGCGGTGGTCGCCCCCGCGCGGCGTCGGCGTCGGGCGACGGGAGTGGCGTCGGCGGTCGTCGTGGGACGGCTGCGGCGGCCGCCGCGCGGGGTGGTCATGCATCACTCCTGCAGGTCGGCGCGGACCACCGGCGCACTGGCTCCGACCCGGAAGTTCCACGCCTCGTCGGGCACTTCGCCGAAACGGTACCGAGGCGAGTCCGGGTCCGCGCGTCGAACCTCCTGTGAGGCCGCCGACACCGTCGCCCCGGGTCAGCAGGGCAACGGCGCCGGCGGGCCGTCCGTCAGCCGCGGCTCGTGCGCAGCGCGGCCCGGCGGCGCAGGGAGAGAAGGACACCGCCCGCGCCGAGCAGGACGGCGGCCGCGGCCGCGGCGACACCGACCTGTGCGCCGGTGCGGGGCAGCTCGTCCTGGGACGCCGCGGGGTTCGCGGTGGGCACGGTGGTCTCCGCGCCGCCGGCGGCGGCGGTCGGCTCGGCGGCGTCCGCCGGCCGGGCGGCGGCAAGAGCCACGTCGTCGCCGGAGCCCGGTCCGCTCGTCGCGGGCGTCTCGCCGGCCTCCGGGGCGGCGGGCGTGCTCGGGGTGTCGTCCGGCGTGGAGGTGGACGGCGTGGAGGGCGTCGTCGTCGGCTCCGGGGTCGATCCTCCGGCCTCCTCGTTCTCCTCGTTCTCCTCGGTGGTGCCGCCGGGCGGGGTGACCGCGGGGACGTCGACGCACTCACCCGTCCACGGGTAGTTGTGGTGCTCGATGCCGCTGCCCCCGGTCCCGAGGTCGAGGTCGCCGCCTACCCAGAGGCGGCCGTTCGTGTGGGCGCCCTGTCGCACGTCGGCGCGCGGCGCGAGGACGGAGCCGACGAGCTGGCTGCCGCCGGCGAGGTCGAGCGACGTGGCGGTCGGGAAGTTCCACACGACGCGCGGCGCCCAGGCGCCGAGCGCCGCGCCGTCGTCGATCCGGTGCGCGACGTCTCCCGCCGCGGTGTGCACGGTGTCGAGCCGGCCGTCCGTGCCGCGGACGTTGACGACCACGGCGCTGTCGCCCACGTCGGCGAGGACGACGGTGTCGAGGCCGGCGGCCTCGGCGGTGGTGATCGAGAACACCTGGGGGTCGGAGACGCCGTCGCCGGCCAGCCGCGGGGAGGCGCCCGTGGTGTCGAGGTCGCCGGTGGGTGCCAGGTCCGCGAGCTCGGCCGAGAGCCCGTCGAGCGCGGTGCGGTGTGCGGACGCCGCGCCCGCTGCGTCGGCCGCCCGCTGGTGGAGCGTGCCGCCGTTGAGCTCCACCACCCCGGCGAAGGTCCCGCCCGTCCGGACGTCACCACCGCCCGTGACGCCGTGGTTGACGTCGAGTCGTGAGCCCTCGGCGACGGTCACGTCGCCGCCCGCGACGAGGACGTCACCCGGGGCGGGGACGACACCGGAGCCGACGCCCACGCGGCCGAGGTTGAGGAGGCCGGCCTCGATCGTCACGTCGCCGCCCACGACGAGGCGACCCTCGCTCTCGGCCGCCGCCTCGTGCGCCCGGTAGTCGCCCCCGACGAACACGGCCGTGCCGTCCTCGGCCACGGTGATGCCGGTCTGCGGGCCGGGCAGCGTGCCGGCCTCGCACGCGGGGGACACCGATGCCGTCGTCGTCGCGCTGGCCGTGGCACCGGGGACGCCGGCGATACCGAGGATGCCGACGGTGCCGACGATGCCGGCGGCCGCGCGCGCCGCGATGACGCGCGGGCGGTCCGACGGTGCGGGGGTGCGAGAGGCGAGGGTACGCATGGGTCTCCACGGTCGAGGGCTGGCTGACGGCGCCACCCTAGGGTTACGACCCTGTCCTTACAAAAGAAATGTCGGAATTTCACCCCCCTGTCCCGGCTCGTCCCGTCGCCCGGTGACGTGTCAGGGGTGCGCCGTACCGTGGTGCCATGCGACCCGTGACCGACCTGCAGCGTGCGGTGGCCCCCTTCGAGGTGGTGTCCGACTACGAACCCTCGGGAGACCAACCCACCGCGATCGCGGACCTGGCGTCGCGCGTGCAGGCGGGGGAGAAGGACGTGGTCCTCCTCGGCGCGACGGGGACGGGCAAGAGCGCGACGACGGCGTGGCTCATCGAGAAGCTGCAGCGCCCCACGCTCGTCATGGCGCCGAACAAGACGCTCGCCGCGCAGCTGGCCACCGAGTTCCGCGAGCTGCTGCCCAACAACGCCGTCGAGTACTTCGTCTCGTACTACGACTACTACCAGCCCGAGGCGTACATCGCGCAGACGGACACCTACATCGAGAAGGACTCGTCGATCAACGACGAGGTGGAACGCCTGCGGCACTCGGCGACGTCGTCGCTGCTGACCCGGCGCGACGTCGTGGTCGTCGCGTCCGTGTCGTGCATCTACGGCCTGGGCACCCCGCAGGAGTACGTGGACCGGATGGTGCGCCTCGACGTCGGTGACGTGGTCGACCGCGACGACATGCTCCGACGCTTCGTGCAGATGCAGTACACGCGCAACGACATGGCTTTCACGCGCGGCACGTTCCGCGTGCGCGGCGACACGGTGGAGATCATCCCCGTGTACGAGGAGCTCGCCGTCCGCATCGAGATGTTCGGCGACGAGATCGAGTCGATCCAGACGCTGCACCCGCTCACGGGCGAGGTGATCCGCTCCGAGCAGAGCGTCTACCTCTTCCCGGCCACGCACTACGTCGCCGGGCCCGAGCGCATGGAGCGGGCGATCGCCGGGATCGAGACCGAGCTCGCGGACCGGCTCGCGGAGCTCGAGCGGCAGAACAAGCTGCTCGAGGCGCAGCGGCTGCGCATGCGCACCACGTACGACATCGAGATGATGCGCCAGATCGGCACGTGCAGCGGCATCGAGAACTACTCGCGGCACATCGACGGTCGCGAGCAGGGCTCCCCGCCGAACACGCTGCTCGACTACTTCCCCGAGGACTTCCTGCTCGTCATCGACGAGTCGCACCAGACGGTGCCGCAGATCGGCGCCATGTTCGAGGGCGACATGTCGCGCAAGCGGTCGCTCGTCGAGCACGGCTTCCGGCTGCCGAGCGCGATGGACAACCGCCCGCTGCGCTGGGAGGAGTTCGTCGAGCGGATCGGGCAGACGGTCTACCTGTCCGCGACCCCGGGCGACTACGAGCTGTCCATGTCCGACGGCGTGGTCGAGCAGGTCATCCGGCCCACGGGTCTCGTCGACCCGGAGGTGATCGTCAAGCCGACCACCGGCCAGATCGACGACCTGCTGCACGAGATCCGCGAGCGGGTCGACCGCGACGAGCGCGTGCTCGTCACGACGCTCACCAAGAAGATGGCCGAGGACCTCACGGACTACTTCCTCGAGAAGGACGTGCGGGTGCGGTACCTGCACTCGGAGGTGGACACGTTGCGCCGCGTCGAGCTGCTGCGCGAGCTGAGGCTGGGCGAGTACGACGTGCTGGTCGGCATCAACCTGCTGCGCGAGGGCCTCGACCTGCCCGAGGTGTCGCTCGTGGCGATCCTCGACGCCGACAAGGAGGGCTTCCTGCGCTCCGAGCGGTCCCTCATCCAGACGATCGGGCGTGCGGCACGCAACGTCACCGGCCAGGTGCACATGTACGCGGACAAGATCACGCCCGCGATGCGGTACGCCCTCGACGAGACGGACCGCCGGCGCGCGAAGCAGGTGGCCTACAACACCGAGCACGGGATCGACCCGCAGCCGCTGCGCAAGAAGATCGCGGACGTCACCGACATGCTGGCCCGCGAGGACATCGACACGCAGGAGCTGCTCTCGGGCGGCTACCGCAAGGCGCCGGCGTCGGCCCAGGGCAAGGGGCGAGCGCCCGTGCCGGGCGGACCGAAGGAGGGTGCCACGACAGGCAACCGCCTCGCCGGCGCCGCCGCGGGCGAGCTCGCGGAGCTCATCCAGGAGCTCAGCGACCAGATGCACGCCGCGGCCGCGGAGCTGCAGTTCGAGGTCGCGGCACGTCTGCGTGACGAGATCGGCGGGCTGAAGAAGGAGCTGCGGCAGATGCAGGCGGCCACCGCCTGACCCGTGCGGGGCCCGCCCGGGGAGGCTCGCTGACCAGCGGTTCCGTCCTCTGATGTGCGCGGACGAGCCGCCCGGGGTGTCATGTAAGGTGTCCGGGTTGGAGGGGAGTACCCCGCCCACGGTGAGGTCGTCATCACGTCCGGCACAGACGCCGGTCCGGCCTCGTCGGCCCGGATGTCTGGCTCGCAGCCGCTCCGGGTGGGGAAGACCTCCGGTGCTCAGTGCTACGTACCGGAGGAGTTTCCATGGATGTGCCCGTCTGGGTCTGGATCGTCACCGTCGTCGTGATCCTCGCGATGCTCGCGGTCGACTACGTCGGTCACGTGCGCACCCCGCACGCCCCCACGCTGCGCGAGTCGGCCACGTGGTCGCTCGCGTACGTCGCGGTCGCGGTCGTGTTCGGCGTGATCGTGTGGATCGTGTGGGGCGGGACGTACGGCGGCGAGTACTTCGCGGGGTACATCACCGAGAAGTCGCTCAGCGTCGACAACCTGTTCGTCTTCGTCCTCATCATGACGAGCTTCCGGGTGCCACGGGAGTACCAGCAGCGTGTGCTCCTCATCGGCATCACGATCGCCCTCGTGCTGCGCACCGTGTTCATCATCGCCGGCGCGGCGATCATCGCGAACTTCGCCTGGGTGTTCTACCTCTTCGGGGCGTTCCTCATCTGGACGGCGATCGCGCAGGCCCGGTCGGGCACCGGTCACGACGAGGAGTGGCACGAGAACGGCGTCCTGCGGCTGACGCGGCGGCTGTTCCCCACGACCGACTCGTACGTCGGCGACAAGATGACCGCGAAGATCGACGGCAAGCGGTACATCACGCCCATGCTCATCGTCATGGTCGCGATCGGCAGCGCCGACCTGCTGTTCGCCGTCGACTCGATCCCCGCGATCTTCGGCCTCACCCAGGAGACCTACCTGGTGTTCGCCGCGAACGCGTTCTCGCTGCTCGGGCTGCGCCAGCTGTACTTCCTCGTGGACGGCCTGCTGGACCGGCTCGTCTTCCTCAACTACGGTCTGGCGGCGATCCTCGGGTTCATCGGCGTCAAGCTCGTCATCCACGCGCTGCACACGAACGAGCTGCCGTTCATCAACGGCGGGCACCACGTCGAGGCGATCCCGGAGATCCCGACCAGCGTGTCCCTGTCCTTCATCGTGGTGGTCCTGGCCGTCACGACCATCGCCTCGCTGGCGCGTGACCGTCGAGACCGGCAGCGCCGGGTCGGCGCCGCGTCGTCCACCACTCCTGAAGGAGACGCATGATCCACGAGCTGCCGTTCTGGTTCGAGGCGGCCTCGCTCGCCGCCCTGATCCTGCTGCTGGCCGTCGACCTCGCCATCGTCGGGCGCCGGCCGCACGTGCCTTCCATGAAGGAGAGCGGCATCTGGGTGGGCTTCTACGTGGCGCTCGCCCTCGTCTTCGGCCTCATCATGCTCGCCGTCGGCGGCACGGCCCCCGCCGGCGAGTTCTACGCCGGCTGGCTCACGGAGTACTCCCTGAGCGTGGACAACCTGTTCGTCTTCGTCATCATCATGTCGCGTTTCGCGGTGCCGAAGAAGCACCAGCAGATGGTGCTGATGGTCGGCATCATCATCGCGCTGGTGCTGCGCGGGGCGTTCATCCTCGCGGGGGCGGCGATCCTCGAGCAGTTCGTGTGGGTCTTCTACCTCTTCGGCGCTTTCCTCATCTACACGGCGATCAAGCTCGTGGCCGGGGACGACGACGAGGAGGAGTTCAAGGAGAACGTCGCGATCCGGCTCCTGCGGCGGGTCCTGCCCGTGAGCAAGGAGTACGACGGCGCCAAGATCCGGACCGTGGTCGACGGCAAGAAGCTGTTCACCCCGATGCTCGTGGTGTTCGTGGCCATCGGCTCGACGGACCTGCTGTTCGCGCTCGACTCGATCCCCGCGATCTTCGGGCTGACGAAGGACCCGTTCATCGTCTTCACCGCGAACATCTTCGCCCTCATGGGCCTGCGGCAGCTCTACTTCCTGCTCGGTGGCCTGCTCGAGCGCCTGGTCTATCTCCCGATCGCGCTGGCGGTCATCCTCGGGTTCATCGGCGTCAAGCTCATCCTCGAGGCGCTGCACACCAACACGCTGCCGTTCATCAACGGTGGCGAGCACGTCGCCTGGGCGCCCGAGATCCCGATCTGGCTCTCCCTGGCCGTGATCCTCGGTTCGATCGCGATCGCGACGGTCGCGAGCCTGGCGAAGACGCGCCGCACGGCCGCCGTGGCGGCGAAGGGCACGACGGAGGCGGCGGCGGACGTGGCGGGGCCGGCGTCGTCGGGCACGCCGGACGCCGTGGCGCAGGACTCGGAGCCCGGGCCGCCCTCCTCGTCCTCCCCGTCGGAGACCTCGGGCCGCTGACGACGAGAGCGCGCGGGCCCCGGACGGTGACGCCGTCGGGGCTCGCGCGCGGTGGGAGCGGGCGTCAGCCGGCGAAGCCGCCGATCACCGGCACGAACTCGCGCGCGGCACGGTGCGCGACCAGCCCCTCGCGCCGCATGGGGTCGCCCGCGAGGAGCTCGAGGGCGCCGGTCTCGTCGGCGGCCTCGACGAGCAGGAGCGCCCCGCCGGGCTCGCCGTCGGGCGTGGCGGGCAGCGGGCCGGACACGCGCAAGGTGCCGTCCTCGTGCAGGCCGCGGAGGAACTCCCGGTGCTCGGGCCGGACCTCGGCGAGCCGGTCGGGGTCGGTGACGTAGACGTACGTGACGGCGTAGACGGACATGGCGGTATCCAAGCACCCCGGCCGGGTGCGGTCGCCGGGTGTCCAGGGGCACGGGTGTGACCGGTCAGGCACACGAAAAGACCCCAAACGGCATAGAACGCCTGTACGAATGTCGGCCCCCCGACGTAGGATGCCGGGGTGAGCAACCGCCTCGTCATCTCCGGCGCCCGCGAGCACAATCTGCGCAACATCGAGCTGGATCTCCCGCGCGACGAGCTGATCGTCTTCACCGGGCTCTCGGGCTCGGGAAAGTCGTCCCTGGCGTTCGACACGATCTTCGCCGAGGGGCAGCGCCGCTACGTGGAGTCGCTCTCCGCGTACGCGCGCCAGTTCCTCGGCCAGATGGACAAGCCCGACGTCGACTTCATCGAGGGCCTGTCGCCCGCGGTGTCGATCGACCAGAAGTCGACCAACCGCAACCCCCGGTCGACGGTCGGGACGATCACGGAGGTCTACGACTACCTGCGCCTGCTCTTCGCGCGCGCCGGCACGCAGCACTGCCCCGTGTGCGGGGAGCCGGTGCGCTCGCAGACGCCGCAGCAGATCGTCGACAAGCTGCTCGAGCTGCCGGAGGGCACCCGCTACCAGGTGCTCGCGCCCGTCGTGCGCGGGCGCAAGGGCGAGTACGCCGACCTGTTCGCCGAGCTGCAGACGCAGGGCTTCGCCCGCGCCCGGGTCGACGGCGAGGTCGTGCAGCTGACGAGCCCGCCCAGCCTCGAGAAGAAGCTCAAGCACGACATCGAGGTCGTCGTCGACCGCCTCGTGTCCCGCGACGGCGTCCAGCGCCGCCTCACCGACTCGGTGGAGACCGCGCTGCGGCTCGCGGGCGGCCTGGTCATGGTCGAGCTCGTCGACGCCGACATCGACGACCTCGACCGGGTACGCAAGTTCTCCGAGAAGCGGGCGTGCCCCAACGACCACCCTCTGGCGCTCGACGAGATCGAGCCGCGCACGTTCTCCTTCAACGCCCCCTACGGCGCGTGCCCGGAGTGCACGGGCATCGGGTTCCGCCTCGAGGTCGACCCGGACCTCGTCGTGCCGGACGAGGAGAAGACGCTGCGGGACGGCGCCGTCGTGCCGTGGGCGCAGACGTCGTCGGAGTACTTCGAGCGGGTGCTCACCGCCCTGGCGGACGAGATGAGCTTCTCCATGGACGTGCCGTGGCGTGCCCTGCCGCAGCGCGCCCGCGACGCGATCCTGTTCGGCCGCAACCACCAGGTGCACGTGCGGTACAAGAACCGGTGGGGCCGGGAGCGGCAGTACTCGACCGGCTTCGAGGGCGCGGTGACCTTCCTGGAGCGGCGGCACCGGGAGACCGAGTCGGACTGGTCGAAGGAGAAGTACGAGGCCTACATGCGGGAGGTCCCGTGCCCCGTGTGCTCGGGGGCGCGGCTCAAGCCCGAGGTCCTCGCGGTCACCGTCGGCGGCAAGTCCATCTGGGACGTGTGCCGCCTCCCCATCGACCAGGCCAAGCACTTCCTCGACGGTCTCGAGCTGGGCGAGCGCGAGCGCGCCATCGCGGCCGAGGTCCTCAAGGAGATCCACGCCCGCCTCGGCTTCCTCGTCGACGTGGGCCTGCACTACCTGTCGCTCGAGCGCCCGGCCGGAACCCTGTCGGGCGGCGAGGCGCAGCGCATCCGGCTCGCGACCCAGATCGGCTCGGGCCTCGTCGGGGTGCTGTACGTGCTGGACGAGCCGTCGATCGGCCTGCACCAGCGCGACAACCGTCGCCTCATCGAGACGCTGACCCGCCTGCGCGACCTCGGCAACACCCTGATCGTCGTCGAGCACGACGAGGACACCATCCGCGCGGCCGACTGGATCGTCGACGTGGGCCCCGGCGCGGGCGAGCACGGTGGCCGCGTCGTGCACTCGGGCGACTACGCCGGCCTCCTCGAGGCCGAGGGCTCGATGACCGGCGCCTACCTCTCCGGCCGGCGCAGCATCGCGCTTCCCGCGGAGCGTCGCGCGACCGACCCCGGCCGGAAGGTCACGGTCGTCGGCGCCCGGGAGAACAACCTGCGGGGGATCGACGTGTCGTTCCCGCTCGGGGTGCTCACGGCCGTTACCGGGGTCTCGGGGTCAGGCAAGTCGACCCTCGTGAACTCGATCCTGCACACCGTGCTCGCCAACGAGCTCAACGGGGCGCGCCAGGTGGCGGGCAGGCACACCCGGGTGACCGGCATGGACCAGCTCGACAAGGTGGTGCACGTCGACCAGGGGCCGATCGGGCGCACGCCGCGGTCCAACCCGGCCACCTACACGGGCGTCTGGGACCGGATCCGCAAGATCTTCGCGGAGACCGAGGAGGCGAAGGTCAGGGGCTACGGGCCGGGTCGCTTCTCCTTCAACGTCAAGGGCGGGCGCTGCGAGGCGTGCGCGGGCGACGGCACGCTGAAGATCGAGATGAACTTCCTGCCCGACGTCTACGTGCCGTGCGAGGTGTGCCACGGCGCCCGGTACAACCGCGAGACCCTCGAGGTGCACTTCAAGGGCAAGACGGTCGCCGACGTGCTGGACATGCCGATCGAGGAGGCCGCGGAGTTCTTCGCCGCGTTCCCCGCGATCTCGCGCTACCTCACCACGCTGGTCGAGGTGGGCCTCGGGTACGTCCGCCTCGGGCAGCCCGCGCCCACGCTCTCGGGCGGCGAGGCGCAGCGGGTCAAGCTCGCGAGCGAGCTGCAGAAGCGGTCCACGGGCCGCACCATCTACGTGCTGGACGAGCCGACCACCGGCCTGCACTTCGAGGACATCCGCAAGCTGCTCGGCGTCCTCCAGTCGCTCGTGGACAAGGGCAACACCGTGCTGGTGATCGAGCACAACCTCGACGTCATCAAGAGCGCGGACTGGATCGTGGACATGGGGCCGGAGGGCGGCTCCGGCGGCGGGACGGTCGTGGCGGAGGGGACTCCGGAGGAGGTCGCGCAGGTGGAGGCCAGCCACACGGGCCGCTTCCTCGCGCCGATCCTCGAGGAGCACCCGGCCGTGCCGATCGCGGCTCCGGCCGGCCGTGCGCGGTCGGCCGCGGCGACGTCGGCCTCGTCGGCACCGCGGGCGCGGAGCTCGGCGAAGGGCACGGGAAAGGCCACGGCGAAGACCACCGGGAAGTCCTCCTCGAAGGGGAAGAGCGCGTCCAAGCGTCCCGGTAAGCGCAGCGCCGCCTGACGCCCTAGCGTGTGGCCATGGGTGCGCACCACAACTACGCCGTCACCGTCGCCTGGCCCGACGTCACCGATCCCGGCGGCGGGCCGGGCACGACGTCCTACACGTCGTACTCGCGGGACCACACGGTGGTCGTGGCGGGCAAGCCGCCGCTGCTCGGCAGCGCCGACCCGGCGTTCCGGGGCGACCCCACGCGGCACAACCCGGAGGAGCTGTTCGTCGCGAGCCTGGCGCAGTGCCACATGCTGTGGTTCCTGCACCTCGCCGCCGAGCACGGTCTCGTGGTCCGCGAGTACGTGGACGAGACGACCGGCACGATGCGGGTGGAGTCGCGCGGCGAAGGCCAGTTCACGGACGTCACGCTGCGCCCGCGAGTCACCGTCGACGCCGGGCCGGAGGCCACCGACGAGGCCGTCGCGGAACTGCACCGCCGCGCGCACGCCCTGTGCTTCATCGCTCGGTCGGTGAACTTCTCCGTCCTCGTGGAGCCGGCGCCGGTCCGGCTCGCGACGCCCGCCTCGTAAGGGGCCACCCGCACGCGCGCGGGTGATCTATACCAGTCCGGTCACACTGTCGTGTCGGCTGTTGACGTGGCGACCTGGCGTGAATATTTTCCACTCCATCCCTGTGGTGGATGGGAGATATTTCCGTGAGCGGTGCGGAACCCGCCGTAACGGCTCACGCGGCGCGAGACGAGGAGGTCGGCGCAGGGCCCGAGCGGGCACAGCAGCACGGTTGACGGGGCGCTCTCGGGCGCACCCTGACACGAAGGGCATCAACGACGATGACCAGCAACTTCACCACTGACCAGAGCAAGATCACCCCCCAGCCCTCCCGTCGGTCGGTGCTCCGCGCCGTGATGTACACGGCCGCCGCCGTCCCGTTCGGCCTCCCGCTCGCGGCATGCGCCACGGGCGGTGGCGGAGGCGAGGCGACCACGAGCGCCGCGACCGGCAGCACCGACGCGAAGAACCCCTTCGGCATGGCGGAGAACACCACGATCGACGCGGTGATCTTCGACGGCGGCTACGGCGTCGACTACGTCGAGTTCGCGGGCAAGGTCCTCGCCGGCCTGCACGCCGGCTCCTCGGTCAAGGTCTCGCCCTCCACGCAGATCGCGACGGAGCTCCAACCACGGTTCGTGGGCGGGAACCCGCCCGACCTGGTGGACAACTCGGGAGCCCAGTCGATGGGCTTCAACACGATCCTCGACCAGCTCGAGGACCTCACCGACGTCATCGACGCGCCGAACGTCGAGGGCACGACCATCCGCGACACCCTGTACGAGGGAGTCCTGGCCCCGGGGACCTACGGGGACAAGTTCGCGGCTCTCAACTACGTGCTCACGGTGTACGGCGTCTGGTACTCGGGCAGCCTCTTCGAGAAGAACGGCTGGACGCCGCCGGCGACGTGGGAGGAGGCCAAGGCGCTCGGTGCGGAGGCGAAGAAGGCCGGGAAGTACCTCTTCCTGTGGGGCACCGAGGCGGCGACGTACTACCAGACCCTCGCGATCGAGTCGGCGATCAAGGAGGGCGGCGACGAGGTCCGGCTGGCGCTCGAGAACCTCGAGCCCGACTGCTGGTCCCAGGACGCCCTCCAGGCGACGTTCACGATCATGAAGGAGATCGTCGACGCCGGGTACTTCAAGCCGGGCGGGTCGGGGACGCAGTTCACCGCGGCCCAGGCGCAGTGGAGCAACAAGCAGGAGGCGCTCCTCTACCCGTCGGGGTCGTGGATCGAGAACGAGATGAAGGACCAGACGGCGGCGGACTTCCAGATGAAGGGCGTGCCGAGCTTCTCGGTCACGGCGAACCCGGCGATGCCGGCCACGGCGCTCCACTCCACGGCAGGAGAGCCCTTCATCGTCCCGTCGCAGGCGAAGAGCGTGGCAGGCGGCAAGGAGCTCCTGCGGGTCATGCTCTCGAAGGAGGCGGCCACGAACTTCTCCAAGACGAAGCTGGCCCCGACCATCGTGAAGGACATCGTCCCCGCCGACGGGTTCGGGTCGACCGCGCTGGTGTCCCAGACGGACATGCTCAGCGCGGCCGGGACGGACATCTTCACGTTCAACTTCGTCAACACGTACGGCATGAACCAGGAGCAGCTGCCGATCTGGAACTCCTTCCTGGACGGGAAGAAGTCGGTGGCCGACCTCACCAAGGAGCTGCAGGCGATCACCGACCGCATCGCGAACGACGACACGATCGACAAGATCGAGGTGTCATGACCGCCATCCCCGGCGCCGGGCAGATCCTGCCCGCCGACGAGGGAGCCGCCGCGGGGCCCGGCACCGGGCCCCGCCGGCGGCGGGCCGGCGGGTGGTCGTTCGACACGGTGAGCTTCTTCGTCGTCTGCCTCGGCCTGCCCCTCGCGCTGTTCCTCGTCTTCGTGATCTGGCCGTTCGTCCAGGCCGCGTTCTACGCGCTGACGAACTGGTCGGGGTTCAGCGCCGAGTTCGACGTCGTGGGGCTGGCGAACTTCACGGCGCTGCTGCAGGACCCGAGGTTCGTCAACGCCGTCGGCAACAGCGTGATGTTCGGCCTGTTCATCCCGCTCGTCACCATCGCCATCGCCCTGACGTTCGCGATCCTCATCACGGTCGGCGGGTCGGGCAAGGGACAGGTCCGCGGCGTGCGGGGAGCGGGCTTCTACCGCGTCGTCTCCCTCTTCCCCTACGTCATCCCGGCCATCGCGGTCGGCATCATGTGGCGCCTGATCCTCGACCCGAGCAACGGTCTCGTCAACGGGGTCCTCACCGGCCTGGGGCTCGATCGCTTCGAGTCGTTCGCCTGGCTGGGGAACGTGGGCACCGCGATGCCGGTGACGATGTTCGTCGTCGTGTGGGGGTTCGTCGGCTTCTACATGCTGCTGTTCATCGCGGCGATCAAGGGCGTCCCGTCGGAAATCTACGAGGCCGCGCGGATCGACGGCGCGGGTCGGTGGCGCACGTCGTGGTCCATCACCCTCCCACTGATCCGGGACAACGTGCAGACCGCCTACATCTACCTCGGGATCATCGCCCTCGACCTGTTCGTCTACGTCCAGGCGCTCAACCCGCAGGGCGGCCCGGACAACTCCACGCTCGTCATGTCCCAGCAGCTGTTCCGCTCGGCCTTCACGGAGGGGAAGTTCGGCTACGCCAGCGCGATGGGCGTGGCGATGGCGATCGTCACCCTGGTGTTCGCCGCGCTGGTGTTCACCGTGAACCGCCTCGCCGGCGGTCGCAACGAGAGGGGACGGCGATGACCGCCCACGCCCAGGCGATGCCCCGCACGGCCCGCGCCGTCCCGCGCACGAGGGCCGCCCGCGCGGCCGGCCGCGGCGACCGCGTCGCCGCGGGCGTGTCGCACACCGTCCTCGTGATCTGGTGCGTCCTCGTCATCGCGCCCATGATCTGGGTGTTCATCGGGTCGTTCAAGACGAGCGCGGAGATCTTCGCGTCGCCGTTCTCGCTGCCGTCCGAGTGGTCCTTCACGAACTACGAGAACGCCTGGGTCGACGCCCAGATCGGCCGCGCCTTCGTGAACACGATCATCGTGGTCGGGACCGCCCTGGTGCTCGTCATGCTGCTCGGGGCAATGTGCGCCTACGTGCTGGCCCGCTTCGAGTTCCCCGGCCGGCGGGCGATCTACTACCTCATGCTGGCCGGGCTGACGTTCCCGGTCTTCCTCGCGATCGTCCCGCTGTTCTTCGTGCTCCAGAACGCCGGGCTGCTCGGGACGCTCCCGGGGCTGATCGTCGTCTACGTCGCCTTCGCGCTGCCGTTCACGGTGTTCTTCCTCTACGCGTTCTTCCGCGGGCTGCCGGACGACATCGCCGAGGCCGCGGCGATCGACGGCGCCGGGAACTGGCGGACGTTCTTCCAGGTGATGCTGCCGATGGCGACGCCCGGCATGGCCTCCGTCGCGATCTTCAACTTCCTCGGCCTGTGGAACCAGTTCATCCTGCCGATCGCGCTGAACCCGGCGCAGGAGAACTACGTGCTCTCCCAGCGCCTGGCGGCGTTCGTGTCGTCGGCGGGGTACGCGGTGGACTTCGGCGCGATGTTCGCGGCCGTGGTGGTGACGATCGTGCCGGTGCTGATCGCCTACCTGATCTTCCAGCGGCAGCTCCAGGGGTCGGTGTCGGCAGGCACGATGAAGTAGGTCCCGCGCGCCACAGAGGGGCACAGAGGGGCACGGAGGGCGACGGGGACCGTCGGTGGCCTGACCTAGGCTGACGGCATGGCCGACCCAGCGACCTACCGCCCGAAGCCGGGGGAGATCCCCACGTCGCCCGGCGTCTACCGGTTCCGCGACGCGCACGGCCGCGTGATCTACGTGGGAAAGGCGAAGAACCTGCGGGCGCGGCTGTCGAACTACTTCCAGGACGTCGCGCACCTGCACCACCGCACGCAGAGCATGGTCACGACGGCGGCGTCGGTCGAGTGGACGGTCGTCGGCACCGAGGTCGAGGCGCTGGCGCTCGAGTACTCCTGGATCAAGGAGTACGACCCGCGGTTCAACGTGAAGTACCGGGACGACAAGTCCTACCCGTACCTCGCGGTGACGATGGCCGACGAGGTACCGCGCGCCCAGGTGATGCGGGGTGCCAAGCGCCCCGGCACCCGGTACTTCGGGCCGTACGGTCACGCCTGGGCGATCCGCGAGACGCTCGACCTCCTGCTGCGGGTCTTCCCGATCCGCACCTGCTCGGCGGGCGTGTACAAGCGTGCGCACCAGACGGGCCGGCCGTGCCTGCTCGGCTACATCGACAAGTGCTCGGCGCCGTGCGTAGGCCGCATCGGCGTCGACGAGCACAAGCAGCTGGCGCAGGACTTCTGCGACTTCATGGCGGGAGACACGCAGCGGTTCGAGCGGCGCCTCACGGCGCGCATGAACGAGGCCGCCGCGTCCATGGAGTACGAGCAGGCCGCCCGCCTGCGCGACGACATCCAGGCGCTGCGCCGGGCGACGGAGAAGAACGCCGTCGTGCTCCCCGACGCGACCGACGCCGACGTCTTCGCGCTCGCGGGCGACGAGCTCGAGGCCGCGGTCCAGGTCTTCCACGTGCGGGGCGGCCGCATCCGCGGCCAGCGTGGCTGGGTCGTGGAGAAGGTCGAGGACGTCACCGACGCGGAGCTCGTCGAGCACCTGCTGCAGCAGGTGTACGGCGCCGTCGAGGACGCCCGCGCTGCGGCGGACGCGACGGACCTCGACGCCGAGGGACGCGCGGCGGCACGCCGCGAGGCGCGCGACGCCGTCCCGCGCGAGGTGCTGGTCCCGGTGCTTCCCCCCGACCCGGCGCAGATGACGGCCTGGCTGACGGGGCTGCGCGGTGCTCGCGTGGAGCTGCGGGTGCCGCAGCGCGGCGACAAGCGCGAGCTCGCCGCCACGGTCAGGGCCAACGCGGAGCACGCTCTCGCGCTGCACCGCACCCGCCGCGCCGGCGACCTCACCACACGCAGCCAGGCGCTCCGCGAGATCCAGGAGGCGCTGGGCCTCGAGTCGGCGCCCCTGCGCATCGAGTGCTACGACGTCTCGCACACCCAGGGCACCTACCAGTCCGCGTCGATGGTCGTCTTCGAGGACGGGCTGCCGCGCAAGAGCGAGTACCGCACCTTCTCGGTCCGGGGTCCCGAGGGTGACGGTGCGCGGGACGACACGGCAGCCATGCACGAGGTCATCACCCGCCGGTTCCGCCGCTACCTGGCCGACCGGCTGGCGTCGGGCGAGGTGGAGCTCGACGACAGCGACGAGGACGGGCGCCCGCCCCAGGTCGCCCGCCCTCGGTCGGGCGAGGTCCCCGCGGAGGAGGCGAGGGAGGCGGGGGAGCGCAAGCGGTTCGCCTACCCGCCCAACCTCGTCGTGGTCGACGGCGGCCCGCCCCAGGTCGCGGCGGCCCAGCGCGCCCTGGACGAGCTGGGGGTCACCGACGTCGCGCTGTGCGGGCTCGCGAAGCGGCTCGAGGAGGTGTGGGTCCCCGGCGACGACTACCCGGTGATCCTGCAGCGCTCCTCGGAGGGTCTCTACCTGCTGCAGCGCGTGCGGGACGAGGCGCACCGGTTCGCCATCACGCAGCACCGGCGGCGTCGGAGCAAGGGCATGACGGCGTCCGTCCTGGACGACGTCCCCGGCCTCGGACCGGCGCGGCGCAAGGCGCTGCTGAGCACGTTCGGCTCGGTCAAGAAGCTGCGCGCGGCGAGCGTCGACGAGATCGCCCAGGTGCGCGGCATGGGTCGCCGCACCGCCGAGGCCGTCGTCGGGGCGCTCGGCGGCGGCCCCGGTGCCGCAGGGAGCTCCGACGCGTCGGAGCCCGCCACCCGCGCCGACGCCACCTCGGCCGACGCCGCCGACGACACCTCGGCGGACGCCACCGCCGACCGGAGCAGCGCGCCGACCAGCCAGGACGCGGCGGGCCCTGGCATGCTGGGCGCATGAGCGAGCCGGACCCCATCACCGTCCCGCAGGGCATCCCCGAGATCGAGGCCACGACCCCCGCCCCGGAGCAGGCCGAGCCGGAGGTGCTGATCATCACCGGCATGTCGGGCGCCGGCAGGTCGCGCGCGGCGGGCGTGCTGGAGGACCTCGACTGGTTCGTGGTCGACAACCTGCCGCCGATGATGATCGTGCCGCTGGTCGACCTGATGACCCGCGCGGGCTCGTCCGTCGAGCGGCTCGCCGTCGTGGTCGACGTCCG
Source organism: Isoptericola variabilis (assembly GCF_050311655.1). Classification (GTDB taxonomy): domain Bacteria; phylum Actinomycetota; class Actinomycetes; order Actinomycetales; family Cellulomonadaceae; genus Isoptericola; species Isoptericola variabilis. The sequence goes on from NZ_JBNOZM010000002.1 coordinate 217,364, forward strand.
CGGGCGGGAGTACTTCGCCGAGCTCACCCGGGTGCTGCAGCACCTGCGCGACGCCGGCGTGAACTACCGGATCCTGTTCCTCGACGCGCGCGACGACACCCTGGTGCGGCGCTACGAGAGCGTCCGCCGCCCGCACCCGCTGCAGGGCGAGGGGCGGATCCTCGACGGCATCGGCGAGGAGCGCCGTGCGCTCGCGTCGATCGCGGAGCGTGCCGACGTCGTCATCGACACGTCGGAGCTGTCGGTGCACGACCTGGCGCGCGAGGTGCGCGCCGCCGTCGCGGACGGCGCCCCCGACGCGCTGCGCATCAACGTGCTCGCCTTCGGCTTCAAGTACGGCATCCCGCTCGACGCCGACCACGTGGTGGACGTCCGCTTCCTGGCGAACCCGTACTGGATCACCGAGCTGCGCCACCTCACGGGCCGGGACGCCCCGGTGCGGGAGTACGTGCTCGCCCGGCCCGGCGCGCAGGAGTTCGTGGACCGGTACGTCGCGGCGCTCGAGCCCGTCCTCGCCGGCTACCTGGCCGAGGAGAAGCGGTACGTGACCATCGCCGTCGGGTGCACCGGGGGGAAGCACCGCTCCGTCGCGATCGCCGGGGAGATCGCCCAGCGGCTGCGCGACGCGGGCCAGCGCGTTTCGCTCACGGCACGCGACCTGGGGAAGGAGTGACGACGCCGGTCGTGAGCCCGGGGGCCCCGGCGGTGACGGCGCTCGGGGGAGGGCACGGGCTGTTCGCGAGCCTGTCGGCGCTGCGGCTGATGTCCGACCGGCTGACCGCTGTCGTCACGGTCGCGGACGACGGCGGGTCGTCGGGCCGGCTGCGCGACGAGCTCGACGTGCTGCCGCCCGGCGACCTGCGGATGGCGCTCGCGGCCCTGTGCGACGACTCGGAGTGGGGCCGCACCTGGAGCGACCTGCTGCAGCACCGGTTCCGGTCCGCGGGCAGCCTGGACCAGCACGCCATGGGCAACCTCCTGATCGTCGCGCTGTGGGAGCAGCTCGGCGACACCGTCGCGGGGCTCGACTGGGTCGGCCGGCTCCTCGGCGCGCGGGGTCGCGTGCTGCCGATGGCGTCGGTGCCTCTCGTGGTCGAGGCGGACGTGCGTCGCGACGGCGTCGCGACGCTCGACACCGTCGTCGGCCAGAGCCGCGTCGCCGTGACGGAGGGCCGGATCGAGCAGCTGCGCCTGGTGCCGGCGGACCCGCCGGCGTGCCCCGAGGCGGTGGAGGCGGTGCGCGCCGCCGACTGGGTGGTGCTCGGGCCTGGCTCCTGGTACTCGTCGGTGCTGGTCCACCTGCTGGTGCCGGAGCTCGCGACGGCGCTGCACGAGACGGACGCGCGGGTGTGCGTGACGCTCAACCTGGCCGCCGAGCGGGGCGAGACGCAGGGGCTCACCGCGACCGACCACCTCGAGGCGCTGCACCGGCACGCGCCCGGGCTGCGCGTCGACGCGGTGCTGGCCGACCCGTCGGCCGTCGAGGACGTGGACGAGCTCGCCGACGCCGCCCAGGCCATGGGCGCGAGGCTCCTCATGCGTCAGGTCCGCCGCGGCGACGGAACCGCGCTGCACGACCCGCTGCGCCTCGCAGCGGCCTACCGGGACGTGTTCGAGGGCGTCTACGGGGACGTGTGACCGCCCTCCGGCGGGGAGCCGGCCGACGGCTGAGGGTGCTTGCCTCGCGTGGCAGGATGACGCCATGGCGCTGACGGCAGAGGTGAAGGACGAGCTCGCGCGGATCAAGGTGACCCGGACGTCGTGCCGCAAGGCGGAGGTCTCGGCGACGCTGCGGTTCTCCGGCGGGCTGCACATCATCTCGGGCCGCGTGGTGATCGAGGCGGAGCTGGACGACGAGGCGGCCGCGGCGCGGCTGCGGCAGTCGATCACGGAGCTCTACGGGCACACGAGCGACCTGATCGTGGTGCAGGCCGGGGGCCTGCGCAAGAACAACCGGTACGTGGTGCGCGTGGTGCGCGACGGCGAGTCGCTCGCCCGCCAGACGGGCCTGCTGGACTCCCGGGGGAGGCCGGTGCGCGGCCTGGCCCCCGAGGTGGTCTCGGCGGGCGTCGCGGAGGCCGAGGCGGTGTGGCGCGGCGCGTTCCTCGCGCACGGGTCGCTCACGGAGCCGGGTCGCTCGATGGCGCTGGAGGTCACGTGCCCGGGGCCCGAGGCTGCGCTCGCGCTGGTCGGTGCCGCGCGGCGCCTCGGGGTACAGGCGAAGTCCCGCGAGGTGCGGGGCGTGGACCGCGTCGTCGTCCGCGACGGCGAGGCGATCGGGGAGATCCTGCGGCGGATGGGCGCGGTGCGCACCCGCGAGATCTGGGAGGAGCGGCGCGCGCGGCGCGAGGTGCGCGGCACGGCGAACCGGCTCGCGAACTTCGACGACGCGAACCTGCGCCGGTCGGCGCGGGCCGCCGTGGCGGCCGGCGCCCGGGTGCAGCGCGCCTTCGAGATCCTGGGCGAGGACGTGCCGGAGCACCTGCGTCAGGCGGGGGAGCTGCGGCTGGCGCACAAGCAGGCCTCGCTGGAGGAGCTGGGTCAGCTCGCCGACCCGCCGCTGTCCAAGGACGCCGTCGCGGGCCGGATCCGGCGCCTCCTGTCGACGGCCGACAAGCGTGCGCTCGAGGTCGGGATCCCGGACACCGAGTCCGGCCTGAGCCCGGAGCTGCTCGACCTCTGACCCCGTCGGCGACGGGTGCGTCCGTATGGTCAGACCACATGTCTCACGGTGTCGGCGAGGGTCAGCGGCACCGCCCGTTCGGGTATAGGCTCATTCCGTCAGGTGACGACGACGTGACCCGAGGCTGACCGCCCGGTGGAAGAACGTCGGGTGGTTCCGGGGTCACGACGTGAATCATCAGCACGCCCCTCGCGGCGTGCGGAAGTCGGCATCAACCGTGTGCGCCGGGATCTCACCGGCGCGCCCTGAGGAGGGCAATCGTGACCATCCGCGTCGGGATCAACGGCTTCGGTCGGATCGGACGGAACTTCTACCGCGCTCTCGTGGAGTCGGGTGCGGACATCGAGGTCGTCGGCGTCAACGACCTGACCGACAACAAGACTCTGGCCCACCTGCTCAAGTACGACACGGTGCTGGGCCGCTTCCCGAAGTCGGTCGACTTCGACGACGAGAACATCATCGTCGACGGCCAGAAGATCCGTGCGCTCGCCGAGCGCGACCCGGCGAACCTCCCCTGGGGCGAGCTGGGCGCGGACATCGTCATCGAGTCCACCGGCTTCTTCACCGACGCCACCAAGGCCAAGGCGCACATCGACGCCGGCGCCAAGAAGGTCATCATCTCCGCCCCGGCGAAGAACGAGGACGCGACCTTCGTCATGGGTGTGAACAACGACCAGTACGACCCGGCCGCGCACCACATCATCTCGAACGCGTCCTGCACGACGAACTGCCTCGCGCCGCTCGCCAAGGCCCTCAACGACTCGATCGGCATCGAGCGCGGCCTCATGACGACGATCCACGCGTACACCGGCGACCAGAACCTGCAGGACGGCCCGCACAAGGACCTCCGCCGCGCCCGCGCCGCCGCGCAGAACATCGTGCCGACCACCACGGGTGCCGCCAAGGCCGTCGCCCTGGTGCTCCCGGAGCTGAAGGGCAAGCTCGACGGCTACGCCCTGCGCGTCCCGGTCATCACGGGTTCGGCCACCGACCTCACCTTCGAGGCCCCGAAGGAGGTCACGGTCGAGGAGGTCAACGCCGCGGTCAAGGCCGCCGCCGAGGGCCCGCTCAAGGGGACCCTGGAGTACGTGGACGACGAGATCGTGTCGTCGGACATCGTCACCAACCCGCACACGAGCATCTTCGACTCGAAGCTCACCAAGGTGATCGGCAACCAGGTCAAGGTCGTCTCCTGGTACGACAACGAGTGGGGCTACTCCAACTCGCTCGTCGCGCTGACCGTCCACGTCGGCGAGAAGCTCTGACGACTCCGGCGCCCGACACCGCTCGAGCGTGAGTCACGACGTCCGCGTGCGCGCCGAACTCCGGCCGCGCACGCGGACGTCGTCATGTACGGACCAGATCACCCGGTCCGGGGACGTGCGGACGCCTCACGGCCGCGCCGCACGCACCGGGCCCTGACGGACAGGTGTGCCCCATGAAGACCATCGACACCCTGGGCGAGCTGCGCGGCAAGCGCGTCCTCGTCCGCTCGGACTTCAACGTGCCGCTCGACGGCACGACCATCACGGACGACGGCCGCATCAAGGCGGCGCTGCCCACGCTGAAGCGCCTGGTCGACGCCGGCGCCCGCGTCGTCGTGACGGCCCACCTCGGCCGCCCCAAGGGCGAGCCGAACCCCGCCTACTCCCTGGCGCCCGTGGCCGCGCGCCTCGGCGAGCTGCTGGGCCAGGACGTCGCCCTCGCGGCCGACGTCACCGGCCCGTCGGCGCAGGAGACCGTCGCGGCCCTGGCCGACGGCCAGGTGGCGCTCCTGGAGAACGTGCGGTTCGACGCCCGCGAGACCTCGAAGGTCGACGCGGAGCGCGAGGAGCTGGCGGGCGAGCTCGCCGCGCTGGCGGACGCGTTCGTCTCCGACGGGTTCGGCGTCGTGCACCGCAAGCAGGCGTCGGTCTACGACGTCGCGAAGCTGCTCCCGGCCGCGGCCGGCGACCTCGTCCTCAAGGAGGTCGAGGCGCTCTCGCGTGCGACGACGGACCCGCAGCGGCCGTACGCCGTCGTCCTGGGCGGCTCGAAGGTCTCCGACAAGCTCGGCGTCATCGAGAACCTCCTGACGAAGGCCGACCGCCTGCTCATCGGCGGCGGCATGGTCTTCACGTTCCTCGCCGCGCAGGGCCACTCGGTGGGCTCCTCGCTGCTCGAGGCCGACCAGGTCGACACCGTGAAGGGCTACCTCGCCCAGGCCGCCGAGTCGGGCGTGGAGATCGTGCTGCCCACCGACATCGTCGCCGCGGACTCGTTCGCCGCCGACGCGCCGCACCGCACCGTGCCGGCGGACCAGATCCCCGACGGCACCATGGGTCTCGACATCGGCCCCGAGTCCGGCGCGCTGTTCGCCGCGCGGCTCGCGGACGCGAAGACCGTGGTGTGGAACGGCCCGATGGGCGTGTTCGAGTTCGACGCCTTCGCCGCCGGCACCCGCGCCGTCGCGGCGGGCATCGTCGACGCGACCACGGCGGGCGCGTTCTCGATCGTGGGCGGCGGCGACTCGGCCGCGGCCGTGCGCACCCTCGGCTTCGACGAGGCGGGCTTCAGCCACATCTCCACGGGCGGTGGCGCCAGCCTGGAGTTGCTCGAGGGCAAGGAGCTCCCGGGCCTCGCCGTCCTCGCGGACTGACAGCCGACCGACCTTCCCACCCAGCACGAGAGAACGAGGAGCCCATCGTGGCCACCACCCGCACGCCCCTGATGGCGGGCAACTGGAAGATGAACCTGGACCACACCGAGGCGATCGCCGCGGTCCAGAAGCTCGCGTGGACGCTCAAGGACGCGAAGCACGACTACGAGGCCGTGGAGGTAGCCGTCCTGGCGCCGTTCACGGACCTGCGGTCGGTGCAGACGCTCGTGGACGCCGACAAGCTCGAGGTGCGCTACGGCGCGCAGGACCTGTCGACGCACGCGTCGGGCGCCTACACGGGCGAGGTCTCGGGCCCGATGCTGTCCCGCCTGGGCTGCACGTACGTGGCCGTCGGGCACTCCGAGCGCCGCGAGTACCACGCCGAGGACGACGCGCTGGTGAACGCCAAGGTGCGCGCTGCCTTCGAGCACGGTCTCGTGCCGATCCTGTGCGTCGGTGAGGGGCTGGACGTGCGCAAGGCCGGCGAGCAGGTGTCGTACACCCTCGCGCAGGTCGACGCTGCCCTCGCCGACGTGCCGGCGGAGCAGGCCGCTCAGGTCGTCATCGCCTACGAGCCCGTGTGGGCGATCGGCACGGGCGAGGTCGCGACCCCGGAGGACGCGCAGGAGGTCTGCGGTGCGATCCGCGGTCGCCTCGCGGAGCTGTACGACGCCGAGCTCGCCGCGGGCGTGCGGGTGCTGTACGGCGGTTCGGTGAAGTCGGGCAACGTCGCGCAGATCATGGCGCAGCCCGACGTCGACGGCGCCCTGGTCGGCGGCGCGAGCCTCGACCCCGTCGAGTTCGCGAAGATCGCGCGGTACCAGTCGCACGTCGCCTGACGCGACCCCACCGAGCGCCACCGAGCACCCAGAAGCACCACCACGGCGGGCCCTGCCCGCCGGACGGACGCCTCCCGAGGATCGTCATCCGATGGAAACATCGGTGTTCGCCTCGGGAGGCGTTCGTCACTTACTCTTGACCCGGCCGGGACGACGTCCTGGCCGGGTGACGAACGCAAGCCCGCCCCGCGGGACGGACGACGAACGAGGACAGCCGAGGACACCGTGGACGTTTTGCAGATCATCCTTCAGGTTCTCCTGGTGATCACCAGCGCCTTCCTGACCCTGCTCATCCTGATGCACAAGGGCAAGGGCGGCGGGCTGTCCGACATGTTCGGCGGGGGGATCTCGAGCGCTGCCGGCAGCTCCGGCGTCGCCGAGCGCAACCTCAACCGGATCACGGTGAGCTTCGCGCTCGTCTGGTTCGTCGTGATCGTGCTGCTGGGTCTCATCACGAAGGTGAGCTGAGCCGGCACGACCGCGACCGTCACCGGCGAGGCGCAGGCCCGGACCGGTGCGGGGGCAACGGGACCGGGTGCGAGCCCGGCCCGACGGTTCACGAAGATCGTCCGTGGGCGTACGCCCACTGAGTCGAAGGTGAGGACGACAGGACGTGGCTACAGCCGGTCATGCGATCCGGGGCTCGCGCGTGGGCGCGGGTCCGCTGGGAGAGTCCGAGCGCGGCGAGGCGGCACCCCGGGTGCGGGTCTCGTACTGGTGCGCGAACGGGCACGAAACGACGCCGAGCTTCTCGGCGAACGAGGACGTCGAGCCTCCGGAGTTCTGGGACTGTCCGCGCTGCGGCTTCCCCGCCGGGCTGGACGCGGCCAACCCGCCGGAGCCGGTGCGGAACGAGCCGTACAAGACGCACCTGGCGTACGTGAAGGAACGCCGCTCCGAGGAGGACGGCGCCGCCCTGCTCGAGGAGGCGCTCGCGACGCTGCGGGCACGCCGGACGGGGCTGCGCCAGGCGAGCTGACGGGGCGGGCCCGGGTCCGGAGCAGGCTCCACCGGCTTCGGATGTCCATCTGTCGAGACGGTGGGGCCGGGCGTAGTCTGGCCGCATGTTCGAGGAAGGACAGCTCTACGCCCCCGTCACCGAGGACGAGCACGGCGTCACGGTGCACCTCACGGACGACCACCCCGGCGCGAACGACCCGGAGTACCGGCGTCGGCGCGAGGTCATCGCCGGACCCGCGCTGCGCTGGTCGCCGGGCGATCCGGTGCCCCGCGTCGAGTACACCGACGCGGAGAACGAGATCTGGCGCACCGTGTGCGCCGAGCTCGCGCCCAAGCACGAGCGCCTGGCGATCCGCGGGTACCTCGAGGGCAAGGAGGCCCTCGGCCTGCCGACCGACCGGGTGCCGCAGCTCGACGAGGTGAGCGCCGGCCTGGAGCCGCTCAGCGACTTCCGCCTGCACCCGGCCGCGGGGCTGGTGCCGCTGGACCAGTTCTACGGGTCGCTCGCCGACGGCGTCTTCCACTCGACGCAGTACCTGCGGCACGGGTCGCAGCCCCTCTACACTCCCGAGCCGGACATCATCCACGAGGTCGTCGGCCACGGGAACCTCCTCGCGAACCCGGCGATCGCCGACGTGAAGCGCCGGGCGGGCGAGGCGGCGCGGCGCTGCGAGACGGCCGAGGGCCTCCAGTTCGTGGCCGACGTCTTCTGGTTCACCATCGAGTTCGGCGTCATGTACGAGGACGGGGAGCTGCGCGCGTACGGCGCGGGGCTGCTGTCGTCGTACGGCGAGATCGAGGAGTTCCGCGGCGCCACGATCCTGCCCCTCGACTTCTACTCGATGGGCACCGTGGAGTACGACATCTCGCACTACCAGCCCACGCTGTTCGCGTGCGACGGGATGAGCGAGCTCACCGAGCGGGTGGGGGAGTTCTTCGCCGAGTTCGACGACGAGACGCCCGGCCGCCTCCTCGCCGACCGGCACCGGTCGGCGAGCTAGGGCGGCTCTCTCGGCGGGTGCCGGGCCCGGAAGGGTTCACCGGGTGTTCGTGCGGTGTTCGCTGCGGGGGGAGGGGCTGCCGCCTACTGTCCGACGAGCGATGCCGTCCGAGCCGTCGGGCCGGCGGGTGCAGCCGTGGAGGTTCCTCGTGCGTTCGTTCCTTCGACGTGTGGCACGTGACCTCTCGCGCGGCCCTCGACCGGGCCTCAGGCAGGACGTCGTGCTCCCGCTCCCGCCCGACGTGGTCGACGCGGCCGTGCGGCTGGTCGGACCGCGCGACGAGCAGCAGCACCGCGCCATGATCCTCGCCGATCCGACCTCGGGCGGGATGGCGGCCGTCGAGGCGCTCGCAGCGCTCCTCGACGGGTTCGACGTGACCGTCGTCCGGGTCGGCGTCCCGCGGGATCGCGATCGTGACGCCGCGCGCGGTTCGGTCACCGTGGTCGACGTCCCGAGCCTGCCGGCCTGGGCCAGCGTGACCCGGCGGCTCCCCGCTCCCGACCTCGTCATCGATCTCACCGAGGACGGCAAGGACGTGCATGCCCGAGTGTGGCGCCGCGGCTTCCTGAACCTGCGTCAGGGCGGCGTCCACGTGGCGCGACACCGTGGCGGGACGGGCCTCCTGGAGGACTCGTGCGCCCGCGTCGTGCACCGGGTGGTCGGCGCCGTCGGTCGGGGGGTGGTGGAGAAGCTGCCCGACCCCCGTGACCGGGCCCTCGCGACGTCCGTGGAGGCGGCCACCCTCGCTCCCACCCACACGGCGGTGGTCAAGCGCGGCGTGCACCACCTCAAGGTGCGCGAGCACGAGGTGGGGAAGGTCGTCACGGGCCGGTCGGGCGACGTCGTCGCACAGGTGGTGGGACGGCGAGCGGCGGGCACGCTCGAGTCGGCCACGCGGGTGCACGGAGCGCTCCCGCGGGACGGCGAGGGCCTCGCCACATCGGTGCCGTACCCGGAGGCGACCGTCCGCATGTACGAGGGGCCGGTCACCGTCGCCCCCCGCGGGCTCGTGCACGCCGCGGGCATGATCCTGCCGGAGTCGTTCCGGTACCCGTACGCCGCGACGCTGACCAGTCCCGGGGCGGACGACGTCGATGCCGCCTTCGCACGGGTCCCCGCCCGCCATGTCGCCACGAGGCACCTGCCCGGCACGTACTTCCACCTGGACCCGTTCCTGGCCTCGCACTTCGGTCACCTCATGATGGAGACCGTCGCCCGGCTGTGGGGCTGGGACCGCGTGAAGGTGCTCCGCCCCGACGCCAAGGTCATCCTCCAGGCGCGCACCCCCGGTGACCGCATCACGACCCTCGACCGCCGGCTGCTCGGTGCCTACGGGATCGACGCCGAGGACATCGTCATGGTCGACGGGCCGGTGCGGGTGGACCGCCTCGCCGGGGCGAGCCCGCTGCTGCACTACACGGAGCCCTACTCGATCCATCCCTCGGTGATCTCGACCTGGGACCGGCTCGCCGGGGCGCTCGTGCGGCCGGACGCCGAGGGGCGGGGGGAGCGGATCTTCGTCTCGCGCCCGGCCGGCCGGTTGAAGCGCGAGTGCCGGAACACTGGCGAGGTCGAGGAGCTCTTCCGAGGGTTCGGGTTCACCGTGATCTACCCCGAGCTGCTCTCGCTGGAGGAGCAGGCGACGGCCTTCGCGCAGGCGAAGGTGATCGCGGGGTTCGGGGGCTCGGGGATGCTCAGCCTGATCTATGCCCGTCGGGTCGAGACGGTGATCGTCCTGAACCAGGAGGGGTACACCGCGCGCAACGAGTACGTCGTCTCCCTGCTGCTCGACTGCGACCTGCACTTCCTGTGGAGCGCCGGCGACGTGCCGCAGCCCGACGAGGGGTGGTCGCGCGAGGCCTTCTTCTCGGGATGGGACTTCGACGTCGAGCGCAACATCGACGAGCTCCGGAGCCTGTTCAGTGCGTCGTGAAGCCCGGCACCGCCTGGTGAACCTTGCCGGTCAGGCGGGTGCCGCGGCAGCGGCGTCCAGCAGCCACAGCGTGCGCTCGGTGCCGCGCGCGCCGGCGGCCGGCACGTCGGTCACGGCTCCGCCGGCGAGGGCCGCGGCGGCCTGGGCCGCCTTCTCGGCGCCGGCCGCGACCACCCACACCTCGCGCGCGCGGCGCAGGGCGTCGAACGTGAGCGAGACGCGGTCCGGCGGTGGCTTGGGAGAGCCGTGCACCCCGACGGTCGCTCCGCGCGCCGCGAGCCCGTCGTGCCCGGGGAACAGCGAGGCGACGTGCCCGTCCGGCCCCATGCCCAGCAGCAGGACGTCGAACTCCGGCACGGCCGGCTCCTGCGCGTCGGCCGAGCCGGTCGCGGGAGGCGCGGCGAAGGCCGCGAGCTCGGCCGCGTAGGCCGCGGCCGACTGCTCCGGCGTCTCGACGGTGGCGCCGTCGACCACGGCGCCGCGGGCCGGCATCGCGTGCACGTGCTCGGCGGGCAGGCCGGAGTCCGCGACCAGGGCGTCCACGAGGGCGGCGCGGGCCTGGGTCTCGTTGCGGTCCGGGTCGCCGTCCGGCAGGAACCGCTCGTCGCCCCACCAGAGGTGCACCCCGGACCAGTCCACGGCGTCACGCAGCGGGCTCGCCGACACGGCCTCGAGCGTCTTGATGCCCACGGTGCCGCCCGTCAGCACGGCGTGCACCGGCGTGCGGACCGACTGCACGTCGAGCAGGCGGGTGAGGAGCCGGGCCGCGGCCGCCTCCGCGAGGACGGCCGGGTCCGGGTGGACGACGACGAGCGGCGCGCTCACGCCTTGACCTTCGCCTTCGCGCCGACGGTCTCCACCCGCGCGAGCCCCTTGGTGAGGACCTCGCCGTAGAGCTCGTCGGGGTCGAGGCGCCGCAGCTCCTCGATGAGGGCCTCGCTCAGCGCGCGGATGGGCAGCGCCATGCGGCGCTCCGGCTTCTCGGGCTGCGTGATCGCCACGACGCGGCCGTCGGGACGGTCGAGCACGATCGGCCCGCTCTTGCGCTCCAGCGTGACGCGCGTGATGGCGTCGTCGCTGTCCGTGCGCACGACCGTGGCCGGGCAGCGCAGGCGCTGCCCGAGCCAGGCCGCCAGCAGGTCCAGCGACGTGTGCTGCTGCTGCCCCTCGACGGTCACCGCGGTGACGGGCTCGAACGGGGGCTGCTCCACCGCCGCCGCGATGAGCCCGCGCCACAGGGTGACGCGCGCCCACGCGAGGTCGGTGTCGCCGGGGCTGAACGTGCCGGCGAGGCGGTGCAGCATGGCGACCGGGTCGGCCGCCGTCGTCGTGTCCGTGATGCGGCGCTGGGCCATCGCGCCCATCGGGTCCGCCGACGGGTCGTCGGGTCCGCCCGTCGGCCACCAGACGACGATGGGAGCGTCGGGCAGCAGCAGGGGCATGACGAGCGTGTCGGGGTGGTCGAGCATGGGGCCGCCGGCGCGCAGCACCACGACCTCGGAGGCACCGGCGTCGCCGCCGACGCGGATCTCGGCGTCGAGGCGCGGGGCGGAACGGTCGCGCTGCACGAGCGGCGCGACCACCACGACCCGGCACGGGTGCTCGTGGCTGGCCTGGTTGGCGGCGCGGACGGAGTCCTCGATGTCGGCCTCCTCCGCGACCACGACGAGCGTCAGCACCCGGCCGAGCGCCACCGCGCCACCCTCGTCGCGCAGGTGCGCGAGCCGCTTGCCGACCGCGTTCGTGGTCGTGTCCGGCATGTCGATGATCATCGGGGCTCTCCTCGGTGGAAGCGGCACAGGTGGGGGCGGCTCGCCGCGGCGCGTGGGGCGTCGTCCGGGTCGGGGGCGGGCCTCACGGGCGCCGCCACGAGCGGCCGTCGCGGGCCATCATCTTGTCGGCGGACTCCGGGCCCCAGGTGCCCGACGCGTACTGCTCGGGCCTGCCCTTGCTCGCCCAGTACGCGGTGACCGGGTCGAGGATCTTCCAGGAGAGCTCGACCTCCTCCCGGGTCGGGAAGAGCGGCGGGTCGCCGAGGAGGACGTCGAGGATGAGCCGCTCGTACGCCTCGGGGGAGGACTCCGTGAACGAGTGGCCGTAGCCGAAGTCCATGGTGACGTCGCGGACCTCCATCGCGGTGCCCGGGACCTTGGCGCCGAAGCGGAGGGTGACGCCCTCGTCGGGCTGCACGCGGATGACCAGGGCGTTGTTGCCCAGGTCGGACGTCAGCGAGGACTCGAACGGCAGGTGCGGCGCCTTCTTGAAGACGACGGCCACCTCCGTGACCCGGCGGCCCAGGCGCTTGCCCGTGCGCAGGTAGAACGGCACGCCGGCCCAGCGCCGGTTGTCGATCTCGAGCTTCACCGCGGCGAACGTCTCGGTCGTGGAGTTCGGGTTGAAGCCCTCCTCCTCGAGGAACCCGACGACCTTCTCGCCGCCCTGCCACCCGGAGGCGTACTGGCCGCGGGCCGTGTGGCGCCCGAGGTCGCGGGGGAGGCGGACGGAGGAGAGGGCCTTGATCTTCTCGGCGCGCAGCGCGTCGGCGTCGAAGTTCACCGGCTCCTCCATGGCGACGAGCGCCAGGAGCTGCAGCAGGTGGTTCTGGATCACGTCGCGGGCGGCGCCGATGCCGTCGTAGTAGCTCGCGCGCCCGCCGATGCCGATGTCCTCGGCCATCGTGATCTGCACGTGGTCCACGTAGTTGCTGTTCCACAGCGGCTCGAACATCTGGTTCGCGAACCGCAGGGCGAGGAGGTTCTGGACCGTCTCCTTGCCGAGGTAGTGGTCGATGCGGAACACCGACTCCGGGTCGAAGACCTGGGAGACGACGGCGTCCAGCTCGCGCGCGCTCTCGAGGTCGTGCCCGAAGGGCTTCTCGATGACGACGCGACGCCACGCGTCCGGGGACGACTTGGACAGCCCGGACTCGGACAGCTGCCGGCACACGATCGGGAACGCGCTCGGCGGCACGGACAGGTAGAAGGCGTGGTTGCCGCCGGTGCCGCGCTCGGCGTCGAGCTGCTCGACCGTCTGGCGCAGACGCTCGAACGCCTCGTCGTCGTCGAAGGACCCCTGCACGAAGCGGATGCCCTCGGCGAGCTGGCGCCACGTGGCCTCGCGGAACGGGGTGCGGGCGTGCTCCTTGACGGCGTCGTGCACGACCTGCGCGAAGTCCTCGTCCTCCCAGTCGCGGCGGGCGAAGCCCGTCAGCGCGAACCCGGGCGGCAGCAGGCCGCGGTTCGCCAGGTCGTAGACGGCGGGCATGAGCTTCTTGCGCGACAGGTCGCCCGTGACCCCGAAGATCACCAGGCCGCTGGGGCCGGCGATACGGGGCAGGCGCAGGTCGAGGGGGTCGCGCAGGGGGTTGTGCTCGGCGGTGATCTTGGCCGGTCTCACGAGGTGGGCACCGTTCTTCGTCGTGCGGGCGGGAGGTGGTGCGGTCCCGGGGGCCGCGGCCCCCGGGAGCAGGTCAGGCGCTCTGGGCCTTGAGGCCGGCGGTGGCGGTGTCCAGGAGCTCGGTCCAGGAGTCCTCGAACTTGCGGACGCCGTCGGTCTCGAGGTGGTCCGTGACCTCGGAGAGGGAGACGCCGAGCGACTCGATGGCCTCGATCGTGCGGCGCGCCGCGGCCGCGGTGCCGCGGACCGTGTCGCCCGTGACGACGCCGTGGTCGGCGAAGGCCTGCAGGGTCGGCTCGGGCATCGTGTTCACGACGCCGTCCGTGACCAGCTCGGACACGTACAGCGTGTCGGGGTACTCCGGGTTCTTCACCCCGGTCGACGCCCACAGCGGGCGCTGCGGGTGCGCACCGGACGCCGCGAGCGAGCGCCACTCGTCGGTGCCGACGAACTGCTCGTACGCCTCGAACGCGAGCCGGGCGTTCGCCACGGCGGCCTGCCCGCGCAGGTCGAGCGCCTCGGGCGTGCCGATCTTCTCCAGTGCGGCATCGACCGAGGAGTCGACGCGGGAGACGAAGAACGACGCGACAGACCCGATCGGGCCGAGGTCGATGCCGTCGGCGCGGGCCTGCTCGAGGCCGATCGCGAACGCCTGCATGACGGACCGGTAGCGCTCGATCGAGAAGATCAGGGTGACGTTGACGCTGATGCCCTGGGCGAGGGTCCGCGAGATCGCGTCCAGGCCGGGCACGGTCGCCGGGATCTTGATGAAGACGTTCGGGCGGTCGACGGTGCGCCACAGGCGCTCCGCGACGACGACGGTCTTGTCGGCGTCGTAGGCGAGGCGCGGGTCGACCTCGATCGACACGCGGCCGTCCACGCCGTCGGTGGCGTCGTAGACCGGGCGCAGCAGGTCGGCGGCGGCGCGCACGTCGTCGGTCGTGATGGTCTCGACGGCGGAGTCCACGTCCGAGCCGGAGAGCTCGGCCAGCTGCGCGTCGTAGGCGTCCCCGCTGGACAGGGCCTTGGCGAAGATCGTCGGGTTCGTCGTCACGCCGACGACGCCCCGCTCGGCCACGAGGGCCGCCAGGTTCCCGCTGCGCAGGCGCTCCCGCGACAGGTCGTCGAGCCAGATGGACACCCCGGCGCCGGTGAGGTCGGTGATCGGTGCGGGGACGGTGCTCTGCGTCATCGGACGTCCTTCCAGGTCGGAAGCCCCTGCGCGGGAGGTCTCGACAGGGGGCGGGTGGGGCGCCGCGGGGCGACGCCCCACCCTGGGAATCTACGAGCGCTCAGGCGGCGTCGCCAGCGCCGCGCACGGCGGCGAGCGAGTCCCGGGCCGCGGCCGCGACGGCGTCCGCCGTGATGCCGAACTCCCGGTACAGCGTCTGGTAGTCGGCCGACGCGCCGTAGTGCTCGAGCGAGACGCTGCGGCCGGCGTCGCCGACCACGTCGCGCCAGCCCTGAGCGACGCCGGCCTCGACCGAGACGCGCGCCTTCACCGCGGACGGGAGCACCGACTCGCGGTAGGCCTCGTCCTGCTTGTCGAACCACTCGCGGCTCGGCATGGACACGACGCGGGCGGCGATCCCCTCGGCGACGAGCTGCTCGCGCGCCTGGACGGCGAGCTGCACCTCGGAGCCGGTGCCGACGAGGATGACGTCGGGGGTGCCGGTCGCCTCGTTCGTGGCGTCCAGCAGCGTGTACGCGCCCTTGAGGGTGCCCTCGGCGCCGGCGAAGCCCTCGGTGCCGCGGGGAAAGGTGGGCACGTTCTGGCGGGTGAGGACGATGCCCGCGGGGTTCGCCGTGTTCTCGATGATGCCGCGCCAGGCCCAGGCGGTCTCGTTGGCGTCGGCGGGGCGCACGACGTCGAGGCCGGGGATGGCGCGCAGGGCCGCGAGGTGCTCGACCGGCTGGTGCGTGGGGCCGTCCTCGCCGAGGCCGATCGAGTCGTGCGTCCACACGAACGTCGTCGGGATCTCCATGAGGGCCGCGAGGCGCACCGAGGCGCGCATGTAGTCGGCGAACTGGAGGAACGTGCCGCCGTAGGGGCGGGTGAGGCCGTGCAGCACGATGCCGTTGAGGATCGCGCCCATGCCGTGCTCACGGATGCCGAAGTGCAGGGTGCGCCCGTAGGGGTTGCCCGGGAACTTCTTGGTCGCGTGCTCGACGGGGATGAACGACGGCTCGCCGTCCATCGTGGTGTTGTTCGAGCCGGCGAGGTCGGCGGAGCCGCCCCACAGCTCGGGCAGCACGTCCTTGAGCGCGGTGAGGACCTTGCCGGACGCGGCACGCGTGGCGACGCCCTTCTCGGAGGCCTCGAAGACGGGCAGCTCCTCGGTCCAGCCGGCGGGCAGCTCGTGGGCCACGAGGCGGTCGAGGAGGGCGGCCCGCTCGGGGGTGGCGGTGCGCCAGGCGTCGTACGAGCGGTCCCAGGCGGCGCGCTGCTCGGCCTGGCGGGCCGCGACGCCGCGCGTGTACTCGAGGACCTCGTCGTCGACGGCGAAGGTCGCCTCGGGGTCGAGCCCGAGGGCGACCTTGAGGCCGGCGACCTCGTCGGCGCCCATCGCGGAGCCGTGGATGCCGCCCGTGTTCTGCTTGGTGGGCGACGGCCAGCCGATGATGGTGCGCAGCGCGATGAACGACGGACGGTCGGTCTCGGCCTTCGCCGCCGCGATGGCGGCGGCGAGCGCGTCGACGTCCTCGGCGTAGCCGGTGCCGCCCTGCGTCCAGTCCACCCGCTGGGTGTGCCAGCCGTACGCGGCATAGCGCGCGAGGGTGTCCTCGGTGAACGCGATGTCCGTGTCGTCCTCGATGGAGATCTTGTTGTCGTCCCAGATCACCACGAGGTTGCCGAGCTTCTGCGTGCCGGCGAGCGACGACGCCTCGGAGGTGACGCCCTCCTGCAGGTCGCCGTCGGAGGCGATGACGTAGACGTGGTGGTCGAACGGCGACTCGCCGGGCGCGGCGTCGGGGTCGAGCAGGCCCCGCTCGCGCCGCGCCGCGAACGCCATGCCCACGGCGGACGCGAGGCCCTGGCCGAGCGGGCCGGTCGTGATCTCGACGCCGGGGGTGTGGCGGTACTCGGGGTGGCCCGGGGTCTGCGAGCCCCACGTGCGCAGCGCCTCGAGGTCGGAGAGCTCCATGCCGTAGCCGGAGAGGAACAGCTGCAGGTACAGCGTGAGCGACGAGTGTCCCGCGGAGAGGACGAACCGGTCACGGCCGACCCAGTGGGGGTCGGACGGGTCGTGCCGCATCGTCTTGCCGAACAGCAGGTACGCGGCGGGGGCGAGGGAGATCGCCGTGCCGGGGTGGCCGTTGCCGACCTTCTCGACGGCGTCGGCCGCCAGCGCCTTGATGGTCTTCACCGCGCGGTCGTCGAGTGAGTTCCACTCGAGCGGGGCGACGACGGGGTCGAACGCGTTCACAGATGTGCCTCTTTCCTGCCCGGAGCGAGCCCCGGGTGATTGCTGCTGCTCTGCCGGTACGGGGCGCCGTCGCGTCGGACGCCGCACGGGGTCCTCGAGGCGACGGCGGGGGCACGGCGTCGAGGGGCCGACCGGGGTGGGCGGCCCGCTGTTCACCGTTGTGCAGCACCACCCTAGCGCCGAGCATTCCCACCACGCCCGTCCCGGTGCCGTTCGTCCCACCAGATGAGCGGCGCGCGCCGCGCGCCGGAGGATGTCCGGGGAGATGACGCCTGCGCGGGCATTTCTCACAGCCGGGCGGCCGTCGTCCGGGCCGCCGGGTCGCTGACCTCGGCGTACGATGAGGCGGCGACCGTCCCCACGTCGCCCGAGCTCCCCGGACCCCCAGCCGAGAACGGACAAGCACGCGCGTGAGCACCACGAGCACCACGACGTCCCACCCCCAGGCGCCGACCCGCGCGGCCGTGCGGGCCGAGCGGGAGCGTGCCGATGCGGACCGGGCGGACCGCCGCGGAGCGAACGCGGAGCAGGGCAAGGGCGCGGGCGGCGCGCCGGGAACGGGCTGGCGGGACCGCCTCGGGGCGTACGTCGCGCTGACCAAGCCGCGCATCATCGAGCTGCTGCTCGTCACGACGCTGCCGACGATGATCCTCGCGCAGGACGGCCTGCCCTCGCTGTGGCTGGTGCTCCTCACCCTCGTGGGCGGCACGCTGGCCGCCGCGTCGGCGAACGTCTTCAACTGCTACCTGGACCGCGACATCGATCAGGTGATGAACCGGACCAAGCGTCGCCCGCTGGCCACGGGCGAGATCACGCCCCGGGCGGCGCTCGTGTTCGCGACGGTGCTCGGTGTCGTGTCCCTGCTGTGGTTCGCCCTGCTGGTCAACGTCCCGGCGGCGTGGCTCACGTTCGCGGCCATCGCGATCTACGTGGTCGGCTACACGATGATCCTCAAGCGGCGCACGCCGCAGAACATCGTCTGGGGCGGGATCGCGGGCTGCATGCCCGTGTTCATCGGCTGGGCCGCCGTGACGGAGTCGCTGAGCTGGGCCGCCGTCGCGCTCTTCGGCGTGATCTTCTTCTGGACGCCGCCGCACTACTGGCCGCTGTCCGTGAAGTTCAAGAAGGACTACGCCAACGCCGGCGTCCCGATGCTGCCCGTCGTCGCGACCGACCGCCGCGTCGCGGTCGAGATGGTCGCGCACACGGTCGCGATGATCGCCTGCTCGCTCGCGCTGATCCCGCTCGCCGGGATGTCGTGGTTCTACGCGGCCGTCGCGGTCGCCTCGGGCGGCTGGTTCCTCTGGCTCGTGATCGCGATGCTGCGCCGCGCCGGGCACCCCGAGCGCGGCAAGCTCGGTGCGATGAAGGTCTTCCACGGCTCGATCACGTACCTCACGGTGCTGTTCATCGCCGTCGCGGTGGACGTCTTCCTGCCGTTCTGACCCGTCTCGGGTCCGTGCCGGGCGCGCGGCCCGTCCGGGACGTCGTCGCCTCGGGGCATGATGTTCCGGTGCCCGACACCACGTCCGCCCCGCCTCTCCCGCCCGCGCTGGCGGCCGCGCTGCAGGACTACCTGGCGCACCTCGGCGTCGAGCGCGGGCTGTCGGCCAACACGGTCGCGGCCTACCGTCGCGACCTGGGTCGCTACGCCCGCCACCTGCACGCGACGGGGCGGTCCGGGCTGGGCGACGTCGGCGAGCGGGACGTCGAGGACTACGTCGTGGTGCTGCGCCAGGGGTCGGACGGCGGGGCTCCGCTGTCGCCGTCCTCGACCGCGCGGGCGCTCGCCGCAGTACGGGGCTGGCACCGTTTCGCGCACGCCGAGGGAACGACGAGCGCCGACCCGGCGTCCCAGGTGCACGCGCCGAGCGCGCTGCGCCGGCTGCCGCACGCGCTGTCGATCGACGACGTGGCCCGCCTGCTCGACGCGGCGGGCGCCGGGGACGGCCCGGTGCCGCTGCGCGACCGGGCCCTGCTGGAGCTGCTGTACTCCACCGGCGGCCGCATCAGCGAGGTCGTCGGCCTGGACGTCGACGACGTCGACGGGCTGCTCGACGAGGAGAGCGGGCAGGACGGTGCGCCCGACCGCGCGCACGGCGGCGGGGCGCCGCGCGCCGGGTCGGTGCGGCTGCGGGGCAAGGGCGACAAGGAGCGCGTGGTGCCCGTGGGGTCGTACGCGCGCACCGCGCTGGAGGCCTACCTGGTGCGTGCCCGGGCGCCCCTCGCGTCGGCGGGGCGTGGCACGCCCGCGCTGTTCCTCAACACCCGCGGCGCGCGCCTGTCGCGGCAGAGCGCGTGGTCGGTGCTGCAGGCCGCGGCGGAGCGCGCCGGCCTGACGCAGCACGTGTCGCCGCACACGCTGCGGCACTCGTTCGCCACCCACCTGCTCGCCGGCGGCGCCGACGTCCGCGTGGTACAGGAGCTGCTGGGGCACGCCTCGGTGACGACCACGCAGATCTACACGATGGTGACCCGCGACGCGCTGCGCGAGGTGTACGCCGCGGCGCACCCCCGCGCCCTCGGCTGAACCTGCTCGATGCGGCGGGGGCTCCCGGAAGGACGGCGCGCCCGGCGTGCCGCCCGGACCCCGGGAGGCCCTGAGGTAGCGTGACGCAGGTGAGCGAGGGACTCGGGAGCGACACCATGACGCAGACGACCACGAGCGACGCCTCACCGGCCGCGGCCACCGCGACCAGTCCCGCGCCGGGCAGCCCGGCCGGCGGGCTTGAGGAGCCGCGTACCGACGTCGTCGGGCGACCGCTGCCCGACTTCCGCGACCCGGCGCCGCTGGCGTCCCACGGGCCCGCGCGCATCGTCGCGATGTGCAACCAGAAGGGCGGCGTCGGCAAGACCACCACGACGATCAACCTGGGCGCGGCGCTGGCCGAGTACGGTCGCCGCGTCCTGCTCGTCGACTTCGACCCGCAGGGCGCCGCCTCGGTGGGGGTCGGCGTCAGCCCGCACGACCTCGACCTCAGCGTCTACAACCTGCTCATGGAGCGCGACGTCAGCTTCACCGACGTCCTGCAGCCCACGAACATCGAGGGCATGGACGTGCTGCCCGCGAACATCGACCTGTCGGCCGCGGAGGTCCAGCTCGTCGGCGAGGTGGCGCGCGAGTCCGTCCTGGCGCGGGCGCTGCGACCCGCCCTGGACGACTACGACGTGATCCTCGTGGACTGCCAGCCGTCGCTCGGCCTGCTCACGGTCAACGCCCTCACCGCGGCCCACGGCGTGCTCATCCCGCTGGAGTGCGAGTTCTTCGCGCTGCGTGGTGTGGCCCTGCTGGTGGAGACGATCGAGAAGGTGCGCGACCGGCTCAACCCGGCACTGGAGATCGACGGCATCCTGCCGACCATGTACGACTCCCGCACCCTGCACTCGCGCGAGGTCGTCGCGCGCGTGCACGAGGCGTTCGGCGACACGCTGCTGCACACCGTCATCGGGCGCACGGTGAAGTTCCCGGACGCGTCGGTGGCGGCCGAGCCGATCACCAACTACGCCCCGACCCACGCCGGCGCCGCCGCGTACCGGCAGCTCGCCCGCGAGCTCGTCGCCCGTGGTGACGCTGCCTGACGTCGCCCCGCAGCAGGGGGAGGCGTCGGGCACCGTCGACGGCGCCGCCGGCGCCGACGCCCGGCCGGGGTTCGAGGTGCACCTCGACAACTTCACCGGCCCGTTCGACCTGCTGCTGTCGCTGATCGCGAAGCACGAGCTCGACGTCACGGAGGTGGCGCTCGCGGCCGTGACGGACGAGTTCGTGGCGCACATCCGCGAGGCCGAGGCGGCGTCGCGCGAGGCGACCGCGCGCGGCGAGGAGCACCCGTCGTGGGACCTCGGGACGGCGAGCGAGTTCCTCGTCGTCGCGGCCACCCTGCTCGACCTCAAGGCGGCGCGGCTGCTGCCGGGCGTCGTGGAGGAGGACGCCGAGGACCTGGAGCTGCTCGAGGCGCGCGACCTGCTGTTCGCCCGGCTCCTGCAGTACCGCGCGTACAAGGAGGTGTCCGGCCTCCTCGCCGAGCGCCTGGAGACCGAGGGGCGGCGCACGCCGCGGTCCGTCCCGCTCGAGCCGCACCTGGTGGCGCTGCTGCCGGAGCTGGTGTGGACCCTCGACGGCGCGCGACTCGCCGAGCTGGCGGCGAAGGCCCTGGAGCCCAAGCCGCCGCCCGTCGTCGGGCTCGACCACCTGCACGCCCCCGCCGTGAGCGTGCGGGAGCAGGCGGGGGTGGTGGCGCGCCGGCTGCGGCGCGAGCACGTCGCGACGTTCCGTGCTCTGGTCGCGGGGGAGGAGCGGCTCGTGGCCGTGGCGCGGTTCCTGGCCCTGCTGGAGCTGTTCCGCGCCGGCCGGGTGGCCTTCGAGCAGGCGACGGCCCTGGGCGAGCTCACCGTCCGGTGGACCGCCGGTGGCGGTGACCCCGACGACGACCCGGACGCGGACGACGGCGGGTTCGCGGCGGGCTTCGAGGAGTTCGACGGGACGCCCGAGCAGGACGAGGGGACCGGCGCGCCCGCCGCGGGCGGCGCCGGCGTGACGGAGGTCGTGGCATGACGCAGCGGACGGACGAGCACGCCGAGGCCGTCGAGCCGCGGGCCGGGTCGGTGCTGCCGGAGCCCGAGCCTGCGGTCGACGCCGAGCCGACGGTCGAGGTGGACGTCGACGACCTGCCGGGCGGGCTCGCGGCGGCGCTGGAGGCGGTCCTCATGGTCGCGGAGTCGCCGGTGCCGGTCGAGCGCCTCGCGGCGGGCGTCGCACGGACCGTGCCGGAGGTCGTCGCGGTGCTCGAGGAGCTGGCCGCGGAGTACCGCGGGGAGACGGGCGGGCGCCCGCGCGGGTTCGAGCTGCGCGAGGGCGCGGCGGGGTGGCGCATCTACTCGGCGCGCACGCAGGCCGACGTCGTGGGCGCGTTCGTCCTCGAGGGGCAGTCGTCCCGGCTGAGCCAGGCCGCCCTGGAGACCCTCGCCGTCATCGCGTACCGGCAGCCCGTGACGCGAGGGCAGGTCTCGGCGGTGCGGGGGGTGAGCGTGGACGGTGTGGTGCGCACGCTGCTGGCCCGCGGCCTGATCGCCGAGACGGGGCAGGACCCGATGACGGGAGCCGTGCTGTTCGGGACGACGGGCGAGTTCCTCGACCGGATGGGCTGGTCGTCGCTCGAGGAGCTGCCGCCCCTGGCGCCGCACCTGCCGGACGTGGGCGAGGCGATCGCCCTGGACCCGTCCTCGGCCCTCCGACGGGGGCTGGCGGAGGACGGGCCCGACGACTGAGGTCAGGCGACCGTCGCGTCGACCGTGACGTCGACGTTGCCCCGCGTGGCGTTCGAGTACGGGCACACCTGGTGCGCGGCGGCGACGAGGGCGTCGGCGGTCGCCTGGTCGATGCCGCCCAGCTCGGCGTGCAGCGCGACCGCCAGCGCGAAGCCGCCCTCGGGCGTCGGGTGGAGGGAGACCTCCGCCACGACGGCGGAGTCGCTCACGGCGGCCTTCTCCCGGCGCGCGACGAGCTTCAGCGCGGAGTGGAAGCACGCGGCGTACCCGGCGGCGAAGAGCTGCTCCGGGTTGGTGGCGCCGCCCGCGCCGCCCATCTCCTTCGGGATCGCGAGGTCGACGTCGAGCAGGCCGTCGTCGGACCGCGACCGGCCGTCCCGCCCGTCGCCGGTGGCGGTGGCGACCGCCGTGTAGAGCGCGCTCATGATGCTGCCTCTCGGTAGAGTTACTAGTTCGTCTACTAGACCACGCGGCGATGGTCGCCGCAAGCAAGGGGCCCGGCGTCGGGCCGGACGTGAGAGGTTGGGCAGATGGAGACCAGCACGCCGGAGAGGGTGGCGGGGCACGGCCGCCAGCAGGTGCGCGAGCGGATCCTCGGGGCGGGGAGCGCGCTCTTCTACGCGGAGGGGGTCCGCGCCGTGAGCGCGGACAAGGTCATCGCCGCGGCCGGGGTGTCGAAGGTCACCTTCTACCGGCACTTCCCGACCAAGGACGACCTGGTCGTCGCCTACCTGGAGGGGCTCGCGACCTCCGAGCGCGCGCGGCTGGAGGAGATCCGGTCGCAGCACCCGGGCGACGCGGTAGGGACCCTCGAGGCGCTGGCCGGAGCCCTCGGCGAGGTGGCGCGCGGCGAGGCGTTCCGCGGCTGCGCGTTCGTCAACGCCGGGGCCGAGTTCGCCGACCCCGCGCACCCCGTCCGCCGCGCTGTGGCCGCGCATCGCGCCTGGTACACGGACTTCCTCGCCGCCGTCGCGCGGGACGGCGGCGCCGACGACCCCGCGGCCGCCGCTGCCGAGCTGATGATGCTGCGCGACGGGGCGATGGTGTGCGGGGACGTCGACGACGCGAGCGTGGTGGCGCCCCGTCTCGCCGCGGGCTTCGCGGCCGTCCTGGCGGCCCACCAGCGGTGACACGCGAGGGCCCTCCGCCGGCCCGCGTCGAGCGGAGGCCGGGCGACCTGAGAGAATCGGGCACCATGAGCACCGAACGCCGCGGCGGGAGCCGCCGCACCAGCCGCCCCCAGGGACCCGTCGCACGGCGCGCGCAGCGCCCGCGCCAGGCCCCGCCCCGTCGCCCGGCGCCGCGGTCCGGCGAGCAGGACCGCGACGTGCACGTCGCGGACGGCGTCCGGCTCCAGAAGGTGCTCGCCCAGGCGGGCCTCGGCTCGCGCCGCAAGTGCGAGGAGCTCATCGCGGAGGGCCACGTCGAGGTCGACGGCGTCCTCGTCACCGAGCTCGGCCTCCGCGTCGACCCGGCGAAGGCCGTCGTGCACGTGGACGGCATGCGCGTGCAGCTCGACACCTCGAAGATCACCCTCGCGCTGAACAAGCCGCTCGGCGTGGTCTCGACGATGAGCGACCCCGAGGGTCGGCCCACGCTGGCCGACCTGGTCAAGGACCGGCCGGAGCGCCTGTTCCACGTCGGTCGGCTCGACGCCGACAGCGAAGGGCTGCTCCTCCTTACCAACGACGGCGAGCTCGCCAACCGGCTCGCGCACCCGCGGTACGAGATCCGCAAGACCTACCTCGTGACCGTGACGGGCGGCGAGTTCTACCCCCGCCACGCCAAGCAGCTCACCGACGGCGTCGAGCTCGAGGACGGCCTCGCGCGCGCCGACAAGGTCCGCGTGGTGGACTCCGTGCCCGGCGAGACCATGCTCGAGGTGGTGCTGCACGAGGGCCGCAACCGGATCGTGCGCCGCATGCTCGACGCCGTCGGGTTCCCGGTGACGCGCCTGGTGCGCACCCGCATCGGCCCCATCGCGCTCGGCGACCTGCGTGCCGGGCGCTCCCGGGTGCTCGGGCGCACCGAGCTCGGCACCCTCATGCGCGACGTCGACCTGTGACGCCGGCGCCCTCGTCCCTCTAGTCCCTCCCGTTCGCAGCAGTCCCGCGCGGCAGCCCGCGCGACAACAGAAGGTGAGCACACACGTGGTCGTCATCGCCGTCGACGGTCCCTCCGGGTCCGGCAAGTCCAGCGTCTCCAAGGCCGTGGCGGCCCGGCTGGGGCTCGCCTACCTCGACACCGGAGCGATGTACCGGGCCGCGACGCTGTGGTGCGTCGACGGTGGCACGGACCTCGCCGACCAGGCGGCGGTGGCCGACGCCGTGCGCGCCATGCCGCTGGAGATGGGCGTCGACCCCGCGGCCCCGACGGTGCACCTGGACGGCCGTGACGTGGCCGCGGCGATCCGCACCACGGAGGTCTCCACCGCCGTCTCCCAGGTGGCCACCAACCTCGACGTGCGCGCCGAGCTCCGCCGCCGGCAGCGCGCCGTGATCGAGACCGAGAGCGCGCCGGGCGGGTTCTCGGGCGGCAAGGGCATCGTCGCCGAGGGGCGCGACATCACGACCGTCGTGGCCCCGGACGCCGACGCCCGGGTGCTCCTCACCGCGAGCGAGGAGGCCCGCCTGCGCCGCCGCTCCCTCGAGGTGCACGGCGCCGCCGACGAGTCCGCCGTCGAGGCGACGCGCGACCAGGTGCTGCGCCGCGACCGCGACGACTCCACCGTGAGCCAGTTCCAGGTGGCCGCCGACGGCGTCGTCACCGTCGACTCCTCCGACCTGGACTTCGACCAGACGGTCGACGCCGTCCTCGCCGTCGTCGCGCAGGTCACGGCCTGACGTGTCGGGCCACGGTCGTGGCACGCCGGTCGGCCTGGGAGAATGGTGCCCATGACCACTCCCGCCGACGGCTCCGTGCCCGCTGCCGAGCCCACCGACGACCTCGCCGCCCCGCCCGCGCCCGACGGCGCCGGGGCCCCCGCGGACCGTGCGGATGCTGAGGGCCGTGACGCCGTGGCGGAGGTCCTCGAGTCCGACGGCGACGACGAGGCGCGCGAGCGCGCGCTGCGCGCCGGGCTCGAGGACTTCGAGCTCGACGAGGCCGACCGCGCGCTGCTGGACGCCGAGTGGGACGAGGAGGGCGCCGGCGCGGGCGAGGCACCGCTGCCGGTGCTCGCCGTCGTCGGGCGCCCGAACGTCGGCAAGTCGACCCTCGTCAACCGCATCCTCGGCCGCCGCGAGGCGGTCGTGGAGGACACCCCGGGCGTCACGCGCGACCGCGTGAGCTACCCGGCCGAGTGGGCCGGGCGGGACTTCACGCTCGTCGACACCGGCGGCTGGGAGGTCGACGTCGCGGGCATCGAGTCCAAGGTGGCCGACCAGGCCGAGGTGGCGGTCGCGCTCGCCGACGCGGTGATCTTCGTCGTCGACTCCACCGTGGGCGCGACGTCGACCGACGAGCGGGTCGTCGAGCTGCTCCGCCGCTCGGGCAAGCCCGTCGTGCTGTGCGCCAACAAGGTCGACGGGCCGTCGGGCGAGGCGGACGCCGCCTACCTGTGGTCGCTCGGCCTGGGCGAGCCGCACCCCGTCTCCGCGCTGCACGGCCGCGGCACCGGCGACCTTCTCGACGCCGCGATGAAGGTGCTGCCCGAGGTGTCCGAGCACGGGGAGCTGCGCCCGGCCGGCCCGCGACGCGTCGCCCTCGTGGGCCGTCCGAACGTCGGCAAGTCCTCCCTGCTGAACAAGATCGCCGGGGCCGACCGCGTCGTCGTCGACGAGACCGCGGGCACCACCCGCGACCCGGTCGACGAGCTGGTCGAGATCAAGGGCGTGCCGTACTGGTTCGTCGACACCGCCGGCATCCGCCGCCGGGTGCACCAGACGCGCGGCGCCGACTTCTACGCGTCGCTGCGCACGCAGGCGGCGATCGAGAAGGCCGAGGTCGCCGTCGTGCTCGTCGACGCCTCGCAGCCGATGACCGAGCAGGACACGCGCGTCATCTCGCAGGCGGTCGACGCCGGCCGCGCGCTCGTCATCGCGTACAACAAGTGGGACCTCATGGACGACGACCGTCGTCCCTACCTCGAGCGCGAGATCGAGCGCGACCTGGTGCAGGTGCAGTGGGCGCCGCGCGTCAACGTCTCCGCACGGACCGGCTGGCACACCGACAAGCTGACGCGCGCGCTCGAGACGTCGCTCGAGTCGTGGGACACGCGCATCCCCACGGGGCGCCTCAACGCGTTCCTCGGCGAGCTCGTGGCCGCCCACCCGCACCCGCTGCGCGGCGGCAAGCAGCCGCGCATCCTGTTCGGCACCCAGGCCTCGACGCGCCCGCCGCGGTTCGTCATCTTCGCCACCGGGTTCCTCGAGGCCGGGTACCGCCGGTTCATCGAGCGCCGTCTCCGCGAGACCTTCGGGTTCGAGGGGTCGCCCATCGAGATCAGCGTCCGCGTGCGGGAGAAGCGGCGCCGCTGATCCGCGCCGTGCTGCCGATGAGCCGCCGGACGAGCCGCCGATGAGCCGCCAGACGCCCGACGAACGGGTGGTCCGCCGCGGCCGGCTGCTGCGCCTGGGCGCGGCGCGCGACACGTCCGCGGTGCGCCACCTGGTGACGTTCCTCGTGGTCACGGTGGCGACGGTGCTCGTCACGCGCTTCCTCCTCGCCGCCTCCGGCTACCCGCAGGTGGGCGGCGGCGGCCTGCACGTCGCGCACGTGCTGTGGGGCGGGCTGGGCATGGCGCTCGCGGTCGTGGTGCTGCTCTCCTGGGTGGGCCCCGCCCTGCGGTCGCTCGGGGCGGTGCTGGGCGGCGTCGGCTTCGGCCTGTTCGTGGACGAGATCGGCAAGTTCGTCACGTCGGACAACGACTACTTCTACGAGCCGACGGCGGCGCTCATCTACGCCGTCGTCGTCGCGCTGGTCCTGCTCGTCGAGGCGCTGCACGGGAGGCGTGCCCACCACCCCGCCGAGTACCTGGCCGTCGCGACCGACCGCGCGGTCGCGGGGGTGGCGGGCGGCTTCACGGACGCCGAGCGCGAGGAGGCGCGAACGCTGGTGGAACGGGGCCGCGGCGAGCCCGCCGCCGAGGAGGTCGCCGCTCTCGTCGAGGCCGTGCCCCGGGACGCGGTCGCGGTGCCGGACCCGGTGCGGGCGCTGGTCGTGCGGGCGTCGGCGTGGCTCGCCGAGGCGATGGAGCACCGCTGGGCGGCCACGCTCGTGACGGTGGCGGTGCTCGGCACCAGCGCGGGGTCGGTCGTCGTGGCGCTGCGGGTGCTGCTCGGCGACGTCGCGGTCCCGACCTGGGTCGGCGCCGGCATCCTCGTGGCGGTCGCCGCGACGGTCGCGTGCGTCGTGTGGGCGCTCGTCGTCGGGTCGCGGGACCACCGCGCCGCGGCGGTGTGGGTGCGCCGGGGCGTCCTGGTCAGCCTGCTGGTCACCCAGCTCCTCGCGTTCCGGGCCGTGCAGTGGGTGGCCGTGGCGGGGCTGGTGGTGGACCTCCTCGTCCTCGTCGCCCTCGGCGTCGCCCTGGGGCGGGACGACGAGCGACGCACCACCCGGCCGCACCGAGATCAGCGCTGACATCCGCGCCGACATCCCGCGGCCGCGACGAGCCGGCGGGTGAGACGTGCGCCACTCGGGCTTGCGGTTCCGGCACGCGGCGTGGCACGGTCGGCCGTGACGAGCGAATTGCTCGCGTGCTCTGGGGTCGGTGAAATTCCGAGCCGGCGGTGATAGTCCGCGACCCGGTCACAGCCTGTGACCGGTTGACCAGGTGGAACTCCTGGACCGACGGTCAAAGTCCGGATGGGAAGCGCACGCGACGGCTCCCCGTCCGGTCCGTCCACCGGCCCCAGCGGCCGGCGTCGTCCGTCGTGACGACCGTCCGTGACCGGTCGCGTGAGCACGTCCGACCCCGCCTTCCTGCACCCCGGGGTCCGCGACCGGACGACAGGGGCAGGACGCATGAGTGCCACCACGGC
This sequence comes from Isoptericola variabilis, assembly GCF_050311655.1. Classification (GTDB taxonomy): domain Bacteria; phylum Actinomycetota; class Actinomycetes; order Actinomycetales; family Cellulomonadaceae; genus Isoptericola; species Isoptericola variabilis. The sequence goes on from NZ_JBNOZM010000002.1 coordinate 245,488, forward strand.
AGAGCGCGACGCGATGCAGCGCGCGCTGGAGCTGGCCGCGCAGGTTCCGGCCCGAGGACCCAACCCGCGCGTCGGGTGCGTGCTCCTGGACGCCGACGGCGCGACGATCGCCGAGGGCTTCCACCGCGGCGCGGGCACCCCCCACGCCGAGGTCGAGGCGCTGCGCCGCGCGACCGAGTCCCGCGGCCCGGGCGCCGCGCGCGGGGCCACCGCCGTCGTCACGCTCGAGCCCTGCAACCACCACGGCCGCACCGGTCCCTGCGTCGACGCGCTGCTGGCCGCGGGGGTCGCGCGGGTCGTCCACGGCCAGCACGACCCCAACCCCGCGGCGTCGGGCGGCGCCGCGCGTCTGCGTGCGGCCGGTGTCGAGGTCGCCGGCGGCGTGCTGGCGGACGAGGCGCGCGCGCTCAACGCCACCTGGACGCGCGCGCTGGAGCTCGGCCGTCCCGTCGTCACCTGGAAGGTCGCGAGCACGCTCGACGGGCGCTCCGCGGCCGCGGACGGCACCTCGCGCTGGATCACCGGGCGGGCTGCACGGCACGACGTGCACCGCTTGCGGGCCGGTGCGGACGCCGTCGTCGTCGGGACCGGCACCGCGCTCGCCGACGACCCCGACCTCACCGTGCGGCACGCCCCGCTGACCGGCCAGCAGCCGGACCGGGTCGTCGTCGGGCTGCGCGACCTGCCCGCGTCGTCACGGCTCGCGCGGGCCGCGGCGGCCGGCGAGGCGGTGATGCACCTGCGCACCCACGACCCGCACGAGGTGCTCGACCTGCTCTGGTACCGCGAGCACCGGCACGTGCTGCTCGAGGGCGGGCCCGCCCTCGCCGCCGCCTTCTGGCGCGCCGGGCTCGTCGACGACGTCGTCGCCTACGTCGCCCCGGTGCTGCTGGGCGTCGGCGCCCCCGCGGTCGCCGACCTGGGCATCGGCACCATCGCGGACGCCGCGCGCCTCGACCTGCTCGACGTCGCCGTCCTGCCCCGGGACCCCGACGACCCCACCGACACCCCCACCGTGCGGCTCGCCCTGCGGCCGCGGAAGGAGCGCTGACCCATGTTCACCGGAATCGTGGAGGAGCTCGGCACCGTCGTCTCCGTGCGCGAGCACGCCGACGGCGCCCGGCTCACCGTCGCGGCCGAGCGGGTGCTCGACGGCGTCCGGCTCGGCGACTCGATCGCCGTCGACGGCTGCTGCCTCACCGTCGCCGAGACGGGTGAGCAGGGCGGCCGCGCGACCTGGACGGCCGACCTCATGGCCGAGACCCTGGCACGCACGAGCCTCGGCGGGCGGCGGCCTGGCGACCCGGTCAACCTCGAGCGGGCGCTCGCCGCCGACGGACGGTTCGGCGGGCACGTCGTGCAGGGGCACGTCGACGGCGTCGGGACCGTGCTCGCCCGCACGCCGGGCACGCAGTGGGAGGTCGTCGACGTCGCGCTGCGCCCCGAGCTGGCGCGGTACGTCGTCGCGCAGGGCTCGATCGCCGTCGACGGCGTGAGCCTCACCGTCGTCGACGCCCGGGACGACGCGTTCACCGTGAGCCTCATCCCCGAGACACGGGCCCGGACGACGCTCGGCACCCGGGCCGTCGGAGAGCGGGTCAACCTCGAGGTCGACGTGCTGGGCAAGTACGTCGAGCGGCACCTCGCGGCGACGGCGGCGGCACGATGAGCGGCCCGGCGAGCGGCCCGGCGAGCGGTACGTCGAGCGGTACGGTGAACGACACCGTCGAGCGCGTCGCGCGGGCGATCGCGGACGTCGCGGCCGGGCGCCCCGTCGTCGTCGCGGACGACGCCGACCGGGAGAACGAGGGCGACCTCATCCTGGCCGCCGACGCGGCGACGCCGGAGCTCATGGGCTTCCTGGTGCGCCACACCAGCGGCCTCGTGTGCGTGGGCGTGGCGGGCGAGCAGCTCGACCGGCTGGGCCTGCCCCTCATGGTGGAGGCGAACCACGACGCCTACCGCACCGCGTACACGGTGACGGTGGACGCCGCCACGGGGGTCACCACGGGCATCTCCGGCGCCGACCGGGCCCGCACCGCCCGCCTGCTCGCCGACCCGGCGACCGGCCCGGCGGACCTCGCGCGGCCGGGGCACGTGCTGCCGCTGCGGGCGTGCCCCGGCGGCGTGCTGGAGCGGCGGGGGCACACCGAGGCCGCCGTCGACCTCGCGCGCCTCGCCGGGCGGGGGGAGGCCGGCGTCCTCGCCGAGCTGGTGCACGACGACGGCACGATGATGCGGCTGCCCGCGCTGCGAGAGTTCGCGGTCGAGCACGGCCTCGCCCTGATCAGCGTGGCCGACCTCGTCGCCTACCGGCGCGTCACCGAGGTGCTCGTCGAGCGTGTCGCCGTCACGACCCTGCCCACCCGGCACGGCGACCTCACCGCCGTCGCCTACCGGGACCCGCGCACGGGCGACGAGCACGTGGCCCTCGTGGCCGGGACCCTGGAGGCCCTGGCCGACCCCGCACGCGGCCCCGTGCTGGCGCGGGTGCACTCCGAGTGCCTCACCGGGGACGCGTTCGGCAGCCTGCGGTGCGACTGCGGGCCGCAGCTCGACGAGTCGTTGCGCCGGATCGCCGAGGCCGGCCGCGGCGTCGTCGTGTACCTGCGCGGGCACGAGGGGCGGGGGATCGGCCTGGCCGCCAAGCTCGCCGCGTACGCCCTGCAGGACGACGGTCGGGACACCGTCGACGCCAACCTCGACCAGGGCCTGCCGGCCGACGCTCGCGACTACACCGCCGCCGCGCACGTGTTGCGCGACCTGGGCGTCCCCGGCGTGCGCCTGCTGACGAACAACCCCGCCAAGGTGGACGGCCTCGTCGCCGGGGGAGCGGACGTCGTCGAGCGACTGCCGCTCGCCCTGCCCGCCCACCCGCGCACGCTCGGCTACCTGCGCACCAAGCGCGACCGTATGGGCCACGACCTGCCCCACCTGACCGACACCCCGCACGACACCCCTCACGAGACCGGAGGACCGATGCACCCTGCACCCGCCCGACCCGCCACGCCCGTCGTCGCCGGGGCAGCCCGATGAGCGGCGCCGGCGCGCCCGTCGCCGCGCCCGTCGACTGCTCCGACCTGCGTGTCGCCGTCGTCGCGGCGAGCTGGCACCAGGTCGTCATGGACGGCCTGCTCGACGGCGCGCTGCGTGCCTGCGCCGACCACGCCGTCGTCGAGCCGCGGGTCGTGCGCGTGCCCGGTTCGTTCGAGCTGCCCGTCGCCGCGCAGGCGCTCGCGGCGGCCGGGTACGACGCCGTCGTCGCCCTGGGGGTCGTCATCCGCGGCGGCACCCCGCACTTCGACTACGTGTGCGCCGCCGCGACCGACGGCCTGAACCGCGTGGCCCTCGACCACACCGTCCCGGTGGGTTTCGGGCTCCTGACGTGCGACGACGAGCAGCAGGCGCTCGACCGCGCCGGGCTGGACGGCTCGCACGAGGACAAGGGCTACGAGGCCGCCGCCGCCGCGCTGGCCACCGCGCGCGTGCTCGGTGAGGTTCGGAGGGCTCCCGTGGGCGGCCCCCGCGTCGATGCAGGAGCAGTGTCCGACCTGGGGTAGTATTTCGGTCGGCCCTGCGGGGTGGCACCACGGTGCCACGTGTGGGGTCGACGGGCTGTGGCGCAGCTTGGTAGCGCACTTGACTGGGGGTCAAGGGGTCGCAGGTTCAAATCCTGTCAGCCCGACCGTGTGATGTCTCAGGACATCGGAATGGCTCGAATCCGCGCATGCGGGTTCGAGCCATTCGTCGTCTCCCGGCGGACGACGGCATGTGTAGGCGGCGGGGGCCGCCCCTCAAACGGCCGGAACCCGGGACGACTCACCCGGGGAACACCTCGAGGTATCGCTTCGCGTTCGAGTAGAACGACCACTTCGACATCGGGTGCAGGTGTCCGACGGCGTCGGCGAGGGCGGCCTCGTCCACGCCTCCGACGCCGTAGAGGGTGATCGGGAAGGGCGCTCCCTCGACGGAGCAGCGGACCTGGACGTCGGACTCGTCGACGCACCCGCCGAGCGTGAGCACCGCGGCGTCCACGACCGGGTCGCCGAGGGCGGCCCCCGACACGACGAGAAGCTCGCCGTCGTCGGGCATCGCGTACGCCACCTCCGAGGTTCCGTAGCCCATCGCGACGTAGCTCTCGTCGTAGTCGCCGGAGAGGAGGTAGGGACGACCGAACTCGGCAGCGCGCTCCGTCAGGCTGCTCGAGAGGTCGACGACGGTGCTGCCCACCACGACGATCGCCGGCACCCCGGCGAGCAAGGCCGTGCCCCACCGTCCAGCCCTGCGGGTGCGGGGCATCCCCGCGGCAGCGACCGTCGCGGCGAGCAGCCCGCTGAGCAGCATCGACAGGTGCCACAGGCTGCCGTCGACCAGGAGCAGGAGGAACCAGGCCGATCCCAGGAGCGGCGCGATCGCGCCCATGCTGGCGCGCCCGCCTGCTCGCCCGACCAGATGGGCGGACAGGGCCGAGATCCCGGCAAGGACGGCAGCCACGAAGAGCACGCCCGCGCCGCCGGCAGTCCACGTGAGGACGATCGAGTAGTACCCGGCCGGGAGCACGAGCAGGCCGGTGACGAGCCCGACGCCGATCGCCGTGGGCCAGCCGCCGAGGGCTCTCCCGGGGACCTCGACCGGCGAGGTCATCGCGGTGCTCGGCGGTGCGCGGCCGTGCCGGTCATGAGCATGGCCGCACCCTAGCGGCCCGCAGACGTCGGCGGGAGAGGGGTTCGGACGTCGGCCATCGGGCATGCCGGTCGGATGCCCGGCGACGCCAGCGGTGGCCTGCGCCCTGGCCGCGCCGCCGCCCGACCGGACCCGCGGTTCGGTGCCGCGGCGCATCGACGCGAAGAGGAAGCGACGGGTGGGCGTCACGTGGATGTGGCGCCCGCCGCAGGACTGAACGTGGGCGCGTGTCAGACGCCTCGTTCCGGCGCGGCCATGTCGCCCGTGGCGGGCACGCCGTCGGCGAGGCCGTAGTGGAGGTACACGGTGCCGCTGGGGCCTGCGGCAGGCGGCTCGAGGAGCCGCAGGTTCGTGGGCACCTCGCCGCCGTCGAACACCTTCTTCCCGACGCCCAGGACGATGGGGTGGACCCAGAGGTCGATCCGGTCGAACAGCTTCTCGTGCAGGAGGGTCTGGACGAGGTCGAGGCTGCCGACGACGCGGACGTGGTCGTGCCGATCGCGGACCTCCCGCACCGCGGCGGGCAGGTCCGGCCCGAGCTGGGTGGAGCCCGCCCAGGAGAGGTCCGGGGTGCCGCGGGACGCGACGTACTTCGGGATGCTGTTGAAGAGGGTGGCGATGGCGCCGTCCTGGCCCTCGCCGCTCTGGTGCGGCCAGAAGCCCGCGAAGATGTCGTAGGTCCGTCGGCCGAGCAGGAGGGCGTCCGTCCCCTCCGCGTAGGCGGCGTCGATCTGCTCCCCGGAGACCTCGTCCATCAGCGGGGCCTGCCAGCCGCCGAACGGGAAGCCCTCCGGGTCCTCGTCGGGCCCGCCGGGCGCCTGGGCGACCAGGTCGAGGGTGGCGAACAGCTCGAGGTGGATGAGTCCCATGGTGTCCTCCGCGGGGTCGTCGGCCCAGGGTGGTCGGCCGGTTCAGGGGCAGGACCCGCCGCACCGGGAAAACTCATCGGCACAGAAACCTTCCACTGTGAGGTTTTGGGGGTAGGCTCGTCTCGGCTTCCGGCGTCGTGCGGCGCACTTTTGTACGAGCATCGACGGAAGTCGGACCGCAGACCCTGCGTAAGGAGCCCTCAGATGCCCATCACGTCCGTGCAGCTGTACTCGCTGCGCGATGCCATCGCCGCCGACCTGGACGCCGCCCTCGCGCGCGTGCGGGAGATCGGCTACGAGCACGTCGAGCCGTACGCGTTCGTCGAGCGCGTCGGCGACTTCGAGCGCGCGCTCGCCGCGACCGGCCTCGCCGCCCCGTCCGGTCACGCCGCCGTGATCGACGCCGCCGAGCCCGACGTCGTCTTCGAGGCCGCCGCGCGCCTCGGCATCGGGATCGTCATCGACCCGTTCGTCCCGACCGAGCGGTGGCAGACGGCGGACGACGCGAAGCGGCTCGCCGACCGCGTCAACGAGCTGACGGTCCGGGCCGCCGGCCATGGCCTGCGCTTCGGCTACCACAACCACCAGTGGGAGTTCACGAACAAGGTCGACGGGCGCCCGGTGTTCGAGATTTTCGCCGAGCACCTCGACCCCGAGGCCGTGCTCGAGGTCGACACGTTCTGGGCCACGGTCGGCGGCGCCGACGCGCCCGCCGTGCTCAAGACGCTCGGCGACCGCGTCGTCGCGATCCACGTCAAGGACGGCGAGGTCTCCGGCGACATCGCGACCGTGCTTCCCTCCAGCGAGAGTGCGCTCGACGTGCCGCCCGCGCTCAAGGCCGCGTACGAGAACCAGGTGCCTGCCGGCCAGGGCGACGTCGACGTGCCGTCGATCCTCGCCGCGGCGCCGCAGGCCATCCGCGTCGTGGAGTTCGACTCCTACGCCGGCGACGTCTTCGAGGGCGTCGCCGCGTCGCTCGCCTGGCTGCGGGAGAACGACAAGTGAGCCGCGTGGGCGTCGGCATCATCGGTGCCGGGAACATCTCCACGCAGTACCTCGAGAACCTCACGAAGTTCGCCGACGTCGAGGTCCGGATGGTCGCCGACGTGCTGCTCGACCGGGCGCGCGCGCAGGCCGAGGCCTACGGCGTGCCGTCGTCGGGCACGGTGGCCGAGCTGCTGGCCCGCGACGACATCGAGATCGTCGTCAACCTGACGATCCCGGCCGTGCACGCCGAGGTCGGCCACCAGATCGTCGCGGCCGGCAAGCACGTGTGGAGCGAGAAGCCGATCGCCACCGACCACGCGTCGGCCGCAGCCCTGCTGGCCGCCGCCGAGGCGAAGGGGCTCCGCGTCGCGTGCGCCCCGGACACCGTGCTCGGCGCGGGCATCCAGTCCGCGCTGCGCGCGATCGCCCGCGGGGAGATCGGCGAGCCGCTGACGGCGACGACGATGTTCCACGTGCCCGGCCCGGAGGCCTGGCACCCGGACCCCGACTTCCTGTACGCGACGGGCGCCGGCCCGCTGTTCGACATGGGCCCGTACTACGTGACGACGCTCGTGCACGCGCTCGGCGCGGCGTCGCGCGTCCAGGCTGTGTCGTCGAAGTCGCTCGACAAGCGGACCATCGCGTCCGGCCCGCGCGCCGGCGCGACGTTCCCCGTCGAGGTGCCCACCCACCACGCGGCGCTGATCCAGTTCCGCGGCGGGCAGTCAGCGCAGTCGACGTTCTCGTTCCAGCACGCCCTGCCCCGCGCCGGGTTCGTCGAGATCAACGGCACCACGGGCACGATCGTGCTGCCCGACCCGAACGTCTTCGACGGCGACTCCACGCTGTGGCGCTACGGGCAGGACGAGCCCGAGACGATCGCCGCGACCGGCTCCACCTGGGGGCGTGGGACCGGCGTCGTCGAGCTGGCACGCGCGATCCGCGAGGGTCGGCCCGAGCGGGCGTCCGGCGCCGTCGCGCTGCACGTGCTCGACGTGCTGCTCGCGATCCGCGACGCCGCGGAGTCGGGGACGGCGGTCGACGTCGCGTCCAGGGTCGACGCACCGCCCCCGCTGGCGGAGGACTTCGACCCGGCGGCGTCGACGTTCTGACGCCACCCGTGACGAGGGGCCGGGTCCCGCGGGACCCGGCCCCTGGTCGTGTCAGGACGCAGGAGGAGGCGGCACCAGCCGCTCGAGCAGCTCGAGCACGCGCGCGCCGTCCACGGCGTCGGGGTCGAGCAGCCACTGCACCTGGATGCCGTCGGACGCGGCGATCGCCAGCGCGGCGAGGTCCACGGCGTCCACGGAGGGGTCGATGCGGCCCGCCTCCTGGTCGGCGCGGACCCTGTCGGACAGCTCGGCCCGCAGGCGTGCGAAGCGCTCGCGGAAGAACTCGCGCGTCACCGGGTGGCCCTCGCCGGCCGCGTCGCCGGCGAGCGTCGTGTAGAGCTGGACGAGGCCGGGCACCTCGCGGTTGAGGACGGCGCTCTCGCGCATCCCGCCGACGGCGGACGGCGGTGGGCCGTCCTTGCTGTCGCGCTGCCCCTCGTGCGCGCGGTAGACCGCCACCAGGAGGTCGTCGCGAGACGGGAAGTAGTGCCGCAGCGTGGCGTGCGAGACGCCGACCGCGTCGGCGACGGACCGCAGCGAGGACGCGTCGACTCCGTGCTCCGCGACCAGCCGGAGCACCTGGTCCAGGATCTGCGCCCGGCGCGCCGCGCCCTTCGCGTAGCCTCGCCGGGGTGCCGCGTCGTCGCCCGTCGCGCCCCCGGTATCGCTCACCGGGCCAACCTATCGACAATTCCGCTTCGACATCCCCGCTCGAGGTCCCGGTTCGACGTCCCGGCGCGACGTTCCCGGCGGTGCCGTGCGTGCATCGGGCACCTGGCGTACCACCGGAGCATGCCTTCGACGAAGAACGGCGCGCCGACGCTGCGCACGATCACCACCGACATCCCCGCCCGGCTCGACCGCCTGCCGTGGGCGAGGTGGCACTGGATGATCGTGATCGGCCTGGGCACGGTGTGGATCCTCGACGGCCTCGAGGTGACGATCGTCGGCAACCTGTCCGACGCGCTCAAGGGGGACACCGGGCTGGGCCTGACGAGCGCGGACATCGGGCTCGCGGGCGCCGTCTACGTGACGGGCTCGTGCCTGGGCGCCCTGGTCTTCGGCCAGCTCACCGACCGGTTCGGCCGCAAGCGGCTGTTCATCCTCACGCTGCTCGTGTACCTCACCGGTACCGTGCTCACGGCGTTCTCGATGAACCCGCTGTACTACTTCGCGATGCGGTTCGTCACCGGGCTGGGCATCGGCGGCGAGTACGCGGCGGTCAACTCCGCGATCGACGAGCTGATCCCCGCGAAGTACCGCGGCCGGATCGACATCGCCATCAACGGGTCGTACTGGCTCGGGGCCGCCGGCGGTGCGCTGCTGACCATCCCGCTGCTGAACCCGGAGCTGATCCCGGCCTGGCTGGGGTGGCGGCTGTGCTTCGCCCTCGGCGCGGTGCTCGGGCTGTGCGTGCTGTTCGTGCGGCGCAACGTGCCGGAGAGCCCGCGGTGGCTGTTCATCCACGGGCGCGAGCGCGACAGCGAGCGGATCGTCTCCGGCATCGAGCAGCGGGTCGCCGAGCAGGACGGGGTGGACCTGCCGGAGCCCGAGGGCAGCCTCACGGTGAAGCAGCGGCACACCGTGAGCCTCGCGCGCGTCGCACGGACGGTGTTCGCCGAGTACCCGCGCCGCACGGTGCTGTGCCTCGCCCTGTTCGTGGGCCAGGCGTTCCTGTACAACGCGTTCTTCTTCACGTTCGGCGACACGTTGCAGACGTTCCTCGGGGTGGGGCAGACCGGCGCGTACATCGCGCTCTTCGCGGTGAGCAACTTCCTCGGGGCGCTCGTCCTCGGCCCCTTCTTCGACAAGGTCGGGAGGGTGCGGATGATCTCCGGGACGTACATCGTCTCCGGGGTCCTGCTCGCCGTCGCCGGCCTGATGCTCGGCGGCCTCACGGCGTGGACGCTGACGTTCTTCGGGATGGCGGTCTTCTTCGTCGCGTCGGCGGGGGCGAGCTCCGCGTACCTCACCGCGAGCGAGGTCTTCCCGATGGAGACCCGGGCGCTGTGCATCGCGTTCTTCTACGCGATCGGCACCGCGGTCGGCGGCATCACCGGGCCGCTGCTGTTCGGCCGGCTGATCGAGTCCGCCAGCCAGGCGGAGGACATCTCCGGCATCGCGGTGGGTTACTACATCGGCGCCGCGCTGATGGTCGCGGGCGGGGTGGTGGCGATGTTCCTCGGCGTGGGCGCCGAGCGGCGATCGCTCGAGGACGTGGCGACGCCGCTGTCCGCGCAGGACGCCGACCGGGCCGTGGAGAGGTGACCGGACCGCTCGCACGCCGCTGACCAGCCGATTGGGTTCTCAGATACCCCCCGGGGTATTGTCATGCCATGACCGAGACCAGCACCGCACCGGAGACCGGCGCCCGCTCCGCGCGCCGTCGCATCGTCGTCGTCGGGGGAGTGGCCGGCGGCATGAGCTTCGCCGCGCGCGCCCGGCGTCTCGACGAGGCCGCCGAGATCGTGGTCCTCGAGCGCGGGGCGCACGTCTCGTTCGCGAACTGCGGCCTGCCGTACCACGTGGGCGGCGAGATCCCCGACGCGGAGCGCCTCCTCGTGCAGACCCCGGAGTCCCTGCGCGCGGCCCTCGCCCTCGACGTCCGCACCGGCCACGACGTGACCGGGCTCGACACCGCGCGACGCGTCGTCACCGCGACCACCGTCGACGGCGTCGTCGAGCTGCCGTACGACGCCCTCGTGCTGTCGCCGGGCGCCCGCGCCGTGCGGCCACGGATCGACGGGCTCGACTCCGCACGGGTGCGCACGCTGCGCACCGTCGACGACGCCCGGACGCTGCGTGAGCGCGTGCAGGGCGGCGCGCGCCGCGCCGTCGTGCTCGGCGCCGGGTTCATCGGCGTCGAGGCCGCCGAGGCGCTCGCGGCCGCCGGCCTCGAGGTCACGCTCGTCGAGCTCGGCCCGCACGTGCTGCCGCCGCTGGAGGACGAGGTCGCGCACCCCGTCACCCAGGAGCTGCGGCGGCTCGGCGTGACCGTGCGGACCGGGGTGGCCGCCGAAGTGGTCGAGACCGGCGCGGACGAGGACGTCGTGGTGCTGGGCGACGGCACGCGGGTGCCGGCCGACGTCGTCGTCCTCTCGGTCGGCGTGCGCCCGGACACCGAGGTCTTCGAGGCCGCGGGGATCGAGTGCGAGCGCGGCGCGATCGTGGTCGACGAGCACGGCCGTACCTCGGCCCGGGACGTGTGGGCGGTCGGCGACGCGGTCGTGCAGGCCGACGCCGTCACGGGCCTGCGGCGCCCGGTAGCCCTGGCCGGCCCTGCCAACCGCGCCGGGCGCCTCGTCGCCGACGACGTCGTCCGGCCGGGTGCGGCCCGCCCCCTGCCTGCGCCCCTGGGCACGGCGATCGTGCGGATCGGCGAGCTGACCGCGGCCACCACGGGGGCCAACCGGGCCGCGCTGACCGCTGCCGGGCTCGCGTTCCGCACGCTCCACCTGCACCCGAACCAGCACGCCGGGTACTTCCCCGGTACCAGCCAGGTGCACCTCGTGCTGCACGTGCGCCCGGACGACGGGCTCCTCCTCGGCGCCCAGGCCGTGGGGCGTGACGGCGTCGACAAGCGCATCGACGTGCTCGCGACCGCGCTGCGCGCCGGGATGTCGGTCGAGGACCTCATCGACCTCGACCTCGCGTACGCGCCGCCCTACGGCCAGGCGAAGGACGCCGTGAACCTCGCCGGGATGGTCGGGTCCAACGTGCTCGACGGCACCCTGCGTCTCTGGTACGCGCAGGACGTGGACGCCGTCCTCGCCGACGCGCTCGTGCTCGACGTCCGCACCCCGCAGGAGGTCGCGACCGGCCACCTGCCCGGCGCCGTGCTCATCCCGCACACGGAGCTGCGCGGGCGCCTCGACGAGGTCCGTGCCGCCGCGGCCGGACGGCCCGTACGGGTGCTGTGCGCGTCGGGCGTGCGCTCAGCGATCGCCCACCGCGTCCTGGCGCAGGCGGGGTTCGACTCCGCGTCCCTGTCCGGCGGGACGCTCACCCTGCGCGCCGTCCTGGGTGACCGTGCCGACGAGCTCCTCGTGACGCCTGCGGCCGCTGCCGCCTGACCCGGCACGACCTGACCCGGCACCGCCTGACCCCACGCCACCTGATCCCGACCCGACCGACCCGCTCCGGAGGACCCGATGCTCACCAGCGACACCGACGCCCAGCGCCGCATCGCCAACCGCCTGCGCCGCGCCCGCGGCCAGCTGAACGCCGTCATCGAGGCCGTCGAGGAGGGACGCTCCTGCCGCGACGTCGTCACCCAGCTGGCCGCGGTCTCCGCGGCGCTGGACCGCGCCGGCTTCGCCGTGGTCTCGACCGCGATGAAGGAGTGCCTCGCCGACCCGGACGCCGGCACCGGCGAGGACGGCCTCACCACCGAGGAGCTGGAGAAGCTCTTCCTCACCCTGGCCTGAGCCGGCCCCGGGCCGCGCGACCCCGGCACCAAGCCCTCACCACCACCCATCATCACCCACCACCACCCGAGGAGATCCCCACCGTGTGCTACCCCGTGACCTGCACGACCTGCGGCAAGACGACGTGGAAGGGCTGCGGCCAGCACGTCGACGACGTGCGTCGCTCCGTCCCCGCCGGCCAGTGGTGCTCCGGCCACGACGACGAGCCGGCCCCGGAGCGCGGCGGCGGCTTCCTCGCCCGCCTGTTCGGCCGCTGACGGGTCCGGCCGCCCGCCGATGTCGAGAACCGGCGGGCGGCTCCGTCCCCGGGGCGAGAGGCGGTGACAGGCACCGCCCGCGACGACAGGATGGGGCCATGGCCAAGTACCTGCTGCTGAAGCACTACCGCGGAAACCCGGAGCCCGTGCCCGGCACGGACGTGCCGATGGACCGCTGGACGCCCGACGAGGTCGACGCGCACATGGCGTTCATGGGCCGCATGATCGAGGACCTCGAGGCGCGCGGGGAGTTCGTGGACGCACAGGCGCTGTCCCCGCGGGGCGCCTTCGTCCGGTACGACGGGGCGGGGCGCGCCCCGGTCACGGACGGCCCTTTCGCCGAGACCAAGGACCTCATCGCCGGGTGGATGGCCATCGACGTCGAGTCCGAGGAGCGCGCGTACGAGGCGGCGGCGCACCTGTCGTCGGCGCCCGGCCCGGGTGGGCGTCCGCTGCACGAGTGGATCGAGGTGCGGCCGTTCCTCACCGACGACGCCGAGGTCACGGGGTGAGCGAGCCCCCACGCCGGCACCACCCGTGGGACGAGACGCTGAGAGACCTGGGCCCCCAGGTCCTCGGCGTCCTCGTCCGCCGGGGCGCCGAGTTCGGGGCGGCCGAGGACGCCGTCCAGGAGGCTCTGCTCGAGGCGGTCCGCCGCTGGGACGCGCCGGGCGGCGCGCCGTCCGACCCTAAGGGGTGGCTGGTCACGGTGGCGTGGCGCAAGTTCGTCGACGCGCGGCGCTCGGAGTCGGCGCGCGCGCAGCGCGAGATCCGCGTGACCCTCGAGCCGCCGTCGGGCCCCACGGAGCAGGCGGACGACACGCTGCTGCTGCTGAGCCGGTGCTGCCACCCCGCGCTCTCCCCGGCGTCGGCGGTGGCGCTCACCCTGCGCGCGGTCGGCGGGCTGACGACGGCGGAGGTCGCCCGCGCCTTCCTCGTGCCGGAGGCGACGATGGCGCAGCGGATCTCGCGCGCGAAGAGGACGGTGGCCCGGGAGCGGTTCGGGGAGCCCGGCGACGTGCGCGCCGTGCTGCGCGTGCTCTACCTGATCTTCAACGAGGGCTTCACGGGCGGACCGTCGGGCCGGCCCGACGGCGTCGACCTCGCGGCCGAGGCGATCCGGCTGGCGCGTCAGCTCGTCGCCGCCGTGCCGGACGACGCGGAGGCGGCGGGTTTGCTGGCCCTGCTCCTGCTGCACCACGCCCGCCGGGAGGCCCGCACCACCGCGGCGGGGGAGCTGGTGCCCCTCGACCGGCAGGACCGCTCGCTCTGGGACACCGCGGCGATCGCGGAGGGCGTCGCCCTGCTCCAGGGCGCCCTCGCGCGGGACTGCCTCGGGCCGTACCAGGTGCAGGCGGCGATCGCGGCCCTGCACGACGACGCGGCGTCGCCGGACGAGACGGACTGGGTGCAGATCCTCGAGTGGTACGACGAGCTGGCGCGGCTCGACGCCGGGAACCCGGTGGTGGCGCTCAACCGGGCCGTCGCCGTCGGGCACGTCGACGGGCCGCTCGCCGGCCTCCGCCTCGTGGAAGGTCTGCCGCCCGAGGTCCCGCGCCGCGACGCCGCGGCCGCCTACCTGCACGAGCGGGCCGGCGACCTCGCGGAGGCGGCGCGGCGCTACGCCGTGGCGGCCGACGCGGCCACGAGCACCGCCGAGCGCACGCACCTCACGAAGCAGGCCGCCCGCGTGCGGCAGGAGGCGGGCTGACGGCCGCGGCGGAGCGCTCGCGGGCCCTCAGCGCGGTCGGCTGCCGGCCCGGCCCTCGTCGGCGGGCGGGAGGACGTCGCGCGCCGCGCGGGCCAGCGCCCGCACCAGGGGAGTCTCGGCCTGCGCCCGCCAGGTCAGCACCCAGGTGAGCAGCGGCGCGTCGACGACCGGGACGAAGGCCACGCCCGGGTGCGCGCCGTAGAGCGCCGCCTGGGCGCCGGCGAGGGTGACGCACCGCCGGCTGGCCACCAGCCCGAGCACCTCGTGGAACGTGGACGGGCGGGGCCCACGGCGCGGGATCGGGCGGCCGCTCGGCGTGCGTCGCGGGAGCATCGCGTCGATCCAGTACCCGGGGGTGGCCGGCGGGTCGACCAGCAGGTGGTCCGGGAGGTCCTCCAGCAGCACCCCCGAGCGCCCCGCGAGCTCGTGGTCGGCCCAGACCACCAGGACCCTGCCGGACCGGAAGAGCGGCGGCCCCTCGACCAGGTCGGGCTCCCGCACCGGGCGCCAGGCCGCCAGGGCGTCGAAGTCCTCGCGGCGCAGCGCGGCGAAGGCGTCGCTGAAGTGCGTCTCGCGCAGGGACACCGAGCAGCCCGGGTTGTCAGCCGTGAACCGGTCGAGCACCCCGAAGAACTGGAACGCGTCGTTGCCCATCACGCCGAGGCGGAGCTCGCCGACGGCACCCTCCGCGACCGCGCTCGCGTGCGCGAGGCCGTCCTGGATCGCGTCGTACCCCACCCGCAGCTCGTCGCGGAGCTGCGCGCCGAGCGGGGTGAGGCGCACCCGGCGGCTCGTCCTCTCGAACAGGGCGCCGCCGATCTGCCGCTCCTGGGCCTTGATCGCCTGGCTCACCCGGGCCTGGGAGACGTGGAGGCGCTCCGCGGTGCGGCCGAAGTGCAGCTCGTCGGCCAGCGTCAGGAAGATCTCGATGTCCCGCAGCTCCATCGCACGACCTCGTCCGATAACCCCCGCGTGATCGGACGGTACCGCATCGGCCCTTGATGGACCCCACGAGTCGCCCGACCGTGAGGACGGGGACCGCCCGGTCCCCGTCCGGATCGGACCGAGGAGTCCTCATGGAGCTCACCATCAACGCCGTCACCCTCGCCGTCGAGGACCTGGCACGTTCGCGCGCGTTCTACGCGGACGGGCTGGGCTGCGCCGTCGAGCAGGAGCAGGCCCAGTTCGTCGCGTTCCGTCTCGACGGGGGCTCGGCGCTCACGCTGTACCCCCGGCGGGCGCTGGCCCACGACGCCGGGGTGGACCCCGGCGGCAGCGGGTTCGCCGGCGTGACCCTCAACCTCTACGCCGCCGACGCGTCCGCGGTCGACGCGTTCCTCAAGCGGGCCGAGCAGGCGGGCGGCGCGATCGCCCGGCCCGCGTCGGCGGCGCAGTGGGGCGGCTACTTCGGGTACTTCGCGGACCCGGACGGCCACCTGTGGAAGGTCGTGGCGCCCTGACCTCAGCCGTCGTCTGACGGCCTGCGCAGGCCGAGCCGGTACCAGCGCGGCGACGTGCGGTTCATCGGGAACCCGAGGCCTGCGGTGTCCGCGTCGCGCACGTCGAGCAGGTGCCACGCGTCGAACGCCCCGGTGATCTCCTCCTCGGAGACGCCCTCGACCAGGCGCCGCCACCGGGACGGCCCGAACGCGAGCATGAGCACGGTCGCGCCGGGGCGCGCGAGGGCGGTCACGCCGCGCGCCTCGGCGCCCCGCTGCGCGGGGGCGAGACCCTGGAAGCACCCCACGTCGAGGAACAGGTCGAAGGCCCCGAGCCGGGCGCCGGGCAGGTCCGTGACGTCGCCGACGACGTAGGTGCCGGCCGGGTCGCGACGGCGCGCCTCCTCGATCGCCCGGGGCACGAGGTCGATGCCGACCGCGTCCCACCCCCGGCGGGTCAGCTCGGGCGTGTACTGGCCGCGCCCGCAGCCGAGGTCCAGCGCCCGGCCCAGCGGGGGAGTGCGGCCTGCCTCCTCCCGGTCCAGCACCGCGGCGACGCTCGGCGCCGCCGCCTCGGCGTACCCCTCCCAGGGAGTGACGCCGAGGCGGTACATGCGGGCGTAGTTGGTCATGCGGCCCAGTCCAGCACGACGGCCCCACGCCCGCGCTCCCGCGTCCTCGCGTGCCGCGGGCCGGCGCGCGGTGCTCAGCCGCAGTCGTCGCAGATGCCGGTGGCGGGCAGCGCGGTGAAGCAGGTGGGGCAGATCGCGAGCTCGGGCTCCGGGGCGGCGGGCTTGCGGGCCGGGGCGCTCGCGGCCTTGCGGCGCGGGGCGGCCTTGGCGCGGGCCGGGGCCGGCGTAGCCGACGCCGGGGCGGTGGCTACGAAGCCGTGCTTGCGCAGGATGGCGGCGTCGTCGCACTTGGCGTCGACGAGGTCCTCGGCGCGGGCCGGGACGCCGGTGGCGTACTTGTGGGCGACGCCGAGCACGGCCTTCGAGTCGTAGGTGCGCTCCTCGTGGACGAAGGTGTGACCCGGCGTCGGCGTGAACCCGTAGACGCCGACGAAGGCGTCGGGACCGCGGTCGTCGTGCTCCTCGATCGCCCGGAGGATGTGCTGGCGCGTCACGCTCGAGAAGGTAGCCACGGCATCAGATTAGTCGCGGCGCGGGCGCCCTCCGACCGTCTGGGCCCGACTGTGGCGAGGACCGCACCCGCGACCGGTGCGCCGTCCTGTCTAGAATCGATTCGTGCGCCGGAAAGCCCTTGCCAGCACGTCCGACCAACCCCTGCTCGACGGCCAGCGGCCGGTGCGGTCGCTGCTGCGCCTGCTCGGCACCCAGCCGCGCCGCATGACCGCGGCCCTGACCGCGTTCGCGGTCAAGGAGACGCCGCTGTGGTTCCTGCCCGTGATCACCGGCGCCGTGATCGACATCGTGGCCGACGGCGGCCCGGTCACCTCCGTGCTGGTGTGGTTCGCGGTCGCGGTGGTCCTGCTGGCGCAGAACTACCCGAACCACCTCGTGTACACGCGCCACTTCATGACCGTGGTGCGCGGCACCGGAGCCGCCCTGCGCAACGCGTTGGTCGAGCGCCTCCAGGCGCTGTCCATCGGCTACCACACGCGCGCCAGCTCCGCCGTCGTGCAGAGCAAGGTGGTGCGCGACGTCGAGAACGTCGAGCTGATGCTGCAGCAGGTCACGCACCCGCTGCTGTCGGCTACCATGGTGATGGTCGGCGCGGTGACGATGACGGCACTCAAGGTGCCCGAGTTCCTGCCGGTGTACGCCCTGGCCATCCCGACGGCGCTGCTGATCCGGCGCACGATGTCGCGCCGCTCCCAGGCCCGCAACGAGGAGTTCCGCCGGGAGATCGAGGGGTTCTCGTCGCGGGTCGGGGAGATGGCCTCGCTCATCCCGGTGACGCGCGCCCACGGCCTGGAGCGCACGGCGGTCTCGCGGGTGGCGGACGGCGCGGACGAGGTCCGTCGGGCGGCGCTGCGCCTCGACCTGCTCAACGGGCGCGTCGCGTCCGTCTCGTGGGTCGCGATGCAGCTGCTCGGGGTGTGCTGCCTGGTCCTGGCCGCGGTCGTCTCCCTCACCGGGATCATCGCCGTCACTCCCGGCGAGGTGGTGCTGCTGTCCACGTACTTCGGACTCCTCACCCAGGGCCTGACCCAGGTGCTCAACCTGGTGCCCGTCACGGCGCGGGGCGTCGAGTCGGTGCGGTCGATCGCGGAGGTGCTCGCCGAGCCCGACCTGGAGCGCAACGAGGGACGTCGCCAGGTCGACGGCGTGCGCGGGCACCTGCGGCTCGAGCACGTCTCGCACCGGTACCCGGACGCCACCGAGGACGCGCTGCACGACGTCGACCTCGAGGTCCGGGAGGGGGAGACGGTCGCCTTCGTGGGGCCGTCCGGGTCCGGCAAGTCCACGCTCCTCAACCTCGTGCTCGGTTTCGTGCGGCCCACGTCGGGACGCCTCCTGCTCGACGGCGCGGACATGGCCGCGCTCGACCTGCGCACGGTGCGGCGGTGGGTGTCGGTCGTGCCGCAGGAGTCGGTGCTCTTCGAGGGCACGATCCGGGAGAACGTCGCGTACGGGCTGGACACCGCCGGCGAGGACCCGGCAGCGACCGACGCCCGCGTGCGCGCCGCCCTGCGCGACGCCAACGCGCTGGAGTTCGTCGACGCCCTCCCGGACGGCTGGGACACGGTCGTCGGGCAGCGCGGCGCCCGGCTGTCCGGCGGCCAGCGCCAACGCATCGCGATCGCCCGCGCGCTGGTGCGCGACCCGCGCATCCTCTTCCTCGACGAGGCCACCAGCGCCCTGGACCCGGAGGCGGAGGGTGTCGTGCGCGACGCCCTCGACCGGCTCATGCGCGACCGCACGACCCTCGTCGTGGCGCACCGTCTCTCGACGGTGCGCGCGGCGGACCGCATCGTCGTGCTCGAGCACGGCCGCGTGGTCGAGGTCGGCAGCCACGACGAGCTGATGCGCCGCGGAGCCCGGTACGCCGCGCTGCACGCCGCGCAGGCGGGGGCGGCGTAGTGCCGGGCGATGGCGTGCCGGGAGGCTCAGGCGGCGGCGCGCAGGGCGGGCAGGGCGGCGGTGACGTCGTCGAGCTCGCGCAGGGCGTGCTCGCCGGAGGACAGCACCACCACGAACTCGGTGACACCCGCCGCGGCGTACCGCTCGACGAGCCCCGGGAGCTCGGCGAGCGGGTGCTCGCGCAGCCGCAGCTGCACCGTGCGCCGGATCTCGGCGGGGTCGCGCCCGACGTCGGCGCAGTGCCTTTCGAGGACGTCGCCCAGCGCGGCGACCTCCTCCGGCGTGCTGGACGTGTCGTTCCACGCGTCCGCGTACCGCGCCACCAGGCGCAGGGTGCGCCGGGGCCCGGAGCCGCCCACCCAGATCGGCGGGTGCGGGCGCTGCACGGGCTTGGGCTCCGCGACCGCGTCCACCAGCCGGTAGTGCGCGCCGCCGAACGTGGTGCGCGGCCGCGTCCAGAGCGAGGTGAGGATCTGCAGCGACTCCTCCAGGCGGTCCATGCGCTCCCGCACGGTGCCGAGGTCGAGCCCGTACATGGTGTGCTCGTGCTCGTTCCAGCCGGCGCCGATCCCGAGCTCCAGGCGGCCCCCCGACAGGTGGTCGACGGTGGTGGCCAGCTTGGCCAGCATCACCGGGTGCCGGTAGGAGTTGCCCGACACCATGCAGCCGATCCGCACCCGCGAGGTGGCCACCGCCATCGCCGCCTGCATGGCCCACGCGTCGAAGATCGGACGGTCGTCGTCCGCGCCCAGGGAGGCGAGATGATCCATCACCCACACGTGGTCGAACCCGGCCTCGTCGGCGGTCTGCCAGACCTGGCGGAACGTGCCGACGGGGGCGTCCTGCGTGAGCTTGACCCCGAAGCGCAGCGGGGCGTGGGCCGGTCGCGTGTCCATCCGTCCATCCTGGCGGGTGGGCACCGGTGGTGACCATCCACGACGTCGCGCGGCACGTCGGCGTGTCCGCGGCGACCGTCTCCAACTACCTCAACCGCCCCGAGAAGGTGGCTCCGGCGACGACGGCGCGCATCCGGGCCGCCGTGGAGCAGCTCGGGTTCGTGCCGAGCCTGTCCGCGCGGCAGCTGCGCTGGCAGCGCTCCGGCATCGTCGGCGTGTCGGTGATCAACGCGTCCAACCCGTTCTTCGCGGACGTCGTGACCGCCGTCGAGCGCGTGGTCGCCGGCGCGGACCTCACCCTCGTCACGGGCAGCACCCACGAGTCGCCCGAGCAGCAGGAGCGCCTCGTCGCCCTGTTCGAGCAGCTGCGCTTCGACGGCATGGTGGTGGCCCCGCACGACGCGCAGATGGCCGCGCTGACCGCGCGCAAGGACCGCGGCAGCCCCGTCGTCGTGGTCGACCAGCAGGACCCGGCCGGGCGGCTGTCGACCGTGTCGCTGCGGCACCGGGAGGGCGGCCGGCTCGCCGCGCAGCACCTGGTGGACGGCGGACGGCGTCGCCTGCTCGCGGCGACCGGCCGGGCCCGCGTGCAGCAGGTGCGCCGCCGGCTCGCCGGGATGCAGGAGGTCGTGGACGGCACCGCGGGGGCGACGCTCCAGGTCGTGCACTCGGACGACCTGGGCATGGCCGAGGGCGCCGAGGTGGGCCGTCGGATCGCCGCGGCACCCCCCGGCGAGCGGCCGGACGCCGTCCTGGCGGGCAACGACATGCACGCCCTCGGTCTCGTGCGCGCCCTGCTCGACGGCGGCGTGCGGGTGCCGGACGACGTCGCGCTCGTCGGCTACGACGACATCCCGTTCGCGACCACCGGCGCCGTCCCGCTGACCACGGTGCGCCAGCCCGCCGACGCCATCGGGACCACAGCCGCCGAGATCCTGCTGCGGGAGATCGACGACCCGGCCTCCGCACCGGAGGAGGTGCTGTTCGACCCGGAGCTGGTGGTGCGCGCGAGCACCTGAGGCCGGCCCGCGGGCGGGCTCACCCGACCGCGGGGTCGCCCTCCAGCAGCGTCAGGTACGGGGCGATCGCGGGGAACACCCACAGGAACAGGGCCGCCACGACGGCGGCGACCAGCACCAGCGACTGCAGCACCCGCCAGAACACGTTGCCCGGCAGGTGACGGAAGATCCACGCGTACATGTCGTCTCCTTCCTCAGCGGACCTGCTCGGGCGTGCCGTCGGCGCGGTCCATCCAGCCGACGAAGGCCGCGTACGTGATCCAGCGGTGGTCGTTGCCGTACTCGCCCAGGGTGAGCGAGTGGCAGGTGGTGAGCGTCAGCAGCCGCTCGGTGGGCTTCTCGTCGGGGTGGTGGGGCACGGGCGCGACGACGTCCACCTGGTCGGGCGTGACGATCTCGTGGTCCGTGACCTCGTAGACGTACCAGGTCGTCGCCGTCTCGACGATGATCTGGTCGCCCTTCTCCAGCTCGTCGACGTGCCGGAACGAGTTGCCGTGCGTGCGCCGGTGCCCGGCGAGCGCGAAGTTGCCCACGTCGCCCACCTGCTGCGACGTCTCGTAGTGGCCCGCCATCGCCCGGTCGAGGACGTCCATCCCCGTGCCCTCGGCGATCGGCATCGCGTTGTTCGTCAGGCCGTACCACGCGGGCACGATGAGCGTGCCGATCGTCTCGCCGTAGCCGACGGGGTCGGGCACGGGCGGGTCGTCGGTGCGCAGCTCGGCCGGCTCGGGGTTGGCAGGCGGCAACGTGGCCTCGAACTCCTGCATCACCTGCTGCGCCTGCGCCGTGGCCTCGACGGACGTCCACCACAGCTGCCACACGACGAACAGCCCCAGCACCACCCCGAGGGTGATGAGGATCTCGCCGACGCCGCCCACCACCGCGCTGCCGACGCCACGGCGTCGGGCGGGTCGGGCGTGGGTAGGACTCGTCACGTGCGCGATGCTACGTGGTCCGCGGCCCCGCTGCGGCCCTGTCGCGGCTCTGCCCCCGCCTCTGTCCCGCCACTGTCGCCGTCGGGCACGGCCGTGGGAGCCTGGGGCGATGACCAGCGACGACGGTGCGCGGCGGAGACGCGAGGACGGTCAGACGGACCGCGGGAGGGCGGCGCGGCTCCGCCGGCGGTGGGACCGCGAGTCGGCGGGGTACGACCGGGCGTTCACGGCCGCCGAGCGGCGGATGTTCCCCGGCCTGCGCCAGCGGGTCTGCGCGCTGGCCGAGGGCCGCACCCTCGAGGTGGCGGTCGGCACAGGGCTGAACCTCGAGCACTACCCGGCCGCGGTCACGCGACGGGCGGCGGACGGCTCGGCACCCGGCGGCCTCGTGGGCGTCGACCAGAGCGCGGGCATGCTCGACGTCGCACGGCGCCGCGCCGCCCGGCTGGGCCTCGCGCTCGACCCCGACACCGACCTGCGCGTCGGCGACGCCCAGGCGCTCGACCTGCCCGACGCCTCGTTCGACACGGTCGTGTGCACGTTCTCGCTGTGCGGGATCGCCGACGAGCGGGCGGCCCTGGCGGAGATGACGCGCGTGCTGCGCCCGGGCGGGCTGCTCCTGCTGGCCGACCACGTGGCGTCCACCGCCTGGCCTCTCCGGGCGCTGCAGGCTCTCGCGGACGTCGTGAGCGTGCCGCTCGCGGGCGAGCACTTCCGGCGGCGGCCGATGCGATGGGTGCTCGAGCGGGGCCTCGCGGTCGAGGACCACGGGCGCACGCGCGCCGGCGTCGTCGAGCACGTGGCCGCGCGCGCACCGGGCCCAGGCGTCGGCCGCTGACGGAGGGTCAGCCGCTGACGTCGAAGGCCGTCTCGCCGACCGGCGGGACCTCCTCGACGTCCACGCCCGTGACGAGCGCCGCGGGCGGCCCCTCGCGCAGGAACGCGAGCATCGCGTCCACCGCGTCGGGCGTGCCCTCGACCTCGGCCTCGACGGTGCCGTCCGGGAGGTTGCGCACGACGCCGCCCACGCCCGCGCGGCGCGCCGCCTCACGGGTCGACCAGCGGAACCCGACGCCCTGCACGCGGCCGTGGACCCGCACCCGCCTCCGCACCGTGCTGGTCATCCGCGAGCCCTCCCGTCCTGGTGTACCCGTCGACATGGACCTGTCGACGCCGGCGCCCCCGTCGCAGGGGTCAATCGAAGATGTCGCCGATGTCCCCGATGTCGTCGAGGATGCCGCCGAGCACCATCCCGCCCAGGACGGCCCCGAAGACGTCGGAGCCGCCGCGGCCGGCGGGTCGCCGGCCGCCCTGCCAGCCGTACCCGCCGCCGTACCCGTCCGGCCCGCCGTTGTAGCCACCGTCCCAGCGCTGCCCCTGCCCGGAGCGCGCGATGTCGCGGTGCGCCAGGGTCGCGGCCTCCGCGGCGAGCGCGGCACCCCGGCGTGCGGCGGCCACGCCCCGCTCCGGGTCGTCGGCCGTCCGCGCCTGCGCCACCTCGCGCTCGGCCTCGGCCAGGCGCGTGCGGGCGTCGGCACCCACCGGGGCGCGGTAGTCGTCGACGACGGAGCGCGCCGCCGCGAGCTGCCGCTCGGCGTCGTCGAGCGCGGGCCCGAGCCGGGCCGCCGCGCGCCGGGCGCGCTCGTCGCGCTCGGCCCGCTCCGCCACGGCGTCGTCGAGGGCGGTGTTGGCCTCCCGGACGCGGGTGAGGGAGCCCACCGGGTCGCCCGGCTCGCCCGGGGCGGGCAGCGCGGCCAGGGCCTCCTCGAGCGCGGTCACCGCGCCGTCGATCCGTCCGGCGCGTTGGCCCTCCGGGAGGGCGCGCGCCTGGGCGAGCTCGGCGCGCGACTCCGCCACGATCGCGCCGAGCGCCGCCTCCGCGCGCAGCGCCTCGGCCTCGTAGTCGTCGACGGCGCGCAGCAGGCCCTCGGCCCGGCGCACTGCCTCCTCCGCCGCGCGGGCGGCGGCCCCGGCCTCCGCCACCTGCTGCGTCGTGAGGCGCTTGCGCGCCGCCGCGGCGCTGCGCCCCGCGAACTCGAGGAGGCGCTCCGCCTGCTCCGGGTTGTCCGCGACGGGCAGCAGCGCCCGCTCGGCGTACTGCCCCCGCAGGCGCTCGAGGTCGGCGCGCGCCGCGGGGACCGCCTCGCGGACCCGGGCCAGCTCGGCGTCGACCCGGTCGACGGCCTCCGGGGTGGAGCGGACCGTCTGCCGCAGCGCGGCGAGCCCGCGGTCGAGTTCGTCCAGGGACGCGTCGGCCGACCGGCACAGATCGACGATCCGCGCGGACCACTCGCGGCGCTGCTGGTCGGTGTCCGGGACGTGGTCGTGCAGGAGCTGGTTGTGGTGGAACGCCTCGGACAGGCGCTCGCGCGCCCGCCGCAGGGTCGGCGCGAGCTCGCGCGTCTCCCGGTCGCCGAGCTCGGCCTGGGCGAAGGCGAGCTCGTCCTCCGCGAGGCGGGCGCGCTCGTCCGCGCGCACCAGCGCCGAGCCGGCCTCCACGCCGAGACGCTGCAGCTCTGCCTCGAGGTCCTGCGCCCGCTTCCGCCCCGCCGTGCGCCGTCGCGCCGCCCAGAAGGCCACCGCGGTCACCAGCACGACCACCACGACCAGGCCCGTCACGATCCCGACGATCTGCCCCGCATCCATGCTCGGCATCGTAGGCGGCTCCGGCCGGGTGCGGGGACGGCCTGGCGACGAGCGCGGCCGGCGACCTGTCAGGGCAAGGGCGAGGGATTCCCCGCCCTGGCCCTGACAGGTCGCCGGCCTCGCGCCTCAGCCGCGACGTCGGGCGAGGCGCAGCGCCACGAGCACCGCCGCACCGGCGAGCACCACGACGCCGCCCGCGATGCCGAGCACCACGACCAGCTCGGAGGCGTCGCCGCTCGCGGCGTCCGCGGTGGTCGCGGTGTCCGCCGTGCCGGCTGCCGCACCGGCAGCCTCACTTTCGCTCGCGGCCCCGGCCGGGGCGCACGGGGACGCGTCCGCCGCCGGAGCGGCGGCCTCGGCCCCGGCGGGAGGCTCGTACGTGAACGAGAACTCGCCGCTGGTGGGGTGGCCGTCGGCCGACACGATCCGCCAGTCGACGGTGTACTCGCCGCCCTCGCCCAGGGCGACGGGCACCGACACGGTGCGGTCCTGCATCGTCGGGCACCCGGTCGCGTAGTCGGTCCCGGCGGCGTCCGTCACGGTGATGACCGTGCTGGACCCCTCCGCGGACAGGTCGAGCACGACGTCGTCGAACGTCACGTCGACGGACCCCGGCGGTGCGGTGACGGTCGACCCCGAGGCCGGCGACGTCCCGACGACGACGTTGTGGGCGCTCGCGGGCGCCGCCGTGCTGACGACGCCGGCCGCACCGAGGCCGAGGGCGAGGGCGAGGGACCCCGCCCCGGCGAGGGTCCGTCGCGCGACTCCGCGGCCACTGCGCGCGCTCATCGCTGCTCCGCGTCGTCGGTGGCGGTCGCGGTACCGGTGCCGCCGGCGCGTGTCCGCGCCAGGGCGACGACGCCCGTGACGGCGCCCACCAGGCCGAGCCCGAGGCCCGCGGCGCCGAGCGCCAGCGGGAGCGTGCCGGAGCTGTCGTCGTCGGCCGTGGCCGCCGTGCCGGTGGCGGTGCCGGAGGCGCCGCCGGCACCGGCCGCCGCGGCCGTGCCGTGCCCGCCGTCGGCGGAGGCCGGCACGACCTGCAGGACGGGCGCCGGCAGTTCGGGCTCCTCGTCCCCGGACGCCTCCTGGTCCCAGGCGACGACCTCGCCGTCGGAGTAGGTCTGGGTGGCGGGGAGGACGAGCTGCTCCACGCCGTCGGGGACGGCGCCGGCCGACACGGTGAACCGCAGGAACTCGCCCGGGGCGATGGCGGCGTCGGCGTCGTCGGCGGTCCACTCGATGCTCGCCGGCGCCTCGGTGACGGTGGTGCCGTGCACCTCGACCGGCTCGGGCAGGGCCGCCTGGGTGACCTTCGCGGTCCAGCCCGGCACGGGCTCGACGGACACGCTGGTGAACGGGGTGTCGGTGGGGAGCTCGAGCCGCACGGCGGTGGTCGAGGCCTCGGGCGACTCGTTCGGGACCTTGACGGTGAGGGTGGCGTACGACCCGGCCTCGGCGGTGTCGGGGGTCACGGTCACGTGCGCGGACGCCGTGGCCGCGCCCAGCACGAGGGCCGGGACGGCGAGGGCGGCGGCACCGACGAGCCGGCGGGCGCGCACGGGCGCGGGGGACTGCGGGGTGGTCCTGGACATGGGTGTGCTGCTCCTGGTGATCAGGTGTGGTCAGGGGTGGGTCGTCGGACGACGACGGGCCCGCCCCCGTCCGACGACGGACCAGGGCAGGCTCAGGCGGCGCGCACGAGGGCGCCCGGGAGCAGCGGGGGACCTCGTGGCGGGGTGCGCCGCAGGGCGCGGGACCGGTGGGGGCGCCAGGTGCGCCCGACGACGACGGCCGGCCGGCCGGGCACCGGCGGCGCCGGCCGGTCCTGCACGAGGAGCGCGACGTGCCGCAGGTGGCTCGCGACGTTGACGGCGGCCCGGTCGCCCGCGGCGAGCAGGAGCGCGGTGAGGAGCACCGCGACGGCATGCGCCACGAGCATCCAGGAGGTCGTCCCGGCGTCCTGCGCGTGGTGCAGGTGCAGGCCGTCGCCCGTCGCGGGGGCGAGCGAGCCCGGGCCGAGGGCGTGGAGGGCGTGCCCGTCCCGCGCTTCTTGCCCGTCCAGCAGGCCGGGGCCGTCGGGGCGGTCGGGGCCGGCCGCCCCGAGCACGGAGAGGGCGGCGTGCTGCACGAGCTGCAGCGCGACCATCGCGGGGAGCAGGCGCCGGAGCGTCAGCCGACGGCGGGCGGTCCACACCGCGAGCGGCGCCGTGAGCGCCAGGACGACGAGCCACGCGAGGGGTGCCCCGGGGAGCGCGCCGCCGGCCAGCAGGTGGGCGGCGGCCGCGATGCTGAGCGTCGTGCCGGCGACGAGGAGCTCGCGCACACGACGGACGACCACGGGCACCCCCGCACCCTACCGTGCCCGCGGCGTCGGTCCGGCGGCGCGCCAGCTCCCGGGAGGCGGCGAAAGGGCTGGTGGGTGCCCCGACACGCGTGGCGGGACGCCGCCCGCCGCACGGTCGTGGGCTACGGTGGGCGGCACGACACGGGGTGCGTCCCGTCCGGCCACGGCATCACCGCCTGGCCGGCGGGCGCTGAGATCACACCCGTCGAACCTGATCTAGCTCGCACTAGCGAAGGGATGTCGACATGAGTGCGCGCGCACCTGAAGACAGCTCCGCCGGCCGCGCCGGCACCACCGCCCCTGTTCCCACCACCCTCGCGCCGTCGTCCTCGACGACGGCGCAGCGGGCGTCCCGGGGCAGCCGGCCCCGCGTCCTGGCCGTCGCCGGCTCCGACCCCTCCGGGGGAGCGGGGATCCAGGCGGACCTCAAGTCGATCGCCGCCGCGGGCGGGTACGGGATGGCGGCGCTCACGGCACTGACCGTGCAGAACACCCGGGGCGTGCGCGACGTCCACGTGCCGCCCGCGGCGTTCCTCGCCGCCCAGCTCGACGCCGTCACCGACGACGTGACCGTCGACGCGGTGAAGATCGGGATGCTGGCCTCGGCCCCGGTGGCCCGGGCCGTGGCTGCCTGGCTCGACGCCCTGCCGCGCGACGCGTCCGCGCCGTCCGGCGGGCCGGGGGCGGCGCGCCCCGCCGTCGTGCTGGACCCGGTCATGGTGGCGACCAGCGGGGACCGGCTGCTCGACCCGGCGGCCGAGGACGCCGTGCGGGACCTGCTCGGGCGGGTGGACGTCGTGACGCCGAACCTGCCCGAGCTCGCGGTCCTCGCGCAGGAGCCCGTCGCCGCGGACTGGCCCGCCGTCCTCGAGCAGGCGCGGCGGCTGGCCGCCCGGCACGGGGTCCTGGTGGTGGCGAAGGGCGGCCACCTGGGCGCCGCGTGGGCCGGCACGTCGGAGGACGGGGCTCCGGACGCCCTGGTCGGCCCGGACGGCGTGCTCGCGGAGCTCCCCGGGCCGCGGCTGACCAGCACGTCCACCCACGGCACCGGCTGCTCGCTGTCCAGCGGGTTGGCCGCACGGTACGCCCGCACGGGCGACTGGGCCGAGGCGCTGCGGGGCACCAAGGCCTGGCTGACCGCCGCGATCCGGGCGGGGGAGGGCCTGCGGGTCGGTGGGGGGAACGGGCCCGTCGACCACCTGGTGGGGCTGCGCGCCGGCGGCGTCGAGCCCCTCGCGCCGTCGGGCGCGGACGGTGCGGACGGAGCGAGCGAGGTGTCCGGGGAGGACGTCGTCGCCCGGTGGTGGGACGACGTCGCGGGCGTGCGCGCCGCGATCGACGACCTGGCGTTCGTCCGGTCGCTGGGCGACGGGACGCTCCCCGCCGACCACTTCCGGACGTACCTGGAGCAGGACGCGCTCTACCTGCGCGACTATGCGCGCTGCCTCGCGCGGGCGAGCGAGCTCGCGCCGACTCGGGCCGAGCAGGCGTTCTGGGCGGGCGGCGCGCACGGCGCCCTGGTGACGGAGCTCGACCTGCACACGCGGTGGCTCGGCGGGGAGCCGCAGGGCGTGGCCGCCAGCCCGACGACGGCGGCGTACCTCGACCACCTGCGCGCGGCCGGCGACGACTACGCGACCCTCGTGGCCGCCGTCCTGCCCTGCTACTGGATCTACCAGGACGTGGGGGAGCGGCTGGCCGCCCGCAACCGCCCCGGCCACCCGTACGCGGCATGGCTGGGCACGTACGCGGACGAGGCGTTCGCGGACGCGACGCGCGAGGCCGTGGCGATCCTGCGCCGGGCCGTCGCGGCGGCCGACGCGCCCACCCGGGACCGGATGGCCGCGGCGTTCCGCGCGGCGTGCGAGCACGAGCTCGCGTTCTTCGACCAGACCGGCCTGCCCGGCCGGGCCGGCGCGGCACGCCCCGCCGGCGGCAGGCCCGCCGAGCCGGTCCCCGTGCCCTGACCTCGGGCGGTGGCGGCTCCCGCCGCCGGGCGCGCGTCGTGCCCGACGGCGGGATCCTGCGGGGGTAAGCGGTATCCCGAGTTCGCGGCGCACCGCATGATCCGAGCAAGCGTGTCGGGGGCGAGTGACAGAATGGATGTGATGCCCGACACGAAGCGCACTTCGCGCAGCCGCAGCCGAGGCGCCCGCCGCGCCGAACCCTCCGACAGTCCCAGGAGGAGCCCCGCCTCCTCCGCTCCCCACCGCGCTGCCCCGCCCGGCACCTCGCCGGGCGCCGAGGGCCCGCCCGGCCGCCCGGGCGCCGCCACCCCTGCGGCCGCCGTCGCCCCCGCAGGTTCCGAGCTCTCCACCTGGGCGTCGGTGCGCCGGCTCTACCCGTACGTCCGGCCCGCGCTGCCCCGCATGGTCGCCGGCCTCTTCTCGGCGCTCGGCGCGAGCCTCGCGGCGCTGGCGATCCCGCGCGTGCTCCAGGCCCTCGTCGAGGGCCCGCTCGCGGAGGGCGCCGCCGCCCACGACCTCGGCGCGCTCGTGGTCCCCGTGCTCCTCGTGCTCGTCCTGGGCGTCGCGGAGGCCGGCTTCGTCCTGCTGCGCCGCAACCTCGTGATGTACCCGGGCACGCGGGTCGAGGCCGAGCTGCGGATGGCGCTGTTCCGCCACCTGCAGGACCTGCCCGTCGCGTTCCACGACCGGTGGCCCGGCGGGCAGCTGCTGAGCCGCATCATGGGCGACCTCGGCCTGCTGCGCCGGTGGCTGGTCTTCGGCCTCCTGCAGCTCGTCGTCAGCATCGTGACGATCGTCGTGGGCGTGGGGATCCTGCTGGCCACGGCCGGCTGGCTCGGCCTCGTCTACCTCGCGGGCGCGATCCCGGTGACCGTCATCGCGTTCCGCTTCTCGCGGCGGTACCGCGTCATCGCGCGCCTGTCGCAGGACCAGTCGGGCGACCTCGCCACCACCGTCGAGGAGTCCGTGCACGGCATCCGCGTGCTCAAGGCCTTCGGCCGCGGGCGCGACGCCCTCGACTCGTTCACCGACCAGGCGGAGGAGCTGCGCCGCACGGAGATCCGCAAGGCGGGCAACCAGGCCACCGTCACCACGTCCCTGCAGCTCATCCCCGAGGTCACGCTCGCCGTCTGCCTCGTGCTCGGCACGGTGCTCGCCGCCCAGGGGCAGATCACCGTCGGCAGCCTCGTCGCCTTCTTCCTCACGACGGCGGTGATCAACGGCCCCGTGGTCGACCTCGGGATGACCCTGTCGATGACGCTCAACGCCCGCACCGCCGTCGACCGCTTCTTCGAGGTGATGGAGACCCCGAACCCGCTGGCCGACCCCGACGACCCCGTCGAGCCCGGCC
The DNA here is from genome assembly GCF_050311655.1 of Isoptericola variabilis. Lineage (GTDB taxonomy): Bacteria > Actinomycetota > Actinomycetes > Actinomycetales > Cellulomonadaceae > Isoptericola > Isoptericola variabilis. Next base: position 275,178 of record NZ_JBNOZM010000002.1, read on the forward strand.
CGGCCCGCGGCCACGTCGAGCTCCGCGACGTCACGTTCCGCTACGAGGACGCGCCGCGGCCCGTGCTCGAGCACGTCGACCTGGAGCTCCCCGTCGGGACGACGACGGCGCTCGTCGGCCTCACCGGCTCCGGCAAGTCCACCCTCGCGATGGTGGTGCCCCGCATCGTCGACGTCACCGGCGGGCAGGTGCTGCTCGACGGCGTCGACGTGCGCCGCCTGCGACGGCACGACGTGCGCCGCGCCGTCGCGATCGCCTTCGAGGACCCCACGCTGTTCTCCGCGTCGGTCCGCGACAACGTGCTGCTCGGCGTCCCCGAGGCCGGCCCCGACGCCGTGCCGGAGGCGGAGCGCGAGCGGCGCCTGCACGAGGCGCTCGAGGTGGCGCAGGCCGGCTTCGTCCACGACCTGCCGCAGGGGGTCGAGACCCGGATCGGGGAGGAGGGGCTGTCCCTGTCCGGCGGGCAGCGGCAGCGCCTCGCGCTCGCCCGCGCCATCGCGGCACACCCCGCCGTGCTCGTGCTCGACGACCCGCTCTCCGCGCTCGACGTCGCCACAGAGGAAGCCGTCACCGCGCGCCTGCGCGACGTCCTGGACGGGACGACGAGCCTCGTCATCGCGCACCGGCCGTCCACCGTGGCGCTCGCCGACCGGGTCGCCGTGCTGCAGGACGGCCGGATCACGGCCGTGGGCACGCACCGCGACCTGCTCGCCACCGACGCGCACTACCGGCACGTGATCTCCAGCCTCGAGCAGGACTGGGAGGAGTGCGCCGAGCACCCCGACCAGGAGGAGGAACCCGAGCAGGCCCCGAGCGGGCAGGAAGAGAAGGAGGTCCAGCGGTGAGCCGCCCCAGCACCCCGGAACCGTCCCGGCCCGCGACGTCCGGGACGGGAGGACGCCGCCGGCCCACCGACGCGACCGCGGACGACGCCACCCAGCTCGACGCCCAGGCGTCCCGCGACGTCAGGTCCCGGTCGCTGCGTCTGCTGGGCGAGCTGCTGCGGCCGCGCCGCGGCGCGCTCGCCCTCGCCGGCCTCCTCGTCGTGGTCTCGACCCTCGGCCAGGTGGCGGGCCCGTGGCTCGTGTCCCTCGCCATCGACTCCGCGGTGCCCGACCTCGTGGACGGTGACGTCGGCACCCTCGTGCTCGTCGGCTCCGCCTACCTGGTCGCCGCGGTCGTCGGCGGCCTGTGCGCCGGGGCCTACGTGCGCCAGGCCGCACGCATCGCCCAGGGCGTGCTCCTGGACCTGCGCCGTCGCGTCTTCCGGCACACCCAGCTGCTGAGCCTGGAGTTCCACGAGTCGTACACGTCCGGCCGCATCATCAGCCGCCAGACGTCCGATCTCGAGGCACTGCGCGAGCTGCTCGACGGCGGCCTGACCGGCGTCGTCTCGTCGCTCATGCTCATGGTCTTCACCGGGCTGAGCCTGTTCCTGCTCGACTGGCGCTCGGGCCTCGTGCTCGCGGTGGCCCTCGTGCCGGCCTGGCTGCTCACCCGGTGGTTCCAGAAGCACTCGCAGGTGTTCTACCGCGAGCAGCGCACCACCTCCGCGCGGCTCATCGTGAAGTTCGTCGAGACGATGACGGGGATGCGGGCCGTGCACGCGTTCCGCCGGGAGTCCACCACCGAGGCGGAGTACGGCCGGCTCAGTGAGCAGTACCGGGACGCCAACCTCAACACCATGGGGCTCAACGGCCGTTACCAGCCGGGCCTCGTGCTCATCGGGAACGTGGCCGTCGCGGCAGCACTCGCGATCGGCGGCTGGCGGGTCTACTCGGGCGGGCTGGACGTCGGCGTGCTCGTGGCGGCCCTGCTGTACGTGAAGCGCTTCTTCCAGCCGATCCAGCAGCTCGGGAACTTCTACAACTCCTTCCAGTCCGCCACGGCGGCGCTGGAGAAGGTGTCCGGCCTGCTGGCCGAGGAGCCCACCGTCGTCGAGCCGCGGCGTCCCGTGGCGCTGCCGCACGCGCGCGGCGCCCTGCGGCTGGACCACGTCACGTTCCGGTACGGCGACGGCCCCGTGGTCCTGCCCGACCTCGACCTCACCATCCCGGCGGGGCAGACGGTCGCGCTGGTCGGCACGACGGGCGCGGGCAAGTCCACGCTCGCCAAGCTCGTGACCCGGTTCTACGACGCGAGCGAGGGGCACGTGCTGCTCGACGGCGTCGACGTGCGCGACCTGTCGACGACGGACCTGCGGCGCGCCGTGGTCATGGTGACGCAGGAGGCCTACCTGTTCAGCGGGTCCGTGCGCGAGAACATCGCGCTCGGGCGGCCCGGGGCCTCGCAAGAGGACATCGAGGCCGCCGCACGGGCCGTCGGGGCGCACGAGTTCATCATGGACATGCCCGACGGGTACGACACCGACGTCAACAAGCGAGGCGGACGCGTGTCGGCCGGCCAGCGGCAGCTGCTGTCCTTCGCGCGCGCCTTCCTCGCCGACCCGGCGGTGCTCGTGCTCGACGAGGCGACGTCGTCCCTCGACATCCCGGGCGAGCGGCTGGTGCAGCACGGCCTGCAGACCCTGCTGGCCGACCGCACCGCGATCATCATCGCCCACCGGCTGTCGACCGTCGCGATCGCCGACCGCGTGCTCGTCATGGAGCACGGCCGCGTGATCGAGGACGGCGCGCCCGACGAGCTGGCGGCGGGGGACGGGCACTATGCGGCCCTCAACGCGGCGTGGCAGGACTCGCTGGTGTAGCCCTGGGTTTTGTGGCTGGGGGACGAGCAGGACGAGAGATTCTTCGCGGGGACGTATCCCTCCCGAAGTGGAGGGCGCCCTGGCGCCCGTGAACGCGTCCCCGCGAAGAATCTCTCGTCCTGCTCGTCCGCTGTCGGCTCACGGCCGTGCGCGAGATCTCCTCGGCTCAGGTAGTTCGAGCTCGCCCAGGTAGTTCGAGCTCGCCCAGGAGTTCGGACCGACCGGGTAGTTCAGCGCCCGGCGAGGTCGTTCAGGGCGTGGCGAGGTGGTGCGGGCGGCTCAGCGGGCGTACGGCGCCCAGCCGTCGTCGCCGGCGAGGTAGGCCTCGCGCGTGTGCGCGGCGGCCTGCGCGGCCGTGAGCTGGGGCCGGCCGGGGCCGGTGAGGGCGCCGGGGCCGGTGTTGGCGTGCTCCGCGTTGCTGCCGGGGGCCCAGTCGAAGCCGGACATGGTGGTCCACGCGTCGTCGCGCTGCAGGTGCACGCCCAGCCAGGAGTCGCGGACGACGACGCGGGGGTTCGTGTCGGGGTTGCTGCTCGGGTGCCAGGGGCGGCCGAGGTAGTAGGTGCCGGTGCTCGCGTTCGTGAGGAACCGGGTGCCGGTGACGAGGAAGCCGTGGGTGAACCCGGAGGAGGTGCTCGGCGCGAACACGTACCCCGAGGGCGTGCTGTCGCGGCGCAGCGCCTTGATGGTGGAGTCCTCGACGACGGCGGTCGCGCGGCCGAACACGAAGTCGACGTCGCCCTCGATCCAGCTGTTCGTCACGTAGACGCGGGCGGGGACGTCGGCGCTCGGCGTGTCCAGGTACAGGGTGTCCTGGTTGCCCAGGAACCGGCAGTGCTCGAACACGACCCGGTCGGCGCGGGTCTTCACCGCCACCGCCTGGTGCCCCGACAGCTCCGGGTGCGCGGCCTCGTCGAACGCGTTCTCGAAGGTGACGTGGCGGGCCTCGAAGCCGGCGCCCGAGACCGTGACCGAGGCGCTGCCGGTCGTGCCCCACGTCCCGCCGCCGGGCTTCGGGGTCCCGGCGGCCCGGTCGTCGGTGATGACGACGTCCTCCGGTTCGCCCGTCGACCCGACGACGGTGAGTTTGACCTTGTCCGGTCCGACGTCGACCCGGCCGTGGTAGCGGCCGGGGCGCACCAGGATCTCGACGCGGTCGGGCGACCCGGACGGCGCGAGGTCGACGGCCTGCTGGAGCGTCGTCGCGTCGCCCGTGCCGTTCGCGGCCACGACGATGCGGGGCACCGAAGCGTGTCGCGGGGCGCCGCGACCGACCGCGGACGCGGGCGTGGCCGAGGCGAGCACGGCGCCGAGCGCCACCGCTCCGGGCAGGGCGAGCACGGACCGGCGTCGGACGGTGCGAGGCACGGGCCTGCTCGGACCATCCGTCGAACCATCCGTCGAAGCACCCGGCGAGCGGTTCGGCGCGGGTCGGTCGGCAGGGGCGTGGTGGGAGCTCTCGTGCGGTGCGGGCAACGGTGCCTCCGGGGCTCGGGCGGGTCGCCGTCGACCCGCGGTGCGAGATGAGCGAGGGAACGCGTGGTGAGAAACCGGTTCCCCGTCGCCCGGCATCGTGTCACGACAGCCCCGGGCGCGACAAGAGGTCCAGGTTCACCGGGGGGACGACCGTCTCGAGCTCGTGCCGCACCCACCAGTCGCCCGTCCGGCGGCGCTCGTCGGGCGTGGTGTAGCGGTAGCGGAAGAGGCGCATCCGTACCCAGCGCGGAGGGGCGCCGTCGAACGGGTCGTCGCGCAGCAGGCGGAGCGTCGCCGGGTCCGCCTCGAGCAGCCGTCGGCACAGCCGCGGGAGCCACGGCGCGGGTGCGCCGAGCGGGACGAACCACAGGACCCAGTCGAGCCGGAGGTGGTACGGCGCGACCTGCGGCGGGCGGCGACGGACGTCGCCGGGCTTGCCGCGGAACCCGTACTCGTGCCAGTCGTCCGGCCCCGGCCGCTCGGCGAGCGTGCCCTCGACGACCACCTCGTCGCGCCGCCGCGTCACGCTGCCGAACGCGCCGTAGGCGTTCACCAGCCGCAGCGGCTCGAAGCTCGCGTTCATCCTCTGGTGCCGGGAGGCGAGGTTGAGCGCCGGGCGCACGGACAGCGCCGCGAGGAGGACGGCGACGAGCGTCACCGCGACCACGTAGCCGGACGGCGCCGGGGGCGCGGACCCGACGCCGGGTGCGGCGGCCGGCGCCAGACCGCCCAGCAGCGTGCGCCACACGCCGTCGGACACCATGGCCGCGCCGAGCACGATCGCGGCCCAGTTCAGCCAGGCGAAGTTGCCGGTGAGGACCAGCCACCCCTGGGTCAGGACGACGACGCCGCCCGCGACGCTCGGCAGCGGCTGCGGCAGCCACAGCAGCCACGGCACGAGCAGCTGGGTGACGTGGTTGCCGACCACCTCGGTGCGGTGCCACCAGCGGGGCAGGTGGTGCGCGTGCCAGCTGAACGGGCCGGGCATCGGCTGCGTCTCGTGGTGGTAGTCGAGGGCGGTGAGGTCGCGCCACGCCGGGTCGCCGCGCCACTTGATGAGCCCGGCCCCGAGCTCCAGCCGGAACAGCAGCCAGCGCGCGGCGAGCACCAGCAGGAACGGCACGGGGACCGCGGGGGAGCCGAACCAGGCGGCGAGGAACGCCAGCTCGCACAGCAGCGTCTCCCAGCCGAAGGCGTAGAAGCGCTGCCCCACGGACACGATCGAGAGATAGCCGGCCCACAGCACGAGCAGGACGGCGGTCGTGACCCACCACGGCCCGGTCTGTGGCAGGCCCACCACGACGGCGGCGCCGCCCGCGGCCCCGAGCACCCCGACGACGACCAGCAGCCGGTCCGAGTAGTGCACCTGGAACAGCGACGGCGCGTCGCGGAACCGGACCCGCGCCGTGAACCGCCGCACGGGCAGGAGCCCGCGGTCGCCGAGCAGGGGCCGGAACTGGCCGAGGGCCTGGAGGAACGCCAGGCACAGGAGTGCCCCGACGCCGCGCTGCAGCACCTCGCGGGCGACGTCGTAGTCGGCGGTGGCCCACCAGCCGCCGAGCTGGTCCAGCTGCCGGCCGAGCTGCTCAGGCACGCCTTCACGCTAGTCGCGGGCCGCGGTGCCCGCCTCGACGAGCCGCTCGACGAGGGCCTGCGCCGCCGGCGTCGGCGCGCCCACCGTGAGCGCCAGCACCTGTCGCGTGGCGCCGGGCAGGGGCTGCGCCACGACGTCCGGGTTCCGGTGCGCCCGCAGGGCGAGCGACGGGAGCAGGCTCACCCCGGCGCCGGACGCGACGAGCGCCTGCACGGCCACGTAGTCGTCGGTCTCGAACGCGATGCGCGGGGCGAAGCCGGCGGTGGCGCAGCGCGCGACCAGGTCGGCGCGGCACCGCTCGCAGCCCGCGATCCAGGCGGCGTCGCGCAGGTCGACCAGCGAGGGCGGGGCGTCCTCGCCGCTCAGGGCCGCGTCCGTCCCCGTGCCGGCCGCCCGGCGGACCAGGGTGATCGGCTCGGAGTGCACCGCGGTGACCTCGAAGCGCGACAGGTCCATGGCCGGCCGGGCGTGCGGGGCGTCCGTGTGCTGGAAGACGAGGGCCACGTCGACGTCGCCGGCCTGCAGCGCCGCGACGGCCTCGGGCGGCTCGGCCTCGACGAGCCCGACGCCGAGCCCGGGGTGCGCGGCGCGGAGCCCGGCGACGGCGGCGGGCACGAGGGTGGCGAGCGCGGACGGGAAGGCGGCGAGGCGGGCGCGGCCCGCGCGGAGGCCCACCAGCGCGTCGAGCTCGCGCCGGGCACCCTCGACGCGGCCGAGGATCTCCTCCGCCCGGTCGGCGAGCAGGCGCCCGGCCTCGGTGAGGCGGACGCCGCGGCCCGCGCGCTGCAGCAGGGCGATCCCGGCCTCGGCCTCGAGGCGCGCCAGGTGGTGGCTCACCGACGGCTGGGCGTAGTGGAGCTCGCGCGCCGCGGCCGTCACGGACCCGGTGCGCGCGACGGCGGCGAGGACGCGCAGGCGCGTGAGATCGAGGTGGGGCGGGGGAGCGGGTTCGACGGACACGGCGACAGCCTACGACGACTCATCGGTCGCATCGATGGGGGTGAGTCAGAAGAGGCATTGGACCTATCGGTCGCCCGGAGGTGACCCTGGTGTGATGACGACGACGACCCCGCAGCCCGCCCCCGAGGTGCCCGCACCCCCGACGATGCGCGACGTGCTGGCCGCCGCCCGGCGGATCGACGGGCTCGTCGTCCGCACGCCCGCCCTGACGCACCCCGAGCTGGACCGTGCCGTCGCCGCCGCGGGCGCCGCGGGCACGAGCCTCGTCGTCAAGCACGAGAACCTGCAGCACACGGGCGCGTTCAAGGTGCGCGGAGCGCTCAACCTCCTCCTCGGGTTCGACGACGACGCGCGCCGGCGCGGCATCGTCGCCTACTCGACGGGCAACCACGCCCAGGCGCTGGCGTTCGCCGCCCGCCGCACGGGCACGGCCTGCACCATCGTCATGCCCGAGCACCCGAACCCGCTGAAGGAGCGGGCCGTGCGCGACCTCGGCGCCGACGTCGTGCTGCACGGGGCGACGTTCGACGACGCCCGGGAGCGTGCCGGCGAGGTGGCCGCCGCCACCGGGGCGCGCCTCGTGGGGGCCGCCAACGAACCGGTCCTCGTCGCCGGCGTGGCCACCGCGACGCTCGAGCTCCTGGAGCAGGCGCCCGACCTCGAGGTGCTCGTCGTCCCCGTGGGCGGCGGCTCCGGCGCCGCGGCGGCGTGTCTCGTCGCGGGCGCGCTCGCCCCCGGGCTGCGGGTGGTCGCCGTGCAGGCCGCGGCGTCCCCGGCGGCCCACGACTCCTGGCGCGCGGGCGAGCTGCGGACCGCGGCCAACGCGACGCGCGCCGAGGGGCTCGCCGTCGGGTGCGGGTTCGCCCTCACCCAGGCCGTGCTGCGCGAGCGGCTGGCCGACTTCCTGCTCGTCGACGACGACGCCATCGCGGTCGCCCAGCGCCACTACCTCACCGGCGCGCGCACCGTCGCCGAGGGGGCGGGCGCCGCGGCCCTCGCCGCCGTCCTCACCCACCCCGCCGCGTTCGCCGGACGTCGCGTAGGCGTCGTCTGCTCCGGGGGCAACGCCGGCGAGGCCGAGCTGCGGCGCGCGCTCGCGGGCTGAGCGGTCGACGGGTGCGGGCACGCCGCCCGGAGATACGCTGCCGGGCATGGCCCGCTACTTCGACGTCCACCCGGTCGACCCCCAGCCCCGGGCGATCGGGCAGGTCGTCGCGCTGCTGAACGACGGAGGCCTCATCGCCTACCCGACGGACTCCGGGTACGCGCTCGGCTGCCGCGTCGGCCAGCACGACGGCACGGAACGGATCCGGCAGATCCGGCACCTCGACGCCGGACACCACTTCACCCTGGTGTGCGCCGACTTCGCGCAGCTCGGCCAGCTCGTGCGCCTCGACAACAGCGCGTTCCGCGCCATCAAGGCCGCCACCCCGGGGCCGTACACCTTCATCCTCCCCGCGACGCCGGAGGTCCCGCGGCGCCTCGCGCACCCCAAGAAGAAGACCATCGGCGTCCGCATCCCCGACTCGCGGGTGGTGCAGGCGCTGCTGCGCGAGCTCGGCGAGCCGCTGCTGTCGTCCACGCTCATCCTGCCGGGCGCCGAGCAGCCCCTCACCGACGGCTGGCAGGTCAAGGAGGAGCTCGACCACGTGGTCGACGCCGTCGTCGACGCCGGCGAGGTGATCGCCGAGCCCACGACCGTCGTCGACTGGTCCGGGGGGTACCCCGACGTCGTCCGTGTCGGGGCCGGCGACCCGGCACGGTTCGAGTAGGCGGCTCGAGCAGCAGGACGCTCCCCACGGGTCCTGGCGGGCGCGGTTAGGGTGCTGCCCATGAGCGACCGCGGACTTGCCCTGGCCCGATCCAAGATGGAGGCGGAGGGCGTCGCCCCCGCCGCGATCGAGACCTTCACCCGCTTCTACCACCTGCTCGAGTCGGGGGAGACCGGGCTCGTGCGCGAGGCCGACGTCGAACCGCTGACCGACCTGCCGCGGCACGCCGACCTCGCGGTCTCCGACGCCGATGCCCAGGCCGCCCTCGCGCAGACCGCGATCATCAAGCTCAACGGCGGCCTCGGCACGTCCATGGGCATGGACAGGGCGAAGTCGCTGCTCACGGTGCGCGACGACGCACCGGGCCAGGGCGATGCGGACGAGGCGGGCGGCCTCACCTTCCTCGATGTCATCGTCCGCCAGGTGCGCGCCGCCCGGGAGGCGACGGGCGCCCGCCTGCCGCTGGTGCTGATGAACTCGTTCCGCACCCGCGACGACACCCTCGCCGCGCTCGCGCCCTACGACGACCTCGCCGTCGACGGCCTCCCGCTGGACTTCCTCCAGAACCGCGAGCCGAAGCTGCTCGCAGACACGCTCGAACCGGTCGAGTGGCCCGCCGACCCGACCCTCGAGTGGTGCCCGCCCGGGCACGGCGACCTGTACCCCGCGCTGCACGCCTCGGGGGTCGTGCGGGCGCTGCTGGACGCCGGCTTCCGGTACGCGAGCGTCTCCAACTCCGACAACCTCGGCGCGGCCCCCGACGGCGCGATCGCCGCCTGGTTCGCGTCCTCGGGCGCGCCCTACGCCGCGGAGATGTGCCTCAAGACGCCCGCCGACGTCAAGGGCGGCCAGCTCGTGGTGCGCAAGAGCGACGGCCGCATCGTGCAGCGCGAGACCGCCCAGACGCACCCCGACGACGTCGACGTCTCGCTCGACCCGACGGTGCACCGCTACTTCCACACCAACAACCTCTGGTTCGACCTCGAGGCGCTCGCGGCCGAGCTCGACCGCACCGGCGGCGTGCTGGAGCTCCCGCTGATCCGCAACGAGAAGACCGTGGACCCGACGGACGCGTCGTCGCCCGCCGTCGTCCAGATCGAGTCCGCGATGGGCGCGGCCGTCGCGGTCTTCGAGGGCGCGACGGCGATCGAGGTGGGGCGCGAGCGCTTCCTGCCCGTGAAGACGACGAGCGACCTGCTGCTCATGCGCTCGGACGTCTACGAGCTCACCGACGACTACCGGCTCGTCGCCCAGGTCGACGCGCCCTTGGTGAAGCTCTCGACGACGTACAAGCAGATCGCGGCGTTCGACGAGCGGTTCGCGGCGGGCGCGCCGTCGCTGCGCTCGGCGTCGTCGCTCACCGTCGAGGGGGACTGGACCTTCGGCGCCCGCGTGCGGGCGGAGGGCGACGCGGCGCTGCCCGACGCCGGCGAGCCCGCGACCGTGCCCGACGGCGCGACCGTCACCGCGGACGGCGTCCAGCACTGACGGCCCCCGACCGTTGTGAGCACGATTTCGGGGACTATGGAGAGCCCCATAGTCCCCGAAATCGTGCTCACAAGCGTCGTCGGGTGTCGCCTCAGTCCGCGGGGAGGTCGACGACGCGGTTAGCGCCGGGGACGGGCGTGAGGGTGCCGGCGGAGGCGGCGGCCAGGTCGTCGCGCAGGCGGGGGAGCGCGGCGGGTGGCACCAGCAGCGCCAGGCGGGCGACGGCGGCGTACGTCGGCTCCTCGAGGACGGCGCCGTGGGCCTGCGCCCAGTCGCGCAGCAGGTGGTCGACGCGCCCGGCGTCGGCGTGCGGGACGTCGACGGTGACCTCGGTGAGCACCTCGCGCCGGCGCAGCACACCGTCCGCGGCGGCGGCGTCGAGCGCCTCGGCGACCGCGCCGGAGTAGGCGCGCACCAGGCCGCCGGCGCCCAGCAGCACGCCGCCGAAGTATCGCGTCACGACCGCCACGACGTCGGTGATCTCCCGACGGCGCAGCACCTCCAGCATGGGCACCCCGGCCGTCCCGGAGGGCTCGCCGTCGTCGGAGGAGCGCTGCTGGTCGGCGTGCGTGCCGACGACCAGGGCCACGCAGTGGTGGCGCGCGTCCCAGTGCTCCTTGCGCAGGCGGGCGACGACGGCGTCCGCCTCCTCGACGGTCTTCACCGGGGAGAGGTGGGCGAGGAACCGGGACTTCTTCACCACGAGCTCGTGGTCCACGGGGGCGGCGAGCGTGCCCGGGAGCCCGGCAGGCAGGGTCGCGGGGGCGGGGCTGTCGGGTCGGCTCACCGCACGAGGCTACGACGCCGGCGACACGCCGGACGATGTCCGACAAAAAAGTGTGCCAAGCGCCAGGATCGACCCATGACTCGTGAATCGACGTCGCCGGCCGCGGAGGACAGGGTCGCCCCGGGACCGGACGACCCGGCCGCCCCTCCCGTCGCCCGATACCCCCGGCCGACGGTCACGCTGGACGAGGCGGAGTGGGTGTGGCGCGAGCTGTCCGTCGAGGCGCTGCGCCCGGGCGGGAAGCCGGAGGTGGTGCGGCTGGCCGTGATCGCCGGCCTCACGCGGGCGACCGGTGCCCGCTACGGCGACCTGCTACGGGTGCGGGCGGAGGACCTGGACCTGGGCCGCGAGCCGGACGCAGCCGCGCGTCGGGGGCGTGTGGGGGGCACACGGGACCCGGGGGAGGGGAGGGTGCTGCTGCGGCACGGCAAGCACCGGACCCTGCGGGAGCACCGCCTGCCCCCCGAGGTGGTGCTGCTGCTGCGGCACTGGATGGTGGTGCGCACCGAGCTCGCCGCCGAGCTGGAGGGCTCCGTGCCGCGCGCGCTGCTGCTCACCGTGCACCACACGCACGACCACGGCACGACGGTCGCGAGCGGCCTGCCGATCACGCGACAGGGGCTGGTGCTGTCCTGGCGGCGCTTCGTCCACCGCACCAATGCGCGCTACGGGGCCGTGCGTGCGCCGCTGCCCACGCGGTTCGAGCAGGTGCGCCGGGCGTGGATCGACGCGGGCGTGCCGGACCTCGGCCGGGACGTGGCGCCGCCTGGGGAGTCGTCGGACTTGTCTGAAAAATAGTGTGCCAAGCGCCCTTGAAACCACAGCTGCTCTCCCGCACACGTCACCCCAAGCAGGGGCGAACGGCCCCGACGCGCAGGGTGCGAGGACCTGCCCCTCGGCCCGGGGACCGGAGGTCGTGCGCGTCAGGCCGTGGCGATGCCGAGGAGGGGCGCGTCGGGGGAGTGCGACGGCAGCTCCTGGAAGCCGTACCGGTCGTAGAAGGCCCGGGCGCGGGCGTTGGCCGGGTCCATGCCGAGGTGCACGCCGGGCACCCCGCGCCCGGCCAGCGCGGCGCGCAGCGTGTCCATGAGCCGCCGGCCCAGACCGCGGCCCTGGTCCTCGGGCAGCAGGTCGATGTGCAGGTGCGCGGGGTACCGGTCGAGCTCGTCGGCGGTGATGCCGCGCACCATGCGGCCGGGGTCCTTGCCCGCGTCGAGCAGGGCCGCCTCGGAGAACCGGGGCTCGCGCCCGGACGGCGAGAGCCCGGTCCGCGGGTGGCGCTCGGCGAAGCCGGGTCCCCAGGCCCGCTCCCACCACGCGACGAAGGCGCGCGTGTCCGCGACGCCGATGACGTACCCGGTGAGACGGCCGTCGTCGACGCGCAGGACGTCGTCCGCGGGGTCCGTGGGGGCGGCGTCACGCGCCGGCTCCTCGTCGGGGCGCACGACGACGAACGCGAGCTCGGGCGCGTAGTCGACGTAGGGGAGGGCGAAGACCTCCGGCATGAGGAGGTCGTCCGAGTACAGGCCGCGCGCGTCGGAGCCGCCGGCCGCGGTACGGACGCAGACCTCGGCGACGGCCGCGCGGTCGGTGGCGCGGTAGGGGCGGATCACAGGGTCATCATGCCGGAGGGGCGCCCCCGCCGGAGCAGGGGCGCCCCTCGCCGGGCACGAGCCGCCGGGCGCGGCCTACTTCTTCTTCCGCGTCGTCGTCCTGGTGCCGCCGGTCTTGGCCGCAGCAGACTTGGTCGCGGCCTTCGCCGGCGCCTTCGTCGCCGTCGTCGTGGCGCTCTTGGCGGCCGCGCTGCGGGTGGTCGTGGACCGGGTCCCCGCGGCGGCCTTCTGCGCCGCCCCCTTCTCGGTCGTAGCGCCCGCGGTCGAGAGGTCGCCGCCGGCGCTCTCGAGGTGGGCGCGGACGAACCAGTGGAACAGCTCGAGCTCGTGCAGGTGGCCGATGAGGAGGTCGTTGGTCACGTCGTCGAGGGGCTCGGTGTCCTTCGCGGCCTTGCGGTGCGCGGTGATCACGCCCTCGTAGACCTCGTCCAGGGCACCGAGGTGCTCGATGGCGGAGGCGCGGCGGAGCGCGTAGTCGTCCCAGGTGCGGGCGGCGACGAGGGCGCCGGGGGTGCCCACGGGCGAGACGCCGAGGGTCGCGATGCGCTCCGCGACCGCGTCGGTCATGGCCCGGACGGCGTCCACCTGCGGGTCGAGCATCTCGTGCACCGCGATGAAGTGCGGGCCCACCACGTTCCAGTGCACGTGCTTGAGGGTCAGGTGGAGGTCGGTGAGGGAGTTGAGCCGCTCCTGCAGGATGGCGGCCACCTTCGCGCCCTGCTGGGTCGTGAGCGAGGGCACCGTGTAGCGCGGGGTGTTGCGGTCAGCCATCGGGGGTCTCCGTCCTCGTGCGTTCGACGTCGTTCCGGCGCGGCCAGGAGGTCAGCGCGCCTCGCCATCGTCACGCCGGACGGCGGTCCACGCGAGCGCGGCGAGGGCCGCGACCCCGAGGGCCACGAGCCAGGACACCCGGTGGCCCACCAGCGCCCAGGCCGCGCCCCCGACGACGAGGGCGACCGCGACGACGACGCCGTCGCGCGCGAGGCTCCGCCGCAACGCCGCGACCTCCACGCCGTCCGTCGCGACGACGTGCGACGCCCACCACCCGAGCCGCGTCACGACGTACCCGAGCGGGGCGAGCCACAGCACCGCCGGGTCGAAGGGCGCGTCGCGGGAGCCGAGGAGCACCAGCGCCGCGGCGACGAGGGCGACGTGCGCGGGCGCGGCGCCGGGGCGGACCGCGGCCCACACGGTGACCACCCCCGCGAGCAGGAGCACCAGCTCGACGACGAGGTCCGTCCGCAGGCCCGCCGCGACCACGAGCGCGGCCACCGCGACGACGAACGCGGCCCGGAGCGTCCAGCCGGGCAGCCGCCGACCGGTGCGCACGCCGACGACAGGCAGCGGGCGGCCGGTCTCGTACCGTGACCGCCACCAGGCCCTGACCCGCGCGGGCAGCGACCGACTCATCGCGCGCCCACCGCCCCGCGCCGATGCCGCTCGTCCGCGCGCACGAGGGCCTCGAACCGCAGGGCGGCCTCCTGCCGCGCGTCGCCGGCCCAGCGCACCACCGGAACGCCCTCGGCGGCCATGCGCCGCAGCCGGTCGTCCCGCTCCGCGCGGGTGACGCGCCAGGCGAGGCGCATGTGCTCCTCGCGGGCCCCGCGCACGTCGGGGAGGGTGTCGACCAGGACGACGGGGTGCCCGACGGCGCGCCACGCGCGCACGAGCGCGAGCGGCTCGTCGTCGAGCACCGTGCTGAACAGGTACACGACGGCGTCCGCGGGCACCTGCGGCGCGCGCAGCCGCCGGGACGGGTGACCGACCGGGCTGCTCAGCGCGAGCGCGTGCAGCACGCGGCGCAGGTGCCGCCGGCCCGCGGCGGGCGGGAGCGGGCGGCGACGGCGGCCGAGGTCGTCGACCCCGACCCGGTCGCCGGCGTTCACGAGCGCGGCGGCCACCGAGGCGGCGGCGTGCCGGGCGAGGTCGAGGGACGTCGGCTCGTCGACGCGCTGCGGCCCCGTGCCGCGCCACGTGCGCAGGTCCGGGCCGACGTCGTCGCGCGAGTCGACGACGAGCACCGCCGTCGCCTCGGCCGTGGCGTAGGTGCGGCGGACGTACTGGGTCGACAGGTCGGGGGACCGCCTGGCGGTGGTGTGCCAGTCGATGCGGCGCAGCCGGTCGCCGGGCGCGAACGGGTGCACGTCGCGCAGCTCGTCGCCGTCGCCGAGGCGGCGGGACGTGTGCGGGCCGGTGAGCCCGCGCAGCCGCCGCGGTACCGGGACGCGCTGCAGCGGCATGGCCGTGGGCAGCACGAGGCGTTCGGGCGCGGTGACGGAGACGGGGTCCTCGGTCGTGGCGCCGCCGGGGCCGTAGCCGCGCGCGTCGACGTGGAACGTGCGCTGCGGCCCGGTGCGCACGGTGCTCAGGGTGAGCGGCAGGTCGCGGGGCGTCGCCGCGACGACGACCCCCGTCGTGCGGTGCCCCGGCGCGGAGACGCGGGCGTGGACGAGCTCCGTCCCGGGAGCGGGCTCGAGCCGCAGGACGGCGGTGAGCTCGCCCGGAGCGGCGGCGTCGGCGGTCGGGTGGATCGCGACCCCGGTGCCCTGCGCGGGCGTGCCCGACCGCCACGCCCCGGGGCGGCCGGCCCACAGCGCGCCGAGGAGCGGGGCGACGCCGAGCAGCGCGACGTCGGCGCGCCCGGCGAGCAGACCGAGGCCGAGCACGAGGACCCCGGCGCCCAGCCCGGCGGCGGCCTGGGGGCTCCGCCGCCAGACGGTGCCGGCCCCCGGGGCGGTGGGTCCGCTCATGCGCGCGTCACCCCCGCCGGCCGACCGTGGCGGGGCCGGGCACGGAGGCGAGGAGCTCGGTCACGACGTCCTGGGCACGGACCGCCGACGCCCACGCCGTCGGCGTGAGGGTGAGGCGGTGCGCGAGCACCGGGACCGCCACCCGCTTGACGTCCTCCGGGAGCACGAAGTCGCGACCGTCGAGCACCGCGACCGCACGGGCCAGCAGCAGGAGGTTCTGCGAGCCGCGGGGCGAGGCGCCCACCTCGAGGGCCCCGTGGGTGCGCGTGGCGGCGGCGAGGTCGACGCAGTAGCCGGCGACGTCGGGGTCCACCTCGGTGGTCTCGACGCCGGCCTGCATCGCGAGCACGGTCGCGGCGTCGACGACGGGGCGGACGGGGGCCGCCTCCTGGCGCCGCGCGACGCGGCGCAGCAGCACGTCCCGCTCCTGCGCGCGGTCGGGGTAGCCGACCTCGAGGCGGACCATGAACCGGTCGAGCTGCGCCTCGGGGAGCGGGTAGGTGCCCTCGTACTCGACGGGGTTCGAGGTGGCCATGACGTGGAACGGACGCGGCAGCGGCCGGCTGGCCCCGTCGACCGACACCTGCCGCTCCGCCATCGCCTCGAGCAGCGCGGACTGCGTCTTCGGCGGGGTGCGGTTGATCTCGTCGGCGAGGAAGAGCCCCGTGAACACCGGGCCGGGCCGGAAGACGAACTCGCGGCCGGCGGGGTCGAACACCGACGAGCCGGTGATGTCGCTGGGCAGCAGGTCGGGGGTGCACTGGAGCCGCGCGAAGTCGAGGCCCAGGGCGGTGGCCAGCGACCGGGCGGCGAGCGTCTTGCCGAGCCCGGGCACGTCCTCGAACAGCACGTGACCGCCGGCGAGCACGGTCGCGAGCGCGAGCTCGAGCGTGTCGCGCATGCCGACGACGGCCGTGGCGACCTCGTCGAGGACGCGCCGGCCGAGCGTCGCCACCTCGGTGACGGGAAGGGGGCGCGCGGGGTCGTCGGTCATCTCTGGGGCCTTCCTTCGGGGCGGTCGGTGGTCGGGGCAGTACCCGGCACGGCGGACGACGAGGCGGCCGGCAGCGTGTCGAGGGCGTCGAGCCAGCGGTGCACCTCGGTCCTGCTCACGGGGCGGCGGGCGACGAGCCCGTCGACGACGTCGTGGCCGAGGAGGCGTGCGGCCGCCTCCGGGCCGCCGGGCGCGGCGAGGTCGACGCCCCGCTCGGCGAGCCGTGCGGCCGCGAGGTCGCGCACCCGCCGCAGCACGCGGTCGCCGACGGCGCCGCTGCGGGTGAACGTGGCCCAGCCCAGCTCGCTGACGTCGTTGCGCGCGCCCTCGCGGCGGTCCTGGACGACGTCCGGCCACAGGGCCTCTTCGCCGTCGTCGAGGCGCCGCCACAGGGCGACGGCCGTCGCGACCACGACGACGAGCAGCGCGGCGTGCAGCGGGTCGAGCACCCCGGCGAGGGTCAGCGCCGCCCAGGCCGCGAGCGCCGGGAGCCCGACGGTGAGAAGGGCGCGCTGGGGCGAGGGGCGAGGTGGTCGGGTGGGGGTCATGCGTGCGGGGCGGGGTCGAGGGCGCGGGCGATGCGGGACAGGGCGGTGCGGGCGGCGTGGACGTCGTCGGGGTGCACGGGTCGGTCGGTGAACCGGGCGTGCTGGTAGAGGCGGCGGAGGGTGTCGACGTCGGGGGCGGGGACGGTGCGGCCGTCCTGGCGGTGGCCGGTGAGGAGGGTGGCGGTGAACTCGGTGGCGGTCTGGGCGGGGTCGCGTCGGGCGCCGTGGCGGGCGGCGGCGTCCTCGAGGGCGACCCAGGCGGCGACGACGGCGTCGTGGGGGGTGGCGGCGTCGTCGACGCGGGCGAGGGCGGTGGCGACGGCGTCCTGGAGCTCGGGCAGGGGGAGGTCGGTCGTGGTGGCGGTGGTGGCGTGGCCGGGGGTGAGGTCGTCGGCGTCGTCGTCCTCGGGGGTGGCGAGGGCGCGGGCGACGCGGCGGGCGAGCAGCCACAGGAGGACGGCGACGAGGAGGGCGCCGGCGACGGAGAGGGCGACGACGATCCAGGTGATGACGTCGTAGGACGGTGGGGTCTGGTCGCTGGGGACGAGCTCGCCGGGCATCTGGGGCTGGACGGGGTCGGAGGCCGTGGGCTGGGGGAGGGCGACGTCGGGGAGGCGGAACCGCCAGGGGGTGGCGGTGGCGGCGCCGAGCACGACGAGGAGGGCGAGCGCGGCCCCGGCGAGGGGGGCGAGGGTGCGGCGTGCCGCGTGCCGGGTCCGCGTCGGTGGGGCCATGCGCTGACGCTATCGGCTGGTGGGCTCCTCGTGGGCGGGGTGCTCGTGGGCGAGGTGCGTGAGCTGCTCCGCGTGCACGCCTGCGACGGCGGCGGCGACGAAGGAGGCGGGGTCGCCGTCGAGGGAGCGTCCCATGGTGGACAGGCGGGCGGGGGAGCGGCGCAGGGCGTCGAGGAGGGCGGCGTCGGCGGGGACGTCGACGAGGTGGTGCCGGGGGGCGAGGGTGCTCGCCTGGTCGTGGACCTGGCGGGTGAGCTCGGCGCCCCAGGCGGGGAGGTTCTCGAGGTCGCCGGTGGGGGTGGGGACGGGGACGTCGGCGGCGGCGAGCGCCACGCGGCCGTAGGCGGTGAGGCTGTGGTGGGAGACGCCGCGGTGGCGGTCGCGGGGGTCGGCACCGGAGACGCGCAGGGAGGCGACGGGGCGGCCGCCGAGGGTGGCGGCGGCGTTGACGGCTTCTCCGGCGGCGACGCCGGAGAAGCCCCACCGGGTGCCGGTGCCGAGGTTGCCGGGGCCCTGGGCGAGGACGACGAGGTCGGCGTCGGCGACGTGGCGGGCGGCGAGGAGGCCGGTGTGCACGGTGACGGCCTCGAGGTCGCCGCCGAAGGCCTGGCCGACGGTGACGGTGGCGTCGAGCCAGCCGGTGTCGCGGAGGGTGGCGACGGTGCGGGAGAAGGCGGCGGGCAGGGCGCCGCCGTCGGTCATGACGTAGGCGACGCGGGGGTGGGGGCGTCCGGCGAGGTCGGCGGCGTGGCGGGCGCCGGCGACGATGGCGGGCAGCGCCGAGTGCAGGTCGGCGACGACGACGGGGAGGCCGGCGAGGTCGTCGGCGTCGCGGAGGGTGTCGTGGTGGGCGGACTCCTGCTCGTCGACGCCGAGGACCATGGCCTGCAGGGGGGTGTAGCGGGCCTTGACGAGGTGGCCGGGGCCGGGGTGGGGGTCGGCGGGCAGGGCGGTGGCGTCTCCGGCGGGGCCGACGACGAGGGCGTACCCGCCGGTGCCGAGGCCGCGGGCGAGGGCGGAGACGTTGACCAGGAGGCGGTCGCCGACGGCGGGGTCGCCGACGAGGGCGGTGTAGGCGAGGCCGCGGACCTCCCAGGGGGCGGTGGTGAGGTCGCGGGCGGGCAGGGGGGTGTCGAGGCGGAGGGTGACCTCGCGGGCGCCGGTCCAGGTGGCGCCGCGGGCGGTGACGGTGCCGGTGCGCCATGTCACGTGGGAGGTCCCGTGCGAGGTCGCCTGCGGGGTGTCCTGCCCGGTGGGGGTGTCGCGGGCGGTGCGGGGCTCGGGCTGGTTCGGCGCTGTCGTCACCCACGAGAGGCTACCGGCGACTACGTTGGTGCCGATGCCTGCGAACCCCGTGGACCCGGCTGCCGCCGCGCCTTCCGACCCTGCCCCGTCGTCGCGGGGCACCCCGCCCGCCGAGCGCCTGCTGAACCTCGTCATCGCGCTGGTGAACACGAGCGCGTCGATGACGAAGCAGCAGGTGCGCGCCGGGGTGGCGGGGTACGGCGACGCGCCGTCGACGGAGGCGTTCGAGCGGATGTTCGAGCGGGACAAGGACACCCTGCGGGCGCTGGGCATCCCGATCGTCACGGTGGACGCGGGCGGGCACAGCGACGAGGTCGGGTACCGGATCGACAACGACGCGTACGCGCTGGGCGCGGTGGACCTCACCCCGGCGGAGCTGGGCGTGGTGGCGCTGGCGGCGCAGCTGTGGTCGGACAAGACGCTGCGCACGGACATGTCGCGCGCGATGACGAAGCTGCGGGCGGCGGGCGCGGGCGAGGTCGCGGCGGACGCGGTGGCGGGCCTGGCGCCGCGGGTGCGGGCCGCGGGGGACGCGTACGTGCCGCTGCTGGAGGCGGTCTCGGAGCGGCGGGACGTGTCGTTCCGGTACCGGGCGGCGAGCACGGGTCAGGAGCTGACGCGGCACGTGGAGCCGTGGCGCATCGCGGCCCGCGGCAGCGGCTGGTACCTGGTGGGGTTCGACCGGGCGCGGGGCGCGGCGCGGGTGTTCCGGCTGTCGCGGATCGCGGGCAAGGTGCGCGTCGGGTCGCAGGCGGGCGCGTTCGACGTACCCGACGCGGTGGACGTGGACGCCATGCTCGGCGCGCGCGTCGGGGTGCTGCAGCGGGCGCGGCTGGCCGTGGTGCCCGAGCGCGCGCAGGCGCTGCGGGCACGCGCGGTGCCCGCGGAGGACCCGAGCGGGGACGGCGGGGACGCTGCCCGGCCGCCTGCGCGGCACGACGGGCGCGACCTGCTGGAGGTCGAGTTCCGCAGCCTGTCGGCGTTCGCGGACGAGGTGGCCGGGTACGGGCCGGCGGTCGTGGTGCTGGCGCCGCCGCAGCTGCGCGCGGACGTGCTGCGCCGCCTGGAGGCGGCCGCGGGGCTCGACGCCGCGGACCGGGGGACGACAGAGGGCACGACGGACGACGCAGCGGGGGAGACGACGCATGGCTGAGCGGGCCGACGACCGGCTGGTGCGGCTGCTGGGCCTGGTGGCGTTCCTCGACGGCGCGGGTCCCGTGCGGGTGGAGGAGCTCGCCGACCGGTTCGGGGTGACGCCGCAGCAGGTGCGCGAGGACGTGGACGCCCTGTGGGTGTCCGGCACCCCCGGGTACATGCCGGACGACCTCATCGACTTCGACGCGTTCTCCCTCGAGGGCGGCGTCGTGACCCTGACGCAGGCGCGCGGCATGACCCGCCCCCTGCGGCTGGGCACCCGGGAGGCGGTCGCGCTCGTCGCCGCGCTCCGCGCGATGCACGCCTCCCCGGCGGTGCAGGCGGACCGGCGACGGGCCGCCGTCGTCGCCTCAGCCCTGGACAAGCTGACCGCCGCGACCGGCGAGGCCGCGGGCGCCGTCGACGTGCAGCTCGAGGGCGACGGCGACCCGCGGGTGGTCGCCGCCGTCACGTCCGCGCTCGCCGAGGGCCGCCGCCTGCACCTGCGGTACGTCAACGCGGCCGACGTCACCACCGAGCGCGACGTCGACCCGCTGCGCCTGCTCACCCAGGACGGCGCCATGTACCTCGTGGGCTGGTGCCTGCGCGTGGACGGTCGGCGCACGTTCCGGGTCGACCGCATCCTCGACGCCCGCGTGCTCGACGAGCCGGTGGCCGACCGCGACGTCGCCGTGGCGGGCGACCTGGGCGCCGACGTGTGGGCGTCCGTCGCGCACCGGGGCGCCCCGGCCGCGACGCTGCGGCTCGCGTCGGCGGCCCGATGGGTCGCGGAGGAGGTGCCCGCCGAGTCCGTGCGCGATCTGCCCGACGGCACCGTCGAGGTGCGGCTGCGCGTCACGAACCCCGCCTGGCTGCGCCGCCTGCTGCTCGCCAACGCGCCCGACGTCGTCGCCGTCGACCCGCCCGACGTCGCCCGCGACGTCGCGCAGTCCGCGCGGGCCGCGCTCGCCGCCTACGCCACGACCGCCGCGCAGGACGGCGGGGCGGTGTCCGGCGCCGGCGAGACCGTAGGCTGACCGGCATGTGGGGCTGGATCTGGGCGGGACTGGTCGTCGCGACCCTCGTGGGCGCGTTCTTCCTGGGGCGACACCTGTGGCGCGCGGGGATGCGCACGCTGCGGGAGGCGTCCCGCACCGGAGAGGTGCTCGGGTCCGCGACCGACCGCATCTCGGCCGCCGTCGCCGAGGCGGAGGCGCACCGCGTCGACACCTCGCCCACCCTCTTCGACGACCCCGTCGTGCTGCGCGAACGCGTGGCCGAGCGTCGTCGCCGCACGGCCGAGCGGGCCGCGGCCCGCCGCGAGCGCCGGGCCGCGACGTGGCGCCGGTGGCAGACCGAGAGCTGGCTGGTCGCACGCACGGCCGACAAGGCGGCGCACGCGGGCCTGAGGTCCCGCACCCCCGCCCGGAGGCGCTAGCCTCCCCACTCGCAGCACACCCGCTGCCTCACCCCGGGAGGGAACGATGACGTTCTTCGCACCGCAGACCCGGGGACGGCGCCGCGTACCTCGGCGTGGAGGCCTTCACCGAGACGCAGCGGGTAACCGTGCAGTCGCGGGTGCAGGGGTACCCGTTCTGACCCGATCCCCGACCCGATCCCCCACCAGATCCCCGACCGGAGCGCTCGTCAGGGCGTCCGACGGGCCAGGTCGTCACCCGAACGTCACCTTCACGTCCCCGGGGACCCACTAGGGTTGACCCCGACACACCCCGCCCACCGGGCGGACGAGAACGAGGAGCCATTCTCATGGGCATGCTCAAGCCCTGGCACATCATCGTGCTGGTGGTCGTGATCCTGCTGCTGTTCGGGGCGCGCAGGCTCCCTGACCTGGCGCGCAGCGTCGGCCAGTCGCTGAAGATCTTCAAGAAGGAGGTCAAGGACCTCACGGACGACGGCAAGCTCAACGACTCGAACGAGCCGACGTCCGACGACTCGACGACGCCGTCGACGTCCGGTCCTGCCACGCCCTCCACGCAGTCCACCACGCAGGCGCCGCCGGCGTCCGCGGGCGGCCAGGAGCAGATCCCGGGTCTCATCGACCCGAAGCAGCCGCGGGCGTAGTCGGTGCCCGGAAACACCCGGGACCCCGAGGGGCGCATGCCCCTGCGCGAGCACCTGCTGGAGCTGCGCAAGCGGCTCTTCCTCGCCGCGTGCGGCCTCGTCGTGGGTGCGGTCGCCGGATGGGTCCTGTACGAACCGCTGCTCGCCGCGCTCCAGGCGCCCCTGTCGGCGGCCGCGGAGGAGCAGGGCAAGACGATCGCCCTGAACTTCACCGGCATGGCGTCGGCGCTGGACATGAAGATCAAGGTCTCGCTGTTCCTCGGCGTGATCGTGACGTGCCCCTGGTGGCTCTACCAGCTGTGGGCCTTCGTGACCCCCGGGCTGACGCGTCGGGAGAAGGGGTACGCCTACGGGTTCCTGGGCGCGGCCGTCCCGCTGTTCCTGGGCGGCGCCGCGCTGGCGTGGTGGGTGCTGCCGCACGCCGTGGACATCCTCGCCGGGTTCGTGCCCGAGGGTGCGGTGAACTTCACCGACGCGCAGGGGTACCTCAGCTTCGTCATGCGCCTGGTGCTGGCGTTCGGCATCGCGTTCGTGTCGCCCGTGTTCCTCGTCGGCCTCAACATGGCCGGGGTGCTGCGGCACGAGACCCTCGCCAAGGGCTGGCGGTGGGCGGTGCTCGTCGCGTTCGTGTTCGCGGCCGTGATGACGCCGACGCCCGACGCGCTGACGATGATCTTCGTGGCCCTGCCGATCTGCGTGCTGTACTTCGGCGCCCTGGGCGTGTGCGTGCTGCACGACCGGCGCGTCGACAAGCGCAGGGTCGCCCCCACTGTCTGACGGGAACGCGCCCGGGGGCAGCCGCCCGCTGCGCCTGGGCGTGGTCGTGAACCCCACCGCGGGCAAGGGGCGGGCCGCGTACGCCGGCGAGGGGGTGCTGGCCGGGCTGCGCCGGGCGGGGCACGACGCCGTCGACCTGTCCGGACCGGACGCCGACGCCGCGCTCGCCTGGGCGCGGGCGGCGGTCGACGGCACGGGCGGACCGGCGGACCCCGTCGACGCGCTCGTCGTCGTGGGCGGCGACGGCATGGTGCACCTGGGGGCGCAGGCCGTCGCCGGCACCGACGTCCCGCTCGGGATCGTCCCCGTCGGCACCGGGAACGACTTCGCCGCCACGCTCGGGCTGCCCGTGCGCGACCCCGCCGCGGCGGGCGCCGCCCTGTGCCGGGCGCTGGACGCCGGCGCCGCCGGGATCCGTCGCGTCGACGCGGCGCTCGTCACCGGTCCCGGCCTCGCCGCGGGCACCTCCGCGGGCACATCGGTAGGGGCTGCGGCGAGCACGGCCGCCGGTCCCCGCTGGGTGGCCGGCGCCGTCTCGGCGGGCCTCGACGCCGCGGTGAACGCGCGCGCCAACCGGCTGCGGCACCCGCGCGGCAGCGCCCGGTACACCGTGGCCGCCGCGATCGAGCTGGTGCGCTACCGGCCCTGGTCGTACCGGCTCACGTTCGACGGCGTCGCCCCGGCGACGTCGGACGCGGGTGCCGGGCTGCGGTTGCGCCCCGGCCCGGCGGGCACCGCGACCTGGACGGGCCGGGCGGCCCTCGTCACCGCGGCGAACGGGCCGCAGATCGGCGGCGGCATCCGTGTCGCACCGTCGGCGTCCCTCGACGACGGCCTGCTCGACGTGCTCGTCGCCACCGACCTGTCGAAGGCGGGCGCCCTCGCCGTCTTCCCGAGCATGTTCACCGGCGGGCACGTGCGCCGCCGCAAGGTGCACGTCGTGCGGGCGCGCGCCGTGACGATCGAGCCCGGGCCGGAGGCCTGGGTGGCCGGCGAGCGCCCCCTGCCGGTCGCGCACGCGGACGGCGAGCGCCTCGGGGGCCTGCCGCTGCGCGTCGAGGCGCGGGCCCGCGCCCTGCAGGTCCTCGTCGAGGCGCGCTGAGGTCGAGCACCGCTGAGCGGTCGTGCCACGCGTCGCCCGTCTCACGTCACCCACCGCGCACCACCCGCCGCGAATCACCGTGGACCCGCGCACGGTCCCCGGGGCGACGACGCCTAGGCTGACGGCATGACCCCCCGTTCCCGTCCCGGCTCCGGCTCACGCGCCGGCACGCCTGACGGCTCTGCGTCCGGCACCGACACCCCCAGCCCCGCCGAGCGGTACGCCGCGGCGCGGGAGCGCAGCGCGCGCGACAAGGCCGACGCGGAGGGCGAGCTGCGGCTGTTCCGCCAGGTGGTCGGGTTCGAGCTCGACCCGTTCCAGGTGGACGCGTGCGTCGCGCTCGAGGAGGGGCGCGGGGTGTTGGTCGCCGCCCCCACGGGCGCGGGCAAGACGGTGGTGGGGGAGTTCGCCGTCCACCTCGCGCTCGCGCGCGGCGGCAAGGCGTTCTACACGACGCCGATCAAGGCGCTCAGCAACCAGAAGTACACCGACCTCGTCGCCCGGCACGGCGCCGCGAACGTCGGCCTGCTCACCGGGGACACGTCGGTCAACGCCGGAGCGCCCGTGGTCGTCATGACCACCGAGGTGCTGCGCAACATGCTGTACGCGGGGTCGTCCGCCCTCGACGGGCTGGCGTACGTCGTCATGGACGAGGTGCACTACCTCGCCGACCGGTTCCGCGGCCCGGTGTGGGAGGAGGTCATCATCCACCTGCCCGACCACGTGCAGCTCGTGTCCCTGTCCGCGACGGTGTCGAACGCGGAGGAGTTCGGCGACTGGCTCGCCACCGTGCGCGGCGACACGGCCGTGGTGGTCAGCGAGCGCCGGCCGGTGCCGCTGTGGCAGCACGTCGTGGTCTCGGCCCCGGAGCCGCGCGGGCTGCCGCGGCTGATGGACCTGTACGCGGGGCACGTGGACCCGACCGACCCGGGCACGAACCCGCCGATCAACCCGGACCTGCAGGCGATGTTCCGCGTCTCGGCGCGCGCGGAGTCCGCGCACGGGCGGCACGGGCACCGGGGGCGGGGCGACCGCGGCTACCGGGGGCGCGGGGGCAAGCGGCCGGGGGCGGGCGGGCCGGTGGCGCACCGCCGCACGCCGCCGCGGTTCGCCGTCGTCGACTCCCTGGACGCGGACGCGCTGCTGCCCGCGATCTACTTCATCTTCTCCCGCGCGGGCTGCGACGGGGCGGTGCAGCAGTGCCTGCGCGCGGGCCTGCGGCTGACGAACGGCGAGGAGGAGGCGCAGATCCGGCGGGTGGTCGAGGAGCGCACCGCGACCATCCCCACCGAGGACCTCGACGTGCTCGGGTACTGGGCGTGGGCGGAGTCCCTGTCGCGGGGCATCGCGGCGCACCACGCGGGCATGCTGCCGGTGTTCAAGGAGACGGTCGAGGAGCTGTTCTCCCGCGGCCTGGTCAAGGTCGTGTTCGCGACCGAGACGCTGGCGCTGGGCATCAACATGCCGGCCCGGTCGGTGGTGCTGGAGAAGCTGGTGAAGTGGGACGGCACGGCCCACCAGCCGGTGACGCCGGGCGAGTACACCCAGCTCACCGGGCGCGCCGGGCGGCGGGGGATCGACGTCGAGGGGCACGCCGTCGTCGTCGACCACACGGGCCTGGACCCGGTGGCGCTGGCGGGGCTCGCGTCCAAGCGGCTGTACCCGCTGCGCTCCAGCTTCCGCCCCACGTACAACATGGCGGTCAACCTGGTGGGGCAGGTGGGTCGGGAGCGGGCGCGCGACGTGCTGGAGACGAGCTTCGCGCAGTTCCAGGCCGACCGGGGCGTGGTGGGCCTGGCGAAGCAGGCGCAGGCGCACGCGGAGGCCATGGAGGGGTACGCCGAGGCGATGGCGTGCGACCGGGGCGACTTCGCCGAGTACATGGGGCTGCGGCGGGCCATCAAGGACCGGGAGAAGGAGCTGTCGCGCGCGGCGTCCGGGGCCCGGCGCGCCGACGCGGTCGCGTCGTTCGAGAAGCTGCGGCGCGGGGACGTCGTCGAGGTGCCGTCCGGGCGGCGGCGCGGGTACGTCGTCGTCCTGGACCCGGGGCGCGACGACCGCGGCTTCGACGGCCCGCGGCCCACCGTGCTCACCCAGGAGAAGCAGGTCAAGAAGCTCACCCTCGCGGACGCGCCGAACGGCGTGCAGGTGGTGACGACGGTGCGCATCCCGAAGGGGTTCAACCCGCGCCGCCCCGACCAGCGGCGCGACCTGGCCTCGAGCCTGCGCAACGCGCTCGGGGCGTTCTCGGGGGACGGCGGTTCCGGCCGGCACCCGGGCGCGCGACGCGGCGGGTCGGGCGGTCACGGGGGAGCACAGGGGGGACGGCGCTCGGACGCGGCGTCCGACGCCGAGCTGCAGCGGCTGCGGGCGGCGCTGCGCGCCCACCCCTGCCACGGCTGCCCGGACCGGGACGAGCACGCCCGGTGGGCGGAGCGGTGGGAGCGGTTGCGCGCCGAGCACGAGCAGCTGGTGCGGCGGGTCGAGGGGCGCACCGGGTCGATCGCGCGGACGTTCGACCGCACCTGCGACGTCCTGGAGCGGCTCGGCTACCTGGCGCGCACCGACGGGGCGCGCCAGGGCGCGGCCCCGGGCTCGCTCGCGGTCACGGACGACGGCCGGTGGCTGGGCCGCCTGTACGCGGAGGACGACCTGCTGCTCGCGGAGTGCCTGCGCCGCGGCATCTGGGACGACCTGGACGCGCCCGGGCTGGCCGCGGCGGTGTCGACGGTCGTGTACTCGGGGCGCCGCGAGGAGGCGTCCGAGCCGTTCGTGCCGGGCGGTCCGCACGGGCGGCTCGCGCAGGTCCTGGACGCCACGACGCGCGCGTGGTCCCAGGTGACGGACCTCGAGGCGGAGCACCGGCTGGAGGCGACGGGCCCGCTGGACCTGGGTCTGGTGGCGCCGGTGCACCGGTGGGCGTCGGGGAAGAACCTCGACGCGGTGCTGCGGGGCACGGACGTGGCGGCGGGCGACTTCGTGCGCTGGTGCAAGCAGGTGCTCGACGTGCTGGACCAGCTGGCCAAGGCGGCGCCGCGCCCGGCCCTGCGGGCCACGGCCCGCAAGGCGCAGACCGCCGTCCTGCGCGGCGTCGTCGCCTACTCCAGCGTGTGACCTCCAGCGTGTGACCTCCGGCGTGTGACGCCGGAAGTGAGGCCCGGATGTGAGGGATCCGTGCGGCCGGTGTGGCGGCGTGGTGGGCGTCCGCGCGCGGCGGTGCCATAGAGTGCAGGCCGTGACGTCCACCCTGTACCGCAACGGAGTCGTCCACTCGCCCGCCGACCCCTTCGCCGAGGCCCTGCTCGTCGACGACGGCGTCGTGACGTGGCTCGGCGCGGAGGACACCGCCGCCGGGCTCGCGGCCCGGGCCGACCGCGTGATCGACCTGGACGGCGCGCTCGTGGCGCCCGGGTTCGTCGACGCGCACGTGCACCTGCTGGAGACCGGCCTCGCGGCCGAGTCCGTCGACCTCACGGCCGCGGGCGGCGCGACGTCGCTCGCGGCGGCGCTCGAGGCCCTCGCCCGGGGGGCGCGCGAGCTCGACGCCGCCGACCCCGGCGGCGAGGAGGTGCTGCTCGCGTTCGGGTGGGACGAGCAGACCTGGCCCGAGCGACGCGCCCCGACGGCGGACGAGCTCGACGCGGCCTGCGGTGGCCGGCGCGTGTACGCGGCGCGGGTCGACGGCCACTCGGCCGTCGTGTCCGGGTCGTTCGCCCGCGCCGTGGGCATCGACCGGGTCGTCGGCTGGGAGGCGTCCGGGATGGTCACCTCCGACGCCCACCACGCCGCGGCCGCCGCGGTGCGGCAGGTCTCGCCCGCGCGCCGCACCCGCGCGTACCGGCGCGCCCTCGCCGACGCGGCCGCGCGCGGCATCGTCGGCGTGCACGAGATGAGCGAGCCGAACATGGACACCCGCGAGGGGCTCGCGGAGCTCGTCGCCCTCACCGCGGACCCGGCGGGGGCGCTGCCGCACGTCGTCGCCTACCGGGGCGAGCTGTGCGCCACGGCGGACGACGCCCGGCAGATGCTCGCCGAGCTGCCGTTCCTCACCGGCATCGCCGGCGACCTGTGCGCCGACGGGTCGATCGGCTCGCGCACCGCGGCGCTGCGCCACCCGTACAGCGACCTGCTCGCCGCGCCGGGCGGCGCCGAGTCCACGGGCAGGCTCTTCCTCACCGGCGAGGACATCGCCGCGCACCTCGCCGCCTGCTCGGCCGCGGGCACGCAGGGCGGGTTCCACGTCATCGGGGACCGGGCCATGGACGAGGTGGTGCGTGGGCTGGAGCTCGCCGCCACCGAGCACGGCGCGAGCCTGCTGCGCTCGGGCCACCACCGGCTCGAGCACGCCCTGTTCGTGGACGCGTCCGCGCTCGCCGCGCTGCTGCTGTACGGGGTGGCGTTGTCGGTGCAGCCCGCGTTCGACGCCGCGTGGGGCGGCAGCCACGGCATGTACGCCGCCCGGCTCGGGCCGGGCCGCGCGTCGACCCTGTCCCCGTTCGCCGACCTCGCCGGGGCGGGCGTGCCGCTCGCGTTCGGCTCCGACACCCCCGTCACCCCGCTCGACCCCTGGCAGGCAGTGCGCGCGACCCTCACCCACGAGGACGCCATGCAGCGCATCTCCGCGCGGGCCGCGTTCCGCGCCCACACCCGCGGCGGGTGGCGGCTCGCCGGGCTGGACCACACCGGCGCGGGCGAGCTGCGGGTCGGTGCCCCCGCGCACCTGGCCGTCTGGCGCGCGGACACCCTGTCCGTCCAGGCCCCCGGGGACCGGCTGTCCGCGTGGAACCCCGAGGCGCGCGCCGGCCAGCCGCTCCTGCCCGACCTGTCCGAGGGCGAGCCCGACCCCGTGTGCCTTCAGACCGTGCGCGACGGCGTCGTCCTGCACGACACGTTCGACTGACGCCCCCGCCGATGCCGTCGAGCAAGCGTTCCGTCGCGGCAACCGCGAGGACGCCGCGACGGGTCGCTCGCTCGACCGCAGGCGGAGAGCCCGGCGACCGCCCGCGGTCACGTACCCTGCGGGGGTGTTGCACGTGAGCCCGAGCCCGGTCGGCGAGCCCCGCGACGGTGGAACCGGCCCCGGCGCCGGACCGGACGCCGACGGCGCCCGGGAGAGCAGAGGGGACGGCGGCCGCGCCGAGGCCGGCGCGCCGCGCACGACGACGCCCACGGACCGGTGGGCGAGCCGCCCCGCGACCCTGCTGCTCGCGGTCGCGTCCGGGGCGGCGCTGTGGGCCTCGTTCCCGGACGTCGGGGCGTGGCCGCTGGCGTTCGTCGGCGTCGCGCTGCTGTTCGCCGCCCTGCGCCGCGACGGCCGGCGGGCCGCCGGCTGGAACTTCCTGGTCGGCCTGGTCGCCGGCCTGACGTTCTGGCTGCCGCACATCTGGTGGGCGAACTTCGCCACGGACACCGTGCCCTGGGTGGCGCTGTCGGTGCTGGAGACGCTGTTCCTCGCCGCGTTCGGGTCGCTGTGGACGTGGGCGCGCCGGTGGGGCTGGGTGCGCGGGCACGCCGTGGCGCAGGCCGCCGTGTTCGCGGTCCTGTTCGTCGCGGTGGAGCAGTGGCGCTCCGAGATCCCGTTCGGCGGGTTCCCGTGGGGCCGCCTCGCGTGGGCGATGGCGGGCGCGCCGACCGGGCGCGCCGCCTGGCTCGGAGGAACCACCCTGGTGTCCCTGCTGGTCGCGGTGGCGGGCGTGCTGCTCGCGCTCGCCGTCGGGCGCCTGCTGCGTGCCCCGTGGCGCGACGCTGGGCGTCGCGCCCGGTCGGCCGCGAGCGCCGGCGCGTTCGTCCTGGCCGCGGCGGCCCTCGTCGTCGCGCCGCTGCTGCTGCCGCTGGCGCACGATCCGGGGACGCGCGAGGTGACGGACGCCGCCGACCCGGGGCGCGCGGGCACGGTGGTGGATGCGGGCACCGGGACCGCGGAGTCGGGCGTGCTGCGCGCCGGGGCGGTGCAGGGCAACGTGTCGGAGCCGGGGGAGGGGTCGTTCGCGAACCGGGCGGAGGTGCTGAACAACCACCTGGAGGGCACGTACGCGATCGCGGACGAGCAGGCGTCGGGCGCGTTCGGCGACGCCCCGGGCGACGCCGTCGACGTGGTGCTGTGGCCGGAGAACGGCTCGGACCTGGACCCGCAGACGACGCCGGAGGTGGGCGCGGCGATCGACGACGCGGCCCGCGCGGTGGGGGCGCCGATCCTCGTGGGGGCGCAGGAGTACCCCGCCACGGGCGGGCGGTACAACGTGGCCCTGCTGTGGGAGCCGGGGAAGGGCGTGACCCAGCGGTACGCGAAGCAGCACCCGGCGCCGTTCGGGGAGTACATCCCGATCCGGTCCTTCGTGCGGCTGTTCAGCGCGCAGGTGGACCGGGTGACGACGGACATGATCCCCGGCACGGCGCCGGCGGTGGTCGGGCTGCCGGTCGACGGCGCGGCGATCGGCCGCGGCACGGGGCCCACGACGGTGCCGATGGCGACGGTGATCTGCTTCGAGGTGGCGTACGACGAGATCGTCCGGGACGCGGTGCAGCGCGGCGCGCAGGTGCTGGTGGTGCCGACGAACAACGCGTCGTTTGGGTACACGGCGGAGTCGACGCAGCAGCTCGCGATGACGCGCCTGCAGGCGATCACGACGGGCCGGGCGGCGGTGCAGGTGTCGACGGTGGGGGTGAGCGGCGTCGTCGCGCCGGACGGGACGCTCGTGGCGCGCACGCAGCTGTTCACGCCCGACCACTGGGTGGCGGACCTGCCGCTGCGCACGGAGCTGACGCCGGCGGTGCGGGCGGGCTACTGGCCGGGGTGGGTCGTGGGGGCGGCGGCGGTCGTCCTCGTCGTCGGGGGCATCGTGTCCGCGGCCCGGGCGCGACGCCGCTGAGCCGTCGGAGCCACGGGTCGGGGCGATCCGAGCCGCGACGAACTGCGAGGAACCCGGGACGGGCCCGGGATGCACGAAGGGCGGGCACCCACCGGGTGCCCGCCCTTCGGCGTGGTTCGGACGTCCGAGCGTCAGGCGCTGCGGCGCAGCTTGCCGGCGCGCAGCAGCTCGAGGCGCTCGTCGAGCAGCTCTTCGAGCTCCGAGACGGTGCGGCGCTCGAGCAGCATGTCCCAGTGGGTGCGCTGCGGCTTGGTGGCCTTCGGCTCCGGCTTCTCGGCGTCGCGCAGGAGCGCCTCCTCGCCGCACCGGCACTCCCACACCGGCGGCACCTCGGCCTCGGTGGAGAAGGGCAGGATGATGGTGTGGCCGTTGGGGCAGTCGTAGTGCGCCTGGAACCGGGGGGCGAAGTCCACGCCCTCGTCGGACTCCATGCTCTTGCTGCCGATGCTCATGCCGCGCAGGGACCGGTCGGGCATGTCGTCCTCCTGGAGGTCGGTGGGAAGGGGCCTGAGGTTCCAACGCGGCCCTGCCGGGGGATGTTCCGGCGGTCCGTGAAGGTCCCGTGAAGCACGGTCCACGCCGGTGCCGGAGACAGGCGGTGGCGGTGGACGCGGCGGTTGCCACCCCAGGCTCGCCAGTCGGCGCGCCGTGCGCAACTCGAGACCGCCGCTGCGGGGTCCTTTGTGCGCGACGTCACCCGCGACGGCGCGAGCGGGCCGGGAACAACCGGGAGGGGTGCACGGTTCACCGGCATGTACATGCAAACGCATGGAACTAGGATCGGGTGAGGTCTTCGGGCCCCTCGCGAGCCTCACGCACCACCACGAGCCACCACGAAGCAGGGAGCGCAGCCGTGCAGTTCGGAATCTTCTCCGTCAGCGACGTCACCACCGACCCCACGACGGGCCACACCCCGGACGACACCGAGCGGGTGCGCAACATGCTCACCATCGCCCGGCACGCCGACGAGGCGGGCCTGGACGTCTTCGCCACGGGCGAGCACCACAACCCGCCGTTCGTGGCGTCGTCGCCCACGACGATGCTCGGCTACCTGGCCGGCGTCACGAAGCACATCACGCTGTCGACGGCGACGACGCTGATCACGACCAACGACCCGGTGCGCCTCGCCGAGGAGTACGCGATGCTCCAGGTCATCTCCGACGGGCGCATGGACCTCATGATGGGCCGCGGCAACACGGGCCCCGTGTACCCGTGGTTCGGGCAGGACATCCGCCAGGGCATCCCGCTCGCGATCGAGAACTACGCGCTGCTGCGCCGGCTGTGGACCGAGGACGTCGTGGACTGGGAGGGCAAGTTCCGCACCCCGCTGCAGGGCTTCACCTCCACCCCGCGCCCGCTGGACGGCGTGCCGCCGTTCGTGTGGCACGGCTCCATCCGCAGCCCCGAGATCGCCGAGCAGGCCGCGTTCTACGGCGACGGGTTCCTGCACAACAACATCTTCTGGCCGATGCACCACACCCGGCAGATGGTGCGGTTCTACCGCCAGCGCTTCGAGCACTACGGTCACGGGCGCGCCGACCAGGCGATCGTCGGCCTCGGCGGGCAGGTGTTCATGCGCAAGCGGTCGCAGGACGCGTGGAACGAGTTCCGGCCGTACTTCGACGAGGCGCCCGTGTACGGGCACGGCCCGTCGATGGAGGACTTCACGCGGGAGACGCCGCTGACGGTGGGCTCGCCGCAGCAGGTCATCGACCGGTACGCGTCGTTCGTGGACGAGGTGGGCTACTACCAGCGCCAGCTGTTCCTCGTGGACCACGCCGGCCTGCCCCTGAAGACGGTGCTCGAGCAGATCGACCTGCTCGGCGAGGAGGTCGTGCCCGAGCTGCGCAAGATCGTCGAGGCCAAGCGGCCCGCCGACGACGTCCCGCTGAACCCGCCGACCCACGCCGAGCGCGTCGCCGCCGCCCGCGCGGCGGGCGAGGCCGGCGCCACCCACGTCGGCGACACCGCCGACCCCTACACCGGTACCGTTGCCGAGGGCACCCAGCCCGCCGCATCGCAGGAGGCACGCGCATGACCATGTCCTCGGGGCCCTCGGGCATCCAGACCCCTACCCGCACCCTCGCCGTCGTGTCGGCGGGCCTGTCCCAGCCGTCGTCGACGCGCCTGCTGGCCGACCGGCTCGCGGACGCCACGGTGCGGGAGCTGGAGGACGCCGGTCACACGGTGCGGGTGGAGACGATCGAGCTGCGCGATCTCGCGCACGCCGTCGTCGACGCGATGCTCACCCGGTTCCCGACCGGCGACCTGGCCCGGGCGCTGGAGACCGTGACGGGCGCGGACGGCCTGATCGCCGTCTCGCCCGTGTTCACCACGAGCTACTCGGGGCTGTTCAAGTCCTTCTGGGACGTCGTCGACCCGGACTCGCTCACCGGCATGCCGGTCCTGCTCGGCGCCACCGGCGGCACCGCCCGCCACTCCCTGGCGCTCGAGTACACGATGCGACCCCTGTTCACCTACCTGCGCGCCGACGTCGTGCCGACCAGCGTGTTCGCCGCCACCGACGACTGGGCCGCGAGCGCCGACGACCCGGGCGCGGGCCTGCCGAAGCGGATCGCCCGCGCCGGGCGCGACCTGGCGCAGCGGGTGGCCCGCCGCGAGAACGACGGCCCGGTGGACCCGTTCGCCGCGACGCCGAGCTTCACCGAGCTCCTCGGCGGGAGCTGAGAGCAGCTCGGTCCAGCGACACGCTCGGCCCCGGCCCGGGGTGCGGACGCCCGTCCGACGACGGCGACCGACGCCCTAGGCTGGGGCCATGCGCGTTCTGGTCTCCGGCGGCGCCGGCTACATCGGCTCCCACACGGTCCTGTCCCTCGTCGCCTCCGGGCACGACGTCGTCGTGGTGGACGACTTCTCGAACAGCAAGCCCACGGTGATGGGCCGCCTGGAGTCGCTGTCGGGGGCGCACGTGCCGGTGCACGCGATCGACCTCACGGACGCGGAGAAGACGGAGCGGCTGTTCGCGCACGAGCGGTTCGACGCCGTCGTGCACTTCGCGGGCTTCAAGGCCGTGGGGGAGTCGGTGGCCAAGCCGCTGGAGTACTACCGCAACAACCTCGACTCGACGCTGTCGCTGCTGGAGGCGATGCGCCGCCACGACGTGCCGCGCCTGGTGTTCTCCTCCTCGGCCACCGTGTACGGGGAGAAGGCGCCCGTGCCGTACCGGGAGGACTACGAGTACCTGTCCTCGTCGTCCCCGTACGGGCAGACGAAGGTGATGATCGAGCGCATCATGGCCGACGCCGCGGTCGCCGTCGGCGGGCTGAAGGTCGCGCTGCTGCGCTACTTCAACCCGGTGGGCGCGCACCCGTCCGGCCGGATCGGGGAGGACCCGCAGGGCATCCCGAACAACCTCATGCCGTTCCTGGCGCAGGTCGCGGTCGGCAAGCGGGACAAGCTCGTGATCTTCGGCGACGACTACCCGACCGCCGACGGCACGTGCGAGCGCGACTACCTGCACGTCGAGGACCTCGCCGCCGGGCACGTGGCCGCGCTGAACCACCTGGACGCGATGGCGGAGCCCGTGCGCGCCTTCAACCTCGGCACCGGCACCGGCACGTCCGTGCTGCAGATGCTGCACGCGTTCGAGCGGGCCGTGGGCCGCGAGCTGCCGTACGAGATCGGGCCGCGCCGCGCGGGCGACCTCGCCGCGTTCTGGGCCGACCCGACGCGCGCGGAGACCGAGCTGGGGTGGCGCGCCGTCAAGACGATCGACGACATGTGCGCGGACACCTGGCGCTGGCAGTCCGAGAACCCGCAGGGCTTCCCCGACGCCTGAGCCCGAGGCGGTCTAGGACGGCGCCGCCTGGGTCAGGAAGCTGCCGAGGATGTACCGCAGCTGGTCCAGGAACCGGATGCCCGTCGGCGTGAACGTGGCGGCCTCCTCGTCGCCGCACCGGGTGACCATCCCGGTCGACGGGCCCGGGAGCTGCGTGGTGGAGATGTTCGCGACCACCAGGGCGACCACTGCGACGAGCAGCGCGAGCCGCGCCCAGCGGGGGACCCGGCGCCAGACCGGCAGGACCATGAGGAACGTCGTCGCGATCAGCAGCGTGCCCGACCAGATCTTGCCACCGCCGAGCAGCACGACGCCGCACGCCCCGGTGACCCCGATCCCGGCCCACCCGGCGACTGCCTTGAGGGTGCTCATGCGCTGCCTCCATGTCGAGGGGACCGGGCCGTGGTGCCCGGCGGGGAGCCTCTCCGTCGACGCTCGCCCTGGGGCCACCCTGTCGACGCCGGCTGGCCCCGACCTGGTGCGAGCCTGAGAGGTTCGTGGGAATGGGGATGGGGCTCGGGGCGCCCCGGCGGCCCCTTGCGGGCCCCGGCGCGGCGGGCGAGGATGACCCCATGCCCGACGACGCGACGCAGCGCCCCCACCAGCGGTGGGACCCGGGGGCCCGGTACCGGCCGTCCGCGCTCGCGGGCCTGCCGTCCCTCGAGCCCGCGCCCGTCGCGCCGACCGTCGCCACGACCTGCCTCGCGGGGCGGCTGCGCCGGGGCCCGGTCGCCCGCACGGCCGTGTTCGACCGCGACCTGTGGCGGCCCGTGCAGCACGTGACCACGGGCCTGGTGCGCGTCGTCGGGCGCGCCCTGGGCCGCTGAGCGCCGGGCGCGCCTGGACGTGTCACGACGCGAGCTGGTCGTGCTCGGCACGGCGAGCATGGTGCCCACCCGCCACCGCAACCACAACGGGTACGTCCTGTTCTTCGACGACACCGCGATCCTGTTCGACCCGGGCGAGGGCACGCAGCGGCAGATGACGCTCGCGGGCGTCTCCGCCACCGACCTCACCCGCATCGCGATCACCCACCTGCACGGCGACCACTCCCTCGGCCTCGCCGGTGTGGCGCAGCGGCTGTCCGGGGACCAGGTGCGCCACACGGTGCCGATCTCCTTCCCCGCCTCCGGCGAGCCGTGGGTGCGCCACCTGCTCGACGCCAGCGCCTACGACCACCACGAGCGCGTCGCCCTGCAGCCCGTGGCGTTCCCGGCCGGGGCTCGCGTCGTGACCCTGCCGCGCGTCGACGGCGAGCGTGGCGCGGGCGGCGACGCGACCGGCGCACCGGTCCTCACCGCCCGCCCGCTGGACCACCGCGTCGACGCCGTCGGGTACCGCCTCGACGAGCCGGACGGCGTGTCCCTGGACCCGGCGGCGCTCGCGGCCGCGGGCGTCCCGTCCGGCCCGGCGGTGGGGCGGCTGCTGCGCGACGGCGTCCTCGTGCTCGACGACGGGCGCACCGTGCGCCGCGAGGCCGTGTCCGTGCCGCGGCCCGGGCAGTCGGTCGCGTTCGTCATGGACACCCGCCTGTGCGACGCGGTCCTCGCCCTCGCCGACGGCGTCGACCTGCTCGTCGTCGAGTCGACGTTCCTGCACCGCGACGCGGACCTCGCGGCCCGCTGGGCGCACCTCACGTGCCGGCAGGCCGCGATCGTCGCCGCCCGGGCCGGCGTGCGCCACCTCGTGCTCACGCACTTCTCCCAGCGCTACCGCGTGCCGGACGAGCTGCCCGACGAGTTCGAGCGCGAGGCGCGCGAGGTGTTCGACGGCGGGCTCACCGTCGCGGCCGACCTCGACCGCGTCCCGCTCCCGCCGCGCCGCCGCCCCTGAGCCGGCGGGGGCGCCCGCGACGACCTCGAGGAGGGGCTACAGGACGGCGGCCACGTCCACGTGCTCGAGCGAGTGCGCCTCGGCGACGCCCGCGTTGGTGACGCGGCCGTCGTGCACGTTGAGGCCGCGGGCGAGCACCGGGTCGCGGCGCAGCGCCTCGCGCCAGCCGTGGTCAGCGAGCGCCACGGCGTACGGCAGCGTCACGTTGGTCAGCGCGTACGTGGACGTGCGCGGCACCGCGCCGGGCATGTTCGCCACGCAGTAGAAGACCGTGTCGTGCACCCGGAACGTGGGGTCGGCGTGGGTGGTGGGGCGGGAGTCCTCGAAGCAGCCGCCCTGGTCGATCGCGATGTCCACGAGGACGGCGCCCGGACGCATGCGCGCCACCACGTCGTTCGGCACCAGCACGGGCGCCTTGGCGCCGGGGACCAGCACGGCCCCGATCACCAGGTCGGCCTCGAGCACGGCCTCGGTGAGGGTGAGCCGGTTCGAGGCGAGGGTCTGCACCCGGCCGCCGAGCTCGCGGTCGGCGGCCTTGAGCGCGTCCGCGCTGGTGTCCAGGAGGGTGACGCGCGCGCCCAGCCCGACCGCGATCCGGGCGGCGTTCATGCCCGAGACGCCTGCGCCGACGATCACCACGTGCCCGGCCGGCACGCCGGGTACCCCGCCGAGGAGGACGCCGCGCCCGCCCGCGGCCCGCAGCAGGGTGGCGGCCCCGACCTGCGGCGCGAGGCGCCCCGCGACCTCCGACATCGGGGCCAGCAGCGGCAGGCGCCCGTCGGGGGTCTGCACCGTCTCGTACGCGACGG
Organism: Isoptericola variabilis; assembly: GCF_050311655.1. Classification (GTDB taxonomy): domain Bacteria; phylum Actinomycetota; class Actinomycetes; order Actinomycetales; family Cellulomonadaceae; genus Isoptericola; species Isoptericola variabilis. The sequence goes on from NZ_JBNOZM010000002.1 coordinate 312,311, forward strand.
CGGTCACGTCGCGGGCCAGCAGCTCCTCGGTGAGCGCCTTGTCGGCCGCGAGGTGCAGGTAGGTGAACAGCACCAGCCCCGGCCGCAGGCGGTGGTACTCCTGCGCGACCGGCTCCTTGACCTTCAGCACCGTCTCGGCGCCGGCCCACACCTCGTCCGCGTCGGCGACGACGTCCGCGCCGGCGGTGCGGAACTCGTCGTCCGTGATCGCGGACCCTGCGCCGGCGCCCGCCTCCACGACGACGTCGTGCCCCCGGGAGACCAGCTCGTGCACGCCGGCCGGCGTGATCGCCACCCGGTACTCGTGGTTCTTGACTTCCTTCGGGACGCCGATGCGCATGGTGAGTCCGCCTTCGTGGCTCGGCACCGGCCCCCGGCTCGTGGCAGGGGGACGGCGGGTGCGTGGCGCGGGGCGTGTGACCCCGCTCACGTCCCAGTCTGACGGGCGGATTCGGCGCTGCGCCACGAATCCGTACATCCTTCGGTAGATTGCCAGGATGTCGACACGACACCCGTCTCAGCCCGTGCCACGCCAGCCGCGCGCGAAGGATGTTCGATCCGGGGAGCGGCGCGGCCCGGACGTCCGCACGCAGGAGGTGCGACCGGCGGACGCCCGCCCGGACCCGTCGTGGGGCCTCGAACGACGCGGCCCGGCGCCGGCGCGGCTGGACGACGTCGACCAGCGGATCCTCGCGGCGCTCGCGGACGACGCACGCCTGCCGAACAACGCGCTCGCGGCGCGGGCGGGCGTCGCCCCGTCCACGTGCCTGACGCGGGTGCGCCAGCTGCGCGAGGGGGGCGTGATCCGCGGCTTCCACGCGGACGTCGACCCGGCGCGGACCGGGCACCCCCTGCAGGCGATGATCGCGGTGCAGATGCGCGGCGCGGCCCGCACCCGCCTCTCCGGCTACCTGCAGCGCCTCGCCGAGCTGCCCGGGGTGCTGAACGTGTTCCTGCTGGGCGGCGCGCACGACTTCTTCGTGCACGTGGCCGCCGCGGACTCCGACGCCCTCAACGAGTTCGTCATCGAGCACCTGTCGACCGACCCGGACGTGGCGCTCACGGAGACCAACCTCATCTTCCAGCACGCGCGGGCGAGCTGGTACTGACCCGTCAGCGGGCCGCGGACAACCAGCGCTGCAGCTCGATCCCGAGCGCGACGGGCGCGTCGAGCTGCACGAGGTGCCCGGCGCCCGGGAGCAGCCGCACGTCGGCGCCGGGGACGGCGTCCGCCAGCCGGCGTGCCCGGTCCGGCGGGATCCAGGTGTCCTCCTCGCCCCACAGCACGCGCACCGGGACGTCCAGGGTGCCGAGCAGCGGCTCGAGCTCCGCGGTGAACCGCTCGTCGGCCTGGGCGATCTGCCGGTAGAACGCGGCCTGGCCCGCCGCGTCCGTCCACGGTTCGACGAGCGCGGCCAGGTGCTCCTCGCGCAGCGGCCGGTGCGCCGCCGTGCGCACGTACGCCTCCAGGGCGCCCCGGTGCACGGCGGCTGGCGTGGCCGCGAAGGCGTCCGCGTGCTCGCGCACCAGGGCGAAGTACGGCGAGCCCCACGGGCGCAGCGCCACGACGTCCACGAGGCACAGCGACGCGTACCGGGCGCCGTGCAGCAGCGCGGCGCGCAGGCTCACCGCCCCGCCGTAGTCGTGCGCGACGACGTGCGGCAGCGGCGGCGAGCCGGTTTCTGCACCGTCGGCACCGTCGGTCCAGGTGGGCCGCCAGTGCGCCAGCAGGTCGGCGAAGAGCTCGCCCTGCGTGCCGAGGTCGACGTCGTGCGCGGGGTCCTTCGACGACGCCCCGTAGCCCGGCATGTCCCACAGGTGCACGGTGAACTCGGCCGCCAGGGCTCGCGCGTACGGCTCCCACAACCACGACGACCACGGCGTGCCGTGGCAGAACACCAGCGGCGGGCCGGAGCCGAACACGGTCCACGCGACGTCGCGGCCCCGCCACGCGAACCGCCGCTCCAGCAGGGGCGCCGTGCCCGTGTCACCCGTCGAGTCGGTCATCCAGCGAGGCTAGGCGGCGGGGCCGACAACGGCGCCCACCGGCCCCGCACTGCCCGCCGTGCCCGTGAGGTCGAGCGTGAAGAACACGCTGCAGGGGTCGGGGGAGTAGGAGCCGAACGGCCCGCAGGGCACGAAGCCGTGCCGCGCGTACAGGCGCCGCGCGGGCGCGAAGTACTCCTGCGGCCCCGTCTCGAGGCTCACCGCCGCGTACCCGCGCTCGCGGGCCAGCGCCACCAGCCGCTCCAGGACGGCGCTCGCGACGCCGCGCCCGCGCGCGGGACGGGCGGTGCGCATCGACTTCAGCTCGCCCCGCCCGGCGGACGTCGAGGTCGTCGGCTCCAGCTCGCTGAGCGCGCCGCAGCCGAGCAGGGTCCCGTCGTCGTCGCGCGCGGTCAGGAACGTCACGGAGGGCGCCAGCAGGCCGCTCAGGTCGAGGGCGTGGACGGACTCCGCGGGCGAGGTGGCGTGCATGTCGGCGAGGTGCTCGTCCAGCAGCGCGCGCACGTCGGCGGCGGTCGGGGACTCGGGGGCGATGATCACCCCCGCATCCTCGCGCCGGAGTGTTACGCGCACGTGTCCGGACCCTCCGGGCACTGGTCCAGGCACGTGTCCGCGCAGGTGTCAGCCCAGGTGGCCGGCCAGCAGCGCGTCCCCCAGCCGGGTGCGGGTGTGCAGCACGCGGTTGCCCTGCCGCTCGGAGGACACCAGGCCCGCCTCGCGCAGCACCGTCGCGTGCCGGCTCGCCGTCGCGGGCGTGAGGCCCAGCACGCGCGCCAGCTGAGTCGTCGTGCGGCTCGTGTCCAGCACCTCCAGGACGCGGGCCCGGGTCGGGCCGATGAGGTGCGCCACCTGCGCCCCGTCGTCGGGCGCGCCCGCCTCGTCGCCGCGGGCCACCCAGCCGGGCGCCGGGTCCACCGGGTACACCAGCACCGGGTCCAGGGCGTCGTCCGCGAGCACCACCGGCGCGAGCACGCAGAACACCGACGGGACCACCGTCAGAGGCCGCCCCCGCAACGGCAGCGACTGCGTCACCGGGTACCAGCCGGTCCACCGACCCTCGGTGCGCCGCAGCAACGGGTCGAAGCTGCCCATCAGCCCCTGCATCCCGCCGAGGCGCAGCGCCGCGTCCCGCGCGTCCTGGTCGGCCGCGAGCGCCGCCCGCGTCACCGGCGCGTACGGGGCGACCGCCAGCGCGTGATACCGGCACAGCGCGCCCGCGAGCCAGCGCATCGCCTCCGCCTCGCCGGAGGCGATGCGCCGCACCCACGACGGCGCCCCCGACGGGAACGTCATCGCCAGCTCCCGCGCGAGCCGCGCCCGGGGGGTGCCCGCCACCCGGTCGGCCGCCGCCTCGATGCCCTCCTCACGGCTGCCGTCGGGACGCGGCCCGGCGACCGGGGTCGGGGTGAGGAAGTCCGGGAAGTACGACGCGAAGGGCGCCAGCCGCGCGAGCGCGGCCACCGTCGTCGTGAGGCCCGCCTGCACGATCCGCGCACGCACCTGACGTCGCCACGGGTCGAACGCCAGGGCCGCCTGCCGGTTCTGCAGCAGGTGCAGGCTCAGCACGGTGTCCCACATCGGGTCCGGGCGCCCGGGCGCGCGCAGGCGCGTGAGGTCCTCCGCCGACAGGTCGATCGTGAGCACGGGCCACCACCTCGGGGTCCACTCGGGTCAACCCAGCGTCCACTGAGTGTCGGCCACCCACGCTAGTCGCCCCCGGCATCCCGCACCCGGGCTGGCGCCCACCTTGCACCCACGCGCAATGTCCGCCCCGCCGGTGTCCCCGCCCGGGGCCCGGCCCTCCGCCAGGGTGCACGACGACGCCGCACGACCGGCGCCAACGCCGTACCCGCCGCCCGTCCACCGACCGGTGGACCCCGAGCCCCCCCGACCGAGCCTCACGGCGAGGACGCGGGGACGACCAGGCTCGAGACCCCGGCGAAGCAGCACCCACCCGGCACCCACACCGCACCACAGCGGACCGCACCGAGGAGCACCCCATGGGCCTGCACGTCGACCCCACCGCCGTCTGCCTGCTGGTCGCCGTCGCGTTCGCCGCCGGCTGGCTCGACGCCGTCGTCGGCGGCGGAGGACTGGTGCAGGTGCCAGCCCTCATGCTGGTGCTGCCGTCCGTGCCGGTCGCGACCGTGCTCGGCACGAACAAGCTCGTCGCGATCACCGGCACCTCCGGCGCCGCCGTCACCTACGTGAGCCGCATCGGCCTCGACCGACGCCGGGCGCTCGCGGCCGCCGCCCTCGGCCTGCCCACCGCCGTCGTCGGCGCCGTCACCGCCTCCCACCTGCCGCGCGACGTCATCACCCTCGTCGTGGCGGCCACCCTCGTGGGCGTGGGGGTGTGGGCCGTGGTCGCACGCCCCGGCGCCGCGCCCTGCGCGGGGACACCCGCCCCGGCCCGCTGCACGCCCGCCCGGCGGACCACGCTCGTGCTCGCCGGGGGCGCGAGCGCCGTCGGCTTCTACAGCGGCGTGGTCGGCTCCGGCACGGGCGTGCTGCTCGTCGCCCTGTTCGTCACCGCGCTCGGCACCGACTTCCTGCGCGGGTCCGCGATGGCCAAGGTGGTGAGCATCGGCAGCGACCTCGGTGCCCTCGCCCTGTTCGGCGCGCTCGGGCATGTGCTGTGGCTGCTCGGCGCGGGGATGGCCGTCGCCAACGTCGCCGGCGGCATCGTCGGCGCCCGCACCGCCCTGTCCCGCGGCGGCGGGTTCGTGCGCGCCGTCCTGCTGCTCGTCGTCGTCGCCCTCGTCGCGAAGATCGCCCACGACCAGTGGCTCGCCGCCTGACGACCCCGGGGCCGACCGGCCGTGCCCCGTCGCGGGTCAGGGCGCGTGCACGGTGGGGTCGTCGCGCAGCACGTCCAGCAGCAGCGCCAGGACCGCGTCCGGCCGCTCCAGCACCGGCAGGTGCCCCGCCCAGTCCAGCAGGGACAGCTCCGCCCCCGGCACCGACGCCGCCACGTGCCGCGCGCACGCCCGCAGCGCGTCCATGTCGTGCGCCCCCTCGACGACGAACGTCGGCACGTGAATCCCCGCGAGGTCCACCTCCACTCCGTCCGGGCCCGGCTCGGGCAGGCCGGCGGCGCTCGCGGCCGCGTCGGCGGCGAGCTGCACGTCGAACGCACGGCGCTGCATGACGGCGAGCGCCGCCGCCGCGTCCGGCCCGGCCTCCGGGCCGAGCCAGGTCGTGACGTTGAGCCGCACCGCACCGTCGACGTCGCCCGCGGCCAGCAGGCGGCCCTCCTCGGCGTCGAACGCGTCGGACGTCTCCGTGTCGGGCACGCCGGGCGCGGCGGGGCACAGGAGCACGAGCTCGCGCACCCGGTCGGGGTGCGCGGTCGTGAGCTCGAGCGCGACCTTCCCGCCGAACGACGACCCCACGACGGCGGCGTCCGCGATCCCGAGCCCGTCGAGCAGGGCGACGACGTCGCCCGCGTTCGTGTACGGGCCGCCGTCCAGCGGCAGCGGGGAGTCCCCGAAGCCGCGCAGGTCCGGTCGCACCACGCGGAACGTGTGCGCGAGCGCGGGGGCGACGGCGTCCCACATGCGCCGGTCCGCCACCCCGGCGTGGAGCAGGACGACGGCGGGGGCGCCGGGGTCGCCGGCGACGTCGTGCGCGAGAGTCATGCGCACAGGCTAGACCGGGCGGTGCGGCCCGGCGGGCGAGCGCGGGCCCCCACGGCGAGTATCGGGGTGACGCCCCGGGAAGCACCGTGACCCGCAGGAGGTTGACCTGTCCGTGAAGCACCTCGGATTCCTGTCCTTCGGCCACTGGACGCCGCACCCGCAGTCCGCCACCCGCTCGGCGTCCGACGCCCTGCTGCAGTCGATCGACCTCGCCGTCGCGGCCGAGGAGCTCGGCGCCGACGGCGCGTACTTCCGCGTGCACCACTTCGCCCGCCAGCTCGCGTCCCCGTTCCCGCTGCTCGCCGCCGTCGGCGCGCGCACCAGCCGCATCGAGATCGGCACCGCCGTCATCGACATGCGCTACGAGAACCCCCTGTACATGGCGGAGGACGCCGGCGCCGCCGACCTCATCGCCGGCGGGAGGCTGCAGCTCGGCATCAGCCGCGGGTCACCCGAGCAGGTGATCGACGGGTTCCGCCACTTCGGGCACGAGCCTCAAGCGGGGGAGACCGACGCCGACATGGCCCGCCGGCACACCGCCCGCCTCCTCGAGGTGCTCGACGGCGAGGGCTTCGCCGAGCCGAACCCGCGGCCCATGTTCCCTAACCCGCCCGGCCTGCTCCGGGTCGAGCCGTACTCCGAAGGCCTGCGACAGCGGATCTGGTGGGGCGCCGGCACCCGCGCCACCGCCGAACAGGCCGCCGTCCAGGGGATGAACCTCATGAGCTCCACCCTGCTGTCCGAGGACACGGGCGTGCCGTTCCACCGCCTGCAGGCCGAGCAGATCCAGCGCTTCCGCGACGCGTGGGCCGCCGCCGGCCACGAGTGGGAGCCCCGGGTGTCCGTATCGCGCAGCATCTTCCCGATCACGGACGACCGCGACCGCGCCTACTTCGGCATGGAGACCGCCAGCACCGACCAGGTCGGCGTCCTCGAGGGCGTCCGCGCCCGGTTCGGCAAGACGTACGCCGGGGAGGTCGACGACGTCGTCGCGGACCTTGCCGAGGACGAGGCCGTCGCCGCCGCCGACACCCTCCTGCTGACCGTGCCCAACCAGCTCGGCGTCGAGTACAACGCGCACGTCATCGAGAACGTCGTCCGGCACGTCGCGCCCGCCCTCGGCTGGCGCTGACACTCAGCCCGCACCACCCGCGTCGCCCACGAGGCGCTCCACCACCGGGGGAGAGGTGCGGTAGTCGCCCCAGCGCGCCCACCGCACCACCACCCGCACCACCACGATCCCCGGGTCCACCAACGACGCCGCGAAGCGCGGGAACGCCTCCGCGTAGGCCTCCGCGCACCGGGCCCGGTCCACGCCCACCGGCACGTCCGCCACCCCCTCGACCTGCAACGTCGTCCCGTCCGCGCCGCCCACCACGACCGCCACCCGCGGGTCGCGCCGCAGGTTCGCCACCTTGCGCGACCCCTCCCGCGCGTCGAAGACCAGCTCGCCGCGCACCGTCACCGCGAGCGTCAGGTACGCCGCCTGGGGGCCACCGTCCGGGCCGAGCGTCGAGACCACCCCGTCGCCCACGCCGCGCACGTGCCCGACCACCCGCTCCAGCGCCCCACCCGACAGGCCCGACGTCGTCATGACCGCGACCCTAGCGGGCGTCACCCGCCCGGACCGGCGCCGCCGCGTCCACCACGCCCACCAGGGCGGCCACCGCCTGCCGCCGACCCACCACGTGCACCTGCGCCCACCCGCGGTACGGGGCGGACCCGCCGGACACCGCGACCAGGCCCGCACGCTGCGCCGCCCACCGCCGCCAGTGCCGCGCGAACGCCCGCGCCCGCACCACCCGGCCCCGCGCCTCCTGCCCGGACAACGCCTCGCCGCGCCCCACGTCCACCATCACCAGCACCGGACGCCACCCCGCCCGGCGCGCCAGGCACGCCCACCACCACCGCCGCGCCCGCGACGTCGCCGGGTCGTGCACCACGAGCACGCCCGCGCCGTCGTCTCCACTGCCGGCACTGCCGGCACCGTCCGCGCAGCCCACGCCGCACCCCGGGCCCGACAGCACCGCCCGCACCACCCCCGCCAGGTGCCGCACGTGCACCACCGGCCGGTACACCCCGTACGGGACCCCGCGCGGCACCCGCCCCCGCAGGTCACGCCGCGCCGCCTCGCTGTCCAGCACCCGAACCCCGGGACGACACCCCGCCACCCGCGCGAGCGCCGTGCTCTTGCCCGCCCCCGGCACACCGCCCACCAGCACGAACGTCCCCACCCCGGCCGAGCGCGCCGTCCCACGCTCCCGCACCACCGCCGTCATGCGGCGACCACACCCCTTCCTGCCGCGACCTCCACCGCCGTCCGGCGGGGCGCCCAGCGTGCCAGGCCCGCATGAGGGCCAGATGAGACCGTCCCGAAGACGGTGCCCGCCCGGTGGGACGATGCACGACATGGCCCGCACCACCCTCCTCGGCACCGACCTGCCCCTCGTCGCCGCCCCCATGGCCGGCGGCGCCACCACGCTCGGCCTCCTCGCCGCCACCACCGACGCCGGAGCCTTCGCCTTCCTCGCCGGCGGCTACCAGCAACCCGACACCCTCGCCGACCAGGTCCGCCGCGCCCACCGCCAGGACCGCCCGTTCGGCGTCAACCTCTTCGTCCCCGCGCCACCCTCAGCACCCCGCCCCGACCCCGCGGCGCTCGCGGCCTACGCACGGGAGATCGCTCCGGACGCCGCGGCACACGGTGTCGACCTCGACGCCCTGCTGCCCTCGGTCCCGGTCGACGACGACGACGGCTGGGCGGCGAAGGTCGACCTGCTGCTCCGCGACCCGGTGCCCGTCGTGTCGTGCACGTTCGGGCCGCCGCCCGCCGCCGACGTCGCGGCCCTGCGCGCGGCGGGCTCCGCCGTCCTCGTCACCGTCACGACCCCGCAGGAGGCCGCGGCCGCCGAGGAGCTCGGGGCCGACGGCCTCGTCGTGCAGGGCCCGCGGGCCGGCGGCCACAGCGGCACGTGGGACCCGGGTCGCACCGTCGTCGACGGCACGACCGAGGACGTGGTCGCGGCGGTCGTCGCGCGCACGAGCCTCCCGGTCGTGGCCGCCGGGGGAGTGGACGGCCCCGCCGCCGTCGCCCGGCTGCTGCGGGCCGGGGCGCAGGCGGTCGCCGTCGGCACGCTGCTGCTGCGCACCGACGAGGCCGGCACCTCCCCGACCCATCGGGGCGCCCTCGCCGACCCGCGGTACGGGGCGACGGCGATGACCCGCGCGTTCACCGGCCGCCCCGCCCGCGCGCTCGTCAACGGCTTCCTCACCCGGCACGACGGGCACGCCCCCGTCGCCTACCCGCAGGTGCACCACCTCACCCGCGAGCTGCGCCGCCGCGCGGCCGCCGCCGGGGACGCCGAACGGCTGCACCTGTGGGCCGGGACCGGGCACCGTCACGCCGCCACCGGTCCCGCGGCCGACGTCGTCCGCGCCCTCGCCGCCGACCTGTGACCCCCGCGCGCGGCACCGCCGCGACGCGGTGCCCGTTCGCTACGTTGCCGTCATGACCGCCACCTGGGACCCGCCGACCGTGCTGCGCGCCGCCGCCGAGTGGTCGTGGGTGCCTCCCGACGCGGAGTGCGTCGTCACGGACGTCACCCTCACCCGGTGGCCCGCCTGGGCGCAGGGCCGCGTCGTGCTCACCGGGCTCGCGTCCGAGCGCGCGCCCCAGGACGTCCTGCGCGACGCCGTCGAGCGAGCGCGCGGCTGGGGCAGCGACACCCTCGGCGTCTGGGTCTCGGGCAGCAGCACCCCCGACCTCACCGACCTGCTCCTCGACCGTGGCGCCCGGCTCGAGGACTCCGTGGACGTGCTCGCCCTCCCGGTCGATCGACTCGAGCCCGAGCCCCGCGAAGCACCGGCCCGCGACGGACGCCTCGTCGTGCGGCGCGTGACCGACGTGGCCGGGCTGCGCGACGCCGACCGCGTCGACACCGCGGTGTGGGACCAGCAGCCCCTGGACGACGACCGCCTCGCCGACGCCGCGCGCACCCTCCTGGCCGACGACAGCCGCGAGCTCCGCGTCGTGGCGTACCAGGACGGCGAGCCCGTGGCGTCCGCCGGCGTCACCCTCGCCCCGGCGCCCCGCCCCGACCTGGGCACCGTCGCACGGCTCTGGGGCGCGGGCACGATGCCCGACCGTCGCGGCCGCGGCGCCTACCGAGCCGTGCTCGAGGAGCGCCTGCGCCTGGCGGCCACCGCCGGCGCGTCGCTCGCCCTCGTCAAGGGCCGCGTCAGCACCTCCGCCCGCCTCCTGCGCCGCGCAGGGTTCGACCGGTACGGCGAGGAGCACTACTACCGGCTCACGCTCTGACTACCGGCTCACGTTCTGACGCGACGCCACGCGATGCCCTGACGCGCGGTGACCGGGACGACCCACGACTCGACGAGGAGGACGGACACGTGACAGGACCTTCGGCAGGACGCCTCGACGGCCGCGTGGCGCTGATCACCGGCGGCGCGCACGGGATCGGCGCGGCCACGGTACGACGCCTGCACGCGGAGGGCGCCACCGTCGTGGTCGCCGACCTCGACGAGGACGCCGCCCGACGCGCCGTCGCCGACCTCCCCGCCGGCGGGCCGCCCGCCTCCGCCGTCGCGTGCGACATCACCGACACGACGTCGGTCGAGGCCGCCGTCGCGACGACCCTCGAGCGGCACGACCGCCTCGACGTGCTCGTCGGCGTCGCGGGAGGCACCGGCGTCCACCCCGGCCTCCTGGACGGCATGGACGACGCCACCTGGGCCGCCGGCGTCGACCTCAACCTCGCCGGCCCCGCCCGCTGCGTCCGCGCCGCCGCCCCGCACCTGCCGCGCGGGGGAGCGATCGTGCTCGTCGGCTCCGTCAACGGCCTCCAGGCCTTCGGCGACGAGGACTACTCCGCCGCGAAGGCCGGGCTCGTCTCCCTCGCGCAGAACCTCGCGATACGGCTCGGCAGCAGGGGAGTGCGCATCAACGTCGTCGCCCCCGGCACCGTCCGCACCCGCTCCTGGGACCAACGTTCCGACCCCGACCGGCTCGCGACCCTCTACCCCCTCGGCCGCATCGGCGAGCCCGACGACGTCGCCGCCGCCATCGCGTTCCTCGCCTCCGACGACGCCGCCTGGATCACCGGCGTCACGCTGCCCGTCGACGGCGGCGTCCTCGCCGGACCGCTCGCCCGCTTCGAGTCCCTCGGAGGCGGGGAAGAACGCTGAACCGCGCCCGTCGGCCGTGCACGACGACCGACGGGCGCGTCCCCTCAGCGTCCCGGCCTGCCCGACCCGGGCACGTGCGGCCACCCCGGGTACCGGTGCCCGAACCCGAGCGGCAGCAGCACCTCGTCGCCCTCCGCCGTCGGCACCGCCACCGGGAGCCTGCCCAGGGTGTTGATGTCACCAGCGACCGCACGCACCACCGCCGCGTAGTTGACCACCCCGTACCCGTAACTGTTCAGCACCGCGTCCGCGCCCGGCAGCACGTTGACGTCGTACGGGTTGCGCGCCGCCACCACGATCAACGGCTTGCCCGTGTCGGCTAGCGCCTGCACCATCGCCTGCTGCGCCGCGTTGCCGCTCGCGTTGTACGACGTGAACACCACCGCGTCGGCGCTCGCGGCGGCCGCGACCGCCCGGGCCCGGTAGGCCGGCGACGGCGACGTGCCGTTCTCGAGCTCCGTGGTGACGTCGAACCCGCGGTCGGCGAGCCTCGGGGCGAGCCGCTCGGGCCACGCGGCGCCCGCGCCGACCACGAGCACGGAGTCCTCGCCCGGCCGCAGCGGCAGCGAACGGTCCTCGTTGCGCACCAGGGTCATGGAACGGTCCGCGATCGTCGCCGCCGTCGCGAGGTGCTCGGGGGAGCCCATGACGTCACCGACCTGCGCGGGGTCGGTGTAAGGGTCGGCGAGGATGCCCCGCTCCTCCTTCCACTCGAGGATGCGGGTCACGGACTCGTCGAGCCGCGCCTCGGTGATCGTCCCGTCGGCCACGGCCTGCTTCACGCCGGCGATCGAGGCGTCGACGTCGGGGGAGTTGAGCAGGATGTCGGAGCCGGCCTGGATCGCCATGACCGACATCTCCTCCTGCGACCAGTTGTCGGTCATCGCCTCCATGTCGAGCGCGTCGGTGGTGATGATGCCGTCGAAGCCCATCTCCTCCCGCAGGAGGCCGGTGAGGACCTTGGGGGAGAGGGTGCCGGGCAGGTCGGGGTCGATCGCGTCGACGACGATGTGCGCCGTCATGATCATGTCGATCCCCGCGTCGATCGCGGCCTGGAACGGCTGGAGGTGCTTCTCCAGGGTGGCCCGGTCGTAGGTGACCTCGGGCAGGCCGTAGTGCGAGTCCGTCTCGGTGTCGCCGTGGCCCGGGAAGTGCTTCGCGGTGGCGGCGACGTGCCGCTGGAGGCCCTCGATCTGCGCGACGCCGAGCTCGCTCACGGCGTCGGCGTCGGCGCCCATCGAGCGGATACCGATGACCGGGTTGTCGGGGTTGGTGTTGAGGTCGAGCACCGGGGCGAAGTCGACGTTGACGCCCATCGCCGCGAGCTCGGAGCCGAGGACGTCGCCCTGCGCCCGAGCGAGCCCGACGTCGAACGTGGCACCGAGGGCCATGTTGCCGGGCAATGCTGTGGCCGGCGGTCCGACGCGGGCCACGAGGCCGCCCTCCTGGTCGATCGTGACGGCCAGCGGGATGCCGGGGCCGTCGTCGGCCAGCGCAGCGTCCTGGAGCCCGTTGGACAGCCCGTTGACCTGCTGCGGGTTGGCGGTGTTGCCCGACCAGGCGAAGTAGAGCACGCCGCCGAGGTCGTACTTCTGCACGACCTGCGCCGGGGTGTCCACGCCGTAACGGGCCCGGTTGCTCGCCGCCATCGACGTGTCGTCGGCGGACGAGCCGTAGACGTGGGTCCACGTCATCTGGCCGATCTTCTGGTCGAGCGTCATCGCGTCGACCATCGCGCCGATGTCGGCGCTCGGGGTCCCGGCCGGAGTACTGGCCGGTGTGTGGACCGTGCCCGCCTGGGCGGGCGTCACGCTGGCGAGCAGCAGGCCCGCGCCCGCGACCGCCGCCGTGGCGCGCACCAGGCGCCTTGCTCCTGGATCCTTCACGAGGTCCTCCTCGGTGCGGACGGCGCGACGGTGCGAGACCGTGGGGACGTCGTTGTCCCGGTGCGCCTGTGCTGGACGCTAGAACCGCCCCGTGGTCACGTCAAGGGTTGCCACAGGCAGCCCTGCTTAGTGAAGGAAGTTTCATGGGATGCCCGGGCGGGCGACATGCCCGTCGTGTACGCGGCGCCCGCGGTTTCGCCCATCGGCTCGCGCGGCAGGGGAGCGGCGCCCTCTGACGCCGGGGCCCCCTCTATTTCGTATGGCGGAAAGACGATTCGGCTCGGGGCCGTCGAGCGAGAACGCGCCCGGTGCGGCCGTCGAAGCCTGGCCGGCAGAGATAGAGCTCAGGCCCGGAGGCAGCGCGTCCCGACGGCCCGTCGTCGCCACCGCGGACACCGACGGCGGTAGCGGCCCGGGGCGTCGTCGTGACAGCACCGCCCGACGCGGACACGCCCGGCGACACCCAGGGTGTCGTCGCTGAGAACGCCTGAATACGGAGATCCGGCCGGGCGGATCCAGCACTCCGGGTCGCTGTGCGGGCCTCTGTGGGTGAACCGATAATGCACATTATGTCATTACGTGCGGAACGGACGCCCTGAGGCCCCCTCCCTCACGAGGCAGCCCGGACGCTCGTCGTCGCACGCCTCGCAGCGGTCTGCGTGCGCCCCGTGGCTGCCCACAGCCCGCGCCGACGGAGTCTCCTCGACGGCGGCGTCCGACGCTGACCTGCCGCGGCCGACCTGACGCCGCCTGGCGAGGTCGGCGCGCCCGGCGTGCGACGTCGCGCGCATGCTGAGCTCGTGCGCGACGTCCTGGACGATCCGCCTCGGGCTCGCCGAGTCGCCTCGTGCGCCCGACGCGCTTCAGCACCAGCGACGCCTCGTGGGCCCGTGCCGCCTCTGGTGCACCCTGGACGCGACCGTCCGATCCCCCGGGACGGCCCTCCGTCCGCCACACCGGCGCGCCCGGCAACGCCGTCGAGGCCGCCAGTACGTGGCACGAACGTTCACCCGGATCGCCCGGCCGGCCCTGGCCAAGGGTGCCTGCTCGCGATAGGCTGATTCGGACATTAGGCCCAAACCATTGTGTATGGCACAACACAGTGGTCTCGCGCAGCACGGCGTGACGTCGCCCCTCGCTCGCCCCAGGGCTCCGCGCCGGCTGTCGGACGGCGTGGCTACCGTGAGCACCATGGCCACTCCCCCCGGCGGGCTCGAGTTCTGCGTCTTCCCCACCGCGATCGGGCACTGCGCTCTCGTGTGGCGGGAGCCGGGCGTCGTCGTGGGCTCCGCGCTCCCCCACGGCTCGCCGCAGAGCACGCGTGCCGCCGTCGCGCGCTGGTACCCGGAGGCCCGCGAGTCCACCCCGGGCGCCGACGTCGCCGCGGTCGTGGCCCAGGTCGCCGACCTGCTCGAGACGGGCACCGGCGACCTGTCCGGCGTCGACCTCGACCTGGCCGCCGTCCCCGCGTTCGACCGTCGGGTGTACGAGGTGGTGCGCGACATCCCCGCCGGCGCCACCCTGACCTACGGCGACGTGGCCGCACGGCTCGGAGCCCCGGGCGCGGCGCAGGCCGTCGGCCAGGCCCTCGGCCGCAACCCGTTCCCGCCGATCGTGCCCTGCCACCGCGTGCTCGCCGCGGGCCGTCAGGTCGGCGGGTTCTCCGCACGCGGCGGACGGCGCACCAAGCTGCGCATGCTCGAGGCCGAGGGCGTGCACCTCGAGCACCCCACCCTCTTCGACGTCTGACGGGTCCGGGCTGTCGGTGCGCGCGCCTACGCTGGGGCGGGCCGTGCGGCGGGCGTCGCCGCAGGTCACGTGCGTGCGGACGGTCCGCACCCGTTCGCATCAGACGCCATGGAGGACGTGATGGTCGCCCCGCCCCGGCTGGACCGCGTCGCCGTCGCGACCGCCGTCGACCGGTACCTGGCCTCGGTCCGGGTGGAGAGCGTGCGCGGCGTCCTCTCCCCCGCCACGGCGCGCAGCTACGAGCGCGACGTGCGGGAGTTCGCCGCCCTCGTCGGGGGCGACCGCGTGCTCGACGACGTCACGGGCGAGGACGTCGACGACGCGCTCGTGCGCTACCAGGCCAGCCCCGACGGCCGGTACAGCGACCCCGGCCGCAAGGGCGCTCCCGGGCGGTCGGTCGCCACGGTCAACCGGTTCCGACAGTCGGTGAGCCGGTTCTTCGCGCACGCCGCCCGGCAGTGCTGGGTCCAGGCGGACCCGATGCAGTGGGCCGCGCCGCCCGCCCGCTCCCGCGACCGGCTGCGGGTGGAGCGGACCGCGCTGTCGGCGTCGGCGGCGGGCGCCCTGCTGCAGGCGTCCGCGGTGCCCGACCGGCCCGCCACCGCGGCTGGCTCCGGGACGCGCGCCGCACGGTCGGACCAGGCGCTGGCGCTGCGTGACCGCCTGGTCGTCGCGCTGCTCCTCGTGCTCGGGCCCCGGGTGTCGGAGCTGGCGCGCGCCGACGTCGCGGACTTCACCCGCGAGCCGGAGGAGACGCGCTGGCGGATCGTCGGCAAGGGCGGGTCGATCCGGACGGTCGCGCTCTCCCCGCCCCTCGCCGCGGCGCTCGAGGACTACCTGCACGAGCTGCGACCCCGGCTCGCCGCGCGCCGGCCGGACGACCCGGACGCGCAGCGCGCCCTGCTCCTGACCTGGCGGGGGCGCCGTGTCGACACCCAGGCGGTGCGCGCCCTGCTCGCGCGCGCCGTCGAGCGGATGCCCGCCCCCTACCGCCGGCCGGCGACGCCGCACGCGCTGCGGCACACCACGGCCACGCTGCTGGTGGCCGAGGGGTGGGACGTCAAGGTGGTCGCGGAGCTGCTCGGGCACCGGTCCATCGCCACCACCGGCGTGTACCTCGACCGGATCGAGGGCGAGCTCGCGGCGGCCATCCGGTCGCACCCGCTCTCCGCCGGCCTCGCCGCACCGACGACGTCCGCGGCCGAGGCCCCGGCGACGGGTGACATCAGCGACGTACCCGACAGTTCGGCGCGCGGCGCGGACGCGCCCTGACTACGGTGAGCCTCGTGCCGCCTCGCCTCCCCCGCCTCCGCAAGCCCGTCCGCGTCCAGATCGACTGGCCCGCCCTGCGCCGGTACGCGACCCGTGGCGCGGTGCTCGCCGCGGCGGTCCCGGTGGCGGCCGCGGCCACGGTGATGGGGCTCGAGCGCTTCCGCCGCCACCAGTACCCGCTGGACGAGCCGTTCCCGACGGCCCCGCCGTCGTCGACCGAGGTCGAGGACACCACGGCGACGCTCTACACGTACGGCGCGGACCTCTACGACGCGATGCTCGAGGCGATCCGCGGCGCGCAGCGGGAGATCTTCCTGGAGACGTACATCTGGAAGGACGACGAGGTCGGCGGCCAGTTCAAGCAGGCGCTCGTCGAGGCGGCCGCCCGCGGCGTCGCGGTGTACGTCGTCTACGACGGCTTCGCGAACCTCGTGGTCTCGCGACGCTTCTACGACCTGCCCGGCGTGCACGTGCTGCGCTTCCCGGCGATGCGGCCGGGGCTGCTGATGCTCGACGTGCGCCGCTCGGGTCGCGACCACCGCAAGATCCTCGTCGTCGACGACGAGACGGCGTTCGTCGGCGGCTACAACATCGGTTCGCTCTACGCGACGCAGTGGCGGGACACGCACCTGCGCCTCACGGGGCCCTCCGCGTGGGAGCTGCGGAACGCGTTCGTCGACTTCTGGAACCGGTGGCGCGGCCCGCGGCTGCCGGTGCTGCAGGACGTCGGGTCGTCCCTGTGGCTGCCCGAGCTGCGGGCCGCGCGCAACGCGCCCTCGGAGCTGGTCTTCCCCATCCGGGGCATCTACCTCGACGCGATCGACCGTGCCTGCTCGCACGTGTACATCACGCAGGCGTACTTCATCCCCGACGAGGACATCCAGGCGGGGCTCCTCGCGGCCGCGGCGCGCGGCGTCGACGTCCGCGTCCTCGTGCCCGAGCGGTCGAACCACGTGGTGGCGGACTGGCTCGCCCGCGGCCACTACTCGACGCTGCTGCGCGGCGGGGTGCGGATCTTCCTGTACCAGGGGGCGATGATCCACGCGAAGACCGCGACGATCGACGGGCGCTGGACCACGGTCGGCACCGCGAACATCGACCGGCTGAGCCTCACGGGCAACTACGAGATCAACCTCGAGGTCGTCCACGACGGGCTCGCGGGCCAGCTCGAGGACGCGTTCCGCATGGACGAGTCCAACTCGCGCGAGCTGACCCTGGACGAGTGGCGGCGCCGGCACCCGCTGTCGAAGGTCGCCGAGCGCCTGATGTCGCCGCTGCGCCCCTTCCTCTGACAGACGCACGCCCTCGGTTCACGGGCTGAGGACCGTGAACCGAGGGCGTGCGTCGATGCGGGCGCGACGTCAGCCGGCGGAGCGGGCGCGACGGCGGGCGGCGAGCTCGTCGCCCTCGTGCGCGGCGGGCTCCTCGTCCTCGAGGGACTCGGTCGGCATCTCGGACAGGGTGCCCTCGATGTCGCGCCACACGCGGCCGACGGCGATGCCGAACACGCCCTGACCGCCCTGGACGAGGTCCACGACCTCGTCCGGTGACGTGCACTCGTAGACGGACGCGCCGTCGCTCATGAGCGTGATCTGCGCCAGGTCCTCCACGCCGCGCTCGCGCAGGTGGGTGACGGCGCTGCGGATCTGGTGCAGCGAGACCCCGGTGTCGAGGAGCCGTTTGACCACCTTGAGCACGAGGATGTCGCGGAAGCTGTACAGGCGGTGCGTGCCCGAGCCCGTCGCGGGCCGGATGGACGGCTCCACGAGGCCGGTGCGGGCCCAGTAGTCGAGCTGGCGGTAGGTGATCCCCGCGACCCGGCACGCCGTGGTGCCGCGGTACCCGGTGGCGGCGTCCTGCTCCGTGAGGTCCTCGCCGAAGAGGAGCCCCTGGGCGCCGTGCGGCACCGAAGCACCCGTGGGGACGCTTGCCTCACCGCTGCTGTTCACTGTGCCTCCTGGTGTTCGACTCCACGCTAGGACGCCCCTGGGGGGTCGTCAACGACGTCGGCGCCGAGCGGGACCGCGTGTCGCGGCGCCCTGCCCCCGCCCCGGGGGCGTCGCGCCCCTCCCTCGACCGCCGGCCGAACTTTCGACCACGACTTGAGGGTTCGACTCCTACGGTAGCCGAGTCTGACCGTCAACCGGAGGTCGAGGGTCCGTCCGGGCGTGGCGGGCGACCCCGTCAGGGTGGGGCGTCGTCCGGTCGCTCCCCACCGTTGGGCGGGGTGCCGGGTTCGTGCGGACCTCCCGGGGCGGTGAAGTCGGCGGCGGTCGCGTGGTCGAGGAAGTCGCGGAACCTCTCCACCTCGCGCTGCTGCTCGACGTCGACCACCTCCACGCCGGCGACGGCGACCACCTCGGCCGAGCAGAGCACCGGGCTGGTCGTGCGGACCGCGAGGGCGATCGCGTCCGACGCGCGGGAGTCGAGCCGGGTGCCGTTCGACAGCACCAGCTCCGCGAAGAACACCCCGCCGTCGAGCGCCACGATCTCGACCCGGTCGAGCTCCACGCCCACCGCGCCGAGCAGGTCGCGCAGCAGGTCGTGCGTCATGGGGCGGGGGGTGACCAGCCCGGCCTGCGCCATCGCGATGGCCGACGCCTCGCGCGCGCCGATGACGATGGGGACCGCGAGGTTTGCGGCGGCGTCCAGGAGCAGCACCACGATCTCCTGGTCGTGCTGCTGCTGCCGCACCCCGAGGACCTCCACGGGGACCATCGGTGCGTCGCTCGCGTCGTCGGCGTCCACCGATCCACGGTACGTCCGCAAGGTGCCGCACGTCGCCCGGGGAGGGTGCCGGATCGTCACGAGACCCGACGTGGCCGCCGCGGGTGCCTCAGACGAGGTCGTTGGACCCCTGCCGCACCCACGTCGAGTGCAGCCGAGCGAGCAGCTCACCCACCTCGGCGGCTAGCTCCGCGCCCTGGGCGCGCGCGGACGGCGTCTGCTGGCTGCGGTACGGGGCCACCAGCTGGTCGACGAGGCCCACGTGCCGGTCCGCCGACGCCCGCAGCGACCGCAGGTGCCGCGGCTCGATGCCGTGCTCCGCGAGCCGGGCCGCGATGCGCACCACGTCGGGTGCGCCGTCGTCGAGCCGGCTGCCTGCGCGGGCCTGGAGCACACCGGCGGACACGAGCTCGTGGACGAACGCGGCGGACGTGCCGGTCGCCTCCGCGACGGTCTCCACCGTCCACCGCCGGCGGGACACCTCGGCGACCGCCGCGGCGTCCGCGAGCCGCGGCGCCGGACCGGGCGCCGGCTCCCCCGCGTCCATCTCGGCGAGGCGCTCCTTGATGACCTTCAGCGGCAGGTACGAGTCCCGCTGCTCGGTGAGGACGAAGCGCAGCCGCTCGACGTCGGCCGGGCTGTACTGCCGGTAGCCCGACGGCGTGCGCACCGGGTCGATGAGGCCCTGGTCCTCGAGGAACCGCAGCTTGGAGTGGGAGACCGACGGGAACTCCGGGCCCAGCTGGCCCAGGACGTCGGAGATCCGCATCGTCGCCTGACGCGAGATCCCCCGCGGCCAGGGTTCGGGCGCGCCCGCGGGCTCCTCGCCCTGCGCGGCCTGCGCCGCCGTCACGACGCGGGCGCCTGCGGGTCCCGCGGCGCCTGCGGGCTGGCGTGGAACGACATGCGGAACTTGCCGATCTGCACCTCGTCACCGGTGGTGAGCGGCGCCGAGTCGATGCGCTCCCGGTTGACGTACGTGCCGTTGAGGGAGCCGATGTCGCGGACGACGAAGCGGTCGCCCTCGCGGGCGAACTCCGCGTGCTTGCGGGACACGGTCACGTCGTCGAGGAAGATGTCCGCCTGCTCGCTGCGACCCGCGACCGCCCGGTCGGAGTCCAGCAGGAAACGCTCCCCCACGGCGCCGGAGCCGTACTGCACCACGAGGAGCGCCGAGTGCCGCGGCAGCGCCGCGACGGCGGCCGCCTCCTCCGCGGTCAGCGGGATCCGGAACGCCTGCTCCTCCGCGGGCGCGCCCACGCGCCCCAGGTGCGCGGTGGTGTCCGCGGCCGCCTGGTGCGGCGGAAGAGAGCGGGGGTCCGTCATCAGTCCTCCTGTGAGGTCGGGCCGGTGGGTCGGGCGACGCTGCCGACCGGGCCCGGGAGACCGGTGCCCCCGGATGGCCGACCGTGCGTCCGACGTGCGCCGTCGTCCGACAAACCTACCCCGACCGGGGCACGGGCGGGAAGCCCGCGCACCGCCGGCGGGCACGTCGGACCGCACGTCGGTCACGCGTCGGACCAGTCCGGACGCACCGCGCGGGACGCGTCAGTCGCGCCCGCGCTCCGGCTGGGCGTACTCGGGCTCCTGCGGCGGCGCGACCGCCGTGATCTTCACCTCGTCCTCGAGGGCCGTCGACGCCTCCGCCCCCGCGGTGCGCACCGTGGCCAGGGCGCCGCCGGGGATCTCCAGGGCGCGGTCCATCGTCTCGGGGTCGCCGACGACGGTCCACTCGTACGGGGAGGACAGCGCGGTCCCGTCGACGACGATCGCGCCACCCTCGTCCTCGAACCAGGTCGACGTGACGAGACGCACCCCGTTGAGCTCGACGACCTCCGCGCCGGCGTTGCGCAGCTCCTCCAGCACGTTGAACATCTGCGAGGCCTTGAGCGCGCCCTCCGGGTCCTGGATGGTGACCCGCACCCCCGGGCCCTGCGCCGGCAGCCGACCCGACAGGATCCCCTCGGACTCGGCACGCTGCTCCGCGAGCTCCAGCGCCGACCGCGCCTGCCCGGACCCGGACTCCAGCTCGTCGCGCGTCGCCTCCAGCCCGGACACCTCGTCCCCGAGCTGCTGGGCACGGTCCGTCACCTCGTCGAGCAGGCGCACCAGGTCCTCCTGCCGCGCCGACGACAGCTGGTCCGACGCCGACTGCTGCACCTGCACCACCAGCGCGAACCCCAGCGCCGCGCACAGCACGCCCGCCAGCACCTGCGACCGGCTCGCCCGGGGGCGCAGCGCCGCCCCGAGCCGACGCCACCCGCTCGGTGCGGCGGGCGCCGCCACCGGGCCGTCCGCGTCCGTCTGGTCCTCGTCCCGGTCGCCGTTTCGCTCGTCCGGGGGAACGGTCCGGAGGCCCTCGCCCACCGGGGCGTCGTCGGGCGCCGGGTCCACCGGTCCGGCGGGCGTCGGATCCTCCTGCGACGGCTGTCCCTCATCACCGTCACCGTCGACGGCGTCCGGGACCTCCGCGGGCGGCGGGCCCGTGGCGGTGGGCGGCTCGACGTCTGCCGCGGTCTCCTCGGACGGGACCGAGCCCTCCTGAGCGCCCTCCTGAGCGTCGGCACCCGCGGTGGAGTCGCCGCCAGCAGGCGCGCCCACGTGCTCCGGTTGCTCCGACGACGCCGGGGCCTCTGCCGCGGCAGGCTCCGAGGAGGTGTCGTCCGTCGCGCCCGCGGGCTCGGCGCTCGCGCCAGCGTCCGTGCCGACCTCAGTCGTGTCGTCCGTGTCCGGGCCGTCCGACGACGGCGTCCCGGCAGTCACGTCCTCGGCCCCCTCGCCGACGGGGCCGTCAGGGATCTCGGGGGTGTCGGGGCGGTCGCCCTTCGGGTCGCTCATCCGCCGCTCACGCCTTGAACAGGTGGCGACGGATCGCCGCCGCGTTCGAGAAGATCCGGATGCCCAGCACCACGACGACCGCCGTCGACAGCTGCGCACCCACGCCCAGCTGGTCGCCGAGGAACACGATGAACGCCGCGACGACCACGTTCGACAGGAACGACACCAGGAACACCTTGTCGTCGAACAGCCCGTCCAGCTTGGCGCGCAGGCCCCCGAACAGGGCATCCAGCGCGGCCACCACCGCGATCGGCAGATAGGGCTGCAACGCCACCGGCACGGTCGGCTGCAGCACCAGACCGGCGATCACGCCGATCACGAGCCCGATCGCGGCGATCATGAGCGTTCCTCCTCGGTGTCGGACGACGACGTCCCCTGCGGTGTCTCCTGCGCACCGTCACCCGGCTGCGAGGACGACTCCCCCGCACCCGACGGCGACGCGTACCGCAGGGTCTGGTTCCCCACGCCCGGCAGCGACAGGTCGCTCTGCGGGGTCACGCTCGACTGGATCCCGTAGCGCGACCCCAGCAGCTGCAGGTACGCCGGGGCGCCGGAGCGAGCGTACGCGGTCTGCAGGTCGTCGGGGTCGCCGATCGCGCGGATCGTGTACGTGGGCCCCGGCAGCGGCACGAGGTCCACCAGGATGGCGTCCCCCGCGTTCCGGATCGCGGACAGCGACGTCAGCCGCTGGTCGTCCACCGAGATCGCCTCGGCACCCGCCGCCCACAGCGCGTTCACCACGGTCTGCACGTCCGCGTCCCGCACCCGGGCGCTCGCGTCCGGGGCCGACTCCGACTGCGCCGCGTCGCCGTCCGACAAGGAGACCACCAGCCCAGGACCGTTCACCGCCGCCGAGCCACTCACCACGCCGTCGCGCTGCAGCGTCTGCAGCAGGCCCGGGTCCTCGCTGGCGAGCGCGGTGTGCTGCAGCTCCTCGATCTCGTCGCTCAGCGCGACCGACCGCGCCTGCAGCGCGTCCACCTCCGCGCGCCGGTCCACGATCTGGTTCTCGAGCACCTCGCGCGCGGCCGCCACGTCGGCCTGGGGCGCACGCAGCTGCCGCGCCGCCGACACGGTCAGCAGACCGAGCAGGGCCGCCAGCAGCAGCAGGAGCACGACCGAGTATCCCCGGCGCCCCGTCGGACGTCCGGCGCGCGCCGCCTCCGCGCGCCGCTCGGCCTCCTCCGCGTACCCCGGGTCCAGAGGCTTCTCCATCACCTCGACCAGCAGGGTCATCGACTCGTCCGGGCGGCGGCGCCCCGGCGTGCGCACCGGCGCCGTCACGCGTCGCCCTCCGTGCCCCCGACGGCCGGCCCGGCGCTCGCGGACCCCAGCAGCTCGCGCGCCTGCCGCACGTACTGCACGCCCGCCACCCAGTACAGGCCCACGCCCCACCACGTGAACGCCCAGCCCACGACGTGCGCGGCCGCACCGACCCCGCCCGGCACCGTCGCCAGGAGGAGCAGCGGGAACGCGTACAGCAGCGCGAACGTCCCGGCCTTGCCCACGAAGCTCACCGGCAGCGGACCGTACCCGTGCCGTGCCAGCACCGGCAGCAGGCACGCGAGCATCACGTCCCGGGCCACGATCACCACGAGGATCCACAGCGGGATCACGTCCCGCCAGGTCAGGCCGACCAGGGTGACGAAGATGAAGAGGCGGTCCGCCGCCGGGTCCAGCATCTGCCCCAGCCGCGTGACCTGGTGCAGGCGCCGCGCGAGCACCCCGTCCAGCCAGTCCGTGAAGCCGGAGAAGGCCAGGACGGCCAGGGCCCACACGTCCTCGCCCACCACGATCAGCACCGCGAACACCGGCACCATCGCCAGACGCAGCAAGCTCACCAGGTTCGGGATCGTGAAGACCCGGCTGCTGATCTCCTGGCCCTCCTGCACGGGCCACATCCTACGCACGCGCCCCGCACCCAGTGGCCGAACTCACCGGCCCCCGCCGGACCTCACCCGGCCCCGGCCGGTAGACTGGGACCACCTTCGGAGTTCGTCGTGCCTCCCGCGTGTTCGTTGTGCCCCGCTCAGAGCGGGGCTGGTGTGTGTCCGGGACCGAGCGACCGCGCCGCCCCAGGCGGCGCAGGACTCCTCCCCCACCACCCACAGAACGGTGACCGCTCTTGAGCACCCCTGACTCCACCCTGCCCACCGAACAGCCCGCCGGGCAGGACCCCACCTTCGCCGACCTCGGCCTCCCCGCACCGCTGCAGGCCGCCGTCGACGACCTCGGGTTCACCACGCCGTCGCCCATCCAGGCCCGCGCCATCCCCGAGCTCCTCGCCGGCCGCGACATCACCGGCGTCGCCCAGACCGGCACCGGCAAGACCGCCGCGTTCGGCATCCCGCTGCTCGCCGCCCTCGACCCGGACGCCCCCGTCGCCGGCGGGCACGTGCAGGCCCTCGTCCTCGCACCCACCCGCGAGCTCGCGCTCCAGGTCGCCGAGGCCGTCGAGTCCTTCGCCACCCACCTGCCCGGAGTGCGCGTCACCTCCGTGTACGGCGGCTCCCCCTACCAGCCCCAGCAGCGCGCCCTGCGCGACGGCGTGCACGTCGTCGTCGGCACCCCCGGCCGCGTCATGGACCACCTCGAGCGGGGCACCCTCTCCCTCGACGGCGTGAAGTTCCTCGTCCTCGACGAGGCCGACGAGATGCTCCGCATGGGGTTCGCCGAGGACGTCGAGACGATCTTCGGGCAGGCCCCCGCGAAGCGACAGGTCGCCCTGTTCTCCGCGACCATGCCGCCCGCCATCCGCGCCGTCGCCGAGACCCACCTCACCGACCCCGTCGCGATCGCCGTCTCCCGGCAGTCCTCCACCGTGTCGACCGTCGAGCAGACCTACGCCGTCGTGCCCTTCCGGCACAAGATCGGCTCCCTCGTCCGGGTGCTCGCCACCTCCGACGCCGACGCCACCATCGTCTTCACCCGCACCCGCAAGGACGCCGAGGAGGTCGGCGCCGCCCTCGTGGAGCGCGGCACCTCCGCCGCCACCATCTCCGGCGACGTCGCCCAGAAGGAGCGCGAGAAGATCGTCGAGCGCCTCAAGTCCGGCGCCCTCGACGTGCTCGTCGCCACCGACGTCGCCGCCCGCGGCCTCGACGTCGACCGCATCGGCCTCGTCGTCAACTTCGACATCCCCCGCGAGCCCGAGGCCTACGTGCACCGCATCGGACGCACCGGCCGCGCCGGACGCACCGGCCGTGCCCTGTCGTTCGTCACGCCCCACGAGCGCGGCAAGCTCAAGCACATCGAGCGCACCATCCGCACCACGCTCACCGAGGTCGAGATCCCCTCGCCGCGCGACGTCTCCGAGCACCGCGCCCGCCGCCTCCTCGACGCCGTCGGCACGCGCATCGAGGCCGGCCGCCTCGACCTGTACACCCGCATGCTCCAGGAGCGCGCCGCCACCACCGCCCAGGGCGAGGACGGCGCACCCGCCCCCGCCGAGGGCACCGACGACGCCCTGCAGGTCGCGGCCGCCCTCCTGGCGCTCGCTGTCGGGGACGACGGCCCCCAGCAGCGCGCCGCGCAGGAGGAGCACGAGCGCGAGCGGGCCGAGGCCAAGGGCGGGCGCACGCGCGAGACGCACCGCGCCGAGCGGACCGAGCGCGACGGCGACCGCACCGGCCGCCACCCCCGCTCCGACCGCGACCGGGACGACCGTGGCCGCGGCATCCGCCGTCCCGCCGCCGGCACCCGCTACCGGATCTCCGTCGGGCACTCGCACGGCGCGCAGCCGCGCGGCATCGTGGGGGCGCTGACGCACGAGGGCGGCCTGTCCGGCAGCGACATCGGCAAGATCGACATCTTCGGCAACTTCTCGCTGGTCGACATCACCCGGCCGCTCGACGACGCCGACATGAACCGCATCGGCCGCGCCCACGTGGCCGGCAAGGCGCTGCGCATCTCCGTCGACAAGGGCGCCCCCGAGCGGCGCGCCCCGCGCACCGAGCGGCCCCGCACCGACCGCCGCCCGGCCCGCACGGCCTGACGACGCCGGGCGCACGGCCCGAGACACCACGACGCCCCGCGAGCCGCACGGCTCGCGGGGCGTCGTCCGTTCCGGCGGCGCCGACGTGGGGTCAGGAGCGGTCCGGCGCCTCGCCGAGGCTCACGACGAGGGACCGCAGCCGCCGCGCCTCCGCCATCCCGCGCTCGCCGTCGGCGCGCTGGATGCCCATGACGGCGATCGTGCCGCCGTCGGCGAGGTCGAGCCGCACCCAGGGGTCGTTCGGGCCGAGCCGCACCTCGACGATCTCCGGCCACGCGAGCGTCCGCGAACGCACGAGGTTGCGCACCCGCAGGCCCTCCTCCGACGGCACGGCGTGCACGCCGCCGAGCCGCCACAGCAGCCAGGTGACCGCGAGGGCGAAGACCACGAACGAGACCTTGTTCACCGCGGCCGCGCCCATGGGCCCGTTCGACGCCAGGCCCACGACCACGCTGCCCACGGCCGCCACCACCCACACGAACCAGGCGGCGACCTGCCCCCACAGCGGGCGGAAGGTACGGAACTGCGGCGTGCTCATGCGCACCACGCTGCCACCGCCGGTGCGTGCTCGACAGGCCGGCGGGCGCCGACCCGGCCGGTCACAGCCGGCTGGCGTGGATGGAGGTCACGATGATGCCGCGCGCCCCCACCTCGTACAGGGCGTCCATCACACGGTTGGTCTCCGAGCGCTTGACCATCGACCGCACCGCCGCCGACTCGCCGTTGTGCAGCGGCGACACGGTGGGCGACTCGAACCCGGGGGTCACCGCCACGGCGGCGTCCACGAGCTCCATCGGAACGTCGTAGTCCATCAGCACGTACTCGTGCGCGGTGATGACGCCCTGCAGGCGACGGGTGAGCACGTCCAGCCCCGCCGGCTCGGTGACGTCCTTGCGGCGGATGAGCAGCGCCTCGGAGCGCAGGATCGGCTCCCCGAACACCTCGAGCCCGGCTGCACGCAGCGTCGTGCCCGTCTCGACGACGTCGGCGATGACGTCCGCGACGCCCAGGCGCACGGAGCTCTCGACCGCGCCGTCCAGGTGCACCACCGCCGACGGCTCGATCCCCCGCTCGCGCAGGTACGAGCGCACCAGCGTGTCGTACGACGACGCCACCCGGCGACCGTTGATCTGCTCGACGTCGGTGATCGTGCCCGCCGGTGCGGCGAAGCGGAACGTCGAGGCGGCGAAGCCCAGCGGCAGGTGCTCGACGGCGTCGGCGCCCGAGTCGAGCAGCAGGTCGCGGCCCGTGATGCCGACGTCGACGGTGCCGGACCCCACGTACACCGCGACGTCACGCGGACGCAGGAAGAAGAACTCGGCGCCGTTGTCCGGGTCGGCGAGCACGAGCTCGCGGGTGTCACGGCGCTGGCGGTAGCCCGCCTCGCGCAGCATGTCGGAGGCCGGGACGGAGAGGGACCCCTTGTTGGGGACGGCGATACGGAGCACTGCGGTTACCTCGCTCGGATCAGGGCTGGTGGTTCAGGGCGGGACGTGTCGGGCGACCGGGCGCGCGCGACGGACGACGGGGCCGCACCGCGGACGGTGCGGCCCCGGTCCGGGCGCTCACAGATGCGCGTACACGTCCTCGAGCGTCAGCCCCTTGGCCAGCATGAGCACCTGCAGGTGGTACAGCAGCTGCGAGATCTCCTCCGCGGCGGCCTCGTCGGTCTCGTGCTCGGCGGCCATCCAGACCTCGGCCGCCTCCTCCACGATCTTCTTGCCGATCGCATGCACGCCGGCGTCCAGCTCGGCCACGGTCCCCGACCCGGCGGGGCGGGTCGTGGCCTTCTCGGTCAGCTCGGCGAACAGGGAGTCGAACGTCTTCACCCGCTCAGCCTAGACGCCGGAACCCCGGGCTCCGGGCCGGGTTCCGGTCCTCGGGACGGTGAGTCCTGGATGTCCAAGGCGCTTGGCACACTATTTTTCAGAAGAAGTCGAGAGACGGATCGCCCACCGTCCGACCACCTCGAGAGATCAGTGGGCGTGCGCCGACGCCAGGCCGCGCAGAGCCTCGATCTCCGCCGGGACGTCCTCCGCCCCGTACACCGCGGAGCCCGCGACGAAGACGTTCGCCCCGGCGTCCGCCGCGCGCTCGATCGTGTCGCGTGACACTCCCCCGTCGACCTGGATCCACACGTCCAGCCCCGACTCCCCCACCGCCTGCCGGGCCCGCCGGATCTTGGGCAGCGTGCCCTCGATGAAGGACTGGCCGCCGAAGCCCGGCTCCACGGTCATGACGAGGATCATGTCGATCTCCGGCAGGAGGTCGAGGAACGGCTCCACGGGAGTGGCGGGCCGCAGCGCGACGCCCGCCCGTGCGCCCAGGCGCCGCAGCTCGCGCGCGAGGCGCACCGGGGCCGTGGCGGCCTCGGCGTGGAACGTCACGGAGGCGGCACCGGCCTCCGCGTACGCGGGCGCCCAGCGGTCCGGGTCCTCGATCATCAGGTGCGCGTCGAGCGGCACCGGCGAGATCTGCGCCAGGCGCTCGAAGACCGGCAGGCCCAGCGTGAGGTTCGGCACGAAGTGGTTGTCCATGACGTCCACGTGGGCGTAGTCGGCGGTGGAGATGGCCCCCAGGTCGCGCTCGAGGTTCGCGAAGTCGGCCGACAGGATGCTCGGGTTGATCAGCGCAGGCATGCGCCCAGCGTAGGCGGCGCAGCCACTACGCTCGCCCCGTGCCACCGTATCCCTCCCCCACCGGGTCGGCCGCGTCCGCGTCCGCGTCGAGCACGGCCGTCGTCCGCGCCGCCGTCGCCGACGACCTGCCCGCCGTCGCGGCGATCCTCGAGCCGTACGTCACCGGCACCGCCGTGACGTTCGACGAGCAGGCCCCCGACGTCGCCGCATGGCGCCAGCGCCTCGTGGACCTCGACGCCCGCGGCCTGCCGTTCCTCGTGGCCGAGGTCGACGGTGCCGTCGTCGGCTACGCGTACGTGTCCCCCTGGCGCCCCAAGGCCGCGTACCGGTACACCGTGGAGGACACGATCTACCTCGCCCCCGGCGCCCAGGGCCGCGGCGTCGGCACGATGCTCCTGACGGCGCTGCTCGAGGCCTGCGCGCGCGCCGGCGTGCGGCAGGTCGTGGCCGTCGTCGCCGACGACCCCGCGGCTGCCGGCTCGCTCCCGCTGCACCGCCGGTTCGGCTTCGAGGTGGCCGGCGTGCTGCGCGACGTCGGGGTCAAGCACGGCCGCTCCGTGAGCACCACGCTGCTGCAGCTCTCCCTCGCCTGACCGGCGCCGGGCCCGGCTCAGGAGGGCAGCCCGGCGCGCAGCGCGTCGGTCCGGGCCTCCACGGTCCGCCACGCCTCCGGGCCCACGCCCGGGTGCGCGTCGCGGTCGATCTCCTCGAGCCCGGTGCGCAGCCCGTCGAGCGTGGCCGCCACGGCCCGCAGCGCACGGCGGCGCGGCAGGCCCCACGACTCGCCCTCCGCGACGAGGTGCTCGGCCGTGAGGCGGTCCATGTCGCGCTCCCCGGACACGTCCATCGCGAAGACGCGCGACGCGTGCGCGTGGTGCAGGTGCATGGACACGTCGTAGGCGGGGGCGAGCGCCACCGTGCCGTCCTCGCGCCGCAGCAGCGACACGTTCTTCGCGTGCGCGTCGGTGTTCCCCACGGCCAGGTTGAGCGTGGTGAGCGCGAGCAGCGGGTCGGGCCGGGCGCCGTCCTCGCGCAGCACGCGGGCGATCCGGGCGAGCGAGGGCAGCGACCGGCCGTGCTGGAACTTGCGCTCCGGGTCGCGGGTGTTGATGCCCAGCGCCTGGGCCGTGTCCTCCTGGTGCACGCGCCGCTGACCGCCCGGCGCAGCCGCGTCGGGCACGCGGTCGTAGCGGGAGACGACGATCGCGCGGACGTCGTCGAACGTGACCACCTCGGCCTCGATCGACGTGAGGCCGACACGGCGGGCCAGGTCGAGCGCGGCGGCCTCCGTGTCGACCAGGTCGGCCGTGGGAGAGCCCGCCTCGCGCGCCACCTTGAGGATGTGCGTCGTCGGCTGGGTGGGCGACGCCCGCAGCCAACCCTCCTCGTCGCGCACCAGGCCGATCTTCGGCTCCATGCCGGGCAGGGAGCTCGTGAGGTGCTGCGCCCGCCCCTGACCGCCGGCCCGGGCCACGCTCTCGTGCAGCAGTGCGGCGACGCCGGCCTCGTCGAGGCGCCGGGTGGGGCGCGACCCGGGCTCCGGCACGACGCCGGCCTCCACGAACGTCAGCGCGCCCACGGTGTCGCCGCCGTAGGCGCGGAAGAAGGCGACCGGGTCGTCGGGGTCCACGCCGGCGTCCATGGCCATGTGCGCGCGCACGCGCCCCTCCGGCATGAGGCCGTCGAGCCAGGCCGCCACGCGGGCCGGCGCGGGCCGCTCGTCGGGCTCGATCGGGAGCAGGTGCGACAGGATCCGAGCGCCGTCGCCCCAACGGCGCGCGGCGCCGTCGTCCCACTCGAGCTCGACCCGCGGCACGTCGCGCCCGAGGTCTCGCGCGACGAAGCGTGCGATCCGTGCCCCGTACAGCCAGGCGTCGATCTCCGTCACGCGTCCCGCCCCCGCTCGGCGAGGCGCACGTCGATGCCGAGCTCGTCGAAGATCTCGAACAGGCGCGTGATGTACAGGTTGTCCACGCCCGCCTCGACCTCGGACAGGTACTGGCGGGTCAGGCCCAGCTCGTCCGCGAGCGCCGTCTGGCTGATGCCCCGGCGGCGGCGGACGGTGCGGGCGAAGCGGCCGAGGTCGCGGGCGCTGCGTGCGGGCGTCCAGGGGACGTGCTCCGTCATGATGTCTCCTGCTGTCGGATTATTCTTCCCGAACCCTTGGGAAGGATATTCCGCCATCAGCGCCAGGGCAAGGATCTTCTGACAGCTGTCCCCGCTCAGCGGAGCCGGCGCAGCAGCGTGAGGTGCATCGCGTCCGTGCCGTGGACGTGCGGCCAGAGCTGGACGTCCAGGCCGTGCGCGCCGCCGTCGTCGGCCCCCAGGTCGATCTCCGCCCCGGGGACGAGCACACCGCGCAACGTCGTACGGGCGTCGAGGCGTTCGGCGTCGTCGCGGCGGCGCAGCACGTCGTCCACGACGAGCCGTGTCTCGGCCAGGTGCGGGGAGCAGGTGACGTAGGCGACGACGCCACCGGGGCGCACCGCGTCGAGGGCGGAGCCGAGCAGCTCGCGCTGCAGCACGGTCAGCGTGCCCAGGTCTGCCGGCGTGCGGCGCCAGCGCGACTCGGGGCGGCGGCGCAGCGCGCCGAGGCCGGTGCACGGAGCGTCGACGAGGACACGGTCGTAGGCGGCGGGCTCCTCGGTGCCGACCTCCCGTCCGTCGCCGGTGCGCACCCGCTCGACGACGCCGTCGGACACCGCGCGCAGGGCCCGTTCGACGAGGCGGGCGCGGTGCGGCTGGACCTCGTTGGCGACGAGGGTGGCGCCCCGCTCCCCCGCGAGCGCCGCGAGGAGCGCGGCCTTGCCGCCGGGGCCGGCGCAGAGGTCGAGCCAACGCGCGTCGGGGCCGTCGAGCGGCGTGCCGGCGAGGGCGAGGGTGACGAGCTGGGAGCCCTCGTCCTGGACGCCCGCGCGGGCGTCCGCGACGGCGGGCAGCGCCGCGGGGTCGCTGCCGCCGGCGAGGACGAGCGCGGTGGGCGCCCAGCGTCCCGCGTCGAGGCGCACGTCGGCGTCGTGGGCCTGCTCCTGGAGCGTGTCGGGGCCGGCGAGGCCGGGGCGGGCGACGAGGGTCACGCGGGGGGCGGCGTTGTCGGCGTCGAGCAGGTCGGCGATCTCGTCGGGGCTCCGGCCGTGCCCTGCGAGCGCCTCGCGCAGGGCGCGGGTGATCCACACGGGGTGGGAGCCGACGGTGGCGAGGCCGGTGACGGCGTCGGGTGCCTCCTCGGTGAGGCGGGCGAGCCACTCCTCGAGGGGGGTGCGCCCGACGGCGCGCAGGACGGCGTTGACCATCTGGGCGGGGCCGGCGCCCACGCGGTCGCGGGCCAGGGCGACGGTCTCGGAGACGGCGGCGTGGGACGGGACGCGCATGCCGAGGAGCTGGTGGGTGCCGAGACGGAGGGCGTCGAGCACCTCGGGGTCGAGCTGGTCGAGGGGGCGGGTCACGCAGCGGGTGAGGATCGCGTCGTAGCGTCCACGCAGCCGGAGGGTGCCGTAGGCGAGCTCCGTGGCGAAGGCTGCGTCACGGCTGGCGATGCGGCGTTCGCGCAGCAGGGGCGGGAGCACGAGGTTGGCGTACGCGTCGGAGCCGTCCACCTGGCGCAGGACGTCGTACGCGGCGGTGCGGGCGGGGTCGGTGCGGCGGCGGCGCTCGCCGGGCGCCTGGGCGCTGCGGTGCGTCTCTCCGCGGGAGCGGGCGGCGCTGCGCTGGCGGCCCTTGCTGTTGCGTGCGGGGTCGCGACGCTCGCCCCGGCGGTCCGCGCTCACCGGGCGTCCTGCCCGAGACGCAGGCCGGCGTCCCCGGTGAAGAGGCCGCGTGCGCCACGGGCCCAGTCCGCGGCGGGCATCGGCTTCTTGCCCACGGGCTGCACGTGCCCGAGGGCGACGGCGTGCGTGGCCGTCCCGACGAGGACCTCCTTCTTGCCCGCGCGCACCTCGCCGGGCGCGAGGTCGGTGACGTCGGGGCGCGGGGTGACCGGCCCGAGCCCGAGGCGGGCGCCGGGGGCGGCGTCGAGCCCGGGGGTGGGCGGCAGGGTGGTCCAGGCCCCGGGGGCCGGGGTCACGGCACGGACGCGGCGGTCGACGGCGAGGGCCGGGTCGTCCCAGCGGACGCGGGCGTCGTCGGTCGTGACCTTGGGCGCGAGGGAGGCGCCGTCGGCGGGCTGCGGCTGGGGGGCGAGGGTGCCGTCCTCGAGCGCGTCGAGCGTGGCGACGAGCAGCTCGGCACCGCTGGTGGCGAGGCGGCCGAGCAGGTCGCCGGAGGTGTCGCGGGGGCGGATCGTCTCGGTGGCGGTGCCGAGCACGGGCCCGGTGTCCATGCCCTCGTCGAGGAGGAACGTCGTGGCGCCGGTGACCTCGTCGCCGGCGAGCACGGCGTGCTGCACGGGGGCGGCCCCGCGCCACGCGGGCAGCACGGAGAAGTGCAGGTTCACCCAGCCGAGCCGCGGGACGGCGAGCACGTCGGGGCGCAGCAGGTGCCCGTACGCGACGACGGGGGCGGCGTCGACGTCGAGCTCGCGCAGCACGCTGAGGAACTCCTCCCCGCGGGGGCGGTCGGTGAGGACCGGGATCCCGGCCTCCTCGGCCGCGAGGCGCACGGGGCCGGGCACGAGGCGGCGGCCGCGTCCGGCGGGCGCATCCGCCCGGGTGAGGACGGCCACGACCTCGTGGCGCGACGCCAGCAGGGCGCGCAGGGACGGGACGGCAGGTTCGGGGGTTCCGGCGAAGAGCAGACGCACCACCCGATCGTAGTCGGGCGCTGATACCAGGAGTCGCGTGTGCCCTGATCGGTCGAGCAGGTCAGCCCGCACCGTCGCCCCAGGCGGAGCGCCGGGTCAGGCCCGCTGCCACGAGTGCTTCCTTGAACGCTCCGGCCTCGGCCTCGCGTGAGGCGAGGCATGCCACGTGCGCGTACCCGGACGGCACCAGGGTCACGTGCCCGCCGATGGCGGGCACGAGGAATCGTGCGCCGTGGTCGTCCAGGTCCACGGCCGCGTGCAGGCCGAGCGCTGCGACCGCGTCGCGGGCCCGCTCGTACGACCAGCCGACGCCGTCAGCCTCCGGCAGGAAGTTCTCGTACGACGACGCCTCGCCCCAGGGGCAGAACGACGGGGTGGCCCCGCCCGTGAGCGCGTCCAGAGCACCGCGGAGCGTGGCCCCGCACCTCAGGACGACGTCGTCGTGCCGGGGCAGGACGAACACCCCGCCGTCGCGGTGCGCCACGATCTGGTCGCCGTCGTAGGTGTCACCGAGCGGCACCAGGTGGGGGACGTCCGCGGGCGTGAGCACGGCGCCGTCCCACGCCCAGTGCCGGCTCCACTCCGCCCGGCTCGTCGACGCGCCGCCCCATGCCGTCGAATCGGCGATCGTGCCCGGCGCCGTGATCCGGACGAGGTCGCAGTAACTGCCCTCGCCGAGGCTGGTGACGTACGCCTCGTAGCCGGGCGGGAACGCCCAGCCCAGCGCAGTCTCGGCCGCGTGCACGTCCCTCGCAGTGATCGCGCTCCGTGCGGGCCGCAGCAGCAGCACCCCGTGCGGCCACCCGGCCTCGCCTGTCCCGCGCACGCCGCGAGCATGCCACAGCGCCAGCGCGGTCTCTCCGACGCCCGGTACCAGGCCGTCGCGAGACGCGGCTCCGTCTACGGGCGCACGGGCAGGCCCAGGGCCTGCAGGGCGCCCCGCAG
Source organism: Isoptericola variabilis (assembly GCF_050311655.1). Taxonomy (GTDB): domain Bacteria; phylum Actinomycetota; class Actinomycetes; order Actinomycetales; family Cellulomonadaceae; genus Isoptericola; species Isoptericola variabilis. The sequence goes on from NZ_JBNOZM010000002.1 coordinate 345,949, forward strand.
CGCCGGGACGTCGGTGAACCGGACGGCGTGAAAGCCGAGGTCGCGCGCGGCGGCGACGTTGGCGGGGCTGTCGTCGACGAACACGGCGTGCGCCGGGTCGACGTCGTGCGTCTGCGCCAGGTACCGGAAGATCGCCGGGTCGGGCTTCGCCAGGCCCACGCGCCCGGAGACCACGACGTGCTCCATGCGGGTCGTGGCGGGGGCGGCGTGCGCCGCGTGCCCGAACAGCTCCGCGGACCAGTTCGTGAGCCCGAGGAGGCGCACGCCCGCGGCGTGCAGCTCGTCGACGAGCTCCGCCGAGCCGGGGACCGGGCCGGTGATGGTGCCGGCGAACCCCGCCACGTACTCGTCCAGCATCGGCTGCAGGTGGGGGCGGTCGTCGAGGCTCGCGCGGGCGTCGGCCCAGCTGCGTCCGGCGTCCTGGGCGAGGTTGAGGGCGGGGAAGTCGACCTCCGTCATCCAGGCGTCGACCTCCGCCCGGGTCCGGCGCGGGAACGCCCCGTACGGGTCCCAGCCGACGAGCACGTTGCCGAAGTCGAGCACGACGGTGCTCACCGGTCGCACGGGCGGGGTGACGGGGCCGTCGGGCATCAGAGCATCTCCTTGGGATCGACCTGCACGCGGACGCTGCCGCCCTCCCGCCGGGCGGAGCGGACGGCGAGGGAGGCGCGCAGCTGGGCCGCGAGCGCCGCGCCCTGGGCGAGGGGGACGCGCAGCACGGTCCGCACCTGGGGCTCCAGGGTGGCGCCGCGGCGGGGGTCGGCGTCGGGCTGCTCGACGGGGCCGAGCACGGTGTCGGGGCCCGCGAGCGCCACCCGGCCCACGACGGCGTCGACGGCGCCCCGGTCGCCGGTGACGGCCGCGACCCGTACCGCGGGCGGCAGCGCGAGCTCGCGGCGCTCGGCGAGCTCCCGGTCCGCGAGACCCCCGGGGTCGTAGCGCACGAGCGCGCCGGTCGGGGCGGGCGCGGCGTCCCCGACGAGGAGCACCTGTCCCCCCGCGCGGGCGGGGTGCACGAGGGCCGCGGCAGCGAGCCAGCGGTGCAGCGCCTCGGTGGCCGTGGCGAGCCCCGTGCCCGCGGTGGCCACGGCGGCGTCGAGCAGAAGGGCGACGGCGTACCCGCCGTCGGCGACGGGCTCCGCCCCGGGCGTCGCGACGACGAGCGCCGGCTCCGGCCCGACCCGGTCGAGCACCCCGGTGGGCGCCGAGGAGGCGGACACGCGCACGGTCGTGCCGGCGAACGCGCGGCCGAGCTCCTCCGCCGTCCGGTCGGAGCCCACGCGCACGGCGCGCAGCCGGGTGTCGCCGCACTCCTCGCAGCGCCAGCCGCCGGCGAGGCGCCCGCACCACGAGCACTGGGGCGCGCTGCCGGTACGGGTCATCCCGAGCGGGCCGTGGCACGTGCTGCAGCGCGCGGCCGTGCGGCAGCGGGCGCAGGCGACGACCGGCAGGTAGCCGGTGCGCGGCACCTGGACGAGGACGGGCCCGCGGGTCAGCCCGTCGCGGGCGGCCCGCCAGGCGGCGGTGGGGAGCCGGGCGGCGGCGCCCGGCCCCTCGGCGGCGAGCTCGACCGACGTCAGCGCCCGCACGCGGGGGGCGCGGGCGCGCAGCACGTCGCGGGGCGCGGCGATCTCGCGCGCCCAGCCGGAGGCCAGGAGCGCCTGCGCCTGCACGGTCCTTCCCGGCGAGGCCAGCAAGTACGCCGCGGACTCCAGGTCGCTGCGCAGGGCTAGCACGTCGCGCGCGTGCGGGTAGGGCGCGTGCGGCTCGGCGAGGGTGTCCTCGCCGTCCCCCCACAGCACGACCAGCCCGAGGTCCGGGACGGGGGCGAACATCGCCGCCCGGGTGCCGACGACGACGTCCGCCAGCCCGTGGCGGGCGCGCAGGAAGGCGCGGTAGCGGGGGGCGGGGCCGTCGTCGGCGAGGAGCCGGACGACGTCGTCGAGCCCGGCGGTGCGCAGGGCGTCCACGACGCGCTCGACGTCGCGGGCGTCGGGCGCCACGACGAGGACGCGACGCCCCCCGGCCACGGTGGCGCGGGCCGCCTGCGCGACGGCGGCGGCCCAGTGCGGCACGTGGGCCGGACCGTCCTCCGCCGGGGGCGCGAGGCCGGGCAAGGGCGTCCACACGGCCCGCGGCGCCCCGCCGCCGAGCAGGTGCCGGCAGAACGCCTCACCGCCCAGGTAGGACTCCCACGCGGTCGTGGGGCCCGGTGCGACCGGCTGCACCGCCCGGGGAGACGGGGCGGGCACGGCACGCGTGGACGGCGTGGACGGCGTGGAGGTCGCGGGAGGCCCGTCGGGCTGCGAGTCGCCCTCTGAGGCTCCCTGGGGCGCCTCAGAGGTCTCCAGCGGGGTCTGCCGCGGGGTCGCCTGCGGCGCCTCCCGACCCGTGGACGCGTCGTCGAGGCCGCCCTCGGTGTCCTCCTCGGCCGCGCCGTCGGGCACGGCCTCCCCCTCGACGTCCACCCGGGGTCCCGCGAGGACGGCGAGGACCTCCTTCTCGACGCGGGCGTGCCGCGGCGGTACGGCGAGGCGCAGGACGTCGGCGAGGGTGCCGGCGTACCGGTCCGCGACGGCGCGGGCCAGCCGCAGCACGGGCACCGACAGCACCGGGTCGGAGGAGACGACGCGCTTGAGCGGCACGAGCCGCCCGTCGTGGTCGGAGGTCTGGCGACGCTCCACGACGTAGCCGGCCACCTCCTGCGGCCCGAACCTGGCCCGCACGCGCACGCCCGGCCGGGCGGCGTCGGCCATCGGGGCGGGCACCAGGTAGTCGTACGGGCGGTCCAGGTGCGCGGGCTGCAGGTCGAGCACCACCCGCGCGACGGGCAGCTCCTCTGCCAACGGCGTCGCCCCCAGGGCCGCCTTCCCGGCCTTGCCGTCCTTGCGGCGGCTCTTCGGACCGGCCTCGCGCGGAGCCGGGACGTCGTCGAGCCCGAGCAGCGCGGGCTGCTCGGGCTCGGGAAGATCGGTCACGAGGCCATCCCATCACGTCCGGCCGACGCGGAGCCCCGGCGTCCCCAGGTCACGGCCGCCGTCGAGGCCTCACACGCACACGGAGCGACCACATGGAGCGACAGGGGCGACGAACCCGCAGGACGAGAACGAGCGTGGTGGCAAGGTTCCTTCGCGCGGACGTATCCCTCCCGAAGTGGAGGGCGTCCTGGCGCCCGTGAACGCGTCCGCGCGAAGGAACCTTGCCACCACGCGGCCGCGACCGAAAACCCGAACGGCGGCCGAGATCAGACCGCAGCCCGCAACGCCTCCACGCGGTCCGTGCGCTCCCACGTGAAGCCCGGCAGGTCGCGCCCGAAGTGCCCGTAGGCGGCGGTCGCCGCGTACACAGGGCGCAGCAGGTCGAGGTCGCGGATGATCGCGGCGGGGCGCAGGTCGAAGACGCTCTCGATGGCGGCGGCGATCCGCTCGGTGGGCACGGTCTCGGTGCCGAACGTCTCCACGTACAGCCCGACCGGGTGCGCCTTGCCGATCGCGTACGCGACCTGCACCTCGCACCGGCGCGCCAGCCCCGCGGCGACGACGTTCTTCGCGACCCAGCGCATGGCGTACGCGGCGGAGCGGTCGACCTTCGACGGGTCCTTGCCGGAGAAGGCGCCGCCGCCGTGGCGGGCCATCCCGCCGTAGGTGTCGACGATGATCTTGCGGCCGGTGAGGCCGGCGTCGCCCTGCGGCCCGCCGACGACGAACTTGCCGGTGGGGTTGACGATGAGGCGGGCGTCCGCCGTCTCGACGCCGGTCTCCTGGGCCACCTGGGCCAGCACCGGGGCGATGACGACGTCGGCGACCTCGCGCTGCAGCTTCTCCTGCACGATGTCGGCGTCGTGCTGGGTGGAGAGCACGACGGTGTCGATCCGCACGGGCCGGTCGCCGTCGTACGCCACGGTGACCTGCGTCTTGCCGTCGGGCCGCAGCCCGGGCAGCTCGCCGGAGCGGCGGACGGCCGACAGCCGCTCCGCGAGCCGGTGCGACGTCCAGATGGGCAGCGGCATCAGCGAGGGCGTCTCGTCGGTGGCGTACCCGAACATCAGGCCCTGGTCGCCCGCGCCCTGCGCGTCGAGGGGGTCGCGGTCGAGGCCGGGACCGGAGGCGTCGTCGCGCTCCTCGAGGCTCTTGTCCACGCCCTGCGCGATGTCGGGCGACTGCTGACCGATGGACACCGACACGCCGCACGAGTCGCCGTCGAACCCGATGGCCGACGACGTGTAACCGATGCGGCGCACGACCTCGCGCACGATCTGCGGGATCTCGACGTACGCGTCGGTGGTGACCTCGCCGGCCACGTGCACGAGGCCGGTGGTCACCATCGTCTCGACCGCCACGCGCGAGCGCGGGTCCTGCGCCAGCAGCGCGTCCAGGATCGCGTCGGAGATCTGGTCGCACACCTTGTCCGGGTGGCCCTCGGTCACGGACTCGGACGTGAAGAGGCGCAGCGCATCGGTCATGGCGGACAGCCTACGGGCAGCGGGCCGCCGCACCAGGCCCCCGAGACGGGAAAAGTCTCACATGCTGGGGTGAATCTCAGATGCCGGACAGCGTCTTCGTCACGGCGTCCCAGATCGCGTCGGCGACCTCGCGCTTCGACCCGGCGGCCTCGGCCACGACCTCGCCGCGGCCGTCGAGCACCGTGACGGCGTTCGTCGGTGCACCGAACCCGCGCCCCGAGCCCACGGCGTTCACCGCGAGCAGGTCGGCGCCCTTGCGCAGCGCCTTGCGGCGCCCGTGCTCGAGGACCGATCCGTCGGCGTCCCCGGTCTCGGCGGCGAAGCCGACGACGAGCTGGCCGGGCCGCAGCCGGTCGCGCGCGAGCTCCGCGAGCACGTCCGGGTTCTCGACCAGCGTGATCGGCGCCGGGCCCGTGCCGGGCACCTTCTTGATCTTCGCGTCCGGCACGTCGGCGGGCCGGAAGTCGGCGACCGCCGCGGCCATCACGACGACGTCCGCCTCCGCGGCGCCCGCACGCACGGCGTCGCGCAGCTCGGCCGTGGTCTCCACGGGCACGACGGCGACGCCGGCCGCCCGCGCGGGGGCGCACACCGCGTCGTCCAGGTTGGCCGCCACGAGGGTGACGTCCGCGCCGCGGGCCCGCGCGGCCTCGGCCAGCGCGGCGCCCTGGCGCCCGCTCGAGCGGTTGCCGATGAAGCGCACCGGGTCGATCGGCTCGCGGGTGCCGCCCGCGGAGACGACCACGGTGCGCCCGGTGAGGTCCCCGCCGTGCCCGCCGTCGCGCGCCGCGGCCGCGAGGGCCACCCGGGCGATCTCCTCGGGCTCGGGCAGCCGGCCCGGGCCCGTGTCCGCGCCGGTGAGGCGGCCGGCGGCCGGCTCGATCACCGTGACGCCGCGCTCGCGCAGCGTCACCACGTTGGCGCGGGTGGCGGGGTGCTCCCACATCTCGGTGTGCATGGCGGGCGCCATCACGACCGGGCAGCGCGCGGTGAGGAGCGTCGAGGTGAGGAGGTCGTCCGCACGGCCGGTGGCGGCACGGGCGAGCAGGTCCGCCGTGGCGGGCGCGACGACGACGAGGTCGGCGCCCTGGCCGAGCGCCACGTGCGGCACGTGCGCGACGTCCTCGAAGACCTCGTCGGTGACGGGCTCCCCGGACAGCGCCTCGAACGTCGGCGCGCCGACGAACCGCAGGGCGGAGGCGGTCGGGATCACCCGGACCGCGTGCCCCTGCTCGCGCAGGAGCCGCAGCAGCAGCACGGCCTTGTAGGCGGCGATGCCGCCGCTGACACCGAGCAGGATCCTCATCGCGCGCTACCTCGTCACCGCGGGTCGAAGCCGGTCGACGGCGAGCGTCAGAAGGTGATCTCGTCGCCGGGGTCGACGACCGGCTCCGCGGCGGCCGCGGGCTTCTCCTCGACGGGCGTGGAGGTCAGCAGGCCCTCGTTGATCTCGCGCATGGCGATGGAGAGCGGCTTCTCCTGGTTGCGGGTCTCGACCAGCGGGCCCACGTTCTCCAGCAGGCCCTCGTTGAGCTGCGAGTAGTAGGCGTTGATCTGACGCGCGCGCTGGGACGCGTACAGCACCAGGCCGTACTTCGAGTCCGTGCGCTCGAGCAGCTCGTCGATGGGCGGGTCGGTGATGCCGATGGGCTGGGCCACGGTTCCGGCCATGGGTCACACTCCAGACAAAGTTGGATGACGAGACGTCAGGGGGGTCAGCGGTCCATCCTACCCGCGCTCGGGCCCGGACCGGCAGCCGCCTTGGTCGGCCGCCCTACAGCGCGACCCGGGGCGCGGCGGACGTCACACCCATCACGCGCGCGAGACGGTCGGTGGCGTGCGTGACGTCGTCGTTGACGATCGTCACGTCGAACTCGGACTCGGCGGCGAGCTCGGTCCGCGCCGTGCGCAGGCGCCGCTCGCGCTCCTCCGCGTCCTCCGTGCCGCGGCCGACCAGTCGCCGCACCAGCTCGTCGAAGCTCGGCGGGGCGAGGAAGACGAACTGCGCGGCGAGCCCCCGCGCCGCGACGGCCTCCCGCACCTGGCGGGCGCCCTGCAGGTCGATCTCCAGCAGGGTGGGCACGCCGGCCGCGAGGTGCTCCTCGACCGGCCCACGAGGCGTGCCGTACCGGTGCCGGCCGTGCACCACCGCCCACTCGAGCATCTCGCCGTCGGCGACCATCCGGTCGAACTCCTCGGGCGAGACGAAGAGGTAGTGCACGCCGTGCACCTCGCCGGGGCGCGGCGGCCGCGTCGTCGCCGACACCGACAGCCACACCTGCGGGTAGCGGGCGCGGACGTCGGCGGAGACCGTGCCCTTGCCGACGGCCGTCGGCCCCGCGAGCACGGTCAACCGGGCCGGCGGCGCCCCCGTGTCCGCGCCGACGGTGACGGGGGCTTCCTGCGATGCCGGACGGCCGGCGGGTGGTGCGGAAATGTCAGCCAAACCTCTCGATGAGCGCCGAAGCCTGGTGCGGCCCGAGGCCGCGGACCCGGCGGGTCTCGGCGATCCCGATCTCCTCCATGATCGCCCGGGCCTTCACCTTACCGACCCCGGGGAGCGACTCGAGCAGCGAGACGACCTTGAGCTTGCCGACCATGTCGTCGGTCTTGCCCTTCTCGATCACATCCTTGAGCGAGCCTTGGGAGTACTTCAGCCGGTTCTTGATCTCCGCGCGGACGCGCCGAGCCTCGGCCGCCTTCTCGAGGGCCGCTGCACGCTGTTCCGGGGTGAGAGGGGGGAGAGCCACGCAAGTCACCTACTCTGTCGGTCCGCCTGTGAGGGAACTGCTCCCTCGAAAGTAGCCACGACCTGCGGAGGCGGCAATCCGTAGCGCGGCAACCGCGACCCCACGACCGGGAGGAAAGCGGCATTCGGGTCAGGACATCGTCGCAGGTCGCGCGCCTGCCCGAAAAAGTCCTCCTCGTGCGCGACCGCGCCGCCCTACGGTCGGGGCATGTCGACCGACCCGAGCACGACCCCGGACGCCGTCCAGAACGGCAGCACCGGCACCACCACGGACAGCAGCACGGACAGCAACACCGACCGCATCGACGACGGCTGGTTCCCCGAGAGCGTCGCCGCCCGCTACGACTCCTCCACCGACCGGGAGTTCGACCCGGCGGTCGTCGAGCGCACGGTCGCAGTGCTCGCCGGGCTCGCCGGCGACGGCGCCGCCCTCGAGCTGGCCGTCGGCACCGGTCGCGTCGCCGCGCCCCTCGCACGGCGCGGGGTGCCGGTGCACGGCATCGAGCTGTCCCGGGCGATGGCGGCGCGCGTCGCGGACAAGCCCGGCGGCGACCGGGTGGAGGTGACGATCGGCGACATGACGAGCACCCGCGTGCCCGGCGAGTTCTCCCTCGCCTACCTGGTCTTCAACACCATCGGGAACGTCACGACGCAGGACGGCCAGGTGGACTGCTTCCGCACCGCCGCCGCCCACCTGCGCCCCGGCGGCCACTTCGTCGTCGAGGTCGGGGTGCCGCCCCTGCGGCGGATGCCGCCCGGGCAGGACACCGTGCCGTTCGCGGTCGCGCCCGACGACGCCGGCGGCGGGTACGTGGGCTTCGACCGGCTGGACGTGGTCACCCAGCGGTTCACGTCGAACCACGTGACGGTCGGAGCGGACGGCACCGGCCGGTTCCGGTGGCTGCCGTTCCGGTACGTCTGGCCCGCGGAGCTGGACCTCATGGCGCGGATCGCCGGGATGCGCCTGGTGCACCGCTGGGAGGACTGGGACCGCACGCCCTTCACGGCCGACAGCGAGCGGCACGTGTCCGTGTGGCAGGTCGTCGCCTCCTGACCCCGGGCGCACGGCGCGCGGACGACGACGGGCCCGCCCCAGGAGGAGCAGGCCCGTCGCGCGGTCGGTCGGCGCCTCAGGGGCGCAGCGCGGCCCGCGCGTCCGCGACCGCGGACGCGGCGGCGGCACGCAGCCCCTCGGCGTCGGGACCCGCCGCGAGGACGCCGCGGGAGGACGACGCGAGCACCTGCCGCCGGGCGTCGCCGAAGGCCGAGGCGAGCTCCCGCTCCCCCGCGCCCTGCGCGCCCACGCCGGGGGCGAGCAGCGGCCCGTGCACCGCCACGAGGTCCGTGCCGGTCTCGCGGGCGGCGTCGCCGACGGTCGCGCCGACGACGAGGCCGACAGAGCCCATCGGCAGCCCCTCGGCGACGGCGCCGGCGTTCAGCACGGCCGCCTGGGCGGCGACCGACGCCGCGACGCTCACGCCGTCGGGCCCGACGGCGTGCTGCACCTCGTGCCCCTCCTTGTTGGACGTGAGGCACAGCACGAAGATCCCGCGCCCGGTGCGGGCGGCCAGCTCGGCGGCCGGCGCCAGCGAGCCGAAGCCCAGGTACGGCGACACCGTCACGGCGTCGCCCGCGAGCGGGGACCCGTCGGCCAGGAACGCGTCGGCGTACGCGCCCATCGTCGAGCCGATGTCGCCGCGCTTGGCGTCGACGATCGTCAGCGTGCCGACGGCCCGCGAGGCGGCGATGACGTCCTCCAGCGCGGCGACGCCGGCCGAGCCGTGCCGCTCGAAGAACGCGGCCTGCGGCTTGAAGGCCGCGACCCGCCCGCCGAGCGCGTCCACGACCCGCAGCCCGAACTCCCGGACCCCGGCGGCGTCGTCGCCCAGGCCCCACGCCGCGAGCAGCGACGCGTGCGGGTCGATGCCCACGCACAGGGGGCCGTGGGCGTCCATCGCCGCGGCGAGGCGGGCGCCGAAGGGCGCAGGGGCCGCACCCGTCACCGCGCTCACGCCGGCACCCCCGCCGCCGCACCGGCGCCGAGCCGCTCGCGGGTCGCCGCCGTGTGCTCCTGCAGGCTCGCGACGTCGAACGGACCGCCGCGGACCGCCTCGATGCCCTGCACCGCCGCGGCGAGCTGGTCCACCGTGGTGATCATCGGCTTGTCGGCCGCCGTCGTGGCGGCGCGGATCTCGTAGCCGTCGGCGCGCGCGCCCTGGCCGGACGGGGAGTTGACCACGAGGTCGACGCTACCGTCGGTGATGAGGTCGACGATCGTCGGCTCGCCGTCGGCGCCGCGCCCCTCGGAGAACTTGCGCACCACCGTGCTGCCGATGCCGTTGCGGCGCAGCACCTGCGCCGTGCCGGACGTGGCGAGCACCTCGAAGCCCAGCTCCGCGAGCCGCTTCACCGGGAAGATGATCGAGCGCTTGTCCCGGTCCGCGACCGACACGAACACCCGGCCCGCGGTGGGCAGCCCGCCGAACGCGGCGGCCTGCGACTTCGCGAAGGCGTGCGGGAAGTCCTTGTCGAAGCCCATCACCTCGCCCGTGGAGCGCATCTCCGGGCCGAGCACCGTGTCGACGACCTGGCCCTCGGCGGTGCGGAACCGCTTGAACGGCAGCACGGCCTCCTTGACGGCGAGCGGCGCGCCGAGGTCGAGCGTGCCGCCGTCGCCCTCGGCGGGCAGGACGCCGGCCTCGCGCAGCTCGCCGATCGACTCGCCGACCATCACGCGGGCCGCGGCCTTGGACATCGAGGTGCCCGTCGCCTTGGACACGAACGGGACGGTGCGCGACGCGCGCGGGTTCGCCTCGAGCACGTACAGCACGTCGGAGACGAGCGCGTACTGCACGTTGAGCAGGCCCCGCACGCCGACGCCCTTCGCGATCGCCTCGGTGGAGCGGCGGATGCGCTCGATCTCCGCGGTCGAGAGCGAGACCGGCGGCAGCACGCACGCCGAGTCGCCGGAGTGGATGCCGGCCTCCTCGATGTGCTCCATGACGCCGCCGAGGAACATCTCCTCGCCGTCGTACAGGGCGTCGACGTCGATCTCCATCGCGTCGTCGAGGAAGCGGTCGATGAGCAGCGGCGCGGGCAGCAGGCCGCCCGCCGTGCGCTCGTCCGCGGCGGCGGCCGCGAGCGCCCGCTCGACGTACTCCGTGAGCTGCTCGGCGGAGTACACGATCTCCATGCCCCGACCGCCCAGCACGTACGACGGGCGCACCAGCACCGGGTAGCCGATCGTCTCGGCGACCTCGCGGGCCTGGCCCAGCGAGCGGGCCGTGCCGAACGCGGGGGCCGGCAGGCCGGCGTCGAGCAGGACCTGGCCGAAGATGCCGCGGTCCTCCGCGGCGTCGATCGCCTCGGGCGAGGTGCCGAGGATCGGCACACCCGCGTCCGCGAGGCGCTGCGCGAGGGCGAGGGGCGTCTGCCCGCCGAGCTGCACGATGACGCCCTTGACGGGGCCCGCGGCGAGCTCGGCCTCGTAGACCTCGAGCACGTCCTCGAACGTCAGCGGCTCGAAGTACAGGCGGTCGGAGGTGTCGTAGTCCGTCGAGACGGTCTCCGGGTTGCAGTTGACCATGACGGTCTCGTACCGCTCCGAGAGGGTCAGGGCGGCGTGCACGCACGAGTAGTCGAACTCGATGCCCTGGCCGATCCGGTTCGGGCCCGAGCCGAGGATGATGACGGCCTCGCGCTCGCGCGGCGCCACCTCGGTCTCCTCGTCGTACGACGAGTAGTGGTACGGCGTGCGGGCCGCGAACTCGGCGGCGCAGGTGTCGACCGTCTTGTAGACGGGGCGGACGCCGAGCGCGCGGCGCACCTCGCGGACGGTGGCCTCCCCCGCCGGGCCCATGCCGCGCAGGCGCGCGACCTGCACGTCGGACAGGCCGTGCCGCTTGGCGCGGCGCAGCACGTCCTCCGTGAGGGTCGGGCTGGCGGCGACCTCCGCGGCGACCTCGTTCATGAGCAGGATCTGGTCGAGGAACCAGGGGTCGATCTTGGTCGCGTCGAAGACCGCCTCGAGCGTCGTGTGGCCGGCGACGACGGCGCGCAGCGCCTGCTGGACGCCGACCATGCGGTGCTCGGTGGGTCGCACGATCTCGGCGAGCAGCTGGTCGAGCTCCGCCCCGGACGGCGCGGCGCCGTCCCAGTGGAAGGAGACGCCGCCCTTGTCGATCGAGCGCAGGGCCTTGCCGAGCGCCTCGGTGAAGTTGCGGCCCAGGGCCATGGCCTCGCCCACGGACTTCATGGTCGTGGTGAGCGTCGGGTCGGCGGCGGGGAACTTCTCGAACGCGAAGCGGGGCACCTTGACGACGACGTAGTCGAGCGTGGGCTCGAAGCTGGCCGGCGTGACGCGCGTGATGTCGTTGGGGATCTCGTCGAGCGTGTACCCCACGGCGAGCTTGGCGGCGATCTTCGCGATCGGGAAGCCGGTGGCCTTCGACGCGAGGGCCGAGGACCGCGACACGCGCGGGTTCATCTCGATGACGATGATGCGGCCCGTGTCGGGGTCGACGGCGAACTGGATGTTGCAGCCGCCGGTGTCGACGCCTACCTCGCGGATGACGGCGATGCCGATGTCGCGCAGCTTCTGGTACTCGCGGTCGGTGAGCGTCATCGCGGGCGCGACCGTGACCGAGTCGCCGGTGTGCACGCCGACCGGGTCGACGTTCTCGATCGAGCAGACGACCACGACGTTGTCGTCCTTGTCGCGCATCAGCTCGAGCTCGTACTCCTTCCAGCCGAGGATGGACTCCTCCAGGAGCACCTCGGTGGTCGGCGAGTAGTGCAGGCCCTGGCCGACGATGCGGCGCAGCTCGGCCTCGTCGTAGGCGAAGCCGGACCCGAGGCCGCCCATGGTGAAGGAGGGGCGCACGACCATCGGGTACCCGAGGTCCGTGGCCGCCGCGACGGCCTCCTCGACGGTGTGCACGATGACGGAGCGGGCGGACTCGCCGCCGCACTTCTCGACGACGTCCTTGAACTGCTGGCGGTCCTCGCCCTTCTGGATGGCGGGGATGTTCGCGCCGATGAGCTCGACGTCGTACTGCTCCAGGACGCCGGCCTCGTCGAGGGCGATGGCCGCGTTGAGCGCCGTCTGGCCGCCCAGGGTGGGCAGCAGGGCGTCGGGGCGCTCCTTGGCGATGATCGAGGTGAGCACCTCGGTGGTGATCGGCTCGACGTACGTGGCGTCGGCGAACTCCGGGTCGGTCATGATCGTGGCCGGGTTCGAGTTCACGAGGACGACGCGCAGGCCCTCCTCCTTGAGCACGCGGCAGGCCTGCGTGCCGGAGTAGTCGAACTCGCAGGCCTGCCCGATGACGATCGGGCCGGAGCCGATGACCAGGACGGAGGAGAGGTCGGAACGGCGGGGCATCAGTTCTCCTTCAGCGCGGCCAGCGTGGCGGCGGGGACGGTCACGGGCTCGCGGCTCGTCATGAGCTCGACGAAGCGGTCGAAGAGGTAGGCGCTGTCGTGGGGGCCGGCGGCGGCCTCGGGGTGGTACTGCACGGAGAAGGCCGGCACGTCGAGCGCGGTGAGCCCCTCGACCACCTGGTCGTTGAGGCCCACGTGGGACACGATGACGCGCCCGTAGGCGCGGCCGTCGGTGCGCTCGGCGTCGTGCGGCGCGGTCGACACGGCGTCCAGCGGGGCATCCACGGCGAACCCGTGGTTGTGCGCCGTGACCTCGACCTTGCCCGTGGTGCGGTCCATCACCGGCTGGTTGATGCCGCGGTGGCCGTAGCCGAGCTTGTAGGTGCCGTACCCCAGGGCGCGGCCCAGCAGCTGGTTGCCGAAGCAGATGCCGAAGAACGGGATGCCGCGGTCCAGCACGCCGCGCAGCAGCTCGATCTCGTGCGTGGCCGACGACGGGTCGCCGGGGCCGTTCGAGAAGAACACGCCGGTGGGCGAGCCGTCCGTCGGCAGCAGCGCCTCGATGTCGGCGATCGTGGCCGACTGCGGCACCACGTGCACCCGCACGCCGCGCTGGGCGAGGCGCGCCGGGGTCATGGCCTTGATGCCGAGGTCGACGGCGACGACCGTCGCCAGCGGGTCGCGGCCGGCGAACTCGCCCGACGGCTCCACGACGTACGCGTGCTCGGTGGTGACCTCCGGGGAGAGGTTCGCGCCCGCCATCTGCGGGGAGGCCTGCACCTCGGCGACCAGCTCGGGCACCGAGCGCTCGACGAGCGTGCCGGGGGCCACCTCGCGCACCAGGGCGTCGCCGGAGAAGATGCCGGCGCGCATCACGCCCAGCTCGCGCAGGTGGCGCGTGAGCTTGCGGGTGTCGACGTCGCTGATGCCGACGACGCCCTGCGCCGCGAGCTCCGCCTCGAGGGAGCGGTCCGCGCGCCACGAGGACACGCGGCGGGCCGGGTCGCGCAGCACGTAGCCGGCGACCCAGATCTTGCCGGACTCCGGGTCCTCGTCGTTGATGCCGGTGTTCCCGACGTGCGGGGCCGTCATCACGACGATCTGCCGGTGGTAGGAGGGGTCGGTGAGGGTCTCCTGGTAGCCGGTCATGCCGGTGGAGAAGACGATCTCGCCGAAGGTCGCGCCGCGGGCGCCGTACGCGCGACCCCGGGCGACGGTGCCGTCCTCGAGCACGAGGAGGGCCGCGTGGGGCGCGGGGCTTTGTGCCGGGCTTGATCCCGTGCTGGGCGCGGGGCTGGTCAGGGAGCTGGAGGTCACTGCTCGTCCTTCGGTGCGGGGGCGGAGGTCATGAGGTGGCGCACGGCGTCGACCAGGCGGGAGCGGTCGGGTGCCAGGCGGGTGCGCAGGCCGGTGTCGAGGGCGACGGCGGGCACGCCGTCGCGCGCCGGGTCCTCCCAGGTGACGACGACCAGGCCGTCGGCGCCGACGTACTTGCCGGCCATGCCGGGCGCGAGGCCGACGCCGCGCAGGGCGGTCACGGGCACGAACACGTCCGGGGCGCCGTCGCGCTCGACCAGCACGCCGGCGTCGTGCACGGACACGTGGGCGGTGGAGCGGTCGCCGAGGTGGTGGGCGCCGACGCGGGCCAACCAGTCCCCGGCGAGCGTCGAGGAGACGTAGGTCGCGTCGAGCGGCCCCAGGCGCAGGGCGCCGAGATCCTCGGGGGCCTCGGGCGGCACGGGGACCGTGTCCCGGGTGCGGGCGGCGAGCCGGCGCCGGCCCGTGAGGATCACGAGCAGGAGCAGGACGCCGATCACGACCCAGATCCCGACCGCGACCGGCATGGGGAGGTTCATCGTGCGACTCCCCGCTCGGCCACCGGCGCAGCGGCGGGCTCGACGGGCGAGCCCTCCAGCACCGTGGCACGCCCGCGCAGGAACGTCGCCACCACGCGACCGGGCAGCTCGCGCCCGGCGAAGGGCGTGTTGCCGCTCGCGGTGACCTGGGCGGCGCCGTCGACCAGGCGGGTGGCGGCCGGGTCGACCAGCGTGAGGTTGGCGGGCTCGCCGGCCTCGAGCGGTCGGCCGTGGTCGGCGATCCGACCGATCCGGGCGGGGTTGGTCGACAGGACGCGCGCGACGTCGGCCCAGGTGAGGCGGCCGGTGTCGACCATGGTCTGCTGCACGACCGACAGGGCCGTCTCCAGCCCGGTCATGCCGAACGCGGCGGCGCCCCACTCGCAGTCCTTGTCCTCGCGGGTGTGCGGGGCGTGGTCGGTGGCGACGATGTCGATGGTGCCGTCGGCCAGGCCGGCGCGCACCGCCTCGACGTCCTCGGCCGTGCGCAGCGGCGGGTTCACCTTGAACGTCGGGTCGTAGGTGCGGGCGAGCTCGTCCGTGAGGATCAGGTGGTGCGGCGTCACCTCGGCGGTGACGTCGATGCCGCGTCCCTTGGCCCAGCGCACGATCTCGACCGAGCCCGCGGTCGACAGGTGGCACACGTGCAGGCGCGACCCGACGTGCTCGGCCAGCAGCACGTCGCGGGCGATGATCGCCTCCTCGGCGACGGCGGGCCAGCCGGCCAGGCCGATCTCGGCGGAGACGACGCCCTCGTTCATCTGGGCGCCCTCGGTGAGGCGCGGCTCCTGCGCGTGCTGCGCGACGACCCCGTCGAACGCCTTGACGTACTCCAGGGCCCGGCGCATGAGGATCGGGTCGTGCACGCACTTGCCGTCGTCGGAGAAGACCCGCACGCGGGCGGCGGAGTCGGCCATCGCGCCGAGCTCGGCGAGTCGCTCGCCGCCGAGCCCCACGGTGACCGCGCCGACCGGGTGCACGTCGACCCAGCCGGCCTCCTGGCCCAGGCGCCACACCTGTTCGACCACGCCGGCGGTGTCGGCGACGGGCGACGTGTTGGCCATGGCGTGCACGGCGGTGAAGCCGCCGGCCGCCGCCGCGCGCGTGCCCGACGCGACCGTCTCGGCGTCCTCGCGGCCCGGCTCGCGCAGGTGGGTGTGCAGGTCGACGAGGCCGGGCAGCAGCACGTGGCCGCCGGCCTCGATCTCCACGACATCGTCGCCCGCGGGCACGTCCGCGTCGCCCGGGGCCGCGACCTGGGCGATCACGCCGCCGGACAGGACGACGTCGGCCGGGTCGCCGCCGAGGGGACGGGCCCCGCGCAGCACGTAGGTGGTGGTCACAGGGCGGTCCCTTCGGTGGTGCTCGAGACGGGGGCGGACGAGGAGCTTCCGGACAGCAGCAGGTAGAGCGCGGCCATGCGCACCGCGACGCCGTTGGCCACCTGCTCCACGATGACCGCGCGGTCGGAGTCCGCCGCCTCGGCGGAGATCTCCAGCCCGCGGTTCATCGGGCCGGGATGCATGACGATCGAGTGCGCGGGCAGCAGGGCCAGGCGGCGGCCGTCGAGGCCGAAGTAGCGGGTGTACTCCAGCGGGCTCGGGAAGAACGCCCCCGCTCCCCCGGACATCCGCTCGCGCTGCACCCGCAGCATCATCACGGCGTCCGGCTGCCAGTCCGCGAGCGTGGCGTCCAGGTCGTAGGAGGTGCGGCACGGCCACGCCTCCACCCCGACGGGCAGCAGCGTGGGCGGCGCGACCAGGGTGACCTCGGCGCCGAGCGTGCGCAGCAGCCACACGTTCGCCCGCGCGACGCGCGAGTGCAGCACGTCGCCGACGATCGCGACCCGCACGCCGGCGAGGTCCGCGCCGACGCCGTCGTCCCCGCCGCGGCGCAGGCCGCCGCCGTGGCCGCCGAGGTGCCGGCGGATGGTGTACGCGTCGAGCAGCGCCTGCGTGGGGTGCATGTGCGTGCCGTCGCCCGCGTTGAGCACGGCCGCGTCGAGCCAGCCGGCGTGCGCGAGCTGGTACGGCGCGCCCGAGGCCCAGTGCCGGACCACGACGGCGTCCGCCCCCATGGCGTGCAGCGTGAGCGCGGTGTCCTTGAGGGACTCGCCCTTGGAGACGCTCGACCCCTTGGCGGAGAAGTTGATGACGTCCGCGGACAGCCGCTTGGCGGCCGTCTCGAACGAGATGCGGGTGCGGGTGGAGTCCTCGAAGAAGAGGTTCACCACGGTGCGCCCCCGCAGCGTGGGCAGCTTCTTGATCTCGCGGGACTGCGTCGCGGCCATCTGCGCGGCCGTGTCCAGGAGCTCGATCGCCTCGTCCTTGGCGAGGTCGGCGGTGGAGAGGAGGTGCTTCATCGCGCGGCCCCCTCACCCGGAACCGTGCCGGGCTCGCGCCCGCTGATCACCACGGCGTCCGAGCCGTCCACCTCGGCCAGGAGCACGCGCACGCGCTCCGTCTGGGCCGTGGGGAGGTTCTTGCCCACGAAGTCGGGGCGGATCGGCAGCTCGCGGTGGCCACGGTCCACGAGGCAGGCGAGGCGCACGGCCTGCGGGCGGCCGAGGTCGCCGATCGCGTCGAGGGCGGCGCGGATCGTGCGGCCGGAGAAGAGGACGTCGTCGACGAGGACGACGGTCTTGCCCTCGATCCCCGCGGCAGGCAGGCGCGTGACGCCGACCGCGCGGGTCGGCTGCCGGCGCAGGTCGTCGCGGTACATCGTGACGTCCAGCTCGCCGAGGTCGCGCTCCGGGTCGAAGGCGGGGTCGATGCTCGCGAGCCGCTGCGCGAGGCGGGCGGCGAGGGTGACCCCGCGGGTCGGGATGCCGAGCAGGACGACGTCCTGGGCCCCCTTGGCGCGCTCGACGATCTCGTGCGCGATGCGGGTGAGGGCGCGGGCGACGTCGCTCGCGCCGAGCACGACGGTCCCCTCCGGGGCGTCGGGCATCTCAGGTGTTCCGGGCATGCCGGTGCCAGCAGTCACTGGCGACCTCCTTCTCCGCCTCACGGGACGGTGTTAAAGGGTGTCGTTCACGTGCCCCACCACCATATCCCGTCGCCTCCGCGGTCCCCGTGAGGGTGCCCACGATGCGGGCGCGGCGTACGTCACACGCGACCGCTCCGCACGACGAACAGGCGGTCGCTCCCGGTATCGCGGCGTTCGGGGCCGGGTTCCGGGAGCAACCGCCTGTTCGGCGATCGGACGGGCTGCGTCAGATCAGCAGCGTCGGCTTGATGTCGACGAGCCGGCCCAGCAGGCCGTTGACGAACGACGGCGAGTCGTCGGTCGAGAGCTGGCCGGCCAGGTCGACCGCCTCGTCCACCGCGACGGCGTCGGGGACGTCGTCGTTGTACAGCAGCTCCCAGGTGCCGATCCGCAGCAGCGCACGGTCGACCGCGGGCATCCGCTCCACCGTCCAGCCCTGCGAGTAGGTGGCCAGCAGCTCGTCGATGCGCTCGCGGTGGGCGGCGACGCCCTCCACGAGGTCGACCGTGTACTGCGGCACCGCGGCCTCGGTGTGCGGCTCGATCACCCGGTCCGCGACGAGCACCTGCGGGTCGAGCCCGCGCTGCTCCGCCTCGAAGAGGATGTCGACGGCGCGCTTGCGCGCCTTGGTGCGTGCACCCATGTCAGCAGGCGCCCGTCAGTCGTTCACGCGGCCCAGGTACGACCCGTCACGCGTGTCGACCTTGACCTTGGTGCCCTGCTCGAGGAACAGCGGGACCTGGATCTCCGCGCCCGTCTCGAGCGTGGCGGGCTTGGTGCCGCCGGTGGAGCGGTCGCCCTGCAGGCCCGGCTCCGTGTAGGTGATCTCGAGGACCACGGACGACGGGAGCTCGACGTAGAGCGGGGTGCCGTCGTTGGAGGCGACCATGATGTTCATGCCCTCGAGCATGTAGTTGCTCGCGTCGCCGACGGTGGCGGCCGGAACCGTGATCTGGTCGTACGTGTCGGTGTCCATGAAGACGTAGTCGGCGCCGTCCATGTACAGGTACTGGAAGTCGCGGCGGTCCACGTTCGCGGTCTCGATCTTGACGCCCGCGTTGAAGGTCTTGTCGACCGTCTTGCCCGACACGACGTTCTTCATCTTGGTGCGGACGAACGCGCCACCCTTGCCCGGCTTGACGTGCTGGAACTCGATGATCGTCCAGAGCTGACCGTCGATGCGGAGCACGGTGCCGTTCTTGATGTCGTTGGAGGTAGCCACGTTTCTTGTTCGTCCTCAGATCGGGGGTGGGGTCGGGTACGGAGCGGAAGTCGTGCGGACGTCCTGCGGGATGTCGACGTGCCGGGCCGCAGAGAGCCCGGAACATTCTACAGCGCGACCAGCAGCCCGTGCCCCGCGATGCCGAGGGCGGCCGACCACGCGAGCGACGCCAGCGTGCCGACGACGAACCGCTCGCTCGCGACCGGATGCTCGCGCAGCTCGGGGAACCGGCCGAGCCCCTTGACCGCGACGACGACGGCCACGCCCTCCGGGTAGCCGGCGAGCAGCGAACCCGTGACGCACAGCCGCTCGAGCAGCCCGATCCAGGTGCCGCCGCGCAGCACGGCGACCGCCTCCGCCGCCGCCTGCGGCTCGCGCTCCGCGTGCCGCAGCACCCACGGCACGAGCCAGGCTCCGCCACCCACGCTCGCGGCCAGGCCCACGACCCACACCGCGACGTCCGCCGCCACCGCTGCGAAGCTCACCGTGCGCGCCCCTCCCCCGTCTCGTCGTCGCCGGAATCGTCACCGGCACCATTACCGGCATCGTCGTCACCACCGCCACCGGCATCGTCGTCCGGGACACCGACACGGTCGTCGGTGCCGTGGGCCGGGTCGGCGCCGGCCGCCCGCAGCAGGCGCGCCGCGAGCGGCCGGGCGGCCAGGTCCTCGGCCCACAACGCGGCGCGCAGCCGCTGGCTCACCGCCTGCTCGCTCACCCCCAGCGCCGCCGCCGACGCCCGCTGCGGCGCCGGGCCCCGCTGCGCGACGAGCGTGTCGACGGCTTCCCACCCGGCCGCGGAACGGCGCGCGACGACGGCCCCCAGCAGGTGGAGGAGCGCCTGCGCGTCCGCGGTCACCGTCGCGCGCGGCTCCTCGTCCGGCCCGACCACGGCCAGGGGCACGCTGCCCCGCCCGCGCCGCTTCGCCCGCTCGACGGCCGTGCGGGCCCGCACGAACGCCGGCCCGGACGCCGCGCGCGACTCCTCGGGCAGCGGCCGGTCGACCGCGCCGAGCCCGACGCCCACCGACCAGCCGCCGTCGCGCACCAGGTCGAGGACGACGTCCACGGCGAGCGCGGCGCCGTCGTCGTCCGCGGCCAGCACCCCCTGCAGCTCGTCGCCGACGGTCCGGTCGAACGGCAGCACGACGCCGGGCCTCTCCGCAGTGCGCGCGCCGACGAGTGCCAGCGCCTCGGGCACGCGGTCGGGCCCCCGGGTGCTGCCCCGCTGGTCCGCGGTCACGACGATCATGATTCAAGGCTAGAGCCTTGTGGAGCAATCAACAAGGCTCATGGGTTGATACTGCTCAAGGCCTGACCCTGGAGACTCGGACCTTCAGGGACGCAGCTTGTGCGCGAGGGCGCCGAGTGCCAGGCGGTACGAGTCGAAGCCGAAGCCCGCGATCGTCCCCGTCGCGATGCCCGCCACCACGGAGTAGTGCCGGAACGACTCCCGCGAGGCCGGGTTCGACAGGTGCACCTCGACGAGCAGCAGGCCGGACGTCGTCACCTGCGCCGCCGCGTCGCGCAGCGCGTAGCTGTAGTGCGTGAACGCGGCCGGGTTGAGCACCACGTGCGCGCGGGCGTCCACGGCCTCGTGCAGCCAGCCCACGAGCTCCGACTCGTCGTCGGTCTGGCGCACGTCGACGGTGACGCCCAGCTCGCTCCCCCAGACCGCGGCCTCCCGCTCGAGGTCGGCCATGGAGGCGTGACCGTAGATCTCGGGCTCGCGCACGCCGAGCCGACCGAGGTTGGGACCGTTGAGGACGAAGACGTGAGTCATGGCCCGAGGGTACGGCGACTCCCCCGCGACCGCCCCGGACGTCCGCTCAGGCGGACGCGCGCTCCACCAGGTGCATCTCGAGCACCTCGGTCCGCGGGCCCGCCCCGGCGATCATGTCCAGCGCGAGCCGTGCGGCCACCTGGCCCTCCTCGACGAGCGGCTGCGCGACCGTGGTCAGCGGCGGTGACGCGGTCGCGGCGATGGCGTGGTCGTCGAACCCGACCACGACGACGTCCTCGGGCACCCGGCGCCCCGCCGCGCGCAGGGCGGCGAGCGCTCCCAGGGCGATGCGGTCCGAGCCGGCCAGGATCGCGTCCACGTCCGGATGCCTCTCGACCAGTCGTGCCGTCGCCGAGAGGCCACCGGCGGCGTCCCAGCCGGTGTGCACGACGCGGTCCGGGTCGATGCGGTCCCCGAGCACCTCGGTGTAGCCGCGCAGCCGGTCGGACGTCGCGGGGTTGTCGGCGGGCCCGAGGACGGCCGCGACCCGCGACCGCCCGTCGTCCGCCACACGCTGCGCGGCGAGGCGCGCGCCGCGCACGTCGTCGGAGTAGACGGTGGAGAACGTCCCCTCGTGCGGCGAGTCGACGAGCTGGCCGCAGAGCACGACCGGCAGGCCCGTCCCTGCCAGGAGGTCCAGGAGGTCGGTGCCGCGGTACGGCGTGAGGTGGACGACGGCGTCGACGGAGCGGCGGCTGAAGCTGCGCAGGGCCAGGGCGCGCTCCGAGTCGCTGGACGCCTGGACGATCACGGGCAGGAACCCGCTGCCGGTGAGGCCTTCGGCGATGCCGCGGAGCATCCGGCCGTACGTCGGGTCGTCGAACAGCTCGTCGAGCGGCTCGGTCACCAGCACGCCGACGGTCTCCGCGCGGCCGGTGGCGAGGGCCCGGCCCCGGGCGTTCATCACGAAGCCGGTCCGCGCGACGGCGTCCTGGACCGCTCGCTTGGTGGCGTCGGTCACGAGGTCGGAGTCGTTGAGGGCGCGCGAGGCCGTCGCGCGGGAGACCCCGGCCTCACGGGCGACGTCGGTGATCGTCACGGCGCGCGGGGCGCCACGCCTGGCTCGCGGCATCGGGACCTCTCCGCACGGGGCGAGGTGCGCCCGTGACCTGGCCGAACGGTGGTGGACGGTGCCCAGTATCGCGCACCGGCGCACCCGGAGGCTGGTGTCGGGGCGGCGCCGTGCGAGGCACCGCCTGGTTGACCCTTCCAAATGAAACCGGTTACATTCCGGGACATGCCCCTCCTGCCCACGGATCCCGCCAGCGCCGGCGCGAGCGACGCCGCCGTGCACGACTGGGAGAACCCCGCCCTCACCGGCCGCCACCGGCTGCCCGCCCGGGCCTACTTCTTCGGCTACGAGACGTCGGAGCTCGCCGCGACGACGGACCGGCGCCGCTCGCGGGGCTTCGTCGACCTCACCGGCGCGTGGCGGTTCCGGCTCTTCGACCACCCTGCCCGCGTCCCGGCCCACGCCCTGGCCGAGCCCGCGGCGGACTGGGACGTCGTGCGGGTGCCGCACCTGTGGCAGGTCGACGGCTACGGCCGGCTGCAGTACACCGACGAGGGCTACCCCTTCCCCGTGGACCCGCCGCGCGTCCCCGCCGACGACCCGACGGGCGTGTACCAGCGCACCGTCGTCCTCCCCGAGGCCCCGACGAGCGACCGACGGGTCCTGCGCTTCGACGGCGTCGAGAGCTACGCGGAGGTCTACTGGGACGGCGCGTTCGTCGGGATGACGAAGGGTTCGCGCCTCAGCGCCGAGTTCGACGTCACGGACGTCGCCCACCCGGGCGAGAACCACCTGGTCGTCAAGGTGCTGCAGTACTCCGACGGGACGTACCTCGAGGACCAGGACATGTGGTGGGCCTCCGGGATCTTCCGCGACGTCTACCTCCTGTCCCGCCCCGCGGCGCACCTCGCCGACTTCCACGTGCGCACGCACCGGCTCGACGCCGACCGCGCGGAGGTCACGCTGTCCGCGAGCGCCGTCGGTGACGTGGAGGTGACGTGGGAGGTCCGCGAGGGCGGGCGCGTGGTCGCGACCACGCCGGTCGTCCCGGGGACGGACGCGACGCTCGTCGTCGAGGGCGCCCGGTTCTGGAACCCGGAGGACCCGTACCTGTACGACATGCGCCTGGTGGTGCGCGGCGCGGACGGCACGGTGGAGCACGTGCCGCACCGGCTCGGGCTGGCCGAGGTGACGATCGTGGACGGCCGCCTGCTGCTCAACGGTGCGCCGTTCATGATGCACGGCGTCAACCGGCACGACCACGACGACCGCCGCGGGCGCGCCGTCGGGATGGCGCGGGTGGAGCGCGACCTGCACCTGATGAAGCAGCACAACGTCAACGCGGTGCGCACGGCGCACTACCCGAACGACCCGCGGTTCTACGAGCTGTGCGACCGGATCGGCCTGCTGGTCCTCGCCGAGACGGACCTGGAGACGCACGGTTTCGCGAACGTGGGCGACCTGTCGCGGCTGACGGACGACGCAGCCTGGCAGGCGGCGTACGTGGACCGGATCGAGCGGCACGTGCTGGCGCAGCGCAACCACGCGTCGGTGGTGATGTGGTCGCTGGGCAACGAGTCGGGGTACGGGTGCAACATCCCGGCGATGTACGCGCGCTGCACGGAGCTGGACCCGTACCGGCCGGTGCACTACGAGGAGGACCGTGACGCGGAGGTGGTCGACGTCGTCTCGACCATGTACTCCCGCGTCTCGCAGATGAACGACCTGGGCGAGCACCGGCACCCGAAGCCGCGGATCATCTGCGAGTACGGGCACGCGATGGGGAACGGTCCGGGTGGCCTGGCGGAGTACCAGCGGGTCTTCGAGGCCTGGGACGCGATCCAGGGGCACTTCGTGTGGGAGTGGTGCGACCACGGGCTGGTCGCGACGACCGACGACGGCCGGGAGTACCACGCGTACGGCGGGGACCACGGGGACGTGCCGAACAACGGCAGCTTCTGCATCGACGGCCTGGTGTTCCCGTGGCAGGAGCCGAGCCCGGGGCTGCTGGAGTACAAGCAGGTGATCTGCCCGGTGCGCGTCGCCTGGGCCGATGGCGTGTGCACGGTGACGAACCGGCGCTGGTTCACGGACCTGTCGGACGTCGTGGTGGTCGTCGAGACCCTGCACGACGGCCGGGTGGTCGGGACGCGCACGCTCACGCCGGGCCCCGTCGCCCCGGGAGGGTCGTGGGAGGTCCCGGTGTCCCCGGAGATCGCCCGGCACGGCGAGACGCACCTGACCGCGCGGGTGCTCTCGACCGCCGCGCACGAGTGGGCTCCGCCGATGCGCGAGCTGGGCCGCTTCCAGGTCGCCGTCGCCGACCAGCCGCGCCGGCCGGCGAGCGTCGGGCGGGCCTCGGTGGACGCCGTGGTGGACGGGGTGTCCCTGGTCGTGACGACGCCCGAGGAGGACCGGTTCACGGTCGACCTGCTCTCGGGCGACCTGTCGTGGCACCGGGGCGGCCGGGACCTGCTGGCGGCGCCGCCGCGGGTCGGTTTCTGGAAGCCGCTGGTGGACAACCACCAGCAGGAGAACGACGAGCTCTGGGCGCCCCGCTTCCTGTCGCTCCTGCAGACGTCGGTGCGCGACGTGTCATGGTGCGAGCGCGACGGCGCCGTGGTGGTGGAGGTGTCGGCGCGCGTGGCGCCGCCGACCCTCGACATCGGCGTCGCCGTCGGGCTCACGTGGACGATGGCGGCGGACGGCGTGCACCTGGCGGTGACGGGCGAGCCGGTGGGTGACTACCGCGACATCGTGCCGCGCATCGGCCTGTCGTTCGCGGTGCCGGGCGACCTGCGGTCGGTGGACTGGTTCGGGCTCGGCCCGGGCGAGAACTACCCGGACTCGCGCGCGGCCGCCACGGTGGGCCGCTGGCACGACGACGTGGACGCGATGTTCACGCCCTACGTGGTGCCGCAGGACTGCGCCAACCGCGGTGACGTGCGGTGGGTGACGCTCACCGACGCGCACGGCGACGGTCTGGCTGTCCGTGCGGCGGGCGACGAGCGGTTCGCCTTCTCGGCATGGCCGTACTCGGCCGGGGCGATCGACGCGGCGCGGCACCGCACGGACCTCGTGCCGGAGGACCGGGTGACGGTCAACGTCAACCACCGGGTGCTCGGGCTCGGGTCGAACTCGTGGGGCAGCGAGGTGCTGGACGGCTATCGGGTGCGCCTGGAGCCGTTCCGGTTCGAGCTCGACCTGCGCGCCGTGTCCGCGGCGGCACCCCACCACGACGAAGGGATCGGATCGTGAGGACCTTCCGCGACCACGCGCACCTCGAGGAGGTCCTCGGGGGCGTGACGAAGTGGGACCGAACCCTGCAGGCGCTGCGCGCCGAGGACCGGCTCCCGGGCGTCATGTACTCCGTGGGCGACTCGCTCACGGCGATGCGGGCTCGCACGAGCGCGCTGGCCACCGACGAGCTGGTCGCGCGGCGGCGGTACCTGCTGGTGCTCTCGCCCGTGGACGGGGACGCGGCGGTGGACGTCGCCCCCGTGGCCGGGCTGGAGGTCGCCGTCCCGTACAGCGACCTCACCGACCGCGCGCACCTGCGCGGCGCCGCCGAGCGGTGCACGATCCCGCGGGGATCCGTGCTCGTCGTCGGCCCCGACGAAGCCGCACGGGTCCTGCCCGACCCGGACACGACGGTGACGGTGGCCCACGTCACCGTCGAGGGCGCCACCTTCCACAACAAGTAGCCGTACCCACCACCCACAGCAAGGAACATTCGATGACGAATCGCCGGTCGATCGGTGCGGTGATCCTGTTCAGCATGGTCATCGCGGCGGTCTTCAACTTCCGCAACGTGGTCAACAACTACGTCTCGATCGGGACGCTCGCCGCCCCGATCTTCCTGCTCGCCACGATCCTGTACTTCGTGCCGTTCACCCTGGTGATCGCGGAGATGGTGAGCCTCAACCGCCGGTCGGAGTCCGGCGTCTACCAGTGGGTGAAGTCGTCCCTCGGCGGGCGCTGGGCCTTCTTCACGGCGTTCTGCTACTGGTTCGTGAACCTCTTCTACTTCATCTCGCTGCTGCCGATCGTGCTGGTGTACGCCGGCTACATGATCCTGGGCGAGGAGTGGACGATGCAGCCCTGGCTCATCGCCGTCCTGTCGGTGGTGATCTTCCTCGTCGCCACGTGGGTGTCGACGAAGGGGGCGCGCTGGATCGGCAGCGTGACGTCGTTCGGCTCCACGCTGATGCTGGTCATGGCGCTGCTGTTCATCGTGGCGGGCGTGGGCGCGCTGCTGGGCGGCATCACCCCGGCCAACGACCTGTCCCCCGCCGGGATGCGCCTGGACCCGGGCTCCGGCATCACCGCGTGGGCGTTCCTCGGCACGCTGGCGTGGATCATCCAGGGCGTGGGCGGCGCGGAGTCGATCGGCGTCTACCTCAACGACCTCAAGGGCGGCGTGCGCGCGTTCGTGCGCACGATCGTCGTGTCCGGCATCGCGATCGGGCTGCTCTACTCCCTCGGCACGTGGCTGATGGGCGTGTTCGTGGAGAAGGAGAGCGTGTCGTACAGCAACGGCATCTTCGTGACGATGCAGGCGGCGGCCGGGTACTTCGGCCTGCCCGGTGACGTGGTGGTCCGCGTCGTGGGCGTCATCATGCTGGTCGCGACGCTGGGCGGCCTGCTGATCTGGACGTCGGCGCCGGTGAAGATCTTCTTCTCGGAGATCCCGGGCGGGATCTTCGGCCGCCGTGTGGTGGCGCTCAACGACCAGGGCGTGCCGGTGGCGGGCGCGTGGATCCAGTTCGCGATCGTCGTGCCGCTGCTCCTGATCCCGACGCTGGGCGCGGGCAGCTCGATCGACGACCTGCTGCGCATCGTCACGAACATGACCGCGGCGACGGCGCTGCTGCCGCCGGCGCTCATCCTCGTCGCCTACCTGGTGCTGCGGTGGCGGTTCGAGGGCACCGTGCGGGAGTTCCGGTTCGGCTCGCGGGGCACGGGCCTGGCGATGTCCGTGTTCCTGCTCGTGGTGTTCGCCGTGGCGTTCGTGGCGTCGACGTTCCCCGAGGGGCAGGCGCTGTGGTTGACCCTGGCGTACAACGTGGGCGGCGTCGTCGTCTTCCTGGGCGCCGCGCTCCTGTGGTACCAGCGGTACGTGCGCCGGCTCCGGGCCGCGTCGCCGGAAGAGGCCGACGCGGAGCTCGCGCCCACGGCGCCGCTCCGCTCGGCGGAGAACGCCGCGGAGCTCGCGGAGGGCACGCCGGCCTCGGCCTGACCGGAGGCCCCCAGGCAGCACGGAGCCCCACGGCCCCGGCCCGCCACGGCTGCGACGACCGGTCAGTCCGGGTCGTCGACCAGCAGCCGGCGCGGGCCGGGGCCGTCGTCGCCGAGCGCGTCGTGCGGGTTGGCGAGCACGCACCGGCTCAGGGACAGGCAGCCGCACCCGATGCAGTCCGTGAGGTCGTCGCGCAGGCGCTCGAGCTGCGCGATCCGCGCGTCCAGGTCGGTGCGCCAGGCCTTGGACAACCGCTCCCAGTCGCGGACGTTCGGCGCGCGGTCGGCGGGCAGCGTCCTCAACGCCTCCGCGATGCGCGCCAGCGGGATCCCGACCCGCTGGGAGACCCGGATGAACGACACCCGGCGCAGGACGTCACGCCGGTAGCGTCGTTGGTTGCCCGACGTGCGACGACTGGTGATCAGCCCCCGACGCTCGTAGAAGTGCAGCGCGGACACGGCGACCCCGCTGCGGGCGGACACCTCCCCGACCGTCAGCTCCACGTGGTCCCACGGGACCTTCTCCGTGACCTGCTCCGGCACGCTCGCACCTCCCGGCGTTCCCCCCACGATCCGCTGTTGACCTCAACCTTAGTTCAGGTCACAGCATGGCGGCATGGACGCCATCCGCCACCACTCCTACGGCCCGCCCGAGACCCTCGTGCTCGAGCAGGTCCCCGACCCCGTGCCCGGCCCCGGACAGGTGCTCGTCGCCGCCCGCGCGCACGGCGTGCACCTGCTCGACACCACCCTGCGCCGCGGCGAGCCCGGCGGCCCGCTGCCCGCGCCGCGCCTCCCCGCGATCCCCGGGCGCGAGGTCGCGGGCACGGTCGTCGCGGTCGGCCCGGACGTCGGGGACGACTGGCTCGGGGCCCGGGTCGCCGCCCACCTCGGCGCCACGCCCGACGGCGGCGGGTACGCGCGGCTCGCCGTCGCCCCCGTCGGTTCCCTGCACCGCCTGCCCGACCGCCTCGACCTGGCGGACGCCGTCGCGATGATCGGCACCGGCCGGATGGCGCTCATGACGCTGGAGGTCGCGCGGCCGGGCCCGGACGACGTCGTCGTGATCACCGCCGCCGCGGGCGGCCTCGGCTCCCTGTTCGTGCAGTCCGCGCTCGACGCCGGCGCCCGGGTCCTCGCCCTGGCCGGGGGGCCGCGCAAGGTCCGCGCCGTCCGGGGGCTCGCGCCCGACGCCGGGCAGCGGCTCGCCGTCGTCGACGTCGCCGCCGGCGGCTGGCCCGCCGACGCCCGCCGCGCGCTCGGACGCCTGCGCGCCGACGCCGCCACGGTGCTCATCGACGGCGTGGGCGGCGACCTCGGCGGCGAGGCGGCCGCGCTGCTCGGGCGCGGCGGGCGCCTCGTCGTGCAGGGCTGGGCCTCCGGGAGACCGAACCCCGTGGCCGCGAGCGCCGCCACCCCGGCGGGCGACCCGGTCCAGGTGCAGGCCGTCGTCGGTCCCGGCGCGCCCGCGTTCGGCGACCTGCGCGACTACCAGCGGCGGGCGCTGGAGCGGGCCGCGTCGGGCGCGTGGCGCGTGCTCACCCACCGGGTGGCGTTCGCGGAGGCCGCGCGGGCCCACCGGGAGCTCGAGGAGCGCCGCACCGTCGGCAAGGTGGTCCTCGGGTGACCGCCGCATCCTCCGACGCCGCGCCCGGCGGCCGGCCCGACGGTCACGCCGGAGACGAGCCCGGCGGGGAGCCCGGGACTCCTCTAGGACCGCGGACGCAGCGCACGGTGCTGGCCGGGATGGTGGCGTACATCGCGCTCGGCGCGTTCGAGTCGCTCGCGGTGACCACGGCCATGCCCACGGTGGCCGTCGAGCTGGACGGGCTGCGCCTGTACACGCTCGCGTTCGCGACGGGCTCCGCCGCGGGCGTGGTGGGGATGCTCGTCGCGGGCCGGTGGACGGATCGCCGCGGCCCGACGCCGCCGCTGCTGGTGGGGATCTCGCTGTTCCTCACGGGGCTGCTCGTCGCGGGGCTGGCGCCGAGCATGCCGGTGCTCCTGGCCGGCCGCACCGTGCAGGGCGCGGGCAGCGGCATCGAGGGGGTGGCGATCTTCGTGCTGGTGGCGCGGGTGTTCCCCGAGGAGCGTCGCGCGAAGGTCTTCGCGTGGTTCGCCGCCGCGTGGGTGGTGCCGGGGGTGGTGGGGCCGCTGCTCGCCGGGGCGATGACGCAGTACCTCGGCTGGCGGTGGGTGTTCCTCGCCGTGCCCCTGCTGGCCGTGCCCGCCCTGCTGGCCCTGCGGCCGGCGCTCGCGGCAGGACGCCGGGCCGGCGCGGTCGCGGACGGCCACGGCGACAGGGACGGCGCCGGGCCCGGCGGGGCGTGGCGGGCCGTCGTGGGGCAGGTGCTGCGCGGGGCGCGCGGGCTGGGCACGGTCGTGCTGGTGCGGGCGCTGGTGGCCGCCGCGTTCGTGGGCGCGCAGGTGCTGCTGCCGCTCGCGCTCACCCGCGAGCGGGGCCTGGCTCCGGCGTTCGCCGGGGCCGTCCTCACGCTGCACGTCCTCGGGTGGTCGACGGGGTCGTGGGCGCGCGGGCGCGGGCTGGGCGGCCTGTCGCACGCGGGATTCCTCCGCCTCGGCGGGGCGTCCCTGGCCTTGGGGACCGCGGGCGTCGCGCTGCTCGTCGTGCCGGGGGTCCCGCTGGCCGCCGCGGCCGCGCCGTGGGTGCTGAGCGGGCTCGGGATGGGGCTGATGTTCCCCACCCTCAACCTGCTCGTCCTGGAGCTCGCGCCGCCGTCGGCGCAGGGGGTGTCCATGTCGGTGCTCCAGGTGGCCGACGCGGCGGCGTCCGCGCTGGCGCTCACCGGCACGGGCACGCTGCTGTGGACCCTGCACGACCGGGTCGGCGCCGCCGCGTACGCGGCGTGCCTCGGTCTCGCGGCGGCGCTCGCGCTCACCGCGACCGCCCTGGCGGGCCGCACGAGGCCCGCCGGTCGCGCGGCCGTCACGAATTCCGTCGACTTCCCGTCGGGTGTACGGGATGCTGCCGATGAGGATGCGCTCCCCGCCCGGTCCTCCTGAGTGCACCCCCGCCACCGTCGTCCCGACGAGGAGTCACGATGTCCCAGCCCACCTCCCCCCTCTCGTCCCCCGCCGTCCCGGTCGACGCCCTCCGCGACGCCCTCGGTGACGGCACGCCCGTCGTCGCGCCGGACGACGACGGCTACGGCGACGCGCGTGCCATCGAGCCCGGCGGCGTCGAGCAGCGCCCGGCGGCGGTCGTCCGTCCCGCCGACGCGGACGCCGTGGCACGCGCGGTGCGGTTCGCGCGCGACGCCGGCGCCGAGGTGTCCGTCCGCTCCGGCGGGCACTCGGTGTTCGGCCTCGGCGCCGCCGACGGCGCCCTCACCCTGGACCTGCGCGGCCTCGACTCCCTCGAGCTCGACGTCGACGGACGCACGGCCTGGGCCGGCGGCGGCATCACCGCGGGCGCGTACTCGCGCGGCGCCGGGGAGCACGGCCTGGCGACCCCGTTCGGCGACACCGGCTCGGTCGGCGTCGGCGGCATCACGCTGGGCGGCGGGATCGGCCTGCTGTCGCGCTCGCTCGGCATGACCGTCGACAGCCTCCTCGGCGCCGAGGTCGTGACCGCTGACGGCGAGGTCGTCCTGACGGACGCCGACCGCGAGCCCGACCTGTTCTGGGCGCTGCGGGGCGGCGGGGGCAACTTCGGCGTCGTGACGCGGTTCCGGTTCGCCCTGCACGAGGTGTCGCAGGTGGTCGGCGGGGTGCTCCTCATGCCCGCCACGCCCGAGGCCGTCGCGGGCGTCGTCGCGGCCGCGGACGCCGCGCCGCCGGAGCTCACGATGGTCGTCATGGTCATGCCGGCGCCCCCGATGCCGATGATCCCCGCGGCGTGGCACGGGCGCCTCGTGGTCATGGCGAACGCCTGCTGGTCCGGCCCCCTGGACCGGGCCGACGCCGCGCTGGCTCCCCTGCGCGACGTCGCCGCCCGGGCGGGCGGCGCGCTCCTGGACGGCCTGCGGCCCGCGCCGTACCCCAGCCTGCTGGAGGGCGGCCCGGAGGGCGGCCCGCTCGTCGCGACGGGGCGCACGTTCTTGGGCGATGGTCTCGACGAGGCCGCCGCGGCGCACCTCCTGGAACAGCTCGAGGGGTCCGACGCCCTGATGCGCGCCGCCCAGCTGCGGGTTCTCGGGGGCGCGGTGGCCGACGTCCCCGCCGACGCGACGGCCTACGCCCACCGCGGGGCACGCCTGGTGGGCAACGTCGCCGCCGTCGCCCGCGACGCGGCCGGCGCCGCCGGCTACCGGCCCTGGGTCGACGCGCTCGCCGACCGGCTGCGCGGCGCGGACGGCGCCTACGTGAACTTCAGCCTCGACGGCGGGCTCGACGTCGCGCAGGCCGCCTACCCCGGCGCCACCTGGGAGCGGCTGCGCGACGTGAAGCGCCGCTACGACCCGCAGAACCTGTTCCGCGGCAACGTCAACGTGCCGCCGGCGTGAGGGTCGGTCAGCGTGCTCGCGCGTCGATCTCGTCACGACGCGCGAGCACCAGCCGGTCGACGACGTCGTCCGGCAGCGGCGCGTCGGGCTGGAAGGAGACGGACCCCTTGGTGGTGCGGAACCCGTCCAGGTCGCCCGCAAGCGCGGCGACGACGTCCGGGCTGAACGGGTAGAGGCCCACGTGCGTGCGCGTGACCATGGCGCTGACCAGCGGGCTGCCGCGGTAGCGCAGCGCCGGCATCCCGTAGCTGCGGCCCTCCTCGACGTCGGGCACGAGGGCCCGCGCCCGCTCGTAGACGCGCGCGACGGCGTCGCGCTCCGCTCCGGACAGGGTGGCCAGGTAGTCCTCGACGTCTCCCACGGGTCCATCGTGCGGTCGGCCGTCACGTCGCGCCACGCCACGTCGTCGGGAGTGCGGGGCGGAACGCCCGCCCCACGGAAGGATGGGCAGCATGCCACGCACGGACACCCCCGCCCGACGACGTACGGGACGGGCGACCGAGACCGACCTCGAGGACCTGCGCCGGGTGGCGTTCGGCGCCGCGTACCGGATGCTCGGCAGCGTCACCGAGGCGGAGGACGTCGCCCAGGAGGCCATGCTGCGCGTGGCCCCCGTCGGGATGGTGGACCCGGCGGTGGTGAACCCGGCCGCGTACACCACCACCGTGGCGACGCGCATCGCGCTGGACGTGCTGCGCTCGGCCAGGGTGCGGCGCGAGTCGTACGTCGGCGAGTGGGTGCCCGAGCCGCTGGTCGGGGACGTCGTCGCGGCCGGGGCGGCGGGCCGTGAGGCCGCCGCGCACGCCGAGCTGGCCGACGACCTGTCCACGGCGTTCCTCGTCCTGCTGGAGACCCTCACCCCCGCCGAGCGGGCCGCGTTCCTGCTGCACGACGTCTTCGGCTACCCGCACCGGGAGTCGGCCCAGGTGATCGGGACGACGGAGCTGGCCGCGCGACAGCTCGCGTCCCGGGCCCGGCGCCGCGTGGCGGCCCGCCGGGAGACGGAGCCGGAGGCCCAGTCGGCCGGCACCGGCGCCGACGACCCGCACGCCGCGGAGCTGGTGCGCCGGTTCATCGCGGCGACCGAGGAGGGCGACGTCGACGCGCTGGTCGCGCTGCTCGCCCACGACGTCTCGCTCACGGGCGACGGGGGCGGGAAGGTGCCCACCGGGCTGGCCGTGTCGCGCCCCGTGTCGGGGGACGTGGCCGTGGCGAAGCTGCTGTCGGGGTTCGCGAAGCGGGGCGCGCCGGCGCGCCTCGAGGCCGCGGTCGTCAACGGCGGCCCCGGGTTGCTCGCCTACGCCGACGAGTCGGTGGGCGGCGGCGTCATCGGCGCCTACTCGTTGCAGGTCGCGGGCGGGCGCATCACGCAGATCCACGGCGTCATCAACCCGGAGAAGCTGCAGCACCTCGCCCCGCTGGCGGACCTCGACGCCGTGGCGGCCGTCATCAGGGGCGCTGGCCACCGCCGTCGGGCGCCGCAGGCTCCCGACGGCCCACCGACACCTGGAGCATGAGCACCAGCCCCACGAGGATCACCGCGACGATGCCCAGCGTGCCCCAGATCGTGGCGCCCGTGAGCGCGATGAGCAGCGTCCACATCGACGGCGCCAGGAAGGACACCGCGCGGCCCGTCGTGGCGTAGAGGCCGAAGATCTCGGACTCCCGCCCCGCGGGCGCCACCCGGGCCAGCAGGGAGCGGGACGCGGCCTGCGCGGGGCCGACGAAGCAGGTCAGCGCCAGGCCCGCCACCCAGAACACCACGGCGCCGAACGGGTGCAGCGCGACGACGAGCAGGCCGCACACCACGAGCCCGCCGAGCGAGCCGATGATCACCGCCCGCGGGCCGAAGCGGTCGTCGAGGCGCCCGGCGACGATCGTGCTCAGGCCGGCGAGCAGGTTGGCGGCGATGCCGAAGGCGATCACCGCGTCGCCGCTGAAGCGGAACGACACCGCGGCGATGATCGCGCCGAACGTGAACACCGCGGACAGGCCGTCGCGGTACACGGCGCTCGCGAGCAGGAACCAGAACGTGGGCCGCTCGTGGCGGTACAGGGCGACCACGTCGCGCACCAGGACGGCGTAGCCCTTGAAGAAGCCGACCCGTGGCCGGCCCTCGGCGGGCGGCGCCTCCGGCACGTACCGGAACAGGGGCCAGGCGAATGCGACGGCCCACAGGGCGCACCCGACGGCGATCACGCGGAAGGCGAGGCCGTCGTCGGCGGGCAGGCCCCAGAAGTCGAAGGCCCGCGCGACCACGACCACCAGGAGCGCGACGATCCCGCCCAGGTAGCCCAGACCCCACCCCAGGCCGGAGACGCGGCCCACGGTGGCCCGGGTCGAGACCTGCACGAGCATGGCGTTGTAGTTGACGCCGGCGATCTCGCTCGCCACGCTCCCGAGCGACACGAGGGCGGCGCCGAGCACGAACCAGGCCGGGTCCGCGCGGACCGCGAACAGCCCGGCCATCGTCGCCACCATGACGAGGGTCGCGCCGCCCACCCAGGCCTTGCGCCGCCCCTCGACGTCGGCGCGCCGCCCCAGCACGGGGGCCAGGAGCGCCACGAGCAGCCCGCCGATCGTGACCCAGAGCCCCAGCCCGCTGGTGAGCCCTGCCAGGGCGCGCTCGTGCACCGGGTCGGACGCGGGCAGGGCGGCCACCTCGGGCGGCAGGAACTCGTCGGTCGTGAGGTACAGGGCCGTGAAGACGAACGTGACGATCACGGTGTTGAACGGCTGGGTGGCCCAGTCCCACAGCGCCCAGGAGACGACCTGGCGGCGCGGCACCGCCGCCTGCGTCGGTCCCGCGCCGGGACCCGCCGGGCCGTGCAGCGGGCCGTGCGGCGGGTGGTGCGCCCCGGCCGCCCCGCCAGGCATCCCCTCGGGCACGGGATCGGTGACGGCGTCGGGGACGGCGGGGTCCGGCACGGCCGGTCGGTCGCTCATGACGCGCAGTCTGCCCGACCTTGCCGCCCGGCGGGAGTGGCACCTCGCAGGAGGGCCGACGGCGAGCCGCGGGCCCCGTCGCCGCCAGGCCGCCGATGCGGCCCGCGGCTACGATCGCGCCGTGCACCTTCCCGCCCCGACGTCGCCCCGGAACCCCGGCCCGGCCGGGGGGTGGCGGGCCGACCGGCTCCTCGGTCCCGGGTTCGAGGAACGGGGCCTCGGGCCCGCCACGCTGGTCCGGGCGGTCGACCGGCCCGGCCCGCCGCGCGCCGTCGTGCTGCACGTGCACGGGTACAACGACTACTTCTTCCAGGAGCACCTCGCCCGCGCCGTCGTGACCGCCGGGCACGCGTTCTACGCCGTCGACCTGCGTCGCGCCGGCCGTTCCCTGCTCGGCCACGACCACGTCCACGATCACGTCCACCACGACGGCCGGGGCGCCGACGACGCACTGCCCCCGCACTACGTCGCGAGCCTGCGCGAGGCGGGAGCCGACCTGTCCGCAGCGGCCCACGCCGTCCGGGAGCTCGAGCCGGGCCTGCCGCTCGTGGTGCACGCGCACTCGACGGGCGGGCTGAGCGCGGCGCTCTGGGCGCACGCCGTGCGCGACGACCCGGCGCACGGGCCCGACCTGCTGGTGCTGAACTCGCCGTTCTTCTCCCTCAGCGGCTCGCGGCTCGCGGACGCCGGCCGCTCCGCGGTGCTCGAGGTGCTGGGCCGGCGCCGCCCGCTCACCGTCGTCAGCGCGAACCCGTCCGAGTACGCCACGCACCAGCACGCGTCCCGCGGCGGGCGCTGGGAGTTCGACACCACGCTCAAGCGGCCGGACGGGCTCCCGGCACGCGCCGGCTGGCTCCGCACCGTCACGCGGGCGCAGGCCCGCCTGGCCCGCGGCCTCGCGGTCCCCGGGCCGGTCCTCGTCGCGCGCAGCGACTCCTCCGGCCCCGACCGGCCCGACAACCCGCGCCTCGACGCGCAGGACACCGTGCTCGACGTCGGGCGGATCGCGGCCCTGACGCCCCGGGTGGGTCCCGACACGACGCCGCTCGTCGTCCCCGGCGGGGTGCACGACCTCGCCCTGTCCGCCGACGCCCCACGGCACGCCTACCTCGACGGCGTCCTGGGATGGCTCGACACCCGCCTGCCGGACCCCCGCGACCACCCCGACCACCGTGACGACCCGGACCGCCGTGACGACGAGGAGCGACCGTGAGACCCGCGCCCGCCCACCCGTACCTCGACCCCCGCGGGGCCGACGGCGCGCCGCTGCCCGTCCTGGCGCTGGCGCACCGCGGGTTCTCGCACGGCCGGGAGAACCTGGAGAACTCGCTCGCCGCGTTCGCCGCCGCCGTCGAGCTGGGCTTCCGGTACGTCGAGACCGACGCGCACGGCACCGCCGACGGCGTCGCCGTCGCGCTGCACGACGCCGCCCTCGACCGCACCACCGACGCGACCGGCCGCGTGGCCGACCTGCCGTGGTCGGTCGTGCAGCACGCGCGCATCGGCGGCACCGAGCCCGTGCCGCGCCTCGACGACGTGCTCGGCACGTGGCCCGACCTGCGGGTGAACATCGACGTCAAGGAGGACTCCGGGATCGCGCCCACCGCCGACGCGATCGAGCGCACGAACGCGCACGACCGGGTCTGCGTCACGTCGTTCGACGTCCGGCGCCGCCGGGCGACCCTGGCCCGCCTGACCCGCCCGGTCGCGACGTCCGCCGGGCGCCGCGAGGTGGCGGGGTTCCTCGCCGGGGCGCGCCTCCGGGTGGACGCGCTCGCCCGCCGCGCGCTGCGCGGCGTGGACGCCCTGCAGGTCCCCGTGTCCGAGGGCCGCGTGCCCGTGGTCGACGCCGTGACCGTCGCCGCCGCCCACCGCGCCGGACGCCAGGTGCACGCGTGGACCATCAACACGCCCGGGGAGATGGGCCGTCTCCTCGACCTCGGCGTCGACGGCATCGTCACCGACCGCGCGGACCTGCTGCGCGACGTGCTCGCCGCCCGCGGGCTCTGGGCCTGACCGTCCCTGCCCGACTGTCGCTACCGGGCAGGACCCGTCAGGCGCGCCCCGGTCCGTCGCCCCCGCCGGTCGGGGCGAGGTCGACGCCCCACTCCTCGCGCACCAGGGCCTGCCCGCTCGGGGTGAGCCGCAGTCCCCGCCCGCTCGTCCGCGCCACCCATCCCGCCGCCAGGAAGCGAGCGCCGACGGCGGCGCCGAGCGCCCCGGCCAGGTGCATGCGGCGCTCGGTCCAGTCCGCACAGGCGCGCGTCGTCGCGCGGCGGGCGGCCACAGCGCCGTCCACGTCCACGCCGAGCCCGCGCAGCCCGTCGGCGCCGGCGTCGGTGAGGGTGAGGACTTCCGGGTCCGCCAGCCATCCCCTCGTCACCCACGCGTCGACCAGCCCCACGCCGAGGCGACCCGCGAGGTGGTCGTAGCAGAACCGGGCCGCCGCCAGCCGGTCGGCCTCCCGGCTGCGCCGCAGCCCGGCCACCGGCGTCGGCGCGGCCAGGGCCCCGAGGGCCTCCAGGGCGTCGGCCACCTCCGGCCCCGCGAGGGCGTAGTAGCGGTGCCGACCCTGGGACCGGTACGTCACGAGCCCGGCGGCGACGAGGACCGCGAGGTGCTCGGACGCCGCGGGAGCACCCACCCCCGCGGCGCGGGCGAGCTCGCCCGCGGGACGAGCCGTGCCGTCCATGAGCAGCCCGACGATCACCGACCGCGCCGGCGCCGACAGCGCCCGCCCGACGTCGGTGAAGTCCCGGTCCCGCCCCGCACGCCCCGCACCATCGCCGTCATCGGTCATGCCCCGACGATACGGCGACGACCCTTCGGCGGGCGCCGAAGCGTCCCGGGCCTATCGTCCGGCCATGAGCACCCTGGACACCTCCGCTCGTCAGGTCACTCGCCAGGACCTCGAGGTCCTCCTGCCCGCGACCCCCGGAGCGCTGGCCGACCTGGGCGAGGCGCTCGGGCGCGCCGGCGTCAGCCTGGAGGGCGGCGGCGTGACCACCCTGGACGGCGGCCCCGCGGCGGACCCCGGGACCCCACCGGTGACCCACCGCGTCGCCCACTTCCTCGTCGACGACGGACCCCGCGCCGTCGCCGCCCTGGCGGCCGCCGGCCTCGGCCCCGCCGTCGCGCGCGACGTCGTCACGACCCGCCTCGCCCAGGACCGGCCCGGGCAGATGGGCGCGTTCGCGCGCCGCCTGGCGGAGGCCGGAGTCGTCGTGCGGACGCTGTACAGCGACCACGACGGCAACCTCGTGCTGCTCGTCCCGGACGACGAAGTACCGGCGTGCCGGGACGTCGTCCGGGCGTGGGACGTCGACCGCGAGCCCGCGCGCCGGCGGCCCGAGCAGGTCGGCTAGAGCCCGAGCTGGACCGTCACGCCGGGCCGGCCGGCCGGCGGCTCCTTCGAGATCTCCGCGTACGCAGCGGCGAGCAGCGTCGGGTCCGGGCCCTCGAGGCGCGTCGGCTTCGCGACGTCGTCCAGCACGACGAACCGCAGCAGGTTGCCGCGCGTCTTCTTGTCGCGCTGCATGGCCGCGAGGAGCTTGTCCCAGCGGTCGCCGCGGTAGGTGGTGGGCAGGCCGAGGGAGTCGAGGATCGCGCGGTGCCGGTCGACGACCGCGTCGTCGAGCTTGCCGCCGAGGCGCGCGAGCTCGGCCGCGAAGACCATCCCCATCGCGACCGCGGCGCCGTGCCGCAGCTGGTAGCGCTCGGTGAGCTCGATCGCGTGCCCCAGGGTGTGCCCGTAGTTGAGGATCTCCCGCAGCCCCTGCTCCGTGAGGTCCTCCCCCACGACGCGGGCCTTGACCCGGACCGACCGCTCGATGAGCTCCGTCACCACGGCCCACGTCTCGGGGGTGGTGTCCGCGCCCTTCCACTCGCGCAGCTCGTCGGCGTGCTCCTCGACGAGCTCGAGGATGCGCGGGTCCGCGATGAAGCCCGTCTTGACGACCTCCGCCATGCCGGCGACGAGGTCCCAGCGGTCGAGGGTCTCCAGGGCCGCCAGGTCGCACAGCACCCCCGCGGGCGGGTGGAACGCGCCCACGAGGTTCTTGCCCTCGGCCGTGTTGATCCCCGTCTTGCCGCCCACCGCGGCGTCGACCATCGCGAGCAGCGTGGTCGGCACGTGCACGACCTTGATGCCCCGCAGCCACGTGGCCGCGACGAAGCCGGCCAGGTCGGTCGTCGCGCCGCCGCCGACGGACACGATCGCGTCCGACCGCGTGAAGTCGGCCTGGCCCAGCACCTGCCAGCAGAACGCCGCCACCTGGGCGGTCTTCTGCTCCTCGGCGTCCGGCAGCTCGACGGCGAACGCCTCGTAGCCCTGCGCCACGAGGTCCTCGCGGACGGCCTCGCCGGTGGCCTGCAGCGACGCCGGGTGCATGACCAGCACCCGCCGCACCCCGTCCCCGAGCAGGCCCGGCAGCTCGCCGAGCAGGTGTCGCCCGACGACGACGTCGTAGGCCGGTGCTTCCTTCGTGCTGCCCTGCACGGTCACGCGGACTGTCATGACTGGACCTCCTGAGCCGATGTGCCCGCGGCCGCGTCGTGCTGCGCCGCGCCTTGCGTTCCTGCCTCGCCCGTGACCCCGGCGTGCACCTGAGCGGCGACCTCGTGCGCGGGCCGCTCGTCGGAGACCACGTGCACCGTGGCGAGCCGCTCGTAGGTGGGCCGGCGCGCCTGCATCAGCTCGACCCAGCGCGCCCGCGGGTTGCCCACGAGCAGCGGACGCGACTGGTTGAAGCCGACGCGCGGGGCCGCGTGCGCGAGGGAGACGTCGAGGAAGACGACGGTACCGCCGCCCGCGACGTAGCCCTCCAGCGCCCGCTGGGTGTGCTCGTCCATCACCGCGCCGCCGCCGAGCGCGAGGACACCGGGGTGGCACGCCAGGGCGGTGGTGACGGCCTCCCGCTCGAGCTCGCGGAAGCGCGGCTCGCCGTCCTCCACGAAGATGTCGGCGACCGGCTTGCCCGCGGTCTCCTCGACGTCGGCGTCCGTGTCCCGGAACGCGACGCCGAGGCGCTCGGCGAGCAGGCGGCCCACGGTCGTCTTGCCGCTGCCGGGCGGGCCGATGAGCACCGCCCGCGGCACGCCCGCGCTCATCGGAGCAGCTCGGGGATCGAGGCGAGGTACGCCTCGGCGTTGCGGCGCACCTCGGCGACCGAGTCCCCGCCGAACTTCTCCACGACGGCCTGCGCCAGCTCGAGCGCCACCATCGCCTCCGCGACCACGGCCGCGGGCGGCACCGCGCACACGTCCGAGCGCTGGTGGTGCGCCGTGACGGCCTCGCCCGTGGCGACGTCGACCGTCGCCAGGGCGCGCGGCACGGTCGAGATCGGCTTCATCGCGGCGCGCACGCGCAGCACCTCGCCGTTGCTCATGCCACCCTCGATGCCGCCGGCGCGGTTGGAGCGGCGGTGGATGCGGCCGTCGTCCCCGCGCTCGATCTCGTCGTGCGCCGCGGAGCCCCGGCGCCGAGCGGTGCGGAAGCCGTCGCCGACCTCGACGCCCTTGATCGCCTGGATGCCCATGAGCGCCCCCGCCAGGCGCGCGTCGAGCCGGCGGTCGCCCTGCACGTAGCTGCCGAGGCCGGTGGGCACGTCGTAGGCGAGCACCTCGACGACGCCGCCCAGGGTGTCGCCATCCTTGCGGCACTCGTCGATCTCGGCGACCATCGCCGCGCTCGTCGCGGCGTCGAAGCAGCGCACCGGGTCGGCGTCCAGCGCCGCGACGTCGTCGGGCGCGGGCAGGTCGGCGCCCTCGGGCACCTCGACCGGGCCGATCGCCACGACGTGAGAGACGAGCCGCACGCCGACCGCCTGCTCGAGGAACTTCGCCGCGACCAGGCCCAGCGCGACGCGGGTCGCCGTCTCGCGGGCGGAGGCGCGCTCGAGCACCGGGCGGGCGTCGTCGAAGCCGTACTTGCGCATCCCGACGAGGTCCGCGTGGCCCGGGCGCGGTCGGGTGAGCGGCCGGTTGCGCGCGATCTCGCGCTCGTCCCCGGTGCCGGCGTCGACGAGCAGCGCCTCGCGGTCGACCGGGTCCGGCGACATGACGTCGGTCCACTTGGGCCACTCGGTGTTGCCGATCTCGAAGGCCAGCGGCCCGCCCTGCGTGACGCCGTGGCGCAGGCCGCCGAGCACGCGCACGGCGTCCTGCTCGAACTTCATGCGGGCGCCGCGGCCGTAGCCGAGCCGCCGACGCGCGAGCGCGGCCTGGATGTCCGCGGTCACCACCTCGACGCCGGCAGGCAGGCCCTCCAGCACCCCCACGAGTGACGGACCGTGCGACTCCCCCGACGTCATCCAGCGCAGCATGCCTGCGATTCTTCCACGCCCCGGCGGCCGGTCCGTCCGGTGGTCAGCGGGCGGACGCCGGGGCCGCCAGCGCCCGGCCGAGGGCGTCGTCCATGGCCGCGACCGGGGCCGTGCGCCCGGTCATGAGGCGCACCTGCTCCACCGCCTGGTGCAGCAGCATGCGCTCCCCACCGACGACGGTGCCGCCCGCGGCCGACCAGGCCGAGGACAGCGCGGTGGGACGCGGGTCGTAGACGACGTCGAGCAGCACCCCGCCCGGCGCGGCCCCGTGCGCGGCGAGCGCGGCCGCGACCGGGTCGGCGGCGTAGGCGGGCATGGTGGAGACGACGACGTCGGCGTCCCGCAGCGCGCCGAGCGACGCCGACGGGTCGAGCACCTCGAAGCGCGGGCTGACGCCCATGCGCGCGGCCGCCTCCTGCAGGCCCGCCGTGCGGCCGAGGGAGCGGACCAGCACGCGCGGCGCCGTGCAGCCGAGCTCGCCCAGCGCGGCGAGCGTGGACGCGGCGGTGGCGCCGCCGCCGAGGACGACGGCGCTCTGCGCGCCGGCGCCGGAGCGCCCCTGGGCGGCGAACCCCTCGCGCAGCGCGGTGACGAGGCCGTAGACGTCGGTGTTCGTGCCCGTGAGGGTCACCCCGCACTGCGCCGGGCCGACGAGCACCGTGTTGACGGCGCCCACCGCCACGGCGAGCGGGTCGACGTGGTCCACGAGGTCCATGACCGCGTGCTTGAGCGGCATCGTGACGCTCAGGCCGGCCCAGCCGAGGTCCAGCCCGCGCACCAGGGCCGGGAGGTCCTCCACGGTCGTGTCGATCGCGGAGTACTCCCATCCCTCGAGGCCGAGGGCGTCGTACGCGGCGGTGTGCAGGACGGGCGAGAGGGAGTGCGCGACGGGGTGGCCCAGCACCGCCGCGCGACGAAGGACGGTCACCTCAGTACCCGTTCTTCTCTTCCCAGGCCCGCAGCTCGTCGACGTACCTCTGGTGCTGCTCGTACGTCTCGGAGAACTTCGTCTCGCCCGTGTCCAGGTTGACCGCGACCCAGAAGATCCAGTCGCCGTCAGCAGGGTTCGCCACGGCCTCGATCGACGACGCCCCCGGGTTGCTGATCGGGGTCGGCGGCAGGCCGAGGTGCTTGTACAGGTTGTACTTGTTGCTCGTGTCGGCCTTGTCGTCGTTGGTCAGCTGGGTCCCGGGCTTGCCCAGGCCGTAGGCGACCGCCGCATCGATGTCGAGGGTCATGCCTCGGTCCAGTCGATTCTCGATCGCCCGTGCCATCTTCGGCCGATCCTCGGCGGCTCGCGCCTCCCGTTCGATGAGGGACGCCTTGATCAGCGCGTCCTCCCAGTCGGCCTCGTCGATCCCTGCTGCCTCGAGCTCGTGCTTCGTCTGCTTCACCATCGCCGTGAGCAGCGTGGTGGCGTCGTCGCCCGGCTGCACGGTGTAGGTCTTCGGGAAGAGCCAGCCCTCGGCGTTGCCGTCGGCCTGCTTCGGGAGCCCGAAGGACTCCGGGTCCTCGAGCGCCTTCTCGAGCTGCTTCGGCGTGATCTCCGTGACCGAGCCGACCTTGTCGACGATCTGGGCGACCGTGTACCCCTCGGGGATGGTGACGTTCGTCTGCAGCTTCTCGTTCTTCACCAGTGCGGCGACGGCGTCCGACGCCTTCATCTCGGCCTGCAGCTGGTAGGTCCCCGGCTGGATGCCGGCGGCGGCCGGGTTCTGGCCGAACGCGTCCGTGAACGCGCCGACGCTGGCCACGACCCCGGCCTCCTGCAGCACCGTGCCCATCTGGCCACCGGTGGCGCCCTCGGGGATGACGACCTCGACGGGCTCCCCGCCCGGTCCCGGGTAGTCCTCGTTCTGCGACCCGATGAACGGCAGGTCGCCGACGAGCGAATCCATGCGGTCCCAGAGCAGGTAGGCGCCCGCGCCGACGAAGGCGAGGACCACCACCAGCACCACGGCGGTGCGCTGCCGACGGCGGCGCTTGCGCTTGGCGGCGGCCCTCCGGCTGGCGGCCGAGCGGCGCCGCGTGGGTGCCGCAGGCGCCTCCTGGAGGGCGGGATGCTCGAAGAGGTCCGTCACGCCGGGTTCTTCCTTCTGACAGGGCCTGGGGTGGGCTCGGTGGGTCGGCTGCTGCTGTCCGGGCTGCTCAGGCGCCCGGCGTCCGCGCCTCGACGAGCTCGCCGGCACGCCCCCCGGCCGATCGCTCCACGTCGAGTGCAGATTGCAGAATGATAACGGCTGCGGCCTGGTCGACGACAGACCGGTGGGTCTTGGTGCGTCGCCCGGCGGACCGCAGCTGGGCGTGCGCGGTCACGGTCGTCATCC
The DNA here is from genome assembly GCF_050311655.1 of Isoptericola variabilis. Classification (GTDB taxonomy): domain Bacteria; phylum Actinomycetota; class Actinomycetes; order Actinomycetales; family Cellulomonadaceae; genus Isoptericola; species Isoptericola variabilis. The sequence goes on from NZ_JBNOZM010000002.1 coordinate 388,703, forward strand.
GCTCGTCGACCAGACGCACCTCGACGGGCGCGACGGCGGCGGCCAGCCGGCTGGCGAAGTCGCGCGCGTCCGCGGTGGCGGCCCCCTCCGCCCCCGACAGATGACGCGGCAGCCCCACGTACACGACCGCGGCGAACCGTTCCTCGGCCTCGGCCGCGATGCGCGCGACGTCGAGCGTCACCGCAGGGGCGCCGTCCGCGCCCGTGGGCACGTCCAGGACGCGCGGCACGGTCTCGACCGGCGTCGCGACGAGGCCGTCGGGGTCGCTGCCCGCGAGACCGATGCGCGCCTTGCCGACGTCGACCCCGAGGCGCACGCCCCGCGGCAGCCCGCGGGACGCGCCCTGCTCCGGCGACGCTCCCGTCACGCGCCCGCCTGGGCCGCGCGCACGCCCTCGGCCACGCCGGCCAGCGCGGCCGGCAGCGCCGACGCGTCGGTGCCGCCGCCCTGGGCCAGGTCCGGCTTGCCGCCGCCCCCGCCGCCGAGGGTCTTCGCCGCGGCCTTGACGAAGTCGCCGGCCCGCAGGCCCGCGTCCCGGGCGCCCGCGTTCGTGGCCACGACCACGAGAGGCCGCCCGCCCGCGACGCCGCCGACGGCGACGAGCACCGCCTCGGCGTCGCCGAGACGGCCGCGCACGTCGAGCGCCAGCGCGCGCAGGTCGTCCGCGGAGGCCACCTCGCCGGCGTCGTGCGCCACGACCCGCACCTCGCCGACGCGCTCCGCCTGCGCGGCGAGCGTGCCCGCCGCGGCGAGGATCCGCTCCTGGCGCAGCCCCGCGAGCTCCTTCTCCGTCTCCTTGAGGCGGGACAGGAGCGAGCCGACGCGGTCGGTCAGCTCGTCCGGGCGCGCGCCGAGCAGGCCGGTGAGCTGGCCCACCAGCGCGTGCTCCTTGGCCTGGAACCCGTACGCGCCGTCGCCCACCAGGGCGTCGACGCGACGCACGCCGGAGCCGATCGACGCCTCGCCGAGCAGCGCGACGCGGCCCACCTCGCCGGTGGCCTTGACGTGCGTGCCGCCGCACAGCTCGCGCGACCAGTCGCCGCCGATGGACACCACGCGCACGGTGTCGCCGTACTTCTCGCCGAACAGCGCCATGGCACCCAGCTCGCGGGCGCGAGCGATCGGCATGGTCGCGTCGGTCACCTCGAGGTTCTCGGTGAGCCGCGAGTTGACACGCTCCTCGATCTCGCCGAGCGCGTCCGACGGCACCGGCGTGGGCGAGCGGAAGTCGAAGCGCACACGGCTCGGGGCGTTCTCCGACCCGGCCTGGGTGCGGTCCGGCCCCACCATCTCGTGCAGCGCCTTGTGGATCATGTGCGTGGCCGAGTGGGCGCGGCTGATCGCGACGCGCCGCGCGACGTCGATCGTCGCCGTGCCGGGGTCGCCCAGCGCCACCGTGCCCTCGACCAGGCGGCCGCGGTGCACGGACAGGCCCTTGACCGGGCGCTGCACGTCGTCGACCTCGATGGTCGCGCCGCCGTCGAGCACGATGGTGCCCTGGTCGGCGAGCTGGCCGCCGGCCTCCGCGTAGAACGGCGTGCGGTCGAGCACGACCTCGACGTCCGCGGGAGCGGTCGCCGCCGGCGCGGGCACGCCGTCGACCAGGAGGCCGGCCACCGTGACCGCGGACTCCGTGTCCGTGTACCCGAGGAACTCGACCGGCGCGGCGAGCTCCTTGCTCAGGGACTCGTAGGAGCGCAGGTCGGCGTGGCCCGTCTTCTTCGCGAGCGCGTCCGCGCGGGCGCGCTGCTTCTGCTCCGCCATGAGGTCGCGGAACGCCTTCTCGTCCACCTGGACGCCCTGCTCGGCCGCCATCTCGAGCGTGAGGTCGATCGGGAAGCCGTACGTGTCGTGCAGCTGGAACGCCTCGGCGCCCCCGAGCACCGGCGTCGCGCCGTCCGCTCCGTCCGAGGCCCGCGACTTGGCACGCCCCACGGCCGTGTCGAGGATCGTCGTGCCCTGCGCGAGGGTGCGGCGGAAAGCGTCCTCCTCCGCGTACGCGACGTCGCTGATGCGGGCGAAGTCGGCCTCCAGCTCCGGGTACGACGCCTTCATCGCGTCCTTCGACACCGGCAGCAGCGAGGGCAGCGCGACCTCGTCGACGCCGAGCAGCCGCACCGCGCGCACGGCGCGGCGCACGAGGCGGCGCAGCACGTAGCCGCGGCCCTCGTTCGACGGGCGCACACCGTCCCCGATGACCATGAGCGACGAGCGCACGTGGTCCGCGACGACGCGCATGCGCACGTCGTCCTCCGGGTCGGCGCCGTAGCGCTTGCCCGTCAGCTCCTCGACGCGCGCGATGACGGGGTAGACCTCGTCGATCTCGTAGAGGTTCTCCTTGCCCTGGAGCAGGTAGGCGATGCGCTCCAGGCCCGCGCCGGTGTCGATGCTCTTGTGCTCGAGCTCGCCCAGCAGCGGGTAGTTCTTGCCCTGGCCCTCGCCGCGCACGTACTGGTCGAAGACGAGGTTCCAGATCTCCAGGTAGCGGTCGCCGCCCGGGTCGACCGTGCCGCCGACGGCGTCCGGGCCGTACGCGGGGCCACGGTCGTAGTGCCACTCGGCGCAGGGGCCCGCCGGGCCGGGCTGGCCCGTGTCCCAGAAGTTCTCCTCGCGGGGCAGGCGCACCACGTGCTTCGGGTCGAGCCCGACCCCCTTCGTGAGCGCGTCGTAGGCCTCGGCGTCCTCCTCCCAGATGGTCACCCAGAGGCGGTCGCCGTCGAGGCCGTAGCCGCCCTGGCCCTGGTCGGTCGTGAGGAGCTCCCACGCGAAGTCGATCGCCTCGCGCTTGAAGTAGTCCCCGAACGAGAAGTTGCCGTTCATCTGGAAGAACGTGCCGTGCCGCGTGGTGCGGCCCACGTTCTCGATGTCGTTGGTGCGGATGCACTTCTGCACGCTCGCGACCCGCGGCCACGGCGCGGGCTCCGTGCCGAGGATGTACGGGATGAAGGGCACCATGCCGGCGATCGTGAACAGGATCGACGGGTCCGGCGAGACCAGGGGGGCGCTCGGGACGATCGCGTGGTCCTTCGACTCGAAGTAGTCGAGCCAACGCTTGCGGATCTCGGCGGTGCGCATGGTGTCCTTCAGTGATGTCGAGGCTGACGGGCGAGCGGGTGGGCGCCGTGGTGTCGGCGGCCGTCCCCTATTCTCGCGCCCGCCGAGGGATGGTCGGAACGAGATATCTCAGAGCGGATGGCGGAGGGCGGACGTCAGAACGAGTACCCGAGGTCCGCCTCGTCCGCGGCGATCTCGGCCTCCGGGTCCGGGTGCCGCTCGGGCGCGGCGTGCCGGGCCCGCCCGGGGCCGCCGCGCAGGTCGGCGGGCCGCAGCCCGCTCGCGCGGACGTCGTCCGGGTCCGGCTGCCCCTCCGCGAGCAGCGCGGCCGTGAGCTCGGCCTCCCGGGCACTGCGCGCCTGGGAGAACTCGCGACGGAACGTGGCGACGAACGTCTCCGCCCGCCGTCCGGCGTCCTGCGCCGCACGCTCCGCCCGGTCGACCACGGCCTCGGGTGCGTACTGCGCCACGATCTTGCGGCCCCGCTGGACGACGACGACCGTCACGACGACGCCCACGCCGACCCAGAACAGCCGGCGCATCAGCGGCCGGCCTTCGCGTCGTCACGGCTCGAGCGCGAGGCCCGCGCGAACGCCTGGCGGACGCCGTAGGAGAACGCCGCGACCTTGACCAGGGGGCGGCCGAGCGTCGACGCGTACAGGCCGGCCAGCGCCGACACGTTCTCGCTCACCTGGGCCGCGGACGTCGTGATCGTGTCCACCTTGACCAGCTGGTCGTTGGTGGACGCCACCGTGGTGGCCGCCTCGTCGAGGATCGGCACCGAGTGCTCCGTGACCTCGCGGATGGAGCGCGTCGCCTCGTCGAGCACGCGTCCCAGCTTCACGAGCGGGATCGCGAGCAGGCCCACGAGCAGCACGAACGCGACGGCCGCGATGAGCCCGGCCACGTCACCCATCGACATCAGATCTCTCCTCGCACAGGCGTCAGACGGTCGGTCGTCACCCTATCCCGGGTGACACCCTGCACGACCGTGGGCGCAGACGGCGGACGCCCCGCCCCCCGCATCGGCGGGTGACGGGGCGTCCGGGTTGCGGATTCCTCCGCGGTGAGGCTCGGGGTCAGCGCGCGTAGAACTCGACCACGAGCTGCACCTCGCAGGTCACGGGGACCTCGGCGCGCTTCGGCTTGCGGGTCAGCGTGGCCGACAGCTTCTCGAGGTTCACGTCGAGGTAGCCCGGGACGGCCGGCAGCACGTCGCGGTGCGCGCCGGCGGCGGCGACCTGGAACGGCGTGGTGGTCTGCGACTTCGGCTTGACCTGGATGGTCTGACCCGGCTTCACGCGGAACGACGGGCGGTCGACGATCTTGCCGTCCACCAGGATGTGACGGTGCGTCACGGCCTGACGGGCCTGCAGGATCGTGCGGCCGAAGCCGGCACGCAGCACGAGCGCGTCGAGACGCGTCTCGAGGTCCTCGACCATGACCTCACCGGTCAGGCCCGGGTGCTTGCGGGCGTTCTCGTAGACCTTGAGGAGCTGCTTCTCGCGGAGCGCGTACTGCGCGCGCAGACGCTGCTTCTCGCGGAGGCGGACCGCGTAGTCCGACTCGGTGCGGCGGCGGGCGCGGCCGTGCTCACCCGGGGGGTACGGGCGCTTCTCGAAGTGGCGGACGGCCTTCGGGGTCAGCGCGAGGCCGAGCTTGCGGCTCAGGCGGACCTGGCGGCGCGACTTGGTGACAGCGGTCACTGGTTGCTTCCTGTCCTGTGGTGATGGATGAGGTCACACCCGACGTCCAGCCCGTGAGGGAGGTTCGGGTGCGGGACCAGCCGATGGAGCTCCCACGCGGGGCGGGTGCTCACGGGGCCGAGGTCCCAGGCGGTCGCCGGAAACGGCAACCGCAGCATCTTACCGCATCCGACGGGGCTCTCCGGCCTGCCGAGACTCCACCCGCGAGGGCGCCGTCCGGGTCTTGTCGCCGGCATCACCCGGACGCTTGACTGTGCACCGCCGGCACGGCGCCGGCACCGCACCCGCCGGTCTGCCCGAAGGAGTCCCCGGATGACCTCCCCCGTCACGCTCTCGCCCCGCTCCGCCGAGGTGGTCCGCTCCACCCTGCCCGTGGTCGAGGAGTCGATCGACGACATCACCACGATCTTCTACGGGACCCTCCTCGAGCAGCACCCCGGCCTGCTCGGCTCGATGTTCTCCCCCGAGCGCATCGCCGACGGCACCCAGCAGCGTGCGCTCGCGGCCGCGATCGCGTCGTGCGCGGCGATGCTCGTCGCCGACGAGGACGCCGACCCCCGCGACGTGCTCGCGCCCGTCGCACGCCGGCACCGCGCCGTCGGTGTCGAGCCCGCGCAGTACGAGGTGGTGCACGAGCACCTGTTCGCGGCGATCGTCGCCGTGCTGGGCGACGCCGTCACCCCCGAGGTCGCGGCCGCGTGGGACGAGGTCTACCGGACGATGGCGAGCACGCTCGTCGAGCTCGAGGCGGCGTGACCCCGGGTCACCGGCCGGGCCCGCGCCTCGGGCGCGGGAGTCACGCGCCGTCGAGGATCTGCCGGATCCGTGCCACCCGGTCGGTGACCTGCTTCTCGAACCCGCGGTCGCTCGGGTCGTAGTACCGGCGTCCGGCGAGCTCGTCGGGGAGGTACTGCTGCGCCGCGATGGCGTGCGGCGCGTCGTGCGCGTACCGATAGCCCTTGCCGTGGCCGAGGCCCTCCGCCCCCGCGTAGTGCGCGTCGCGCAGATGCGGCGGCACGACGCCCACCTTGCCCGCGCGGACGTCCGCCAGCGCGGCGTCGATCCCCTGGTAGGCGCGGTTCGACTTCGGGGCCGTCGCCAGGTGCACGACCGCCTCCGCGAGGACGATCCGCCCCTCGGGCATCCCGATGAGCTGGACGGCCTGCGCGGCCGCGACGGCGGTCTGCAGGGCGGACGGGTCGGCCATGCCGACGTCCTCCGCCGCGGAGATCACCAGGCGCCGCGCGATGAAGCGCGGGTCCTCCCCCGCGGCCACCATGCGGGCCAGGTAGTGCAGCGCGGCGTCCACGTCCGAGCCCCGGATCGACTTGATGAACGCGGAGACGACGTCGTAGTGCTGGTCGCCGTCGCGGTCGTACCGCACGGCGGCGACGTCGACGGCGCGCTCGACCGTGTCGAGGTCGACGGCGACCGGGGCGCCCGGGTCGTGGCCGGGGGCGGCGTCCGCGAGGGCCGCGCCGGCCGCCGCCTCGAGGATGGTGAGGGCCTTGCGCGCGTCGCCGCCCGCCATGCGCACGAGCTGGTCCTCGGCGTCGTCCGCCAGCTCGACGGCGCCGTCCAGGCCGCGCTCGTCGGCGACGGCGCGGCGCACCAGCGCGCGGACGTCGCCGGCGGTGAGCGGCTTCAGCGTGAGCAGCAACGACCGGCTCAGCAGCGGGGAGTTGACCGAGAACGACGGGTTCTCGGTGGTGGCGGCCACGAGCGTCACCCACCGGTTCTCGACGCTCGGCAGCAGCGCGTCCTGCTGGGTCTTGGAGAAGCGGTGCACCTCGTCGATGAAGAGCACGGTCTCCTCGCCGCCGGTGGCGAGGCGCCGCCGGGCGTCCTCCACGACCTGGCGTACCTCCTTCACGCCGGCGGTGACCGCGGAGAGCTCGACGAACCGCCGGCCGGAGACCGTCGCGACCAGGTACGCCAGGGTGGTCTTGCCCACGCCGGGCGGACCCCACAGGATCACCGAGCCCGGGGCGGCCCGGCGCGCGGACTCGTCGTCCGGCTCCACCAGCCGCCGCAGCGGCGAGCCCGGCACCAGCAGGTGCGCCTGACCCGCGACCTCGTCGAGGGCGGCCGGCCGCATGCGCACGGCCAGCGGGGCGCTCGGGCCGGTGCGGCCGGTCACCGGCGTGCCGCGGGTGCCGGTGAGCGCGGCGTCGAACAGGTCCATGCGCCTCAGCCTACGGAGCCCCACCGACGCCTCGACCCGGAGGGCCGCCCGGGGTGCTGTGACGTGGGTCGCCCTAAGGTGGTCCGCATGGACGCCGACGTCGTGGTCGTCGGGGCGGGGCCCACGGGCCTCCTCCTCGCCGGGGACCTCGCGCGGGCGGGCGCGCGGGTCGTGGTGGTCGAGAAGCGCCCGCCGGGCCTCAGCAACCTCACCCGCGCGTTCGCCGTGCACGCCCGCAGCCTCGAGGCGCTCGACGCCCGCGGGCTGGCCGACGACCTCGTGCGCACCGGGCGCCGGGTACGCCGCATCCGCGTGTTCGGCCGCGTGGACGTGCGTCTCGACGCGCTGCCGGGCCGGTTCCCGTTCGTGCTGGTCACGCCGCAATACGAGGTCGAGCGCCTGCTGCGCCGCCGCGCCGAGGACGCCGGCGCGCAGTTCCGGCACGGGCTGCAAGTCACGGACGTGGTCCAGAACGGCGACGGCGCCACGGTCGTCGCGGCCGACGAGGAAGCGGGCGCCGACGGCGCGACGGGCGCCCCGACACGGTTCCGCGCGTCGTGGGTGGTCGGCGCGGACGGCGTGCGCTCCACGGTGCGCCGCGCCGCGGGGATCCCGTTCCCCGGCGAGACGGTCATCCGCGCGATGGTGCTGGCCGACGTGCGCCTGGCCCGGCCGCCCGAGGACGCGCTCACGGTGGCGTCGGCCGGCGGGGCGCTGGGCTTCCTCGCCCCGTTCGGGGGCGGCTGGTACCGCTTCATCGGCTGGGACGAGGACCTCGACCCCGGCGGCGACCGGCCCGTGGACCTGGACGAGGTCCGCGCCCTCGCGCGGGCGACGCTCGGCGACGACCACGGCATGACCGAGCTGCGGTTCGCCACCCGGTTCGCCGCGGACGAGCGGCAGGCGCCGCGCTACCGCGCGGGCCGTGTGCTGCTCGCGGGCGACGCCGCGCACGCGCACAGCCCGGCCGGCGGGCTCGGCATGAACACGGGCCTGCAGGACGCCGCGAACCTGTCGTGGCGTCTTGCGGCGGTGGCGCGCGGCGCGGACGACGCGTTGCTCGACGGGTACTCGGCGGAGCGGCACCCCGTCGGCGCCCAGGTGCTGCGCACGAGCGGCACGATCCTCCGGCTCGCCACCCGCCCCGGGACCGCCGCCGCGGCCCTGCGCGCCACCGGGGCCGCCATGCTGTCGCGAGTCCCTGCGGCCCGACGGCGTGCCGCCGCCACCGTCTCCGCCCTCGGCGTGCGGTACCCCGCCCCGACCGGCACACATCCCGCGGCAGGGAGCCGGGTTCCCGACCTGCCGCTGGAGTCGGGCCCCGCGGGCTCGCGCCTCGCGGAGGCGCTGCGCGCCGGCCGCTTCGTGCTCGTGGCGCCGCCGACGGGCGCCCCGGCGGACGTGTCGCCGGCGGCCGGAGAGCTCGACACGGACGAGCGGGTCGTCGTGCGGCGCGCCGACGGCCACGACGCCACCCTGCTGGTGCGGCCCGACGGCTACCTCGCCGACGCGCGGCGGCCCGGGTCGACGTCGCTCCCCACGCCGTCGAGCAGCGCCTGACGCAGCCCCGCCGGGAGATCCGGCGGGACGTCGGGCGGCACGACCAGGGCGAGCCGCACCCGCGAGCAGCAGCTCCGCAGCGCGGCGGCCAGCACGACCTCGACCACCTGGCGGTCGGTGAGGCCGGCGGCGCGCAGCCGCTCCGTCTCGGCCTCGGTGATCGAGGGCGCGTCCGTGCTCGGCCGGGCCGCCAGGTCCATGGCGGCGACCTCGGCCTCGCTCAGCCCTGCGTCGTGGTGGTCGCGGGCGATCCGAGCCGGCTGGTCGTCGTCGAACAGAGCGACCGGCTGCGGGGCACCGACCGGTCGCCCGGCCCGTGCGGGGTGAGACCTCAGGGACGCCAGCTCTCGAACCGCTGCGCGACGGTGTAGCCGAGCCGGAGGTAGACGCGGCGGGCGGCGTCGTTGTCCGCGTACATGCCGAGGGTCACCATGGCGACCTCGTCGAGCCCGGCCCGGGTGGCGGCCGCGGTCACCGCGGCCGCGATCCCGCGCCCGCGCCACGCGGGGTCGGTGCCGATCGAGCCGAGCACCCACGGCTGGCCGGGGACCCGCCGGGACGCGCCCGCGACGCCCCGCAGGACGCCCGCGTCGTCGCGCCAGCCCCACCAGCGCGACCGGGGCTCGTCCGGCGGCAGCTCGCCGTGCGGGTTCGCGACGGCGAGCGCACGAGCGACCTCCTCGCGGACGCCGGGGCCGGCCAGCTCGGCCACGCGGTCCTCCCCGGGCTGCGCGGCGGGCGGCGCGGTGGTGCCGAACCAGTCCCAGGCGCCGCCGGGGTCGCGATGGAAGGGCGCCGGCACGGCGGAAGGCTCGGACGCCCGAGCCGCCAGGGCCGTGCCGGTCCCGCGCGGCAGCGACGCGCGCCGCACCCGCAGCGCGTCGCCGCGGGACCGCAGCTCGGCGTCGGCCCGCAGGAGCAGCCGCGCCGCGCCGTCGGCCGACCCGACGCCGAGCAGGCTCGTGCCCGCGCCGTCCGCCTCGACCGCGAAGGGCCGCACGCCGTCCGTGCGCTCGCGCCACCGCAGGCGCACGAGCAGCGCGTCGTCGTCCCACCAGGCGTGGCTCGCGTCCCACCCGTGGAACGCGTGCTCCGCGACGACCACCGGGTGCAGCGCCCAACGGTCGGGCAGCCTCGCCCCGGCCACGTCCGTGACCGGGGCGAGTCCCTGCCCGTCGAGAGCGAGCGTCACGCTCCCGCGGCCGCGGCGGCCTCGTCCTGCGGGACGGCGTCGACGCCGGCCTCCTTGCGCTGCTCCGGCGTGATCGGGGCCGGGGCCTCGGTGAGCGGGTCGTAGCCGCCGCCCGACTTCGGGAACGCGATGACGTCGCGGATCGACGCCGACTTCGTCAGCAGGGCGACGATGCGGTCCCAGCCGAACGCGATGCCGCCGTGCGGCGGGGCGCCGAACTTGAAGGCGTCGAGGAGGAAGCCGAACTTCTCCTGCGCCTCCTCGGGGCCGATGCCCATGACGTCGAACACGCGCTCCTGCACGTCGCGGCGGTGGATACGGATGGAGCCGCCGCCGATCTCGTTGCCGTTGCAGACGATGTCGTAGGCGTAGGCGAGCGCATTGCCCGGGTCCTGCTCGAACGTGTCCAGCCACTCCGGCTTGGGCGAGGTGAACGCGTGGTGCACGGCGGTCCAGGCCGAGTGCCCGAGGTCGACGTCGTCGTCCTCGCCGGTCGGCTTGAACAGCGGCGCGTCCACGACCCACACGAACGCCCACGCGTCCTCGTCGATCTGCCCCGTGCGGTGCGCGATCTCCAGGCGGGCCGCGCCCAGCAGCGCACGCGCCTCGGCGGTCTTGCCCGCCGCGAAGAAGACGGCGTCTCCCGGCTGCGCGCCGGTGGCGGCGGCGAGACCCTCGCGCTCGGCGTCCGACAGGTTCTTGGCGACCGGCCCGCCCAGCGTGCCGTCCTCGCCGTAGGTGACGTACGCGAGGCCCTTGGCGCCGCGCTGCTTGGCCCACTCCTGCCAGGCGTCGAACTGGCGGCGCGGCTGCGACGCGCCCCCGGTCATCACGACGGCGCCCACGTACTCGGCCTGGAAGACGCGGAACGGCGTCTCGGCGAAGTAGTCGGTGAGCTCGACGAGCGGGTTGCCGAAGCGCAGGTCGGGCTTGTCCGTGCCGTACAGGCGCATCGCCTCGGCGTAGGTCATGCGGGCGATCGGCGTGGGGATCTCGACGTCGATGAGCTTCCACAGGGCGACGAGGACCTGCTCGGCCAGGGCGATGACGTCGTCCTGGTCCACGAAGCTCAGCTCGACGTCCAGCTGCGTGAACTCGGGCTGGCGGTCCGCGCGGAAGTCCTCGTCGCGGTAGCAGCGGGCGATCTGGTAGTAGCGCTCCAGCCCGCCGACCATGAGCAGCTGCTTGAACAGCTGGGGGCTCTGCGGCAGCGCGTACCAGGAGCCGGGCGCCAGGCGCGCGGGCACCAGGAAGTCGCGCGCGCCCTCCGGCGTCGAGCGGGTCAGCGTGGGCGTCTCGACCTCGACGAAGTCGTGCGCGTCGAGCACCCGGCGGGCCGCCTGGTTCGCCTTGGCGCGCAGGCGCAGGGCGTGCGCCGGCGCGGGCCGGCGGATGTCGAGGTAGCGGTGCTTGAGACGCGCCTCCTCGCCGATCACCTCGGTGTCCGCGAGCGCCGTCGAGACCTGGAAGGGCAGCGGTGCGGACTCGTTGAGCACGACGACGTCCTTGGCCACGATCTCGATCTCGCCGGTGGCGAGGTTCGGGTTGGCGTTGCCCTCGGGGCGGCGCCCGACCTCGCCCGTGACCTGGAGGACGAACTCGGAGCGCAGCGGGTGCGCCACCGCCTCGTCGCGGATGACGACCTGGGCGATGCCGGACGCGTCGCGCAGGTCGATGAAGGCCACTCCCCCGTGATCCCGGCGCCGATCGACCCACCCGGTGAGGGTGACGGTCTGACCGATGTGCTCGGCCCGCAGTGAGCCGGCCGTGTGGGTGCGGAGCACGGAGTGATCCTTTCGAACGGGGTGGGAGACCGCGTCGCCGGTGGCGACGTGCGGGCGCGCTGGCGCGCCCGTGCGAGTCTAGTCGGTGCCCGACCCCCTGCTGCGAGGAGATTCCCATGGCGCCACGGATCGCCACCACGACCACCGTCGACCGCGACGGGCTGCTGGAGGTGCTGCGCGAGCGCCGGCACGGCGTGCTCGTCACCACCCGACGGGACGGCACGCCGCAGCTGAGCCCGGTGACGTTCGGCGTGGACGCCGCGGGTCGGGTGGTCGTGTCGACGTACCCGGACCGCGCGAAGGCGGTGAACCTGCGGCGGAACCCGCGCGCGTCGTTCCTGGCCCTCGGCGACGACTTCGACGACGCGTGGGTGCAGGTGGACGGCACGGCCGAGGTGATCGACGTGCCGGACTCGGTGGAGCCGCTGGTCGAGTACTACCGGGCCGCCGCGGGCAAGGAGCACCCCGACTGGGACGAGTACCGGGATGCGATGCTGCGGCAGGGCAAGAGCGTCGTGCGGATCACGGTGGAGCGGTGGGGCCCGGTCGCGACCGGCGGGTTCCCGGCCCGGCTGGTCGACGGCGCCTGAGAGGCTGGTCACACCCGCCGCACGGCACGGGTGCGGGTCGTAGCGTCGTCCCATGGCGACGTTGCCCGACCCGGTGTGGCCCGTCCTCGTCCTCGCGCTGATCTCCGCGGGCGACGCGCTCCTGTGCGTGAAGCCGGTGGCGTTCATCGCGCAGTGCTTCCGGGACGTGGACTTCCCGGAGCGCTGGTGGTGGGTGATGCCGTGGATCAAGGCCGCGGCGGCGGCCGGGCTCGTCGCGGGGATCTGGATCCCGTACCTCGGTCTCGTGACGTCGGTGTGCCTGGTCGTGTACTTCGTGCTCGCGCTGACGTTCCACGTGCGGGCGCGGGACTTCGGCCGCAACTTCTTCGTCAACGCCACGGGCATGTTCCTGCTGTGCGTGTTCGTGCTGTGGTTCTCGTTCCTGCGCTGAGCCTGCGGCGTCCGTCCGGGGGGGCTCAGAAGAGCACCTGCTCGACCCCGGCCCCGGCCACCTCGAGCCCGCCGCCGTCGCGCGGCATGCCCGCGAGCGCCCCGGCCGGGTAGTCGCCCTCGTCGTGCGGCTGCAGCTCGTCCGGGAACCGTCCCGTCGCGCCCGAGCGCGCGCGGTGCCCCGACGAGCGGAAGCCGCGCTCGGCGAGGAGCGGCTCGACCCGGTCCCACAGCCACTGCCGGTAGGCCTCGAGCGCGTACGTGCCGCGGGCGTACACCCGCCCGTACCCCGCGACGGCGCGCGGGTGCTCGCGCTCCAGCCACTGCAGGTACCACTCGCGGGTGCCGGGCTTGAGGTGCAGCGGCACCACGGTGACGCCCGTGGCGCCGGCGTCCGCGACCGCGTCCAGGAGGCGGCGCAGGTGGTCGCGGGAGTCGGTCAGCCAGGGCAGCACGGGGGCCACCATGACGCCGCACGGCAGCCCCGCCGCCCGGACCGCGCGGATCAGGTCGAGCCGTGCCCGCGGGGTCGGTGTGCCCGGCTCGACCGACTGCTGCAGCTCCTCGTCGGCGGGCGAGTCGGCGAAGCCGAGCGAGACGCCGAGCCCGACCTCCACCCGCTGCGCGGCGTCGGCGATGAGGGGCAGGTCGCGACGCAGCAGCGTGCCCTTCGTGAGGATCGAGAACGGGGTGCCCGAGTCCGCGAGCGCCCCGATGATGCCCGGCATGAGGCGGTACCGCCCCTCGGCCCGCTGGTACGGGTCGGTGTTGGTGCCCATGGCCACCGGCTCCCGCTTCCAGGACGGCCTCGCCAGCTCGGCGCGCAGCACGTCGTCGATGTTCGTCTTCACCACGACCTGGGAGTCGAAGTCGCGTCCCGCGTCCAGGTCGAGGTACTCGTGCGTGGGGCGGGCGAAGCAGTTGTGTGAGACGACCCCGTTCGCGATGAAGTCACCGGTACCGGTGGTGATGTCGATCATCTCCTGCTCGAAACCCAGGTCCTCGATGCTCACCACGCGCAGGTCGGCGACTGTCTTGACGACCCCCCCGAGCAGGGAGAGCTTCCTGGTGATCGCCGGCCGAACGAGGCGGAAGAAAAGCTGCCTGGAGGGAAGCCCACCCACCACCCGCACGGTCCCGACGCCGCGAGAGTTGGGGCGCTCTCGGACGTTCGGCACACCCAGCCGATCCATGGATGCGCTCGTCCTGGAGAGGATCTCCTCGTCCTTGTTCGAGACGCGGAGGATGCCCCGCGAGCACGATCCTTCCGCGTCGAAAACACCCGCCAGGAACCCCCTCGCCCACTCTTCGGTCGGGTCGCCGGGCCAGGCAACCAACCGGTTGATCGTCTCGTAGTCCGCACGGCGACCGGTGTAGATGCAGTCGACCGCCCGACGGGTCGCTGACGCGACGCTGAACGGGCGGCGCTTGAGCGCGACGCCTTCCTGCGTGAGGTAGTCGGCCGAGCGCTCCAGAGCCTCCGCGTCGGCCAGCGCCAGACGGAAGTGGGTGACACGCATCGGCCGTCCGGAAGCCCTCGTGTACGTCTTGTCCAGGCGCATGCCGTCACCGCGGATCATGCCCGTGAGATAGCCGCGCCGGTACTCCTTCGAGACTCCGACAGGCGTCTGCTCGACGGCGGCGCTCCCGTTGCCGAACCCCATGAGCGTGTTGTTCAACGTCAGGAACGGACGCTGCGGGTCGCCGCGCTCCTGCCGCGCCACATGTTTCCAGCCGCGCCCGCTGACCAAGAACCGGTGGTCACCGCTGGCCACGATCTCCGTGCCGTCGGCCAGGGTCACGCGGTACGCCCGACGGGTGGTCCGCCACCAGGCCAGGACGGTCGTCGCCTCGTACCTCCGATACCTGCCGTCGACGACCGTGCCGACGATCTGCTCCCCCACCCGGATGTCGCGGATCGGCTTCTGCCTCCCGTCGGCCATGAGAACCAGGGTCTCCGGGCTCGTGCAGTAGCGGCACGCATGGCTGCATCCGCGGTACGGGTTGACCGTCCACGCGAACGGCATCTTCGATGCGGCGGGCACCTTGGACAGCGCGCTCTTGGCGAGCACCTCGTGGAACGTGACGTCGGCGAACTCCGGCGTCCGCACGGTGCGGACGAGGCCGAGTCGGCCCAGGGCGGACCGTTCGAGCCCCGGTAGCGCGCCGTCGTCCGCGCCGACCGTCTGACCTTCCCATCTCACCCCGATATTCGAACATGCGTTCGACGCGTTGTCCAGGCCGACGACGTCAGCGGCGCAGCCGCGCCAGGGCCCGGCGGCCGCGCTCCCGCCACGGCAGCGGACGCCCGGCCACCTCCGCCAGCAGCACCCCGACCGTGTCCAGGGCGGCCGCCGTCACGTCGCGCTGCCGGGGCTTGTCGGGGTCGGCCCAGTCGTCGTCGGGCGGGGCGGGCAGCAGGTCGTCCAGGTCGCCGTGCACGGTCACCTCCTGGCCCCGCAGCCAGGCGACCCAGGACGCGCTGAGCTCGGCCACCCACGGATGGTCGTCGGGCCCCAGGGCGATGGGGGTGGACCGTCGCGGGGCCAGCGCGTCCCCGGCGACGATGCCGTCGACGATCGGCGAGAGGGCGCCGCCCCGCCGCACGTCGTCCCCGAGCCGACGGTTGAGACCGCGCAGCACCTGCGCCTCGGGCGCCCCGACCGAGGCGTTCACCCGTTCGGCGTCGCGCGGCGCCCACGCCGGGTCGACCTCGATCGCGTCGAGGAACCGGAACCAGAGCGCGTCCCTGGGGCCGCCGGCGGGCGGCGCCGTCACGACGTGGACGCGCGGCGCGGGAAGGCCTTCCGCCCACACGGTCAGCACGTGGGTCGGGTCCATGGACCTCAGGAACGTGGACCGGCCCGCCCGGGCGCGGTCGAGGTAGGCGCGCAGCGTCGTCCGCGCACCGAACTTCAGCGTCTCCTGCCAGCCGCTCGCGAGCCCCCGCGCGGGGTCGCGCACGGTGAGCACCACGTGGACCTCGGCGCCGGTCGCGGCCAGATCGGCGAGCACCCGGGCGGCTTGCTCCGGCTCTGCCCTCGCCAGCAGCTCGTGGCTGACGACGACGTCGCCCCGCGCCCGCCGCGCGTGACGTACCAGGCGGTCCCACGCGCCGTGCAGGCGCCGGTGGTCGACGCCGTGGTGCGCGCCCGTGACGTCCAGCGCGGCCCAGTAGTGCAGCCGCGGCTCGCCCAGCCACCCGGTGGGGTACAGCACCCCGTGTCGCCGCAGCGCGTGGCGGTTCGCGTGCAGGCGTGACTGCAGGTAGGTCGTGCCGGACTTGGGCGCGCCCACGTGCAGGAAGACTCGTCTCGGCATGTCACCACCGTCGCACGTGTGCCTGAGCACGCACTGGACGGGCGCCGCTCAGAGCGCCAGCGACACCCCCGCGCGCGACGTGGCGAACAGCCCGCCGGCGCCCTGGAGCGCGAGCGCCGGGACCGGCGCGGCGTCGAGGTCCGCCGCGCGGTAGCGCTTGAGGTCGCCGCGGTAGACGACCGTCCCGGGCACCTGCAGCAGCGTCTGCGGCCGCACCTTCCACCGCGGGATCCCGAGGTCGCACACCCCCGCGTCGCGCAGCACGTGGTACACGAACTCGGAGCAGAAGAACCGCCGATCGTCCTCGGACCCGCGCCCGAGCAGGCCGGTCACCAGGCCGGGGGCGTTGTAGGCGTAGGTGTGGCTGTCGAGCAGGAACTCCGCGACGCGCGCCCCCACGACCTCCCGCTGCCGGGCGCTGACCGGGACCTCGATGACGACACCCGGCAGCCGGTCCATCCCGCGGTACAGGTCGTCGTCGAGCCGCTCGCGCTTGAAGCAGCCGACGAACGGGTTGGACGCGCGGCGGCGGCCGAAGCTGAACATGAGCTCGAGGTCGGCGTCGAGGGCCAGGGCCGCGTGCGTGTACTCGTCCCGCGTCGCCAGGCGGATCGTCCGCGACAGGACGGTGCTGCTGCGGGACAGGACCACGTAGATGCTCACGGCCGTCACCGTACCGTCCCGGGACCCCCGTCCGGCCAGGTCAGCAAGGAGATCAGGGTGAAACTCAGGGACACCTCAGGGTGTTGGGGGACAACCCCCGTGGGGCGTCCCCCCGATCAGTTCCGGCCGCCCCCGAGGTCCACCCTGCAGGCCCGGTCCCCCGGCTGCTTCCCGACCGTTCCCCGACCGTTCCCCGACCGAAGGAGTCCCCGTGATCAGCGTCCAACGAGGCTTCAGCAGCTTCTCCGTCGACGACCTCGACCCCGCCGAGGCGTTCTACCGCGACGTCGTGGGCGTGCCCGTGCGCCGCACCCCGATGGGGCTCGAGCTCGACGTCACCGGCGGCTCCGCCGTCTTCGTGTACCCGAAGGGCGAGGCCCACGAGCCCGCGAGCCACACCGTGCTCAACCTCGTGGTGCCCGACGTCGCCGCCGCGGCCGCGGACCTGCACGCCGCCGGCGTGGACCTGGTGCGCTACCCGGGGTTCGCGCAGGACGCCGACGGCGTGGTGCGCAGCGACGACCCGCGCCAGGGCCCGACCATCGGCTGGTTCCGGGACCCGGCGCGCAACGTCGTCGCGCTCATCGAGGCCTGAGGCCGGCGGTCACTCGGCGGCGGTCAGTCCGCGGCGACCGGGACGACGCGCGGGAACCGGTCCGCGGCGGGCGGCTCCCACGTGGCGGCATCGGCCTCCGCCTGCTCGCCCGAGCGGATGTCCTTGACCTCACCGGCCAGCGCCTCCGGCGTCGCGCCGTCCTCGCCCGGCTGCGCCGGGAACCACACGAACGGGATGCCGCGCCGGTCGGCGACCTTGATCTGCTTGCCGAACTTCGCCGCCGTGGGCGCGACGTCGGCGGGGATCCCCCGGGCGCGCAGGGCGGCGGCGACGGCGTCGGACCGGTCCCGGTGCGCCTCGTCCGTGACCGCGACCAGCACGGCCGTGGGCACGCCGCGCGTCGCGGCGACCAGCCCCGCGGACAGCAGCCGCGAGACGAGGCGCGAGACGCCGATCGACAGCCCGACGCCGGGGTAGGTGTTCTTGCCGTCCGAGGCCAGGGTGTCGTAGCGCCCGCCCGAGCAGATCGAGCCGAGCTGCTCGTGGCCCACCAGCACGGTCTCGTAGACCGACCCGGTGTAGTAGTCGAGGCCGCGCGCGATCTTCAGGTCGGCGACGACCACGCCGGGCGCGCGGCGCGCGGCCGCCTCGACCAGCGCCGCCAGCTCGCCCAGGCCGGTCTCGAGCAGCTCCGTGACCGCGTCGTAGGACGCCGCGAGCGCCCGGACCCGGTCCACCACGGCCGTGTCGGTGCCGGAGATCGCGGCGAGCTCGAGGCACGCCTTGGCCTGCTCGGGGGTGGCGCCCTGCTCCGCCTGCAGCAGCTCCGCGACGGCGTCGGGCCCGATCTTGTCGAGCTTGTCGACCTGCCGCAGCACGCCCTCCACGTCGTCGAGGCCCAGGCCGCGGTAGAAGCCCTCGGCGACCTTCCGGTTGTTCACGAGGATCCGGACCTCGGGCACGCCGACGTCGCGCAGGGCGCCGAGCGCCTCGGCCATGACCAGGGGGAGCTCGACCTCGTAGTGGTACGGGAGCTCGCCCGCGCCGACGACGTCGATGTCGGCCTGGACGAACTCGCGGAAGCGGCCGTCCTGGGGGCGCTCACCGCGCCACACCTTCTGGATCTGGTAGCGCTTGAACGGGAAGGCGAGCCGGCCGGCGTTCTCCAGCACGTAGCGCGCGAACGGGACGGTGAGGTCGAAGTGCAGGCCGAGCTGCTTGTCGGCCGCACCGGTGTCGCCGCGCGGTGGCGCGACGTCGCCCGCCTGCTCCTCCTGGAGCCTCCGCAGCACGTAGACCTCCTTGGAGGTCTCGCCCTTGCGCAGCAGCTGGTCGAGCGGCTCCACCGCGCGCGTCTCGATGCCGGCGAACCCGTGCAGCTCGAACGTGCGCCGCAGCGTGTCGAGGACGTGCTGCTCCACGACGCGACCGTCGGGGAGCCATTCGGGGAAGCCGGAGAGCGGGGTAGGGCGTGCCATGGGCCCATCTTCCCAGACGCCGGGTGCGCCGCTGGACCTCGTCCCACCGCGGGCAGGGCGGGATCAGCGCAGGTGCGGGCGCAGGTACGGGTTGGTCGCGAGCTCACGGCCGACGGTGGTGGTCGGGCCGTGCCCCGGCACGACGCCGAGGCCCGGGTCGAGCGCGCCCACGACGTCGCGCAGCGTGCGCGCCATGGTGGCGGCGTCGCCGCCCGGCAGGTCGGTGCGCCCGATCCCGCCCGCGAAGAGCACGTCGCCCGCGAGGACGACGCCGTCGCCGGTGTGCTCCTTCGCGACGTCTGGGGGCCCGTCTGGGGGCCCTTGCACGACGAGGAGCGTCGAGCCCTCGGTGTGCCCCGGGGCGTGCAGGGCGCGCAGCCGCACCGCGCCCGCGACGAGCTCGCCCGCGCCGTCCGCGCCGGCGTCGAGCGGCTCGACGACGGCCGGCGCGCGGTAGTGCTCGGCCCGCCGGCCCGTGCCCGCGAGCGCCTGCGCGAGGGCGCCGCTCACCCCCGGGTCGCCGCCGTCGCTCCCCGCGGCGAGGCCGAGGGTGCCGAACGGGTCCGCCAGACGGTAGACGTCCGCGGGATGGATGCGGAAGGGCACGTCGTAGCGCGCGCAGAGCGCCGCCGCGTCCCAGGTGTGGTCCACGTGCCCGTGCGTCGCGACGACGGCACGCGGCACCAGCTCCCGCTCCGCCACCAGCCGCTCGACCTCGGGGGCGACACCCGCCCCGGCGTCCACGATCACGCAGTCGGCGTCCCGGCCGTCGGGTCCGGCGACCACGACACAGCAGTTGGTGGCGAACACGGGAGCGACGACGAGGAGGATCTGCACGGCGCCACGCTAGCGGCCGGCGTCCCCGCCGTGGACCCGTCGTCAGGGCGCCGCGATCGCCACCGGCCGCCGCGTCGTGGTCGCTCCCGCCGTAGCGGATGTGACCTGCGTCCCGACCTCTAGACTGTCCCCCGCGCGCGGAACTTCCCGTGCGAGGACCGGGACGAGTCGAGGAGGTCCGCGGGTTGGCGGCCACCAAGCGCGAGCGGGAGTACGCCCGCAAGCGGCAGGAGAAGTGGGAGCAGCGGCAGGCGCAGGCGCGTGCCCGGAGGCAGCGGACGTTCGCGATCGTGGCGATCGTCGCGATCCTCGCACTGGTGGGCGGCGGGTTCGTCGTCGCGAACCTGGGCGGTGGCGCGAGCCCGGCGGCATCCTCGACGCCGCAGGCCGCCGGCGACTGCCCGGCCGCGGAGATCGGCGCCCGCTCGGGCGGGGACCTGCCCGACCCATCGGCCGCCGAGGACCGCACGTGGACCGCCACGGTCGACCTGTGCGCGGGCGGCACGGAGACGGACCTCGTCCTGGAGCTCGACGGCGCCGCCGCCCCGCAGGCCGTCGCCAGCTTCGTCTCCCTCGCGAACCAGGGCTACTACGACAACACCTCGTGCCACCGCCTCACCACCCAGGGCATCTACGTCCTGCAGTGCGGCGACCCCACGGGGACCGGGACCGGTGACCCCGGCTACTCGTACGGCCCCATCGAGAACGCCCCGAAGGACGACGTGTACCCCGCGGGGACCGTCGCGATGGCCCGCCAGGGCAACAACGGCGAGTCGATGGGCTCGCAGTTCTTCATCGTGTACCAGGATTCGACCATCCCGTCCGACACCGCGGGCGGGTACACGGTGCTCGGCACCGTCACGTCCGGCCTGGACGCCGTCCAGGCAGTCGCTGACGAGGGCGTCGACGGAGGGGCCGGCGACGGCTCCCCCACGACCCCCGTCATCATCGAAGGAGTGGAGACCCAGTGAGCGAGAGCACCCCCGGCTCGACCGGCCCCGAGGAGACCCCGGCCGGCACCGAGGAGACGGCCGAGACTCCATCGCAGACGACCCCGGACGAGGCGACCCCGCCGGGTCCCGCGGCCGACCCGCAGCCCGCCGATGGCGAGGCCACGTCGCCGGCGGAGACCACCACGGAGGCGCCGGCAGAGGCGACGGAGGAGTCCGCCGCCCCGGTCGAGCCCACCGAGAGCGCCCCGGCGCCCGAGACCGACGCCGTGCCGCCCGCGGACCCTGCCGAGCCGGCCACCCCGGAGCCCGAGGCCACCCCGACGGCCGAGCCGGCTCCCGGGCCCTCTGCCGAGCCCGCTCCCGAGCCGGCAGAGGACGCCGCCCCGGTCGAGGCCACCCCGGCTCCCGCCGCGGCCACCCCGGCGTCCCCGACCACCCCCGCCGCGCCGAAGCCGTCCGCGGTGCCGAAGCCGCCCCGCCCGGGCGCGCCCAAGCCGTCGGCGCTGCGCCGGCCGGCGGCGCCCACGCCGGCGAACGTCCCGGCGGCCGAGCCCACCACGCCCGTGGCCCCGGTGCCGCCGGCGCTGGACGCCGCCGCGGCGGCCGCCGCCGAGGCGTTCGGCCGCGTGGACGACGACGGCACGGTGTACGTGCGGGAGGCCGCCGGCGAGCGCCAGGTGGGCCAGTTCCCCGGCGTCGACGCGTCGGAGGCGATGAGCCTGTACGTGCGGCGCTACCTCGACCTCGACGCCAAGGTGGCGCTGTTCGAGACGCGCCTGGACAGCGCCGACCTGTCGGTGCGCGAGATCGACCAGACCCTCGCGAAGCTCGCGGAGGAGACGGGCGAGCCCGCCGCCGTCGGCGACCTGGACGCCCTGCGCGCCCGTGTCGAGGGTCTCAGGACGCGGGCGGCGGAGCGTCGTGCCGCCCTCGAGCAGGAGCGCGCGGCCGCCAAGGCCGAGGCCGTCGCCGCCCGCACGGCGATCGTCGAGGCGGCGGAGAAGATCGCCGCCACCGACCCCGCCAAGATGCAGTGGCGCCCCGCCGGCGAGGAGCTGCGCGCCCTCCTGGACCGGTGGAAGGAGGCGCAGCGGAACGGGCCGCGCATCGACCGCCCCTCCGAGGAGGCCCTCTGGAAGCGGTTCAGCCACGCGCGCACCGCGTTCGACCGGGAGCGGCGGCACTTCTTCGCCGACCTCGAGCAGCGCAACTCTGCCGCGAAGGCCGCGAAGGAGAAGCTGGTCGCCGAGGCCGAGGCCCTGCAGACCAGCACCGACTGGGGCGCGACGGCCGCCGCCTACCGCGACCTCATGGCGCAGTGGAAGGCCGCGGGGCGCGCCAGCCGCAAGGACGACGACGCGCTCTGGGCCCGGTTCCGGGCGGCGCAGGACGCGTTCTTCGGTGCGCGCGACGCCGAGAACGCGGCGATCGACGCCGAGTACGGGAAGAACCTCGAGGTGAAGGAGGCGCTGCTCGTCGAGGCGGAGGCGCTCCTGCCGGTCACGGACCTCGCGGCGGCGAAGGAGAAGCTGCGTGACCTCCAGGACCGCTGGGAGGAGGCCGGCAAGGTGCCGCGCGCCGACATCCAGCGCGTCGAGGGTCGCATGCGCGCCGTCGAGACGGCGATCCGGGGCGCCGAGCAGGCGCGCTGGGACCGCACCAACCCGGAGACCCGCGCGCGGGCCGAGGGGGCCGCGGCCCAGCTCGAGGCGGCCATCGAGGGTCTCGAGCGCGACCTCGCCGAGGCCCGCGAGTCGGGCGACGCACGGCGCGTCGAGGAGGCCGAGACGGCGCTCGCCGCGCGCCGGGCATGGCTCGAGCAGGTCGTCCGCGCCGCGGAGGACACCCGGGGCTGACCCGGCCCTCCCGCACGCGCGATCCACAGGCGGCACCCCGAGGGGGCTCGCGACCGGATAGTTTCCGCGTCGTGAGCCCCTTCGCCGTCCTGCCCGCGCCGCCCGCCCCGACCGTCGGCGCCCGCCACGACCCTCGCGCCTCACCGCGGCGCCTCGGCGACCTGCTCGCGACGCCCGGCCCGCGCCCCGGCCTCCTGGTCCGCCCCGCCGACGTCGGCGGTCGGGCGGCGTGGGGCGTCCTCGTGCGCGACGGCGCCCTCGAGGTGGTGCGCGGCGACGCGGCCGTCGTCGCCGGTGCCGTCGTGACCCCGGAGCTGCGGGCCGCGCTGCTGGTCGGGTCGTTGCCCGCCGGGGCCGTGGCCGCGGGGCGCACCGCGGCGTGGGTGCACGCCGGCCGTGCGGCAGGACCGCGCGCGGCCGACCACCTCGACGTCGCGTACCCGGCCGGCGGCCACCGGCCCGAGCTCTGGGGCGCGGGGCTCGTGTGGCAGGCGCCGCTGCTGCGCGGTGACACGGTCGACCTGGCGGGCGTGCGCGTCACCGCCCCGCTGCGGACGGTCGTCGACGTCGCGGTGCACGTCCCCGGGGACGACGACGCGGTCGCCCTCGCCCGCGCCCTCGCGGACGCCTGCGGCCTGGCCCTCCCGGACGCGGCCGCACTGCTGGAGCGCCGGGCCCGCGTCGTCGGGCGTCCGCGGGCCCGCCGCGTGCTGACCCGGGCGGCGGCCCTCCGTGGGACCGCCCTCCGTGCGGCCCCCGCCGCCCTGCCCTAGGTTGAGGCGCATGGCCTCCGCCGCTCCCGCCGTCGAGCTCGACGCCGACGGTCGCGCCGTACGCGTCTCCAGCCCCGACCGCGTCGTCTTCCCCGAGCTGCCCGACCGCCCCGGGCTCACGAAGCGCGAGATCGTCGAGTACTTCCTGTCGGTGGGCGACGGGATCCTCGGCGCCCTGCTGCACCGGCCCACGACGCTCGAGCGCTGGCCGAAGGGCTGGTGGCCCGACGCGGTGATGGCCACCCGCGCCGACAACCGCGGCGACGCGTTCTACCAGAAGCGCCTCCCGAAGGGCGCGCCCGACTGGGTCGAGACCGCGACGATCGCGTTCCCGAGCGGCCGCACGGCCGACGAGGTGGCGCCGACCGAGCTGGCCGTCGTCGCCTGGGCCGCGAACCTCGGCACCCTGACCTTCCACCCGTGGCCGGTGCGCCGCGACGACGTCGAGGCGGTCGACCAGCTGCGCATCGACCTCGACCCGCAGCCCGGTACGTCGTTCGACGACGCGGCGGCCGTCGCCCCGCACCTGCGCGACCTGCTCTCGGAGCTCGGGCTCACCGGCTACCCCAAGACCTCGGGCGGGCGCGGCCTGCACGTCTTCGTGCCTCTCGCGCCGCGCTGGTCGTTCCAGCAGGCCCGGCGGGCCACGATCGCCGTCGGTCGCGAGCTGGAGCGTCGCCTGCCGGACCAGGTCACGACGAAGTGGTGGAAGGAGGAGCGCGGCGTCAAGATCTTCGTCGACTACAACCAGATGGCGCGCGACCGCACGATCGCGTCCGCGTACTCCGTCCGGGCCAACAAGCGCGCCACCGTCTCCACCCCGCTGGAGTGGGACGAGGTCGGCGAGGTGCACCCGGACGACTTCGACGTGACGACCGTGCCCGCGCGGTTCGCCGAGCGCGGCGACCTGTTCGCCGCGCTGCGTGCCGACCGCGACCCGGCCCTGGACTGCTCCCTCGACGCCGCGCTCGAGCTCGCGCGGCGCGACGAGGAGGAGCACGGCCTGGGCGACCTGCCCTACCCGCCGGAGTACCCCAAGATGCCGGGCGAGCCCAAGCGCGTGCAGCCCAGCCGGGACACCGACCGCAAGCGCACCTGAGCACTCGCCCGAGTCCGTCAGGAACGGGTGTAGCGCAGGAAGACCGACCCGTCGCCGAGCGGGACGCACTCGGCGCGGGCGAGATCGGCCCGCAGCCCGTCGGGGAGCAGGCGCAGCCCGCCGCCGGCGACGTGCGGCACCACGCGGATGGTCAGCTCGTCGACCACCCCGGCCAGGAGCGCCACCCCGGCGGTCGTCGGCCCGGAGACCTCCACGACGCCGTCAGTCCCGGCGGCGATCTCCGTCAGCCGCTCGGGGGTCAGCCGCGGCTCGAGCGTGGTGCGCGGCGCGTCGAGCGGTTCCCCGCCCGCGACCAGGGAGTCCGAGCAGACGATTTTGTCGATCCCCGTCCAGATCTCGGCGAACTCGTCCGTGGCGTCGCTCTGCCCGCGCTCCCACGTGTCCCACACGCGCATCGTCTCGAACATGCGGCGCCCCACGACGAAGGTCCGCACGTCGCGCACCTGATCGTTGATGAACGCGTGGACGGCGTCGTCCGGCGCGCCCCAGTCGAAGTCGCCCGACGCGTCCGCCACGTAGCCGTCGAGCGAGCAGCTCATCAGTCCGTACCGGAGAGTTCCCATGCGTCCCAGACCTCCCTCGGGCCCTCGACTCATCGGCGGCCGTCCGGGCGTCCGGGCTCAGGCGGTGCCGGGCGCCCCGGGCAGAAGGCCGGCCAGGTCGTAGCCGACCGGCTCCTCGAGCTGGGCGTACGTGCACGACGTCGGCTCGCGGTCCGGGCGCCAGCGCTTGAACTGCGCGGTGTGGCGGAAGCGCGACCCCTCCATGTGGTCGTACCCGACCTCCAGCACCCGCTCGACCCGCAGCGGCGTGAACGACAGGTCCTTGCCGGCGCTCCAGCGCGACTGCGCCCCCGGGCGCCGCTCCCCCGCGCTGCCGTCGGCGACCGCCGGATCCTGCCAGTCGGCCCACGGGTGCGCCGCGGCGTCCGCGCTGCCCGGCTCCACGACGAGCGGTGCCAGCTCGGCGTGCAGGGCCGCACGCCTGGCCGCGGGGAACGACGCCGAGACCCCGACGAACTGGAGGCTGGTCGGATCGTCACCGTCCGCGTACAGCCCCAGCAGCAACGAGCCGATGAGCGGCGCCTGCGGCGTCGAGGTCTTGTGCAGCCGGTAGCCGGCGAGGACGACGTCGGCGGTGCGGGCGTGCTTGATCTTCAGCAGCGCGCGCTTGTTCGGCTGGTACGGGTCGTCGAGCCGCTTGGCGACGACCCCGTCGAGCCCCGCACCCTCGAAGGCCTCGAACCAGTCGCGCGCGACGGCGGCGTCCTGCGTGCGGGGCGTGGCGTGCACCTGCGGGCCGCCGAGGCCGAGCCCGTCGAGCACGGCGAGCCGCTCGCGCAGCGGTCGCCCCGACAGGTCGTCGTCGCCGAGCGCGAGGACGTCGAAGACGACGAGGCTCGCCGGCGTCTCGGACGCGAGCAGCCGCACCCGGGACTCGGCGGGGTGGATCCGCTGCCCCAGCGCGTCGAAGTCGAGGTGCGCGGCCGTCCCGGCCGCGCCGTCGCCGGGGCGGGCGACGACGATCTCGCCGTCGACGACGCAGCGCTCCGGCAGCGCGTCGAGCGCCGCGCCCACCACGTCGGGGAAGTAGCGCTGCATCGGCCGGCCGTTGCGGGAGTCGATCCGCACGTCGTCGCCGTCGCGGAACACCAGGGCGCGGAACCCGTCCCACTTCGGCTCGTACACCCAGACGGCGTCGCCCTCCGGCTGGGCCGGCACCTCCGGCACCGACTTCGCGAGCATGGGCAGCACCGGCGGTTCGAGCGGCAGCGTCATGCTGGCGAACCTACTCCGCGAGCCCGCGGCCTACCCGCCGCCGTCGCGCCGGTCAGACGCCGGCCGACTCCTGGTGCACGTCGGCCGCCTTCGTCCCGGTGATGCGGTAGACGTCGAAGACGCCGTCCACCTTGCGCACCGCGGTGAGCACCTGCTGCAGGTGCCCGGGCTCAGCCATCTCGAAGACGAACTTCGACAGCGCGATGCGGTCGGACGACGTCGAGACCGTCGCCGACAGGATGTTGACGTGGTAGTCCGACAGCACCTTCGTGACGTCGGACAGCAGCCGCGACCGGTCGAGCGCCTCGACCTGGATCTGCACCAGGAACATCGTGTTCGCGCCCGTGGTCCAGGACACGTCCACCATGCGCTCGGGCTGGGCCTTGGCCAGCTGCTCGGCGTTGGCGCAGTCCGCGCGGTGCACGCTCACGCCCGCACCCCGGGTCACGAAGCCCACGATCGCGTCGCCGGGCACCGGCGTGCAGCACTTCGCGAGCTTCACCCAGATGTCGTCCACGCCCTTGACGACCACGCCCGGGTCGCCGGACCTGCCGCGCCGCGACGGCCGGCCGGGGGCCGCCACCTCGGCGGCGTCCTCCTCGGTGCCCTCCTCGCCGCCGAGGGACTTGACCAGCATGTCGACGACGTGCGGCGCGGACACGTGCCCCTCGCCCACCGCCGCATAGAGGGCGGACACGTCCGCGTACCGCATGTCGCTGGCCAGGCCCACCAGCGCCTCGTGGCTGAGCAGGCGCTGGATCGGCAGGTTCTGCTTGCGCATCGCCTTGGTGATGGCGTCCTTGCCCTGCTCGATCGCCTCCTCGCGCCGCTCCTTGGTGAACCACTGGCGGATCTTGTTGCGGGCGCGCGCCGACTTCACGAAGGCGAGCCAGTCGCGCGACGGGCCGGCGGACTCCGCCTTCGAGGTGAGGATGTCGACCGTGTCGCCGTTCTGCAGCGTCGAGTCGAGCGGCACGAGGCGCCCGTTGACGCGGGCACCCATGGTGCGGTGACCGACCTCGGTGTGCACCGAGTATGCGAAGTCGACCGGCGTGGCCCCGGCGGGCAGCGCCATCACCTCGCCCTTCGGCGTGAAGACGTACACCTCCGCGCCACCGATCTCGTAGCGCAGGGAGTCGAGGAACTCGCTCGGGTCGGCGGTCTCGCGCTGCCAGTCCACGAGCTGGCGCAGCCACGCCATGTCGTTGGCGCGCGGGTCGTCCGTGGCCGCCTTGCCCGCCATCTGCTTGTACTTCCAGTGCGCGGCGACGCCGTACTCCGCACGGCGGTGCATGTCGTGCGTGCGGATCTGGATCTCGACGGGCTTGCCGCCCGGCCCCACGACCGTCGTGTGCAGCGACTGGTACATGTTGAACTTCGGCATCGCGATGTAGTCCTTGAACCGGCCCGGGACCGGGTTCCAGCGCGCGTGGAGCGCGCCGAGCACCGCGTAGCAGTCCCGCACCGTGTCCACGAGGACGCGCGTGCCGACGAGGTCGTAGATCTCCGCGAAGTCGTGCCCGCGCACGATCATCTTCTGGTAGATCGAGTAGTAGTGCTTGGGCCGCCCCGTGACGGTCGCCTTGATCTTCGCGCTGCGCAGGTCGGCGGAGATCTGCTCGCGCACCACCGACAGGTACTCCTCGCGCGCGGGGGCACGCTCCGCCACCAGGTGCACGATCTCGTCGTACACCTTGGGGTACAGGGTCTGGAAGGACAGGTCCTCCAGCTCCCACTTGATCGTGTTCATGCCCAGGCGGTGGGCGAGCGGCGCGTAGATCTCGAGCGTCTCGCGGGCCTTGCGCTGCGCCGACGTGCCCGAGACGTACTTCCACGTACGGGCGTTGTGCAGGCGGTCCGCGAGCTTGATGACCAGCACGCGGATGTCCTTGGCCATCGCGACGACCATCTTGCGCACGGTCTCCGCCTGCGCGGCGTCGCCGTACGTGACCTTGTCCAGCTTGGTGACGCCGTCGACGAGCATGGCGATCTCCTCGCCGTACTCGCGGGTCAGTTCGTCGAGCCCGTAGTCCGTGTCCTCCACCGTGTCGTGCAGCAGCGCGGCCGCCAGGGTCGCGCCGTCGAAGCCGAGCTCGGCGAGGATGGTCGCCACGGCGACCGGGTGCGTGATGTACGGGTCGCCGGACTTGCGCTCCTGGCCGCGGTGACACCGCTCGGCCGTCGCGTAGGCACGCTCGAGCACCGACAGGTCCGACTTCGGGTGGTTGGTGCGCACTGCCTGCAGCACCGGCTCCAGCGCGGGCGTCGTGGGCGGGGCGCCGCGCACCCCGAGGCGCACGAGCCGGTTGCGCACGCTGCGGCCGGACCCCGCACCGCGGCCCGGCGTCGGGCCCTGCCCGGCCGACCCCTGGGGCGCGGCGGCGCGCGCGACCTTCGTCTCGTCGCTCATCTGCGCCTCCTTCCGCAACCACCGAGGGGTCGCCGACGGCCGGGACGGCAAGTCTACGACTCCACGCGCAGCAGAGCCTCGACCGTCCGCCCGGTCAGCCTGTCGCGTCCGCCCAGGCCCGCGAGCTCGAGCAGGAACGCCAGCGCGACCACCTCGCCCCCCGACCGCTCGACGAGCTCGGCCGCCGCGCACGCCGTGCCGCCGGTCGCGAGCACGTCGTCGACCAGGAGAACACGCGCCCCCGCCTCGAGTGTTCCCGTGCGCAGCTCGATCGCCGCGGAGCCGTACTCGAGGTCGTAGTCGACCCGCTCCACCGGGGGCGGCAGCTTGCCCGCCTTGCGCAGCGGCAGGAAGCCCACGCCGAGGCGCGTCGCGAGCGGCGCGCCCAGGAGGAAGCCGCGCGCCTCCATGCCCGCGACGACGTCCACGCCGCCGTCCGCGTCGACCAGGCGCGCGAACGCCTCGACGACGTCCGCCAGCGCCGCGCCGTCCGCGAGCAGCGGGGTGATGTCGCGGAACACGACCGGCGGGTGCGGGTAGTCGGGGACGTCGCGGATCAGCGCGCGCACCTCCGCGGCGCGCGCGGCGCCGAGGCCACCCAGCCCGTCGACGACGATGTCGTCGACCGTGTCGCCCACCGTGTCGCCCGCCGTGTCGCCCACCGCGTCGGCCACGACGTCCCCGGTCGGACCGCGACCAGCCGTCTCCCCCATCTCGACCACCCGGCTCAGCGGCCGCGCTTGCGGCGGGGCTGGGCCTGGTTGCCCTGGTGCTGGCCCGGGATCAGCTGGGCGGAGCCGGTCGTGTACGCCGCGACCTCCGCCTCGTGGCCGCCCTCGGCGACCAGCCCGGCACGCTCGGCGAGCACCGCCTTGGTGTGCGCGGCGATCTTCGGCTCACGCTCCCGCAGGGCGACGTCGAGCGGCGTCGCGAGGAAGAGCGACGACGCCGCACCGACGGCGATCCCGACGAACAGCGACAGCGACAGGTCGCGCAGCGTGCCCGCGCCCAGCAGGAACGCCCCGACGAACAGGATGCTCGCCACCGGCAGGAGCGCCACGACGGAGGTGTTGATCGACCGGACCAGGGTCTGGTTCACGGCGAGGTTGGCCCGCTCGGCGTACGTGCTGCGGGTCTGCGTGAGCACGTCCGCCGTGTTCTCGCGGACCTTGTCGAACACGACCATCTTGTCGTACAGCGAGAAGCCGAGGATGGTGAGGAAGCCGATGATCGTCGACGGCGTGACCTCCCAGCCGATCGCCGCGTAGACGCCGGCCGAGATGAGCAGGTCGGCCAGCATCGCGACGATCGCCGCCACCGACATCCGCCAGGCGCGGAAGTACACGGCCATGAAGAGGGCCGCGGCGACCACGAAGACGACCGTGCCCCACAGCGCACGGCTCGAGACGCCGGCGCCCCAGGTCGGGCCGACGAACGACGTCGTCACGGCCGACTCCTCGACGCCGTACGCGTCGGCGAGGCCGGTGACCAGCTCCGCCTCCTGCTCCGGCGTCACCTGCTCGGTCTGCACGCGCACCGCCGAGCCGCCGACGATCGCGACACGGGGCTCCTCGTTCGGGAGCACCTCGTGCACGGTGTCGATCGCCACCTGCTGCTCGGTGGAGGTCACGTCGTTGACCGTGAACTCCGTGCCGCCGCGGAAGTCGATGCCGAGGGTCAGCCCCTTGATGAGGATGACCGCGATCGACGCGACGGCGAGGATCCCCGCCACCGTGAACCAGCGCTTGCGGCGCTGCACGATCGGGTAGGAGCGGCGACCCGTGTACAGGTCGTTGCCCCACTGGGCGAAGTGCATGCCGGCCATCAGCGGCTCTCCTCGTTCGTGCCGGAGGGGTTCTCACCGGTCGCCGAGGGCGATCCGTCGTCCGGTCCTGCGCCGGGTCCTGCGTCCGGGCCCGGGTCCGCCTCCTGGGCGGCCGCCCGGCGCTCCGCGGCGCGGCGCTCGGCGATCGTCAGCCGGCGCCCGGAGGCGTCGGTCACCGGGGCCGCGGGGGTTTGCCGTGCGCCGCTGTGCACGGGCTCGGCCGCCAGGCGCTCACCCCCGGGCTCGGCGTCGTCGGCCGGGACCTCGGCGGCCCCGGGGCCGGCGACGGCCGGCTGCGGCATCCGCACCCGCCCGGCACCCGCGTACCGCGGGCCGGAGCTCGCGCGCAGCCGCTCGGGCGACAGGCCCGACCAGAGGTGGCCGTCCCGGAAGAACGGGATCTTGGTGATGACCTCCATCATCGGGTGCGTGAACCAGAAGACGACGGCGACGTCGATGATCGTCGTCAGACCCAGGGTGAACGCGAAGCCCTGCACGCCGCCCACGGCGAGGAAGTACAGGATGATCGCGGAGATGAGGTTCACGGCCTTGGCGGCAAGGACCGTGCGGCGGGCGCGGGCCCAGCCGCGCTCGACCGCGTAGGCGAGGGTCCGCCCGTCGCGCAGCTCGTCGCGGATGCGTTCGAAGTACACGATGAACGAGTCCGCGGTGAAGCCGATGGCGACGATCAGACCGGCGACGCCCGCGAGGGAGAGCCGGTAGCCCATCCCCCACGAGAGCAGGGCGATCGACACGTAGGTGATCACGCCCGCGACCACCAGCGACGCGACCGTCAGCAGGCCGAGCGTGCGGTACTGCAGCAGCGAGTACACGACGACGAGCGCGAGGCCGATGAGGCCGGCGATCAGACCGTTCTTGAGCTGCTCGGAGCCGAGGGTCGCGGAGATGACCTCCTGGCTCTCCACCGTGTACTGCACCGGCAGGGCGCCGAAGCTCAGCTGGTTGGCCAGCGTGGCCGCGCTGTCGCGGGTGAACGACCCGGAGATCGTCGCCTGGCCGTTGGAGATGATCGTGCCCGGGGAGAGGGACGGCGCCGAGACGACGAGCCCGTCCAGGACGATGGCGAACTGGTTGCGCGGCGCCTCGAGGCCCTGCAGGCGCGTCGTGGTCTCGCGGAACTCCTTCGTGCCCACGGAGTCGAAGTTGAGGAACACGCCCCACTCGTTGGTGGTGGTGCCGTTCGCGCCCGGGACCAGGCCGGAGCTCGCCGACGCGATGTGGACGCCGTCCACCTCCATCGGGCCGAGGATGTACTTCATCCCGTCCTGCTCGCCGCAGGTGACCAGCGGCTTGTCCGGGTCGTCCCCGCCGCCGCCCTTGAGGTTCGCCGGGTCGGTGCAGTCGAGCTCCTCGAACTGCTTCTGGATCTCCGGCGTGATCTGCGCCAGATCGCTCGGGTCGGACGCGGCGGCCTCGTCGCCCGCGCCCTCCTCCGTCCCGTCGGTCGCCGACGGCGACGGGGCGGCGTCCTCGCCCGACGTCGCGGTGGCGGTCGCCGTCGGCGTGGCCGACGGGTCCGTGTCCGCCGGGACGGTCAGCGCCGCGCCCGCGCTCTTGCCGCTCGGGGCGTCGTCGGCCTTGGCGTCGTCGGCCTTGGCGTCGTCGGACTTCGCGTCGTCCTTGGCGGCGCCGTCTGCGGCGCCGTCACCCTCGTCGGCGCTCGGCGAGGCCGAGGGCTCGGGGGTCGGCGTGCCCGCGGCGTACGTCAGCACGGGGCGGAAGCGCATCTGCGCGGGCTGCGAGATGAGGTCGATGGTCTCCTGCGACACCTCGCCGGGGATGCCGACGACGATGTTGTTCTGCCCCTGGGCGGTGATCTCCGCCTCGGAGACGCCCGAGGAGTCGATGCGCTGGCGGATGACGTTGATCGACTCGTCGATCGTCTCCGAGGTCACCTGCGACCCGTCGGTGGTGTCCGCCTTGAGGATCAGCTGCGTGCCGCCCTGGAGGTCGAGCGCGAGCCCCGGGGCCCAGCTCGCGCCGTCGGGGTTGCTGTCCGACTTGGCGTCCCAGAAGACGCCGGCGCCGAGGGCGAGGAACGGCAGGACGATCGTCAGGATCGTGAAGATCACGAGGGTGCGTACCGGACGCGACCGCTTCGTGCGTGAGTTCGCCAACTTCTGTCTCTTCCCGTCTGCGCGCCGCCCCGGGGTCGGCGCGTGATGGCGCCGGCCGGGATCACCCCGACCGGCGCGTCGTCAGGCCGACGGGCGCGAGCGCCCGCCGACCCATGTCGCTGGTGCTGTCACTTCGTGGAGCCGGCCTCGCCCTCGTCACGACGCTGCTGCTCCCGGTACTCCCGCTGCGCGGTGTCCAGGCTCGACAGGTCGTCGGGGACGTCGATGTGACCGTCGCCGGAGGTGATCGTACCGGTCGCGGAGGGGTCGGTTGTGACGTCGGTCTCGTCGGTCGCGTCGACGGCCTCCTCGGCCGGGGTGTCGACGCGCTTGGCGATGGCGGCGCGGAGCCAGCGGGTCTGCGCGCCGCCGGGGGCCGTCTCGATGGTGACGGTGTCGGTCTCCTCGTCGATCTCCACGACCGTGCCGAACAGGCCCGAACCGGTCATGACCTCCTGGCCCGGCGCGAGCTGCGACCGGAACTCGGCCTGCTGCTTCTGCTGCTTGCGCGTCCGCGAGCTCATGAAGAACATGAGGCCGGCGAGGACCACGAAGAGGATGATGAGTTCCACGGAGCGTCCTTGTCTGTCGCTGCCCGACGGTCGTGAGGACGGCCGGGCGTCGGGGGCGCAGGGTCCTGCGCACACGGGCCCCAACGAGCACGGCACCCGTCGAGTTCCGGCCCCGGGCCGTCTGTGGCCGAAGGGGCCCACCCAGTCTACTGGGGTACCGCACCGTCCCCGTCGGCGCCGCCGGCCCCGTCGAACAGCGTTCCCCCGAGCGGCGCGCCCCACGCGCCGGGCGGCGGCTCGAGGCCGAGGTGCTCCCAGGCGGCCTGCGTGGCGACCCGCCCGCGCGGCGTGCGCCCCAGCAGGCCCTCGCGCACGAGGTAGGGCTCGGCCACGGTCTCCACGGTGTCCGGCTCCTCCCCCACCGTCATCGCCAGGGTGCCCAGGCCCACGGGGCCGCCGCCGAACCGCCGGCAGACGGCGTCGAGCACGGCACGGTCCAGGCGGTCCAGGCCGATCGGGTCGACCTCGTAGACCTCCAGCGCGGCCCGGGCCGCCCGCAGGTCGAGGCGGCCGTCCCCGCGCACCTGCGCCCAGTCGCGCACGCGGCGCAGCAGGCGGTTCGCGATGCGGGGCGTGCCCCGCGAGCGGCCCGCGATCTCGTGGGCGGCCGCGTGCTGGATGTCCACGCCCAGCAGCCCCGCGGACCGGGTGATGACGCGCTCCAGCTCGGCGGCGTCGTAGAAGTCGAGGTGGCCGGTGAACCCGAACCGGTCGCGCAGCGGGGCGGGCAGCAGCCCGGACCGCGTCGTCGCGCCGACGACCGTGAACGGCGGCAGCGCCAGCGGGATCGCGCTCGCGCCCGCCCCCTTGCCGACGACGACGTCGACCCGGAAGTCCTCCATCGCGACGTACAGCAGCTCCTCCGCCGGGCGGGCCAGGCGGTGGATCTCGTCGATGAAGAGGACCTCGCCCTCCTCGAGCGACGAGAGCACCGCGGCCAGGTCGCCCGCGTGCTGGATCGCCGGCCCGCTCGTGACCCGCAGCGAGGTGCCGAGCTCCGCGGCGATGATCATCGCCAGCGTCGTCTTGCCGAGACCCGGGGGGCCCGACAGGAGCACGTGGTCGGGCGACGCGTCGCGCGCCAGCGCGGCCTGCAGCACGAGCGAGAGCTGGTCGCGCACCACCCGCTGACCGACGAACTCGTCCAGCTTCTTGGGACGCAGCGCCGCCTCGGCCGCGCGCTCGACGTCGTCGGCCGAGGAGGTGACGAGCCGCTCCCCGCCGTACTCCGGCTCCACCGGCTCAGCCACGCCGCCCGCCCAGCGAGCGCAGGGCCGCCCGCAGCGTGGCGGCGACGTCGATCGGGCCGCCGTCCGGAACGTCGTCGCCGGCGTCGCGCAGGACCCGGTCGACCGTGTCCTGCGCGATCTTGGCGGCCCAGCCCAGGCCGACGAGCGCCTCGACCACCTGGTCGCGGGCCGGGTCTCCCGCCGCGACCGGCGGGGCGTCTGGCACGACGGCGCCGTCCGACGTCGGCGCCCCCAGCTTGCCGGACAGCTCGAGCACGAGGCGCTGGGCGCTCTTGGGCCCGACGCCGGGGACGCGGCGCAGCGCCGCGAGGTCCTCGGACGCCACCGCGCGGCGCAGCGCGTCGGGGGTGAGCACGGCGAGCATGGCCAGGGCGATGCGGGGCCCGACGCCGGACACCGACTGGGCGGTCTCGAAGACCTCCCGCTCGTCCGCCTCCGCGAACCCGAACACCGTCATCGAGTCCTCGCGGACGACGAGCGTGGTGTGCAGCTGGGCCCGCTCCCCGACGCGCAGGCCGGCGAGGGTCCCGGGGGTGGCGTGCACGAGGTACCCGACCCCGCCGACGTCGAGCACGGCCCGCTCGAGCGTCACGTGCGTGACCGTGCCGGTCAGGGAGGCGATCACCGTGGTCCTTCCGTCGAGCTGCCTGTCGAACACCCGTACGAGGCGTCACTGTAACAACCGGCGGCGACGCCCGGGCGGCGACACGACGCCGGCGCTGGGCCGAGGTCGGTCAGCGCCGGGCGCGGGAGGGGGCACCGCGGTGCGAGCCGGTCCGCGCGGTGCGCTCGGCCGCGGCCCAGGCGCGCTGGGCGGGGGTGAGCTCGTTCCGCTCGCCGCCCTGGAGCGCCCCCGACGGCCGCCACAGGTGGGTGACGGCGAGCGCGAGCGCGTCCGCGGCGTCGGCCGGCCGGGGCAGCTCGTCGAGCCCGAGGATGCGCGCGATCATGCGCTGCACCTGCTCCTTGTCGGCGCGGCCGGAGCCGGTCACGGCCGCCTTGACCTCGCTCGGCGTGTGCATCGCGACCGGGACCCCGCGCCGGGCGGCCGCGACCATCGCGAGGCCCGCCACCTGGGCGGTGCCCATCACGGTGCCGCGGTTGTTCTGCGCGAACACGCGCTCGACGGCGACGACGTCGGGCACCGTGCGCTCGAGCCACTCCTCGAGGCCCTCCGCGACACGGAGCAGCCGGAGGTCGACGCTCAGCTCGGGCTCGCTGCGCACGACCCCGACGTCGACCATCCGGGCCCTGCGCCCCGGCAACGAGTCGACGACGCCGACACCGCACCGGGTCAGCCCCGGGTCCACCCCCAGCACGCGCACGCCGTCACCTTCTCACGCGCACTGGCCACGGCGGCCGTCCCGCGCCGCGGGACGGGCCACCCCGGGTCGACCAGGGTCACTCGTCGTCGAGCGCCGCCATGACCTCGTCGGAGGCGTCGAAGTTGGCGTAGACGTTCTGCACGTCGTCGCTGTCCTCGAGCGCGTCGATGAGGCGCATGATCTTGCGCGCGCCCTCGACGTCGACCTCGACCTCCATGGACGGGTGCCAGATGGAGTCGGCCGAGTCGTACTCGATGCCGGCCTCCTGGATGGCCGTGCGGACGGCGACCAGGTCCGTGGCCTCCGAGAGGACCTCGATGACGTCGCCCTCGTCGCTGACCTCCTCGGCGCCCGCGTCGAGCGCGGCGAGCATCACGTCGTCCTCGGTGACGCCGTCGGCCTTGGGCACGACGACGAGGCCCTTGCGGGAGAAGAGGTAGGACACGGAGCCCGGGTCGGCGAGGTTGCCGCCGTTGCGGGAGAACGCGAGGCGCACCTCGGAGGCGGCGCGGTTCTTGTTGTCCGTGAGGCACTCGACGAGGACGGCGATGCCGTTCGCGCCGTAGCCCTCGTACATGATCGTCTGGTAGTCGACGGCGTCGGCGCCCTCGCCGGAGCCACGCTTGACGGCGCGGTCGATGTTGTCGTTCGGGACCGACGACTTCTTCGCCTTCTGGATGGCGTCGAACAGCGTGGGGTTACCGGCCGGGTCGCCGCCGCCCGTGCGCGCGGCGACCTCGATGTTCTTGATCAGCTTCGCGAAAAGCTTGCCGCGCTTGGCGTCGATCGCCGCCTTCTTGTGCTTGGTCGTGGCCCACTTGGAGTGACCTGACATGCGCTCCCTAACTCCTTCGCGATGCTTGGACGAGCCGGACGAACAGCCCGTGCACGCGCGCGTCCCCCGTGATCTCCGGGTGGAACGCGGTGGCGAGCAGCCGTCCCTGACGTGCTGCGACGATCTTACCGGCGGCGGGCCCCACCGCGGAGCCGTCCGCCCAGCGGTCCGGGATGCGGGCGAGCACCTCGACGTCGGGCCCCGCCTCCTCGACCCACGGCGCGCGGATGAACGCGGTGCGCACCGGGCGCCCGCCGGGCGCGTCCGAGACGCCCGCGACCTGCAGGTCCGCCTCGAACGAGTCCACCTGGCGGCCGAACGCGTTGCGGCGCACGACGACGTCCATCCCGCCCAGCGTGCGCTGGTCGGCGGTGCCGCCCTCGATGCGGTCCGCGAGCAGGATCATCCCCGCGCACGAGCCGAACACCGGCAGGCCCTGGCCGATCAGCCGGCGCAGCGGGTCGGCCAGCTCGAAGAGCCGCAGCAGCTTGTCGATCGTCGTCGACTCGCCGCCGGGCAGGACGAGCCCGTCGACCGCGTCCAGCTCGGACGGGCGGCGCACGCTCATCGCGCGCGCCCCCGCCTGCTCGAGCGCGGCCGCGTGCTCGCGCACGTCGCCCTGCAGGGCGAGCACGCCGATGGTCGTGATCACCGGGGCAGTGTAGAGGGACCTCCGAACCGATGAGGCTGCGTTTCAGGCGCAGACCCCGAGCAGCCCGAGCGCGACCGTGTAGGTGCGCGTGGCGGACCCGGCGGAGACCCAGGTCGTGCCCGCGAAGGTGCGCTCGGCACGCACCTGGGCCGTCGCGCCCGTCGCCGTCTGCGTCACGCGGTACGACGTCGTCCCCGCCGCCACGGGCACCGTGGTCCCTCCCGAGCCGTAGGAGAACCGGTACCCCGTGGCGCTGGGTACCGCGGTCCAGTTGAACGTCACGGAGCCGATGCCGAGCAGCCCGCAGCTCAGCGTGGGCACCGGGACGGTCGCGGCGTTCACCGGGCCGCTGACGATCGTTCCCGTGTCGGTCCACGAGGTGCCGGGGAGGTCCGCCCCGAGCGCGACGGACACCCCGCCCGCCTGGCCCTGGGTGGTCGACGGCGCCGTCGCGGAGAGCACCACGGCCACGCACAGCGTCGCGGTCCCGCCCGCGGGGACCGTCGCCGTGCCGCCGGACCCCTCGCCGCAGCCGGTCCCCGTGTCCGCAGCGCCGAACGACGCGCTCGTCGTAAACGACGTGCCGAGCGTCCCGGTCCGCGAGGTCGTCGCGGTCACCGTGGCGGAGCGGGAACCGGCGTTGCGGACCGTGACGACCTCGGAGGCGCCGGCGCCCGGCACCGCGCCGGTGAGGGTGAGCGACGACAGGGTCACCGTGCCCCCGGGACCCACCAGCCCGCCGCCGAGCCCCACGACCTGCACGTCCATCGTGCCCGAGGAGACCCGCGTCGTCGGCGCCGTCGCGGTCCCCGATCCGCGCCACCAGGCCCAGGCGATCCCGCCCCCGGCGAGCACGCACACCATCGCCGCGACCACCAGGACCGCGACGCGGCGCACGGTCGCCCCGTGCCGCGCCGACTCAGCCACGGTGGCCACCCCCTCGTGGGCGGGCACGGCGCAGCAGCGCGCCCACCGCGACGGCGACCGCCGCCGCGAGCAGCACCGGCAGCGGCTGTCCACCGGTGCGGGCGAGCCCGCCCGGGCCGTCACGGACGTCGTCGGCCGGTCCGCGCCCACCGTCCTGGCCGCCTCCGGTGTCCGGCGGCGCGTCGCCCGCCAACGTCACGAGCACGTCCACCGGGACGGTCTCGCCCTGCGTCGCGTTCCCTGCCGCGCCGTCGAGCGAGGCCTCCACCATGACGGGCAGCACCTCTGACTCGGCCAGGAGCACCGGCGCGGCCCCTGCGTCGTCGGACCACCCTCCCCCCTCCGGGCGCACCCGGACCTGCACCGCGTCCGCGAGGGCCGAGGCTCCCTGGCCGGTCACCCCGTCCCCGATCGAGACGGCGACGCGGCTGCCGGCCGGGCCGGGTCCGTCGTTGCGCACGAGGAGCACGGCCCGGCGCGTCTCGCCCGGCGTCCAGGGCGCGGAGCCGAAGAGCGCCGTCTCGAGGTCGGTCGTCCACCGGCGGCCGTCCACGCTCAGCGCCACGCCCGAGGGCCGGGCGCCGTCGTGCGCTCCCGCGGCCGGCGCCGCTGCCAGCAGCACCCCGGCGACGACCGCTGCCCCCCAAGTCCCGATCCGGCGCCCGCCGCCCCTCATCGACGGCCGTCCTTCCGGGCACCGCCCGCACCCGGCGGCGCCGCCGGCCACCAGGTCGCGAGCCCGTCGGGCGGGGCGCTCGGCCCACTTCCCGGCGCCAAGGTCGGTGCGGTGGTCGACGCGGCCTCTGCCGTCGCCCCGGACGACCGGCGCCCCCGCCGCTCCCGCACCTCGCCCGCGACGAGCCACGACGCATACCCCACGAGGAGCACCGCGACCCCTGTCGTGAGGAACCGGCGCTGCTCGGGCGTCCCGAGACCCATGAGGCGGCCCAGCTGCGGCACGGCGTACCAGAGCGTGCCGCGCACCTGCACGGCCTGCACGGGCTCCGGGTCGGCGACCTCGTTCGCGTCACCCCGGGTCAGCAGTGTCCGCTCCCCGTCGACGGTGGTGCCGAGCCCCACCACCCGGTGCGTCACGACCGTGGGGTCCCCGGAGCGCAGCTGGTACGTGACCACCTGTCCGGTCGTGATCTCGTCCACGTCGACCGGGCGCACCACCACGAGCGTGCCGACGTCGAACGCGGGGCGCATCGATCCGGTCGCCACGCCGTACGGCGTCGCGCCGGCCAGGCGCGGGACCACCACGACGAGCAGCAGGGCCCCGCCCGCGACCAGGAGGACGACGCACGCGAGGACGCGCCCCGTCGCGCGTCCCACGGCACGACCCGGGCCCGGCGGTGGCGCAGCCACGGCGTGCTCAGGGAGCGGGGACGACGTGCGCCTGCGTGACCTGGACCGTGACGTCCTCGAGCGCGGCGGTCAGCGTCTGCGTGTCGTTCCCGGCGGCGGTGTCGAACGCGGCCTCGAGGTTGACGACGAGCGAGTCGGTCTCACCCACCGGGACCGGCTCGGTCAGCGGGAGCTCCAGCGTCTCGCCGCCCAGGGTCGCCGAGGTGAGGGTGAGGTCGAGCGCGCCGGTGAGCGCGTTCTCCGCCTCCCAGGTCGGCGACGAGACGGTGATCTCGCCCAGGGCGAGGTGGTCGCCGGTGCCCCCCACCGCGAGCGTGCAGGTGGTGGTGACCGTGTCGCCCGGCACGATCCCCGCCGCGACCGAGCCGCCGCCGTCGAGCGTCCAGTCACCGCACGCCCCGTCCGACATCGTGAGCGTGCCAGCGGTGACGTCCGACCCCGTGGCCGTGCCCTGCGCCGTCCAGTAGGCGATCGTCTGGGCGCCGCCGACCAGCAGGACGGCCGCCCCTCCCACGGCGATTGCAGCCTTCGTCAGTCGGTTCACGTCGACGTCCCCCTGCCGCTCCGTCCGCACCCCCGTGTGCGGCCTGACCAGAACGACGGTAGCCAACTGCTGCCCGGGGCGCGCGTCGGCAGCCCGGGACGTCTGGAGGTCAGGGCGTGCGGGTGCCCAGCTCCTCGGGGTCGGACGGCTCGTCGTCGTACTGGACGCCGAGGTGGCGGACGGTGCCGTCCCACCCCCGGGCCAGGTCCTCCACGACGTCCGGCAGGCTGGTCGGGAAGACCTCGCGCGTCTCGGCGCGCAGCTCGGCCGTGGTCAGCCAGCGCATCTCGTCCAGCACGTCGCGCTCCTCCGCGGTCCACCCGTCGTCGGTGGGCCGGTGGCCGCCGTCGACGCGCGCCAGGAAGAAGACCTCCTGCTGACGGCACGTCTCCGCGAAGAAGTGGAAGTACGCGTCCCGGGTCAGCACGGGGCCCACGAGGTCGCCCGGAGCGAGGGCGAGCCCGGCCTCCTCGCGCAGCTCGCGCAGGGCCGCGTCGACCTCGCTCTCGCCGGCGTCGATGCCGCCGCCGACGGTGAACCACCACGAGCGTTCCGGCTGGTCGGCGTCGTGCCCGCGCACCAGCAGCACCCGGTCCGCGTCGTCGAGCACGATGACGCGCGCGGCGCGCCGCTGCCGCAGCCCGTCCGGCCCGACCGCCCAGTCGTCGCCGAGGGCCGGCGTCACCGGTCCCGCCCCGTCAGGCGCGCCGACTCCGGCTCGGCCTCGACGTCGCGGTCCACGGCCGACGGGGAACGTGCATCCATGGCGCTCATGGTAGCCACGCGCCGGACCTCGACGACGGACGGAAGCAGGGCCGCGCTCACCGGCGCGGCTTCACCCGCCTCGTCGGGAGGGCGGACAGCGGATCCTTCGGCCACGGATGGCGGGGATAGCGGCCCCGCAGGTCGGCCCGGACCCCGGCATAGCCCTGCCTCCAGAAGGACGCGAGATCGCTCGTGATCGCGACCGGTCGTCCGGCGGGCGACAGCAGGTGCAGGACGACCGGGACACGGCCGTCCGCGACGGCCGGGGCCGTGGTCCAGCCGAAGACCTCCTGCAGCTTCACGGCGAGGACCGGCGGCTCAGCACCGTCGTACGCGAGCCGGACCGCGGATCCCGACGGGACCTGGAGCCGCTCGGGCGCGAGCTCGTCGAACCGGGCTGCCGCGGGCCACGGCAGGAGCCGCCGGAGCGCCGAGGCCACGTCGATGCGGTCGAGGTCGCGCGAGCGTCGCACCGAGGCGAGCTCCGTACCCAGCCACCCGTCGAGACCGGCGAGCAGCGCCTCGTCGTCGACGGCGGGCCAGGGGTCTCCGAGGTGGGCGTGGCAGAACGCGAGCCGCTGCCGCAGGGCGAGCGCGGTCTCCGACCAGCGCAGGACGGACAGACCGCTGCCCCGGATGCCGTCGCGCACCGCCGCCTGGACGAGCAGCCGGTCGGGGTCGGTCAGCGGGACGTCACCCAGCACGATCGCGCCGAGCGCCTCGACCCGCCGCGTCACGACCCGGCCGTCGTCCCAGCGGATCTGGTCGGTGGTGGACACGAGATCGCCGGCGACGTCCCGCGCGGTCTGCTCGTCGATCGGCGCCGCGGACCGGATCCTGGCGTCGGCGCGGCCGGGCGCCCGGTCGGCGACCGCGATCGCCAGCCAGGTGGTGCCCCGCAACGGCGACCGTGGATCCAGGGCGGCACCCGTACCGCCGGACATCTGGTACGTCACCGAGTCGGTCCCCCGGGCCCGTGCGATCCGGTCCGGGTACGCCAGCCCCGCCACGACGCCCACCGCGAGGTCGTCCGGCACCCTGTGCGTCCCCCGACCGGCCCGCCCGTCCGGCTGGTGGCTGGTCGGCACGCCGCGGCCGAGGCGCGCCACCTCCTCCCGCCAGCGGGCCGACGCTGCGCGGTCGTCGCCGCGGCGGAGGGCTCGCAGACGTGCCGGGAGGTCCTCGCCGAAGGCGCGGCCCGAGTCGTCCGAGAGCATCGCGACGATCTCGCGCGCCCGGTCGGCACCCACCCGCGGGGCCCCGTCCAGCAACGCACGAGCGAGCCGAGGATGCGCGCCGATCGCCCGCATCCGTCGGCCGCGCTCGGTGATCCTGCCGTCGTCGTCGACGGCGTCGATGCGGCGCAGCAACGCGGTGGCCGCGGTCATCGCGGGCACCGGCGGCGCCTCGAGCAGCGTCAGGCCGGCCCCCGCCGGGGCACCCCATGCCGCGAGGTCGAGGGCGAACGCCGCCAGGTCGGCGACCGCGATCTCCGGCGCCGCATGGTCGTCGAGACGTGCGTGGTCCGTGGCGGACCAGCAGCGGTAGACCCGGCCCGGCGCCTCCCGACCGGCGCGACCCGCCCGCTGGTCGGCCGACGACCTCGAGACCCTGCAGGTGACCAACGTCCCGAGACCGCGGGACTGGTCGGTCCGCGGCTCGCGGGCGAGACCCGCGTCGACCACGACCCTGACCCCCGGCACCGTCAGCGAGCTCTCCGCCACCGACGTCGTCACCACGATCCGACGCGTGGCGGACGGCACCAGCGCGCGCTCCTGCTCGGCCCTGGACTGGCGGCCGTAGAGCGGCAGGACGTGGAGGTCGGCCAACCGGCGGACCATCCCGTCGATCTCGGCCTCTCCCGGGACGAACACGAGGACGTCGCCCTCGTTCTCCGTCAGCGCGCGCCGGACGACGGCCGCGACGTGGTCCAGCAGGCGCGGGTCGACGCGACCGCCGGGAAGCAGCGGCGTGGGCAACGGTGGGGGCGCCCACTCGGTCGCCACGTCGAACAGCGCGGCGGTCGCCGTGATCACGGGGGCGGGACCGTCCGCGCCGAGGGCGCGGCTCAGGCTCACCGTGTCCGCCGTGGCCGAGGTCGCGACGACGGCCAGGTCGTCCCGAAGGTTCGCCCGGACGTCGACGAGGAGCGCGAGCAGGAGGTCGGCGTCCAGGTGCCGCTCGTGGCACTCGTCGATCACGATCGCCGTGACGCCCGGCAGCTCCGGGTCCTGCTGCAGCCGGCGCACGAGGAGCCCCGTCGTCACCACCTCGACGCGGAGGCCCTCACCACCGCTGCGCTCCCCGCGCATCGCGTAGCCGATCCGCCGTCCGAGCGGCTCGCCGACCAGCGTCGCCAGCCGGGCCGCCGCCGCACGGGTGGCCATCCGGCGCGGCTCGGCGACGACGATCGTCCCGCCGAGCGCGTCGGCCAGGGCCAGGGGCAGCAACGAGGTCTTCCCCGACCCGGGCGGCGCGACCAGCACCGCGGCGCCGCTCGACCGCACCGCGTCGACCGTGGCAGGGAGGACCTCCCGGACGGGCAGGTCCGCACCCGGCACCGAAGGTTCAGGGAGCAGCACGCCCCGACCCTAGTCGAGCGCGACCAGGGGCCCCGCGGACGCGACGCCGGCGGGCCCCCTGGTCGTGGTCGGACCCGGTGCTACCAGCCCCGCTCCGCCAGGCGCACGGGCGCCGGCTCGGCCTCGACGTTGATGCCGACCATGGCCTCGCCGAGCCCGCGGGAGACCTTGGCGACCACGTCCGGGTCGTCGTGGAAGGTGGTGGCCTGGACGATCGCCTTGGCGCGCGCGACGGGGTCGCCCGACTTGAAGATGCCGGAGCCGACGAACACGCCCTCGGCGCCGAGCTGCATCATCATCGCCGCGTCCGCCGGGGTGGCGATGCCGCCCGCGGTGAACAGCACGACCGGGAGCTTCCCCGCCCGCGCGACCTCGGCGACCAGCTCGTACGGCGCCTGCAGCTCCTTGGCCGCGACGAACAGCTCGTCCTCGGGCAGCGAGGTCAGCCGGCGGATCTCGCCGCGGATCTGCCGCATGTGCGTGGTCGCGTTGGAGACGTCGCCCGTGCCAGCCTCGCCCTTGGAGCGGATCATGGCCGCGCCCTCGGTGATGCGGCGCAGCGCCTCGCCGAGGTTGGTGGCACCGCACACGAACGGCACGGTGAACTGCCACTTGTCGATGTGGTTGGCGTAGTCGGCGGGGGTCAGCACCTCCGACTCGTCGATGTAGTCGACGCCCAGGGACTGCAGCACCTGCGCCTCGACGAAGTGCCCGATGCGCGCCTTCGCCATCACGGGGATCGAGACGGCGTCGATGATCCCGTCGATCATGTCGGGGTCGCTCATGCGGGCGACCCCGCCCTGCGCGCGGATGTCGGCGGGCACCCGCTCGAGGGCCATGACGGCCACGGCGCCGGCGTCCTCGGCGATCTTCGCCTGCTCGGGCGTGACGACGTCCATGATGACGCCGCCCTTCAGCATCTCGGCCATGCCCCGCTTGACGCGGGCCGTGCCCACCTCGCCCGCGGTGATCCGGCCGTCGCTGCCGCTGGTCTCGCTCAACGCAACCTCGCTCGTGTCGCAGTGGGACGCGTGACCGCTGTCACGCGCCTTCCATCCTAGTTCCGCGCGTCAGGCCCCGGAGAGCCCCTCCGGCATCTGGTCGTCCAGCTCGACCGTGCGCGGGAGCGCCGCGTGCCCCGACAGCCGCAGCAGCCGCACGTACCAGGTGCGCCGGGCCCGCCGCGCCTGGGCGACGGCCTCGTTGTGGAACCGTCGCGCGAGCTGGGCGCGGTACCAGGCCGCGCCCAGCCGGCCGAGGAGCTCGCCGCCGGCGGGCGTCGCGCGCAGCTCGGCCAGTGCCTCGTCGTCGCCGAGCGCGGAGCGGAGCGTCGCGGACAGCTCGCTCTCGGCGCGCTCGCGGCCCGGGCCCAGCCCCTCGAGCGCGAGCTCGGCGCCGGGCGCGGGGGGCGGGGCGGCGTCCTCCACCGCGGCGAACGCGGCGTCGGCGACGAGCACGGCGCCCGCCGGGTCGAGCAGCCCCGAGGACGCCAGGTCGATGGCGGCGCCCGCCCGGCGCGCGAGCTGGGCCTGCAGGGCGATGCGCGAGGCGACCACCTTGCGGTGCAGCCGGTCGAGGCGCGACGCCGAGATCCAGGCGAGCCAGACCGCGACGGCCGCGACGAGGAGGACGAGGAGCGCGAGCTCGGACCAGGTCATGCGCCCTCACCCCCGGCGGCGCGACGGGTGCGCAGCCAGCCGACGGCGCTCTCCGTGCGCGACGGGGCGACCGGGGAGCCCAGCGCCTCCCCCGCGGCCACGGCCATCTCGTACACCGCGAGCACCTGCGCGGTCACGGCGGACCAGTCGAAGCGGCGCACGAACGCCGTCGCCCGGTCCCGCCGCTCCCGGGTGCCCGCGGCGTCGCCCAGGGCTTCGAGGATCGTGCGGGCCAGGTCGTCC
The DNA here is from genome assembly GCF_050311655.1 of Isoptericola variabilis. Lineage (GTDB taxonomy): Bacteria > Actinomycetota > Actinomycetes > Actinomycetales > Cellulomonadaceae > Isoptericola > Isoptericola variabilis. Next base: position 433,614 of record NZ_JBNOZM010000002.1, read on the forward strand.
GGCTCGCCGGTGCGGAACAGCCGGCCCGCTGCGCCGTCGTCGAGCACGCGGCGGAACGCCCCGAGGTCGCTGGCCACCACGCCGGCGCCCGCGCTCATGGCCTCGACCAGCACGATGCCGAAGCTCTCGCCGCCGGTCTGCGGCGCGACGTACAGGTCCGCCGACGCGAGGAGCGACGCCTTGTCCTCGTCGCTCACGCCGCCGAGGAACTCGAACGACCCGGCGTGCGGGCCGAGCGCCTCGAGCGCGGCGTCCCGCCCGTCGTCGCCCTTGCCTGCCACGAGGAAGCGCGCGCCCGGCACCTGCGCGAGCACGCGCGGCGCCGCGGCGGCGAGCACCTGGAGGCCCTTGCGCGGCTCGTCCAGCCGACCGAGGAACGCGACGGTCGGCGCCTCGGGGGTGCCGCGCCACCGGTCGGCCGGCGCGGCGGCCGCGAACGTGTCCACGTAGACGCCGTTCGGGATGACGACGGCGTCGCCGCCCACGTGGTCGACGAGGGTGCGGCGCGCGTCCTCCGACACGGCGATGCGTGCCGCGATCTTCTCGAGCGACTGCCGCAGCAGCGGGAACGCGACCTGCAGCGCCCGCGACCGCTCCTGCGAGGTGTGGAACGTCGCCACGACCGGCCCCTCGGCCGACCACAGGGCGAGCATCGACAGGCTGGGCGTCATCGGCTCGTGCACGTGGACGACGTCGAACCGGCCCGCCTCGAGCCAGCGGCGCACCCGGGCCGCGGCGCGCGGGCCGAACGTCAGGCGCGCGACCGAGCCGTTGTAGCGCACGGGGATGGCGCGGCCCGCGGACGTGACGACGTCGGGCACCGGGGTGTCGTCGTCGGCCGGTGCGAGCACCGAGACGTGGTGGCCGGCCCGCTGCAGCGCGCCGGCGAGGTCGCGCACGTGGAACTGGACGCCGCCCGGGGCGTCGAACGAGTACGGGCAGACGATCCCGACGCGCAGGGCGCGCGCGGGCGCCGCGGGGGCCGTGGCGTCGGGGGCGGCGGTCATGCCTCGCCCGCCTCGGCCCGGGTGCGCGCGTACCGCTCCGCGTCGAGGTCGTCGACGAAGACGCGCTGCAGCATGTGCCAGTCCTGGGTGGACTCCTGGAGGGTGACGGCGACGGCGTCCACCCAGCCCTGGGTCATCCGTGCGACCTGGTCCTTGCGGCGCAGCCCGGAGTCGTCGGGCACCGGGACGGGCGGGTAGAACCGGATCACGATGCCCCAGGCCGTGCCCGCGGCGCGACGGCGCTCGCCGGTGAGCCGCTCGTAGGTGACTCCCACGGGCACGAGCGGCACCTTGGCCGCGAGCGCCAGCGCGGCCGGGCCGGCCGCCACGCGGGCGCGGTGGCCGCACAGGTCCACCTCGACGCCCGACGACGTGAGGTCGCGGTCGGCGAGCAGCGGGACGATGCAGCCGCCCTTCACCGCGCCCCGGACGAGGTTGCGGAAGACGTCGTGGTCGCCGAGCGGCAGCACCTCGATGCCGATCGAGCGGCGGAACTCGACGAACTCGACGAACAGCTCCTCGGGCTTGAGCCGCTCCGCGACGGTGAGCACGGGGGCGATGTGCGGCGTCGCGTAGGCGCCGGCGAGGTCCCAGTTGCCCAGGTGCGCCAGCGCGAGGGAGACGCCCTGGCCGTCGGCGACCGGGCCGGCGACGTTCTCGTAGCCGTCCAGCCGCACGCGGGCGGTGATCTGGTCCGGCGTCGAGCCCTGCAGGGTGAACGCCTCGCGGAAGTACCGCATGTACGAGCGCATGCCCGCGCGGGTGAGGCGGCGCAGCGCGGGGCCGTCGAGGTCGGGGCGCACGCGCGCGTAGTTCGCCTCGAGGCGCCGCACCCCCTCGGTGCGCCGCAGCCACGTGAGGTCGGCGACGGCCCTGAACGCCGCGCGCAGCACCGGCTCGGGGACCTTCGGCGCGTGGCGCCAGGCGAACGTGTACAGACGGGCTACGTCGAGGCGCATGTCGATCCGCATCAGGCCTCCGGGTCGGGGCGGTCGGTGGGTGCGTGCGGGGCGGGGGTGGCGGCCAGCTGCCGGCGGACGGTCGAGACGCGCTGGACGACGGTGACGAGGCTGGCGGCGGCCAGCAGGGTCAGGGCGATCACGGTCACGAGCAGCGGCAGGCCCACCTGCGTGAAGGCCACGGCCACGAGGGCCACGACGAGCCGGTCGGTGCGCTCCGCGATGCCGACGGCGGCCGTCGCCCCCACGCTCTCGGCACGCGCCCGGGCGTACGGGACCACGGACCCGAGCACCAGGCAGGCGAGGGACGCGACGATGCCCCACGTGTCGTACGGCAGGTCGGGGTGCAGCACGAACCACAGCGTGATGCCCGCGAACACGGCGCCGTCGGAGATCCGGTCGAGGGTCGAGTCGAGGAAGGCGCCCCACGGCCCGGTGCGGCCCGACAGCCGCGCCATGACGCCGTCCATCGAGTCCGCGAGGGCGAACAGGCCGATGAGCACGCCGCCGAGCAGGACGTGCCCCGTGGGCAGCAGCGTGAGGGCGAGGACGACGACGACCACCGTGCCGGCGATGGTCACGGCGTCCGGCGACACCCCGAGCCGCAGGAGCAGCCGCGCGGGCGGGGTGAACAGCCGCTGCATCGTCGCCCGCAGGCCTCCGAGCATCAGCGCGCCCCGTCGGTCGGGGTGCCCGGCGCCGGCCAGGCGGCGGCGAGCCGGGCGCGGGTGTCGGCCAGCAGCTCCGGCAGCGCCTTGGTCTGCCCGACCACGGGCAGGAAGTTCGCGTCGCCGAGCCAGCGCGGTACGACGTGCTGGTGCAGGTGCGCCGCGATGCCGGCGCCCGCGACCTCGCCCTGGTTCATCCCGATGTTGTAGCCCGCCGGACCGTAGACCGCGCCGAGGGTGCGGATCGCCGTCTGGGTCATCGCGGCCAGCTCGGCGGTCTCCGACGTCGTGAGGTCGACGTAGCCGGACACGTGCCGGTACGGCAGCACCATGAGGTGGCCGGAGTTGTACGGGTACAGGTTGAGCACCGCGTAGCACTCCTCCCCGCGGGCGACGACCTTGAGCTTCACGTGCCGGTACCCGGCGTCC
>NZ_JBNOZM010000002.1:436686-608657 GCF_050311655.1 Isoptericola variabilis
CCCCCCCCCCCCCCCCCCCCCCCCCCCCCCCCCGCCGGGATCCGGCAGAACGGGCACTGCGCCACCGAGCCGTCGGCGGGCTTGTCCTGCCCGCCGATGTAGACCATGCGGTGCGGCGTCCACAGGCGCTGCAGCCCGTCCTCGGGCGGGCCGAAGTCGGCCGCCGGGACGGTCGCCGGCACGTCGGCGCCGATCCCGTCGTGATCCTCGTGCTCCTGAGGGTGGCCGGTCATGCCCGCCCCGCTCAGACCTGGACGCGGTCGCGCACCGCGGCGACGATGCGCTCGATCGCGTCGGCGACGGGCACCCCGTTCTCCTGGCTGCCGTCACGGAAGCGGAACGACACGGCCCCGTCCTCGACGTCCTCGCCTCCGGCGATGAGCACGAAGGGCACCTTCTCCTTGGACGCGTTGCGGATCTTCTTGCCGAAGCGGTCGTCCGACAGGTCGACCTCCGCGCGGATGCCGCGGGCCGTGAGCTGGGCGACGACGTCCTTGAGGTAGCCGTCGAACGCCTCGGCCACGGGCACGGCGAGCACCTGGACGGGCGCGAGCCAGGCCGGGAACGCCCCCGCGTAGTGCTCGATGAGGACGCCCATGAACCGCTCGATCGACCCGAACTTGGCCGAGTGGATCATCACCGGCTGCTGCTTGGTGCCGTCCGCCGCGGTGTACTCCAGACCGAAGCCCTGGGGCTGGTTGAAGTCGTACTGCACCGTGCCCATCTGCCAGGTGCGGCCGATCGCGTCCTTGGCCTGGACGGAGATCTTGGGGCCGTAGAAGGCGGCGCCGCCCGGGTCGGCGACGAGCTCGAGGCCCGAGGCGACCGCGACCTCCTCGAGCACGGACGTGGCCTTGGCCCAGTCCTCGTCCGTACCGACGAACTTGTCCTTCTTCTTGTCGTCGCGCGTGGAGAGCTCGAGGTAGAAGTCGTCCAGGCCGAAGTCGCGCAGCACCGAGAGCATGAAGTCCAGCAGGTGCTTGACCTCGGCGGGGGCCTGCTCCGGGGTGACGTAGGAGTGGGAGTCGTCCTGGGTCAGGCCGCGCACGCGCGTGAGGCCCTGCACGACGCCCGACTTCTCGTACCGGTACACCGAGCCGAACTCGAAGAGGCGGATCGGCAGCTCGCGGTAGGAGCGGCCCCGGCTCGAGAAGATGAGGTTGTGCATCGGGCAGTTCATCGCCTTGAGGCGGTAGCGCCCGTGGTCGCCGACGTCCTCGAGGTCCAGCGGCGGGAACATCGTGTCGCCGTAGTACGGCAGGTGGCCCGACGTGTAGAAGAGCTCTTCCTTGGTGATGTGCGGGGTGCCGACGTAGGAGAAGCCCTCCTCGATGTGGCGCTGGCGGACGTAGTCCTCCATGACCCGCTTGATCACGCCGCCCTTCGGGTGGAAGAGCGGCAGGCCCGAGCCGACCTCGTCGTGGAAGGAGAACAGGTCCATCTCCGACCCGATGCGGCGGTGGTCGCGACGCTCGGCCTCGGCCAGGCGCTCGAGGTACGCCTTCAGCTCGTCCTTGCTGGGCCAGGCGGTGCCGTAGACGCGCTGCAGCATCGGGTTCTTCTCGCTGCCGCGCCAGTAGGCGGCGGCGTTGCGCATGAGCTGCACGCCGTTGCCGATGAGCTTCGTCGACGGAAGGTGCGGCCCGCGGCACAGGTCCTTCCAGACCACGGTCTCGCTCTCGCGCCCGGCACCGCGGACGTTGTCGTAGATCGTCAGCTCGCCGCCGCCGACCTCGACCGACGACCCGTCCTCGTCCGACGAGCCGCCCTTGAGCCCGATGAGCTCGAGCTTGTAGGGCTCGTCGGCCAGCTCGGCGCGCGCCTCGTCCTCCGTGACGACGCGGCGGCGGAAGGTCTGGCCCTCCTTGATGATGCGCGCCATCGCCTTGTCGAGCGCCTTGAGGTCTTCGGGGGTGAACGGCGTCGCGACGTCGAAGTCGTAGTAGAAGCCGTCGGTCACCGGCGGGCCGATGCCGAGCTTCGCGTCGGGGTTGACCTGCTGCACCGCCTGGGCCAGCACGTGCGCGGCGCTGTGACGCAGCACGGCGAGGCCGTCGGGCGAGCCGATCGTCACCGGCTCGACGACGGTGCCGGGTGCGAGCTCGCGCGAGAGGTCCAGCAGCTCGCCGCCGACGCGCATCACGACGACGTCCTTGCGGTCCGCGAAGAGGTCCGTGCCCGTCGTCGGCGTCTGCACCGTCACCGTGTCCTGGGTGGCGTCGTCGGGGTTCGGTGGCATCGGCGAGGCGACGTCGGACACGTGCTGCTCCTTGCGGGTCGTGGGCGCTGCGGACGGGCACGGGCAGCGCCTGGGCGGGACCGCCCGGGGTCGGGGACACCGGGCACGGTCGTGGGGCGCCACCATCGGTGACGCCCCACGATCGTACTCATCCGTGCGGCCCGGGCCCGCGCCACGCGCCGTCGCGCGGGGCGCAGGCCGACCGGTCAGGTGCCCGGCCGGGCGGCAGGACCGTCGTCGTTGCGCTTCTTGGCCTCCGCGGCCGCCTTGTCGACGTAGCCGTCGACGTTGTCCGGCGTCCGCTTCTTCACCTCGGCCGCCGCCTTGTCGATGTTCTCGTCGGTGGCGAGGTCCTTGAGCTTGTCCTTGGCCTTGTCGAACAGGCCGCCCAGACCCGAGCTCTCGCTCATGCTTCTCCCCCTTCGGCGCCGGCCGGCCCCGTGCCGCCCGGCCGTCGTCCAGATCACCACGGTCGTGGCGCCCGCGCGACCGGGACGGTCCCGCCGACCGCCGTCCGTCGCCCCGAGAATCTTTGTGAAGGACTTCACAAGAATCGTCGGTGCAGGTCAGGCGCTGTGGTCATACCATAGAGGCAGCGCCAGACCCGGCGCAGTCCAGACCGGCCGCACACCCTGCGACCCGGACCCGGAGGGGACCATGACCACCACCCGCACCACCCAGCGACCGGTTCGCATCGTCGGCCTCGTCGCGCTGATCGCCGGCATCCTGATGATCGGTGCCGGAGCCGCCACGTGGGCCACCGTGAGCACGCAGCTCGCCGCCCAGGACATCACCGTCTCCGAGGACGCCGCGTTCCTCGGCGGAGCCACGGTGGACGGTCCGCTCACCGCGTACGCCCAGGCGCAGGTCATCGACAAGCACGCGCTCGAGGCCACCGGCGGCCAGACCTACGCCCAGCTCGAGCAGGACGACCCGCTGCGCGCCACCGCGATGAACGCCTCCTTCCTGCGGGCGTCGCTGTTCACCTCGGTCGTCGCCTACGGGGTGAGCGCCCTGGTGATGGGCCTCGGCGTCCTCGTCGGCCTTATGGGCTGGTCGCTGCGCCGCCTCGCCGCGGAGCCCGCCGTCGCGACGGCGACCGTGCCCGCCGCCACGGCCACCCCGGCCCGCGGCCGGCTCAACCCGGCGGTCTGACCCCCGCCGCGTCGCCCCGGCGCCACCCGCACGGCCCGCCCTCCCCGACCCGGGGACGGCGGGCCGCCGCGCGTCCCGGGGGTGCGCGCCGTCCGCCGTCGTGCGCCACGATGGTCCGGTGCCCGCCGTCCCGCCGCCCGACTCCCCCGACTACCCGACCGCCGCGCGCACCGCGCCGACGCTGACGGCGCTCGACGCGCACCTCGTGGAGTGCCGCGCCTGCCCGCGCCTCGTCGCCTGGCGCGAGGACGTCGCCCGCGAGCGTCGGGCGGCCTTCCGCGACGAGCACTACTGGGGGCGCCCCGTCCCCGGCTTCGGGGACCCGGCCGCGCGCGTCGTCGTGGTGGGCCTCGCGCCCGCGGCGCACGGGGCCAACCGCACGGGCCGCATGTTCACCGGCGACCGCAGCGGCGACTTCCTCTTCGCCGCCATGCACCGCACCGGGTTCGCCAACCAGGCCACGTCGGTCGCCGCGGACGACGGACTGGAGCTGCGCGACATCCGCGTCACCGCCCCCGTCCGCTGCGCGCCGCCGGCGAACAAGCCCACCCCCTCCGAGCGGCAGCGCTGCGCGCCCTACCTGGCGCGGGAGCTCGAGCTCGTGGGCTCCGGCGTCCGCGTCGCGATCGCGCTCGGCGGCATCGGCTGGCAGGCGCTGCTCACCACGCTCGCGGAGCAGGGCTGGGACGTGCCGCGGCCGCGGCCGCGGTTCGCCCACGGCGCCGAGGTGACGCTCGCGCGCCGGTCCGACGACGGCGCGCCGGACGACGGAGCCGCCCTCACCGTGCTGGGCTGCTTCCACGTCTCCCAGCAGAACACGTTCACCGGCCGACTCACGCCGGCCATGCTCGACGCCGTGCTGCGCCGCGCCCGCGAGCTCGCGGGCGCCTGACCTCGAAGGACCCCGCGGGACCGGGGCGAGCCGAAAGGACGCGACCGCACGGCCGTCGTCCCGCTAGGGTCCGCGGGTGATCACCATCCTCACCGGCCCCCCGGGCGCCGGGAAGACGACCGTTGCGGCGCTCCTGACCGCCGACGCCGCGCGGCCCACCGTGAACCTCACGACGGACACGTTCTACCGGTCGATCGTCTCCGGGTTCGTGCCGCCGTACCTCACCGGGTCGCAGCGGCAGAACGAGGTGGTCGCCGAGGCGGTCGTCGCCGCGACGAGCGCCTACGCCCGCGGCGGCTACGACGTCGTGCTCGACGGCGTCGTCGGCCCGTGGTTCCTGGCCCCGTTCCGCGCGGCGGCCGTCCGTGAGGGCTGGGACCTCGCGTACGTCGTCCTGCGCCCCGACCTCGACGCCACGCTCGCACGGGCCACCGGCCGCGCCGACGCCGAGCTGCGCGACCCGGCCGCCGTGCGCAGCATGCACGCCGCGTTCGCCGACCTCGGCGACCTCGAGCCGCACGCCCGCGACACGAGCCACGAGGAGCCCTCGGCCACGGCCGCGGCGGTGCGCGCGGCCCTGGACGACGGTGCGTACCGGCTCGCGGCGCCGGAGCCCCCCGCGACCCCCGACGACCGCGTCGACCCGCCGCTGCGCGCGGACGAGGTCACCACGCTGCGGGCGTTCCTCGACTACCACCGCGACACGCTGCGCCGGAAGACCGCCGGGCTCGACGCCGACCAGCTGCGCACCACGCTCCCGCCCAGCACGATGACGCTCGGCGGCCTCCTCAAGCACCTGGCGTTCGTGGAGTCGAACTGGTTCCTCCAGGTGTTCGACGGCGGCGCCGCGATGCCGCCGTTCGACGCGGCGGACTGGGACGCCGACCCGGACTGGGAGTGGCACAGCGCCGCGCACGACGCCCCCGACGAGCTGCGCTCGCTGTTCGACGCGGCCGTGGCGGCGGCCGACCGGTCGATCGACGCGGCGCTCGCCGCCCCCGCGCCGGGCTCGGGGCTCGACGGCACGTCGGCCCGCGAGTCGAGGCGGCCGGGCGAGGGCGCGTTCAGCCTGCGCTGGATCCTCGTGCACATGATCGAGGAGTACGCCCGGCACAACGGCCACGCCGACCTGCTGCGCGAGGCGTTGGACGGCGCGACCGGGGAGTGACGCCGCGCGGCGCGGCGGGTCAGGTGGCCGCCGCGCGCGCCCGGTCCCTGGCCTCGCGGCGCGGCCGCAGCAGGAACTGCTCGGTCGTGTAGCCCACGACGACGGCGACGATCACGACGGGGGCCATCGCCGGCGCGCCCGCCCCCAGCAGCATGACCACCAGCACCGTCGAGGAGACGGGGAACGGCAGCGTCGCAGCGGTGGCCGCGCCCATGCCGGCCGCCAGGGCCGGCACCGCCCCGTACCCCGGCAGGTCGGCGGCGAGGACGCCGGCGGCGGCACCGAGCAGGACGGCGGGGAAGATCGGGCCGCCGCGCAGGGTGCCGAGGGACACCGCGTAGGCGACGCCCTTGAGCACGAGGAGGGCGACCAGCGCGCCCGCTCCCCACGCCGCGGGGTCGGCCGCGAGCGTCGGGAGCAGCGCCTGCCCGGACAGCGCGACCTCCTCGGGCGAGCGACCGGTGGACAGCGCGTAGGCCGCGGCGCAGACGGCGACCACGAGCGCCCCGACGACCGCCGCGGTGAACGGGCGGGACGCCGCCCGCCGCGCGACCCCCTCGCCCAGGCGGTGCACGAGGCGGACCAGGACGGCGACGACCACCGCCACCGGGAGGGTCCACAGCACGTCGCCGACGTCGGGCCGGGCGGGGGCGTCGACGTCGGGCAGCGCCAGCGACGCGATCTCGAGGCCCGTCCACGTGCCCATGCCGGTGAACACGAGGGCGCCGACGCCGGACGCCGCGAGGCTGGGCAGCACGACGGCCGCGAGGCGTGCGCCGGCCAGCCCGGTCAGCGCCGACGCCTCGACGACGAACACCGCCCCGACGACGGGGCTGCCGAAGATGGCCGAGAGCGCCGCGGCGGAACCCGCCACCGCGAGGACCTGCCGCGCCGGGTCCCCGAGCCGGTCGTCCCACGGCCGCACCAGGAGCAGGGCGAGCGCGGCGCCGATCGCCAGCAGCGGCGCCTCGGGGCCGAGCGCGACGCCGAGCGGGAGGCCGGCGAGGGCCGCCAGGAGCACCCCGGGCACGTACGACGCGGGCACCGTGCCGAGGCTCAGCCCGTCGACGGGCACGTGCCCGCCGTGCCCCGGCAGCGACCGCACCGCGACCCCGACCGCGACGCCGGCGACGGCCAGCCACGGCAGCGGCCACCACCAGGGCGGGCCGTCGAAGCCCCACGCCTCCGGGAGCGTCTCCCACACCAGGTGGGTCAGCTCGTGCAGGACGGCGAGGAACAGGAACGCCGCCACCGACACCGGGATGCCGAGCAGCGCGCAGACACCGAGGAACCGCGCCCACGGGCGTCGCGTGGTCGGGTCCTCGGTGTCGACGGCGGTCACTGCTGCTCCTGCGGGTGCGTGGGTCGCGGACGACGGTGCTCGGTCAACCGAGCAGCTTGGCCTTGGCGGCGGCGAACTCGGCGTCGGACAGCACGCCCGCCGCCTTGAGGTCCCCGAGCTGCTTGAGCTTCTCGATGAGGTCGTCCCCGGCGGGCGCGGCCGGTGCGACCTGCGCCTGCTGCTGGGCCTGCAGCTGCGCCTGCTGCTGCGCGTAGGCCTGCTGCTGCGCGTAGGCCTGCTCCTGCGCCTGCTGCGCCTGGTACTGCTGGGCCTCGTACTGCTGCTGCTCGCGCGAGGCGGCACGGCGGTTCATCGCCCTGCTGGTCGCGTTCGCCGTCCCGGTGATCACCGCCGTGCGGGCCATCGTGCCGATCAGCCCGGGCCGGCCCATCCGTCGCAGAGGGGGCATGTCAGTTCTCCTTCTCGATCTCTTCGGTGAGGGCGTCGATCGCCTCGGCCGGCACGCGCGTCCAGTCGAGCACCTGCCCGCCCGCGCCGCGCACGGCCGCGCCGAGGCCGCGGGCCCACGTGTGCTCGAACACGAGCATCCCCACCGCGGAGCCCGGCGCCAGGTCGTCGGCGATGTCGTCGACGTCGTCGGCGGCGAGCAGGCCGGCGGGCTCCCCCACGATGCGCGCCAGCTCCTCGGCGCCGCTGTCGCTCGCCTCGAGCCACTCGACCGAGCCGTCGTCGCCCTTGCGCACGACCAGCGCGTCGAGCACGTCGATCGTGCCGGCGTCGACGAGACGCCCCAGCTCCGCGATGATCTCGCCCTTGAAGTCGCTCCGGGGGAACTCGATGAGCACGAGCTCCACGGGTCCTGTGGGTCGCATGTCCTGCCTCTCGGTCGGCCTGTCGGACGGGGTGTGGGCGCCGCGGACGTCGTGTCCCGTGCCCGTCCTGCGGACACTGTGGCACCGCTGCGGACGGTCCGCATGCCGGGCGGCGCAAGTCACCCCGTCCCCACGCGGTCCCGCTTCCGGGGGCGAAGCCGCAGGTCATCCGCCACGATGAGCCGGACCGCGGCGACGACCGGGTGCGCCGCGCGGGGGACGGAGGGCGCGACCATGACGCAGCGTGACGAGGCCGACCGGAGCACGGGCGCCGGGTCCACGGTGAGCCGGCGCGTCGAGCTCGCCGCGACGGTGCTGCTCGCCCTGGCGACCGTGGTCACGGCGTGGTCGGCGTTCCAGGCCACGAAGTGGTCGGGCGTGCAGGCCAACAGCTACGCCGCCGCCGGGGCCGCCCGGGCCGAGTCCACGCGCGCGTCCACCGAGGCGGGGCAGCTCACGGTGATGGACGTGACGGCGTTCGCGTCCTGGATCGACGCCGTGGCCGCCGAGACCCGGGTGGGCAAGGACTCGGGGCTGGGCGACGACGGGTCGTACGAGCCGGTGGACGGCACGGAGTCCGAGTTCCTGTACACGCGGTTCCGGCCCGAGATGGTGCCCGCGTTCGACGCGTGGCTCGCCACGGACCCGCTGCACGTCGACGACGCGCCGCGCACGCCGTTCCTCATGCCCGAGTACCGGCTCGAGGCGCAGGCGCGCGCCGACGCCGAGCTGGACCGGGCCGAGGACCTGTCGGCGACGGCCCGCCGCGCCAACCAGAACGGCGACAACTACGTGCTCACGTCGATCCTGTTCGCGTCGGTCGCGCTGTTCGCCGCCCTCAGCACCAAGCTGGCCCACCGCGCGGCCCGCCGAGGGCTGCTCGGCGTCGCCGCGGTTCTGTTCGTGGTGTCCACGGTGGTCGTGCTGACGTTCCCCAAGGAGCTGTAGCGCGGTCACGCCGTGCGCGCGCCGCACGACCCCCGCACGGTGAGGCGCGGCAGCAGCGCGACGTGCCGGGGCGAGCCCTGCGCGCCGGGCACCTCGCCGCCCTCGTCCCCCACGATCCGCCCGACGAGCACGCGCAGCGCCTCCCGGCCCAGCTCGCGGCGCGGCGGGGTGACGGTGGTGAGCGGCACGACGGCGAGCTCCGCGTTCTCGTCGTCGTACGCCACGACGGCGAAGTCCTCGGGCACGCGCAGCCCGCGGTCCAGGGCCGCCTCCACCAGCCGGGCGGCGTGGTCGTCGGTGTGCACGAGGACCGCGCGGGTCCCGGTCTCGCGGCACCGGTCGAGGAGGGCGGCCAGCTCGCGCTCGAGCCCGGCCGGGTCGCCCTCGCCCTTGGGCAGGGACACGTCCGGTCCCGGCTCGACGCCCAGGCGGGCGACCGCGGTCGCGAAGCCCTCGCGCACGTGCGGGGCGGTCGGGGTCCGGTCGTAGACCGCCAGGCCGACGCGGCGGTGCCCGAGCCTGGCGAGGTGCTCCACGGCGAGCACGGCACCGTGGGCGTGGTCGGAGCGCACCTGGTCGAGCTCGCTCAGGGCGGTGAGCCCGTCGACGCGCCGCTCCACGACGACCACCGGCACGGGCACCGAACGGAGCCACGCGGCGAGCTCCTCGGGCGACCGGTCCCGGGTGGTGGGGGCCACCACGATCCCCTGCACGCCCAGCCCCACGAGCCGGTCCACCTGGGCGGCCTCCACCTCGGGTCGGTAGTGCGAGACGCCGAGCACGAGGCGGACGTGCAGGCTCGGGGCCAGCGCCTCCATGCCGCGCACGAGCGGCGGGAAGTGCACCGTGGAGCTCGGCACGACGACGCCCACGAGCACGCGCGCGGCCTGCGGCTCGCGCGCCGAGCGCAGCGCCACGGCGCCGCCGTGCACGCGCGCCAGGCGCCCGGCGCGGTCCAGCTCCACGATGTCGCGGCGGATCGTCACCTCGGCCACGCCGAGCGCCGCGGCCGCCTCGGCCGAGCGCACGCTCCCCCGCAGCTCCACCTCGCGCAGCAGGTACTCGTGCCGGGCCGTGGGCAGGTGCATGGCGGCTCTCCGTCGTCGTCGCGCGGGTCGGTCGGGCAGCAAGGTAGCGGACGATCCGCGCCGAGTGTCCGGGGATGATCGAAAATGATCAGGCCTTCCGCGGGCGGTCGCGCCTGGGCGAGGATGCCGAGGTGACACCCGCTGCGACGCCGCCCCGCACCTCCAGCACGACGGACGCCACGGGAAGCCCCGGTGTCGCGACGTCCGACCCCCGCCTCGCCCCCGCGCGCCGCTGGACCCGCGAGCGGTGGCTCGCGACCGCCGATCGCCTGCTCGACGCGGTGCGTCCCTACTCCTCGCCGGGCGGCGCGCTGATCACGCTGCCCGGGCCGGTCAGCGGGTCGGGCACCTGGAGCGACGGGCTCGAGGGGTACGCGCGGACGTTCCTGCTCGCGGCGTTCCGCCTGCGCGGCGAGGACGGTCGTGACCCGCGTGGCCTGCTCCAGCGGTACGCCGACGGGCTGCGGCACGGCACCGACCCCGCGGGCGCCGAGCGCTGGCCCCGGGTCGACGAGCGCCGGCAGGCCGTGGTGGAGGCCGCGTCCGTGGCGATCGGGCTGTCCGAGACGCGACCCTGGCTGTGGGACCGGCTCGACGAGACCACCCGGCAGCGCACGGTCGACTGGCTCGCCGGCGTGGTCGGCACCCGCGGGTACACCAACAACTGGCTGTGGTTCCAGAACGTCATCGAGGCGTTCCTGGCGAGCGTGGGCGGCCCGTGGGAGCAGGCCGACCTGGACCACAACGCCGAGACCGCCGAGTCCCTGTACGTAGGCGACGGGTGGTACTCCGACGGCCGCGGCCGCGGTGGCCGCCGGCAGAACTTCGACCACTACGCCGGGTGGGCGTGGCACGTCTACCCGCTGCTGCACGCCCGGATCCAGGGCCGCCCCCTCGACGCCCTGCACGCCGACCGCCTGCGCGCCTACCTCGACCAGGCCCGGCACCTGGTGGGCTCGCGCGGGGCCCCGATGCTGCAGGGGCGCTCGGTGACCTACCGGCACGCCGTGCTCGCACCGTTCTGGGCGGGCGCGATCGCGGACGCGACGCCGCTGTCCCCCGGGGCCACCCGCGCGCTGGCCGCCGCGGTGGCCGAGCACTTCGACGCCGCGGGCGCCGTCGACGACCGCGGGCTGCTGCCGGTCGGCTGGCACCGCCGGTACGACCGCGTGCGCCAGCTCTACACCGGCGGCTCGTCGCCGTACTGGGCGAGCAAGGGCTTCCTCGGCCTGCTGCTCGGCGCCGACCACCCCGTCTGGACGGCGACGCCGGAGCTCCCCGAGGCCTGGCAGGAGGCGCACGCCGTGGCGCTCCGGGCGCCCGGCTGGCTGGTGAGCGCGACGCCCGCCGACGGCGTCGTGCGACTGCTCAACCACGGGTCCGACCGGGCGATTGAGCACGCGCTGACCCCCCGCGCGGACGACCCGTTCTACCGGCGCCTCGCCTACTCCGGGACGACGTCGCCGCAGCTCGGGGCGGGAGACGTCGCCGCCCCGCTCGACTCGCACACCGCGCTCCTCGACGCGCGCGGCGTGCCGTCCCACCGCGACGCCGTCGAGCGCGTGCACCTGGACGACGCCGTCGCGGTGTCCCGGTCCCGCGTCTGCTGGCTCGACGTCCCCGGTGGCGCGCCGGACGACGAGGACCCGGCCGGTGCGCGACCTGCCGTCGCACCGGGCGACGACGCCGGGTGGGCCGGCCTGCGGCTCGGTCCGGTGCTCACGACCGCGTCGGTGGTGCGCGGCCCGGACGAGGTACGCCTGGCGTGGTGGGCGCCCGCCGCGACGGCGGTCCCTGGCCGGGCGCCGGCGCCGGGCACCACGGCCGAGGACCTGGACCGGGACACCGCGTGGCCCGCGGACGCCGGACCCTGGCGGCTGCACGTGGGGGGGTGGCCGCTCGCCGCGGCGAAGGACGGCGCGCTGCACGTCGAGCGCAGCGCCGACCGCGACGGAAGCCTGGTCCGGGTCGTGCGCGACGACGGCACGTCCTCGCACCTGCGCGCACTGCGCGTGGAGGTCCGGGACGTCGACGCCCCGGGCACCGATTCCCCGCCGGGCACCCCGCTGGACACCGTCGGGGCCGTGCGCCGGAACGGGTCGGACCCGTTCGGCGCGACGTCGGCCGTCCCCTGGCTGCGCACGTCGGCGCCGGTCGCCGCGGGCGAGGTGGTCGCCGCGCTCGTCGTCCTGACGGGCGAGGACGGCGCTCGGCGCCGACCGGTGCCGACGGTGCGGGTGCGGCGCGGCACCGACGGCGGCCCGCCCGCCGCCGTGGAGGTGTGGTGGCCGGACGGCCGCGTCGACCCCGTCCCGACGGGACAGACGGGTCCTACGGGCCAGACGAGCATGCACGAGGCGGCGTCGTGACGCGGCTGCGCGCCGCGTTCGCCGTGCGCCACGCCGACCTCGTGCCGGAGCTCTTCGACGCCGCCGCCGTGACTCGGCTGCGCGCGGTGGCCGATGTGGCCGAGGGCGTGCTCACCCCGGACGTGCTCGCCCGCCAGACCCCCCGGGAGGCGGCCGGCGAGGTCCTCGGCGACGTGGACGTGCTCCTCACCGGCTGGGGCGCGCCACGGCTCGACGACGCGCTGCTGCGGCGCGCGCCGCGGCTGCGCGCCGTCGTCCACGCGGCCGGGTCCGTGAAGCCGCTGGTCTCCCCCGAGCTCTGGGCGCGCGGCGTGCGCGTGTCCAGCGCGGCGGCCGCGAACGCGCGTCCCGTGGCCGAGTACACCCTCGCGACGGTGCTGCTGGCGGGCAAGCGGGTGCTCGAGGCCGCCGACGCCTTCGCGGCCCACCGCCGCTTCGACGGGTGGTCCCTGCCCGACCCGTTGGGCAACCACGGCCTGACGGTCGGCGTCGTCGGGGCGTCGCGGATCGGCCGCCAGGTGATGCGCCTGCTGGCCCCGTTCGACGTCGACGTGCTGCTGCACGACCCGTGGGTCGACGCCCACGGGGCGCGGGCCCTCGGCGCCACGGCCGCGTCGCTCGACGACCTCGCGCGGGCGAGCGACGTGGTCACCGTGCACGCCCCCGACCTGCCGGCGACGTACCGGATGATCGGCGCGCGCCAGCTCGCGCTCATGCCCGACGCGGCGACCCTGGTGAACACCGCCCGGGGCCGGCTCGTCGACACCCCGGCCCTGACGCGGGAGGTGGTGTCGGGGCGACTCCGGGCCGTGCTCGACGTCACCGACCCCGAGCCGCTGCCCGCCGACCATCCCCTGTGGGACGCTCCCGGGGCGCTGCTCACGCCGCACGTGGCCGGCTCGCTGGGCAACGAGCTGCGCCGGCTCGGCGACCTCGCGGTGGGCGAGGTGGAGCGTCTCGCCGCCGGCGCCCCGCTGGGGCACGAGGTGCTCCCCGAGCAGCTCGGCACCACCGCCTGACCGAGGGGCCCGGCCGGGACGTCGTCACCAGCCCGCCCTCGGGTCCGGTTTTGCACGTTTCACGATCGGTTGCTCGTTCTCCTCGCACGATGGGCACGTCCGCCGACGGACAACGCACCCACCGTCACGAAGGAGTGACCCACCGTGGTCGACGTCAGCCGCCGTACCGTCCTCACCTCCGCCCTCGCCGCCGGCGCGGTCGCCGCGCTCAGCGCGCGCACCGCGAGCGCCGCGCCGGCCACGGCCGCCGCCCCGCTCGCCCTCACCGGGCACGACCCGGTCGACGTGCGCTGGCTGGAGGGCGGCTCCCCCGCCGCGCTCGCCGGCGGCGCCACCTGGGGCGTCCCCTGGCCGCGGGGCGCGCTGGCTGGCGACCAGACCTTCGCCCTGTCCACCGCGGCGGGCGAGGCCGTCCCGGTGCAGACGTGGCCCACCGCCTGGTGGCCCGACGGGTCGCTGAAGTGGACCGCGCACGCCGTGAGCGAGTCCGCGCCGCGGGCGGAGTCCTACCGCCTCGCGCCGGGCACCCCCGCGACGGGCGCGCACGCGATCACGGTGCAGGAGAACCCGGGCAGGGTCGTCGTGGACACCGGCGTGGTGCAGGTCGAGTTCGGCCGCCAGGGCGACAAGGTCGTCCGGGCGATCCGCCGCGACGGCACGGTGATCGCGACGGACGGACGGCTCGTCGTGCAGCGGCAGGACGCCCCGGACACCGACCGCGGCGCGAAGCTCGGGTTCGAGGAGTTCGCAGGGACGGTCGAGAAGGTCACCGTCGAGCAGTCGGGCCCGGTGCGCGCGGTGGTCAAGGTCGAGGGGAGGCACCGCAAAGGACGCCGGGAGTGGCTGCCGTTCGTGCTGCGGTTCGCGCTGTTCGCCGGCTCGGACGGGATCCGGCTGGTGCACACGTTCTTCTTCGACGGCGACGAGGAGAAGGACTTCGTCACCGGCCTCGGGGTGCGGTTCACGGTCCCCATGCGCGGCGAGCTCTACGACCGGCACGTCCGCTTCGCCGGGCCCGACGGGGGCGTTCTCGCCGAGGCCGTGCGCGGCGTCACCGGGATGCGTCGCGACCCGGGCGAGGCGGTGCGCACCGCCCAGGTCGAGGGCCGAGCCCTGCCCGACCCCGCCACCTGGGACCAGCGCGTCACGACCCGCCTGAAGTGGATCCCGGCCTGGGGCGACCACAGCCTCTCGCAGCTCACCGCGCACGGCTTCGAGATCCGCAAGCGCACCGGCGCCGGCCACTCGTGGGTCCGGTCGGACGCCGGTACCCGCGCGCCCGGCCTCGGGTACGTCGGGACGCCCTCGGGCGGGCTCGCCTTCGGCATGCGTGACTTCTGGCAGCTGCACCCGACAGAGCTGGAGATCACCGGCGCCGCGACGGACGAGGCGGACGCCACGGTGTGGATGTGGTCGCCGCGGGCGGAGGCGATGGACCTGCGCTTCTATCACGACGGCATGGGGCAGGACACCTACCCCGAGCAGCTCGACGCGCTCGAGATCACCTACGAGGACTACGAGCCGGGGTTCGGCACCCCGTACGGCGTCGCGCGCACCACCGAGCTGGTCTTCTGGGCCCTGTCCGCGACGCCCACCGCCGCGCGGTTCGCCGAGCTCGCCGACGCGACCGCCACCCCACCGCTGCCGGCGAGCAGCCCGGCCCACAATCACTCGGCCGGGGTGTTCGGGTCGTGGTCCCCGGTCGACCGGTCCACGGCGGCACGGTCGACGATCGAGGACCGCCTCGACGCGATCCACCGCTACCACCAGGAGCAGGTGGACCAACGCTCCTGGTACGGCTTCTGGGACTACGGCGACGTCATGCACTCCTACGACGGCGACCGGCACCAGTGGCGCTACGACGTCGGCGGCTACGCGTGGGACAACTCGGAGCTGTCGACGGACCTGTGGCTCTGGTACCACTACCTGCGCACCGGCGACGCCGCCGCGTTCCGGTTCGCCGAGGCGATGAGCCGGCACACCGGCGAGGTGGACCAGTACCACCTGGGCGAGTGGAAGGGGCTGGGCACCCGGCACGGCGTGCAGCACTGGGGCGACAGCGCCAAGCAGGTGCGGATCAGCAACGCCAACTACCGCCGCTTCGCCTACTTCCTCACGGGCGACGAGCGCTCGGGCGACCTGCTGCGCGAGCTGGTCGACTCCGATCGGACCTACCTGGTCCTCAACGCGGGCCGCAAGGTGGACGGCTCCACGGGCGAGTACGACCCGGACCCGACGGCGCTCCCGCTGAGCAAGACCACCGACTGGGGCGCCATCGCCGGCGCCTGGCTCACCGAGTGGGAGCGCGGCGGCGACCCGAGGGCGAAGGAGCGCCTGCTGGCGAGCGCCCGGTCGATCGCGGCGCTGCCTAACGCGTGGGTGCAGGCCGGCTCCACCTACGACCTGGAGACGGCCACGTTCAGCTCCGGTCCCGAGAAGGCGGTGGAGGTCGGCAGCCTCAGCTCCGTGTTCGGCCTGATCGAGGTCATGACGGAGCTGCTCGACCTCGTCGACGAGCCGGAGGTCGAGGCCCGCTGGGTGGAGTTCTGCCGCCTCTACAACGGCACCAAGGCCGAGCAGAAGGAGGCGACGGGATCGGACTGGGGCAGCCTCAACCTCAAGCAGTCGTATGCGCGCGCCACCGCGTACGCCGCCGTCCGGCTGGACGACGACGCGCTCGCCGCGCGCGCCTGGAAAGAGCTGGCGACCGGGCACGCGGGCTACCCGGACGACATGGACTGGGGCACGCACCGCGTGGAGCCGCCCGCGGTGCTGCGGGCGGTCGACGAGGCCGACTTCTCGTCCAACGCGTCCGCGCAGTACGGCCTCGCCGCGATCCAGTGCCTGGCCCTCGTCGGGGAGAAGCTGTCGTGAGCGCGGCGCGTCGCCGCCCAGGCCGTGTCGTGACGGCCGTGCTCGGCGTGGCCGCCGCCGCGACCGCGGTGGCGGGCCCGCCCGCGCACGCCGCCGGCGGGAGGCCGGGCCTCGACGGCCCCCGACCCGACGCGGCGCTGCTCGAGCGGTGCACCGGCACCGACCCGGTTCTGTGCACCTTCCCCGACCTGCCGCCCGGCCACTACGACGTCACCGTCATGCTCGGGGACCGCCGCAGCCCGGCCAGCACCGAGGTGCGGGCAGAGGCCCGGCGCCTCATGGTCCCCGCCGTCGACACGGCCCACGGCGAGCTGGCCCGGCGCACGTTCACGGTCAACGTGCGCGACCCGGAGAGCCAGCAGAACCAGCCCGCCGGCGAGGGCACCCCCGGCCTCACGCTGACGTTCACCGGCGACGACCCGCGCGTCGCCGGGATCGGGATCCGGGCCGCCGACCCTCGCACCCCGCGCCTCGCCCTGCTCGGCGACTCCACCGTCACCGACCAGGGCGGGGCGCCGTACACGGGCTGGGGCCAACGCCTGCCCGCCCACTTCGGGCTCGGGGTCAGCGTGGTCAACCACTCCGGCTCCGGCGAGAGCACGGTCTCGGTGCTGGCCAAGCCGGAGATGTTCGACGCCCTCGTGCCGCAGCTGCGCCCCGGCGACCTCGCGCTCGT
This sequence comes from Isoptericola variabilis, assembly GCF_050311655.1. GTDB lineage: Bacteria > Actinomycetota > Actinomycetes > Actinomycetales > Cellulomonadaceae > Isoptericola > Isoptericola variabilis. The sequence continues at coordinate 453,290 of NZ_JBNOZM010000002.1, forward strand.
GCAGCTCGCGCACAACGACAAGACCACGACGGCCGAGCAGTACCGCGCCAACCTCACCGAGATCGTCGCCCGGGTGCGGGCCACGGGCGCCACGCCCGTGCTGGTCACCCCGATCGTCCGGCTCCGGTTCGACGGCGACCAGCTGAGCTCCGTCGGCATGATCGAGACCGCGGCCGGCAGCCTCCCGCAGCACGTCCGCGACGTGGCCGCCGACCTCGACGTCGACCTGATCGACCTCACCGCGCTGAGCGAGGAGCTGGTCGAGGGGCTCGGGCCGGTGGACGCCCAGCCGATCTACCTGGTCCGGGAGAACGGCGACCGCACCCACACGTCGTGGTACGGCGCCGGTGTCTACGCCGACCTCGTGGCGGGCGAGCTGCGCCGGCTCGGCCTGGTGCCGGAGCGGTTCTGGCGCTGAGCCCTCGTGCCCCCGTGGCTCAGATCCGCCCGCGCACCGGCGTGGTCTCGGCGTCCGTGCCGTCGTCGGGCATCACCATCTCGGCACGGACGCCGAGCAGCCGCACCTCGCGGCCGGGCTCCAGCCCGGCCGCGAGGTCGAGCACCGCGGCGGTCACCGCCTCCAGGGAGCGTGTCGGTGCCGGCAGCTTCCGCGAGAACGTCCTGGTGACGAAGGGCGCGTAGCGCACCTTCAGCCCCACCCGGACGACCGCACGCCCCTCGGCCTCGGTGTCGGCGTGCGCCTGCGCGGCGAGCTCGCGCAGCGCCGCCGCGACCTGCTCGGCCGTCGTGAGGTTGTGCTGATAGGTGGTCTCCCGGCTGTGCCCGCGGGCCACCCACGGGGTGTCGTCGACGACGGCGGAGCCCTCCCCGCGGCCCAGCTCGCCGTACCAGGCACCCATCCGCGGCCCGAGCTCGGCGGTGAGGACGGCGCCGTCCGCGGCGGCGAGCTGCGCGACCGTGTCGATGCCGAGGGCCGCCAGCCGCTTCGAGATCCTGGGGCCCACGCCCCACAGGTCGACGGTGGGGCGCTCCCCCATCACCTCGAACCAGTTCTGGGCCGTGAGGCGGTAGACGCCCGCCGGCTTGCCGAACCCCGTCGCGATCTTCGCGCGGACCTTGGTGTCGCCGATGCCGACCGAGCAGCGCAGGGCGGTCGCGTCGAGCACCGCGCGCTGCGCGGCGCGCGCGAACGCCTCCGGGTCCTCGCCGTCGTACCCCAGGAACGCCTCGTCCCAGCCGAGGACCTCCACGACCGTGCCCATCCCGCGCAGCGCCTCCATCACGCGCGCGGAGACCGCCTCGTACGCCGGGTGGTCCACGGGGAGGACCACGGCGTCCGGGACCCTGCGGACCGCGACCCGCAGCGGCATCCCCGACCGGACGCCGTACGCGCGCGCTTCGTACGACGCCGTCGAGACGACGGTCCGCTCGGCCGGGTCGCCCCGCCCCCCGACGATCACCGGCAGGCCGGCGAGCTCCGGGTGGCGCAGGATCTCGACCGCGGCCAGGAACTGGTCGAGGTCGACGTGCAGCACCCAGCGGAAGCGGCGCGCGCCCATGCCCCGAGTCTGCGCCGCCGGGGGCGCAGCGGCGCGTCACGCCCTCCGGCGGGCCGCCCGCTCCGCGAGCCCCAGCGTCCAGCGTGCGCGCTCGACCATCGCGACGTCGAGGAACGTCCCGTCGGGCAGCACCACGGTGCCGGACCCCGCGTCCGCCGCCTCGGCCACCGCGCGCACGACCTCCCGCGCCCGGTCGACCTCGCCGGGTCCGGGGGCGAACGCGTCGCGGATGGTCGAGAGCTGCGCGGGGTGGATGGCCGTGCGGCCGCAGAACCCGAGGGCGCGACCGGCACGGCACGACGCGGCGAGACCGTCCAGGTCGCGCACGTGCGTCCACGCCGACATCGCGGGAGCGGGCAGACCGGCGGCGCGCGCGGCCACGACGACCCGGGCGCGGGCCCAGGTCAGCCCGGCCTCGTCGTCCACCCGCAGGTCGGACCGCAGGTCGGCCTCGCCGAGGCCGACCGACTCCACCTGCGAAGACGCCGTCGCGAGGTCGAACGCACGCTCGATGCCCAGCGCCGACTCCAGCAGCAGGTGCAGCCCGCGATCCGGGAGCGAGGCCGCGAGCGCGCGCACCTCCGCGACCGCCTCGACCTTGGGCACGCGCACCCCGACGACCCTCGGCAGGTCCGCCAGGGCGGCGACGTCGTCCGCGTACCAGGGTGTCCCCGCGTGGTTGACCCGCACCTGCACCGACGGCCCGACCGGCCCGGGTCCGAGCCCGCCGAGCAGCTCGGCCAGGTGCCCGCGGGCCTCGTCCTTCGCCGAGGGCGCGACGGCGTCCTCGAGGTCGACGAGCACGGCGTCGGCACCCGACGCGAGCGCCTTCGCCACGCGGTCGGGCCGGTCGGCCGGCACGTACAGGAGGGTCAGCGGCGGCACGGCGGGCACGTCGCGCGGGCCGGGCGCCGTCATACCGCACCCTCCGCCCGCAGGGCGGCGACGCGGTCCGCGTCGAACCCGAGCTCGTCGAGCACCGCGTCGGTGTCCGCGCCGTGCGCGCGGCCCGTGTGCCGGATGACGCCGTCATTCCCCGACAGCCGGAACACCGGCCCCTGCATGAGCAGCGGACCCAGCTCCGGGTCGTCGATCTCGTGGATCGTGCCGAGCGCGCGGAACTGGGGGTCATCCACGATGTCCTGCGCGTCGTAGATCGGCGCCACCGCGGCCTGCGCCTCCTCGAACGCTGCCACGACCTCGTCCCGGGTGCGCTCGGCGATCCAGCCGCCGACGGCGTCGTCGAGCTCGTCGGCGTGCCGTGCCCGGTCCGCCCCGCGGGCGAACCACGGCTCGTCGATCAGGTCGGGCCGCCCCACCAGGCGCACCACCCGCTCCGCGATCGACTGCGCGGAGGTCGAGACCGCGACCCACTGCCCGTCCCGGGTGCGGTACGTGTTGCGGGGCGCGTTGTTCGCCGAGCGGTTGCCGGTGCGGGGCTGCACCGTGCGCAGCTGGTCCCAGCGGGTGATCTGCGGCCCGAGCATCGCGAGGATCGGCTCCACGATGGCGGTGTCGACCACCTGGCCGCGGCCCGTGCGCTCTCGCGTGGACAGCGCGACCATGACGGCGAACGCCGTCGCCAGGGAGGCGACGCCGTCCGCGAGCCCGAACGGCGGCAGCGTGGGCGGGCCGTCGGGCTCCCCGGTCATCGCGGCGAACCCGCTCATCGCCTCGGCGAGCGTGCCGAAGCCGGGGCGAGTGCGGTACGGGCCGACCTGGCCGAACCCGCTGACCCGTGCCAGCACGAGCCCGGGGTTGCGCTCTGCCAGCTCGTCGTAGCCGAGGCCCCAGCGCTCGAGCGTGCCCGGACGGAAGTTCTCGATGACGACGTCGGACCGCTCGGCGAGGGCGAGGAAGACCTCCCGGCCGCCGGGGCTGCCGAGGTTCGCGGTGATCGTCCGCTTGTTGCGCCCGAGCGTCTTCCACCAGAGGTTGACGCCGTCCTTCGCCGCGCCGTGCGTGCGCGACGGGTCGGGCCTGGCCGGGTGCTCCACCTTGACGACGTCGGCACCCATGTCGCCGAGGTGCATGGCCGCCATCGGCCCGGCGAACAGGGTCGACGCGTCGACCACCCGCAGGCCGGCGAGCGCGCCGGCGGACGGGTCGCGGGAGACGGTCATCGGGTCACCTCCGTCGTGTCCACGACCGGGAGCGCGCCGGGCACGTCCCAGGCGCACCGGAACCCGACGGTCGCCCCGCGGGCGAGCCCCAGGCCGGGCAGCAGCAGCTTCACCGCGTAGTCGGGCGCGTGCCGGCCGCCCTCGACGTACCAGTCCGAGCCCTCGGCGCGGTAGTCGCTGCCTCCCTTGAGCATGACGTACCGGGTGCGGCCGTCGCTGTGCTCGCTCTCGGTCCAGTTCCACACCGCCGGGGTGCCGCGCCGGAAGCCCTGCTCCTGGCCCGCGAGCTGCCACTCGTCCTCGGTGGGCAGCCGGCCACCGCGCCAGGCGCAGTACGCCCGCGCGTCCTCGAGGTCGACGAACGTCACCGGCTGGTCCTCGGCGCCCGGCACCGGCCGTCCGTTCACCCAGTGCGCGAGGAAGCGGTGCGGCTCGGCCGGGGCGTATCCGGTGGCGTCGAGGAACGCGGCGAACTGCGCGTTCGTCACCTCGGTCGCGCCCACGGCGACGGGTGCGGCGAGCTCGCCGTCGCGCTGCAGCGTGCGCGCATCGTGCAGGCGCGGAGGCAACGGCTTCCACTCGTCGACGTACGGCGCGCCCTGGTACATCCCGGTCTCGCGGGCGCGGTAGCGCACCGTGAGCGCGTACGGGCCGGCGGGGAGGACGACGGCGTCCGCGTCGGGCCCCGCGTCGGGAGCGGCGTTGGCGTCCGGGCCGACCGGGCGCAGCCGCCGCGCGAGGCGGTGCGGGAAGCGGGCGTCCGCGTCGTGGCGCAGCTCCGGGTCCGTGTCCAGGGCGGCGACGGCGGCGCGCAGCCCGGCGCCCCACGCCGGCTCGCCGGTCCCGGGCTCCGCGGCCCCCGGCACGCTGCGCACGATCGCCGCGATCCCGCGCGCGGGGACGGTCACCCGCTCGTCGCCGTCGGCGAGCACCGGCCCGGCGTGGTCCGCATCGCCGCGGTTGACCAGCGTCCAGAGCGTGACGCCGCCGGCCTCCCACCGCGACGCGTACACGCCCGCCGCCTCCGCCTCGGGGGCGAGCTCGGCGAGCGGTGTCCACGCGCCGGTCGTGAGCAGCTCGTGTGCGGCGCGCTGCACCGTCACCATGCGGCGCACGGTCGCGGCGTCACGGGCGGACCACCCGACCCACACGCCGAAGACGACCTCCCACACCATGACGCCCACGCCGTTGAGCCAGGCGGACTGGAGCTCCTCGGTGTGGTCGCGGTGCCAGCGCCGCACGTGGTGCTGCATGTGGCGGCGCTCGTACCAGTGCGCCCGCAGCACCCCGGGCACCGGCGAGTCGGCGAAGAACTGCGCCCACGACGACGAGTGGTCCTCGATGCGCTCGACGGGCAGCTTCGACTCGCCCTCCAGCACGATGCCGGGGCGCGCCTCCTCCAGCCGCGCGACCAGCTCGGGCTCCGCCTTCTTCAGCGTGTCCAGGAAGACGCCGTCCGCACCCAGGTCGCGCACCAGGGCGGCCAGCTCCGTGAGGTCGTCGTCGCCCCGGCGGGTGCCCGTGTCCCACGGGTTGTAGTCGACGAAGACGTGCAGGCCCGCGTCGTGGAACGCCGCCACCAGGCCGGCGATGCCGGGCACGTCGCGGTAGTAGTCCCACTGGTTGCGGTCGTCGATCCCGATCACCGGGTACGCGTGCCACAGCACGACGGCGTCCAACCCGGCGAACCGCTCGCGCGCGTCGGCGAGGAACCGCTCGGGCGTGAACCGGCCCTCCTCGAAGGAGTACAGCAGCTCGTCCCACAGCCACACCTGCGCCACGGTGCGGCAGCCCGCGGCCCACGCCGCCTCGGGCCGGTCGTAGGCGGTGCCCGTGTAGCCGTGCCGCTCCCGGGCGTCGGACCGCCAGGCCGTCAGGCGCTCGCGCCACTCCGGGCGGTCGGCCGGGTCCGTCGGACCGGCGAAGATCTTGGCCTCGTCGAGCGCGACGCTCTGCTCGGGGGTGAGCGGGCCACCGGCGGCCGCACTGAGCGGCACGTCGGTGGGTCGGTCGATGGGCCGCGGGACGAGGGGGTCGAACGTGTACGTCATGGCTGCTCTCTGCGGACGGGCCGCGCGGGTCGGTGCGGGCGAGGGTCAGGCGGTGTCGGCGAGCGCGGCGACCTCGGACGCGGCCGGAACGGCGTCCTGCGCCCCCGGCCGGGTGACCGCGAGAGCGCCCGCGGCGGCCGCGAGGCGGGCCGCGGCGGGCAGGTCGTCCCCGCGGGCGAGGGCCGCGGCGAGGACGCCGCAGTAGGTGTCGCCGGCGCCGGTCGTGTCGACGGCCTCCACCCGGTGGGCGGGCACGCGCACCGGCGGGGTGTCGCGGCGCGCGACGAGGCTGCCCTCGCCGCCGAGCGTGACGACCACGGCCGGCACCCGCTCGAGCAGCGCCGCGGCGAGCGTCTCCGCGTCGGCGTGCTCGGCGGGCGCGTGGCCGGCGAGGTCGGCTGCCTCGTGCTCGTTGACGACGAGCACGTCGACGACGTCCCAGACGTCGTCCGGGAGCGGGCGCGACGGCGCGGCGTTGAGCACCAGCGGCGCGCCGGGCCGACGGGCCGCGGCGGCCGCGCGCACCACGTCGAGCGGGATCTCCAGCTGGGCGAGGACGACGTCGGCGGCGGCGATGCGCTCCGCTTGCGGCGACTCGACGGCCAGACGCGAGTTCGCCCCCGGCGCGACGACGATCGCGTTCTCACCGTCCGGGTCCACCGTGATCAGGGCGGTGCCGGTGGGCACGTCGAGGCGCCAGACGAGATCGGTCCGCACCCCGGCGCGCCGCAAGGAGGCGAGGAGCAGGTCCGCGGAGTCGTCGCGCCCGACGGCCCCGACGAACGACGTCTCGGCGCCCCCGGCCCGTGCGGCGCCGGCGGCCTGGTTCGCCCCCTTGCCGCCCGGGCTGCGGCGCAGGTCGCCGCCCAGGATGGTCTCCCCGCCGCTCGGGTGGCGCGGCACGTCCACCACCAGGTCCACGTTGGCCGACCCGACCACCACCACGCGCCCGCTCATCGCCCGGACCTCCCCTCAGCCCCGGTGCCTTCCTCACGTGCCAGCGCAGTCGTGCGCTCGGCGAGGTCGGCGATCCGGCGCTCGCCGCCCGGCAGCGACGTCGCGATCCGGCCGTCGAGCGGCGTCGTCCACCGCGCGCCGATGCCCTCGACGCCGCACAGCGCGCCGACCACGCCCCCGACCGTGGCGGCCGCGGAGTCCGTGTCCCAGCCCGCCGTGACGGCGACGGCCACGCTCGGGCCGAACTCGCCCCGGCCCGCGGCGAGGGCGTACGCGATCACCGCGGCGTTGTGCAGCACGTGCACCCAGTGCAGGTCGCCATAGACGTCGTGCAGGCGGTCGAGGTCGGCGCGCACCGCCGCCTCCGAGCCGTCGGTCGTGGCGCCGAGGTCGCGGCCCAGGCGCACGGCCGCGGCGAGCCGGCTGCCGGGCGGGACGACGGCGTCGGCCGCGTCGAGGACCTGCTCGACGTCGTCGGCCACCACCGCGGCCGCGCCGAGCGCGGCCGCCCACATCGCCCCGTACACCCCGTTGCGGGTGTGGCTGAGGCGGGCGTCGGTCCACGCGAGCCGGGCCGCCGTGCTCACGTCGCCGGGGCTGACCCAGCCGAGCAGGTCGGTGCGGATGAGCGCGCCGATCCACTCCCGGAACGGGTTGTGGTGCGTGGCCGTCTCCGGCACCGGGCGCGCGTCGAGGATGTTCCGGTACGCCGCGCGCTCGGCCGTGAACGACCGGCCCGCGGGCATGAGGTCGAGCCAGAGCTGGGCCACGTCGTCCGTGGTGAAGCCGCGCCCGCGGGACTCGAGCAGCTCGAGCGCCAGGATCGGGTAGTTGAGGTCGTCGTCCTCCGGCATCCCGTCGATGTTCTCCTCGAGGGAGGTCGGCGCGGAGCGCCGGTTCCACGGCCAGCGGGCGGCGACGTCGTCGGGCAGCCCGACGGCGGTGAACCAGCGGTCCAGCGGCCAGCGGCCCGTGGCACGCAGGATCTCCTCGATCCCCCGCCGCGGGATCTTCTCCACCGGCTTGCCGAGCAGGCAGCCGGCGGCGCGCCCCGTCCAGGCGCCGTGCACCCGGGCGCCGAGGCCGGTGCCCGGCCCGGGCAGCGTGGGGGCGGGCGGCAGCAGCGCGACGATCGCGTCCCAGCCGTCCGGCTCCGCCGGGTCGACGGGCGCCGGACGCGCGTCCAGCTCGTCGAGGAGGGACCGCGCGAGGGCACGGAGCTCCGGCGTCGCCGGGACCGGCCCGGCCCCACTCACGGCGGGCTCCGGATCTCCTCCGGCGGCGGCCCAGCGCTCGCGGACGTCGGTGGTCTCCTTCCCCTCGGCCGCGGACTGCACGAGCTCGTGCGCCAGGAGGTCCTCGGGCTGCGCCCAGGTCAGCCTCACGCGGGCTCACCCACCGCGTCCTGGCCGGGAACCGCGTCTGCAGCGGCGAGGGCGGCCATCGCCGCCAGTCGGGCGCGCGCGCGCTCGGCGTCCGCGCGGACGATGTCGGCGGCAGCGGAGGCCATGAGCCGGCCCGTCTCGCGGACGTCCATCCGGCTCGCCCGCTCGATCTCGTCGAGCCACTCGGCGGGCACGACCGCGCTGCCGCCGAGGCCCGCGGCCACCGCGCCCGCCATGACGGCGATCGAGTCGGCGTCGCGCCCGTAGTTCACGGCCGCGAGCACGGACCCGCGGTAGTCGCCGAGGTGGCCGAGCAGCATGCCCAGCGCGGCCGGCAGCTCCTCGATCGACTTGGTCCGCGACGGCCGGCGCGCGTCCATCGACATCTGCCGGTACGCGGGGCCGACGGAGTCGAACGGCGCCACGGTCTCGCGCACCAGGCGCCCGAGCTCGCGCTCCTCGTCGTCGGTGGTGGGTGCCGTCGTCCAGCCGTCGAACGCCTCGACGACCGCGTGCAGGGCGGCCGCCGTCCCGTCGTGGGCCACGCCGAGCGCGGCGTGCACGACGTCGTCGAGCGTCGCACCGGGCGCGACCGAAGCCGCGACCATGGCGGCGAACACTCCCGCCGCCTCGCGGCCGTAGCTCGACTGGTGGGCGCCGGTGAGGTCGATCGCCTCGGCGTACGCGCCGCGCGGGTCGCCGGGGTTCGCCAGGCCGACCGGCGCAACGTACATCGCGGCGCCGCAGTTGACGACGTTCCCGACCCCCGCCTCGCGCGGGTCCACGTGGCCGTAGTGCAGCCGCGCGACCATCCACTTCTCGGCGAGGAAGACGCGCTGCAGCAGCAGCGCCGTCGACTCGAGCTCGGGGATCCACCGCGGCTCCCCGATCATCAGGGGCACGAGGTCCTCGGCGACGGCGTACGCGTCGAGGTGGTCCCGTCGCTTGGCGTAGACCTCGACCACGGCCCGCGTCATGAGGGTGTCGTCGGTGATGTGCCCGTCGCCCTTGTGGTAGGGGGCGATGGGTCGCGCGTCGCGCCAGTTCGGGTACCAGGGCCCGACGATCCCGGTCACCCGGCCGCCGTGGCGCTCCTCGATCTGCTCAGGGGTCCAGCCCTCGACGGCACCGCCGAGCGCGTCGCCCACCGCTGCGCCGGTGATCACGGCCATCGATCGGTCGTCCAGCCAGGTCACGGTCACTCCCTCGTCGTCCTGCCGGGGCGCGAGTCTCGCGGCCCGGGTGCCCGCTGCGCGGGCGGTCGGCCCTGCTCGCGGGCCACGTGGTCGTGCGGGCGGCCCAGCGCCGCCCGCACGACCGTCACGTCACTGCGTGATCTCGTCCCACCCGTCGGTCAGCTGCGACTGCAGCACAGCTGCGTCGGTCTCCTTCGCCAGGAACCGCTGGTAGGCCGGGGTCGCCACGGTGTCCTTCCACTGCGCGTACGCGTCGACGAACAGATAGGGCGCGGAGACGAAGTTCTGGCCGCCCGCGAGGATCGTGCTCCACCCGTTCTCGTCACCCAGCTGGTCGGCCAGGAGCTCCTGCGCGGAGGTCGTCGCCGGGATCAGCGCGTCCGCCTCGTTCAGCGCCGCGAGGTTCTCCGTCTCCGTGAAGAACTCGATGAACTCCGCCGACTCCTCCACGTGCTCGGAGTCGACGTTCACCGACAGGGTCTGCGGGTTCGCTGCCTGGCCGGCACCCTCCGGGCCGGCGAGGGGCGGCAGCGCCACCCAGTCGAGATCCTTCGGCGCGTCCTTGGCGATGTTCGCGGCCTGGTACGAGCCCTGCACGGTCATCGCCGTCTGGCCGGCGTAGAACGACGCGATCGCCTCGGAGCCGGACTGGGTGAGCGTGACCGGCAGGATCGACTTGTCCTCGTAGGCCATCTCGTCCACGAGCTCCGGCAGCGCCATCTCGCCGTCGCCGATCGTGATCTGCGCGTCCTGGCCGGTGCCCGAGAAGTACTCGCCGCCGAAGCCCGGGGCCAGCGACATGAACGCCGCCGTCGGGCTCGCGAGCCCCCAGCCGAGGCCGTAGGTCTTGCCCTTCGTGGTCGCCTTGGCGATGTCGCGCAGCTGGTCCCACGTCATCGTGTCGCCGGTCGGGACCTCGACGCCCGCGTCCTGCAGGAGCTTCTTGTTCGCGAACACCATGTAGGACTGGAGCTCGGTGGGGTAGGCGATCACCTGGTCGTCGACGGTGACCGACTCGAGCACCCCCTCGGGGATGTCGGCCCGGCGCTCGTCCGACATGTACTCCGACAGGTCCGCGAGGTAGCCGTCGCGAGCGAAGGGCACGATGCTCGCGGCTTCGTAGTGGATGATGTCGGGTGCGGCGCCGCCGTTGAACTGGGTGATGAGCTTGTCGTAGACGCCGTCCCAGCCGGTCGGCACGATCTCGACCTGCACGTCGGGGTGGGCGTCGTTCCACTCGCCGACGATCTTCTCCGTGGCGGCGATGGCGGCGGGCTGGTCTGAAAGCGACTGGAACTTCAGCGTCACGGGGCCGTCGCCGCCGTCGTCGCCGCCCCCGCCGCTGCAGGAGGCGAGGAGCAGGGCGGTGACCGTGAGGCATGCGGCGGTGGACACTCCACGAGTCTTCATGGGTCTTCCTTTCGGGTGGTCGGATGGTCGGGTGGCCGGTGCGGGACGGGTGCGCGGCGGGGTCAGCCCTTGACGGCGCCGGCCATGAGGCCGCCCGTGAGCTTCCGCTGCATGATCGAGAAGAAGACGATGCTGGGGATCGCGGCGAGGAACGACCCGGCGGCGAGCGGCCCGAGCGCGACCTTGCCCTCACCGCCGATGAAGGACGTGAGCGTGATCGGCAGCGTGTAGTTCTCCGGCGACTGGAGCAGCACCAGCGCGAAGAAGAACTCGTTCCACGACGAGACGAAGCTGAACATCGCCGTGGCGACGATGCCGGGCGCCAGCAGCGGGAAGACGATCCGCCGCAGCACGGACAGGCGGCTCGCACCGTCCATGGAGCCGGCCTCCTCGAGCTCGGTGGGGATGCCGGCGACGTACCCCTGCAGCATCCAGAGCGCGAACGGCAGGGTGTAGGTGGTGTGCACCAGGGTGAGCCCCACGAGGCTGTCGGTGAGGTTCATGGTCCGCAGGATGAGGAACAGCGGCAGGATGATGAGGATCACCGGGAACACCTGGCTCACGAGGATCCAGCCGACGCCGGCGACACGGATCGCACCCTTGAGCCGTGCGAGGACGTAGGCCGCGGGCATGGCGATGAGGATGACCAGGGCGGTGGAGGCCAGCGCCACGACGACGCTGTTCCACGCCGAGTGCACGAGCCCCTGACGGGCGAGCGCCTGGGCGTAGTTCTCCCACTGCCACTGCCCGGGCAGCAGGCTCACCGTCAGGGAGTTGAGCTCCGCCGACGACTTGACCGACGCCGAGATCAGCCACAGCAGCGGGAAGCCGAGGAAGAGGATGTAGCCGAACAGGGCCACGTACTGGGCGGGGCGGACGAGGACGCGCATCGGCTCAGCCCTTCTTCGGGGCGCGGTCGTCGCGGAACTGCGACCGCAGGTAGACGGCGAGGAGAAGGACGACGACCACGACGAGGACGACGCCCATCGCGGCGGCGTACCCGATGTTGCGGTTCTTGAACGCCTCGAGGTACGTGAACAGCATCGGGAGCATCGTGCGGCCGCCCGGCCCGCCCTCGGTGAGGACGTAGACCAGCGAGAACGAGTTGAAGTTCCAGATGAAGTTGAGTGACGTGATCGACGCGACGATGGGGCGCAGGCTCGGCCAGGTCACGGCGGTGAATCGGCGCCACGCGTTCGCCCCGTCCATGGACGCGGCCTCGTGCAGCTCGCCGGGGATCTGCTGGAGGCCGGCGAGCAGGGTCACGGTCGTCTGGGGCATGCCCACCCAGACGCCGACGACGATGACCGCGGGCAGCGCGGTGGAGAAGTCGGCGAGCCAGTTGATGTCGTCCGGCAGGCCGATCGCCCCGAGGAACGCGTTGAGCGGCCCCGCGTTGGGCGAGTAGATCATCTTCCACATGATCGCCACGACGACGGGGGGCATCGCCCACGGGATCAGCGCGAGCACCCGCGTGAGGCCCTGCAGCCGGAGCCCGGAGTTCAGCAGCTGTGCGAGCCCGAGCGCGAGGACCAGCTGGAGCACCGTCACCGAGACGGCCCAGATCAACCCGATGCGGAACGAGTCCCAGAAGAACGAGTTGTCGGCGAGACGCACGAAGTTGTCGATGCCGACGAACTGGTAGTCGGGGTGCCGCACCAGGCGCGCGTCGGTGAAGGCGAGCGCGATGCCCATCACGAGCGGCGCGACGCTGAGCACCAGGATGGGCAGCAGCGACGGCATCACGAGCCCGATCGCCTCGCGGCGGCGGCCGCGCTCGAGCCCGCCGCGGCGTCGGACCTGCTGGGGCGCCCGGGCGGCGGTGGCGGGGGCGCCGGCCGACGTCCCGGGGGCGGTCGGGGCGGTCATCGTGCGCTCCCCTCGGGTGCGGTGGTCGGGGCGGCGCCGGTGGTCGAGTCGCGCACGAGGAGGCGCGGCCCGATGACGACGTGCCGGGGCGGTGCGGCGTCGTCGTCCAGCCGGGCGAGGACCGCCCGCGCGGCGGCGGCGCCGCGCTCGGCCGTCCCGAGCGAGACGCTCGTGAGGCGGGGCTCGTAGACGCGGCCGAGCTCGGTGTCGTCCATGCCGGTGACGGCGACGTCGCCCGGCACGGTGAGGCCGGCCTCACGGGCGGCGCGCACGGCGCCGATCGCGAGCAGGTCGTTGGCGGCGACGACGGCGTCCAGCCGCGTGCCGTCGGCCGCGGGCGCGAGCAGCGTGCGCGCCGCGCGCAGGCCGGCCGCGACGGTGAAGTCCTCGGCGACCTCGACCGCGACACGCTCGGCCGGGAAGCCGTCCGCGCCGGTCGCGGCGTCGAACCCGCGCTGCCGGGCCGCGCCCGGCGTCGTGTCCAGGGGGCCGTTGAGGAACCCGATCCGCCGGCGCCCGGAGGCCACCAGGTGGTCGACGGCCTGCCCGATCCCGCCGGCGGAGTCCGTGGACACCGAGTCGACCGACTCCTCGTCGAGGGCCCGCCCGATCACCACCACCGGCACGGGGGCACGGCGGATCTCGGCGACCAGGGCGTCATCCGCGCGCAGCGGGCTGATGACGAGGCCGTCGACGAAGCCGCTCCCCAGGCTGCGCACGAGGTCGGCGGTGCTCTCGGCCGTGTCGCCCGTGGTCATCACGACGACCCGGTAGCCGTGTGGCGCCAGCACCTCGTGGATCGCCGTGAGCATCTCGACGTATACCGGGTTGCCGATGTCCGCGACGGCGAAGGCGACCTGGAAAGTCTTCTTCATCCGCAGGGACCGGCCGGTGACGTCCGGGCTGTACCCGAGCTCGTCGGCGGCGGCGCGCACGCGCTCCACCATGGCCGGGCTGGCCCCGGTGCCGTGCAGGGCCCGCGACGTCGACGCGAGGGAGACCCCGGCGTGCCGGGCCACCTCGATCAACGTGGCGCGTGATGACGTCACTGTCGCTCCACCTTCAACGTCGACGGCGATTGGAAACGTTTCCAGACTCGTCTCGGCGGCATCGCTGGAAACGTTTCCGGATTGGCGCCACTCTGGCACCCGGCCCGACCAGGTGTCAAGGCGTGCGCCGGCTCAACTCCCGGTCGACGGCGGCGCGACCAGGGCGTCGAGGTCCGGCGGGCGGTAGCCCGGCCCCTTGAGCACCTTGCCGTCGGCGCGACGCAGCACGCGGCCGTCGGCGTCCACCTTGCTCATGTTGGAGCGGTGCACCTCGAGGAAGACGGCGGGCAGGTCGATCCCCAGCGCGTCGGCGGCGCCGTAGGTGACGTAGAGGACGTCGGCGAGCTCCTTCGCCACCGCCCGGTACGCGGCGGCCGGGTCCACGCCCTCGGCCAGCGTCGTCGCGAGGTCCGCGAGCGCCTCCGCCGCCTCGTCGGCCTCCTCGGTCAGCAGCGCCCGCCGGTGCTCCGGCAGGTCCGGGCGGGAGGCGTCGACCTCGAGGTCGAACGCCGCGCGGAACTCGGCGACGCGCCGCATCGGCTCGTGATCCATCCGGGCACGGTAGGCGGTCGCGGGCCCGCGGTCGAGCCCGAGCGGCCGGGTGACGACCGGGCGAAAACGTCGCGCCCCCGCATCCGCCGGCACGCCCGGGCCTCTCTCCCAGGGCGACCACCCCCGGGTCGCACCATCCCCTGGAAGAGAGCACCACCATGTCCGTGTCCACCCCGACCCACCTCACCCCGCCCCAGTCCTCGGCCCGCGCCGGCGCTGCCGGGACCCGCACCCCGAGCGCCCCCGGCGGCCGCCTCCCGAACGCGCTCGCCCAGCAGGTGGCGCTGCGGGTCGACATCGCCGTCACCGCTCTGGCCCGGTTCCTCACCCGCTGGTCCGTGCCGGCGCTGCGCGTCGCGCTCGGGCTCGTGTTCCTCGGCTTCGGCGTCCTGAAGTTCTTCCCCGGCGCCAGCCCGGCGGAGGAGATCGCCGGCCGCACGGTCGAGACGCTCACCCTCGGGCTCGTGCCCGCGCCGACGGCCGTGATCCTGGTCGCCGTCATGGAGACGTTCATCGGCCTGACCCTCGTCACCGGCCGGCTGCTGCGGGTCGGGCTGGTCGTGCTCGCCGTCGCGCTGGTCGGCATCCTGTCCCCCGTCGCCCTGTTCGGCGACGAGCTGTTCGGGCACGGCATGACGCTGCTCGGGCAGTACGTGCTCAAGGACGTCGTCCTCGTCGCGGGAGCCTCGGTGGTCGCCGCCGTCGCGCTGGGCGCGCGGCTGCGCCTCGAGGCCTGACGCCCCCGCCCCGCCGCCCCAGCACCACCGGAGCCCCCGGCCGCCCCCGCGGTCGGGGGCTCCGGCGTGTCCGGATCGTGAGAAGTCTCGACACGGGCCTGGCGTTCGCCGGATCCGCTGCTATACCTCCGCGCAGGTCACGAGCCCCAGCGCCAAGCCCCGGCTGGCTGGGCAGCAACCCCCATGTCACGGCGGGGTGCTCCGGGAGATGACCTGGCCGCCGGCCGGTCCGCGCACGCGGGCCGAGACGCCGTGCGGCAAGCGTGATCGACGGACTGCGAGGGACGACCCATGACCGAGAACACCCACCCCGCCACCCCCTCCGTGGTGGTGGTCTCCGGCAACCCGCGCGAGGCCTCGCGCACCCTGGCGGCGGCGGAGGCCGCCGGCCGGCGCGCCGCCGAGCTGCTCGGCACCGGCGACGTGACGACGATCGAGCTCGCGGCGTTCGCGGGCGAGATCCTCACGGCCGCCCACCCGGCCGCCGACGCGGCGAAGGACCAGCTGGCTCGCGCCACGGTCGCCGTCGTCGCGACCCCCGTCTACAAGGCCTCCTACACGGGCCTGCTCAAGGCGTTCCTCGACCTCTACGGGCCGGACGGCCTCGCGGGCGTCGTGGTCGTGCCGCTCGTCGTGTCCGGCAAGCCGGCGCACGCGCTCGCCGGCGAGGCCCACCTGCGGCCCGTCCTCGTGGAGCTCGGCGCCGTCGTGCCCACCCGCACCCTGGCCCTCACCGAGGCCCAGCTGCCGGACCTCGGCGAGGCGCTGGACCCCTGGTTCGCCCGCTGGGCGACTCCGCTGCGCCGCGCCGCCGGCGTCACCGCGACCGAGTCCACCCCCGAGCTGACGGGAGCCGCCCTGTGACCGCGGAGCACACCGACGCGCACACCCGCGCGCACACCGACCTGTCCGCGCTCTCGGGGATCGAAGCGCTCCTGGCCCAGCAGGACGAGCCCCAGCTGTCCCCCGACGAGTTCAAGACCGTCTTCCGCCAGCACCCGGCCGGCGTGGCCGTCGTCGCGCTCGCGCACGAGGGCCGCCCGGTCGGGTTCACCGCCACGTCCGTGATCTCGGTGTCGGCCGCGCCGCCGCTCCTGGCGTTCTCGCTGGCGTCCACCTCCTCGTCGTGGCCCGCCGTCTCGGCGGCCAGCACCCTCGCGATCAGCTTCCTCGCCGACCACCAGGACCACCTCTCCGCCCGGTTCGCCACCAGCGGCATCGACCGCTTCGCGGACGGCGGCTGGACCGCCCTGCCCTCGGGCGAGCCCGTCATCGACGGGGCCGTCTCGTGGGTGCGCGCCCGGGTCATCCAGCGCACCCCGGTGGGCGACAGCTACCTGATCTCGCTGCGCGCGCTGCAGTCCGGCTCGGACGGCGCCTCGCCGCTCGTCTACCTCGACCGGACGTACCACCGGCTCGGCGACGAGTCTGCGATCTGAGAGGCCTCTGCATCATGTCCGAATCGACCACCCCCTTCCTCGTGGGGCTCGACGTCGACGGCGCGGGCGCGCACCCGGCGGCCGTCGCGGCCACCGGCCTCGCCGTGACCGACCTCGTCTCCGCCGCACGGCTCGCCCGCACGGTGCGCCGCGCCGAGAACGCCGGCGTCACGTTCGCCACGTTCGCCGACGCCCTGCTGCCCGCCGTCATCGGGTCGCCCGGCTCCGCGCGGCTCGACGCCGTCACCCGCGCGGCGTTCGTGTCCCGCACCACCACCGCGATCGGCCTGGTGCCCCAGGTGCCCACCACGTACCCGGAGCCGTTCCACGTGGCGACCCAGCTCGCCTCCCTCGACATCGCGGCGTCGGGCCGCGGCGGCTGGCTCGCCTCGTCCACCCGCACGCCGGAGACGGCCTCCGCCTACGGTCGGGAGCCGGTCGCCGACCTCGCCCGCGAGGCCCGCGACGTCGTCCAGGTGGTGCGCGACCTGTGGGACTCGTGGGAGGACGACGCCGTGATCCGCGACGTCGCCACCGGCCGCTACGTGGACCGCGACCGGCTGCACCACGTCGACTTCGTCGGCGAGAGCTTCGCCGTCAAGGGCCCCCTCATCACCCCGCGCCCGCCGCAGGGGCAGCTCGTGGTGCTCGCCGCGGCCGGCGACGTCGCGCCCTCGGTGCGCGACGAGCCGCTGGTCGACGTCGCGCTCGTCGGCGGCTCCGACGTCGCCGCCGTCCGGGCGGCCTCGCGCGCCGCGACCGCCGAGAGGACCGGCGAGCCCGACCGGGCCGCGCGCGCCGTGGTCGACCTGGAGGTCGTCCTCGACGCCGACGGTCGTGCCGCGAGCGTCCGGCTCGCCGAGCTCGACGCCGCGACCCCTGCCGGGGCCCGCACGGGCTGGGGATCCGAGGCCCTGCGGTACACCGGCGACGCCCCGGGCCTGGCCGGCCTGCTCGCCGAGCTCGCCGCCACGGGCGACGTCGCGGGCGTGCGGTTGCTGCCCGCCGTGCTCGACGTCGACCTGCCGGTGCTCTCCCGCGACGTGCTGCCCGCGCTCCGGGCGGCGCGGCTCACCGCGGCGCCTCGCGCGGGCGCCACGCTCCGTGAGTCGCTGGGGCTGCCGCGGGCCGCGAACCGGTACGACACTCGCCCAGCCCCCCGCCACGACACCGGCACCCCGGCACGGCACGCCGCCGCGCGGGCCGCCGCGACCGCCTGAGGAACCCCGATGACCACCTCCACCATCAAGCACCCGATCGTCCGCCCGCACGCCCAGGTCCACTTCGGCGTCTTCTTCCAGGGCGTCAACCACACCACCATCTGGTCCGACCCGGAGTCCGGGTCGCAGACGGACTTCGCCTCCTTCGAGCGCGTGGTCCGCACGGCCGAGCGCGGGCTGTTCGACGCGTTCTTCCTCGGCGAGGGCCTGCGCCTGCGCGAGACCCGCGGCCGGATCCACGACCTCGACGTCGTGGGACGCCCCGACGCGATCACCCAGCTCGCTGCGCTCGCGGCCATCACCGAGCGCATCGGCCTCGTGGCCACCCAGAACACGACCTACCACGACCCGGCCGACCTGGCCCGGCGCCTCGCGAGCCTCGACGTCCTGTCCGGCGGGCGGGCGGCGTGGAACGTCGTCACGACGGACAACGCCTGGACCGGCGAGAACTTCCGCCGCGGCGGCTACCTCGACCACGCCGACCGCTACGCGCGGGCGGCCGCCGTCCTGGCCGTCGCCCGCGGGGTCTGGGACGCGTTCCCGGACGCCGCCGGCGCGACCGG
Organism: Isoptericola variabilis; assembly: GCF_050311655.1. Taxonomy (GTDB): domain Bacteria; phylum Actinomycetota; class Actinomycetes; order Actinomycetales; family Cellulomonadaceae; genus Isoptericola; species Isoptericola variabilis. The sequence goes on from NZ_JBNOZM010000002.1 coordinate 471,361, forward strand.
GGAGGGAACGGTGGCACGCGTGACCGTGCCCGGCGCCGACCTGCGCACGCCCCGCGACCTGGTCCTCGACGTGACCACGCCCCGCAGCCCGCAGGGCCACCCCGTGATCTTCCAGGCGGGCGACTCCCCGCAGGGGCGCGACTTCGCCGCCGCGCACGCCGACGTGATCTTCTCCCGGCACGGCGCGGTGCTCGCGGACGCGCTGGAGTTCGCGGCCGACGTCCGGGGCCGCGTCGTCGCCGCCGGGCGACCCGAGGACGACGTGAAGATCTTCCCCGGCACCGCGATCGTCGTCGGCGACACCCCGGCCGAGGCCGAGGAGAAGGCGCGCTGGGTGCGGCGGGCGCAGGTCACGCCCGCGACCGCCCTGTCGATCGTGGGCAACATCTGGGGCGAGGACCTCTCGTCGTACGACCCGGACGGCCCGCTGCCCGCGCACGACCCGGTGGTCGCCGAGCTCGGCGGCGAGCGCGGCTCCGCGACCACCGGCGCCCGCACCCACGAGATCGCCCGGCAGTGGCGCGCCGTCGCCGAGGCGGAGCACCTGTCGATCCGCGAGCTGGTGATCCGCAACGCGGGCGAGCGCGGCTTCACCGGCACCCCCGACGCCGTCGCCGACGAGCTCACTCGCTGGGTGCGCACCGGCGCCGTCGACGGCTTCAACCTCAGCCCGTGGATCGTGCCCTCGGGCCTCGACGACGTCGTGGACAAGGTGGTGCCCGCCCTGCAGGAGCGCGGGGCGTACCCCACCGCGTACGAGGGCGTCACGCTGCGCGAGCACCTCGGGCTGCGCGAGCCGCTCACCCGGCGGCCGTCCGCCTCGCACGACGCCGAGAGCGAAACCGCCCTCGTCCCGGTGCCCTGAGCATCTAGGCTGCTGCGGCCCGACAGGAGGACCCATGACCGCCACCGCCCCCGCCACGCACAGTGCGGACCACGTCGCCGAGCCCGACGCTGCCGACCCGTCCGAGGCCGTCCTCGACAACCCGCGCTGGTCGTCGCTCACCGGGGCGCACGCGCACCTGGCCGAGGGCAACGAGCTGGTGCTGCGGTACCCGGTCGACGTGTCGCCGTTCGCCGGGGTCCGGTCGTGGGACGACCCGGACGTGTGGGACGCGATCGTCGACGTCGCGGGCCGCGGGGCCGAGTTCCCCGGCCCGCCGGCCGACGTCGTGCTCCCCGCGGGCTGGGAGCGCGTCTCGCTGCACGAGGGGGTCCAGCTCGTCGAGACGGAGCGACTGCGCACCCGCGCCGACGACGAGGCCGTGGTGCTCGGCGCCGGCGACGTGCCCGACATGCTCGCGCTCGTCGAGCGCTCGCGGCCCGGCCCGTTCCTGCCGCGCACCTATCTCATGGGCCGGTACGTCGGCATCCGGCGGGACGGGCGCCTGGTCGCGATGGCGGGCGAGCGGCTGCAGCCGGAGGGCTGGACCGAGATCAGCGCCGTCACGACCGACCCCGACCACCGCGGCCAGGGCCTCGCCACACGCCTGGTCCTCGACGTCGCGCACCACGTCCGCGAGCGCGGCGCCCGGCCCATGCTGCACGCGGCGGGGAACAACGTGAACGCCATCCGGCTGTACGAGAACCTCGGGTTCCGGCTGCGCGCCCGCACCGCCTTCGGCGCGGTGCGCACGCCGGCGCCCTGACACCGGCACCACGACGGCCCGGGCCCCGCGCGGGGACCCGGGCCGTCGCGCGTCGTGGCTCAGGCCTCCAGCAGGTCGGGCTGCGGGTGCCGCACGCCCTCGACGGCGCCGCGCGGGATGGCGCCGGCGATCGCGCCCAGGTCGTCCTCGCCCAGGACGATCGACGCCGCCGCGACGTTCTGCTCCAGGTAGCGCAGGCGCTTCGTGCCGGGGATGGGCACGATGTCGTCGCCCTGCGCGAGCAGCCAGGCGAGTGCCAGCTGCGCCGCCGTGACGCCACGCTCGGCGGCGAGGTCCTCGAGCGAGCGCACCAGGGACCGGTTGTGCTCGAACGCCTCCCCGGCGTAGCGGGCGTGCTTGCGGCGCACGTCGTCGGCGGCCAGGTCGGTCACCTGGTCGACGGTGCCGGTGAGGATGCCGCGACCCAGCGGGGAGAACGGGACGAAGCCGATGCCGAGCTCGCGCAGCGCGGGCAGGACGGCGTCCTCGGGGTCGCGGGTCCACAGCGAGTACTCGCTCTGCACGGCGGTCACCGGATGGACGGCGTGCGCGCGGCGCACGGTGGCGGCGCCCGCCTCCGAGAGACCGATCGCACGGACCTTGCCCGCCGCGACCAGCTCCGCGAGCGCGCCGACGGTCTCCTCGACGGGCACCTGCGGGTCCACGCGGTGCAGGTAGTACAGGTCGAGGCGGTCGGTGCCGAGGCGGGTCAGCGAGCGGTCGACCGCGGCGCGCAGGTACTCCGGGCGGCCGTCGACGGGGCGGCCGTCGGGGTGCGTGCCGAGCCCGAACTTCGAGGCCAGCACGATCCGGTCGCGGTGCGGGCCGAGCACGCGGCCGATGAGCTCCTCGTTGCGCCCGGCGCCGTACACGTCGGCGGTGTCGATCAGCGTGACGCCGAGCTCCAGGGTGCGGCGCAGCACGGCCTCCGCCTCGGCGGCGTCGGCCGGGCCGTACGAGTCGGCGACGGACATGCCGCCGAAGCCGAGCGCGGACACGGTGAGGGCGTGGTCGCCCGAGCCGAGGGCGCGGGTGGGCAGGGCACGCGGCTCGGCGCCCGTGGGAGGTGTCGTCATGGCCGCAGCCGACCACCGCGCCCTCCGGCGCGCAAGGGCGGGGGCGCCCCTCTCGGATGCTGGACGACGGGGCGGCTCAGCCGACCGAGCGGCGGTGGCGCTCCGCGAGCTCCTGGTACTCGATCGCGTTGCGGCGCACGCGCTCGGCGCCCTCGGCGTCGAGCTCGCCCCGGTCCTTCGCCGGGACGCCGACGGCGAGGTGCCCGGCGGGGATCTCCTGGCCCTCGCGCACCAGCGCGCCCGCCGCCACGAACGCGCCCTCGCCCACGACGGCGTTGTTGAGGAGGGTGGCGCCCATCCCGATGAGGCTGCCGTCGCCCACCGTGGCGCCGTGGATGATCGCGCCGTGCCCGACGCCCACGCCGGCCCCGATGGTCGCGGGCACGCCGGTGTCGGTGTGCACCACGCAGTTGTCCTGGATGTTGGAGCCCTCGCCGAGCACGATCGCGTCCATGTCGCCGCGCAGCACCGCGCCGTAGAAGACGCTGGCCCGCGCGCCGATGCGCACGTTCCCCACGATCGTCGCCGTGGGGGCGACCCACGCCGTGGGGTCGATGTCGGGAGTGTGACCGTCGAAGGGGAGCACCGTCGCCATGCGCGCGACCCTACCTGCCGCGCGCCCTCGCCTCGACGCCGGCAGAGCGCCTGCCGACGTAGCACCTGGTGTCGCTCCCGGGCCCGGAAGCGACACCAGGTGCTACGTCGAGGTTCCGGACAGCGCCCGGCGACCGGGGATCGCGGCCACCAGCTCGCGCGTGTAGTCCTGCTGCGGGTCCAGCAGGATCCGCTCCGCCGCGCCCTGCTCCACGAGCCGGCCCCGCTGCATCACACCCACCTCGTCGGCGACCTGCCGCACGACGGCGAGGTCGTGCGAGATGAACAGGTACGCGAGCCCGTGCTCGGCCTGGAGGCGCACCAGCAGCTCGAGGATCTGCGCCTGCACGGAGACGTCGAGCGCCGACACGGGCTCGTCGAGCACCACGAGGTCCGGCCGCAGGGCGAGCGCCCGCGCGATGGCGACGCGCTGCCGCTGCCCGCCGGACAGCTCCCGCGGGCCGCGCCGCAGCACGTCGGCGGGCAGCGCCACGTCCTCGACGAGGGCGCGCACCCGGTCGGCGCGCTCCGCGCGGTCGCCGACACCGTAGGCGCGCAGCGGCTCCGCGATCACCTGCTCCACCGTGAACCGGGGGTCCAGCGAGGCGTAAGGGCTCTGGTAGACCACCTGGAAACCCCGCCGCAGGGTCCGCAGCTCCCGCCCGCGCGCGGCGGTGACGTCCTGCCCGCGGAACACGACCCGCCCGGCCGAGGGCCGCTCGAGCCGCAGCGCCAGGCGCGCCGTCGTCGTCTTGCCGGAGCCGGACTCGCCCACCAGCGCGTACGTGCGCCCACGCCCGACGGCGAGGCTGACGTCGTCCACCGCCACGAGCGTGCGGCGCTGCGCGCCGCGCGGCAGGGCGAACTCCTTGCGCACGCCGTCGAGCGCGAGGACGGGTTCCGCCGCCGCCGGAGACGCCGAACGCTCCGCCGCCGGCTCGGCTCCGCCGTCCGGGGCACCGACGCCCCGCCCACCGACGACGAGGCGGGAGCTCGCGAGGCTCGGGGCGGCCGCGATGAGCGCGCGCGTGTACGGGTGGCGCGGGTCGTCGAGCAGGTGCCCTGCCGGCCCCTCCTCCACGACGACCCCGTCCTGGAGCACGACGATCCGGTCCGCGCGGTCCGCGGCGACGCCCAGGTCGTGGGTGATGAGCAGCACCGCGGTGCCGGTCTCGCGCACTAGGGAGTCGAGGTGGTCGAGGATGCGGCGCTGCACGGTGACGTCGAGCGCGCTGGTGGGCTCGTCCGCGACGATCAGGCGCGGCCGGGCCGCGAGGGCGATCGCGATGAGCACCCGCTGCCGCAGGCCCCCGGAGAGCTGGTGCGGGTACTGCCGGGCCCGCGCGGCGGGGTCGTCCACGCCCGCCTCCCGCAGCAGTTCGACGGCGCGCACCCTGGCGTCGGCGCGGCGCGCCAGCCCGTGGATGACGAGCACCTCGGCGACCTGGTCGCCCACGCGCACCACGGGGTTGAGGGAGACGGTCGGGTCCTGCGGCACGAGTCCGACGTGCCGGCCGCGGACGCCCTGCCACTCCTTGCTCGACCGGCTCGTCGTGAGGCTGTCGGTCAGGTCGCGGCCGTCGAGCCGGAGGCTGCCCGCCGTGACGATCCCGCCCCGGGGCAGGAGGTGCAGCGCGGCGTGCGCCGTCGTGCTCTTGCCCGAGCCGGACTCGCCGACCAGGGCCACGATCTCTCCCGCCCCGACGCGCAGGTCCACGCCCCGCACGGCGGGGCGGGTGCTGCCGTCGGCGGTCCGGTACGCGACCTCGAGGCCTTGGATCTCCAGCACCGGCGTGTCCGAGGTCGTGCGCGTCACTGGTCCTCTCCCGTCTTCTCCAGGGCCCGCGACACCCGGTTGGCGGCGAGCACGACGGCCACGATGACGAGGCCGGGCAGGGTGGTGAGCCACCAGGCGGTGGCGAGGTAGTCGCGCCCGCCCGAGACGAGCGCGCCCCACTCGGGCGCGGGCGGCGGGGTGCCGTAGCCGAGGAAGCTCAGCGCGGACACGGCGAGCACGGCCGTGCCGAGGTCGAGGGCGACGAGCGCGAGCACCGGGCCGGAGGAGTTGGGCAGCACGTGCCGGCCCAGCACGGCGGGCCAGCGCAGCCCCGACGCCCGGGCCGCCTCGACGTACACGGAGGTCGACACGCGCAGCACCTCGGCGCGCATCACGCGGGCGAACGTGGCGACCGAGCCGATGCCGACCGCGACGGCCACCTTGACGGGCCCGAAACCGAGCGCGGTGATGATCGCCAGGGACAGCAGGATGCTCGGGATCGCGAGCAGCACGTCGACCAGCCGGCCGATCACGTCGTCCACCCAGCCCCGCAGGAAGCCCGCGAGCAGGCCGAGGAGGGAGCCGAGGACAAGGCCGACCGCCACCGCGAGGGCGGTCGTGCGCAGGGTCAGCGACGACCCGTGCACCACGCGTGCGTACACGTCGCGCCCCAGGTGGTCGGTGCCGAACCAGTGCGCGGCCGACGGCGGCTGGAGCCGGTCGGCGGGGACGCCGACCAGCGGGTCCTGGCCGGTGAATGCCTGCGGCGCCACGGCCCAGGCCGCGACGAGCAGCAGCACGACGACGGCCAGGAGCAGGTCCGGGCGGCCCAGCACGTGACGTGCCGCGCTCGCCGCGCGGCGCGCCCGGGTGACGTCTCCCGGGGCGCCGGCGGGCGCGTGCCCGGTCTCCCGCGCCGGCGTGACCCGCGGGCGGGTGAGGGTCTGCAGCGTCATGCCGTCACCGCCCTCGTCCGCCGGGCCGCACGCTGCCCCGCCCTCGCCCGTCCGCTCCCCCGCGCCTGGATCCGGGGGTCGAGGAGCGGGTAGACGAGGTCCACCACGAGCGTGACGACGACGAAGACGAGCGCGGAGAACACCACGACCGCCAGCACCACCGGCACGTCCTGCTGGTTGACCGACTGCACCGTGAGCCGCCCGAGCCCCTGGCGCGAGAACACGGTCTCGGTGACGACGGCGCCGCCGAGCAGGCCACCCACCAGCACGCCGAGCACGGTGAACGCCGGGATGGCGGCGTTGCGCAGGGCGTGCGCGAGGTGCACCCGGGTGCGGCTCGCGCCCTTCGCCCACGCCGTCTCCACGTAGGGCTCCCCGAGGGTGCCGCGCAGGGAGCGGGACAGGATCTGGGCGAGCTGGGCGCCCGCGGGCACGGCGAGGGTGATCGTGGGCAGCACGAGGCTGACCGCTCCTTCGTTGCCGAGCGCCGGGAACAGCGGCAGCCGGAACGAGAACCACTGCAGCAGCACCAGGCCCACGAAGAAGGTGGGCAGGGCCACCCCGAGCGGGGGCAGGGCGGACAGCGCCTGGCGCAGGAATCGGGAGCGCGGGAAGACGCCGGCCACGGCCACCGCGGTGCCGCCCACGACGGCGACGAGGAGCGCCGCCCCCGTGAGCTCGAGGGTCTCGGGCAGGGCCTGCGCCACGAGCGACGTGGCGGACGCGCCGCTCACGTACGAGACGCCGAAGTCGCCGGTCAGCGCGCCGAGAAGCGCGTCGCCGTACTGGACGAGGATCGGGCGGTCGAGCCCGTACTCGGCGCGCAGGGCGGCGAGCTGGGCCGGGTCGACCTGGCTCACCTCGCCGCCCCCGGACGCGACCAGTGCCGCCGGATCGCTCGGCAGCAGGTAGAGGACGAAGAACGCGACGGTGAACGCGGCACAGAGGACGAACACCCCCTGCGCGGCGCGTCGCAGCACGTAGCGGGTCATCTCACTGCTCCGCGCCGTCGGTGACCCACGCGTCGTAGAAGTCGAGCCGCGAGGAGGCCTCGAAGGTCAGCCCCTGCACGCGGTCGGCCGCGGCGATCGTCGTGGACAGCTCGTAGACGGGGATGGCGTGCCCACGCTCGAGCAGGAGCCGGGACGCCTCGGTGACGAGCTTCTTCCGCTCCTCGGGGTCGGTGGCCGCGGCCGAGTCGTCGAGCAGCTCGTCCACCTTCTCGGGGTCACGCTGGTTGATGTTGCGCGCGTTGGCCGAGAAGATCGTGCGCAGCACGTCGGCGTCGGACCGCGTGAGGTTGTAGTAGTCGAAGTCGAAGTCGCCGGCCTCGTTCGCCGCCTCCTTCTCGGCGACGGTCACGTGCTTGAGCTGCAGGTCCACGCCGATCTGCCGCAGCTGCTGCTGCACCAGCTCGAGCGCGCCAGGCTCCTGCCAGAACGTCACGGTCGTGGTGAGCTTCTGCCCGTCCTTCACCCGGATGCCGTCGGCACCCTCGACCCAGCCGGCGTCGTCGAGAGCCTTCTTCGCGCCCTCGGGGTCGTAGGCGAGCAGGTCGTCGGCGCCCTCGAACAGCGGCGTCGAGTGGGACAGGACGCCCGTGGCCGGCTGGTCCTGCGGCGTCAGGACGGTGTCCACGATCTGCTGGCGGTCGATGCCCTTGACGAGGGCGGTGCGCACGGCCTCGTCGGCGGCCAGCGGGCGGGACTCGTTGGGGAAGAGGTTGAACACGACGCCGGGGTTGGCGCGGTACTGCAGCCAGAACCCGTCGCCGTCGAACTGCGGCAGGTCGACGGCGTTCAGCGCGGCGGTGGCGTCGATCTGCCCCGACTGGAGGGAGCCGGTGCGCACGCTGGCCTCGGGCACGACCTTGAGCGTCACGGTGTCGAGGTAGGCCTCGCCGGTGTGCGCGCTCGCCTCGGACCCCCAGGCGTAGCCCCTCACCTTCTCCAGGACGATCTCCTGGTCCTGGGTGTACGACTTCACCGCGAACGGGCCCGAGCCCACGTACTTGCCGGCGCAGCGGTCCTCGGCGGAGAGCTGCGCCGACGCGGGCGACAGCAGGCCGAGGGAGAACGTCGACGTCGCCTGGAGGAACTGCGCGCTGGGCTCGTCGAAGTCGACGGTCACGGTGTGCTCGTCCACCACGGTCGTGCCGGCGTAGCCGACGAGGTACTGGGAGCCGAGGGACGCCACGGCGCCCAGGTCGACGATGGCGTCGAAGTTGGTCTTGACGGCCTCGGCGTCGATGGGGGTGCCGTCGGCGAAGGTGGCGTCGTCGCGCAGGTGGAAGGTGTAGCTGGAGGCGTCGTCGTCCACCTCCCAGCTCTCGGCGAGCCAGGGCAGGATCTCGCCGGTCTCCGGGTCCTGGGCGGTGAGCGACGCGACGGTCTGGCGGGCGGCGGCGATCGCGTCGTTGTTGCCGACCTGCTGCGGGTCGATGCAGTGCGAGTCCACCGTGATGGCGAACGTCAGGTCGCCGCCGGCGACGGGCTCGGCGTCGGCCGACGCGACGGGCTCGGCGTCGGCCGACGCGCCGGTCCCTGCGGTGTCGGCGCCCGTCGAGCAGGCGCTCAGCAGGAGGCCGGCGGCCGAGACGGTCGCAGCAAGCCCGACGGCGGGGCGGCGCGGGGTGCGCGAGGTGCGCGGGGTGGTCGTCATCGCGTGGCAGTCCTCGTGGTCGTGGCGGGCCGTCCCCGCGCCGGCGCGGGGCCGGGCGCGGTCGTGGACGACCGGAGCCGTGCTTACCCCGCCGCGGACGCCGCGGGGTCAGGTCGTTCCCGGAGCACCCCGTCACGTCGAAGGGTTGCTGGCCAGCGAGCCGGGCCTGGGTGCTGGCGCTCGTCACCTGGGCGGCAGGGAAGCCGTCGCGGTCGCGCGAGTCAAGGGTCGGGCGGGACGTCTCACATCACGGACGAGCGGTGGAGACACGGCGGGCCGCGGACGCCGAAGGCCCCGCCGTCGGTGACGGCGGGGCCTTCGTGGGGCGCTCGGGTGCGGCGGTGGGGTTGGGCGGACGCCTCAGCGGGCCGAGGGCCGCAGTCGCGCGCCGAGCAGGTAGAGCTCGCAGCCCAGGCACAGCCCGACGACGGCGTTGAGGCCGGCCGCGACGAACGCGATCCCCGCGGCCCACGGCACGGCGGCCAGCACGCCCGCGAGCCCGAGGGCGACGCCGACGCCCGTGACCACGAGGCCGACGAGCTGGGCGAACCGAGGCGGGCGCGGGTCCTCGAGCTCGACGGGCGGGGCGAGCCGGGGGCGTACGAGCGTCTTGAAGAGCCAGCCCTGCACGGTCCCCTGGGCTCCGCGCACCGTGCCCAGCAGGAAGCCGGCGGCCACGACGGCGAGCAGCACGAGGCCGGCGGTGGACGCCCCGAGGAGCACGACGACCGCGAGCAGCAGGGCGGTGATGCCGGCGCCGACCCGCGGGCCGCGCGGGTCGATGCCGGCCGGCGCCTGGGTGGGGATGGTCTCGCGGGTCATCGTCGCCTCCTGCGGGCGGTTCGGGGGAATCAGGCGGCGGGCGCCGGGAGCGCCGCAGCCAGGGCCTGGCGCGCCTGCGCCGGCGACATGCCGCCGCTGCTGCGGGCGGCCTGCGCGCCGGTCGCGTCGAGCACGAGCACCGTCGGGGTGGTGAGGACGCCGAGCTCGCGCACGAGGTCGAGGTGGTCGTCCACGTCGAGCTCGTGGTGCTCGACGCCGGCCTCGCGCTCGGCGAGACTCTTCAGGACGCGCGCGGTGGCGCGGCACGGGGCGCACACCTCGGCGGACAGCTGGACGAAGGTCGCCCGTTCGCCGAGCCGGATCCCGCGGGCCGCCCAGTCCACGACGGTCTCGCGGCGGGCGGGCGCGGTACGGACGCGCCCCTGGCGGGACCGCCACACCGCGCCGAGGACGACGGTCGCCAGGACGAGCACGGCCAGCACCATGAGCTGGGTCGGCTGGACGGTCATGACTCCTCCTGTCGCGGGCGGTCGGGCATCGGTCCGCCGCCATTCTCCTCGCCGCCCACCATCCGGTCGACGGGGCGACCGCATGCCGGACACCGGCCCCCGGCGATGGCTGGGTGCTCACGCGGCCGCGGCAGCCGCGTCGTGCGCGACGGCGGTGAAGCCCGCGGCCCGGCGACCGTCGTCGGGCCCCCAGAGCGTCGTCGAGACCTCGGCGCGCACGACGGGCGCGACCTCGGCCGCGAACCGGCGCAGCACGTCCTCCTGGTGGGCGGGCTCGAGCAGGTGGTTCACCGAGACCGACTGCAGCGCGTGCCCGAAGGTGCCGTGGTAGTCGAGGATCTTCTCGGCCACCCGCTCGGGCGATCCGACCAACGCCGGGCCGTGCGCGACGGCGTCCTCGATCGTCTCGAACGCCTGCGCCTTGCCGACGTGCGTCGCGGGGTCGTAGCCCCGCGCCCGCAGCCGCGCGACCTGTCCCTCGTACAGCGGCCGGTACTGCTCGACAGCCTGCTCGGTGGTGTCCGCGAGGAACAGTCCGCCGGAGCCGGCGCCCACGAAGCCGTATGCCGGGTCGTGCCCGGCGGCCGCGTACCGCTCCCGGTAGCGGTCGATCAGGCGCCCGTAGCTCTCCCGCGGCTGCAGCGCGTTGGCGCTGACGATCGGGTCGCCCCACCGGGCGGCCAGGTCGACGGCGAACTCGCTCGTCGCGGACCCGTGCCAGATGCGGAACGGCCCGGCGAACGGTCGCGGCAGCGTGGTGGCGTGCTCCAGGGCGTGCCGGTGCCGCCCGGACCACGTCACGTCCTCGGTCGACAGCAGCAGCCGCAGCAGCTCGTAGTTCTCCTCGAGGTACTCGTACTGCTTGGCGATGTCGAGGCCGAGCAGCGGGTACTGCAGCTCCTCGTTGCCCTTGCCGATGACGATCTCCAACCGCCCGCGGGAGAGCTGGTCGACGGTCGCGAGGTCCTCCGCCACCCGGATCGGGTCGAGCAACGAGAGCACGGTGACGCCGGTGGACAGCAGGATGCGGTGGGTGCGCGCGGCCACCGCCCCGAGGATCACGGTGGGCGCGGACGACAGCACGTCCCCGGCGTGCCGCTCCCCCACCGCGAACGAGTCGAACCCGAGCTCCTCGGCCAGCACGGCGTGCTCGACGACGCGCGCCAGCCGGTCCGCGGGCGGCACCGCCTCTCCCGTGACGGGATGCGGCGGGTTGAACACGATGTCGAGCAGCTGGAAGCGCATCAGGCCACGCGCTCCCCGGTCGCGGCCGCTGCAGACTCGGCGGACTCGGCCGACTCGGCGGCGGCACGGTCGCGCGCGGCCACGCCCTCGCGCACCAGCGGGATGACGTGGCGGCCGAAGTCGATCGCGTCGTCGAGCAGGTCGTACCCGCGCGCGGAGATGACCCGCACGCCGAGGTCGTAGTACGCGAGCAGCGCCTCGGCGACCTGCTCGGGCGTGCCGACCAGCGCGTTGGAGTTGCCGGCCCCGCCGGTGGCCTTGGCCGTCGCGGTCCAGAGCGCGGTGTCGTACCGCTCGCCGGCCGCGGCGATCTCGAGGAGGCGCTGCGACCCGGCGTTCTCGGGCCGGTCGATCGGGTGCCGCCGGGACAGCTGCCCGCCGAGCTCCGCCTTGCGGGCCTCGATCCGGTCCAGCACGCGGTGCGCCTTCTCCCAGGCCAGCTCCTCGGTGGGCGCGACGATCGGCCGGAAGGCCGCGTGGATGCGCGGCGGCGTCGCGCGACCGGCCGCCGTGGCCTCGGCGTGCACGCGGTCGATCTGCTCCTTCGTGCGCGCCAGGGGCTCGCCCCAGACGGCGTAGATGTCGGCCTCCGCCGCCCCGACGCGGAAGGCGGCGTCCGAGGACCCGCCGAACGAGATCGTGGGCACGTGGCCCTCGAACGGCTTCGCGTCGAGCACGAAGTCCTCGAAGTCGTAGAACTCGCCGTGGTGGTCGAACGCCTCCGGGCTGGTCCAGGCCTGCTTGACGATCCGGATGTACTCGTGGGTGCGCGCGTACCGCTCGCCCTTGGTGAGCCGGTCGCCCTCGCGCCCCTGCTCGTGGTCGTTGCCGCCGGTGATGAAGTGCACCGACAGCCGACCGCCGGACAGCTGGTCGAGGGTCGCGAACGTCTTGGCGGCGTACGTCGGGTACGAGACGTTCGGGCGGTGCGCCAGCAGGAGCTCGATGCTCTGCAGGCGCGCCGCGGTGTACGCGGCGAGGGCGGCCGGCTCCGGGCCGGACGACCCGTAGGCGAACAGCACCCGCGTCCATCCGTTGTCCTCGTGGGCGCGCACGATGCGCTCGAGGTACGCCGGGTCGAACGCGGCGGTGGTGCGGGCGGACGTCTCGGACGCGTCGTTCGTGGTCGCGATGCCGAGGAACTCGACGGGCATGGGGTCTCCTTCGGTGCAGCGGTGGGGCGGGACGTGCTGGTGCCGGGCGGATCAGGCGCCCGCGGCGTCCGACGGCGCGCTCGCCGGGAGGCCGGCGTCGCGCCAGGCGGGGAACCCGCCGTCGACGTGGGTGACGTCGGTGTAGCCGCGGGCCGCGAGCGCCGCGGCGACCGGCCCGGAGCCGTCGATCGAGCCGCACACCACGACGACCGGGGTGTCGAGCGAGATCGCGGGCTTGTCGGCCGGGCCGAAGAGCGCGTCCAGGTCGTCCCTGTCGGCGAGCGTCGCCCCGGGGATCTCGCCGGTGGCGGCCCGCCCGCGGGACGACCGCACGTCGATCAGCAGGGCGCCGTCGGCGACCCGTGCGCCGGCGGTGCGGGCGTCGAGCGCCGGCACGGCGGTCTCGGGCGTCGTCTCGGGCGTGGTGGTCTCGGACGTGGTCATGGGTCCTCCTCGTGGATGGTGGGTGCGGGTCAGTGCGACGTGGCCAGGGCGGGGACGCGAGGCGCCTCGCCCTCGGTCGCGCCCCACGCCTGCGCGAGCAGCGCGAACGACCGCTGCCGGTCGGCGGGGTCGTGCGCGGCGGTGGTGACGAGCAGCTCGTCGGCCCCGGTGACGCGGGCCAGGGTCGCCAGCCGGTCCACGACGGTCGCCGGGTCGCCGACGACGCGCGTGTCCACCCGGTCGGCGACCACGGCACGCTCCGCCTCGGGGCGCTCGGCCCAGGGCGTGGCGTCGGCGGGGCGCGGGTAGGCGATCGCGCCGTGCTCCCCACGGCGGATGGAGAGCACCCAGTCGGCGAACGGCGCCGCGAGCTCGCGGGCCCGCTCGGTGGTGTCGGCGACGAGGACGTCGGCGGAGACGACGACGTACGGCGCTGCGAGCACGCCGGGCCGGAACGCCGCCCGGTACGCGGCGACCGTCTCCAGGGTGTTCGACGGGCTCACGTGGTAGTTCGCCGCCAGCGGCAGGCCGAGCTCCCCGGCCACGCGCGCGCTCTCGCCGCCGGAGGACGCCAGCACCCACAGGTCGAACGCGGCGTCCTGCACGGGCGGGGAGACGTACCGGCGGCCGCCTTGGTCGGCGTAGGTGCCCGCCCGCAGCCCGAGCACCAGCTCGACCTCGGCGCGGAAGCTCGCCGGCGTGCGTGAGGATCCCACCACGGCCGCCTGCGCGAGCGCCCGCTCGCGCAGCACGGAGTCCCCCGCGGTCGGCGGCGCCGGGGGCACGTACAGCCCGTCGACGACGCGCGGCCCGCTCGCCGATGCGGTGGGAACCCGCCGCGGCGCGCCGTCCTTCGGCGGCGTGAGCGCCCGGCCCAGGCCGAGGTCCACCCGCCCCGGGTGCAGGGCGGCGATGGTGCCGAACTGCTCGGCCGCGACGAGCGGGCTGGTGGTGCTCAGCAGCACCGCGCCCGAGCCCACGCGGATGCGCTCGGTGCGGGCGGCGACCGCGGCCGCGAGCACGGCCGGCGAGGCGGAGGCGACCCCCGGCGACAGGTGGTGCTCCGCGTACCAGACCCGGCGGTAGCCGAGCCGGTCGAGGTCGACGGCGAGGTCGACGGCGTCGCGCACCGCCTGCGCGCCCGTGCGCCCCTCGGGCACGAGGGCGAGGTCGAGGACGGACAGGGGCACCCGGGCGGTGTGGGTCATGGTGGTCTCCGGTGATGGTGCGGCGTGAGCGGGTGGTGGTGGGCCGAGCCGTCACTCGGTCGCGGGCAGGCCCGGAGGGTTGGTCTCGGGCTTCTCGACGGCCTCGGTCTCCAGGCCCCAGCGCTCGAGCACCTGCGCGTAGGTGCCGTCGTCGAAGGCCTGCTGGAGGGCCGCGGTGACGGCGGGCGCGAGGTCGTTGCCCTTCTTGGTGGCGACGGCGATCTGCGCGGTGTCGGGCCAGCCGCCGTTGAGCGTGCCGACGACGGCCAGCTCGTCGGGCGCGATCTTGGCCTGGTACGCGAGGGAGGCGTTGGGGCCGACGTAGACGTCGAGGCGGCCGGACTTCAGGGCGAGCAGCACGTCGGAGAGCTGCTCGTAGTACTCCGGCTGCCCGCCGGCGATGGGTTCGAGCCCCTCGGCGACGTTCTGGTCGTTCCACTCGAGCAGGATCTTCTCCTGGTTGGTCCCCGAGCCGACACCCACCCGCAGCCCGGCGATGTCCTTCCGCTCCGCGATCTCGCCGACGTCGGAGCCGGCCTTCGTCAGCCAGCCCAGCTCGTCGTTGCGGTAGGAGGAGAAGTCGATGGTCTCCTTGCGCTCCTCGGTCACGGTGACGTTGGAGATGACGGCGTCGACGTCGCCCGACTGGAGGGCCAGGGGCCAGTCGGCCCAGGCCTTGACCTCGAGGCGGAGGTCCTTGCCGAGGCCGTCGGCGACGAGCTGCGCGATGTCGGTCTCGTTGCCGATCGGGGTCTTGTCGTCGTCGGCGAAGAAGCCGAGCGGCGGCGCCGCGCCGGCGCTCACGGCGACGACGAAGTCGTCCTTGTCCGCGAACGCGTCGGGCAGCAGGCCGACGGCCTCGGCCGACTCCGTGGAGCGGATCCGGTCCTGGTCAGGGCTGGTGCTCACCTCGAGGCCGGCGGCGGCCGCCCCCTCGGAGCTGGTGCCGGCGGGGGCCTCGGCGCCGTCGCGGGCAGCCTCGGGCGCGGAGGTGCTCACGCTGCCGCAGGCGGTGAGCGCCAGCAGGGGGACGGCGGCGAGCAGGGCGAGCGCGCGGGCTCGGCGGGTCGGTGCGGTCACGGGTCTTCTCCTGGGGATGGGTGCGTGGGGGTGGGTCGGGTGCGGCCGGGGCCGGAGGGGGCGGTCAGAGGACCTTGTCGAGGAAGGCGCGGGTGCGGTCGTGGCGCGGGCGGGAGAGCACCTGGTCGGGCAGCCCCTGCTCGACGACCACCCCGCCGTCCATGAAGACGACGGTGTCGGCGACCTCGCGGGCGAAGCCGATCTCGTGGGTGACCACGACGAGGGTGGTGCCGGTGCTCGCGACGTCCTTGATGACCTCGAGCACCTCGCCGACCAGCTCGGGGTCGAGGGCGGACGTGGGTTCGTCGAAGAGCAGCACGCGGGGCCGGAGCGCGAGGGCGCGGGCGATGGCGACACGCTGCTGCTGCCCGCCGGACAGCTGCCGGGGCCGCGCGTCCGCCTTGTCGGCGAGGCCGACGCGGGCGAGCAGCTCGCGGGCCTCGGGCTCCACCTCGGCGCGGGGGCGGCGCTGCGCGGACAGCGGCGCCTCGACGACGTTCTCCAGCACGGTGAGGTGCGGGAAGAGGTTGAAGTTCTGGAAGACGAACCCGATGCGGGTGCGCTGCCCGAGGATCTCCCGCTCCTTGAGCTCCTGCAGCACGTCGCCCCGCCGGCCACCGCGTCGGGTGTGCCGGCGGCGGTAGCCCACGAGGTCGCCGTCCACCGTGACGAACCCGGCGTCGACCTTCTCGAGGTGGTTGATCGCGCGCAGCAGCGTGGACTTGCCCGAGCCGGAGGGCCCGAGCACGACGGTGACGGTGCCCGGCTCGAAGGTGAGGTTCACGTCGCGGAGCACCTCGAAGGTGCCGAAGCTCTTGTGCAGGCCGTGCACCTCGACGCGGCCGGCCGCGCCGCCGTGCGCCCCTTGCCTGGCCGTCGGGCGGGTCGTCGGGTGGGTCGTCGTGGCGGTCATGCGGGGCCTCCCGGGGTTCGGGCGGTGCGGGTGAGGACGCCGACGCGGGCGCGGGCCGCGAACGCCGGCGGGACGTGCGGGGGCACGGGGCGGCCGGTGAGCCGGGCCACGGTCACGGCCGACGACCAGCGCAGCCGCTGCAGCGGCGTGGGCGGCAGGGTGCGCACGGCGCCCTTCGCGTAGTGCCGCTCCACGTAGTACTGGACGATCGTGATCAGCGTGGTGAGCACCAGGTACCAGATCGCCGCCACGATGAGCAGGGGCACGACCTTGCCGTTGCGGCCGTAGATGACGGACGCGATGTAGAACAGCTCGCCGTACGCGAGGACGTAGACGATCGAGGTGCCCTTGAGCAGGCCGATCACCTCGTTGACGGCGGTCGGCACGATCGAGCGCATCGCCTGCGGCAGCACGATCCGGGTCGCCTGGCGGCGGCGCGGGATGCCGAGGGAGGCGGCCGCCTCCTGCTGCCCCTGGTCGACGCTGAGGATGCCGGCGCGCACGATCTCGGCGGAGTACGCGGCCTGCGAGAGCCCCAGGCCCAGGATCGCGGCGCCGAACTTGTCGACGACCCCCAGGGTGTCGAACCAGAGGAACTCGGGCCCGAAGGGGACGCCGAGGCTCAGGTGCGGGTACAGGTAGGCGAGGTTGTACCAGAGCAGCAGCTGCAGCAGCAGCGGCACGGACCGGAACACCCAGGTGTACGCCCACGACACCCCGACGAGCAGCGGCGAGCGGGACAGCCGCATGAGCGCCAGCACCGTGCCGAGGGCGAAGCCCACCACCGAGGCCGCGGCCGTGAGGCGGATCGTCGCCCAGGCGCCGGAGAGGATCGAGGGCCAGGTGAGGTACTGCGCGACGACGTCCCACTCCCACCGGTCGTTGGTGAGCAGCGAGCTGACGACCATCGCGAGCAGCACGGCCACGCCGGCCGTCGCCACCCAACGGCCCGGGTGGCGGGCGGGGACGATGCGCAGGTCCGAGTACGGGCCGGAGGTGGCATTCCCCGACTCCGGCGGCCGGCCCGCCGGTGACGGCGTGCCCTCGGACCGTGTGCCCGCAGACTGCGCGCCCGGCGTCGTGACGGCGGTCATCGCGGCGCCCTCTCCCCCGCCGTGACGGCGAACGGGACGTGGTTGCCCGGCGGCGGGGCGGGGCACGTGCCGTGGTCGCTGAACGCGTACGGGAGGTTCAGCGCGTCGTTGAGGTCGAGTCGCGCGACGCCCGATCCGCCGGGGGGCAAGGACCCCGGCAGCTCCGGGCGAGCCACCCGCCAGGGCGCGACGCCGGGAGCCTCGTCGCTGAACAGCAGCGTCGGGGTGCCGCCGGGGCCGCCGGTCAGCACGAGCGTGACCGTCCGGTCGCCGCGCGTCAGGTCGAGCTCGCCGACCGCCTGCAGCCGATGCACCAGGCCGGACCGGGCGGCCCCGACGACAACCTCACGGGGCGCGTCGTACAGCCGCACGGGCGCCTCGAGCGCCCAGGACGGGTCGTGCGCGAAGACCGGCACGCCGGCGAAGTCGAGGCGGGCCCGGGCGTGCGGGTCACGCAGCCGGATCGCCAGGCGGCCGGTGCGCCGCACCAGCTCGATCGCCACCGCGGCCGTCTCCCCGGCGGTCTCGCCCGCCGTCGCGTCCTGGGCGGCCCGCTCTCCCGGGGCGGCGGCGGCGGCGTCGACGGGCTCGCGCCCGGCCGGCAGGAACGTGCCCACCACGACGCTGCCGCCCTCGGGGACGTCGCCGTCGAACGCGCCGTCCGCGACCCCGGGACCCTGGACGCGCGGTCCGTCCGCCTCGCCCGGCCGCAGGTGCGCGCCGACGTCGTCGGCGAGCCACAGCCCGGGCACGCCGGGCACGGGCTCCGGTCGCGACGGCAGCCAGTGGAATCCGGCCAGGCTCAGCCAGCCGTGCGGGGCGGCGAGCTCTCGTTCGCGGTCGGCTCGACGGCGCGCGCGCACGTCGGCGCCTTGGTCGGCGGCGAGATCGTCGTCGAGTTCGGCGGCAGGGCCGTGGGCGGGATCGGCGCGGCGGGCGCGCGGTGCGGCGGTGACGGTCATCGGGGGCCTCCGGTCACGAGGGGGCGAGCGGTGTCGCGGCGGGTGCCGACGACGCGGGCGAGGGCGACGCGGTGGGCGTCGTGGCGGGCGGTCACGCGCGCACCAGCCGGGAGTCGGCGGTGCGGCCCGCCCGGGCGCGCGGCCGAGCGGTCGCGGGAGCGGGGGCGACGACGGTGCCGGCGCCGGCAGCGATGCCGACGGCTGGTCCGGCGTCGGGCAGGCCGAGCGTCGCGCGGAGGGTGCGCGGCGCCGGGGACGCCACCGCCCGGACGCCGTCACGCACGAGCCGAGGGAGCACGCCGTCGACGAGGGCATCCAGGTCGGGGCCGAGCGACGAGGGCCGCAGCAGGAACCCGTCGGACGCGCCGGCGGCCCGCCAGTCGACGATCGTCTCGGCGAGGTCGTCGGGCGTCCCCGCCACCACCAGCAGCCCGCCGGAGATCTCGGGGCCCTCCAGGGCCTCCACGAGCTCGAGGCGCGCCTGCGCGCTGGCGCGGTCCTCGGCCAGCACGACGTACGCCTCGGTGAGGACGCGCAGCGTCTCGGGGTCGCGGCCGGCGGCCTCCGCCGCGTCGCGCAGCCGCGCGCGCAGCCGGACGGCTCGCGCGGGCGCGGTGGCCGCCACGCGCACGACGTCCGCCGTGCGGGCGGCGAGGTCGATCGCGGCCTCGCCCCGGACGGAGACGACGACGGGTGGGCGGCCCTGCCGCGTCCCGCCGCCCCGGCGCCCGTCCGCGACCTGCTCCTCCGCGGGACGGTGCCGGCGCACCGCGAACCGGATGCCGTCGTGGTCCACGCGGAAGCGCCCCTCGTCGTCGACGGTCACGGCGCCGGCGGTGTCGCCCGTCGCGCCCGACGCGAGGCCGTCCCAGTGCCGCACCACCTGCGCGGCGGCGCCGCGCGCCTGCTCCGCCCAGGCGTCGTCCTGCACGACGGCGCCGGCGGGGAGCCCGACCTGCCACCCGGCCCGGCCGGAGCTCGCCTGGTCGACGCGGGCGACGGCCTGGGCCACGTGCGCCGGGTCCACGTGCGCGGTGTCCACGGCGGCGACCAGTCCGGCCCGCCTCGTGTGCGGCGCCACCCGCGCGGCGGCGACGGCGGCGTCGAGCCGCCCGGTGACCTGCCGCCGACCGGGGTGCAGCAGGAAGCCCTCGTCGAGGGTGACGAGGTCGAGGCCGCCGTCGTCGGCCCGGCGGACGAGGCTGACGAAGCGCTCGGCGTCGAACGACCGTGGCTGCACGATGCCGCGCGCACGGTGCACGCCGGGGCGGGCGCCCGCCGCCGTGAGGTCGACCCCGACCACGAGGGGGGACGGGGTGCTGGTGGACGTCGAGGGCTGGGGGTACGGCACGTCGGCTCCGATCGGGGCGCGGCAGGCGGGCGCACTCGGACGCGGGTCGTCGACCCACGGGTGCGCACCACCGCCGGGAGGGCAGGGAAGGAGGGCCCGCCGTGACAGGCGGGCAGGGGCCGTCTGCGGCCGGGCCCGGCAGGTGCCGGGCCGTCGAGGAGGGTCGTCCGCCGCGGGGCGGACGCTCAGGCCGCGGTCAGCGGCGTCGACACCATGCCGGGGTGACCGCCAGGACGACCGCCGGGTCGGACACCGGGAGGCACGTCGACATCGGCGAGACGGACGGCTCCTGCCGGGTCCGGGACGACAGGGGGCGCACGGTGATGGCGTCGCGGTGCATGCTCGTCCTCTCCTGCTCCCCGCCGGGGCGGGGGTCGCGTGTTGCCGGGCCGTCGGCGACGGCCGGCCTGGTCCTCACCCGGGGCACCCACCCGCGCTGGGGGTTGCCGTCCGACGAGCCGGGGCTTCACGTCGGAGCTCGTGACCACCCGGGTCGTGCGGCCGCACCGCCTCGCGGCGCCGCGGTCGTCCGACCCGGTGCGCAGGAACGTAGGTGCAGGACAGGGGGGTGTCAACGGTTCGCGGGGCCCGTCTCGAATACCGAACACATCCGACCGGTTTTGTCGGATACTCGACGATCAGGAAAGCCGTCTACCGTGGTGGCGTGAGCCAGGACGCAGGGCAGGACGCACCGCACGACGGCGAGGACGGCACCCCGCACGACATCCCCCACGACACCGCACCGGGGGCGCCGCACCGCACCCCCGAGGCTGCCGAGATCCGGGCGCTCGTCGACCGCCTGCGGCGGCTCGTGCTGACGTACAAGTTCGGGATCGACGAGGTCATGACCAAGATCTCGATCCTGCGCGACGAGTTCCGGCACATGCAGAACTACAACCCGGTCGAGCACGTCAGCTCGCGCCTCAAGTCGCTCGAGTCGATCGTCGCCAAGTGCCGGCGCAAGGGCATCCCCCTGACGCCGGAGGGCGTCCGCGAGCACATGTTCGACGTCGCCGGCGTGCGCGTCACCTGCAGCTTCGTCTCCGACATCTACAAGGTGCGGGACATGCTCATGAACCAGGCGGACCTCACCGTCCTGGAGGAGCGCGACTACATCGCCCACCCGAAGGCCAACGGGTACAAGTCCCTGCACCTCATCGTGCAGGTGCCGGTCTACCTGTCCGACCGGGTCGAGCACGTCGTCGTGGAGATCCAGCTGCGCACCATCGCCATGGACTTCTGGGCGAGCCTGGAGCACAAGATCTACTACAAGTACGCGCGGGACGTGCCGCGGCACCTCACGGACTCGCTCAAGCTCGCCGCCGACGTCGCGTCCTCGCTGGACAGCTCGATGGAGCGGATCCACGACGAGGTGAAGGCGATCGCCGGCGCCGACGAGCCGGTCGAGCAGCGCGACGCGCTGCTCACCCCCGAGGAGATGCTGCGCAACTTCTGGAGCGCCGCCGAGGTCGAGGGCGACGCGCTGCGCACGTCGCGGCAGGACTGACGCTCCGTGGGCCCCGCGCAGCACCAGGACCTCGCCGCCGCCGTCGCGCTCGCGCTGCCGGGCGTCACCCGCACCTGGCCGTTCGGGCCAGAGCACGACGTGTTCAAGGTCCAGGGCAAGGTCTTCTGCATGACCACCGACGTCACGGGCACCCCGCTCGTGACGCTCAAGTGCGCGCCCGACGACGGCGAGGCGCTCCGCCAGGAGCTCGACACCGTGACCGCCGGCTACCACATGAACAAGCGCCACTGGATCTCGCTGGCGGCCGGGCCGGGGATCACGCCCGACCTCGTGGAGGAGCTGGTCCTGGACGCGTACGCGCTGGTCGTCGCGGCGTTGCCTCGCCGGCTGCGCCCGATCGACCTCGACGACGCCGAGCGGCTCCGCACCGGTCTGCGCGACGTGCTGGTCGGCAGGCTCCCGGCAGCTCCCTGACGCCGCGGGCCGCGCTCGGGCGGGAGGAGGCCCGCTACGCGGACGCCAGGAGCGCGGTGCAGTGCTCGAGGAGGTCGGGGTTCCCGTCCACGACGTCCCGCTCGGTCATGTCGTACCGTTCCTCGCCGACCACGCCGACGTCCTCGACGGCGAGGCCGGCGGCGCTGCCGGACCGGACCATGCGCCGCACGGCGAGGGCGAAGCCGATCCCGGGCGGGACCGGCGGGAGCGTGCGGTGGGCCGCGTGGTACGCGTACCGGACGTCGTCGCCGGTCCAGACGTTCGCGCCGCCGCCCCCGGTGGCAGCCCCGACCGCGACCACCCGCCCGATGCCGTGGTCCACGATCCCCGCCGCGAAGAGGTCGCCGCAGGAGTAGGTGTTGGCGTCCACGACGGCGACGACCGGCCCCCGGTACGCGCGCTCTGCGCCGTTGCACAGGTCCGGGTCGGCGAGCGGCAGGTGCTGGGAGAACTCCTCGCCGAGGTCGAGGGCCGACCGGAGGGAGGCGGCCCAGTCCGCGAGGTCCGCCCCGTTGCCGTCGGCCTCGGCGAGCTCGGCCATCGCCGTCGTCGCGCGGCACGCGAACCGCGCCGGCTCGACGCGCCGGTCCGTGAAGAGCTGGAACAGCCGCTCGGCCGCGTCGACGACCCCTCCCGGGTTGGACCGCAGGTCGACGACGAGCCCGTCCTGCGGCAGCCGGCGCAGGAGCCGGGCGACCTCGTCGGCGAACCGGCCCGGGTGGCGCACGTCGAACGTCCAGATCCGCAGGTAGCCGAACGTCCCGTGCGACGTCGTCACCGGCCGGGCGGCGAGGGCGTCGGGGATGCTGGTGCGCAGCCAGCCGGCGCCCTTGGCCTGGGGCTGGGCGCCCGAACGGTCCCCCTCCCACAGGTCGGTGGCGAAGAGCAGCTTGCGCGCGCGGCGGGCGGTCTCCCCGACGACGTCGATCCCGCGGCGTGTCCGGGTCGCGACCCGGTCGTCGGCGGTGGTGGCGGACCCCGGGCGGATGGCCCGCCACTCGAACCGCGCGGTGCGGTCCGGGTCCCCCGGCTGGTCCTCGGGCCGCCGGAAGCCGACGTCGACCCAGAGCTCGTCCGGCGGGGGGAGGTAGGCGAGCGGCCGCTGGGTGAGCGCCTCGAGGGCCCGCGCGCGGCGGGCGTCGGGCCGTCCCCCGGTGAGGGTGTCGGCGAACAGGTCGACCGCGCGCGTGAACGGCACCGCGTTCCACGTGGTGAGCCGGACGCCGGAGGCGAACGCCGGGTCGGGCACCTCGTCCGTCGTCTTGGTGACGAGGAACGTGGGCGACGTGTACGGGCCGAACGACTCCACCAGGAACGGCAGCGCCGCCACGTACGGGTCGGCCCCCGGCACGCCCACGAAGAGCTGGGTGTGCTGGTCGCGCAGCCGGTTGACCACCCTGGTCAGCGCCCGGAGGAACCCGGCGCTGTCGAGCAGCGGGATCTCCCGGCGCAGGGCCGCGAGCGCGCGCAGCGGGTCATAGCCGTAGAGCGCCCGCTTCTGCCCGTAGTGCACGTAGACGTCGGTGAGCAGCGTGGTCCAGAGGTCGACGAGGTCGTGCTGCTGCGGTGTGGTCAGCGCCACCGGTTCCGGCCCGGGCTCCGTCCGGGACGGCACGACGGCGTCGAGGCGGCTGCCGGCGCGCGCCCGGAGTGCGGCCGGGCTCGGGGGTGTCACCGCCCGAACCTCGCGCGCAGCGGGGCGAGGACGCCCTGCGGGATCGGCGCGGCGTCGAGAAGGTCGAAGTACGCGGCGTCGTGCTCCAGCGAAGGCACCGGCGGGATCCGCACCGTGTCCGGGTTCTTGGGCGGCCCGGCGCGGCCGGTGCGCCGGGTGTCGGGCATGTCGAGGAAGAGCTCGAGCTCCGCGTCCGGCGCGAAGCGGGGCCCGGCGGAGGCGCGGGCCTGAGCGGTCGCGATGGCCTGCTGGGGGTCCTGCTGCACGGCGCGCAGCGTGTCCATGACGGCCCGCCACGACCAGGCCCGCTCCGGGTCCGCGGGGTCCGGCAGGGCGACCCGCCGCCGTCGGCCTCCGACGGTCGCGGTGAAGCTGGGCGGAGCCGCGGCCGCCGTCATGAGGGCCGAGTCCCCGTACCGGGGGACGCCCCCGACGACGACGAGGGCGACGTCCCGCTCGCGGGCGGCGACGACGCGCGTCCAGGCGTCACCCCGCCCGCGGCCCCGCACGACGGTGACGTCCGCGAGCGCCCCGGGGACGAGGCGGCCGACGGGTCGGTGCCAGCACCGCTCGAGCAGCGTGCCGGGGTTGCTCGTCACCATCTCGACGAGCTGCGCGTCGGTGAGGTCGTAGCCGAGGTGGTCGGCGGCGATGCGGGCCACCTTCAGCTCGCCGAGGAGGTTCTTCGTGCCGGACGGGCCCCAGTCGCTGCCCAGGCAGACGGTAATACCGCGGGCGCGGGCGTCGTCCACGAGGGTGGTCTCGGCGTACAGGAGGAGGTTGGACAGCGGCGACCAGACGACGCCGCCCGCCTCGGCGGGTTCCCACCGGGCCCACCCGTCGGCGTCGACCGCGCACGCGTGCACGGCCAGCAGCGTGGGCAGCAGCCCGTCGGCACGGTCGAGGTCCGTGTAGTCGGCCAGGACGCGGGAGCCGCGGCGGCCCTCGGCACAGTGGTAGATGAACCCGGAGCCGGCGGCCATGCGTCGGACGGCGGTGGCCAGCGCCTCGCCCGTCTTGGTGACGACCGAGGTGTAGATCAGGTCGTCCCGCCCGGTACCGACGTCCTCGGCGTCGACGTTGCGCATCACCGTGCGGTACCCGCGGTTGGCGGTGGGCCATCCCTGCGCCGCGGTCGCTCCCCCGGCCATGGCGCGCACCTGCACGTAGGCGAGCAGGGCCTCGGGGCAGGCCTTCGCGTAGACCCATGCGGGCTCGGTGATCGACTCGGTGTAGGTGTCGGCGTCCGGCCAGTGCTTGTTGTGCAGCCAGGGCTCGGTGCGGCCGGGCTCGGTCCAGAGCGGCAGGGCGTTGTAGGCCAGGTGGTTGTGCATGTCGACCAACCCCGGCAGCACGAAGGCGTCGCCGACGTCGACCTCCGTGGCCCGGGAGAAGCCGGCGACCCGGCGCCGACCGGTCGTGACGTCGACGACCGCGTCCCCGTCGATCCAGACCCGCCCGCGCTCCGGCGGTTCCGTCGCCCCCTGCGCCATCGTCGCGACGTTCCCGGTGATGACCAGCTGCGCCATGGCCGTCCCCCTGCGGTCGTCCCCGGCGGGCGGGCGCCCGCACCCGGTCCGGACCGTCGACTCGTCCGGACTGTCGACTCATTGTCGGCACGGGCGACGCCGTCCCACCGGTTGCGCGGGTCGACTTCACCCGGTCCCGGGCGTGCGTGCGGGCGCCGCGCGGCGCTCCCTGTCGGTGAGGAGGCGCCATGATCACCGACCCGTTCGACACCGGTCCCACCGGCCGGTTCCGGACGCTGTGCCGTCGCTACCCCGACGACACCGTGTTCCGCGGCGCCGACGGCTTTCGGTCCCTGTGGGGGCCGGTGTTCTACCGCGGCCGCGCGAACGGCGCCGCCCGGCTGCTCGTCGTCGGGCAGGACCCGGCCCAGACCGAGGCGTTCACCCGGCGCATCCTGTCCGGGCAGGCAGGACGGCGGGTGCAGGGATTCGTCGAGAAGCTCGGATTCACGTCGAGCTACCTCATGGTCAACGCGTTCCTCTACGGCATCTACAACCAGAAGATGGCGCTGCCGCACCTGAACGACCCGGAGGTCGTCGCCTACCGGCACCGGTGGTTCGCCGCGGCGCTCGCGCCGGGCCACATCGAGGCAGTCGTGACGTTCGGCACCCCCGCCTTCGAGGCCTGGCGCACGTTCGTGGACTCGCCCGAGGCCGCCGGGGTGTCGGTGTTCCACCAGCGGGCCCTGCACCCGACGGCCGACAAGCCGGGCGGTCCCATCAGCCGCCGGGACCTCCTCGACAACTGGAACGTGGCACTGGGTCGCCTGCACGCGAGGGTCCAGCAGCCCGACGAGGCGCGCCCGCTCGTCCCCTACGGCGCGGACTTCGCACCGGACGAGCTGCCCGCCATCCCGAGCCGCGACCTCCCCGCGGGGCTCCCGGCCTGGATGCGCGACACCGACTTCTGGGCGGTGCTCGGCGACCCGCCGGGCACCGAGCGTGCCAACATCACCGTCGAGGTACCTTCCGCCTGACGACGACCGCGGCTGCCCGGCCGTCCAGACCGCTCGGCAGGCGTGGCACGACCGTCTCGACCGCACCCGGAAGGATCGATGTTGGACGCATCAGCCCTGGCGCACGTCTTCGCCGCGACCGCCGAGCGACGCCGCGCCGTCGCGGACCTGCTCGAGACGTTGGACGAGTCGCAGCTCGCCGCTCCGAGCCTGTGTGCCGGTTGGGACGTCCGCACCGTCGGAGCCCACCTCGCCCAGACCGCGGCCCCCGGCGCACTCGGAGAGTTCCTACGGGACGTCGTCCGCGCCCGGGGAAGCATCCATCGCGCGAACGACGCCGCCGCGCGGCGCGCCGGTCGGCGACCGGTCGCCCGGACCGTGGCGTTGCTCCGCGAGCGCGCCGAGAGCCGCTTCAGCCCACCGATGACCGGCCCGCGGGCACCCCTCACCGACCTCCTCGTCCACGAGGGCGACATGCGGCTCCCCCTGGGCCTCGACCACGGCCCGGAGCCTGCGCAGGTCCGCGTCGGGCTGGACTTCGTCACGTCCGGGCGGGCGATCGGGTTCGTCCCCCGCGGCCGGCTGCGGGGGCTGCGCCTCGCCGCCGCCGACCTCGACTGGTCCTGGGGCGACGGGCTCGACGTCACCGGCCGGGGCATCGACCTGCTCATGGCCGCGTGCGGCCGCGCCGCCGTCCTGCCCCGGCTCGACGGCGCCGGCCTGCCCGTCCTCGCGGCCCGGCACGACGTCGGCGACGCGGCCGGCTAGACGCACGAAGGCCGCGTCCGGAGGGACGCGGCCTTCAGCTGCCTGAGCATCGGTGGGCGATACTGGGTTCGAACCAGTGACCTCTTCGGTGTGAACGAAGCGCGCTACCACTGCGCCAATCGCCCGGTGCGTGGACGATATTAGCCACAGATCGGGCGGCGGACCAAACCGGCGCCACGGGCACTCAGGGGTCGAGGCGCTCGCGGCAGTTGCGCTCGAACAGCTCGCGGGCGGCGCGGGTCATCTCTCCCACCTCGACGTCCGCGCCGTCGAGCCACACGACCGGCTGGACGTTGCGCCCCGACGACGTGAGCGCGAGCTGCGCGCGACCCTGCGACACCTCGTCGAGCACGGTGAAGGGCAGCTCGCCCTCCTTCGCCTCGCGCACGGGCAGGCCTTCCTCCGCCGCCCACTCGAGCGTGAGGGCGCGCGTGATGCCGGCGAGGCACCCGGAGTCGAGGGTGGGCGTGACCAGCTCGCCGTCGCGCTCCACGAACACGTTCGAGCCGGTGCCCTCGCAGAGGTCGCCGACGGTGTTGGGCAGGATCGACTCGTCGCCGCCCTTGCCCACGGCGTCCGCGAGCGCCACCACGTTCTCGGCGTACGACGTCGTCTTGAGCCCGGCGACGGCGGACCGCTCGTTGCGCGGCCACGGCGAGCGCGCGGACCGTGACGTCGGCGCCATGGCCGACTGCTGCGCCGCCACGACGACAGTCTGCGGTGCGTCGACGCGGCCGGAGCCGAGCGGGCCGACGCCGGCGGTGACGGTGATGCGCAGGCGGCCGTCGAACGCGCCGTCCAGGCGCACGGCCTCGGCGAGCGCGGCGGCGACGCCGTCGCGCACCTTCTGCTCGTCGGGAGCCGCGAGCCCGAGCCCGGTGGCCGAGCGCGCGAGTCGCCGCAGGTGCCGCGTCAGCGCGAACGCCCGCCCGTCGAAGATCGTGCACGTCTCGAAGACGCCGTCCCCGACCGTGATGCCGTGGTCGACGGCGCTCAGCGCCGCCTCTCCCTGTCCGACGAGGCGGCCCTCCGCCCAGATCACCAGACTCATGGGGCCAGTGTGCCCGACTTCACGCGCGGACGGTGTCGCCCCGGGCGGCCGAGTTCACCCCTGGTTCACCCCGCCGGTTCGTAGCGACCCGCCGGCGCCCGTCTCACCATCAGAGAACGGGCCGCGACGGCGTGGCCCCCGCACCTTCGGGGTGATCGGGATGAGACAGTTGTTTCGTGTGCTCGCGTACGTGGTCGCAGCGGGCGTCGTCGTCCAAGCGGCCGTCATCGTCTACGCGGTGGCCGGCATGGGCCTCTACATCGACGACGGCGGCGTGCTCGACCAGGCCGCGATGGAGCAGGTGTTCGCCGGGGAGCGGGTCTTTCCCGAGCAGGACGGGATGCTGCTGCACGGCATGAACGGCACGATGGTGATCCCCGTCCTCGCCCTCCTGACGTTCGTCGCGTCGTTCTTCGCGGGCGTGCGCGGCGCCTGGCGCTGGGGGCTCGCGATCCTGCTGCTGGTGGCGCTCCAGGCCACGCTGGGCATCGCCGGGCACAGCGTCCCGTTCCTGGGCGGCCTGCACGGCGTGAACGCGCTGCTCCTGTTCGGCGTCTCCCTGTACACCGGCTGGCGCGTCGCGGCGCGCGGCCGGGCCGTGCGGGGCGCGCCCGCCGCCGCGGCCCCGGGACTGGCCGCCGACGGCGTCACGCCCTGACCCCGGCACCATGACGGCCGAGCGCTCACCGGTCGTGCGGCGCGTGGTCGCGGGACTGGTGGCGGCGGCCGTCGTGGTGCCGCTCGTGCTGCTCTGGCAGACCAGCCGGGCGCCGGGCCGGTTCTCCGTGACCGAGACGGGCGCCTTCGAGCGCGGCAGCGGTCCCCGCACGGCGACGCTCGAGGGCCACGCCGGCCACGGGGGCGGGAACGCCGCGACCGCCACGAGCGTCGACGCCCTGGTGGCGCCCACCGGGCCGGCCGACGTCGCCCTCACCCTCACCGCGCGCGCCGAGCGCGTCGAGCTCGCGCCGGGCGTCACGACCGACGCGTACACGGTGAACGGCACCACTCCGGGCCCGACGGTGCGCGCCGTGCAGGGCGACCTCGTCGAGGTGACGTTCGTCAACGAGAGCGTGCCGGGCGGCGCCACCCTGCACTGGCACGGGATGGACGTACCGAACGCCGCGGACGGGGTCGCGGGCGTCACCCAGGACGCCGTCTCCGTCGGGGGCTCGCACACGTACCGGTTCGTGGCCGACGACGCGGGCACCTACTGGTACCACTCCCACCAGGTCTCCCACGAGCAGGTGCGCAAGGGCCTGCTGGGGGCGGTGGTGGTGGCCCCGGCGGACGACGCGCCGACGGCGGGCGGCCCCGAGGTCGCGCGGTTGCTCGACGACGCCGTCGACGTCCCCGCGCTGGTGCACCGGTACGGGGCGCGGCGCACGGTGCAGGGCACGACCGGCGACCTGCCCGTGGCCGTCCCGCCCGGGACGGCCGCGCGCGTCCGGGTGATCAACACCGACAACGGCGTCCTCCCCGTCTGGGTGGGCGGGGCCGGCTTCCGGCTCCTCGCCGTCGACGGCACCGACGTGCACGACCCGCCCGAGGTGCGCGACCGCGCCGTCGTGGTCCCGGCCGGCGGTCGCGCGGACCTGCTCGTCGTGGCGCCGGCGGACGGTGCGGCGGCGCGCGTCGAGCTGGGCGGGTCGTCCGCCGTCGTCGTGGGACCGGACGGCGCGACGTCGTCCCCGACGCGGCGCCCGACGGCGACCCTCGACCTGCTGACCTACGGGACGCCCGCCCCGCTCGGCCTGGACCCGGCCGCCCCCGACCGGTCCTTCGACTACGTGATCGGGCGGGCGCCGGGGTTCCTGGACGGGAAGCCGGGCATGCACTGGACGGTGAACGGGCACACCTACCCGGACGTGCCGATGTTCGAGGTCGCCCGGGGCGACGTCGTGCGCATGCGGATCGACAACCGCAGCGGCACCCCGCACCCGATGCACCTGCACGGCCACCACGTCGTGGTGCTGTCCCGCGACGGCGTCGCCGCGAGCGGCAGCCCGTGGTGGACCGACTCGCTCGAGGTGGCCGACGGCGAGGTCTACGACGTCGCGTTCGTCGCGGACAACCCGGGGATCTGGATGGACCACTGCCACAACCTGCCCCACGCCACCGAGGGGCTCGTGGCGCACCTCATGTACACGGGGGTGACGACGCCGTACCTGCTCGGCCACGACAGCGGCAACGTCCCGGAGTGACGGTGCCCGGGATGCTCAGCGCCGCAGCACCAGGTGCGTCACCTCGGGCGTGACGCGGGCGTCCACGATGCGCAGGTCGTGCGACCCCACGCCCTCGAACAGGCGCACGCCCTCGACGTCGAGCACCACGGGCGCGACGTGCAGCCGCAGCTCGTCGATGAGGTCCGCGGCGAGGAACTGGTTGACGGTCGTGGCGCCGCCCGCCACCGAGACGGTCTTGTCGCCGGCTGCCTCGCGTGCCCGGGCGAGGGCCTCCTGGGGCCCGCCGGTCACGAAGTGGAACGTGGTGCCGCCCTGCATCTCGATCGGGTCGCGCTCGTGGTGCGTGAGGACGAAGACGGGCGCGTGGTACGGCGGCTCCTCGCCCCACCAGCCGCGCCAGGAGAGGTCCCACTCCCCCCGGCCCGGGCTGAACATGTTCCGGCCCATGACGAACGCGCCCGCCGCGGTGATCGCGTCGAGCTCCGCCCGGTGGTCGTCCGGGTTGTCGAACATCCACGCGTGCATGATGCGTTCGCCGTCGCCGACGCCGTCGCCGAACGGCTGGTCGAGGGACTGGTTCACCCCCGCCGAGATGCCGTCGAGGGAGATGCCGAGGTCGCAGGTCACCTGTGTCATGCACGGGGAGACGGCGCCGGGCGCGGAGACTCATCGGTGCGGCCGGTCAACGGCCCGACGACGCCAGCCCCACCAGGCGCTCCGCCTTGAGCTCCGTCTCGTCCCACTCGCGCTCGGGGTCGCTCCCCCAGGTGATCCCGGCGCCGGTACCGAACCGCAGGACGCCGCCGCCGTGTCCGTCCTCCCACCAGAAGGTGCGGATCCCGACGGCGAGCTCGGCCCTCCCGGCGTCGCCGTCGACCCAGCCCACGGCGCCGCAGTAGGGGCCGCGCGCGGTCGGTTCGAGCTCGGCGATCAGCCGCAGCGCGGACGACTTGGGCGCCCCCGACACCGACCCCGGCGGGAACGTGGCCTCGAGCACCCGCGACCAGCGCCCCGGGGCGGCGCCGACGAGCTCGCCGCGCACCCGGGACACGAGGTGGACCAGGCCGGGGTGCTCCTCGACGGCGAGCAGGTCGGTCACCTCGACGGTGCCGGGGCGGCACACGCGCTGCAGGTCGTTGCGCACCAGGTCGGTGATCATCACGTTCTCCGCGCGGTCCTTGGCCGTGAGCCCGGACGGCGTGCGCGCCGTGCCCTTGATGGGGCCGGAGGCGAGCGCGGCCACCCCGTCGGGGGCGACGTCGAGCGAGAGGTAGAGCTCGGGCGAGGCGCTCACGACCCAGACGGGGTCGAGCCCGCTCGTGGCGGGCACGTGCACCGCGGCCGCGTACGGCGCGGGGTTGCCGGCCGTGAGCCTGGCGGCGAGGGCGGCGGCGTCGGGCTCGACGACGTCCCCGCCGGCGCTCGACCCGGCCAGGGGCGCCGAGAGCACCCGGCACACGTTCACCTGGTAGACGTCGCCGCGCCGCACGCGCTCCCGGACCGTGGCCACGGCTCGGACGTAGGAGTCCCGGTCCATCGAGGTGGTCCACGCCGACGGCGCGGGCCCGCGCCAGGCCCCGGCGTCGCCGCTCGTCGCCGGCGCGGGCCCCACGTCGGCGAACCGCCACGCGCGCGCTCGACCGCCCGGCCGCGTGACGCCGTCGCGCCCCAGGTCGGCCTCGAAGTCGACGACGACGAACCACAGTCCCGAGTCGAGCCGTTCCGGCTGCTCGGAGAGGTCGACGCACTCGACGGCGCGCGACGCGCGGCGGCCGGCGAACGTGGCCCATGAGGTCGGCTCGTGCACACGAGCACGCTAGTGGGTTCGCCCGCGGGCACCTCGGCGGGGGCGATTGGACGGACCGCCAGGGGTCCACTAATGTTTGGGGCGCGCCAGAACGACGGGCACCGCAGGGTGTCCTGGTTCCTGGTCGCGCGGATGTGGCTCAGTTGGTAGAGCATCACCTTGCCAAGGTGAGGGTCGCGGGTTCGAGTCCCGTCATCCGCTCGGAGGCCCACTCTCTGATCGGCTCACCACGAGCGTCGGGAGAGCACGTCTCAAGGTGGGTTGGCCGAGAGGCGAGGCAGCGGCCTGCAAAGCCGTATACACGGGTTCGAATCCCGTACCCACCTCGCAGCACGGGCGATTGGCGCAGCGGTAGCGCGCTTCCCTGACACGGAAGAGGTCACTGGTTCGATCCCAGTATCGCCCACCAGCATCACGAAGCCCCGACCGGGATTCCGGTCGGGGCTTCGTCGTTCCCGGGAACGCCCCTGGCTGTCCGACACACCCACCGGCGCGCCGCCGACGGCCGGAGGGAACGGCAGCGTCGCAGGTCACACGGCCGCGATTGGACCAGTGCGCCGAAGGTCGAGTAATGTTCCTCAGGCGCCGGGAGGCCAGGACAGCAGTCCTGAACGACCCGGTCGCGCGGATGTGGCTCAGTTGGTAGAGCATCACCTTGCCAAGGTGAGGGTCGCGGGTTCGAGTCCCGTCATCCGCTCCGAGCTCTGCATCCCCTCTCGGGGAGCGCAGCAGCCGCACGGGCGATTGGCGCAGCGGTAGCGCGCTTCCCTGACACGGAAGAGGTCACTGGTTCGATCCCAGTATCGCCCACCAGCACGAGGCCGTCCCGGTTCGCCCGGGGCGGCCTTTCGCGTCCCCGTCGTCAGACCCGTGCTTGTCGTCCGTGCCGGTCGCCGGGTGTCGCCCTCGTCACCCCCTCGGCGTAGCGTCGAGGGCATGTGCCGCAACATCACGACCCTGCGGGGGCTCGAGCCGCCCGCCACCGACGAGGAGATCAGGGCCGCCGCGGAGCAGTTCGTCCGCAAGGTGACGGGCGTCCAGCGCTCGGCGAGCGCCGCCACCCGCGAGCCGTGCGAGCAGGCCACGGCAGAGATCGCGGAGATCGTCACCCGCCTGCTCGGCGAGCTCCCCGAGCGTCGGCAGCCGCCGAAGACCGTGCCGCCGCTGCGCCGCGAGGAGGTGCAGGCGCGCATCGCCGCGCGCCAGGCCGCGCGCGAGGAGCACGAGCGGATGCACGAGCTCGGGATCGCGCACACGCACTAGGCTCGCCCGCGTGGATCAGCCCTTCCCCGCCCCCGTCGGCGAGCCGCCGACCGCCCCCGACCCGGTCTCCGCGACGATGCACCGCGCCAAGGCGCACGCCCGGGCGTCGCACGTCACGGTGGGGCAGGTCCGGCACGGCCACGGCGGCGCCGTGGAGATCGACTGCTCCTGCGGGATGGTCCTCACCAACGGGCCGGACTGGTCCCTCGACGAGCACATCCGGCTGCACCGCGCGGAGGCGCGCTACGTCGCGCTGAGCCGCGTGGCGCCCGCCGGGATGCCGCGGCTCGTCCCCGTCGGCACGGACCGCCTCCCCCGCTGACGCTCCGGTCAGAGCTCGTCCGGGTCGTCCCAGGAGACTCCGCTCGAGGCGCCCTCGATGGGGCCGAGCTCCGCCGCGGAGAGCGACGCCGGCGCCTTCGCCGCGTCTCCCCCGGACCTGGCGTCCCGGTCACGATCGTCCAGCGGGCGCCGCCGGGGTGCCAGCCTGGCCTGCGAGGCGATCGACTCGTCCAACCTGTCCACCGGCACCGTGGGTCGGGTGCCTGTGCCATCCGTGCTCATGGGCCAAGGTCTAGCAGCCGACGGGTCTCCGCGCCCGCGCTTGGCACACTATTTCTCAGGGTCGGGTCGCGGTCGTCCTCTCCTGCGCGTCGCCCGGACGCCTGCCGGACGGTCGCTGCGCGCCACGATCGCCCGCGACATCCGGCACCTGGACGCGGGGCCGCGAAGGGTGCCCGCGGTGGCTAGAGTGTCCGCCGTGACCGCTGCCGACGCAGGCCTCGCCGACAGGGCGGCACCCGGGACACCTCCCCCGCTCCCCGGGGCGCGGGACCGTTGGCCTGGGCCCCGCCCGCTCCTGTGGGCGCCGCGGGCCCACACGGTCGAGGTCGTGCTGCCGGCGTCCGGCTCCCGGCTCCCCCTCCGCCTCGTCGGCGCGCACGAGCCCGGGTACTGGCGCGCGGACGCCGAGCTCACCCCGGGCACCGACTACCTGTTCTCGGTCGACGGCGGAGAGCCCGTCCCGGACCCGTGCAGCGCCTGGCTGCCGCGCGGCGTGCACGGCCCGTCGCGGGTGCTGGCCCAGGAGTTCGACTGGTCGGACGACGACTGGCGGGGCACCGACCTCGACACCGGCGCGCTGCTGCGCGTCGACCTGCCCACGTTCACGGCGGCCGGCACGCTCGACGCCGCCGCCGCCCTCCTCGAGGACGTCGCCGCCACGGGAGTCGTCGGCGTCGAGGTCTCCCCCGTCGCCGCCTACGACCCCGACCGCGGTCCGGCGGCCGGCGTCCGCCTGTTCGCCGTGCACGAGCCGCTCGGCGGCCCCGAGGCGCTGCAGCGCTTCGTGGACCGCGCGCACCGGTGCGGCCTCGCCGTCGTCCTGGACGCACCCCACCGCTGGGCCGTCGCCGACGACCTGGGCCTGCACGCCTTCGGCCCCTACGCCACCGGCTCGCGGATCGGCCCGCGCACGGGGGCACGGCCCGGCCCCCCGGGTTCCGACAGCCCGCGGATCAACCTCGACGGCAGCGGGAGCCGCGGGCCGCGCGACTTCCTCGTGGCCGACGCCGAGCGCTGGCTGCGGGACTTCCACGTGGACGGCCTGCTGCTCGACGTCGAGGCGCTCGTGGACCGTTCCGCGGTGCCCTTCCTCGGTGAGCTCGCGGAGGACGTGCACCACCTCGGCGAGCAGCTCGGCCGCCGGCTCCACCTCCTCGTCGACGGTCCGGGACGCAGCGACCGGCTCACCACCGTCGTGCACGACATCCTCGCCGCGCCGGGAGACGCCGACCCCGTCCAGGACCTGCGCCAGCTCGCGCACGAGGTGTTCCCGCCGACGACGGACCCGTGGCGGCCGCCCAGCCTGCGGCGCGCGCACCGCGCCACGCAGCGGGCCTCCGCGGTCCTGGTGCGCGACCTCACGCGGCTGCCCGCCGCCAACCGCTCCGTCCCGTGGACGCCCGACGCGGGCGAGCCCTCCCGCGAGGCCCCGGGCGTCACCGACGACGACCGCGCCTGCCTGCTGACGTTCGCCATCCTCGCCGGGACGCCACCGGTGCTCGACACCGAGCACGTGCCCGTGCCCGCGCGGGACGACCGGGCACGGCGCCTCGTCGACTGGACCAGGACGCTCGTCGCGCTGCGCCCCGTCGCGGCGGCGGACCGCGACCTGCCCGTGGAGGTGCGCACCGAGGGGGCAGCGCTGCTCGGCCGGCGCGGACGGACCGCCGTCGCCCTCGTCACCGGCACCGAGGCGGCGGGGGTCGACGTCTCGTCGCTCCCGGACGACATGAAGGTCGTGGCCGCCTGGGACCCGGCGAGAACCACCCTCGCGGACGGCGTCCTCCGGCTCCCCCCGCGGTCCCCCGCCGTGCTGCACTCCGACCCGGTCGAGCCGTAGCGACGGCGACCGGTCGGGGACGCGTCAGGTCGGACTTCGAGGAGGCCGTCGGGTCAGGCCGCCAGGCGCCGGCCCTCCTCGGCCAGCGCGCCGAGGCGTGACAGCGCCCGGAAGTACTTCTTGCGGTAGCCCCCGCGCAGCATCTCCTCGGAGAACAGGTGCTGCGGGCCCTCGCCGGCGAGGAGCACGGGCACGTCGCGGTCGTAGAGGCGGTCGACGAGCACGACGAGGCGCAGGGCCACCTCCTGCCGCTGCACCGGGTGGACGCCGGTGAGCGCCACCAGCTCCACGCCGTCCAGCAGCGCGCCGTAGCGGCTCGGGTGCACGGTCGCCAGGTGCGCGAGCAGGTCGTCGAACTCGTCGAGCACGGCGCCGGGCCGTCCCGCGGCCGCCCGGGCGACGACGTCGGCCGCGAGCGGCTCCGCCTCGGTCACGACGGCGCGGTGGCGATAGTCCTCGCCGTCCACGCGCAGCACCTCGAAGCGCGCGGCGAGCGCCTGGATCTCGCGCAGGAAGTCCTCGGCCGCGAAGCGACCCTCGCCCAGCGCGTCGGGCAGCGTGTTCGACGTCGCGGCGAGGGCGACGTCCCGGTCGGCGAGCTCGCGGAGCAGGCGCGACATCAGCACCGTGTCGCCCGGGTCGTCGAGCTCGAACTCGTCGATGCAGACCAGGCGGCGCGTGGCCAGAGCCTCGACCGTCGGGAGGAAGCCCAGCGCTCCCACGAGGTTCGTGTACTCGACGAACGTGCCGTACGCGACCGAGCCCTCGCCGAGCGCCGCGGTGACCTCGTGCGCCAGGGACGTCAGCAGGTGCGTCTTGCCGACGCCGAAGCCGCCGTCCATGTACACGGCCGGCACCGCCCGGCGCCGACCGAACAGCGCCTTGAGCCCGGACGACCGCGGGGCCACGACCTCGCGTGCCACCTCCTGCAGGCGGGCGGGCACCGTCGTCTGGCTCGGGTGGGCGGGGTCGGCCCGGTACGTGGAGAAGCGGGCCTCCGCGAAGTGTCGCGGGGGCACGAGGTCGGCGAGCAGCCGGTCCGGGGAGACGGTCGGACGCACCGCCGACAGGGACGGCACCCCGCCGTCCTGCGCGGGACGGGTCCCGCCCACACCTGTCGTCGTGGCGGCGTCCGTGCCCGTGTCCCGGTCCTCGTCCTGCGTGAGCGTCACGACCGTCAAGGCTACGCCGCGTCAGTACGCTGACCGCTGTGAGATCTGCCACGACGCCGCTCGACCTGCTCGTCCCCAGGCCCGAGCACCTGCCCCCCGACCCCGCGGAGACCCGCCTCGCCGCGCTGTACGACGAGGACCCCGGCACCGGCGGGTGGCTCCGGGCCAACTTCGTCAGCACGGTCGACGGCGGCGCGTGGGGCCCGGACCACCTGTCCGGCTCGATCAACGACGACGCGGACTGGCGCGTGTTCCGCGTGCTGCGCGCGGCGGCCGACGTCGTGCTGGTCGGCGCGGGCACGGCCCGGCACGAGGGCTACACCGCGCTCGACCGGCCGTGCGACGTCCCGGCGGGCGACCGGCCCCTGGAGCTCGCGCTCGTCACGCGCTCCGGCCGGGTGCCCCAGCAGCTCGTCGACGGCGACCGGCCGCCGCTGGTCCTCACCGGCGAGGCGGGCGCGCGGACGGCGCGCCGGATGGCACCCGCCGACCACGTGCTCGCGGTGCCCGCGGGGCACGACCCCGACGAGGTGGACCTGCGCGCCGGCCGCGCCGCCCTCGCCGACCGGGGGCTGCGCCGCGTGCTGTGCGAGGGCGGCCCGACGCTGCTCGCGGCGCTGCTCGCGGACGACCTGGTCGACGAGCTGTGCGTCACCACCAGCCCGTGCCTCGTCGGGCCGGGACCGTCCCGCATCGTCGCCGCCTCCCCCGCCGGGGCGCCCGGCGAGGATCCGCGGCCGGCCGGCGTCCCGGCGTCGGCTCCCGTGCCCGCCCGGCTCGCGCACCTGCTGCACGCGCCGGGCACGGGCACGCTGCTGGCGCGCTGGCTGCTGCGCTGAGCGCGCGAGGGCGACGGCGGAGAGGCGC
The DNA here is from genome assembly GCF_050311655.1 of Isoptericola variabilis. Taxonomy (GTDB): domain Bacteria; phylum Actinomycetota; class Actinomycetes; order Actinomycetales; family Cellulomonadaceae; genus Isoptericola; species Isoptericola variabilis. The sequence goes on from NZ_JBNOZM010000002.1 coordinate 508,458, forward strand.
GCGTCACGTCTACCCCACCGCCGGCGCTCTGGCCTCGCATCGACGGCGCGGGGTGGCTACGGTGCTGGCATGCCGACGACCGTCGTCCTCACCGAGGACGCCCTCACCGACGCCGACGTGGCGCACATCCTGTCCCTGCACGACGAGCAGGCCGAGCGCTACCGCGTGCTCGTCCCCTCGGACACCGACCGCAACGTGGTGGCCGCGATCATCGACCACCTGTGGGTCGGTGAGCTGCGCGAGGCCGGGCAGGACCTGGTGGGCAAGGAGCCCACGCCCGAGCAGGCGAAGGTGACCGCCGCCGAGCGCCTCGAGCGGTCGCTCGCGGCGTTGCGGGCCGCCGGAGCGAACGCCGAGGGCACGGTCACCGAGGAGGACCCGCTGCCCGCGCTGAGCGCCGCCGTCGCCGCCCAGGGCGGCCCGGACGGGGTGCAGGACGTCGTCGTGGTCACCTACCCGCACGTGGTCGCCGACACCTTCCGCTCCGACTGGGCGTCCCGCGCCCGCGAGCACCTGCGGGTCCCCGTGCTGCACCTCTACGCCGGGACCAGCGAGATCGGCGACTGAGCCCGGTCGCCTCCGACCCCTGACACGCACGAGGGCCCCGTCCGGCGGACGGGGCCCTCGTGCGTGTCGTGCGGCGTGCGGAGCGTCAGCGCACGCGGTGCCCGGCACCGGTGATCGTCGCGCGCACCAGCTCGTCCATGGAGTCGAGGAAGGGCTCCTCGTCCAGCAGGTCGTGGTCGACCGCGGCGACGGACAGCTCCGTGCAGCCGAGCACGACGACGGACGCGCCGCGCTCCACGAGCCGGGCGGCGACGGCGCGCAGGGCGTCGGGGTCGGCCGGCCGGCCGGCCTTGACCTGGTCGTAGATCACCGTGTTCACGACGTCCTGGTCCGCGGCGTCGGGGACGACGACGTCGATCCCGTGGGCGGCGAACGCGTCGTCGTACACCTGGGACGCGACCGTGCCCGCGGTGGCGAGCAGGCCGACGCGGCGCAGGCCGGGCACCCGCTCGCGCGCCGCCGCGACCGTCACGTCGATGATCGAGACGAACGGCACCGTGACGGCGTCGAGCACCTGCTGGGTGAAGTAGTGCGCGGTGTTGCACGGCATGACGAGGAACTGCACGCCGAAGTCCTGCAGGCGCCGCGCGTCGCGCGCGAGCACGGGCCCCGGGTCGGCGGGCGACCGCCCGAGCACGAAGTCCGTGCGGTCCGGGATGGTCGCGTGGTTGAGCACCACGAGGTCCACGTGGTCCTGGTCGCGCTCGGCGTCGGTGCGCTGCACCACCCGCTGCAGGAAGTAGGCCGTGGCCAGCGGGCCCACGCCGCCGATGACGCCGACGGGCCGGTCCTCGACCGCCCCGTCGGCGCCGTGCTCGGCCTCCGCGCTCACGCGCCCTCCCGGGTGCCGCGCGCGGCCGGCCCGGTCCAGGCCAGGGCGCGCGACTGCGCCACCGGGTAGTGCCGGGCGTACTTGCGGAACTGGTTGAGCTGCGCCACCAGCAGGTACGCGACCCGGCGCGGGTCCCACTCCTTGCGGTACCAGAGCGGGTTGGACGCGCGGCGCGTGAGCTGCAGCCGGCGCGTCCGGGACCGGATCACGGGGTCCGCGACGTACCGGCGCAGCAGGGCACCGGGGAGCACCGTGTACAGGTGCTCGGTGGTGACCTCGCCGTCGCCGGAGAGCGGCACGTCCGGACCGAGCACCGCACGCGGGTCGGGGTCGAGCCCGCGCAGGTGCTCGTGCACGTAGAACTTCACCGGGTTCGCGCCCGTCGACGTGACGTAGTAGTTCGAGCGGCCCAGGCGCGGGTTGAGCTCGAAGAACACGTACCGCCCGTCACGCGGGTCGTACTTGAGGTCGAAGTTCGCGACGCCGGTCCAGCCGACGTGCTCGAGCAGGCGGCGCGCCTGCTCCACGACCTCGGGCTGGGTGCCCGTCACGATCGCGGCCGGGTTGCCGAGCGCCCCGGGGGCGTGCTCCTCGAGCAGCACGTGCCCGAAGGAGGAGAACCGCACCTTGCCCTGCGCGTCGCTGTAGCAGGTGAGGATCCGCATGCCGGAGTCGTCGCCCGGGATGTAGTCCTGCACGACGAACGAGCCGACGTACCCGGCGTCCTTCACCCGCCCGAGCAGGTCGAGCAGCTCGGCCCGCGTGTCCACGAGGAAGACCTTCTTCTTCCCCGCGAACTCGACGTCGTGGTAGGCCGCGGTGCTGGCCGCCTTGGCGATGACCGGGAACGTGAGGCCGCTGGTGTCCGGCTCGGTGCCCGACGCCACGTCGTGCACGACCGTCGTCGGGTGGGCGAGGCCGAGCTCGGCGCACAGCGCCCCGAACTCCTCCTTGTCGGTGAGCCGCAGCAGCAGCTCCTCGCCCACGTAGGGCACCAGATAGCGGTCCTCGAGGCGGTCGCGGTGCTGCACCAGCATCCGCACCAGCCAGTCGGCGGAGCCCACGACGACCAGGTCGGCGTCGGTGTGCTCGTCCGCGATGCGGCGCAGACGCGCCACGATCGCCTCGGGGTCGTCGATCCGGGGTTCCGCCACGTGCGTGAGGATGCGGGAGTGCCGCACCAGGCCCGTGGAGGCGCCGGACACGACCACCGAGCGCACGCCGTACGCCTCGTGGAACGCCCGGGCCAGGCTGTACGCGCCGATGTCGCCGCCGAGGACGACGGGCTGCAGCCGCCGCTGCGGGGTCTGCGTCACGAGGCCTCCTTCGTCACGGCCGTCGCACCGGCCGCGGTGTCGACCGCCGTGTTGGCGGCATAGTTCCGGCGCAGCGCCTCGATCGGGTAGAACTGCCGGTACTTGCGCACGTGGTTGAGCATCGCCGTGAGCACGTACAGCCTGCGCCGGGGCGAGGCGTCCGCCTTGTAGCGCAGCGGGTGCACCGTGCGCCCCGAACGCTGCAGCCGCACGACGCGGGCGTGCAGCTCGGGATCCAGGACGTACGCGCGCAGCAGGCGCTTCGGCACGACGGCGTACAGGACCTCGCGGTCCGCCGTCACCGGCTCGCGGCGCACGCCGTGCACGACGTCGTCCACCAGCGCCTCGGTCGGGTTCTGCCCGCCCGCGGTGAGGTAGTAGTTGTTCCGCCCGATGCGCGGGTTCTGCTCGAAGAACTTGAACACGCCGTCGCGCGGGTCGAGCTTGACGTCGAAGTTCGCGAACCCGCGCCAGCCCGTGTGCTCGAGGATCCGCTGCGCGGCGTCGAGGATCTCGGGGATCGGCTCCACGATCATGGCCGACGGGTTGCCCCGGGCGGCCGGCGTGCGCTCCTCGAGGAGCACCTGCGCCGAGGAGCGCAGCGTGACCCGGCCGCTCGAGTCGGCGTAGGCCGTGACCGACCGCATGCGCGTGTCGTCGCCGGGGATGTTCTCCTGCACCAGGAAGCGGCCGCGGAAGCCCGCCTCGCGCAGCGAGATCATCAGCCGGTCCAGCTCGGCCGGCGTCGCGATCTCGTAGATCTTCTTCTTCCCGGCGAACTGCACGTCGTGGTAGTCGGCGCTGCTCGCGGGCTTCGCGATGACCGGGAAGTCGAAGCCCACGGGCAGCGGCTCCCAGCCGGCCTCCGCCGCGCGCGAGAAGTCCTGGATGACCGTGGCCGGCGTCGGGATGCCGAGCTCGGCGCACACCTCCTGGAACTCCGCCTTGTCGGAGATCCGGTCGATGAGCGCGGCGTCCGAGAACGGCACGAGGTAGCCGGCGGCCTCGAGCTCCGCGCGGTGGTGCACGAGGACGCGCACCACCCAGTCCATGTTGGTGAGGAGCACGAGGCTACGGCCGGGGGCCGCCAGCCGGCCCGCGACGTCCTGCAGCGCCGCGACGATCTGCTCGGGCGCGGTGCCGGACAGTTCGGTGTCGATGATCTGGGAGTGCGCGATCGGGCCCGGCTCGGCGAAGGCGACGACGGTGGTGCGCACGCCGTACCGCTCGTGGAACGAGCGGGCCAGGGCGTACACCCCGATGTCCGACCCGACGATGACGGGCTGGAACCCGGGCTGCGCGCCCGCGGCCGTGCCCCCGGTGCTGGTGGTGCTCACGGGTGCGCTCATGCCTCCTGCTCGGAGCGGTCGGCCGACCACTCGGTGTGGAAGGTGCCCTCGCGGTCGGTGCGACGGTAGGTGTGCGCACCGAAGAAGTCACGCTGCGCCTGAATGAGCGCGGCGGGCAGCCGCTCGGCGCGGACGCCGTCGTAGTAGGCCAGCGACGACGAGAACGCCGGCGTGGGCACGCCGTTGAGGGCGGCCTGCGACACGACCCGACGCCAGGCGGCGAGGCCGTTCCCCACGGCGTTCGTGAAGTACTCGTCCGCGAGCAGCAGCGGCAGCGCGGCGTCCCGCTCGTACGCCTCGGTGATGCGGTTGAGGAAGCGAGCGCGGATGATGCAGCCGCCGCGCCAGATGCGGGCCATGGCACCGCGGTCGATGTCCCAGCCGTACTCGGCGGAGGCGGCGGCGATCTGGTCGAAGCCCTGCGAGTACGCGACCACCTTCGACGCGTACAGCGCGAGGCGCACGTCCTCGATGAAGGCGTCCCGGTCGGCGACCTCCCAGGTGCCGGCGTCGGCGGGCAGCGCGGCACGACCGGCCTCACGCTGCGGCACGGAGCCGGACAGCGCGCGGGCGAACGTCGCCTCGGCGATGCCGGTGATCGGCACGCCCAGGTCGAGGCCGTTCTGCACCGTCCAGCGGCCGGTGCCCTTCTGCTCGGCCTGGTCGAGGACGATGTCGACGAACGCGCTGCCGGTGGCCGCGTCGACGTGCTGCAGCACGTCCGCGGTGATCTCGATGAGGAACGACTCGAGGTCGCCGGTGTTCCACTCGGCGAAGATCTGCCCGATCTCCGCGGCGGAGGCCCCGAGCCCTTGCTTGAGCAGGTCGTAGGCCTCGGCGATGAGCTGCATGTCGGCGTACTCGATGCCGTTGTGCACCATCTTGACGAAGTGGCCGGCGCCGTCGGGGCCGACGTAGGTGCAGCACGGCGTGCCGTCGACCTTCGCCGAGATCTCCTCGAGGATCGGGCCGAGGCTCGCGTAGGACTCGCGGGTGCCGCCGGGCATGATCGACGGGCCGTTGAGCGCGCCCTCCTCGCCGCCCGAGACGCCGGTGCCCACGAAGTGCAGGCCCTTCGCGCTGAGCGCCTTCTCGCGCCGGATGGTGTCGGGGAAGTGGGCGTTGCCGGCGTCGACGACGATGTCCCCCTCCTCCAGCAGCGGCACCAGCTCGTCGATGACGGCGTCGGTGGCCGCACCCGCCTTCACCATGATGACGACCTTGCGGGGCCGCTCCAGGGAGGCGACGAAGTCGGCCATCGACTCGGACGGGACGAAGTCGCCCTCGTGCCCGGCGTCGGCGATCAGCGACTGGGTCTTGGCGTACGACCGGTTGTGCACCGCCACCGTGTAGCCGTGCCGCGCGAAGTTGCGGGCGAGGTTGCGGCCCATCACCGCAAGGCCGGTCACGCCGATCTGGGCACGAGCTGTCATCGTTTCCCTGCTTCCGTCGGTTCTCGGTTCGGGTCGGGCGGCCGGGGGCGGCGACTGGCGCACGCGCTCCCCGCCCGGGAGCCGGGACCAGCGTAGTCGGCGCGGCGACCGAGGTGTACGGACCATCACGATCCGGACACGACCTGCGCCCCGGTGCGTCGTTTCGCCACCCCGGCCGCGGGGCGCCGTACGGTGGCTGGCGTGACCGGTGATCGCTCGGGCGACTCGACGCGGGACCCTCGGGATCCCAGGCAGGTGCCCGCCCCCTTCGCGGCCGCGCTGGCCTCCCTGCGCGAGCGGCGGCTGCGCGGCGAGGTGCACCTGGCGGAGATCCCGGGTCCCACGCGCGTGGCCCCGTACTCGGTCGCCCTCGAGGGCGAGGTCGCCGAGCCCGGCGGCCAGGAGGTCGCCACGGGGCGGTTCGTCGTCCTGCACGACCCGGACGGCCAGGAGACCTGGCAGGGCACCTTCCGGGTGGTGACGCTGGTGCGCGCCTCGCTCGAGCCCGAGCTCGCCGCCGACCCCCTGCTGGCCGACGTCGCGTGGACCTGGGTGACGGAGTCGCTCGCCGCCGCGGGCGTCGACGCCCTGGCGATCGGCGGCACCGTGACCCGCGTCCTCTCCCAGAGCTTCGGCGCGCTCGACGCCACCCCCGACGCCGTGGACCTCGAGATCCGCGCGTCCTGGACGCCCACCGACACGGACCTCGGCGTGCACCTCGCCGTCTGGGGCGACCTCATGGCGACCGCCGGCGGCCTGCCCCCGCTGCCGGACGGCGTCGCCTCGCTCGCCGCCCGCTCGGGCGGCCGGGGGCACCCGCGCCCCGGGTCACGACCGCATACCGTGGGGCCATGAGCTCAGCAGTCCCCCCGACCGCCACCGACGTCGTCCCGCTCACCGAGCCCGCGGACGGCGTCGGGCGCGTCGTCGACACCCCGGCCGCCCTCGACCGCGTGGTCGAGCGGTTCGCGGCCGGCACCGGCCCCGTCGCCGCCGACGCGGAGCGCGCGTCGGGCTACCGCTACGGCCAGGCCACCTACCTCGTGCAGCTGCGACGCGAGGGCGCCGGCACGGCGCTGCTCGACCCGGTCGCGCTGCCCGACCTGTCGGCGATCGGCGACGCCGTGGGCGACGCCGAGTGGGTGCTGCACGCGGCGTCCCAGGACCTCCCCGGGCTCGCCGAGCACGGCCTGCGCCCGACCCGGGTCTTCGACACCGAGCTCGCCGCGCGCCTGCTGGGCCTGGAGCGCGTGGGCCTGGCCGCCGTCGTCGCGGAGCTGCTCGGACTGGGCCTGGCGAAGGAGCACTCCGCCGTGGACTGGTCCACGCGACCCCTCCCGGAGGACTGGCTGCGCTACGCCGCGCTCGACGTCGAGGTGCTGGTGGACCTGCGCGACCGCCTGGCGGAGCGGCTCGAGGCGGACGGCAAGGCCGAGTGGGCGGCCCAGGAGTTCGAGGCCGAGCGCACCGCGCCGCCGCCGGCGCCGCGCGTCGACCCGTGGCGGCGCACGTCGGGCACGCACACGCTGCGCGACCGGCGCCAGCTCGCCGTCGTGCGCAGCCTCTGGCAGGCGCGCGACGCCAGCGCCCGGGCCCGCGACGTCTCCCCCGGCCGGGTGCTGCCGGACCGCGCGATCGTCGCGGCCGCCCGGGCGCTGCCGCGCACCGTGCCGCAGCTCACCGCCCTGCCGGAGTTCGCGGGGAAGGCCACGCGACGCCGCGCGCCGGCGTGGCAGCGGGCGATCGACGAGGCGCTCGCCCTGCCGGACGACCGGCTGCCGAGCCAGCGCGGCCCCCGCAGCGACGGCCCGCCCCAGCCGCGCACCTGGGCCGACCGAGACCCCGTCGCAGCCCGCCGGCTCACGACCGCCCGCGAGGTCCTCGCCACCATGTCCGGCGACCTGCACGTGCCGGTCGAGAACCTCCTGCAGCCGGACGCCCTGCGCCGCCTGTGCTGGACGCCGCCGGACCCGGCCCACGCGGCCGAGATCGCCGAGTTCCTGCGCGGCCGCGGCGCCCGCCCGTGGCAGGTCGAGCTCGTCGCGACCCCGCTCGAGGACGCGTTCTCCACCCTCGCCTGACCCCGACCTGTCAGGACCACACGCAGGTATTCGTGCTCCTGGCCCTGACAGTTCCGGTGAGACGGGGTCTCAGAGTGGTCTATCCTGGTTTCCGGTACTCGCGGTAGCGTGTACCTCGGCGCCGGCCCCACCGGGTCGCCGCCCGAGAGCGGCGTCGCTCGTCGGACGCCGAAGTCCCGACCCCCCCGCCTGCGGATGGAGCTTCCATGACCACACGGAACCCGGCCCGCCGCGCGCTGCGCGACGTCGTCTTCGTCGAGGGCGTGCGCACGCCCTTCGGCAAGGCCCGGCCCGACGGCCTCTACGCGGAGACCCGCGCCGACGACCTCGTCGTCAAGGCCGTCCGCGAGCTGCTGCGCCGTCACCCCGAGCTGCCGGGCGAGCGCGTGGACGAGGTGGCCATCGCCGCCACCACCCAGCAGGGCGACCAGGGCCTGACCCTGGGCCGCACCGTGGGGATGCTCGCCGGCCTCCCCCAGACCGTTCCCGGCTTCGCCATCGACCGCATGTGCGCGGGCGCGATGACGGCCGTCACGACCACCGCCGCGGGCATCGCGACCGGCAGCGCCGACGTCGTGATCGCGGGCGGCGTGGAGCACATGGGCCGCCACCCGATGGGCTTCGACGCCGACCCGAACCCGCGCTTCCTGTCCGAGCGGCTCGTGGACCCCGAGGCGCTCAACATGGGCGTCACGGCCGAGAACCTGCACGACAGGTTCCCGCACCTCACCAAGGAGCGCGCGGACGCCTACGCCGTGAACAGCCAGGCCAAGTACGCCAAGGCGCTGGCCAACGGCGACGTCGGGCCGGAGCTCGTCCCCGTCGCCGTCCGCTCCACCGAGCAGGGCTGGGGCCTCGCCACCGCCGACGAGCTGCCGCGACCCGGCACCACCGTCGAGGGCATCGCCCACCTCAAGACACCGTTCCGCCCCGGCGGCCGCGTCACCGCGGGCAACGCCTCCCCGCTGACCGACGGCGCCACCGCCGCGCTGCTCTCCTCGGGCGACACCGCCGCCGAGCTGGGCCTGCCGGTCGCGATGCGCCTGGTGTCCTCCGCGTTCGCCGGCGTCGACCCGTCGATCATGGGCTACGGCCCGGTACCGGCCACCGACAAGGCGCTCGCCCAGGCCGGCCTCACGATCGAGGACATCGGCCTGTTCGAGATCAACGAGGCCTTCGCCGTGCAGGTGCTGAGCTTCCTCGACCACTACGGCATCGCGGACGACGACGAGCGTGTCAACCCCTACGGCGGCGCCATCGCCATGGGCCACCCGCTGGCCAGCTCGGGCGTGCGCCTGATGACGCAGCTCGCGCACCAGTTCGCGAAGCACCCCGAGGTCCGGTACGGCATCACGACCATGTGCGTGGGCCTGGGCCAGGGCGGCACCGTGATCTGGGAGAACCCGCACCACGCCGACTACTCCGGCCACACGAGCACCAGCACCGCGACGGACGAGGAGAACTGACCTGATGACCGAGAACACCTCCGGCGTCCGCGCCGAGCGCGTCACGCACTCCCTCGTCCGGGACGTCGAGCTCCCGGGCGGCGCGGGCACCCTCGCGCTCGTCACCCTCGACAACGGCCTCGACCACACCAAGCCCAACACGCTCGGCCCCGAGGGCATGGCCGAGCTGACCGCGGCGCTCACCGCGCTGCAGGAGCGCGCGAGCCGCGGCGAGATCGCCGCCGTCGCCGTCACCGGCAAGCCGTACTTCCTCGCCGCTGGCGCCGACCTGCTGCAGGTCTCCACCGTCACCTCGCACGAGCAGGCGCTCGAGCTCGGCCGCTCCGGCCACGCCGCCTACGAGCTGCTGCACACCATGGGCGTGCCCACCTTCGCGTTCGTCAACGGGCTCGCCCTGGGTGGCGGGCTCGAGGTCGCGCTCAACTGCGACTACCGCACGGTGTCCTCCGACGCCCCCGCCCTCGGCCTGCCGGAGACCGGCCTCGGCCTCATCCCGGGCTGGGGCGGCGCCTACCTCGTGCCGCGCCTCGTGGGCATCGAGAAGGCCGTCGACGTCATCCTCACGCGGCCTGCCGCGCAGAAGCCGTTCAAGGCGGCCGAGGCGGCGAAGCTCGGCCTGGTGGACCAGCTCTTCGAGGCGGCCGACTTCCTCGAGCAGTCGATCCTGTGGGCGTCGCGCGTGCTGCGCGGCGAGGTCGAGGTGCCCCGCCGCGAGCTCGACCCGCAGCCGGTGTGGGACGCCGTCGTCGCGGCCACCCGCCAGCGGCTCGACGCCGTCGTCGCGGGCTCGCGCCCCGCTCCGTACCGTGCCCTGGACCTGCTCGCCGGGGCCCGCAACGCCACCCGCGAGGAAGCCTTCGCCGCCGAGGACCAGGCGCTGGCCGACCTCATCATGTCCGACGAGATGCGCGCGAGCGTCTACGCCTTCCAGCTCGTCTCCGGCGGCAAGAAGCCCGTCGGCGCCCCGGACAAGAGCCTGGCCCGCCCCGTGACCCGGGTCGGCATCGTCGGCGCCGGCCTCATGGCCGCGCAGATCGCGCTGCTCGTCGCGCAGCGCCTCGGCGTGCCGGTCGTCATGCGCGACCTCGACTCCGAGCGCGTGGACAAGGGGCTCGGCTTCGTCCGCTCCACCGTCGAGAAGCTCGTCGGCCGCGGGCGGATGACGCCGGAGGCGGCCGCGCGCATCGTCGCGAGCGTGCACGGCACCACCGACATCGGCGAGTTCGCCACGTGCGACGTGGTGATCGAGGCGGTCACCGAGGTCATGGGCCTCAAGAAGAAGGTCTTCGCCGAGCTCGAGGGCATCGTCTCCGAGGACACGATCCTCGCGACGAACACCTCCGCGCTGTCCGTCACCGAGATGGCGGCGGACCTGGCGCACCCCGAGCGCGTCGTGGGCATCCACTTCTTCAACCCGGTGGCGCAGATGCCGCTGGTCGAGGTGGTCAAGGCCGCCGAGACCTCCGACGAGGCGCTCGCGACGGCCTTCGCCATCACGAAGAAGCTGCGCAAGACGGCGGTGCTCGTCGCCGACCGTCCGGGCTTCGTCGTCAACCGGCTCCTCGTGCTCGTCATGGGCAAGGTCGTCGAGGCGATCGAGAACGGCACGTCCGTCGAGGTCGCCGACACGGCGCTCGCTCCGCTCGGCTTCCCGATGCCTACGTTCGAGCTCTTCGACCTCGTCGGGCCCGCCGTCGGCCTGCACGTGCTCACCTCGCTGCGCGAGGACCTGGGCGACCGCTTCCCGACCTCCCCCGGCCTGGAGAAGCTCGTCGCCGACGGCACGCGCGTCGTGCTGGACCGTCCGGCGCCCGGGCTGCCCAAGCCGGTCGACCCGGCGATCCAGGCCGTGTTCGGCGAGGCGCTCCCGGCGGGCGCGCAGGGTCGCCACGGCACCCCGGTGCTCGACGCCGCCGGCGTGCTCGACTCCGTCCTCACCGCGCTGACGGTCGAGGTGGGCCACATGCTCGACGAGGGCGTGGTCGCCGGACCGCAGCAGATCGACCTGTGCATGATCCTCGGCGCCGGCTGGGGCTTCCACACGGGCGGCATCACCCCGTACCTCGACCGCGCCGGCTACTCGGCGAAGGTCCTGGGCCGTCGGATCCTGCCCGACGGCGTCGCGAACGTCCCTGAGGCCGTCGCCTGACACGCCCTCCTCGGAGACCCGAGCCGCACGGCTCATGACGCACCGGTGGCCCGGCCCCTCGCGGGGTCCGGGCCACCGGTGCGTCACGGAGCCCGGGCCGCGGGCCCTACGCCCGGTCCCGGACGGCGCGCCGCACCGCCTCGACAGTCCTGGCGACGTCGTCCACGTCCGTGGACCAGTTGCTCACCGAGACCCGCAGGACGTCCCGGCCGTGCCACCGGGAACCGGAAATCCACGTCTCGCCGTCGGCGAGGAGCCGCTCGCCGGCCGCGCGCGTCAGGGCGTCGTCGCCGAGCGCGAGGCACACCTGGGTGTAGACGACGTCGTTGACCACCCGCACGCCGTCGATGCGCGCCACCCCCTCGGCGATCGCCCGGGCGCGCTCCGCCAGGCCCCCGACGAGCCCGGACAGTCCTTCCCGCCCCAGCGAGCGCAGCGCGGCCCAGGTGGGCACGCCACGCGCGCGACGGGAGAGCTCGGGCGCCTTGTCATAGGGGTTGCCGGGTCCGGGGGCGTCCACGAGGTACGCCGTGTGCACGCCGAACGCGGCGCGGACGGCGGCGGGATCGGCCACGACGGCGACACCGCAGTCGTAGGGCACGTTCAGCGTCTTGTGCGCGTCGGTCGCCCAGGAGTCCGCGCCCTCGATCCCGCGCACGAGGCCGGCGAGGCCCGGTGCGGCGGCCGCCCAGAGGCCGAACGCGCCGTCGACGTGCACCCACGCGCCGTGGGCGTGCGCCAGCGGGATCGCCTCGGCGAAGGGGTCGAAGGACCCGGAGTGCACGTTGCCGGCCTGCAGGGCCACGATCGTCGGTGCCCCGGGCGTCCCGTCGGCGAGCGCGGCGGCGAGCGCGTCCGTGCGCAACCGGCCCTGGTCGTCGGCCGCCACCACCGTCGGGGCGCCGAGCCCCAGGTAGCGCAGGGCGAGGTCGACGGAGTCGTGCCGCTCGGCGCCCACCAGCACGCGCACCGGCGGCCCGCCCGTCAGGCCCCGCTCGTGGACGTCCCACCCGGCGCGGCCGAGCACCGCCCCGCGCGCCGCGGCCAGCCCGGTGAGGTTCGCCGTCGTCGCTCCCGTCACGAAGCCCACGTCGGAGCCCGCGGGCAGGCCGAGAGCGTCGAGCACCCACCGTCCCGCCTCCTCCTCGACCGCGACGACGCCCGGCGTGGAGAAGCGCATCCCCGCGTTCTGGTCCCAGGCGCTCACGAGCCAGTCGGCGCCCAGCGCCGCGGGCAGCGTGCCGCCCATGACCCAGCCGAAGAACCGGCCCGACCCGATCGCCATCAGGCCGGGCTCGACCCGGGAGGCGAGCTCGTCGACCACGTCCGCCGGCGCGAGTCCGTGATCGGGCAACGGCCCGGCGAGCGTGCGCGCGACCGCGTCCGCGTCGGCGCGCGGCGGGACCGGCCGTTCCCCCACGTCGTCGAGCCACGCCCGCGCGTGGTGCGCGGCGCGGTCGAGCGCTCCGTCGAAGTCCTTGCCTCTCACCGTCATCCCGGTGCTCCTTCGCGACCGGCCGCGGCGCCGCGCCCCTGGTGTCCGGGGGCGGTACGACGGCCTCGGTAGGAGGGAGGGTAGACCTCAGCGCTCGGGACGTCCTCGCCCGCCTCGACTCGCGGGAGCGCGGAAGAGCGCGACGACCGTGCACGCGTGTGAGACTGCCCCGCATGAAGCGGACCATGGGTGTCGAGGAGGAGTTCCTCCTCGTCGGCGAGGACGGACGACCGGTCGCCAAGGCGTCGGAGGCGCTGGACGCGTCCGACGACGCGGGCGGAGGCGTCGACGGGGACGTGCACCCGGCCGCGCCGCCGACGCGGACCGGCGGCGGGGCGCTCGAGGCCGAGTTCATGGAGGAGCAGCTCGAGACGGCGACGCACCCGCGCCGCGACCTGTCCGACCTCGCCGCCGAGATCCGTGCCGGGCGCGAGCGGGCCCAGTCGGCGGCCGACCGGGTCGACGCCCGCGTCGCCGCCCTGGCCACCTCGCCCTGGCCCTTCGAGGGCACGACGGTGGCCCGCCTGCGGTACCTGGAGGCGCGGGCCAAGTTCGGCCTCACGGCCCGCGAGCAGCTCACCAGCGGCTGCCACGTGCACGTCGCCGTGGCCGACGACGCGGAGGGCGTCGCCGTGCTGGACCGGATCGGGCCCTGGCTGTCCGTGCTGCTGGCCCTCAGCGCCAACTCGCCGTTCTGGCAGGGCGAGGACTCGGGGTTCGCGAGCTATCGCTCACAGGTCTGGGCACGCTGGCCCACGTCGGGCCCGGCGCGGTCGTTCGGCTCCCCGGAGGCGTATCACCAGGCCGTCGACGACCTCGTCGCGACCGGCACGATCCTCGACCAGAACATGGTGTACTTCGACGCCCGCCTCTCGTCGCGCTACCCGACGGTCGAGGTCCGTATCGCCGACGTGTGCCTCGACGCGGACACCGCCACCCTCCTGGGTGCCCTCGCCCGGGGCCTGGTCGAGACGGCCGCGAGGGAGGCGGCGGACGGCCTGCCCGCGCCGGTGCTGCGCACGGAGCTGCTGCGCACGGCCGCCTGGCGCGCCGGGCGGTCCGGCCTCTCGGACGACCTGCTGTCGCCGCTCACGTGGCGGCCCGCCGGCGCGCACGACGTCGTCGGGCAGCTCGTGGCGCACGTGCGCGACGCGCTGGTCGACGCCGGCGACCTGGGCGCCGTCACCGACCTGCTCGGCCGGCTCTGGGCGTCCGGTGACGGCGCGACCCGCCAGCGCGCGTGGCAGGCCGCCGGTGACGGCGACCTCCGCGTCGTCGTCGACCGCGCCGTGGCCGCGACGCACGCCTGAACGACACGCACCGCGGCCTGGGGCGGGGTCCGTCAGTCGTCCCAGCCCATCCGCAGCACCTCGAAGGGCGTCGCGTGGGTGACTCCCAGGCGTGGCCCGGTGGCCGACGTCATCCGGGCGAGGAACTCCGCCGGGTCGAAGTGCTCCCACCCGAGACCGTCGAGGTAGGCGGCGTGGGCCCGCAGGGACGCGACGCCCGCGTCGAAGGTGGCGGTGACGTCCACCGCGTGCCCCGCGTCGGGCGACCCGGCGACCCACACCTGGCGCACGCCGCCCCACGGCTCCAGGCCCTCGGCCTCCAGCTGGTCGGTGAAGACCCACCGGTTGCCGGCGTCGCGCACGGCGTCGACGACGGCGCGCCCGGTCGCGATGTGGTCGGCCTGGTTGAGCATCCCGCCGGGGAACGTCTCGCGGTAGTTGCCGGTGATGACGACCTCGGGCCGGTGCCGGCGCACCGCGCCCGCGATCGCCCGGCGCAGCGGCAGGCCGTACTCGATCACCCCGTCCGCGAAGCCGAGGAACTCCACCTCCTCGACGCCGACGGCGCGTGCGGAGGCGATCTGCTCGGCCTCCCGCACGCGGCGCGCCTCGTCGGGGTGCATGCCGTCGATCCCGGCCTCGCCGCTGGTCACCATGGCGTAGGCGACCCGCTTGCCCTGGCCCGTCCAGCGCGCGACGGCCGCCGCGGCGCCGAACTCCATGTCGTCGGGGTGCGCCACCACCGCGAGCGCCGTCGCCCAGGTCTCGTCGAGGGGCAGCAGCGGGGCGCCCTCGTCCCCGCGGTCGGTCGTCGTCATGCGACCACGCTAGCGACTCAGTACGTCGTGAGCCCGTGGGAGCGGAAGACGTCGCGCACGGCCTCGGTCGCCTCGGGCGTCGGCGGCTCGGTGCCCTCGAGCTCGTAGGTACGGCCGAGCTCGGCCCACTTGTCGCGGGCCATCTGGTGGAACGGCAGCACCTCGACCCGCTCCACCGTGCCGGGGCGCACGGCCTCGACGTCGGCGGCGTGCCGCGCGACGGCGGCGACGTTCTCCGGGTCGTCGGTGAGACCGGGCACCAGCACGAACCGCACCCAGACCTTGACGCCGCGCTCGGCGAGGCGGCGGCCGAACGTCAGCGTGGGGGCCAGCGAGCGCCCGGTGACGCGGCGGTAGGTCTCCTCGTCGCCGGCCTTGATGTCGAGGAGCACCAGGTCGGTGTCGTCGAGCATCGCGTCGGTCGCGTTCGCCCCGAGGAAGCCGGAGGTGTCGAGGGTGGTGTGCACCCCGAGCTCTTTCGCACCCCGCAGGATCCGCGCGGCGAACGCCGGCTGCATGAGCACCTCGCCGCCCGAGAGGGTGAGGCCACCGCCCGTGGCGGAGAAGATGCCCCGGTAGCGCGCGACGCGGGCCAGCAGGTCCTCGGCGCGCACGGGCTCGCCGTCCTTCATCGCGAGCGTGTCGGGGTTGTGGCAGTACAGGCACCGCAGGGGGCAGCCGCTGAGGAAGACGGTGAGCCGGGTCCCCGGCCCGTCCACCGCGGTGACGAGCTCCCAGGAGTGCACGGACCCGAGCTCGCCCGAGCGCATCAGCGCCAGGCGCTCGGCACGGTCCACGGCCACGGGCGCCAGGCCCTGGGGTCCGGCGCCGGCCCGGCGCGGGGAGGGGGCGTCCAGCAGCACCGGGCCGGCAGTCATGGTGGTCATCGCTCAGACCGCACCGTGGAAGGTCCGCGACAGCACGTCGAGCTGCTGCTCGCGGGTCAGCCGCACGAAGTTCACCGCGTAGCCGGAGACGCGGATCGTGAGCTGCGGGTACTTCTCCGGGTGCTCCATCGCGTCCTCGAGCGTCTCGCGGACGAGGACGTTGACGTTCATGTGGTAGCCGTCGGCACCCACCGAGGCGTCGAGCAGCCCGGCGAGGTTCGCCACCTGCTCCTCGCGCGTCCGGCCGAGGCCGGACGGCACGACGGTGTTGGTCAGCGAGATCCCGTCCTGCGCCTCGGCGTAGGGCAGCTTCGCCACCGACAGCGCGGAGGCGAGCATGCCGTGCGTGTCACGACCGTTCATCGGGTTCGCGCCGGGCGAGAAGGGCTCGCCGGCCCGCCGGCCGTCCGGGGTGTTCCCGGTGGCCTTGCCGTAGACCACGTTGGACGTGATCGTCAGCACCGACTGGGTGGGCACGGCGTCGCGGTACGTGCGGTGGCTGCGGATCTTCGCCATGAACGTCTCGACCAGCTCGACGGCGATGGCGTCGACGCGGTCGTCGTCGTTGCCGTAGGCGGGCCAGTCGCCCTCGGTCTCGTAGTCGACCACGATGCCGCGCTCGTCGACCACGGGGATGACGGTGGCGTACCGGATGGCCGACAGCGAGTCCGCCGCGACCGACAGGCCGGCGATGCCGCAGGCCATCGTGCGCAGCACGTCCTTGTCGTGCAGGGCCATCTCGAGCCGCTCGTACGCGTACTTGTCGTGCGACCAGTGGATGCAGTTCAGCGCCTCGACGTACGTCTCGGCGAGCCAGTCCATGGTGCGGTCGAAGCGGGCGCGCACGTCGTCGTAGTCCAGCGGCAGGCCCGGGGTGACGGCGGGGAACGCGGGCGAGACCTGGGTGCCCGTGACCTCGTCCTTGCCGCCGTTGATCGCGTACAGCAGCGCCTTGGCGAGGTTCACGCGGGCGCCGAAGAACTGCATCTGCTTGCCGACCGCCATCGGCGAGACGCAGCACGCGATGGCCGCGTCGTCGCCCCATGCGGGGCGGATCTGCTCGTCCGACTCGTACTGGACCGCGGACGTGTCGATCGACACCTTGGCGCAGAACTCCTTGAACCCCTCGGGCAGCCGCGGGCTCCAGAAGACCGTCATGTTCGGCTCGGGCGCCGGGCCCAGGTTGTACAGGGTCTGCAGGAAGCGGAACGAGTTCTTCGTGACGAGCGGGCGGCCGTCCTCGCCCATGCCGCCGATGGTCTCGGTGACCCAGGTCGGGTCGCCGGAGAACAGGGCGTCGTACTCGGGGGTGCGCAGGAAGCGCACGATCCGGAGCTTGATGACGAAGTCGTCGACGATCTCCTGCGCCTCGGTCTCGGTGAGGCGCCCGGCGGCCAGGTCGCGCTCGATGTAGACGTCGAGGAAGGTCGACGTGCGTCCCAGCGACATCGCGGCGCCGTTCTGCTCCTTCACCGCGGCGAGGTATCCGAAGTAGAGCCATTGCACGGCCTCGCGCGCCGTCGTCGCCGGAACGGAGATGTCGTACCCGTAGGACGCGGCCATCTCCTTGAGCTCGCCGAGCGCGCGGATCTGCTCCGCGTGCTCCTCACGCTCGCGCGCCACGGCCTCGCTGAACGGCTGGACGTCGAGGCCGAGCTTGTCGACCTTCTTCGCCGCGACCAGCTGGTCGACGCCGTACAGGGCCACGCGGCGGTAGTCGCCGATGATGCGGCCGCGGCCGTAGGCGTCGGGCAGCCCGGTGATGACGTGCGAGCTGCGGGCAGCGCGGACGTTCGGAGGGTAGACGTCGAAGACGCCCTGGTTGTGCGTCTTGCGGTACTCGGTGAAGACCTTCCTCAGGTTCTCGTCGACCGGGTAGCCGTACGTCTTCAGCGCGCCCTCGACCATGCGCCAGCCGCCGTTCGGCATGATCGCGCGCTTGAGCGGGGCGTCGGTCTGGAGGCCGACGATCAGCTCGGCGTCGCGGTCGACATAACCCGGCCCGTGGGCGGTGATGGCCGCCGGGGTCTGCGGGTCGACGTCGTAGACACCCTTCTCGCGCTCGGCCGGGAACATCGCCGAGAGCTTCTCCCACACCGCGGTGGTGCGCGCCGTGGGTCCCGCGAGGAACGCGTCGTCGCCCGTGTACGGGGTGTAGTTGCGCTGGATGAAGTCGCGCACGTCGATGCCGTCGCACCAGGGTCCCGGGGTGAAACCCGTCCAGGCGGTGGTCGTCGTGGGTGCCGCGTCGGTGGTCATAGGAGCCCCCTCCTTCTGAGGTCTGACCACATCCTATTCGTGAAAGTCTTCACAAGACAGGTCGAGGCGCTGTGACGTCGCAGACACCCTCCGAGGTCAGCCCAGGACGACGCCCGGCACCGCAGCGGCGAGGGCGATCGCCTCGCGGGTCGTCGGCGCGACGACGTCGGGCCGGTCCGGGCCGTCCCACGACCGGCCGTGCGACACCCACGCCGTACGGGTTCCGGCGGCCCTGCCGACAGCGACGTCGGCGTGCCCGGCGTCGCCGATCATCCAGACGTCGCGCCGGTCGACGTCGGCGGCGCCCAGCCGCTCCAACGCGATCTCGACGATCCGAGGGTCGGGCTTGGCCACGCCCTCCTCCCCGGAGACGACGATCGCGTCCACGTGCGCCTCGATGCCGCACCGCGCGATCTTGCCGCGCTGCTGGACGGGGTCGCCGTTCGTCACCACGGCGACCTGGTGCCCGGAACCGCGGAGCCCGTCGAGCGAGCGCAGCACGCCGTCGTACGGGCGCACGCGCTCCCGGATCCCGACGCGGAACCGCTCGATCGCGGCAGGCACGTCGTCGGCCCAGCCGAGCCTGTCGACGATCACCCGCGCGAGGGCGGACTTGGACGAGAACCCGCCCTCGTCCGCCGCGACGATCGCCGCCAGGTCCGCGTCCGTCCCGCCCGCGTCCGCGACGGCGGCGGCCGCCCAGGAGGCGAACGCGTCGTCCCGCCCCACGAGGGTGTTGTCGAGGTCGAAGAGCCAGATCATGCCGGGAGGCTAGCCCCCCGCAGCGCGGGACCGCCCGGTCGTCCGAGGTTCGTCAGTCGCGGGCGAGCGCCGCGAGCGCGTCGCGGACGGCGTCCTCGGCCCGCATCCGCTGCTGACCGATGATCTGGTCGCGGCTGGCGTGGTCCAGGAACGCCGTGGGCAGGCCGAGGTGCACGAACGGCGTGCGCACGCCCTGCTCCCCCGCCCGCTGGGCGGTCGTGGCGCCGACGCCGCCGTCGACGACGCCGTCCTCGATCGTCACGACGAGGTCGTGTTCGCCGGCGAGCTTCACGAGCGCCTCCGGCACCGGCAGCACCCAGGTGGGCGCGACGACGTCGACCGCCAGGCCGTGCGCGGCCAGCGACTCGCCCGCCGCGAGCGCCGCGGGGACCATCGAGCCGACGCCGACCACGAGCACCTTGGCGTCCGAGGTCGCGGCGCCCGCGCCCGGGGTGTGGCGCGCGACGACATCCACGCCGTCGAGCTCCTCGAGCGCCGGGATCGCGTCGACGAGCGCGCTCTTGGGGTAGCGCACGACCGTCGGCGCGTCGTCGACGTCCACCGCCGCGCGCAGGGCCGCGCGCAGGGTGGGCTCGTCGCGGGGCGCCGCCAGCCGCAGGCCGGGCACGATGCGCAGCATCGCCATGTCCCACATGCCGTTGTGGCTGGCGCCGTCGTCGCCGGTGATGCCGGCGCGGTCCAGCACGAACGTCACGCCGGCCTTGTGCAGGGCGGCGTCCATGAGCACCTGGTCGAAGGCGCGGTTGAGGAACGTGGCGTAGAGCGCGACGACGGGGTGCAGCCCGGCGAACGCCATGCCCGCCGCCGACGTCGCCGCGTGCTGCTCCGCGATCCCGACGTCGAAGGTGCGGTCCGGGAACTCCTGCGCGAAGGGGGCGAGGCCCACGGGATGCAGCATCGCCGCGGTGATCGCGACGACTTCGGGCCGGTCGCGGCCGATCTGCACGATCTCGTCGGCGAACACCGAGGTCCAGCCGAACCGCGACGGCGCGACCGGCAGGCCCGTCTCGGGGTGGATCCGCCCGACGGCGTGGAAGCGGTCGGCGACGTCCTGCTCGGCCGGGGTGTAGCCACGGCCCTTCTCGGTGATGGCGTGCACGATCACGGGGCCGCCGTACGCCTTGGCCCGGCGCAGCGCGTGCTCCATCGCGGCGACGTCGTGCCCGTCGACCGGTCCGACGTACTTCAGCCCGAGGTCCTCGAACATGCCCTGCGGCGCGACGACGTCCTTGAGGCCCTTCTTCAGCCCGTGCAGCCAGTCGTAGGCGAACCGCCCGGGCGCGCCCGTGCGGTGCAGGGTCCGCTTGCCCCACGACAGGAAGGCCTCGTACCCGCGCGTGGTCCGCAGGGTGTCGAGGTGGTTCGCCACGCCGCCGATCGTCGGCGAGTACGAGCGGCCGTTGTCGTTGACGACGATCACGAGGCGGCGCTCCTGCGAGGCCGCGATGTTGTTCAGCGCCTCCCAGGCCATGCCGCCGGTGAGCGCGCCGTCGCCGATGACGGCCGCCACGTGCCGCTCGGGGTGGCCCTGCACGGCGTTCGCCTTGGCGACGCCGTCCGCCCACGACAACGCCGTGGACGCGTGCGAGTTCTCGACGACGTCGTGCTCGGACTCGGCGCGCGAGGGGTAGCCGGACAGCCCGTCGGCCTTGCGCAGCGCGGAGAAGTCCTGGCGGCCGGTGAGGAGCTTGTGCACGTACGCCTGGTGGCCCGTGTCGAACACGAGGGTGTCCCGCGGGGAGGCGAAGACGCGGTGCAGCGCGATCGTCAGCTCGACGACGCCCAGGTTCGGCCCCAGGTGCCCGCCGGTCCGCGACACCTGGTCGACCAGGAAGGCCCGGATCTCCGCCGCGAGCTGCGTCGTCTGCTCCGGCGAGAGCCGGCGGACGTCCTCGGGCGAGCCGATGCTGCTCAGCAGGCTCATGCGTTCCTCCCCGTTCATAACCACACCACTCTAGGCGGTCCCGCCCGGTGGTCCGGGACGTCCCGCGGACCGCGCCCCGGCACGTGCGGGCGCGGTAGAGGGTAGTTTCGACCCTGGCCGACGGGAACACGTGACCGCCGGCGAGCGTTCGGCAGAGGGACGACCCAGGAAGCTCGTCCTCTCCCGACACACCTCTCAGGGGACACCTGTGCGCTTTCTCGACGGGCAGCAGCCCACCACCGACCTCACCTACGGCGACGTCTTCATGGTCCCGTCCCGCTCGGACGTGACCAGCCGTTTCGACGTCGACCTCTCGACCGACGACGGTACGGGGACGACGATCCCGGTCGTCGTGGCGAACATGACCGCCGTCGCCGGACGCCGGATGTCCGAGACGGTCGCCCGCCGCGGCGGCGTCGCGATCATCCCGCAGGACATCCCGGTCGACGTCGTGGCCGACGTCGTGGCCGACGTGAAGTCCAAGGACCCCGTCATCGAGACGCCCGTCGTCGTGGCGCCCACGGACACCGTCTCCACGGTGCTGACGCTGCTGGGCAAGCGCGCGCACGGCGCCGCGGTCGTGGTGGCGGACGGCAAGCCCGTCGGCGTCGTCACCGAGGGCGACTGCGGCGCCGTCGACCGGTTCGCACAGGTGCACCAGGTGATGTCGGACGACGTGGTCATGCTCGACGCCGCCGCGATCGACGCCGAGGGCCTCGAGGCCACGTTCGAGCGCATGCACGCCGCCAAGATCCACCTCGCGCCCGTGGTGCGCGACGGCGTCCTCGCGGGCGTCCTCACGCGCAAGGGTGCGGTGCGCTCGTCGGTGTACCGGCCCGCGCTCGACGCCGCCGGCCGCCTGCGCATCGGCGCGGCCGTCGGCATCAACGGCGACGTCGCGGCCAAGACCCGCGAGCTGCTCGACGCGGGCGTGGACGTCCTCGTCGTCGACACGGCGCACGGCCACCAGACGAAGATGCTGCAGGCCCTCGAGGCCGTGCGCTCCGTCGACCCGCAGGTGCCGGTCGTGGCGGGCAACGTCGTGACCGCCGCCGGCGTGCGCGACCTCGTCTCCGCCGGCGCGGACATCCTCAAGGTCGGCGTCGGGCCGGGCGCCATGTGCACCACGCGCATGCAGACCGCCGTGGGGCGGCCGCAGTTCTCCGCCGTGCTCGAGTGCGCGGCCGCCGCGCGCGAGCTCGGCAAGCACGTGTGGGCCGACGGCGGCGTGCGCCACCCGCGCGACGTCGCGCTGGCGCTGGCCGCGGGCGCCTCGCAGGTGATGATCGGCTCGTGGTTCGCCGGCACGTACGAGTCCCCCGGCGACCTGCACGACGACGGCACCGGCCGCCTCTACAAGGACTCGTTCGGCATGGCGTCCGCGCGCGCCGTGGCCGCCCGGACCGCCGGGGCGGGCTCCGCGTTCGGCCGTGCGCGCAAGGCCCTGTACGAGGAGGGCATCTCCACCGGCAAGATGTACCTCGACCCGCTGCGCCCGGGCGTCGAGGACCTGCTGGACGAGATCACCTCCGGCCTGCGCTCCAGCTGCACCTACGCCGGTGCCCGCACGCTCGGGGAGTTCCACGAGCGTGCGCTGGTGGGCGTGCAGTCCGCGGCCGGCTACGCCGAGGGCATGCCGGTCGCGACGAGCTGGTGACCCGGGCGTGAGCACGGGGACGGCTGCGGCGCGCGCCCAGCTCGCGGCGCTGGCGGCGGACCGCCGATTCCTGTCGGACTGGGGGCTCGCGCGGGGCGACCTGGACGCCGCGTCCGCGCGCCCCGCGGCCGTCCTCGTGCTCTTCGGGGTGCTGGACGACCTCGCCGCCGACCACGACGCCCAGGCCCTCGCCGTCGCGCACGACCTCGACGTGCTGCTCCTGGAGCGGGCGGCGACCCTGCGCTCGCACGCCGGGCAGGTCGCGTTCCCCGGCGGGCGGGCCGAGGACGGCGAGACGCCGGTCGACGCCGCTCTGCGCGAGGCGGTCGAGGAGACCGGGCTCGACGCGGACGGCGTCGAGGTGCTCGGCACGCTGGCGCAGCTGCCGATGCCCGTGAGCAACCACCTGGTCACGCCGGTCCTCGGGTGGTGGGCCCGCCCCACCCCGGTGCGCGTGGTGGACGTCGGGGAGTCCGCGCACGTCTTCCGCGCCCCCGTGGCCGACCTGCTCGACCCCGACCACCGCGTCACGACCGTGCTGCGGCGCGCCGGCCGCACCTGGCGCGGGCCGGGGTTCGAGGTGCTCGACGGCGACGGCGTTCCGCACCTGGTGTGGGGGTTCACCGCCGGCATCCTCGACGCCGCCTTCGACCGCCTGGGCTGGACGGAGCCGTGGGACCGCGGGCGCGAGCGCGAGCTGTGACCCGCCCGCCCCGCCGGCCCGTGCGACGTCGTCGGCCCCGATCGCCTGGGACGATGTCCTGGTGCCTGCCGCCGAGATCGACGTCGACGTCCCGCTGACCCGTGGGCTGCTCGCCGAGCAGCACCCCGACCTGGCCGAGCACCCGCTGGAGATCGCCGCGCACGGCTGGGACAACGTCATGGTGCGGCTCGGCGACGACCTGGCCGTGCGGCTGCCGCGCCGCGCGCTGGCGGCGCCCCTCGTCGAGCACGAGCAGCAGGCGCTGCCCGCCCTGGCCGGCCGGCTGCGGTCGGCGGTGCCCGACGTCGTCGTGCCCGTGCCGGTCCGCGTCGGGCGGCCGAGCGCTGCGCTGGGCTACCCGTGGCCCTGGAACGTCGTGCCGTGGGCGGACGGCGTGAGCGCGGAGGCGACGCCCGTGGCCGCGCGCACCTCCTGGGCGGGCACGTTCGGCCGCCTGCTGGCCGCGGTGCACTCCCCCGCACCCGACGACGCGCCGCCCAACCCGGTGCGCGGCGTCCCGCTGCACGAGCGCGCCGAGGCGCGCGAGCCCGCCGCCCTCGACGAGCGGCTGGCGGCCGTCCCGCCGGACGTCCGCGCCGCGGCGCGTCGCGTCTGGGACCGCGCCCTGGACGCCCCCGCGTTCGACGGCCCGCCGCGATGGCTGCACGGTGACCCGCACCCCGCCAACCTCGTGGTGGCGCCCGGCGAGGGCGGTGGGCCGGACCGGCTGGCCGCCGTCGCCGACTGGGGCGACGTGACGTCCGGCGACCCGGCCTCCGACCTGGGCTCGCTGTGGCTGTGCTTCGACGACGAGGGCCGGGCCAGGTGCCGGGCCGAGATCCAGGCCCGGGCGAACGGCGGCCACGGCTGGGACGACGCGACATGGGCCCGTGCCGCGGGCTGGGCGTTGCTCTACGCGACGAACATGCTCGCGCACCCGGAGCTGCACCCCCGCATGGTGCCGATCGGTCGCCACGCCGTCGCGGCGCTGCTCGACGGCGCCGCCTGAGCGGCGGACGGCGCGGCAGACGGCGCGGCGGACGGCATGGCTGCGGCAGACTCAGGTCATGGCCCGCGACGCGCAGCAGACCACCTGGACCGACGCCGACCCCCGCGCGTTCGTCGCCGCCGTGGCGCGCCCCGCGCGCCAGCGGGACGCCGAGACCCTGCTCGCCCTGATGGAGCGTGCCACCGGCCAGCCCGCGCGGATGTTCGGCGCGTCGATCGTGGGGTTCGGCGAGTACCGGTACGCGTACGCGAGCGGCCGGACCGGCCACGCCGCGGCGGCCGGGTTCTCCCCGCGGGCGGCCGCGAGCGTCGTCTACCTGTCCGACGGCGTGGACGCGCACGCCGACGCGCTGGCGCGCCTCGGGCCGCACACGACGGGCGTGGGGTGCCTGTACCTCAAGGACCTCGCGCAGGTGGACCTCGACGTCCTGGAGGAGATCGTCGCCGCGTCGTACGCCGCGCTCACCGCGGGGACGTACGGGCTGCGGGCGCGCGAGGGCGGCGAACCCTCGCCCCGGTGACGGTGACGGTCAGCCGGCGGCGAGCGCTGCCGGGTCGGCCCCGTGAGCCTCGAGCGCGCCCCGCACGGCCGCGAGGGCACGGTCGTAGACGGCGTCGTCGCCGAGCAGCAGCGAGCCGTCGTTGGCCGCGTTGAGCATCGCGGTGATCTCGAAGGCGAGCTGGTCGACGTCGGTGCCGTCCCCGAGCTCCCCCGCCTCCACGGCGAGCTCCGCGTGCCGGCGCAGGTAGGACGTCCAGTCACGGTGGGCCGTGACGACCGCGTCGTGCACGTCCCCGTCCCGGGTGTCGAACTCGACCTCGACCGTCCGGAAGAAGCACCCGCCCGCGAACACCCGGCGGCGGGAGTAGTCCGTCCAGTGCCGCACCAGCGACCACAGCCGGGCCAGGCCGGGCGCCGCCTGCCGGGCGGGCTCGACGACCGCCTCGACGAACATGCCCCGGGCGTGCTCCACGGCGGCGAGCTGCAGCCCTTCCTTGCCCCCGAACAGCCCGGCGATCCCGCTCTTGTTGACCGGCAGCCGCGCGGCGAGCGAGCCGAGGGTGAGCGCCTCGAGCCCCCGGACGGACGCGTCCTGGACGGCGAGGTCGAGGACCGCCCGGCGCGACCGGTCCCCGCGCACGCGGCGGCCGTCGGTGGGCCCGTCGTGCGGGGTGGTCGGCGTGAGGGGCGTCTCGGTGGTCACGAGTTGAGTGTACGACCGTTCGTTCAGTGTTACTGTGCGAACGTTCGTACAGATATCTCACCGCCCTCGCCTGGAGGCCGTCGTGCCCTACGTCCCCGCCCCCGTCAGCACCGGACTGCGCGCCCTGTCCGCTGTCGCTCCCCCGCTCGCCGTCCGGGCGGCCGCCCGCGCGTTCTGGTACGTCGGGCCGCCGGCCGCGGTCCGGCCTGCCGACCGCGGTGTGCACGAGCGCTCCCGCCGGGGCGCGGTCGACGTCGACGGCGAGCGCGTCGTCACCTACCGCTGGGGCGACCGCCGCGCGCCCGCCGTGCTCCTCGTCCACGGCTGGAAGAGCCGGGCCGCCCGGTTCGCGGGGCTCGTCGACGCCCTCGAGGCCGCCGGCTTGGGCGTGGTCGCGTTCGACGGCGTCGCCCACGGCGACTCCAGCGGGCGACGCATGTCCGCCCTCGAGCACCAGGCCGCGATCCGCGCCGTCCACGACGCCGAGGGGCCCTTCACCGCCGTCGTCGGGCATTCCCTCGGGGCCCTCGCCGCCGGGCTCACCCTGGCCGACGGCCTGCCCGTCGACCGTTTCGTCTCCGTGGCGGCCATGACGGGCTTCGACGCGATCGCCGAGTCCTTCCTGCGCCTGGTCGGGATGCCCGCCGCGCTGCACGAGCGCTTCTGCCAGCACGTCGAACGCACCTTCCCCGGCGACGTGCGCGACGTCCGCGCGCGGATCGACCTCCTCGCGCACCCCGTCCCGGAGGGCGTCGCGACGCTCTTCGTCCAGGACGACGACGACCGCATGTCGCTGCCGGCGGGCGCGCCGCTCCTGCACGCGGCGGTGCCCGGGAGCGAGCTCCTCACCACCCGCGGGCTCGGGCACAACCGGGTGCTCGACGACCCCGCCGTCGTGGCGGCCGTCGTCGCCCACGTCACGGCGTCGCGACCCGCGACCGTGAGACGGTGAGCCGAGGCGGGCACGAGCCCGCCGGGCTCTGTGGAGGTGGGCGGTGCGGGTTGTCGTGGTCGGCGGTGCGGGACGGATCGGGGCGCGCCTGGTCGCGCTGCTGCGGTCGCGGGGCGACGACGCGGTGGCCGCGTCCCGACGGACGGGGGTCGACGTCCTGACCGGGATGGGCGTCGACGCGGCCCTCGCCGGCGCCGACGCCGTGGTCGACGTGTCGCGCTCCCCCTCGATGGCGCCGGCCGACGCCCGGGCGTTCTTCGCCACCGGGACGCGGGTCCTGCTCGACGCGGGCGAGCGCGCCGGAATCGGCCACCACGTGCTGCTGTCGGTCGTCGGGGCGCGCCGCCTGCCGGGAGCGGGCTTCCTGCAGGCCAAGGTCGCGCAGGAGGACCTCGTCGCCCGGTCCGGGCGTCCGTTCACCGTGCTGGCCGCCACGCAGTTCTTCGGCTTCGCGACCGGGATCGCGGACGCCGCCACCCACGACGGGCCCTCGGGCCCCGAGGTGCGCCTGCCCGACGTCGCGGACCAGCCCGTCGCCGAGGACGACGTCGCGGCCGAGCTACTGCGCGTCGTCGAGGGCGGGCCGTCCGGCGCGACGCACGAGCTCGCGGGCCCCGAGTCGATGCGGCTGCCCGCGTTCGTCGCCGCCGGCCTGGCGGCGCTCGGCGACCCGCGGCCCGTCGTCGTCGACCCCGACGCGACGTACTTCGGGGCCATCGTGACCGGCGACGAGCTGCTGCCCGGCCCTGGCGCCCGGCTCGGCGTCGTGCACCACCGGGACTGGCTCGCGCGGCGCTGACCCCCAGGACGACGCGTCAGCACGTACTGCAGTTCTGGTCGTCCGACGGCGATGCCTACCTCCCCGCCCACACAAAACCCCAGGTCAGAAGCCCATGCTGCGGCACCAAGCGGTAATACCGCGCACTACGTGAAGCGTCTAAGACGACGTGCTTCCATCGCGGTAGTTGAGGCGGATCCACCCCCGCGCGCACGCCCGCCAGCCAGTCACGAAGCCTTCGGTCGGCTCAGACAGCTGCGGGCCAGCGCGATGGTGATGAATCGGGTCCCGCATCGGGTAGACGCGTGGACGTCGCAGCCGACTACTTCTCGACGGTCGACAGCAGTTCCGCCGGGGCCACATCGAGCCCCCGGGCGAGCTTCACGATGACGTCGAGGGTGGGTTGCGAACGCCTTGCTCGAGACCGCCGATGTACGTCCGATCGAGTTCGACGTGGTGAGCGAACTCCTCTTGAGACGCCCAACCTCCCTCGTGGCGCAGTTCCCGGAGTCGACCGCCGAAGGCACGGCGATGCTCGGGGATAGGCAGGTCTCAAACGTTTCGCTACGCTGACTATCGGTCCACGGACGATGAGTCACATCGACAGCGCGCCGGGTCTCCGCTCACACGGCCCGTTCGGACTCGCCTGCGCTACTTGATCGCATCGCATGAGAGACCACCGCCACGGCGCATGACCGCCAACCCAGGAATCGAGCCCGCCACGTTCCGAGAGTTGACGCGCGAGGATACGGCCCGCGACGTGCCCGTGGCGCAAGCGCCGTCCGAAGTGCTAGCCCGCCCGATCGCGAACGCACCCCGACTCGTTGGTGCCCTCTCACCCCGGCCCCGCAGCGGGCACCGTCCAGTACCACCATCGGTGCTCAAGGACCTCCGAGAAGCGGGAGCTTCTAAGGCACTCGGCGCGCCGCCCCTTTCGCCAGCGCAGGTCGATCGGATCGTCGCCATACTCCGAATGGTGCTGCCAGCGGCATCCTCTGGGTCGCTCGCGGTTCAGGCGGCGCTGTCACGATGACCTCATTGAGCCGGGTGCGCCCCACATCTGGCGATCCCCCACCACATGACATCAGAGGGAACGCGACACCACGAGCACTCCCTGCCAGGCCGAAGTATGACGGGGGGCACGCTCGCGAGACACTCGAGAGCGTCTGCCGGAGCTCCGGCTGCGAGATGACTCTGTCGGCGCGGTCGTCGAACGGCCCTGACCCACGCGCAAGGAGATCCCATGGGAACCTTCACCCCGCGAGTGATGCGGTTGCTCTCGGACGAGCTGACCGGGACGTCGATGCGCGAGATCAACGCGCTGTTCGATGACCGAGGCATCGCCCTCGGCCCTCCGCAGCCGCGCGAGAACGATGAGAGCGTCCGACGAGAACTCATGCGCCGATATCTCGTGCCGCTCAACCTGGACGACGCCGCCGACGCGCGACGGCTCACCGCCGTCTTCAGCGACGTGCTGCAGAAGATCATCCACAGCAGCGCGACCGGCTGGGACAACAACGATCGTCTGCGCGACAAGTGGATCCGGATCTTGCGGGAGGACGGCTTCGACGTCGACGAGGTCACCGGCACCGTGCGACTCAACGGAGCCGCGGCCGGAGCGCGCCTGACCGAGCACGCACTCAACGCCCTCCCCGATCCGCAGTCCATCCAAGATCACCTGCACAGGCTCGGCGACAGCGTCGACACCGATCCTCGGCTCGCTGTGAGCACCGCCAAGGCCCTGATCGAGTCGACCGCCAAGTGCGTGCTCACCGCCCGCGGGCAGAGCTACGCCCGCACGGCGAGGGTTCCTGCCCTGGTCAACGCCGCCCAAGAGTCGCTCGGCCTCGCCCCCAAGTCAGTGAGCGACGAGGACCGCGCGCTCCGCCAGGCACTGCAGTCCCTGGTCACTCTCACCCAAAGCGTGACCGAGCTCAGGAATAGCATCGGCATCGACCACGGAGCCGAGGAGGTGCCGAGGTGGGTACGCCCTCGACACGCCCGCCTGGTCGTCGGCGCGGCGCAGGTCTGGTGCCAGCTCATGCTCGAGACGCTCGCTGATCCCGATGCACCCTGGCGTCGTTCGAAATCCTGATTTCAGCAGGCGGCGCTGCCCGGTCCTCTGGTCACAGACCTGTCCTTCGCTCAGCCTTGTCGAGCGCAATCAGCAGCTGACCTGGATCCAGGACCAAGGCGAGCATGCAGCCCGCCCTGCGCGCCCACTGTCCTGAATCGTCGCCCTCGTCGAACCTGATCGCCGAGGCAAATTAGCCAGTGCAAATCTCTCCCGCCTGCGCCCAGCGGTCAATCCACTCCAGGTCGACGAGGAACGCGTGGCCGCAGCTCCCGCAGAGCATGCGCCGGTCGCGCGAGAAGTCGATCGGCCGCTCCATCGCCCCGCACAGCGGGTGCCCACTGGGACTTTCGGCTGGCTCCAATCGCGGGTTGCACGAAGGCCGCGAGGTCACGCCGCCGGGTCTTTCGTGGTCGGCCCCTCGCCATCTGCCAGCAGGCCCTCCGGGATGACGTCGCCGTGGTTCCGGCGGAGGTAGTCACGCGCGTCGTCGAGCGACGGGTCGTGCTGGAGGCTCTTCTGAAAGTAGTCCAGCCGCCGCCTCGCGTCGTCGATGATCTGCCCCCAGTCGCGCACCCACACGCGGACTCGCGCCCCCGGTGCGTCCGGGAGCTCGGGCTCCATCACCAGCCCGCGCTCCTTCCCTCGCTGGTGCGCCTCGTGCCGTACGCTCCTCTCGACCTCGCCCGTGACGAGCCAGAAATCCCACTCCGTAGTGCTGCTCGCGAATCGAGGATCCTCGGCCACGGCCATCGCGTAGGCCTTGATCTGGGCGAGCTCCTTCTGCCCTGCGACGACCTTGGGTGCCTTGAGCTCGATGACGAGGTGGCGGTTGCGGTCGTGCTCGGTCGCCGATGCCGAAAGCAGGAGGTCCAGCCGGCCGGACCTGCCGTCGATTTGCTTCACTGGAGCGGCATCGGTCCGAGCGTCGCCGAGGATCTCCAGATGCCGATCCAGAGCGGCGGTCAGGCCACGCTCGCTGATCATGAGGTTGTACTGCTCACCGAAGACCCAGAGCTCGCTCTCCAGGATGCGGTGCAGATGTGCCCGTTCTCCGATCATCTTGTTGGTCTCGGGGTCGAAGACCATCAGCTCGAGCGCGCGCAGGAACTCGAGGCGGTTCGTGACGTTGCTCGATGCCTGGATCACGCGGGAGAGGCTGGTCCGCTTGAGGAGGTGCTCGAGCTGGTCTCGCTCGTCGGCCGCGAGTCCGACGTACTGGTCCAGAAGGGCAGACACATCGCTCGGACGCTGCTGGATGGATTCGCGCAAGAGCCCCAGCGTCAGCTTCTTCTGCTGCCGCCCGCTCGGGATGTGCCTACGGATCGAGGTGGCGACGACGTCGAAGGTCGCGCGCTCGACCTTCTCCTCCTCGGTCGACGGCTCGCCCTCGTACGGATAGACGCTGCCGGCCTTCCACTCCTCCACGAGCTCCCGGCGTCGCTGGGCGCGCCGGTCGTCGAAGTGCCGTTCCAGAACGCGGTCGACCTCGGCGAGCAACGCCCCGAGCACCGACGGCGTGGTCTCCATCCGGGCCAGGATCCACTCGTTGTGGTGCTCAGGCATGTCGTCCCAGAGCACGTACGCGGAGTACCGGAAGTCTGGTGCGGGCGCTCTGTCGAGCGCGTCGATGGGGACGCCCGAACCGTCGCACAGGTGGATCGCCCGCTCGCTCCCCTGCTTCCACTCGATGATCCGGAGCGTCGCCTTCCGCGCCACGCCCTCGTGCCACCACTCGATTTCGTACGCGGTGTCGCCCTCGATGCTGTCCCCGGGTTGAACTCGCGCGCCGTCATAGACGACCGCGACGTCGGGGCGGGCAATGAGGTAGGGGGCGAACGTGGCCGTCAGCCGGTCGCGGGCCTTGTCGGCATCGAGGCGGTCGAGTCCCTCTCGCCCCTCGGCGGTGAAGCGCGTCCCCGTCTTCGCGTCGGTGCTCTCCGGATCCGAAATGTCCACGTCGTTCCGAGCGCTGGAGGACGCGCGGACGACCGACCGCAGGCGCTTGCCGTCAACGCTGTCTGCCACGGTGTCCCAGATGATCCGGGAACCGAGCGCGAAGGCCCGCAAGCGACCCTGGCCGAGGCGGCCGTGCAGCGGACGCCCCTCGCCCTTGCTCCGACCGCTCACCGACTTCCAGGAATTGCCGACCCACCGGAACGCGGACACCAACTCCTCGGGGGCCATCCCATGACCGTCGTCCACGACTTCGGCACCGATCACGCCGCCGGCATCGTTGCGGTGAAGCGTGACCACGACCTCATGAGCATCGGCGTCCAGGCCGTTCCACACGAGCTCGATGACCGCCTTGATCGGATCGTTCTCGTGCGCGAGCCTCTGGACGAGGTCGTTGCCAGCCTCAAGCTGTATGCGCGCCACGGACACATCCTGCCAGCGACGACCGACAGATGGGGCGCGCTTCGATACTCGCTCTTCATGCTCGGTGCGCGCTCGACGCGGTGAGATACAGGCATCCGACGGAGGGCCAGCAGGGGATGGACGGTAACGGACCTTGGCGTGGGCGACGATGAGCCGCTGCAGTTTTACTGGCCACCGACATCCCCCGTCGGCATGGCCACCCGTCGGAGCCGACGGACCAGGCCGCGTCGAAGCGGCCGCTGATGCACGGCCCGCGGCCCACACCCTGGCCACGGCCGACCCGCATCACGAAGGCAGGCGCGGGGTGGCGGGTCGAGCACGGTGAGGCAACCGCACAGCAGCCGTCGGCTGTGCGTACAGCGCGTGCCGGCGGAGCCATGGGGTTCGGATCAGTCTCACCGTCCGGCGGCGACCGTTGCGGCATGAACTGTAGCCTCCAGAAACTTGCCGCAGTGGTCGCGGAGCGCTAGTCAAGGTTCGCTGTCGGCCTTCGACTGCCTTCAACGGCGGCTACATCGAGGGCGTCGCGAGGACTGAGCACATCTGCGTGACCGACACGTAGCTCGCAGTGGAGGGCGGGATCGACGGGATCGCGTCGACGGACTCCGATGATGCGACCGGCGAGTACAGCACCATGGGCATCAGGGCAGGCAAGAAGTTCGCGAACTTCGCCTTCCTCTGCACGCGGGGTCATGCCTCCTCGTGATCGTCCCCCTCGAAGAGCCCGCGCCACAACTCCGCGTCGCGGGCGAACCTCTTGGACGCGGACAGTGCAGATGAGAGCACCTCGGGCGGCACTCCGGCATGCTGGAGAAGCCGGATCTGCAGCGCCCATCGCAGACTTCGGCTCGTTGCGTACATCGCCAGATGCCGCTCCTCAGCGTCTGCGTCGGCGTCGCGGTTGGAGTGGGCCAGATCGTTGCGCAGGCGACGCATCGCGTCCTTCCACCGGTCCGGGTCGCCAACGCATCCAGACGATGCAGCGATGACCTCGGTGGCGAGGCGCTTCATCCGGATGGGGTAGCTGTCCTTGTAGAGGTAGGTCCCGAGCGCCGACGAGAGCTCGTTGCGCACCGCCAGCGGGACCTCGGACTTCCTCAGGGCTCGCTTCGCGGCCTCGACATCCTCGTTGGAGAACCGACGTGAGTCCGGGTAGAGCGTGGCGTCCATGCCCTCGGCGGTCGTCGTCAGGGCCAAGGCTTCGGCGTCGACGGTCTGGAACGCGCCGGACATGGCCGCGGAGATCACCTGCGGGGTCGGGGTCAGCAATGCGCTGGTGCGGCACCAGGCGGCGATCGTCTCGAGCGGGAGGCTCTCGCGGGTGAGGAGCATCTGCGCCCGGTCGTCGGTCGGCCGCTCGGCCTGGCTCTTCACGGCGTCGCCGAAGACGGCGCACCACCTCTCCCCGACCTTGACCTCGACGTCGAGGATCTCGCACCGCTCCCCCGCGAGGATCGTCATGAGCGCCTGGACTGGATAGATGAACCTGTCGAACATCGCCGCCAGCGTCCAGCCGGACAAGCCTTCGACGGCGAGCAGGTTCTTCGTGCGGATGCGCCCGCCCCAGACGTTCGGGCCCGGCACAGTCCCAACGGTGCTGAGGCGCAGGGTGGCGTCCTCGTCGAACTCGACGAATGGGACCGTGATGTCCCCCGGGGGCTCGAAGCTCATCGAGACCTGGATCGGTTTGTCGCGCTTGATTCGAGTGTCCATGCCGGTGAGGCCCGCCCAGAGCTCCAGGTGGGTGAGACGGATCCGGAACGCCTCGAACGTCGTAGACGGCGACGGGACGTGCGCGCCTACGATGCACCAGTCCGCGAGCAGGCGATGCAGCTGCGTGCCCTCGTCCTGGACATCGCCGAACCGGAAACTCGTCCCATGACGGGTCGCCGTCCACGCGCTGAAGAAGGTCAGCTCTTTCGGCGCGAACGGGATGGTGCCGTGGACGACAAGGTCCTCGGGCTCCGGTGCCTGCCTGATAGCCACGCCGTTGGCCACGGGCACGGTGTCGAACCCGGGAGTCAGCGGTTCCGCGACCTCGATGGAGATCCCGCTGGAGTCGACCTTGCAGAAGCCGTCCGACCTGGTAGCGGGCACGGGCCCGGCCACCCAGAACCTGCCGACCGTTTGAGCCATGTCCACGGGGAACTTCGCGATCGCCATGGAGCGATTCTGGGGCATGGGCCCGGCAACTACGGCCGAGGTTCAGGAACCGGTCGTTAGCCGACGCCTGAACCTCTCGTCCATGTTCAGACCTGGGCGGCCGAGATCCCCGGGAACGTGCACGATCGTCGGTTACGACCGAGCGGGGGCGATTCGGTTTGATGAACAGAGGTATGTGGCGACACGAGCGCGCCCCGCCAGGCCGAAGCCTGACGGGGCGCGCTCAGCGGGACTCTAGAGCCGCTATCGAAGCATGCGGCTCGAGCAGCCCGACAGCCTCAAATCCGAGCAGATCACTTGCTACCGACAAGTTGCCGAAGCACGTACTGCAGGATGCCGCCGTTGCGGTAGTAGTCCGCCTCACCGGGCGTGTCGATCCGCACCACGGCGTCGAACTCGACGGACGTGCCGTCGGCCTTGGTGGCGGTGACCTTGACCGTCTCCGGGGTGGCGCCGTCGTTCAGCGCGGCGATGCCCGCGATGTCGAACGTCTCCGTGCCGTCGAGGCCGAGGGACTCCGCGTTCTCGCCGGCCGGGAACTGCAGCGGCAGCACGCCCATGCCGATGAGGTTGGAGCGGTGGATGCGCTCGAACGACTCGGTGATGACGGCCTTGACGCCCAGCAGCGCGGTGCCCTTGGCCGCCCAGTCGCGCGACGAGCCGGAGCCGTACTCCTTGCCACCGAGCACGACCAGCGGGGTGCCCTGCGCCGCGTAGTCCTGCGCCGCGTCGTAGATGGTGTCCTGGGCGTTCTTCACGAAGTTGAACGTGTAGCCGCCCTCGACGCCGTCCAGGAGCTGGTTCTTGAGGCGGATGTTTGCGAACGTGCCGCGGATCATGACCTCGTGGTTGCCGCGGCGCGAGCCGTAGCTGTTGAAGTCGCGGCGGCCCACGCCGTGCTCGGCGAGGTACTTGCCGGCCGGGCTGTCCGCCTTGATGGAGCCTGCGGGCGAGATGTGGTCGGTCGTGACCGAGTCGCCCAGCTTCGCCAGCACGCGCGCGCC
Organism: Isoptericola variabilis; assembly: GCF_050311655.1. GTDB lineage: Bacteria > Actinomycetota > Actinomycetes > Actinomycetales > Cellulomonadaceae > Isoptericola > Isoptericola variabilis. The sequence goes on from NZ_JBNOZM010000002.1 coordinate 543,029, forward strand.
GGAGATGTCGGCGACCGGCGCCGGCTCGGCGCCCATGCCCTCGAAGTACGGGGGCTTGCGCACGTAGGTGGACTCGCCGTCCCAGGAGAACGTGTCACCCTCCGGGGTCTCGAGCGCGCGCCAGCGCTCGTCACCGGTGAAGACGTCCGCGTAGTCCTTGGTGAACATGTCGCGGTCGATCGAGGCGTCGATCGTGGCCTGGACCTCCTCCGGGGAGGGCCAGATGTCACGCAGGAAGACCGGGTTGCCGGCCTCGTCGCGGCCCAGCGGGTCCGTCTCGAAGTCGAACTCCATCGTGCCCGCGAGCGCGTAGGCGATGACCAGCGGCGGGGACGCCAGGTAGTTCATCTTCACGTCGGGGTTGATGCGGCCCTCGAAGTTGCGGTTGCCGGAGAGGACCGAGACGACGGCGAGGTCGTGCTCGTTGACGGCCTCGGAGATCTTCTCGTCCAGCGGGCCGGAGTTGCCGATGCAGGTGGCGCAGCCGTAGCCGACCAGGTGGAAGCCGAGCTTCTCGAGGTAGGGCCAGAGGCCGGCCTTCTCGTAGTAGTTCGTCACGACCTGCGAGCCGGGCGCCATCGACGTCTTGACCCACGGCTTGGACACGAGGCCCTTCTCCACGGCCTTCTTGGCCAGGAGCGCCGCGGCGAGCATGACCGACGGGTTCGACGTGTTGGTGCACGACGTGATGGACGCGATCGCGACCGCGCCGTGGAAGAGGTCGAACTGCTTGCCCTCGCTGTCCGTGACGGGCACCGTGCGGCGGCCGTTGGCGTGGATCGCGGGCGAGTCGGAGGCGGGGAAGGACTCCTTCTCGGCCTCGTCGACGACGTCGGTGACCTCGGGCGCGTAGACCGGGAGGTCGCGACCGAAGGCGGCCTTGGCGTGCGAGAGCTCGATGCGGTCCTGCGGGCGCTTCGGGCCGGCGATCGAGGGCACGACCGTGCCGAGGTCCAGCTCGAGGTACTCCGAGAACTTCGGCTCGACGTACGACTCCGAGCTCGGGTCGAGCCACAGGCCCTGCTCCTTGGCGTAGGCCTCGACGAGCGCGAGCTGCTCGTCGCTGCGGCCGGTGAGGCGCAGGTAGTCCAGGGTGACGTCGTCGATCGGGAAGATCGCGGCGGTGGAGCCGAACTCGGGGCTCATGTTGCCGATCGTGGCGCGGTTGGCCAGCGGCACCTGGGCGACGCCCGCGCCGTAGAACTCGACGAACTTCCCGACGACGCCGTGCTGGCGCAGCATCTGGGTGATCGTGAGGACGACGTCGGTCGCGGTCACGCCGGCCGGGATGGAGCCCGACAGCTTGAAGCCGACGACGCGCGGGATGAGCATCGACACCGGCTGGCCCAGCATGGCCGCCTCGGCCTCGATGCCGCCGACGCCCCAGCCCAGGACGCCCAGGCCGTTGACCATCGTGGTGTGCGAGTCGGTGCCGACGCAGGTGTCGGGGTAGGCGCGGAGCACGCCGTCGACCTCGCGCGTCATGACCGTGCGGGCCAGGTACTCGATGTTGACCTGGTGCACGATGCCGGTGCCCGGGGGGACGACCTTGAAGTCGTCGAACGCCGTCTGGCCCCAGCGCAGGAACTGGTAGCGCTCGTGGTTGCGCTCGTACTCGAACTCGACGTTGCGGGCGAAGGCGTCGGCGCGGCCGGCGACGTCGATCTGCACGGAGTGGTCGATGACCATCTCGGCCGGGGCGAGCGGGTTGATCCGCTTGGGGTCGCCGCCGAGCTCCGCGACGGCCTCACGCATCGTGGCGAGGTCGACGACGCAGGGCACGCCGGTGAAGTCCTGCATGATCACGCGGGCGGGCGTGAACTGGATCTCCGTGTCGGGCTGGGCGTCCGGGTCCCAGGACGCGAGGGCGCGCACGTGGTCGGCGGTGATGTTGGCGCCGTCCTCGGTGCGCAGGAGGTTCTCGGCGAGGATCTTCAGGGAGTACGGGAGGCGCTCGGCGCCCTCGACGGCGGAGAGGCGGAAGATCTCGTAGGCCTTCCCGCCGACCTCCAGCGTTCCCTTCGATCCGAACGTGTCCACGCTGCTCACTGCGGCTCCTTCTGCGGGGCTGGCCGGCGAGGGCACCGTGCGCGCTGCGGCGCGACGGTTCCGACGCCGTGGTTCTGGGGGGCTCCGCCCAGCGTACGCCGGGCACCTGGTCAGCATAGCCCATATATCTTGACGTCAAGATATCTCGGTGTCAGGTCCCGGCCCGCTCCCTGCCGACGATTGCCGTACGCCGCACGGGAACAACTCCCGTGGACGGCGCGTTGTGCAGCTGCCCCGACCGGAAGGACGCCCATGCCGTCGCGCACCACGACCTCTGCCGCCCCGTCCGACGCCAGCACCCCGACCGCCGACCACGCCGACGACCTGCCCTCGCTGCCCCCGCTCACGGCCCAGGCCGAGCTGCTCCTGGAGCGCGGCGTCGTGCCGCCGGAGGTGCTCTCCCCCGCCGCGTTGCGCGACGCCGCCGCGGCGCTGGAGCGCACGGCCGTGGCAGGGTCGCTGCTGGTGGTCCACCCGCGCGTCGTGCCGCCCTCCGCCCTCGCCGGGCACCTGCGTCGCACGACGGCGGTCCGCGGACGCGGCGTGGAGCGCGAGGGGTTCGTCGTCGTGGACATGACCGACGTGGACGACTTCGCGCCCGTGCCCGGCGTCGACGTCCCCAACGCCGACGTCTACGCCGTCACCACCCCCGACCGGGGCGACGACATGGCGAACTGGTCGCCCGAGGAGGCCCAGCCGGCGATCGCCGCGCGTGGCCGCAGCCCGCTCACTCTTGCGGAGGGGATCCACTGGGTGCTGCAGTCCCCCGACGTGCTCGCCCGGAACCTCTGCTTCATGACGATCGGGTCCCGGCTGCGGCGGCCGAACGGCTCCTACGACGCGCGCACGCCCGCCGTCTGGATCTCGAACGGCACCGGCCGCGACGGCAGCGCGCGCCGCGGCGCCCCCAAGGTCGGGTGGTGCTGGTGGCGCAACCGGCACACGTGGCTCGGCTTCGCCTCCACGGCTGCCCGGCAGGCCTGACCCCCGCTCGGTGCGGGGTCCCGGTCAGCGGTCCAGGACGGCGACGGCCTCCACGTGGTGCGTCATCGGGAATAGGTCGAAGGCCCGCAGCCCGGTGAGCTCGTACCCGTGCCCCGCCAGGTACGCGACGTCGCGGGCGAGCGCCGCGGGGTCGCAGGCCACGTAGACCACGCGGCGCGGGCCGCGGCCGGCGACGGCGTCGACGACGGACCGGCCGGCGCCGGCGCGCGGCGGGTCGAGCACGACGACGTCGGCGGCGCCCACGTCGGAGCCGGACGCGTCGCCGTCCGCCAGGACCCGGTCCACGGCGCCGAGGTGCAGCTCGACCTGCGCCAGGTCGTGGGCGTTGCGGCGCGCGTCCTTCACCGCGCGGGCGTCGCCCTCGACGGCGACGACGCGGCCCGAGCCGCCAACGGCCGCGGCGAGCGGCACGGTGAACAGGCCCGCGCCGGAGTACAGGTCGAGCACCGTCGCGCCGTCGAGGTCGCCCGCCCCGTCGAGCACCGCGCCGGCGAGCAGGTCGGGCGCCGCCCGGTGCACCTGCCAGAAGCCGTCGGCGGCCACGCGGTAGCGGTGCTCGGCGCCGCCCGCCCGCACGGCCTCGGTGACCGAACGTCGGGCGTTGGGGCGGGTGTCCCCGCGGCCGCGACGCCACGGCACCTCGTCGACGAGCAGGAGGGCGTCCGCGCCGTCCGCGGGCGCCACGAGCTCGAGCCGTGCGCCGGGGCGCCAGCGGCGGGTCCACACGCCCTCGGCGTCCGCGAGCGCCGCGACCGCCTCGGTCGCGAGCGGCATGCCGTCGAGGGGCACGACGTCGTGCGAGCGGAAGCGTCGCATCCCGGCCCGTCCGTCGGCGTCGGCCACGAGGTCGACGCGGGTGCGGTAGCCGAGGCCGCCACGCTCGTCGTCGCCGGGCGCGGCCTCGACCTCGACGTCGCGCTCGAGCTTGGCGAGGCGCTGCAGCTGCTCGGCGAGGACGGCGGCCTTCCAGCGCCGCTGCGCGGGCAGCGCCACGTGGGCGAGCTCCCCACCGCCCACGCCGCCCGGGCCCGCCTCGGGCCAGGCGGAGGGCACGCGGTCCGGCGACGCCTCGAGCACCTCGACGGCGTCGGCGCGCCAGAACCGGCTGCCGGTCTCGGTGACCCGGGCGCGCACGCGCTCGCCGGGCAGGGTGTGGCGCACGAAGACGACGCGACCGTCGAGGCGCGCGACGCAGTGCCCGCCGTGCGCGACGGGGCCGATCTCGAGCTCGACCTCACGTCCCACCTCGGGGTCGGGTGCGGTCGGTCGAGGGCGCGGCGCGGAACGGCGGGGTCGGGGCATGAGCCCATTCTCCCCCGCGCGCGGACCCGGCCGGAACAAGGTCAGGCCGCGGCCACGCCACGGTCAGGACGGCATCAGAACCGCGGCCCGCGCGGCGAGGTGCCCTCGAGGCCGGTCTGACCGGCCGACGACGAGAGCTGCCACGGCACGGACGCCACCACGACGCCGGGCGTGAACAGGAGCCGCCCCTTGAGCCGCAGCGCCGACTGGTTGTGCAGCAGCTGCTCCCACCAGTGCCCGACGACGTACTCGGGGATGTAGACGACCACCAGGTCGCGGGGCGAGTCGCGGCGCACCGAGCGGACGTACTTCAGCACGGGCCGGGTGATCTCCCGGAACGGCGAGTCCAGCACGCGCAGCGGCACCGGGAGGTCGAGGGCCTCCCACCGCGCACGCAGGTCCGCGATCTCCTCGGGGTCCACGCCCACGGTCACGGCCTCGAGCACGGAGGGGCGCGACGCCCGCGCATAGGACAGGGCCCGCATCGTCGGCTTGTGGATCTTGGAGACCAGCACGATGGCGTGCACGCGGCTGGGCAGGGCACGTGCGCCGGCCACGTCGTCCAGCTCGAGCTCGGCGCGCACCCGGGTGTAGTGGGCGCGGATCGCCTTCATGAGGACGAAGAGCACGCCCATCGCCAGCAGGGTGATCCACGCGCCGTGCGTGAACTTGGTGGCGAGCACGATGACGAGCACCGTGGCCGTCATCACGAAACCCACGCCGTTGACGATCCGCGAGCGCTGCATCCGTGAGCGCTCCGCGGGGTCCGGCTCCGTGCGCAGCTCCCGGGTCCAGTGCCGCAGCATGCCGAGCTGCGAGAGCGTGAACGACACGAAGACGCCCACGATGTACAGCTGGATGAGGCGGGTGACCTGCGCGTCGAACGCCACGATGAGCACGATCGCCGCGACGGCGAGGGTGATGATCCCGTTGGAGAACGCGAGCCGGTCGCCGCGCGTGTGCAGCTGGCGCGGCAGGAAGCCGTCCTTGGCGAGGATCGAGCCGAGCACGGGGAAGCCGTTGAACGCGGTGTTGGCCGCGAGCACGAGGATCAGCCCCGTGACGATCGAGATCGCCACGAACGCCGGGGTGAAGCCCTGGAACACGGCCTCGGCGAGCTGGCTGAGCACGGGGTGCTGGTTGTAGTCCTCCGGCAGCGGCTGCCCGCCCGCGGTGAGCTGGTCGTGCGCGTCCTCGACGTACTTCACGCCGGTGGCCTGCGCGAGCAGCAGGATCGACAGCATCATCGTGGCGGAGATGCCGCCCAGCAGCGCGAGCGTCGTGGCGGCGTTGCGCGACTTGGGCTTGCGGAACGCCGGGACGCCGTTGCTGATCGCCTCCACGCCGGTGAGGGCGGCGCAGCCGGAGGCGAAGGCCCGCGCCAGGAGGAACGCTCCCGCGAGGCCGGTGAGCCCCTGGTCGAAGCCCGCCTCCGGCGTCATCTCGAAGCCGGCGCTCTCCGCCAGGGGCAGGTCCCCGGCGAAGAACCGGATCGCGCCGACGACGGCGAGGAGGCCGACCAGCGCCATGAAGCAGTAGGTCGGGATCGCGAAGACCGTGCCCGACTCGCGCACGCCCCGCAGGTTCATCACCGTGAGGATCACGACGACCGCCACGGCGAACAGGGCCTCGTGCCCGCGCAGGAACGGCAGGGCAGACGCCGCGTACTGGGCGCCGGACGAGATCGACACCGCCACCGTGAGCACGTAGTCGACGAGCAGGGCCGACGCGACGCCGATGCCGGCCGACGGCCCCAGGTTCGTCGTCGCGACCTCGTAGTCGCCGCCCCCGGAGGGGTAGGCGCGCACGTTCTGGCGGTACGACGACACGACCACCAGCAGCACCACGACGACGCCGAGGCCCACCCACGGCGAGATCGTCGTCGCGGCGATGCCGGCGACGGCGAGGGTCAGGAGGATCTCGTCCGGCGCGTACGCGACCGACGACAGCGCGTCGGAGGCGAAGACCGGGAGCGCGATGCGCTTGGGCAGGAGGGTGTGCCCCAGGTTCTCGCTGCGCATGGGGCGCCCGATGAGGAGCCGTTTGGCAGCGTCCGCGATGTCCGACACGTCGAGCAATGCTATGCCCGCCGCGCCCCGCGGGCGCGCGCGTCCCGTCGAGGAGCCCGTGGCGATGTCCCGAGCCGCGGCGAGGTATAGCGTTTCGCCCGTGCACTTCGTGATCATGGGCTGCGGCCGCGTCGGGTCGACGCTCGCGCAGACGATCGAGTCCCGCGGCCACTCCGTGGCCGTCGTCGACCAGAACCCCGACGCGTTCCGCCGCCTGCCGGCCGGATTCTCGGGGCAGAAGGTGACCGGCGTCGGCTTCGACCGGGACACCCTCGTCCAGGCCGGCATCGAGGACACGTACGCGTTCGCCGCGGTGTCCGACGGCGACAACTCCAACGTGCTCGCCGCGCGCGTCGCGCGCGAGACGTACGGCGTGGAGAACGTCGTCGCCCGCATCTACGACCCGCAGCGCGCGGAGATCTACCAGCGTCTCGGCATCCCCACCGTCGCGACCGTGCGGTGGACCGCCGACCAGGTGCTGCGGCGGATGCTCCCGCTCGGCGCCACGGACGAGTACCGCGACCCGTCCGGGCAGGTCCGCCTCGCGCAGATCGACTACCACCCCGGCTGGGCGGGCATGACGGTGCACCGCATCGAGGAGGCCACCGGCGCGCGCGTCGCGTTCCTCTCCCGCTACACCGACGGCATCCTGCCGACGCCGTCGTCGGTGCTGCAGGAGAACGACGTGCTGCACGTCCTCATGCGCGGCGACGACGCTGCCGCCGTCGAACGGGTCCTCACCCACGAGCCGCGGCAGGAGGAGAGCTGATGCGCGTCGTCGTCGCCGGGGCGGGGTCGGTGGGCCGGTCGATCGCCCGCGAGCTGCTGTCGCACGACCACGAGGTCGTGCTCATCGACAAGAGCCCCGCCGCGATGCGGGTCGCGCAGGTGCCCGAGGCCGACTGGCTGCTCGCCGACGCCTGCGAGCTGTCCTCCCTCGAGGCCGCGGACGTCACGAGCGCGGACGTCGTCGTCGGCGCGACCGGGGACGACAAGGCGAACCTCGTGTTCTCCCTGCTGTGCAAGACGGAGTTCGGCGTGCCCCGCACGGTGGCCCGCGTGAACAACCCCAAGAACGAGTGGATGTTCGACGGCTCCTGGGGCGTCGACGTCGCCGTGTCGACCCCGCGCATCATGACCGCGATGGTCGAGGAGGCGGTGGCCGTCGGGGACCTGGTGCGGATCTTCACCTTCCACCAGTCCGGCGCGGACATCGTCGAGGTGACCCTGCCGGACGACTCGCCGCTGGTCGGGGCCCGCGTCGGGTCCGTCGTGTGGCCCACCGACACGGTGCTCGCGTGCATCGTGCGCGGGGCCCAGCCGCTGGCGCCGACCGTGGACGACACGCTCGAGTCCGGCGACGAGCTCGTGCTCGTGATGGGCACCCAGGCGGACGAGGAGTCGCTCCAGCACCTGCTCGCCCACGGCGGACCGGCCGTGGCGGCCGTCGCGACGAGCGACCCGCTCGTGGCGCCCGAGCTCGCCGTCCCGGACGGCGACGACGCCCCCGAAGGGTCGGCCGGGTCCGACGAGGGCCGCTAGCCCGCCTCCTGCGTGGCGGGCCGCTCGGCGTGCGCGCCGCGCACCACCACCCAGGTGAGCCAGAGGACCAGGCCCCACAGCGGGACGCCCAGCACCAGGTGGGCGGTGCCCAGCCAGCCGACGCTGTCCGCGAAGTACAGCGGCACCTTCACCGCGAGCCGGACCGCGAACAGGCCCGCCCAGAACCAGGTGGCGAGGGTGTAGCGCCGCACGAGCTCCGGGTCCTTGCGCCACGCCACCAGCGCGGCGAGCGGGTTCGGCGTCGCACCGTCGCCAGTGGGCTCCGCCGCGCCGTCCGCCGCGGTGGCGGTGGTCTCACCGCGGGAACGCTCGGCGGCGACGTCGGCGAACCCGCCGCGCACCGCCTCCACCACGAGCCCGACGACGGGCCAGCGCACGGCCAGGGACACGAGGATGGCGGCGAGGTAGGCCGCGTTGGTCCACAGCCCCCACACGTAGAAGTTCTGCGCCTCGCCCGAGCGCCACGCCCAGAACACGCCCACGCCGATGCCGAGCAGCCCGCCCAGCGCCTGCGTGATCGGCGTGCGCTGCGCGAGGCGTACCACCACCGCGACGAGGGCCGCGCCCACCGATGCGACCAGGGCCCAGGTGAGGGCGCCGCGCTCGCCGTCGCCGGACGACGCGCCCATCGACGCGACGACGTAGATGACGACGAACAGCAGGCCGGGCAGCACGGCCTCGACCACGCCGCGCACGCCGCCGACGGCCTGCCCGAACGAGAAGGAGTCGCCCGTCACCGCCCGCACGCCGCGCCCGTCCGGCGCCGGCCGCTCGCCCGCCGCGGGGTACCCGTCGCTCACTCGCCGGCCCGCGCGCGCAGCTCGTACCGGGGGTTGAACATCGTGCGCCGTCCGTCGATGTCGCACACCAGGCCCTCGACCCGGATGCGGCGGCCGGGGTCGATGCCCGCGATGGCCCGGCGCCCGAGCCACACCAGGTCGAGGGAGCCGGAGCCGTCGTACAGCTCGGCCTCCACGGTGGGCACGCCCTCGCGCGGGCGCAGCACGACCGAGCGCAGCACGCCGGCGGCGCTCGCCCGACGGCGGTCACCCAGGTCGGCGACCGGGGTGCAGCCGCGGTGGGCCGCGGCCTCGTGACGCTCCTCGTCGGCGGCGACCTCGTCGGCCGAGGCCAGCGCGTGCCGGACGGCGGTTCGCAGGGACATCAACAGCTCCAGGCTGGTGGACGAGCCGGCCTCGCGGCCGGGTCGGTCACCGGATCTCGGTGATCTCCGGCCCGCGGGTGAGCGGGTCGAACGACGGGGTCTGCGGTGCGGCGCCCTCGGGGCCCGCGGTGGCGCCCTCCCCCGGCGCGGCGCCCTGGCGCGCGCTCTTGGGCAGGGTGAGGGTCAGCAGGTCGCGGGGCGGGCGGGGGTTGCCGTCCCGCACCACGACGACGTTCGCGAACACGGACTCGAGCTGCTTCGCGGCCTCGGGGTCCACCGCCGCGCGCCCCGAGAGCACGCCCCGCAGGAACCAGCGAGGACCGTCCACGCCCACGAAACGGGCAGGGCGCACGGCAGGCTTCCCGTCAGGACCCGTGGCCGGGATGCGCGCGATCAGCTCGCGCCCGAACGTGCCGGGCACGTCGTCGACGGTGCCGCCCTGGCGGGTGATGGATGCCCCGATCTCAGCACGCACCTCGTCCCAGATCCCCTCGGTGCGGGGTGCGGCGAACGCCTGCACCTGCAGGCCCGAGCCGTTGAGGGTCGTCGAGACCCCGGTGACCTTCTGGGTCTTCTTGTCGACCTCCATGCGCAGCTCGAGGCCGGGCAGCACGGGCAGCCAGATCGCCCCGAGGTCGACGCGCGGGCCCATGCCCGTGACCTGGGTCGAGTCGAACGGGCCGCGCTCGGGGCGCTCCGCCGCCTCGTCACCGGCGGCGCCGGCGGTGCCCGTGGCGGGCGTCGCGTCCTGGGCGCCCGCGGGCTCGCCGGCCTCGTCGGTCCCCTTCTTCGACGCGTTGCGCCGGAACAGCCCCACGGAGGATCTCCTTCTCGTCGTCCTGCTCGCCCGGTGGCCGGGCGAGCCCTACCCGTCTCCCACAGTAGACCGGTTCGCGCACGCCCCCGGTCCGTGTCCGGGGGCGTCAGCCGCCGGCGAAACCGCCGCTCGACCCGAAGCCGCCCTCGCCGCGGTGCGACCCCGGCAGCGTCGTCGCCACGAGGAAGCGGGCGTGCTCCACCCGCTGCACCACGAGCTGCGCCACCCGGTCGCCGCGGCGCAGCCGCACCGGCTCGGAGACGTCCGTGTTGAGGAGGATCACCTTGATCTCGCCGCGGTAGCCCGCGTCGATCGTGCCGGGCGCGTTCACCACGGTCACCCCGTGCTTCGCGGCGAGGCCGGAACGGGGGTGCACGAAGGCCGCGTACCCCTCCGGCAGCGCGATCGCCACCCCCGTGGGCACGACGATGCGGCCCTGCGGGGGGATCTCCACGTCGACCGTCGTCACGAGGTCCGCGCCCGCGTCCCCCGGGTGCGCGTACGAGGGGGTCGGGACGTCGTCGAGCAGCGTGACGAGCACGTCGACGGTGCTGGGGTCGGTGCTGGGGTCGGTGCTCGGCTGGCTGGCGGTGTCAGGCACCCGGGAAGCGTAGCCGACCGTTGCCTGGCGCGGTGCTGGGATGATGGGCCCATGAGCGAGCACGCGCCCCACCCGTCCCCCGTCACCGGCCCGGCCTTCCGGGAGCGCCTCTCGCCCGGCCCCGCGGCCTGGTGCGGCGCCGTCGGGCTGGGTGTGATCGTCGGGGTGACGCTGTGGCCGCTCGCGCACGCGGTCGCGGCGGTCGTGGGCGTCCTCGCCGCGGCCGGCACGCTCTGGGCCCTGGTCGCGACCGCGCCGGTCATCGAGGTCGCGGACGGCCGGCTGCGCGCCGGCAAGGCGCAGATCGCCCTCGACCTGCTGGGCGAGGTGACCACCCTGGACGACGCCGAGGCGATGCGGACCGCGCTCGGCCCCGCCCTCGACGCGCGGGCGTTCGTGTGCCTGCGCGCCTGGGCGCACACCGGCGTGCGCGTGGATCTCGAGGACCCGCTGGACCCCACCCCCTACTGGCTGCTGTCGACGCGGCGGCCGCAGGAGCTGGCCGCCGCGCTCGCGCGCTGAGCTCGGCGCCCGACCTCGAGCACGCCCCCGGGGACGACGAAGGCCGTCACGTCCTCGACGTGACGGCCCGTGTCGTCCGTGGTGCTCGCGCCCGACCCGGCAGTCGGTCAGGCGGCGCACTCCGTGCAGATCATCTGGCCGTTCTTCTCGTAGGCCAGCTGGCTGCGGTGGTGGACGAGGAAGCAGCTCGTGCAGGTGAACTCGTCGGCCTGGCGGGGCAGGACGCGGACCGCGAGCTCCTCGCCGGACAGGTCGGCGCCGGGAAGCTCGAAGCCTTCCGCGGCCTCCGTCTCGTCCTCGTCGACGACACCCGACGACTTGTCGGAACGACGCGCCTGGAGCTCCTGGATCGAGTCCTGCTCCACGTCCTCGTCGTTCTTGCGGGGGGCGTCGTAGTCGGTTGCCATCTGTGTGGTCACGCTCCGTGGTGTCGGTGTCGGTACGCGCTGATAATGCTCGGTGACCGGGTTTTGTTCCCGGTCGGCCCACGGATTGTGCACTATTTCGGGCGGGCGCGCGACACCACGCGCTGTTCCTCGTGTCACAGCCTCGCGATCGCCCGCTGACCTGCGACGACGCATCCCCGCGCCGGGGTGTTCGCCCTCGGCGTGACGGGCGGCCTGGCGCGCTTTTTCACCCCCGCACGCGATCCCGGAAGGCCCGAACCTCGTCAGCCCTCCGCGCCCTTCGCGGGCGCCTCCGCACCGTCGGCGTCGGCGTCCTCGAGCAGGCGGACGAGCTCGGTCACCACGGGGGTCGCGCCGGCGACCGTCATGGCGCTGCCCGGCCCCCGGCCGCGCAGCCCGCCCACCCAGGCGCCGGCCTCGGCGGCGACGAGGGCGCCGGCCGCCAGGTCCCACGGGTTGAGGCCGCGCTCGTAGTAGAGGTCGAGCCCGCCCTCGGCGAGCAGGCACAGGTCGATCGCGGCCGACCCGAGGCGCCGGATGTCCCGCACCCGGGGCAGGACGTGGGCCAGGACCTCGCCCTGTCGCGCCCGCCGCTCGGGCGCGTACCCGAAGCCCGTCCCCAGCAGCGACCGGGCCAGGCTCTCCGGTCGGTTCACCCGCAGCGGCCGGCCGTCACGCTCCGCCCCGCCGCCGCGCGCCGCGGTCCACGTGTGCCCGTCGACCACCGAGTGCACGCAGCCCGCGAGCGCCGTCCAGCGCTCCGGGTCGACGGGCCCCGCCACGACGGCCACGGAGACCGCGTACGACGCGACCCCGTACAGGTAGTTGACCGTGCCGTCGATCGGGTCGAGCACCCACGTGAGCCCCGACGTCCCCGCCACGTCGTCGCCCTCCTCGCCGAGGATCGCGTCGTTCGGCCGCTCCGCGGCGATCCGCCGGCGCAGCTGCGCCTCGACCGCCCGGTCCATGTCCGTCACCGGGTCGACGTCGTTCGACTTCGTGGCGGCGACCTCGACGCGCTCGGGGCGCCCGGCGCGCACCTGCTCGCCCGCCTCGCACGCGAGGCTGCGGGCCAGCGCCCGCAACGCCTCGACGTCGATATCGAGGTCGACATCGAGGTCGACGTCGAGGTCGACCTCACCCGGGAGCCGGTCCGTCGGAAAGCTCTCCGCTCGTGGTTCCACGGCTACATCTTGCCGGACCGGCGCCCCCACCGGGCGGTCCAGCCCGGCCCCGGGTGCGGCACGGTCCAGCCCCGCGCGAGCGACGCGAGCCGGAACCCGAAGACGAGCGCCACCACCCCGAGGGCGGTCCACGGCTGCAGCACGCCCTCGTGCCAGAGCACGGCGGTGAGCCCTGCGCCGACGAGCGCGGGCACGGCGTAGAGCTGGCGGTCGGCGAAGACGAGCGGCACCTCGCCCACCAGCACGTCGCGCAGGATCCCGCCTCCCACGGCGGTGAGCACCCCCACCACCATCGACGCGAGCACCCCCGCGCCGAGGTCGAGGGACTTGGTCGTGCCCTGCAGCACGAACAGGGACAGCGCCGCGGCGTCGAGCACCAGGACGGAGCGCCGCATCCGTTCCAGGCCCGGGTGGAAGAAGAAGATGATCACGCCCGCGGCGAGCGCGGCCAGGACGAGCCGCCAGCTCGAGATGCCCACCGGGGGCGTGTCGCCGATGAGGACGTCGCGCAGGATGCCGCCGCCGAGCCCGGTCACCCACGCGAGGACGAGGACGCCGAACGCGTCGAACCGCTTGCGCACGGCGGCGAGCCCGCCGGAGACCGCCGCGACGAAGACGGCGACGAGCTCCAGGTAGGAGACGGGGCCGGAGGTGAACGCGTCCACGGGACGTCATCCTCCCAGCCCCGCCCGCGGGCGGCTCGTCGGTGGGCGCGCCAATCGACGGCACACCGACGCGCCTGCGCGGCGCCGCCCCGCGCCGGTGGCACCCTCGAACAGGCGGACCCGCCCCGACGGAGTTCCCGAGGGCGACCTGTGAGGGAGGAAGCATGGCCGAGCTCGAGCTCGTGAGGCTGCACGAGGACGGTGAGCGCCTGGTCCTGCGCGGCCCCGACGGCACCGAGAGCACCCTGCCCATCACGGAGGCGCTGCGTGCCGCGGTCCGACGCGACCGGCCGCGCACGGAGGCCCTGCGCGCCCAGGCGGCCACGACGCTGCGCCCGCGCGACCTCCAGGCGCGCCTGCGCGCCGGCGCCACCGTCGAGGAGCTCGCCGAGGAGTCCGGCCTGCCCGTCGAGCACGTGCAGCGCTACGAGTGGCCCGTGGCCGCGGAGCGCGACCACGCCGTCGGGCAGGTGCGCGCCCACCGGCTGCCGGGCGACGACGAGACGACGACGCTCGGGGAGGTCGCCGACACGCGGCTCGCGGCACGCGGCGTGACCTCCGACGAGGCGCACTGGTCCGCCCGCCGGGACGGCACGGCCCCCTGGGTGGTCGAGGTGCGGTTCTCCGCCGGCGATCGCGACCGCTCCGCGCGCTGGACCTTCGACCCCAAGGGCCGCGTCGTGACGCCGCTCGACGACGAGGCGCGCTGGCTCGGCCAGCCCGACGACCCGGTCTCGCCCGACGTGCTCGGCGTGCCGTCGACCGGGGGCCGGACGGTCACGCCGCGCCGGCACGTGGACGACGACACCACCGCGCTGCTCCTGGACGACCTCGCCGGGCGGCGCGGTCAGCGGCCCGGCGACCGCCGCCGGCCGCCGTCGCGCTCCACGGACGACGACGTCGTGCCCGCGCCGACCCCCATCCCCGTCGGCCAGGTCAGCGCGCCCCCGGCCGCGCACTCCCCCGCGCCGGACGAGACCGACCCGGCGGGCGCGAGCATCGTCGACCTGGGGTCGCGCCGGGCGGGCCGGCCCGCGCCGCCGGACCGGTCCACGCACCCGTCCTCCGCGCGTCGTCCCGTGCCGGGCGTGCTGCCGCTCGACGCCGACGAGAGCGACGGCACCGACGACGCTGACGGCACGAACGGCGTGGACGGCGCTCCCGCGGAGGCCCGGGCCGACGTCGTCGACGACGCCCCGGCGCCGAGCGGGCCGCCCGCGCAGGGGGCCGCCGGGCCGCAGCCTGCCGCGCCCGCGCCCCGCAGCGACAAGCCCGCGGGGGCGCGACGCTCGGGCCGCAAGGGCCGGGCGCAGGTGCCGAGCTGGGACGAGATCGTCTTCGGCGGCGGCCGGCCCTCGTCCTGACCTGCGCTACGCGCCGTCGCCCAGGTCCAGCTGGTCCGTGACGGCGGCGCGCCGTCGGGCGTCGGCCTGCGTCATGCGCCGCATGTGGTGGCGCCGGCACAGCACCTCGTAGGAGACCGGGCCGCCGTCGGGCGCGCCCGCGACGTCGCCGACCACCACCTGGTCGCCCTCGACGACCATGACGCCGCCCACCGTGCGGGCGTTGTGCGTGGCCCGCGCGCCGCACCAGCACAGCGAGCGCACCTGCAGCTCCTCGACCCGGTCCGCGAGCTCGATGAGCCTGGCGGCACCGGGGAACAGCCGGGTGCGGAAGTCGGTCGTGATGCCGAAGGCGAAGACGTCCAGCTCCACCTCGTCGACCAGCCGGGCGAGCTGCTCCACCTGGGCCGGGGAGTAGAACTGCGCCTCGTCGCACACGAGGTAGTCCACGACGCGACCCGCCTGCCGCTCGGCGGCGACGACGTCCCAGAAGTCGGTGTCGTCGGTGACCTCGCGGGCGTCGACCTCGAGCCCGAGCCGCGACGACAGGCGGGAGGTGCCCGCACGGTCGTCGCGCGTGAAGATCAGCCCGGTCCGTCCGCGCGCCGCGTGGTTGTGGTCGGTCTGCAGCGCCAGCGTCGACTTGCCGCTGTCCATGGTCCCGGAGAAGAAGACGAGCTCGGCCATGGGCAGATCCTGTCAGACGCCGGGACCGAGCCGCGTGCGGGCTACTGGCCGACCCGCCCGTCCACGCACTCCCGCAGCAGGTCCGCGTGCCCGCAGTGCCGCGCGTACTCCTCGACGTGGCTGAGCAGCAGCTCGCGCAGGGTGATCTCACCGCCCGGCTCGGCGCCGAGGTCGGAGAGGCCGGCGTTCGTCGCGCCCAGGTCGTCGATCCCGTCGACCATCCGGTCCGTGGCCGCCATCTCCTCGCGCCAGCGGTGGAACGCCTCGTCGACCACGGCGGGGTCGGCGACCGCGCCGTCCCAGTCGCCGTCGCGGTGCTCCTCGCTCCGGTACAGCCACGGCGCGTCCTCGCCGGTCATGATGCGGCGCACGTGCCGCTCGTCCTCCGTGAGGTGCCGCACCAGGCCCAGCAGCGACATCGTCGACGGCGGGACAGAGCGGCGGGCGAGCTGCTCCGCGTCGAGGTCGGCGCACTTCATCTCGACGGTCAGCCGGTACGAGCGGAGCGCGTCGAGCAGGATCGCCCGCTCGTCGACCAGGTCGACGTCGCTCTCCCGCGGGTCGTCGTCCGGGTCCACCCACATGTCCGGGTACACCGTCGCACGGGTCCACCGGGACGCGGGCGCGGGATACTGCTGGCCGTCCTGCCTGCGCTGCTCCATCGCCACATCGTGGCACCGGGGCCCGCCGGCGGCCACGGGATATCGCGGCGCCTACGCCTGGGCGACCAGCAGCGGCACGACCATCTCCGCGGGCGTCAGCGACCCGTGCACGCCCGGCATCTCGCGGGCTCCGGAGGGGTGCAGGCGCGAGTCGACGACGGTCGCCGCGCCGCGGGCCGCGACCAGCACGTCGCCCACGGCGGGGAGCACGTGCTCGGCCACCGGGCCCAGCCAGCCGGCCGCGACGGCGTCGTCGCGCAGGACGACGAGCGCGTCGTCGCCGAGCACCGCGGCCCAGCGCGCCGCGACGTCCCGCGGGTCGGCGCCGGGCGCGACGTACACGTGGCCGGCACGCGGCTCGCCGCCCAGCAGCGCCACGTCCCGCGCGAGCTCCGGATGGGCGGCGACGTCGTGCTGGCGTGACAGGTCGGCCGTCACCTGCCCGTGGTCGGCCGTGACGACAACGAGCGTGCCCTTCGGCACGGAGCGCACGAGGCGGCGCAGCTCGGAGTCGGTCTCCTCGAGCGCGTCACCCCACTGCCACGACTGCGGCCCGTGCTGGTGGCCGGCCTTGTCCACGGCCCCGTGGTAGAGGTACACGAGGCCGGGCTCGCGCAGCTCGCGGACCGTGGCGCCGACCTGGGCGTCGAGGCCCTCGGCGGGCACGTAGCGTGGGCCGCGCAGCGCCGCGCGGGTCATGCCGGAGCCGGCGAAGCGGGCGGGTCCGGGCGCGACGACGCGCACGCCGTCGGCGGCGAGCCTCTCGAGCACCGTGGGCTCGCGCTGCACGTCCTCGGGCTCCGCGCGCATCGGTCCGGAGAGCTTGGTGCGGCGGTACGGGTCGGACTGCTCGGTCCAGGACACCGTGGTGGCGAGGCCGCCCGTGGCGGGGTTGCGCTGCGTGTAGCCCAGCAGGCCGGTGCGCCCCGGGGACGTGCCGGTGCCGAACGTCGCGAGCGCGGCCGCCGTCGTCGAGGGGAAGCTCGACAGCACCGACCGGCCGTCCGCGGCCAGCGAGCGCAGGAACGGCGCGTGCCCTCCGCGCTCGGCGAGGTTCGCCAGGCCGAGGCCGTCGACCAGGACGACGACCGCGCGCCGCACGCCCGACGGCAGCCCGAGCGCGTCGCGGCAGTCGGTCGATCGCAGCCCGGTGGCGGTCGTGAGGTCCGTCCCCAGGGCGCCCGCGACGGCGGGCAGGACCGCGGCGAGCGACCCCGTGCCGTAGGAGGGGGCGAGCAGGCCGTCGGGGAGCGTGAGCGTCGCCGTCATCGGCCGACGCGCCCGCCCGCCCCGGTCGCGGCCGACAGGGAGCGCGAGAACGCGATCGCGCGGCGCAGGGCGTCCCGGCCCTCCGCGGCCCCGCTGACGCGCACGACGACGTCGTCGGGGGTGAGCGTGCCGGTGAGGCCGTGGTCGGCCTCGCAGTTCGGGTCCGGGCACTGCGCCGGCTCGAGGTCGACGCGGGAGACGGCGCCCCAGCCGATCGCGAGCGTGAGCTCGGACGCGCTGTCGCCGGGGCGGTGCTCCGCCGGCTCGGCCACGATGTGCGTGAGCGCCACGGACCGGATCTCGCTCAGCGGCACGGCCTCCGTGGTCGCGGCCGCCGACGACGGGTGGGCGGCGTCGCCCTCGTGGTCGTCGACGTGCGCGGTGACCAGGCGCGTGGGCGTGAGCGCCAGCACGGTGAGGTGGCGGCGGACGGCGTCGTCGAAGGTCGTCTCTGCCTGCACGAGGTGGGCGAGCACGTCCTCGTCGGCGAGCGCGACGTCGAGGACGTCCTCCACGAGGTCCGGGTAGTACCCGGCCCGGCGCACGTGGGCGGACAGGTCGGCACGGAGGTTCTCACGGGCGGTGGCATGCGGCACCCGGGCATTGTCCCATCCCCGGGGGCCCGCGTGCGCTCGGGCCTCTAGGGCGCCAGCCAGGGCATCGCCGCCATGGCGAGGGTCGAGGTGGCCGCCGCCGCGAGCTCGGCGCGGAGCAGGACGTCGCCCGCCGGCGGGCCTCGACCGCGCAGGCGACGGCGTAACCCACCGCCACCGCGGCCGCGAGCACCGGCACGGGCGCGGTCCCGAGCGCCGCCGCGCCGTGGTGGCCCGGCGCGTGCCCACGGGCGCAGCAGCGTGCCGCCCGTCAGCATCGTGTCGGCCCATGCCGAGCAGCATCGCGGCCATGCCCGCCGCGAGCACGGTGTGCACGGCGTGGACGGTGCGCGCTCCGGTCTCAGTGGTGGTGCTCGTGGCCCACCGAGGCCACCGGCGTGGCTCCGGGACGGGTCCACTGGATCGTCGGACGCCCGCCGGCGCCCTCGTTCCCGACGCCGTCGGCGTCCGCACGCCAGAACCAGCAGGGCGCCTTGCCCTGCGGCCAGCCGTCCGGGTAGTCCTGCCATGCCTCCATGCGCCCGCGCGGCGTCAGGTCCAGCAGGGCGAGCGCCGGCATCGTGGCCTCGCCGCCGCGCCCGGTCAGCGTTCCCGTGAGGAACACCCGCTCGCCGACGCGCAGGAAGCACATCCAGGTCCCGAAGTCCTCCCCGTTCACGTCCGGGTCCGCCACGTCGACCACGGAGTACCAGTGCTGCGGGTACCCCATGAACGCGACGAACGGCGCCAGCTCGCCGTACGGCGCCTGGGCGAGCACGGCGAGCGACACGCCGCGGGCGTTCAGGTAGGCGGGGTCCTGCGCGGGGAAGTACGTCAGCGTGCAGCCCTCGCACTGGTTTTCGAACGGTTCGCCCGGGTGCCACATGTGCTTGTAGACGACGAGCTCCTCGCGTCCGTCGAACAGGTCGAGCAGGGTGGTCGGTCCGCCGGCCCCGACCACCGTGGCGCCCGCGTCGACCTCCGTCATGGGCAGCCGCCGGCGGGCCGCCGCGATGGCGTCGCCCTCCCGCGTGTGCGCCTTCTCCCGCACGAGCAGCTCGTCGCGGGCGGCCTGCCAGGCCGCCCGGTCGACGACGGGCGGGACGGCTGGCGCTGCGTGGCTCTCCTCGCCGCGGCGGGCGTGGCTCTCGGTGATGCTCATGGCACTCTCCTCGACGTCGTCGGACCGCCGGCATCGCGGCGGACTGGCGAGCGCGCCGAGAATCGTCGGCACGCTCCACCCGGTCGACGAACGAGGGGCGGGCCGACCGACAGCCTCGACGAGATCGGCCCGGATCGGCCCGGATCGCCTGAGGCCTCAGCCGGGCAGGGCCCGCCGGGGCGCGTCGGCCCGCTGGGCCGCCGACCGCAGCCGGACGACGGCGTGCAGGACGCTGACGCCCACCGAGCCGGCGACGACGGGGTACAGCTCCAGCGACGCCAGCTCGGGCAGGTCGTCGGCCAGCACGGACACGCGCGCGAGCACGTCCTCGAGCGCGTCGATGTCGGCCTCGGGCGCGCCGCCGTACCCGAACAGCCGCGGCGCCGCGCGCACCGTGCGCACCATGGCCGCCACGTCCACGTCCGTCAGCGGCGGGATGCCGTAGGCGACGTCGTCGAGCAGGTCGGTCGCGTCGCCCGCGAGCCCGAAGGACACCTTCGGGCCGAACAGCGGGTCCTCGCCGGAGCGGATGACGCACGGCACCCCCACGGGCGCCATGGGCTGCACCTCCATGGCGGGGTCGTCCTCCCCCAGGACCTCCAGCGCGACCTGCCGCATGCGCTCGACGTCGGCGCGCAGCTCGGCCGCGTCGGCGATGTCGAGGCGCACGCCGCCCAGGTCCGTGCGGTGGCGCAGCGCGGTCGACGCGGTCTTCAGCGCGACCGGCCAGCCGAGCGCGTCGGCCGCGGCGACGGCCTCCTCCGCCGTGCGCACGGTGCGCGACCGCCACAGCCGCACGCCGTAGCAGTCGAGCAGCTCCGCCGTCTGGTCCTGGGTCAGCACGCGGCCGTCGCCGCCGTCGGCCGCGAGCCAGCCCTCGACGAGCTTGCGCGCCCGCCGCGCGTCCATGCCCTCGGGGCGCACGTGCGTGCCGCGGTCCTCCGTGCGCCAGCGCGCGTACGTCACGACCTTGCCGAGGGCCGTCACGGCGTCCTCGGGGGTGGAGAACGCGGGGATGCGCACGGGCGTGCCGTCGGGGCCGGTCGCCGCCAGCTCGTCGGGCAGGCCGCTCAGGCCGAGCATCGACGCGACGGTGGTGCGCCCGGTGCGCGCGGCCGCCTCGGCGACGGCGCGCGCCACCGCCCCGGTCCGCGGCACGACGACGGGCACGTCGACGACCACGACGACGTCGCACGCCCCCGGTGCGTACAGGGCGCCCGTCACCTGGGCGATCTGCTCGTCGGTGGCATCCGGCGGGAGGAAGTCGGACGACGCCGCGACGACGAGGCCCGCGGCGGCCGCCGCCTCCGCCACGAGGGCCGCGAGCGCCGCGGACGACGCGAGGATGCCCACCCGCCCGCCGGCGGGCAGCGGCTGGTGCGCGAGCACCTGCGCGACGTCCATGAGCTGGTGGGTGTTCTCCGCCCGGATGACGCCGGACTGCCGCAGCATCTCGTCGAGCAGGCGGCGCGGGGCACGGGTGGCGCGCACGGCGTGCCCCGGCGGCACGACCTGGCCCGACTGCCCGGCGACCACCACGACGACGGGCTTGACCCCGGCGAGCCGTCGCGCGATCCGGGAGAACTTGCGCGGGTTGCCGATCGACTCGAGGTAGAGG
Source organism: Isoptericola variabilis (assembly GCF_050311655.1). GTDB lineage: Bacteria > Actinomycetota > Actinomycetes > Actinomycetales > Cellulomonadaceae > Isoptericola > Isoptericola variabilis. The sequence continues at coordinate 563,712 of NZ_JBNOZM010000002.1, forward strand.
CAGACCACGGCGGTGCGGGGGTCGTCCTGCCAGTACTGCATGAGGTCGTTGCCCGACACGTCGGCGCGGTGCCCGGCGGAGACCAGGGCCGAGACGCCCAGGCCACGGCGTTCGAGCGTCCGGGTGAGCGTGACGGCGGCGGGCGCCGACTGGCAGAACATGCCGACCACGCCGGCGCGGGGCGGGCGCTCGGCGAGGCTCGCGTGGAGCTGCGCACCCGGCGTCGTCGTGAGCACGCCGAACGACGCGGGGCCGACCACCCGCATCCCGCCGGCGTGCGCGGCGCGCACGAGCTCGCGCTGGCGGGCCAGGCCGTCCGGCCCCGTCTCCGCGTACCCGGCGGCGAGCACGACGACGCCGCGCACGCCGCGCCCGGCCAGGCGGCGCACCGCGTCGACGGCGTCGGGCGGCGGCACCGACAACAACGCGAGGTCGACGCCCTGCTCGCCGTCGTGCCCTTCCTCATGCGCGTCGTCAGGCCCGACCTCGTCGCCGCCCTCCAGCGCGTCGTCCCACGACCCCGCGACCGCGAGCCCCGGGGCGTCGGGGACCGGCCCCGGCGCGCCGAGCACCGTGAGCAGGGTGTCCCCCGGGTCTGCGGCGGCGGCGTCCACGACCCGCTGCGCGAGGTGGTGCTCCGGCGTCGCTCCCCCGGGCCCCGCCGGGCCGGGCCCGACGAGCAGGACCCGGCGGGCGGACAGCAGCGCCTGCATCGAGCGCGCCTCGGCGCGGTGCTCGCGGTCGGCCATCACCTCCCGGGACCGCTCGGTGGGGTCGAGGTCGAACGCCACCGTGACCACCCCGTCGTCGAGGTGCTGGCTCACCGCGTACCCGGCGTCGCGGAAGACGGCGAGCATCGACGAGTTCTGGGGCAGGACGTCGGCCGTGAAGCGCCGCACGCCGCGCTCGCGCGCCGCCGCGGCGACGTGCTCGAGCAGCACCGAGCCCAGGCCCTTGCCCTGCATCGCGTCGGCGATGTTGAACGCCACCTCCGCCTCCGCCGGGGCCACCTTGTCGTACCGGGCGACGCCGAGCACGTCGTCGCGCGGGTTCCCGGCGTCGTCGACGCCGGGACGCACGGCCACCAGCGCCACGCGGTCGCGCTGGTCGAGGTGCGTGAGCCGGTTCAGCTCGCGGTCGGTGAGGCGCCGCACGGGCGCGAAGAAGCGGAAGTACGCCGACCGTTCGGACTGCGCCTCCTGGAAGCGCTGGATCGCGGCGGCGTCGTCGGGCCGCAGCGGCCGCACGTGCATGGTCGTGCCGTCGCGCAGCACGACGTCGGCCTCCCACGCGACCGGGTACTCGGGGTCCGACCGGGTGCCCGGCCGCTCGTCCGGAGTGTCGGGTACGTCCACCCGTGCAGGCTATCCGGGCCCTGTGACGCGGGCGCGTCGCCGCGCCTGCGCGGCCCTGTGGGCACCGGCGACTAGAGTCTGGGGCGTCCGCGACGGACGCCCGCCCCCACCGGACTCTCGACCGAGCCGTCCTTCGACACTCAGGAGCCGCACCGCATGGCGCGCAAGAGCAGCAGCGCACCCGCCACCGACGAGCCGTTCGACGAGAAGATCGTCGACATCGACGTCGCGGCGGAGATGGAGACGTCGTTCCTCGAGTACGCGTACTCCGTCATCTACTCCCGCGCCCTGCCGGACGCCCGCGACGGGCTCAAGCCGGTGCACCGGCGCATCCTGTACATGATGTCCGACATGGGCCTGCGGCCCGACCGGGCGCACGTGAAGTCGTCCCGCGTGGTCGGCGAGGTGATGGGCAAGCTGCACCCGCACGGCGACACCGCCATCTACGACGCGCTGGTGCGCCTCGCGCAGGACTTCTCGATGCGCCTGCCGCTGGTGGACGGGCACGGGAACTTCGGCTCGCTCGACGACGGCCCCGCGGCCCCCCGGTACACCGAGGCCCGGCTGGCCCCGCCGTCGATGGCGATGACCGCCGGCCTGGACGAGGACGTCGTCGACTTCGTCCCCAACTACGACAACAAGCTCACGCAGCCGTCGGTGCTGCCGTCGGCCGTGCCGAACCTGCTGGTCAACGGCGCGTCCGGCATCGCCGTCGGCATGGCGACGAACATGGCGCCGCACAACCTCGTCGAGGTCGTGGCCGCGGCCCAGCACCTCATCGCCCACCCCGACGCGACGCTCGACGACGTCATGCGCTTTGTGCCCGGCCCGGACCTGCCCTCGGGCGGCAAGATCGTCGGGCTCGACGGCGTGCGCGACGCCTACCGCACCGGTCGCGGCACCTTCCGCACGCGCGCGACGGCCCGCGTCGAGAACGTCACGCCGCGCCGCAAGGGCATCGTGGTCACGGAGCTCCCCTACGGCGTGGGCCCGGAGAAGGTGATCGAGAAGATCGCCGACGGCGTGAAGGCCAAGAAGATCCAGGGCGTCACCAACGTGCAGGACCTCACGGACCGCACGCACGGCCTGCGCCTGGTCGTCGAGGTGAAGACCGGCTTCGACCCGGACGCCGTGCTGGAGCAGCTGTACCGCACCACGCCGCTCGAGGACTCGTTCGGCATCAACAACGTGGCCCTCGTCGAGGGCCAGCCGCGCACGCTCGGCCTGCTCGAGCTGCTGCGCGTGTGGGTGGAGCACCGCATCGACGTGGTGCGCCGCCGCTCCACGTTCCGGCTCGCCAAGCGGCAGGAGCGCCTGCACCTGGTGGAGGGCCTGCTGCTCGCCATCGTCGACATCGACGAGGTCATCCAGGTCATCCGCACCTCCGACGACGCCGGCGCGGCGCGCGAGCGCCTCATGAGCGTCTTCGACCTCTCGGAGCCCCAGGCGACGTACATCCTCGACCTGCAGCTGCGGCGGCTGACCAAGTTCTCCCGCATCGAGCTGGAGAAGGAGCAGTCGGAGCTGGAGCGCGAGATCGCCGAGCTCCAGGAGATCCTCGCCGACGACACCCGCCTGCGCGCCGTCGTGAGCGCCGAGATGGGCGAGGTCGCCTCCACCTACGGCACCCCGCGCCGCACCGTGCTGCTCGACTCCGCCGGCGGCGCCACCGCGCCCGCCGCCACGAACGGCCGCAGCAAGGCGCCGGCCATCAGCCTGGAGATCGCGGACTCCCCCACCCGGGCGCTGCTGTCCGCCACGGGGCTCCTGGCCCGCACGTCGGGCGAGGCCGCGGACGCGCCGCTCGAGCGCGCCGGCCGCCGACACGCCCACGACGCGATGCGCGGCGACGTCGCGGCGACCACGCGTGGCGACGTCGGCCTGGTCACGTCCGCGGGCCGCCTCCTGCGGGTGTCCGTGCTCGACCTGCCCGCGCTCCCCCCGACCGACGGCCCGCCGTCGCTGTCGGGCGGCATCCCCGTGAGCGAGCTGGTCGCGCTCGCGCCCGGCGAGACCGCGCTGACCGTGGTCGCCCTGGACGACGACGCACCCACCCTGGCGCTCGGCACCGCGAACGGCGTCGTCAAGCGCGTCGCCGCGGGCGACGTGCCCACGAACCGCGACGAGTGGGACGTCATCGCGCTCAAGGACGGCGACCGCGTCGTCGGTGCCGCCCCCGTGGGGGACGACGACGAGCTCGTCTTCGTCGCCTCCGACGCGAGCCTGCTGCACTTCGACGCCTCCGCCGTGCGCCCGCAGGGCCGGGCCGCGGCCGGCATGGCGGGGATCCGCCTCGGCGCCGGCCAGCAGGTCGTCTTCTTCGGCGTCGCGCGGGCCGCGACCCGCGACCTGCACACCGTCGTGACGGTGGCGGGGACGTCGGGCGCCCTGCCCGGTACGGGCGGCGGCTCCGCCAAGGTCACGCCCTACGAGCTGTACCCCGGCAAGGGCCGCGGCACCGGCGGGGTCCGTGCCCACCGGTTCCTCAAGGGCGAGGACGGCCTCGTCCTGGCCTGGGTGGGCGAGGGTCCGGCGCGCGCCGTCGGCGGGGCCGGCCAGCCGGTCGAGCTGCCCGAGAGCACCGACCGGCGCGACGGCTCGGGGCAGCCGCTGGCCGCACCCGTCGCCGCGATCGGCTGACGTGATCGGCTGACGTGGTCGGCTGACGCCGCGGCTCAGCGCGCGACGGCGTCCACGATCGCCGCGCCCAGGTCCGCGGGCCGTGTGAACATCGGCCAGTGGCCGGTGGGCAAGTCGACGATCTCGTAGTCGTGCAGCCGGGCGAGCTCGGCGACGAACGGGTGCCCCTCGGACATCAGGCCTCGCAGCACCTCGCCGGGCATCTCGCAGGCGACGACCGTCGACGGGATGTCGAGCCGGCGGGCGTCGTCCCCGAGGTGGTGCCCCTCCCGGACCGTCCCGCCGGGCTGCGGGACCGCGCGCGCCCGGAACCGGGCGCGCCGGTCGTCGTCCAGGCCGACGAGGTCGGCGTCCTCGAGCTCGTCCCACGCGGGCAGCGCGTGGTCGACGACGTCCGCGGGCAGGTCGGCGTTCACCGCCTGCCCCTCGGCGAACGGTCCCGAGTCGACGTACACGACGTGCGCCACCCGGTCGGGACGGGCGTCGGAGGCCGCGTAGACCAGCCCGCCGCCCGCCGAGTGCCCGACGAGCGCCACGGGCGCGTCGCCGGGCACCGCGTCGATCGCGGCGACCACTGCTCCCACGTGGTCCGCGAGATGGATGCCGGAGCGGTCGGCGTCGACCGACTCCATCCCGGGCAGGGTGATCGGGTGCGCGGTGTGCCCGGCGGCCTCGAGCACCGGGACCACCTCGTCCCACGCGGAGCCGTCGAGCCAGAACCCGGGAACCAGGATGATGTCCATGTCCCGAGATTAGGTGTGACCACCGACACGAGCGGCTGCTTCACTGGCGCCATGCCGGACCTCTCGCCGCACGACCTGCCCGAAGGCTTCACCCTCACCACGGACCCGGAGCGGATCGGCGCGACCCGTGCGCACGCGCTCCTCGCCGCGCACGCCTACTGGGCCGAGGGCCGCACCCTCGAGGTGCAGCGCGGCGCCATGGCGGGGTCGCGCAGCTACGCCGTCCTCACTGCGACGGGCGACCTGGCCGCCTACGCGCGCCTCGTCACCGACGGCGCGACCTTCGGCTGGCTCGCGGACGTCATCGTCGATCCCGCCCACCGCGGCCACGGGCTGGGCCGCGCCGTCGTCGCGCACGCCCTGGCCGACGTCGAGTCGCTCGGCCTGAAGCGCGTCCTGCTCCGCGCGTCGGACGAGGGGCGGCGGATCTACGAGCGCGCGGGCTTCACGCCCGTCCCCGAGCCCGACAGCTGGCTGCAGCTGCAGGCGAGCACCCCGGCCACCAGGAGCGCCTGACCCGCGACGTAGGTGAGCATCACCCAGAAGCCGGAGGCGGGCGGGTCGAACCAGCCGGTGAAGGCGCCCAGCGCGATCATGGCGTCCGACGCCAGGAAGACGATGCCGCCCGCGCCGGCGAGCGGGTGCACGCCGGTGGCGAGCACCGCCATCGTCACGAGGCAGACGCCGTACACGACCACGGCCGCCAGCAGCGGGCCGGGCGCGCCGGGGGCGCAGGCCGCGACGAGCGCCACGGCCGCGAGCACGTAGGGCGCGAGCAGCACCGGCCGGCGCACGACGCTCGCCCCCCGCGTCGGCCAGAACGCGACGGCGTACGCCACCTGGGCGAGCAGGAAGAAGCCCACCATGACGAGGAACGCGGCGTCGCCCTCGAACGCCGCGGGCGCCGTGTCCCCGAGCCAGGACAGTCCCAGGGCCACCGTGACCAGGCGCACCAGCCGCGAGCGGGGAGCCGGCGCGGCGCACCACAGCGTCACCGCGAGCAGCGGCATGAGGCAGACCTGCGTGACCCGGGCCCACGTGCTCGCCTCGGCCACCTGGGCCACGAGGTGCAGCACGGTGATCATCGCGAGCGCGACGGCGGCAGCGCGGGAGGTGACGGTGGGCAGCAGCCGCTGGGGCGGCGCCGGGAGCAGCCCGGGATGAACGACGTCGGTCACGCGGGCAGCCTAGGCCCCTCGGCCGTCAGGCCGAAACCCGCTCCGCCGCGGCCGTCAGAGCTCGATCGTCAGCAGCCGCGACCCGTGCCGCTTGCGGTAGCCCAGGCTCGCGTACAGCCCGTGCGCGCCGCTCGGGTTCTGCGTGTCGACGTCGAGCGCGGCGACGGCCATGCCGTCGGCGGCGAACGCCCGCATGGCCGCGGCGAGCAGCGCGACGGCGACCTTGCGGCCACGGTACCCGCGGCGCACGCCGAGGATGTCGGTGTAGCCGAACGGGTAGCCGCGCACCGCGAAGTCCGCCGTGTAGCGGGCCGCGATCTGGTAGCCCACGACGAGCGGCTCCCCTGCCCGGAGCGCGGCGGCGGTCTCGGCGTCCGTGGCGGGGTCGGCCAGCAGCGCGTCGACGTCCGGCGCGGGGTCCACGACGACGAAGGACCACTCCGGCGCGTACGTGCTGCGCCCGCTCCTCCACTGCTCACGAGTCTGCGGCTCGCTCCCCCAGTGGTCGCGGAACGCGTCGTTGTGCGCGAGGCGGGCGGGCTCGTCGTGCTCCTCGCCGAGGGGGACGAGCCGGAGCCCGTCGTCGAGCTCGACGACGGGCAGCGGGTGCGCGGCGAGGTCGCGCAGGTCCCGCTCGAGGTCGGAGTAGAACCGCCGCGGCGTGAAGCCCGCCCGCTCGAAGAGCCGCACCTTGGCGGCAGGCGCCGTGTCCTCGAGGAACCCCGCGAGGCGGCCGGGCAGGTCCTTGCCGGTCGCCGCGAGCAGCTGGCGCGCCCGCGCCTCCTGCCAGGCGAACAGCTGCCGGCCGATGCCCTCGCCGCGCCGGTCCGGGTGCACCGCGCCCCACAGGAAGGCCCGCACCCGCGCGGTGTCGCCCGGCATGGTCTCGACGTAGCCGTAGGCGCGCAAGGCGCCCGCGGCGTCGTGGCCGAGGACGGAGTCGGTGTCCAGCCGGTGCCACGGGGCGTCGAGGATCTCCAGCAGCTCCTCCCTCGACTCCCGGTACGGCTCGCCGTCCGTCTCCGCGACGAGGTTGCGCAGCTCGAGGAGGGCGTCGACGTCGTCCCGGGTCGCGGGCCGCCACGTCAGCCCGCCCGCGGTCAGCGCCGGCAGCACGGCGGGGGCGGCGGCGCGCTCGGCGAGGGACGCGCGCAGATCGGTCCTGGCCATGGGCCCACGGTAGGCGGGCCGCCGCGTCGTGCGCACGGCTTTTCGCGGCCGCACCGGTTGTCGCGGTGCGACGTCGTGTGGCACCGTGCAGCCACCGCGCAGGCTTCTGACCTGCACGGACCGCGCACCACGACCCGCCGGAGCCCGCGATGACCGAGACCGTCCCCGCCGTCTACGAACGCCTCGACGAGCGCTTCGCCGCCGTGCGCGGCGACGGCCGCCTCGAGCGGCTGTGGACGGGTGGCCGATGGACGGAGGGCCCCCTGTACGTGCCCGCCGGCCGGTACCTGCTGTTCAGCGACATCCCCAACGACCGCGTCCTGCGCTGGGACGAGGCGGACGGGTCGGTGAGCGTCCTCGAGTCGCCGGCCCGCTACCCGAACGGCCGGACGATCGACCGCCAGGGGCGGGTCGTGACGTGCCGGCAGGGCGCGCGCCGCGTGGAACGGACCGAGCACGACGGCTCGACCACGGTGCTCGCGGACCGCTGGGGCGGACGGCGGCTCAACAGCCCGAACGACGTGGTGGTGTCCGCCGACGGAGCGGTGTGGTTCACCGACCCGCCGTACGGGATCACGACCGACTACGAGGGCGAGCGTGCGGAGCCGGAGATCGACGGCTGCCACGTCTACCGGGTCGACCCCGTCACGGGCGACGTGACCGCCGTCGCCACGGACTTCGACCGGCCCAACGGCCTCGCGCTGTCGGTGGACGGGACGCTCCTGTACGTCGCGGACACGCACCGCCGGCACCTGCGGGTCTTCTCCGTCGACGGCGGCCGGCTCGCGGGCGGGCAGGTGTTCGCCGAGCTCGACGGCGGCCCTGACGGCGTGCGCGTCGACACGGCGGGCCGCGTCTGGGTGGCGGCCGGCGAGGCCCTGCACGTGCTCGACCCCGACGGCACGCTCCTCGGGCGGCTCCACCTGCCCGAAGAGGTCTCGAACCTCGCGTTCGGCGGCCGCAAGCGCAACCGCCTCTTCGTCACCGCGTCCACGTCGGTGTACTCGATCCTGCTCACCGTGAACGGCGCCCCGCTGCTCTGAGCGGTCCGCCCGGGGCGTCTGCTCGCAGGCCTGCTCGCGGCGGTGGACGCGCCGTCCGAGCGGCCCCCCGCGCCGTTACGCTGCACGGGTGACGACCACGCTCGACCCTGCCGCCGCCGACGCCCGCTCCACCGCCCTGCGCGAGGCCCTGCGCACCCGCGTCGTGGTGGCCGACGGCGCCATGGGCACGATGATCCAGGCCGCGGACCCGACCCTCGACGACTACGAGGGTCACGAGGGCTGCAACGAGATCCTCAACGTGTCGCGGCCGGACATCATCCGCGCCGTGCACGACGAGTACCTCGGGGTGGGCGTCGACGCGATCGAGACGAACACCTTCGGCGCCAACTGGTCGAACCTGTCCGACTACGGCATCGACGACCGCATCCGCGAGCTCGCCCGGGCCGGCGCCGCCCTGGCCCGCGACCGCGCCGACGCGTTCGCCACCGCCGACCACCCGCGCTGGGTGCTCGGCTCGATGGGTCCGGGCACCAAGCTGCCGAGCCTCGGGCACACCACGTACGCGCACCTGCGCGCGACGTTCGCCGAGCAGGCCGCCGGGCTGCTCGAGGGCGGCGCGGACGCGCTGCTGGTGGAGACCAGCCAGGACCTGCTGCAGGCGAAGGCCGCGGTGACCGGCTGCCACGACGCGATCGCCGAGGTCGGGCGCTCCGTGCCGGTCATCGTCTCCGTGACGGTCGAGACCACCGGCACCATGCTCATGGGGTCCGAGATCGGGGCCGCGCTCACCACGCTGCAGGCGATCGGCGTGGACGCCATCGGCCTGAACTGCGCCACCGGTCCGGACCAGATGAGCGAGCACCTGCGCCACCTGGCCCGGCACTCCGAGGTGCCGGTCACCTGCATGCCCAACGCGGGCCTGCCGGAGCTGGGGCCGAACGGCGCCGTCTACCCGCTGACGCCCGAGGAGCTGGCCGCGGCGCACACGCAGTTCGTGCAGGAGTTCGGTCTCGGGCTCGTGGGAGGCTGCTGCGGCACGACGCCGGAGCACCTGCGCCAGGTGGTCGAGGCCGTGCGCGGCCGGGAGCTGCCCGACCGCCACCCCCAGCGCGAGAACGGCGTCGCGTCCCTGTACTCGCACACCGACCTGCGCCAGGACACGTCCTACCTGGCGATCGGCGAGCGCACCAACGCCAACGGCTCCAAGGCGTTCCGCGAGGCGATGCTCGAGGGCCGCTGGGACGACGTCGTCGACATCGCCCGCGCCCAGACGCGCGACGGCGCCCACCTGCTCGACGTGTGCGTGGACTACGTGGGGCGCGACGGCGTCGCGGACGTGCGCGAGGTCGTCTCGCGGCTGGCGTCGGCGTCCACGCTGCCGCTGGTGATCGACTCCACCGAGCCGGCGGTGCTGCAGGCCGGGCTCGAGCTGCTCGGCGGCCGCGCCGTCGTGAACTCGGTGAACTTCGAGGACGGCGACGGGCCGGGCTCGCGCTACGCGCGCATCATGCCGCTGGTCAAGGAGCACGGGGCGGCGGTGGTCGCGCTGACCATCGACGAGGAGGGGCAGGCGCGCACCAAGGACGGCAAGGTCGCGATCGCCACCCGGCTGATCGAGCAGCTCACGGGCGACTGGGGCATGCGGGTGGACGACATCATCGTCGACGCCCTGACCTTCCCCATCGCGACCGGCCAGGAGGAGACCCGGCGCGACGCCATCGAGACGATCGAGGCGATCCGCGAGATCACCACGCGCTACCCCGGCGTGCACACGACGCTCGGCGTCTCGAACGTGTCGTTCGGCCTCAACCCGGCCGCTCGCACCGTGCTGAACTCGGTGTTCCTGCACGAGGCGACGCAGGCGGGCCTGGACTCCGCCATCGTGCACGCCGCGAAGATCCTGCCGCGCAACGCCATCCCCGACGAGCAGTGGGAGGCGGCGGAGGACCTGGTGTGGGACCGGCGCCGGTACGACGACGAGGGCAACCTCACCCACGACCCGCTGGCGCACCTGCTCGAGCTGTTCTCCGGCGTCGACGCCACCGCCCTGCGCGACCAGCGCGCCGCCGAGCTCGCCGCGCTGCCCGTCGGCGAGCGCCTCGAGCGCCGCATCGTCGACGGCGCCCGCAAGGGCCTCGAGGAGGACGTCGACGAGGCCCTGGCGAGCGGGATGAAGGCCCTCGACATCGTCAACACCCACCTGCTGGGCGGGATGAAGGTGGTCGGCGAGCTGTTCGGCTCCGGCCAGATGCAGCTGCCGTTCGTGCTGCAGTCCGCCGAGGTGATGAAGACCGCCGTGGCGCTGCTCGAGCCGCACATGGAGAAGGTCGAGGGCGGCGAGGGCCGTTCGAAGGGCACCGTGGTGCTGGCCACCGTGCGCGGCGACGTGCACGACATCGGCAAGAACCTCGTCGACATCATCCTCACGAACAACGGCTACACGGTGGTGAACATCGGCATCAAGCAGCCGGTGAGCGCGATGATCGAGGCGGCCGAGGAGCACGACGCCGACGTCATCGGCATGTCGGGCCTGCTCGTGAAGTCGACGGTCGTGATGAAGGAGAACCTCGAGGAGCTCGTCTCCCGCGGGCTGGAGAAGCGCTGGCCGGTGCTGCTCGGCGGCGCGGCCCTGACCCGCACCTACGTCGAGGACGACCTGGCCTCCGCGTTCCCCGGCACCGTGCGGTACGCGAAGGACGCGTTCGAGGGGCTGCGGCTCATGGAGCCGCTCGTCGCCATCGCGCGCGGGGCCGACCCGGAGTCCGTAGGACTGCCCGCGCTGCGCAAGCGCCGGCACGGCGTCGTCACGGTCACGGAGACCGCGCCCGAGGACCTGCCCGCGAGGTCCGACGTCGCCGCCGACAACCCCGTGCCCACCCCGCCGTTCTGGGGCACGCGCATCGTCAAGGGCATCCAGCTCGCCGACTACGCCGCGTTCCTCGACGAGCGCGCGACGTTCATGGGGCAGTGGGGGCTCAAGCCGGGGCGCGGGGACGACGGCGCCTCGTACGAGGAGCTGGTCGAGACCGAGGGCCGGCCGCGGCTCGCCGCGTGGCTCGAGCGCGTGCGCACCGACCAGATCATGGACCCCACGGTGGTGTACGGGTACTTCCCCGTGTGGTCCGAGGGCGACGACGTCGTGGTCGCCCACCACGACGGGCCCGACGGCGGCTCCGGCGGTGAGCCGGGCACCGAGCGGCTGCGGTTCCGGTTCCCGCGGCAGCGCCGCGACCGGCACCTGTGCCTGGCGGACTTCGTCCGGCCGCGGTCGTTCTTCGAGGAGACCGGTCGGTTCGACGTGCTCCCCGTGCAGCTCGTGACCGTCGGCGACGCCGTCTCGGGGCACACCGCGAAGCTGTTCGAGGCGAACGCCTACCGCGAGTACATGGAGCTGCACGGCCTCTCCGTGCAGCTCACGGAGGCGCTGGCCGAGTTCTGGCACTCGCGCGTGCGCGACGAGCTGGGGTTCGCCGACGAGGAGCCCACCGACGTCGAGGGCCTGTTCAAGCTGCAGTACCGCGGCGCCCGGTTCTCCCTCGGCTACCCCGCGTGCCCCGACATGGAGGACCGCCGCAAGGTGGTCGAGCTGCTACGCCCCGAGCGCGTCGGCGTGACGCTGTCCGACGAGCTGCAGCTGCACCCCGAGCAGTCCACCGACGCCTTCGTCTTCCACCATTCCGAGGCGAAGTACTTCAGCGTCTGAGCCCGGATCTCCGCCCAGAACAAGGACGATGCGACCATGAGCACGCCGCAGACCGGGCACGACACCGTGTCCACGCAGGCCCGCCCGGCCATCTCGGTGGACCGGTACCGGCCCACCGACCGCGACACCCTCTACGAGGTGTGTCTGCGCACGGGCGACTCCGGCGGGGACGCCACGGGGCTGTACGCCGACGGCGACCTGCTCGGTCACGTCTACCTCGGCGCGTACCTGGAGCTGGAGTCGGAGCTGGCGCGCGTCCTGCGCCGGGCGGACGGTACCGCCGTCGGGTACTGCGTGGCCACGTCGAGCACCGCGGACTTCGAGCGCCGCTGCGAGGAGAGCTGGTGGCCTGCGCTCCGGGCGCGCTACGCCGCTCCCGCCGAGGACGACGACTCGCCGGACGCACGGCTGCTCCGCATGATCCACGCCCCGTCGCGCACCGCGGCGCCCTGGCTGGACGCGTACCCCGCGCACCTCCACGTCGACCTGCTGCCCGAGGCGCAGGGCGGCGGCCGCGGCCGCCGCGTGCTCGAGGCCGTGCTCGACGCCGTCGCCGCCACCGGCGCGCCCGGCATCCACCTCGGCGTCGGCGGGCGCAACGTCCGCGCCATCGGGTTCTACGAGCACCTGGGCTTCCGCACGGTGGAGCACCACCCGTGGGGGCTCACGATGGGCCTTCGCCTGCCACGGCGTTGACGGCGGGGCGCCACGTGGCGGCCTCGCTAGGCCGCCGCGCTCCCCCGCAGGATCGACGTCATCTTCTTGCCCTTGGCGACCTCGTCCACGAGCTTGTCCATCCACCGGATCTGCTGCATGAGCGGGTCGTCGATGTCCTCGACGCGCACGCCGCAGATCACGCCGGTGATGAGCGAGGCGTTCGGGTTCATCGCCGGGGCCTGGGCGAAGAACGTCTCGAGGTCCACCTCGTCGGCGACCGCCGTCTTGAGGCCGGCGTCGTCGTAGCCGGTGAGCCACGTCAGCACGCGGTCGAGGTCGTCCGTGCTGCGCTCCTTGCGCTCCACCTTCTGCACGTACAGCGGGTACACGCTGGCGAAGGGCATGCGCCGGATCCGGTCGGCAGGCATCGGTCGCCTCCTGTCGTGGCGGTCGGTTCTGCCTCGAGGCTACCGCGCGACGACGGCGCCGCGGGCCGCCACGGAGGCCCGCTCCAGCCGGCTCACGAGCGCGACGAGCCCGGCGGCGAGCGGCACGAGCACCAGGTTGCCCAGCAGCATCGGGCGCAGGAACGGCAGCCCGGCGACGTAGCTGGCCAGCAGGCCGTCGATGCCCGCGGGGTAGAACGTGCCCCGGCCCACCCACCACACGCCGGCGTTGGTCCACAGGTAGAAGAAGAGCGAGCTGCCGACGCCGAAGCCCAGCGCGGCGACCAGGCGGCCGGTGGTGCCCCGCGTCCGACCGGCCCACCACGCGCCGACGCCGATCGCGGCCCAGGCGGTCCAGGTGAACACGAGCACCGACGAGTTGCCGAGCAGCACGTCGCTCAGCGCGACCACGACCAGCGGGGCGAGCATCGCGACCCGGTCGCGGAGCAGCCCGGCAGCGGCGAACGCCGCCGCCGTCGAGAGCTCCAGGTTCGGCGGCGCGCCCAGGTCGGTCTTCACCAGCCGCCAGACGACGGCGCCCGCGACGAGCAGCACCGCCAGCGCGGGGCGCCACCAGCGGTGCACCAGCTCGCGGGCGGTGAGCGGGGTGTCCAGGCGGGACGTCGTGGCCGTCACTTCTCGATCTCCTCGAGCTTCCAGGTGATGGTCTGCCCGTCCTTGGTCTCCAGCGACCCCGCGCCGACCGTGGCCATCTCGTCGTCGACGTACAGCCCCCAGAACTCGGTCGCCGGGTCGGCCTCACGGCCGCGGATCGCGGTGACGAAGGCGTTCTCGCCCTCGCCCTGCACCTGAGCGTCCGGGTCGTGCTGCTCGAGCAGCTCGAGCGCCGTCTTCCCGTCCTCGCCCTGGTAGGAGAACGTGCTGAGGTTCTCCGCGACCTGCTGCGTCGGGTCGACCGAGGCGCTGGCCGCTGCCGAGGAGCCGGAGTCGGGCGCGGGATCGCCGGAGCACCCGGCGAGCAGGGCCGTCGCCAGCGCGGTCGCCGGGAGCAGCGCCAGCAGGCGGGACGATGCCGGACGAGTTGCCGGACGCGTCGCCGGACGAGAGGTCGAGCCAGGGATCTTCACGGCCAGAGGGTACCCACCACCGGCTGGCACCCGCCGCTCGGGCCGCCATGCGGACGGACCCGGACGGCGAGCCGCACCAGGTCAGGCGTCGATGCGGGACTGGTCGAGCGTGCTCGCCCCGGCGACGATGAACTCCTTGCGGGGTGCGACGTCGCTGCCCATGAGCAGCTCGAAGACGCGCTCCGCGGCCTCGGCCCCCTCGACCGTGACCCGGCGCAGCGTGCGGTGCCGCGGGTCCATGGTGGTCTCGGCGAGCTGGTCGGCGTCCATCTCCCCCAGACCCTTGTACCGCTGGATGTCCTCCTTGTACCGGCGCCCGGCCCGGTCCAGCTTCTTCAGCGTGGCGGTGAGCTCGGCCTCGGAGTACGTGTACACGTACTCGTTCTTGCGCCGTCCGCTGCCCAGCACCTCCACGCGGTGCAGCGGCGGGACGGCGGCGAACACGCGGCCCGCCTCGAGCATCGGCCGCATGTACCGGTAGAAGAGGGTGAGCAGGAGGGTGCGGATGTGCGCGCCGTCGACGTCGGCGTCCGTCATCAGCACGACCTTGCCGTAGCGGGCCGCGTCCAGGTCGAACGACCGCCCGGAGCCCGCACCGAGCACCTGGATGATGGCGGCGCACTCCGCGTTGCGGAGCATGTCGCTGATCGACGCCTTCTGGACGTTGAGGATCTTGCCGCGGATCGGCAGCAACGCCTGGAAGTCGCTCGAGCGGGCCAGCTTGGCCGTGCCGAGGGCGCTGTCGCCCTCGACGATGAACAGCTCGCTGCGGTTCACGTCGTCGCTGCGGCAGTCCGCGAGCTTCGCCGGCAGGGACGACGCCTCGAGCGCGTTCTTGCGCCGGGAGATCTCCTTCTGCTTGCGGGCCGTGACGCGGGCGCGCATCTCGGCGACGACCTTCTCGAGCAGCAGGGCCGCCTGCGCCTTCTCGTCGCGCTTGGACGACGTGAGCAGGGCGCCCAGCTCCTTCTCGACGACGCGGGAGACGATCGCGCGCACCGGTGCGGTGCCGAGCACCTCCTTCGTCTGCCCCTCGAACTGCGGCTCGGCGAGCCGGACCGTGACGACCGCCGTGAGTCCGGCGAGGACGTCGTCCTTCTCGATGCGCTCCGCCGCGTCCTTCGTGGAGACCTTCAGGCGGCGCGCGTTCGCCTCGATCTGCTTGCGGACGGTCTTGAGCAGGCCCTGCTCGAACCCGGACAGGTGGGAGCCTCCCTTGGGCGTCGCGATGATGTTGACGAAGGTGCGGACCTCGGTGTCGTACCCGCCGCCCCACCGCAGGGCGACGTCCACCTCGCAGTCGCGCTGCACCTCCTGCGGCGACATGTGCCCGCGGGAGTCCAGCACCGGCACCGTCTCGGTGAAGTGGCCGCTGCCCTTGAGCTGCCACGTCGACGTCACGGGGGCGTCGGGCGCGAGGAACTCGACGAAGTCGACCGCGCCGCCGTCGTGCTGGAACACCTCCTCGTGCGGGCCGGTCTCGCCCGGGGTGCCCGGCAGCCCGCGCTCGTCGCGCACCGTGAGCTTCAGGCCGGGCACGAGGAACGTCGTCTGGCGGGCGCGCGTGACCAGCTCGTCGTAGCTGAACACCGCCGTCTTGGGGAACACCTGGCGGTCGGCCCAGTAGCGGACGCGCGTGCCGGTGACGCCGCGCTTCGTCTTCCCGACGACCGCGAGCTCGGACCCGGACACGAACGGCTCGAACGGGGAGTCGGGCGACGGGCCGGTGGCCGGGTCGGTGAAGACCCCCGGCTCGCCGCGGTGGAACGTCATCCGGTGGGTCTTGCCGCCCAGGTCCACCTCGACGTCGAGGCGCGCCGAGAGCGCGTTCACCACGGAGGCGCCCACGCCGTGCAGACCGCCCGACGCCGTGTACGAGCCACCGCCGAACTTGCCGCCCGCGTGCAGCTTCGTGAAGACGACCTCCACGCCCGTCAGCCCGGTCTTCGGCTCGACGTCGACCGGGATGCCGCGGCCGTCGTCCTCGACCGTGACCGACGAGTCGGCGTGCAGCACCACGCGGATGTTCGTCGCGTGCCCACCGAGGGCCTCGTCGACGGAGTTGTCGATGATCTCCCACAGGCAGTGCATCAGGCCGCGCGAGTCCGTCGACCCGATGTACATGCCGGGGCGCTTGCGGACGGCCTCGAGGCCCTCGAGGACGGTGAGGTGGCGCGCGGTGTACCCGGACTCGGAGGTGGCAGTCACGGGAACGAGGGTAGACGACCGAACAGGTGTTCCCGTGCGCTCCACGCCGTCGGACTGTGCTCCACGCCGCTATGCCCGGAGCGAACCCGGCCCGGGTCCGGGATGCTCCGGCCCACCGGTCTGGTTGGATGGTCATGTGAGCACCACGACGACCGAACCGACCCAGCCGCTGACCGCCGCCGACCGCTGCGACCGCTGCGGCGCCCAGGCGTACGTGCGAGTGGTCCTGCCTGTCGGAGAGCTCCTCTTCTGCGGGCACCACGCACGCGCGCACGCGGACGCCTACCAGGGTGTCGCCGTCCACGTCCAGGACGAGACGGACCGGCTCCACGAGGAGCACGGGGCGCGCTGACCCGCCCGGAAAGACCAACCACGAGAGCCCCGCACCCCGGTGCGGGGCTCTCGTGCGTCCGTGCTCCGTCGGGGGCGGGGCTCAACTGGGGCGGCCGGAGAGCGCGCCGACCCACGACCCCCGCACTCCGAGGGTGGTGCGCCACCCGTCCGCCGTCTTGGTCCGCGACGCCTTCTTCCCCGTCGCCGAGGTGGCCGTGAGGGTCTTGACCTGCCCGCTGGACCACCGTGATGTCACCGTGATCGAGCGCACCGACGACAGCCCGAAGATCGACCGGGCCTTGGCCTGCGTGACCGAGTCGCTCCAGGTCAGGTACGGGTTACCGGGCGCGTTCGCCGAGTACGTGTCCTGCACGTGCTTGAGGTAGGGCAGCGCCGTCGTGCCGAAGACCTCCGCGTTGGTCGCCGTGCCGCGGCGGCCGCCCGCGCTGCCGGTGGACGCGAAGTACGGGGTCTCGGCGAAGCCCCCGTCGGCGTCGCGCAGCACCGTCACGGTCCCGGCCTGCGCCTGCACCGTCGCGTCCACCGCCGCGACCCAGGTCGAGCCCCAGCTGCCACCCTGCTTCCTCCAGCCGGTGTAGTGCTGGGAGCGGGTGTCGTCGTACACGTGGCACCCGCAGGTGGACTTGAGCCCCTTGACCTTCTCGACGATCGCGTAGTTGCGGGCCGCGACCGCCTGCGCCTGCAGGGCCGCCGCCCCGCGGTTGGACGTCGCACCCCAGCCGGAGGGCATCTCGTCCAGGCCGTAGAGGTACTCGGTGTTGATGATCACCTCGTTGACGACGTTCGGCCGGTTCGACCGCTTGGTCACCACCAGGCGCCCGTTGCGGTACGTGCCCTGGGCGCCCGCGACCGTCGCCACCGCCTTCGTCCCCGTGGGCTGGTAGTACCGGGTGCCGGACCACTCGAAGGTGAGGCTGGAGCGAGCGGTCACGCTCCGTATCGTGGTGCCGCCCTTGGTCACCTTCGCGGTGACCCCGGCGGACGTCACGCCCACCGTGACCGTCGACGCGGCGTCGCCGCTCGCCACCACCGTGTTCGCGCCGTCCTTGAGCCGCCAGGCGCCGGATCCGACCGCCAGCACCGTGCTGGTCCGGCTGTCCGACGGTGGCCCCAGGACCTGCACGTCGAGGGTGGTCCGCGGGTCGTTCGCCGTCGAGACCGTGGCGCCCGGGTAGTAGTAGCCCAGGATCTGCGCCGCCGTGCGGCCGGAGCGCGCCTGCTGGTACGCCCCCCACTGCGCCAGCCCGACGCCGTGCCCGGACCCCGACCCCGAGATCGCGAACCGCACCGGCACGACGAGTACCGTGAGGGTCCCGCTCGTGGCGTGACTGGTCCGGAAGCGGTAGCTCGTCGTGGCGGTGGGCTTCACCGTGGTCGACGCGCGTCCCTTCGTACCCGTCCGCACGGTACGCACCTTGACCCACGAGCTGCCTTTCTTGCGCTGCAGGGTCACCGTCGCGCCCCTCACGGGCTTGCCGGCCTTGAGGTAGCGCACCGAGAGCGTCTTGCCCGTGGCCGCCGTCGTCGTGCCCGCCCCCGACGCCGTCAGGGACCAGGTCGCCGCCTGCGCCGGCGGCGCGACGAGCACCGACCCGACCCCGAGCGTCAGGGCGACGACGAGGGCGAGCAGCGCGAGGATCCGGGGCCGCCTCATCGAGGCCGTGGTCGGGAGCACGCGCACACCCTCCCACACCGGCACCGTCGAGGGGAACGCGCAGAGTTCACCCGGGCCCCGGGCACCCGTCCGTCACCGCCGGACCACGTGCGGCTCCCTCTCCTGCGGCACCACCCACCGAAGGAGAGCCCGATGTCCAGCACTGCCCCCACCGCCGCGACGCTCGACGACCCGAGCGACCGGCACCTCATCACGATGGCCGGCACCGTGGGCCACGAGCTGCGGTCCGGCCTGGCCGGCACCGTCCATCTCCCGGGAGAGCCCGCCTATGACGCCGCGCTCGGCGGTTTCAACCTCGCGCTCGCGCACCGGCCTGCGCTCGTCGTGCTCGCCCGGACGCCCGAGGACGTCGCCCGGACGGTACGGACGGCGGCCGCCCACGGCCTCGGCGTCGGCGTCCGCTCCACCGGCCACAGCGCCGCCCCGACCGGCCCCGCCGACGTCCTGCTCGACGTGTCGGCCCTGGCCGGCCTGGAGCTCGACCCCGGGGCACGTACCGCCACCGTAGGACCGGGGACGGCGTGGCGCGACGTCCTGGACGCCGGCGCCCCGCACGGGCTCGGAGGCCTGTGCGGCTCCTCGCCGCACGTCGGGGTGGTGGGCTACACCGTCGGCGGAGGCCTGGGGCCGCTCGCGCGGACGTTCGGCTTCGCCGCCGATCACGTCCGTTCTCTCGACGTCGTCACCCCCGACGGCGCCCTCGTCACCGCGTCGCCCACCCGCAACGAGGACCTGTTCTGGGCGCTGCGGGGCGGCGGCGGAGCCTTCGGGGTCGTCACGTCGATGACGTTCGACCTGTTCCCGCTGCGCGCGGTGCACGGCGGCACGCTGTGGTTCGACGCCGCCGACGCCGCCGCCGTGCTGCACCGCTGGCGGGAGCTGGTGGGCGACCTGCCGGAGTCCGTCTCCACGTCCGTCGCGCGTCTCAACCTGCCGCCGCTGCCCGACCTCCCCGAGCCGCTGCGCGGCCGCGCCGTCCTCGTCGTCCGGTACGTGCGGCACCTCGGCGACGACGGCACCAGTACCGGTGCGGCGGACGGCCTGCTCGACGAGCTGCGGGCGCTCGCGCGCCCGATCCTCGACACCGTGGGCGAGCTGCCCTACGCACGGATCGGCGAGATCCACGCCGACCCGGAGGACCCGATGCCGTTCGTCGAGCGGGGCGGGCAGCTGCGCGAGCTGACCTCCGACGCCGTCGACGCCTTCCTTGCCGCCGTGCCCCCGACATCGCCCGTGATGATGGCCGAGATCCGACTCCTGGGTGGCGCGGTACGACGGCCCGCCGTCGTGCCGAACGCCGTCGCCGGCCGCGACGCCGCCTGCACCCTGTTCGTGGGCTCCCTGGGCGCGCCCGTGGGGCCGCCGGACGCCGCGGCGCACGTGCAAGCCGTACACGACGCGATGCGTCCGTGGAGCACCGGCGGGTCGCTGCTCAACTTCGCAGGGCCGCGCGACGCCGTCTCGGCGCAGCTGCTGCGCACCGCGTTCGGCGCGGGCACGTACGAGCGCCTGGTGTCGATGCGCCGACGGCTCGACCCGCTGGGCGTGCTGGCGCCGTCGTCCCGCTGGTCCGTCGTCCAGGGCGCCCCCGACGTCGCCGACTGACCCCGGGACGACGAAGGGCCCCGGTGCCGGCCGAGGAATCGACCGGCACCGGGGCCCTTCGTGTGCTTCGCGAGATCAGTCCAGGTAGTCGCGCAGCACCTGGGACCGGCTCGGGTGCCGAAGCTTGGACATCGTCTTGGACTCGATCTGACGGATCCGCTCGCGGGTGACGCCGTAGACCTTGCCGATCTCGTCCAGCGTCTTGGGCTGGCCGTCCTGCAGGCCGAACCGCATGGAGACGACGCCCGCCTCACGCTCCGAGAGGGTGTCGAGCACCTGGTGCAGCTGCTCCTGCAGCAGCGTGAAGCTCACGGCGTCCGCCGGGACGACCGCCTCGGAGTCCTCGATGAGGTCACCGAACTCGCTGTCGCCGTCCTCGCCCAGCGGGGTGTGCAGCGAGATGGGCTCGCGGCCGTACTTCTGGACCTCGACCACCTTCTCGGGGGTCATGTCCAGCTCCTTGGCCAGCTCCTCCGGGGTGGGCTCGCGGCCCAGGTCCTGGAGCATCTGCCGCTGCACGCGGGCCAGCTTGTTGATGACCTCGACCATGTGCACCGGGATGCGGATGGTGCGGGCCTGGTCGGCCATGGCACGCGTGATCGCCTGCCGGATCCACCAGGTGGCGTACGTCGAGAACTTGTAGCCCTTGGTGTAGTCGAACTTCTCGACGGCGCGGATCAGACCGAGGTTGCCCTCCTGGATCAGGTCCAGGAACAGCATGCCGCGGCCGGTGTAGCGCTTGGCGAGGGAGACGACGAGGCGCAGGTTCGCCTCGAGCAGGTGGTTCTTGGCGCGCTTGCCGTCGTGGGCGATCCACCGCAGGTCGCGGTACATCTTGCGCTCCTCGGCGCTCGCCTTCGTCTTGTCGAAGGTGGCGTAGTCCTTGGACAGGCGCTCCTCGGCGAACAGGCCGGCCTCGATGCGCTTCGCGAGCTCGACCTCCTGCTCGGCGTTCAGCAGCGCGACCTTGCCGATCTGCTTGAGGTAGTCCTTGACGGGGTCGGCGGTCGCACCCGCCGTGACGACCTGCTGGGCGGGCTGGTCGTCGTCGTCGGTGTCCGAGACGACGAAGCCGGTCTCCTCGTCCTCGCCCTTGCCGTCCTTGGCGGCGCCGGGCTTCCCGCCCTTGGTGGCGCTCTGCTCGGCGGGGTCGTTCTCCGGCTCGTCGTCGACGTCGGTCACGTCGTCGAGCTCGACGTCCTCGACGTCCTCGGGGGCGGGCTCGTCCTTCGACGCCGCCTTGCGACCGCGCGTCGGCTTGGCGCCCTTGGTCGCGGTCTTCGTCCCCGCCGCCTTGGTCGTGGCGCCCTTCGTCGCGCTCTTCGCGCCGGTCCCCTTGGTCGAGGTCGCCTCGGCCGGCTCGTCGTCGGTCGACGCGGACTTCACGGCGGAGGCCGCCACCGTGGACGTCTTCACGGCGCCGGCGGACCGGGTCGACGGCGCCTTCGCGCGGGCGGTCGTGCTCCGGCTCGCGCTGGCCGCGGCCACCTTGGTGGCCGTGGGCACGCCGATCTCGACGCCCGCGGTCGCGAAGGCGCGCAGGACCGCCTTCAGACGCTTGGGGTCCGCCACCGCAGCGTTCTCGCAGGCAGCGCGGAAGCTCTCGGCGTCGACCCGACCGTCGGCGGTGCCTCGGGCGAGCAGCCCCTGCAGGGCAGGGTGCTCGAACTCTCGGGGAAGTGCAGGGTTCTGCGCAGTGGACGCCACAAACCGACCTTTCGGCATTCGAGGGGACGGTGCATCGCCGTCAAGGCCTCCGACTCGGACTGTCGTGGCTCAGGCGGACACCTCTATTGTACCGGCGACATCCGCGACGGAAGGGCACCACGGGCTCCTGCGCCCAGTCCCGTACCCACGTCGTCCGTTCCCCGGTGCTGGCTCAACGCACGGGACGCCGCGAAGATTCCCGGCCGCACGGGCGGAACCGCGGGCGAAACTCCGCGCGGAGCCGCGCCACGGGGGTCCCCCGCTCGCCGCGCAGGCCCGCACCGGGACGGTCGCGAGCGTCACACCACGCGGCGCACGGGGCGCGCGTGTCGTCACGGTTTGACCGCCAGGACCGGGCACGGTGCCTCCAGCAGGATGCGCTGCGCACCCGACCCGAGGATCAGCTTGCCCACCGGGCTGCGGCGGCGCAGGCCGACGACGATGAGCTCGGCGTGCGCCTCCTGCGCCGTGCGGACGAGGTCGTCCGCGAGGTCGCCGGTACCGCCCACCACGGAGTAGGTGAGCCCGGACGCGGACAGGTCGTCCTCGACCGCCTGCCTCTCGGGCCCGCCGTCGTCCCGGGTGACGACGACCGTGAGCGGGACCGACCGCTCGTGCGCCTCGCGCTTCGCTGCGGCGAGTGCCGCCTGTCCCTCGGCCGTGCTCAGGAGTCCGACGACGATCGCCATGGGGGCACGCTACCCGACGGTGGGCCCGGCCACACCGGCCACCCCTCCCGTGCAGCGCCACCAGCCGAGACTTCAGCACCGACCTCCGCTGCGGCCCCCGCACCGACCTCCGCACCGCACGCGACGGGACCGCGGCCCGCGCCCACCCACCCGGGCGGCACGGCGGCCTCGAGCACGCCGGCGACGAGCGCCGCCAGACGATAGGACGGGTCCTGCCCCGCCGACTCGCGCACGCGCCGTGCCGCCAGCCACCCGTCGCCGCGCCACCACGCCAGGAAGCCCAGCAGCGCCAGGGGCGGGGCGTGCCACCGCCGGGGCGCGCCCGCCACCACCTGCTCCAGCACGAGCCGTGCCGCGTCGGCCGACGCGCCGTCGGGCGGCACCCCGACCCGCGGGTCCACCACCCGGGCGATCGCCCGCGCCGTGGCCGCCTCGACGTCGCGGGCGGCGGCGTCACCTCCCACTCCCGCCGTGCGGTCGGCCGTCTCCCGAGCGCCCGGCACCAGCGACAGCAGCACGGCGTCGCGGACCCGGACGTCCGCGAGCGCCACGGCCAGGCGACCGAGCCGCGCCGGGGGCAGCTCGACGTCGGCGGCCCCGGTCGTGCGCAGCTCCGTCGCCGCCTGGCGCACCAGGTCGCACCAGACGCCGTACGCCTCGGCCCTCCAGCGGCCGGGCGCGTCACCGACGGATCGCCCGGCCGTCCGCCGAGCCCGTCCCCTTGCCGCACCGCGAGCCGCCTCGGCGGACGCGTCCCGGGCGGACCCGGCGACCGCGTCACGGGAAGAGGCACGAGACGGGACGCCGGACTCGTCGCCGGACAGGTCTGGTGGCACGTCGTGCGCCGCCGCACGGGACCGCTCCGCGCGCCCGGCCGCCTTGGCGACGCGGTCCCGCACGCCCGGCGACAGCGGGCGGATCCGGTGCGCCTCCTGCTCCGAGTCCGCGATGGCCCGGCCGGCGAGCACGAACGCCGCGCCCACCTCGCCGTGCTCCAGCTCGCTCGCGGGGCGCCCCCGCGCCGGGCAGCACGCCGGGTCCACGCAGTCGAGACCCCGGTAGCCGTCCGGGCCGACCAGCCAGGCCTCGACGTCGACGGTCGGAGCGAGCAGCTCTTCGAGCGCCGCGGCCACGGCCAGCCCGCGGGGCCGTACCAGGTCGGGTGGGGCCGCCGTGTAGACCACGACGAGCGCCAGGCGGGCACCCGCACGGGCGGCCGCCCGTGCGACGACGACCAGCGCGCCCTTCGCCCCGTCCGTCCCGTCGTGCGTCGCGCCGCCGCTGTGACCCCCACCGACGGCCGCGCTCCCGGGGGGATCGCCGAGGTCAGGCAGGGGCGTGCGCGCGACGAGACCCACCCGCCCCTCTCCCGTGACCGCGACGACGACCACGCACTCCCGCGGTCGGAACCCCAGCAGGTACGGGACGGCGGCGAGCAGGTCCCGGGACGAGCGGAGCACGAGCGGGGTGTCGAAGGCGAGGCCGGGTTCCCCGGCGCGGTCGGTGGCGTAAGCGGCGTCCATGGGTCGATCCCAGACCACGGCGACGGCTCCCGGGGTCGCCGCACGGCGCCATGTGGACGGCTCCACACTGGGGGCAGGCTCTACGGCCTGCGGCGCCGTGCCTCGTCCGACGCCCCCCCCTTGTCCGGCCCCGTACGGCCCCGGTCACGCGGGCCGCTACGGTAGGCGCCGTGTCCTCGCTCCCCCGTCGTCCGCGCCGCGCGGTCCGGTCGCGCCCCGCGCCCGCGGCAGCGGCTCGTGGCGCGGGCGCCGCAGCGCTCACCGCGGTGCTCGCGCTGTCCGGGTGCGGCCTGCTCGGCAGCTCCGGCACCCCCGGCGACGACGTCGCCGCGACCGGCCAGGACGGCTCGGGGGTCGGGGTGCGCGGGACCACCGGGGCCCCCACCGCCGAGCCGGCGCCGGACGACGCGTCCGCCCTGCCCACGTTCGACCCGGACACCGCCGTCGGCGGGTATGCCGACGGGTTCCCCGAGAAGCTGCTCGGGGCTCCCGAGGACGCCGCGGTGCTCGCCAGCTCGGCGACCCCGCGCAAGGACGGCCTCACGGACGTCACCCTCAACCTCAGCACGCCGCGCAGCACGCAGGAGGTCATCGACCAGCTCGCGAAGCGGCTGCGCGAGGCAGGGTTCGAGGAGTCCGGGTCGGCGAGCTTCTCCGGCCTCACCGCCCAGACCACGTTCGGCCGGGAGAGCACCCCGAAGGGGAAGAAGAAGGACGCGGGACCGGTCGTGGAGTCCGTCACCCTCGGCGTGCTCGACGACGGCGAGCGCCGCCTCGTGACGGTCAGCGGTTCGGTCGTCGCCGGCTGACGGACCCCGCCCCGTCGGGACCGCACGGCCGGGCCCTTAGGCTGTCGGCATGCCCACCGCCGCGTCGCTGGTCGACCTCGAGAACCTCCGCACCGACGTCGACCGCAGGGTCGAGGAGCACCTCGACGCGCTCACCCGGGAGGTCGCCGCCATCGGCGCCCCGGCGACCGCGCTCACCGACCAGGCCGCCGTCCTGC
This sequence comes from Isoptericola variabilis, assembly GCF_050311655.1. GTDB lineage: Bacteria > Actinomycetota > Actinomycetes > Actinomycetales > Cellulomonadaceae > Isoptericola > Isoptericola variabilis. The sequence goes on from NZ_JBNOZM010000002.1 coordinate 588,463, forward strand.
TGCGCGGCGGCAAGCGGCTGCGCGCCGCCTTCTGCTACTGGTCCTACCGCGCCCACGGCGGCGCCGCGGCAGGCCCCGAGCGGGACGCGGTGGTCCGGGCCGGCGCGGCGCTCGAGCTGTTCCAGGCCGCCGCCCTGCTGCACGACGACGTCATGGACGCGTCGGACACGCGGCGCGGCGAGCCCACCGCGCACCGCGCCTTCGAGGCCCGGCACTCCGGGGCGGGCTGGTCCGGCTCGGCCGAGAGATTCGGCACGGCCGCCGCGATCCTGCTCGGCGACCTGTGCCTCGTGGCGTGCCAGCGCGAGTTCGCGGCCGCGGTGGCGGACCTCCCCGCCGAGCGCGCGTCGGCGGCCCGCGCGCTGTTCGACGCGATGCAGACCGAGGTCGTCGTGGGTCAGTACCTCGACGTCCTCGTGCAGGCCGAGCCCTGGGGCCTGGACCCCGCCGCCGACGAGGAGCGCGCCCGCGGCGTGCTGCGCGCCAAGTCGGCGCGCTACTCGGTGGAGCGCCCGCTCGTCCTCGGCGCGGTCCTCGCGGGGGCGTCGGGCGCGCGTGTGACAGCGGTCTCCGACGCGGGCCTGCCGCTCGGCGAGGCGTTCCAGCTCCGCGACGACGTCCTCGGCGTGTTCGGCGACCCGTCCGTGACGGGCAAGCCCGCCGGCGACGACCTGCGCGAGGGCAAGCGCACCGTCCTGATGGCCCGCACGCTCGCCGCCGTGGGCCCGGCCGACCGCGACCTCGTCGTCGCCCGCCTCGGCGACCCGACCCTGGACGCGGCCACCGTCGAGCGGCTGCGCGGTGTCATCGCCGGGTCGGGTGCGCTCGACGGCGTCGAGACCCTCATCGGCACGCTCGCGGACGACGCGCTCTCCGCGCTCTCCGCGGCCGAGCTCGCCGCACCCGGCCGCGAGGTCCTCCTGGACCTGGCGCGGGCCGCCGTCGACCGGGCGGCCTGACCCTCGGACCGGCCCTCCCCCGGCACCCCGACAGCACTCCGACAGCAGGGACCTGGCGTCAGAGCAGCGCCTGGGCCACCCGTCGGACCTCGGCACGACGACCGGCGCGCAGCTCCCCGATCGGGGTGGCGCCGATCGACGGCTCGACCTCGAACAACCAGCGCAGGATGGCGGCGTCGTCCAGCCCGACGTCCGAGAGCACCAGCACGGTGCCGCGCAGGGTGTGCAGCACGTGGGGCGCCCCGTCGTCGGTCACGAGGAACGCGGCAGGGACCTGGAACGTGTTCCGCTCGCCCCGCTTGACGCCGACGAGGGTCCGCTCGGACACCAGGCCGCGCACCTTGCTCACCTCGGTGCCGAGCACCTCCGCCACGTCCGGCAGCGTGAGCCACTCGTCCACGAGGGACTCCAGGGCGGTACGGTCGTCGACGCTCTCGCCGGTGCTGCCAGGGGTGGGGGCGCCGGGCTCCGGCGCGGTGGTGTCGTTCACCGGGCCAGCCTACGGGCCTGCCGAACCAGGCGCCCCTACACTCGTCGCGTGGCCATCACGACGACCGACCCGATGCTCGGCCGCCTGGTCGACGGGCGGTACGAGATCGTCGCGCGCGTCGCCCGCGGGGGCATGGCCACCGTGTACCGGGCCACCGACCGCCGCCTCGACCGCGAGGTCGCGATCAAGGTCATGCACCCGCACCTCGCGGACGGCGTCGACGGCGCCGCGTTCGTGTCCCGGTTCCGCCGGGAGGCGCGCGCCGCCGCCCGCCTCACCCACCCCGGCGTCGTCGCGGTCTACGACCAGGGCGTCGACGGCGACACCAGCTACCTCGCCATGGAGTACGTGCCGGGCACCAACCTGCGGCGCGAGCTGCACTCCGCCGGGGCGCTCACCCTGGGCCGCGCGCTCGACGTCGTCGCGCAGGTGCTCGCCGCCCTCGCCGCCGCGCACCGCAAGGGGCTGGTGCACCGGGACGTCAAGCCGGAGAACGTGCTCGTCGTCGGCGACGACATCGACACGGGCACACGGGTCAAGGTCGCCGACTTCGGCCTCGCCCGCGCCGTCACCGAGGTGACCACCACCGCGACCGGCACGGTGCTGGGCACGGTCGCGTACCTGGCGCCCGAGGTGATCACCAGCGGCACCTGCGACGCCCGCACCGACGTCTACGCGGTCGGCGTCCTCGTGTACGAGCTGGTCACCGGGACCCTGCCCTACGCGGGCGAGACGCCGATCCAGGTGGCCTTCCACCACGTGCACGAGGACCTGCCCGCACCGTCGGCGCTCGTGGACTGGCTGCCCGCCGAGGTCGACGAGCTCGTCGCGTCGTTCGCCGCGCGGGACGCGCGGCGGCGTCCTGCCGACGCGGGCGAGGCCCTCGCGGCCGTCACCGCGCTGCGCGCGGCGCTCGACGCCGACGTGCTCGACCGCCGCGCGGAGCGACCGGCCGACGTCGCCGGCGCCGACCCCGCCGGGCCGGACGCCCAGCACGACCCCGGCGACGCCGTGCTGGACGACGAGGACGACGCGCGCACGGCGACGGACGCGGTCGACGAGATCCCGACGGCGTTCTTCCAGGAGGTGTCCGCGAGCGCACCGGCGCAGCCCACGGACCGGCTCGTCGAGCAGCCCACGGAGGCGTACCGGCGTCCCTCCCGCCGTCGTCGCGCGGTCGCGTGGACCCTCACCCTGGTGCTCGTGCTCGCCGGCGGCGGGCTGGGCTCGTGGTGGTGGTTCGCCGACGGCCCCGGCGCGTGGACCTCGGTGCCGACCGGGGTGGCCGGGGTGACGGTCGACGACGCCCGCACCGCCCTGGAGGGCGCGGGACTCGACACGACGACGAGCCGGGCGTTCGACGACGACGTCCCCGAGGGCTCGGTCGTGACGACCGTGCCCGCTCCCGGCGACCGCGTGCGCAAGGACGGCTCGGTGGAGCTGGTGGTGTCCCGCGGCGTCCAGATGCTCACGGTGCCCGACGACCTCGTCGGCGCCGACGAGAAGGACGCCACCGCCGCGCTGGAGGACGCCGGCTTCACCGTCGGCGACCCCGCCCGGTCGTACGACGACGAGGCCGGGCGCGGCGAGGTGCTGGACGTGTCGGTCGACGAGGGCTCGCGCCAGCGGCACGACACGGTCGTGACGCTCACGGTCTCCGACGGCCCGGCCCCGGTGCAGGTGCCGCAGCAGGTGGGCAGGGAGAAGGACGCGGCCGTCGCCGACCTCGAGGGCCTCGGTCTCGTCGTCGAGCTGGCCGACCCGGAGTACTCCGAGGACGTCCCGAAGGGGCACGTGCTGGCGCAGGACCCGAAGGAGGGGACGACCGCGCACCGCACGGACACCGTCACGCTGACGGTCTCGCAGGGCCCGCCCCTGGTGAAGGTGCCGAACGTCGTGGGCAAGCACACCGAGCAGGCCCGCAAGACGCTGGAGAAGGCGGGCTTCCAGGTCAAGGAGAACGCCTACCTGGGCGGCATCCTGGACACCGTCCGCTTCCAGGACACGACCGGCGAGGCCCCGAAGGGCAGCACCGTCACCCTCACCGTCTGGTGAGCCGCCGCGGCGTGCTCACCAGCTCGTGAGCATCTCCGCCACGCGGAACGCCATCTCGAGCGACTGCTGGTGGTTGAGGCGCGGGTCGACGAGCGTCTCGTACCGCAGGGCGAGCCCGGCGTCGTCGATCTCCTCGCTGCCGCCGAGCACCTCGGTGACGTCGTCGCCGGTGAGCTCCATGTGCAGGCCGCCGGGCACGGTGCCCAGCGCGCGGTGCACCTCGAAGAAGCCGGTGACCTCGTCGAGCACGTCCGAGAACCGGCGCGTCTTGTAGCCGCTGTCGGAGGTGATCGTGTTCCCGTGCATGGGGTCGGTGACCCACGTGACGGCGACGCCCGCGGCCGTCACCTTCTCGACCACCTCGGGCAGCACGTCACGGACCTTGCCGGCGCCCATCCGGCTGACGAACGTCAGCCGGCCCGGCGTGTTGCCGGGATTGAGCCGCGCCGCGAGCGCGAGCGCGTCGTCGGGCGACGTCGTCGGGCCGAGCTTGACCCCGATCGGGTTGGCGACCCGCGAGAGGAACTCGACGTGCGCTCCGTCGAGCTGGCGGGTGCGCTCCCCGATCCACAGGAAGTGGGCCGACGTCGCGTACGCCTCGCCGCTCCGGGCGTCGACCCGGGTGAGGGCCCGCTCGTAGTCGAGGATGAGCGCCTCGTGGCTGAGGTAGAACTCCACGGAGCGCAGGGCGTCGAAGTCCGCCCCGCAGGCCTCCATGAAGCGGATCGCGCGGTCGATCTCCGCCGCCGTGCGCTCGTACCGCGCGTAGGCGGGGTTGCGCATGAACCCGCGGTTCCACTCGTGCACCCGGCGCAGGTCGGCGTGGCCGCCCTGCGTGAAGGCCCGCACCACGTTCGCCGTCGCCGACGAGATCCGGTACGCCTGCTCGAGGCGCACCGGGTCGGGCGTGCGGGACTCGGGGGTGAACTCGTGCCCGTTGACCATGTCGCCGCGGTAGGCGGGCAGCGTCACACCGTCACGCGTCTCGACGTCCGACGAGCGCGGCTTGGCGTACTGCCCCGCGAGCCGGCCCATCTTCACCACGGGCGTGCTCGCGCCGTGCGTGAGCACCACCGCCATCTGCAGGATGGTCCGCATCTTGTTGCGGATGCGGGTGGCGTTCGCGTCGGCGAACGTCTCCGCGCAGTCCCCGCCCTGGAGCAGGAACGCCTCGCCGCGGCCCGCCGCGGCGAGACGTTCCGTGAGCAGCCGGGCCTCGGCCGGCACCACGAGCGGTGCGGCCTGGGAGAGCCGGCCCGCCACCGCCGCGAGCGCCGCGGCGTCCGGCCACACGGGCTGCTGGCGCGCCTCGAGGGTCCGGAACCTGTCCAGTCCCTCGGGATCGCTCCCGGGCACCACGGTGTCGACGGCGGTGGTCATGCGGGCTGCTCCTGCCTACGGATCGGTGCTCGGCGGGTGGCGCGTCAGTGCGCGGCGGGCTTCGCAGGCACCAGCGGCTGGCCGATGCCCTCGAGGATCTCGCCGAACCACGGCTGGCTGACGTCGAACGCCTTGCCGCCGGCGATGCGCGGGAACGCGATCGCCTTGAGGCGGTCGCCGTCCTCCTCGTCGTGGCCGATGACGCCGGGCTCGCCGCGCAGCGCGCACTCGACGGCCAGGTCGGTCATCGACTTGATGAGGCGCAGGTCCTCGGGGTTCGCGGCCGCGGCGCGCGAGTAGTAGCCCGACTTCTGGACCATCACCTTCTCGGCGCCCAGCTTCTCGGCGAACTGCTTCGCGAACCACTGGCCCGGGTTGATCGTGTCGAGCTTGACGTGCCCGAACGGGTCGCGCGGCACCTCCTCGCCGGCGGCCTCGAGCTGCTCGACGATCTCGTTCATGCCCGCGCCCTCGGACAGGAAGATGTTGACGTTGCCGATCTCGTCCATGACGGCGCGCAGGCGGGCGGCCTCCGCGTCGATGTCGATCTCGAGCTCGGGCAGGAACACCGCGTGCACGTCCCAGCGCTCGCGCGTGAGGCCGAGGGCGGGCGCCCACTCCTGGCCGTCGAGCCACGTGCGGTACTCCTTGGCCGCGGCGGCGGTGAGCCAGCCGCAGTGGCGACCCATGACCTCGTGCACGATGAGCATGCGCGGGCCGGAGCGGTGCTCGCCGATCACGTTGGCGGCGAAGCCCGCGGCCTCCTCGGCCGCCGTCCAGGCACCCAGGGACTGCTTGATGGGCACCACGTCGTTGTCGATCGTCTTCGGCAGGCCGACGACGGTGAGCTCGTAGCCGTTGTCGTGCAGGTACGCGGCGAGGTCCGCGGCCGTGGTGTTCGTGTCGTCGCCGCCGATGGTGTGCAGCACGTCCACGCCGTCGGCCTTGAGCTGCTCGGCCGCGACCTCCAGCGGGTTCTGACCCTCCTGGACCAGGCCGCGCTTGACGCAGTCCGCGGCGTTGGTGAGCTTGACGCGCGAGTTGCCGATGGGCGAGCCGCCGAAGCGGTGCAGGATGCCGGCCTGCTTGCGGCCCTCCTCGTCGACCACGATCTTCGTGCCCGTGAGGAGCCCGTGGTAGCCGTACTGGTAGGCGATGATCTCGATCGACGGGTCGAGCTCGGTGTAACGCTCGATGAGGCCGCCGACGGCGGAGGACAGGCAGGGCGCGAAGCCGCCGGCGGTCAGGAGAGCCACGCGACGAACCGACATGACAGGGGCTACCTCTCGGTGGGGGACGGGAGCCCTCCCATCCTAGGAGCACCTCCCCGGGCACGGCCCCGGCCGTCCGGCGGGCGAACGTGCCGTGCGCGGCGGCGCCCGGGCGTGCGATGATGTCGGGCGAGCCTCCCCGCCGTCCGGCGCCGGGAGGCTCTTGCGTATGACGACACAGCGATCGACGACACCGGCGCTCCCCGACCCGGTCGCCCGCCTCGCGGGGACCCCTGTCCGCGTCCGTCGTGCCACGCCGGCGGACCGCGCCCTGCTCGAACGGCTGTGGCTGCTGTTCCGCCACGACATGTCCGCCGTCTCGGGCGAGCTCCCCGGACCCGACGGCCGGTTCCGCGACGACCGCCTCCACGCCGCCCTCGGTGAGATCGACCGCGACACCGACCGCGACCCGGCGGGGAGGCGGACGGACTCCGCTCCCCCGGCCTGGCGTGGCTACCTCGCGACGGTCGCCGACGGCACCGAGCGGACGGGCGAGCGGGCGGGCGAGCGACCCGTGGCGTTCGCCCTGGTCCGGGGACTCGACGCACCGACCCTCGTGCTGTCCGCGTTCTTCGTGGTGCGCGCGGCCCGGCAGCACGGCATCGGGCGCGACGTCGCCGCCGCGGTGCTGCGCGACGTCCCGGGCCCGTGGGAGATCGCGTTCCAGGACGCCAACGCCGCCGCGGCGGCGTTCTGGCCGCGCGTCGCGGCAGACGTCGCGGGCGACCGCTGGGCGATCGCCCACCGCCCGGTGCCCGGACGACCCGAGGTGCCGCCGGACGCGTGGCTGAGCCTCACCGTGGCCTCAGCGTGAGCCGGGTGGCGGGGTCACCGGTCAGGAGTCGGCGGAGGGCTCCTCCGGCGGCTGGTGCTGCGCCGCCGCCGCGAGGCGCGCCTTCATCGTTGCCGCGTACACGTCGACGTACTCCTGCTCCGACAGCCGCAGGATCGCGTACATGATCTCGTCGGTCACGGAGCGCAGCACGAAGCGGTCGCCCTCCATCCCGCGGTAGCGGCTGAAGTCGAGGGGCTCGCCGAAGACCATGCCGATCGGCATCGGCTTGGGGATCGACCTGCCGAGCGGCTGCGCGACGTCGGTGCCCACCATCGCGACCGGGATCACGGGGGCGCCGGACTCGAGGGCCAGCCGCGCGACGCCGGTCTTGCCGCGGTACAGCCGGCCGTCGGGGCTGCGCGTGCCCTCGGGGTAGATGCCGAACAGGTCGCCGTCGTTCAGCACCCGCAGCCCCGTGTTCAGCGCGGCCTCGCTGGCCTTCCCGCCCGAGCGGTCCACCGGGATCGTCCCGACGCCGCGCATGAAGCCGGCCACGAGGCGCCCACGCACGCCGCCGCCGGTGAAGTAGTCCGACTTGCCCAGGAACTGGACCTGGCGGTCGAGGACGAGCGGCAGCACGAACGAGTCGATGACGGCGAGATGGTTGCTCGCGAGGATCGCCGGACCGGAGGTCGGGACGTTCTCGACGCCCTTCGTCCAGGGGCGGAACGCCAGCCGGAGCCACGGCCCCACCAGCACGTTCTTCATCACCCAGTAGAACAACTGTCCTCCTCGCCCAGTCTCGGCAGCCACCGGTCAGCGGACCGCCGTCGACGGGCCGTGGCGCCGGCGGACGGACCGCCGACGCGTTGCTTCGCCCACGACAATAGAGTGAACCCATGCCCGCACCGAACCCGGACGCCGAACCGGACCTGCCGGACGACGACCTGCCCGACGACGCCGTCGAGGCCCGCTGGGCCGACATCGTCGCGCAGCTGGGGCCGCTCGACGAGCGCGCCGACGCCGAGGGCGCGGACGAGCCGGCGGGCGACACCGGGGTCGGCACCGCGGGCGGCACCCGGACCGGGCAGGCGGCCGACCCGCGCGACGACTCCGTACCGCCCGGGCGGGTGGTGATCCCCGGTCCCCGCGACTGGCCCGTCACGCCCGACATCGAGGAGCTCGAAGAGACGGAGTCTCATTTTACGCCGCCGGAGCCGGAGCCGGTCCTGTCCCACGACCCGCTCCTCACCCTCGCGTGGGCGGTGGTCGTCGGGGTCCCGGTGCTCGTCGTGCTCGGCGTCGTGCTGCGCGCCGCCGTCCCGGCCCTGCGCATCCCGGGCTGGTCCGGCCCGGTGGCCGGCGTCCTGTTCCTCGTCGCGCTGGGCGTCCTCCTCTGGCGGATGCCGCACCGCCGCGACCCGGACGACCACGGCACGGGCGCCGTCGTCTGACCCGCCCGGGCCGACCTGCCGGACCGACCTGCCCAGCCCGGGCGGAACCCGCGGCCCCGGGTCAGCGCCGGGCGAGGTCCGCGGCGCCGATGATGCCCGCCTCGTTGCCGTGCTCGGCGAGCTCGATCTGCGCGACCGGGCGGTGCCCGAGAGCCGAGAGCTGGGCCTCGTAGGCCTTGCGCACGGGCAGGAGCAGCAGGTCGCCGGCCGCGCCGACGCCGCCGCCGATGACGATGAGCTCGGGGTCCAGGAGCGCGGCGACGGACGCCGAGCCCTCGCCGATCCACCGGCCCAGCGTCGCCAGCAGCTCGACCGAGAGCTCGTCGCCCTCCTGCGCCGCCTGCGTGACGTGCGGCCCCTCGAGCGCTGACACGTCGCCGCCCGCGAGCTCGACCAGGCGCGCCGCCCGCTCCGGCTGGGCGATCATGGCCTGCTTCGCGTCGCGCACCAGGGCCGTGCCGGACGCGTACTGCTCCCAGCAGCCCTCGTGCCCGCAGCCGCAGTAGTGGCCGCCGGGGACGACGCGCATGTGGCCGACCTCGGCCGCGACGCCCCACTTGCCGCGCACCAGCTCACGGTCCACGACGATCGCGCCGCCGAGCCCGGTGCCGACCGTCAGCATGAGCATGTCGGTGGCCTCACGCGCGGCCCCGAAGCGGAACTCCGCCCACCCGGCGGCGTTCGCGTCGTTCTCGACGACCACGGGGACGTCGATCTCCAGCAGGGACTCGATCCGCTCGGCCAGCGGGTACTCGCGCCAGGCGATGTTCGGGGCGAAGAGCACGGACCGCCGGTCCGGGCTCACGAAGCCCGCCGCGGCGAGGCCGATCGCGCCGATCTCGTGCTCCTTGGCCAGCTCGGTGCACGCGTCCGCGATCGCCCGGTCGATGGAGGCGACGTCGTCGGCGACCGTCTCGCGCCGCACCTTCGCGAGGATCGTGCCCGCCTCGTCCACCACACCCACGGCAATCTTCGTGCCGCCGATGTCGACTCCGATGGCGTGCATGCAGGAACCTCGCGTTCATGTGTCGGGACGCCGCGTCCGCACGGCGCATCACCCGGTCGCCGTCGCGGCGCGGGGGCGCGCGGTGCGCGCAGGGACCAGACTAGCCACCGCGACCGGAGGGTGCGACGCTCGTCCATCACCGGGCCGTCGCCCGGGCGGCGCCGTGGCGTCCACGACGGCCACGGACCGTCACCGAACCGTGTCCTGGACCACTCGTGAGACCCGGTATCGTGGCGGCCGGGGAACGTACCCCGGGCCAATGCACTGAGCATGGACGATGGAGTCAGCATGGACGAGATCACCATTCCGCAGGCGGTCGAGCTGCCTGCCACGTCGAACCTCAACGACCTCCTCGCCACCCGCGTGGCGAGCGACCCGCGCGCCACGCTCGCCGAGCGTCCCTCCGGCGACGGCTGGCAGCCGGTCTCGGCCGCACAGTTCGACGCCGAGGTGGTGGCCGTCGCCAAGGGGCTCGTCGCCAAGGGCGTGCAGCCCGGCGACCCCGTCGGGATCATGTCGCACACCCGCTACGAGTGGACCCTCCTGGACTTCGCCGCCTGGGCCGCCGGCGCGGTGCCCGTGCCGATCTACGAGACGTCGTCGGCCGAGCAGGTGGAGTGGATCCTCACCGACTCCGGCATCACGCTGCTCGTCGTCGAGGACTCGGGCCTCGCCGCCACCGTCGCGGAGGTCTCCGACCGCGCCCCGGCGCTGCGCGAGGTCCTCGAGATCGAGGACGGCGCGATCGCCAAGCTCACGGCCGCGGGAGCCGACGTCGCCGACGACGAGATCGCCCGGCGCCGCGGGATCGCGGGCCTCGCCGACGTCGCGACGATCATCTACACCTCCGGCACGACCGGCACCCCGAAGGGTGCCGAGATCACCCACGGCAACCTCGCCCTGCTCGGCGTGAACGCCGTCGCCGCCGTCCCCGAGGTCTTCAAGGACGGCGGGCGCACGCTGCTGTTCCTCCCCCTGGCGCACGTGTTCGCGCGCTACATCGAGATCCTCGCGATCGCGAGCGGCACGGTGCTCGGGCACTGGGCGGACCTCAAGACGGTCACCGCCGGGCTGGAGGCGTTCCGGCCCACCTACATCCTGGCGGTGCCGCGCGTCTTCGAGAAGGTGTACAACGCGGCGGAGCAGAAGGCCGCCGCCGGCGGCAAGCTGAAGATCTTCCACTGGGCGGCCGCGACCGGCATCGCCTACTCGCGCGCGCTCGACACGCCGTCGGGCCCGTCGCTGTGGCTGCGCCTGCAGCACAAGGTCGCCGACGCGCTCGTGTTCTCCAAGCTGCGCGCCGTGCTCGGCGGGCAGGCCCAGTACGCCGTGTCCGGCGGCGGCCCCCTCGGCGAGCGGCTCGGCCACTTCTTCCGTGGGCTCGGCGTCACGATCCTCGAGGGCTACGGGCTCACCGAGACCACCGCCCCGACCAGCGTGAACCGCCCCGACGCCATCAAGATCGGCTCGGTCGGGCCGCAGCTGCCCGGCTGCGGGGTCCGGATCGCCCCTGACGGTGAGGTGCTGCTGCGCGGCATCCAGGTATTCCGCGGCTACCACAACAACCCGGAGGCGACCGCCGAGGCGTTCGACGACGGCTGGTTCCGCAGCGGCGACCTCGGCAAGCTCGACGACGACGGGTTCCTCACGATCACGGGCCGCAAGAAGGAGATCATCGTGACGGCAGGCGGCAAGAACGTCGCGCCGGCGATGCTCGAGGACCGGATCCGGGCGCACGCCCTGGTGAGCCAGTGCGTCGTCGTCGGCGACAACCGCCCGTTCATCGGCGCGCTGATCACGCTCGACGCCGAGGGGCTGCCCGGCTGGCTGAAGATGCACGACAAGCCCGAGCTGACGCCCGCGCAGGCGGCGACCGACCCGGACGTGCTGGCCGCGCTCGACGCCGCCGTGACCCGCGCCAACCAGGCGGTGTCGAAGGCCGAGTCGATCCGCAAGTTCGCCGTCCTGCCGGGCGACCTCACGGTCGAGAACGGCTACCTCACCCCCAAGCAGAGCGTGCGCCGGCACGTCTTCGTCAAGGACTTCGCCGCCGAGATCGACGAGCTGTACGTCGACACCCGGCAGAAGTCCGCGAGCTGACCCCGGAACCACCCGCACGACCGCCCTCGAGCCCGCCGAGACCCCCGTCCCGGCGGGCTCGTGGCCGTCCAAGCGGCCCGACCGCGCCCCCTGTCGGAGGCCGCCGCTACGGTCCGGGCATGCCGAGCAGCACCCCACCCCCGACCGGCGCCACCGCGCCGCCGACCGCGCTCCAGCCCTCCTTCGAGGACCTCGGCACCCCCCTGCGTGACGTCACGTTCGTCGTGGTCGACCTCGAGACCACCGGCGGGCGCGCGGCCGACGGGGGCATCACGGAGATCGGCGCGGTCAAGGTCCGGGGCGGAGAGGTGCTCGGCGAGCTGCAGTCGCTCGTGAACCCGGGTCACCCGGTGCCGGCCTTCGTCGCCCGGCTCACGGGCATCACCACCTCCATGGTCGCCACCGCTCCCCCGGTCGAGCTCGTCCTGCCGAGCTTCCTGGAGTTCGCCCGCGACGCCGTGCTCGTGGCGCACAACGCGCCGTTCGACGTCGGCTTCCTGCGGGCCGCCTGCGACCGGCTCGGGTACGACTGGCCGGGGTTCCGGGTGGTGGACACCGTGCCCCTCGCTCGCCGGGTGGTCACCCGCGACGAGGCGCCGAACCACAAGCTGTCCACCCTGGCCGCGCTCTTCCGGGCGCGGGTCACGCCCGAGCACCGGGCGCTCGCCGACGCGCGGGCGACGGTCGACGTGCTGCACGCCCTCCTGGAACGCCTGGCGCCCCTGGGCATCACCCACCTCGAGGACCTGGCGGGCGCCGCCGACCCCGTGCCCCCGGACGTGCGCCGCAAGCGGACCCTGGCCGACGGTCTGCCCGAGGCCCCGGGCGTGTACCTGTTCCGCGGGCCCGGGGACGAGGTGCTGTACGTGGGCACGTCGACGAACCTCCGCAAGCGGGTGCGCTCGTACTTCACGGCCGCGGAGAAGCGCGGGCGGATCACGGAGATGGTGCGGATCGCGCACGCCGTCACCCCCGTCGTCTGCGCGACGCCGCTCGAGGCGCAGGTGCGCGAGCTGCGCCTCATCGCCGAGCACGCCCCGCGGTACAACCGGCGCTCCAAGCATCCCGAGCGCCAGTCGTGGGTGCGCCTCACGGACGAGGCCTACCCTCGGCTGTCGGTGGTGCGCGACGTCCGTGCCGGGACCCCGCACATCGGCCCGTTCACCTCCCGGCAGGCCGCGCTGGCCGCCGTCGAGGCGGTCCACGACGCCCTGCCGCTGCGGCAGTGCACGGCGCGGCTGCCGCGCGTCGCACGCACCGCGGGCAGCCCGTGCGCCCTCGCGGGGATGGGGCGCTGCTCCGCGCCGTGCACGGCCACCGGCACGGCGGACGACGGGTACGACGCGGTCGCCGACGCGGCGCGCACCGCGCTCACGTCCGATCCCTCGGCCGTCGTCGACGCCCTCGCCGCGAGGGTGGGGCGGCTCGCGGCCCAGGAGCGCTTCGAGGAGGCGGGGACGGTCACCCACCGGCTGAGGGCGTTCGTCCAGGGCGCGGCCCGCGCCCAGCGGCTGGACCCCGTGGCGCGGTGCGCCGAGCTCGTCGCCGCGCGACCCACCGTCGCGGGCGGTTGGGAGCTCGTCGTGGTGAAGCACGCGCGGCTCGCGGCGACCGCCGTGACCGGCCCCGACGAGGATCCACTCCCCGTGGTCGACGCGCTGCGCGCGACGGCGGAGTCCGTCGACCCGCCCGTGGCGCCCGCTCCCGCGTGCCATCCCGAGGAGGCGGCCCTCGTGCTGGCCTGGCTGGACGAGCCAGGAGTGCGGCTGGTGCACGTGAGCGACCCCTGGGCGTGCCCGGTGCGCTCCGCCGCCGCGCACGCCGACCTCGGCGCGGTCGCCTCGACCGTCTCGCGCCTCTGGGCAGGATCGGGTGCGCACGACGAGACCGCCGGGCACGTCGCGGACCCGGCGCCGGTGGCTACGATGACGGCATGCTGACCGCCATCGTGCTCATCGACACCGAGGCCGACCAGATCCCCGAGGTCGCCACCCAGGTCACCGACCTCAAGGGTGTCAGCGAGGTCTACTCCGTCACCGGCAAGGCCGACCTGGTCGCCATGGTGCGCGTGCGCGAGCACGAGGAGCTCGCCGACGTCATCGCCGACGGGATCAGCAAGGTCCCCGGGGTGGTGCGCACGGAGACGCTCATCGCGTTCCGCACCTACTCGCACGTGGACCTCGAGCAGGCGTTCGCGCTAGGCCTCGACGACTGACGACGACCCGGCCACGCCCGACGTCGAGCGACCTCAGTCCTGGGTCGCGGCCGCCCAGCGCTCCAGCACGGCGGCGGCGGCGCCGTCGTCGATGCTGCGGGCGGCGTGGCCGATGCCCGCCGCGAGCCGCTCCACGAGCGTTCCGGCGTCCGTGCCGGGCAGGCTGCCGTCCGCGACGAGGGCGGCCGCCGCGTTGAGCAGCACCGTCTCGCGCACCGGACCCTGGTCGACGCCCGTGAGCACGTCGCGTGCCACGCCGGCGTTGTGCTGCGCGTCCCCGCCCCGCAGGTCGGCCACCTCGATGCGCCGGAGGCCGAGCTCGGCCGCGGCGTCGAGGTGCACCTCGGTGACCTGACCGTCACGGACGTCCCACACGGTCGAGCCGCCCGTCGCGGCGAGCTCGTCCAGGCCGTCGTCGCCGCGGAACACGAGCGCCCGCGTGCCGCGCGCGGCGAACACGCCCGCCACCAGCGGCGCCATCCGGGCGTCGGCGACACCCACGGCAGTGGCGCGGGGCTGCGCCGGGTTGGTCAGCGGCCCGAGGAAGTTGAAGGCCGTCGCGACGCCGAGCTCCTTGCGCGCCACGCCCGCGTGGCGGAACGACGGGTGGAAGACCATCGCGAAGCAGAACGTGATGCCCACCTGGTCGGCGAGCTCCGCGACCCGCTCGGGGCCGTGGTCGAGGCGCACGCCGAGCGCCTCGAGCACGTCGGCCGAGCCCGACGACGAGGACGCGGCACGGTTGCCGTGCTTGACCACCTTCACCCCGGTGCCGGCCACGACGACCGCCGCCATGGTCGAGATGTTCACGGTGTGCGCACGGTCCCCGCCGCTGCCGACGATGTCGACGCTCGGTCCCGGGACGGTGAACCGGCGGGCGTGCGCGAGCATCGTGTCCGCGAGCCCCGTCAGCTCCTGGACCGTCTCGCCCTTGGCACGCAGCCCCACGAGGAAGGCCGCGAGCCGGGCCGGGGAGACCTCGCCCGACATCACCGCGTCCATGGCCCAGGCGGTGTCCTGCGCGGTCAGGTCGTGGCCGGCGATGAGCTGCGTGAGCAGCCCGGGCCACGTCTGCTCGGGCAGGGCCTGCTCGGGTGACTCCTGCACGGGCTGCGCGGGCGCGGGGCTGTCGTTCGTGGACACCAGGTTCCCTCCGGTTCGGTGGACGCTCGGTCCGGACGCCCCGGGCACGTCCCCTGGCGGGTGCGCCCCTCAGACCGTCGCGGCGAGCTGGCCTGCCACGGTGCGCTGCAGCTCGATCGCGTCGAGCGGCCTCGGCACCACGGCGTCGGCGAGCGACCACGATGCTAGCCATCCGTCGTCCGCCCTGCCGGTGAGGACCACGACGGGCGGACACCGGTAGACCTCGTTCTTGAGCTGACGGCACAGTCCCATGCCACCGGACTTGTCCGCCTCGCCGTCCAGGACGAGCAGGTCCCACCCGCCGCGGTCGGCCGCCGCGACGAGCGCGGCCGGCGTCGCCACCTCGGCCCAGGCGATCTCCGGGGCGTGTGCTCGCAGGCGGGGGCCGACCGCGGTGCGGACGTGGGCGCGCACGGTCCGGTCGTCGCTGTAGAGCAGGATGCGCGGTCCGCGGGCCGCGGGACCCGTCCGGGCCGTCGGGGCGATCGCGCCTGTCGGGCTGGTCGGGCTGGTCGTCGTCGGGTCCGTCTGGTCGGTCTGATCCTTCAACTGTCTGGCTCCCCTTCGCGGACGTGCACGGCTTCGGGCACGGAGGCGACGCCCGGCCCCCGCAGCGCGGCCGTCGGACGTCGACGTTTGCTGGCATCGTGGCACACTCGCGTCACCTCGGGCAGGTGCCGAACGTGGTCTTTTACTGGCACTCTCCGGCGATCCGTCACCTCATGGGGGCAGAGTGGCGAGTTTCCGCAGATTCTGTGCACATCGACTTCGCGCCAGGCCCGCCCGAGTGGCTCGAACCGGCCGTATGTCGGCCATAATGGCTGACGTGTCGACCGCAACGGCTGCTGCCCCCCATGCCCACCAGCACGTGAGCGTCAACCGTCCGAACCCCGTGTCGGTCGGGACGATCGTCTGGCTCGCGAGCGAGCTCATGTTCTTCGCCGGCCTCTTCGCGATGTACTTCACCGTCAGGTCGGTGATGCCCGAGGCGGAGTGGGCCGCGCAGGCGGACAAGCTCAACATCACCTTCTCGACGATCAACACCACCGTGCTGGTGCTGTCGTCCGTCACCTGCCAGATGGGCGTGTGGGCCGCCGAGCGGTTCAAGCCGGTGCGCTCCGGCTCCCTGCTGCAGGTGAACAAGTGGGGCATGCACGAGTGGATGACCCTCACCTACCTCATGGGCGCGTTCTTCATCGGCGGCCAGATCTTCGAGTACACCGAGCTGGTGCACGAGGGCCTGACCATCTCGTCCAGCCCGTACGGCTCGGTCTTCTACCTGACCACCGGCTTCCACGGTCTCCACGTGCTGGGCGGTCTCGTCGCCTTCCTGTTCCTGCTGGGGCGCTCCTTCGCCGCCAAGAACTTCGGCCACCACGAGGCCACCACCGCCATCGTCACGTCCTACTACTGGCACTTCGTCGACGTGGTGTGGATCGCCCTCTTCGCCGTCATCTACCTCCTGCGCTGAACCCCCCGGCCGGCGTCGCCGCCGGCCATGACCCTGCACCTTCGATCTGCGAGACGAGGATCATTTCGTGAAGGCACTCGCCGCCCGCAGGCACCACCGGTTCGCGCCGGTCGTGCTGTTGCTGCTGGCGCTGCTGGTCACGGGCGGCGTCTACGCCGCCCTGGCCCCGAGCCCGGCCCAGGCCGACACCGCCAGCACCGCGGACATCGAGACCGGGAAGAAGCTCTTCCAGGCCAACTGCGCCACCTGCCACGGCCCGAACGCGGAGGGCACCACCGAGGCGCCGTCGCTCGTCGGCGTCGGCGCGGCCGCGGTCGACTTCCAGGTCTCCACCGGCCGGATGCCGATGCAGATGAACGGCCCCCAGGCGGAGGCCAAGCCTCGGCAGATGGACGAGGAGCAGACCGCCGCGCTCGCCGCGTACGTCGCGTCCCTCGGCGCCGGCCCGGCCATCCCCACCGACGAGCAGGTGGACGGGAGCAAGGGCGACCCCGCCAACGGCATGGCCCTCTTCCGCACCAACTGCGCGATGTGCCACAACGCCGTCGGCGCCGGTGGCGCGCTGTCGGAGGGCAAGTTCGCGCCGCCGCTCTTCGACACCTCGGAGCGGAACGTCTACCAGGCGATGCTCACCGGCCCGCAGTCGATGCCGGTGTTCAACGACGCCAACATCACCCCCGAGGAGAAGCGCGACATCATCGCCTTCCTCGACGAGCAGGACCAGGGCTCGGCCGGCGGCCTCACCCTCGGTTCGCTCGGGCCGGTCAGCGAGGGCCTCTGGGCCTGGATCATCGGCATCGGGCTGATCATCGGCGGCGCGGTGTGGATCGGAGCGAAGTCCTCGTGAGCGAGAACCAGAACCCCCAGGGTCGGGACCTGACCCGGCACGACGGCGACGGGACGGTCGCCCAGACCGACCGGTTCGCCGACCCGGGCGTCCCGCAGCACCACCCCCGCCTCGCGGACACCGACCCGAAGGCGGCCAAGCGCAACGAGCGGATCATCGCGATCCTGTTCGCCGTGTCGTGCCTCGGCACGATCGGTTCGATCGTCGCCTACTTCGCCGTCCGCCCGGACGGCACCACGCCCGGCGTGCGCCTCTCGACGGTGCTGCTCGGCGTCGCGATCGCGATCTCCCTGTTCGGCATCGGCTTCGCCGCCGTGCACTGGGCCAAGACCCTCATGTCGGGCAAGGAGTACATCGAGGAGCGCCACTCGAGCAGCAGCTCGGAGGAGGTCCGCGGGGTCGTCCAGCAGCAGTTCAAGGACGGGCTCGAGGACTCCGGCATCGCCCGGCGCCCGGTCCTCAAGGGCGCGGTCGTCTCCGCGCTCGCGCTCTTCCCGCTGACCATCGCCGTGCCGCTCGTCTCGAGCGTCGGCGGCGACTGGAACGTCGGCAAGTTCCGGCACACGCTCTGGAAGAAGGGCGTGCGCCTCGCGTACGACCCGTCCGGCCGACCGATTAAGGCCTCGGACCTCACGGTCGGCTCGGTCGCGCACGTCATCCCCGACGTGCCGGCCGAGGAGCGCGAGTCGCACGAGTGGATCACGGAGAAGGCCAAGGCCGTCGTCCTGCTGGTCCGCATGGACCCGCGCGACCACAAGCGCGACCACCGCGAGGGCGCCTCCTACGACGGCATCGTCGCGTACTCGAAGATCTGCACCCACGTCGGGTGCCCGGTCGCCCTCTACGAGCAGCAGACGCACCACCTGCTCTGCCCGTGCCACCAGTCGACGTTCGACATGACGGACGGTGCCAAGGTGGTCTTCGGGCCCGCCAAGCGCCCGCTGCCCCAGCTGCCCATCACCGTCGACGACGAGGGGTATCTTGTGGCTGAGGACGACTTCAACGAGCCCATCGGCCCGAGCTACTGGGAGCGCCTGAAGTGAGCACCACGACCACTCCCCCCACCGCGGCGGAGCCCACGACCGCGATCGGCAAGACCGCCGACTACCTCGACCAGCGGACCAAGGTGGGCGTGCTCGCCAAGCAGCTGGTCCGCAAGGTCTTCCCGGACCACTGGTCCTTCATGCTCGGCGAGATCGCGCTGTTCTCGTTCGTCGTGCTCCTCATCTCCGGCGTGTTCCTGGCGATGTTCTTCGACCCGTCGATGGCGCTCGTCACGCACCACGGTGCGCCGGCGACCATGGACGGTCAGCTGATGTCGACGGCCTTCTCGTCGACGCTCAACATGTCGTTCGAGGTGCGCGGCGGTCTGCTCATGCGGCAGATCCACCACTGGTCGGCCCTCATCTTCGTGGCCGGCATCGTGGTGCACATGATGCGTGTCTTCTTCACCGGCGCGTTCCGCAAGCCGCGTGAGCTGAACTGGCTCGTCGGCACCCTGCTGCTGATCCTCAGCCTCCTCGCCGGTTTCTCGGGCTACTCCCTCCCGGACGACGTGCTCTCCGGCAACGGCCTGCGCATCACCGATGGCGTCGTGAAGTCGATCCCGATCATCGGGTCGTACCTCTCGTACTTCATCTTCGGCGGCGAGTTCCCGGGCGAGCACATCATTCCGCGCCTGTTCACGGTGCACATCCTGCTCGTGCCCGCGCTTATCCTGGCGCTGGTCGGCGTGCACCTGTTCCTCATGGTGCTGAACAAGCACACCCAGTACCCGGGCGGCGGCCGCACCGACAACAACGTCGTCGGCTACCCCGCGGTCCCGGCGTTCGCCACGAAGATGGGCGGCAACTTCTTCATCATCTTCGGCGTGCTGGCCCTCATGGGCGGCACGATGGCGATCAACAACGTCTGGAACTACGGCCCCTACGACCCGTCACCGGTGTCCGCAGGCGCCCAGCCCGACTGGTACATGCTGTTCCTCGAGGGTTCGCTGCGCCTCATGCCGGGCCAGGCCGAGATCGTCACGTGGGGCGACTACACGCTGTCGCTGAACATCCTCGTGCCGGCGGTCATCATCCCGGGCCTGCTGTTCACGTTCCTGTTCGTGTACCCGTTCGTCGAGGCCAAGGTGACCGGCGACCACCGCGAGCACCACGTGCTCGACCGCCCGCGCAACGTCCCGACCCGCACGGGCCTCGGGGTCGCGTTCCTCACGGCCTTCATCATCCTGGCCCTGGCGGGGTCGAACGACCTCATCGCGACGCACTTCGCCCTCTCGATCAACACGATCACCTGGGTCTTCCGGATCCTGTTCTTCGTCGGCCCGGTCTTCGCGTTCTGGGTCACCAAGCGGATCTGCCTGGGCCTGCAGCGCAAGGACCGCGAGCTGGTGCTGCACGGTCACGAGACCGGGCGCATCGTGCGGTTCGCCAACGGCGAGTACATCGAGGTCCACCGCCCGCTCGACGAGCAGGAGCGCTGGCTGCGCGTCAACTACGAGGCGCGCCGTCCGCTGGAGATCGAGCCCGCGACCGACGCCCGCGGCGTCAAGCGCAAGGGCTACAAGAAGGACAAGCGCTGGCAGAAGCTGTCGCGGTTCTTCTACGAGGACCGGGTGGAGCCCGTGACCCCGGCCGAGCTGGCCGCGGCGCACGCCCACGGCGAGCACGACGAGCTCGAGCCCGCCCACGACACCCCCGAGCTGGTCTCGGGGTCTGGAAACGTCGAGCGGGAGCACTGAGTCTCCTGCAGGCTGGAACGGTGGCCCGCGTACCCCTCCCCCGACTCGTCGGGCGGGGTGCGCGGGCCATCGTCGTCCCCAGCCCCATCGTCGCCGGCACGTGAGTCCGGCCGGAGACGAGCCCTCGATCGACGACGTCCCCGTCGCACGCCGGACGACGTGCGGCACGCAACCGGAGGTATCTCAGCATGGCTGTCTACACGCTCCCTGACCTGCCCTACGACTACAGCGCCCTGGAGCCGCACATCAGCGGCAAGATCATGGAGCTGCACCACGACAAGCACCA
>NZ_JBNOZM010000003.1:0-566854 GCF_050311655.1 Isoptericola variabilis
TTGAGTTCTCAAACAACCGACGCACACCCACAGAACCAGAACTTCCGTCCCAGCCCCGCCGGGGCAACCCCTCAAACCTACCAGACCGTTTTCCCTCTTCCAAATCCCTGATCCGAAGATCCAGGAAGTCGAAAAGACGATCCAATCCCACCGGGAAGAATGCGCGAAGCATCCCGACCGTTGAAGGTGTGGGTTTTCAGTCCCGGCCCGGCCATCGGTACCCAGCCTCTCGGCTGTCTCCTCGATGTCCGTCGGCCCGTCGGGCTGACGTCGTAGAACATTACCCGGGCGGACCGCTCCGTGCAACGTGGCCGGACGTGGCGCGCGCCACGTCCGGCCACGCAGTGCCTCGGAGCCCTGCGAGGCTTGCTCAGGCGGTCACGGACTCCGGCTCCGGCCGGTCGCCGCGGGCCAGCTGGCGCGCGGCGTCGAACTCGTCGAGCACCGCCCCGTCGGGCCGCGGCGTCAGGAGGCTGACTACCACGGCGACGATCAGTCCGATCGCAAACCCGGGGATGATCTCGTACAGGGTGTCCGCGAGGGACGACCGGCCCCAGGCGAAGGCCACGACGGCACCCGCGACCATCCCGGACAGCGCACCCCAGCGCGTGAGCCGGCGCCAGTACAGGCTGAGGATCACCACGGGACCGAACGCGGCACCGAAGCCCGCCCACGCGAAGCCGACGAGGTCGAGGATCGACGACGTGCGGTCCAGCGCGATGAGGCCGGCGACGACCGCGACGAGCAGCACCCCCGCGCGTCCGAGCATCACCTCGGCACGGTTGCTCAGCCGGAGCCCCGTCATCTTGACGAGGTCCTCGACGAGCGCCGACGACGAGACGATCAGCTGGGACGAGATGGTCGACATGATCGCGGCGAGCACCGCCGCCAGGACGAGGCCCGCGACCAGCGGGTGGAAGAGGAGCTGGGCCAGCACGAGGAAGATCGTCTCGGGGTTGTCCACGTCGAGCCCCTTCACCGTCGCGTAGGCGACGCCGACGAGTCCGGTCATCACGGCGCCCAGCGCGGTGAGGACCATCCAGCCGATCCCGATCCGACGACCCGCCTTCGCGTCCTGCGGGGTACGGATCGCCATGAAGCGCACGATGATGTGCGGCTGCCCGAAGTACCCCAGGCCCCACGCGAGGGCGGAGATCACGCCGGTGGCGGATGCCCCGGCGAGGAAGGACAGGTGGTTCGTGCCGGTCGCCGCGTCGGCGGCACGGATCCCCTCGGTCATCGCGCCCCACCCGCCGAGGTCCACGATCGCGATGACGGGCACGGCCACGAGAGCCGCGAGCATGAGCAGGCCCTGGGCGACGTCGGTCCACGTGGCGCCGAGGAAGCCGCCGAACAGCGTGTAGGCCAGCGTCACCCCGCCCACGACGAGCAGCCCGGTGAGGTAGTCGAGGCCGAAGGAGCTCTCGAAGAAGGTGCCGCCCGCGACCATGCCGGACGACACGTAGAACGTGAAGAACACCAGCACGATCAGCCCGGCGGCGATGCGCAGCAGGTGCGCGGGGTCCCGCAACCGGTTGTCGAAGAAGCTGGGGATCGTGATCGAGTTGTTCGCGACCTCCGTGTAGGCCCGCAGCCGAGGCGCCACGAACTTCCAGTTGAGCCAGGCGCCGATGGTGAGGCCGATCGCGATCCACGCCTCGACGAGGCCCGTCGCGTAGATCGCCCCCGGCAGCCCCATGAGCAGCCAGCCCGACATGTCGGAGGCGCCGGCGCTCAGCGCGGCCACGCCCGGGCGGAGCTTGCGCCCGCCGAGCATGTAGTCGTCCAGGTCGTCCGTGCGCCGGTACGCGGCGTAGCCGATGCCCAGCATCGCCAGCAGGTACGCGACGATCGCGATCGTCTGCCAGGTCTGATCGCTCATGCGATCGATCACCCTCTCGGTCGTGTGGTGCAGCGTCTGGCGCTGGACGCGCCGACCGCCGCATGCACGACGGACCGGGGCCAGGTCGGTACGCGGTCGGCGCTGACCTCGCTGCTGTGCCACCCCTCTGCCACCTCGATGGCGCCGAAACGACCAACGGCCCGATCCCGGGTGAGGATCGAGCCGTTGTGCCTTTCGGTGCGCCCGGAGGGATTCGAACCCCCAACCTTCTGATCCGTAGTCAGATGCTCTATCCGTTGAGCTACGGGCGCAGTCCTGATCGTTGCTCTCGCACCGACCGACGAGAACATTACAGCCCCCGGGCCGGTTCCCCAAACCGGGGAGGCGCATCGTGATGCACGACACCGGCGGAGCCCCTGCCGGGGCAACAGAAAAGGCCCCGGGCGTTCAGCAGCCGGAGCCTTCCTGGCGGAGACGGCGGGATTTGAACCCGCGAACGGGTTGCCCCGTTACCACCTTAGCAGGGTGGCGCACTAGACCAGACTATGCGACGTCTCCTCGCGGCAGCACAGCAACACCGCGGCGCCCAGACTAACCGCCGACGCTGCCCGGGGGCAAAGCCGCGCGGCGTCGTCCCCGCCACACGCCCGGCCGCGCTACGGTCTGGCGCATGCTGGACGACGACGACCAGGACCACCCGCAGCGCTCGGGCAAGGGCACGGACGCCCTCGCGCACCCGCCCTCCGACGCACCCGATGCCCCACCCACCGACGACTACGACGTCCTGGTGATCGGCTCGGGGTTCGGGGGCAGCGTCGCAGCCCTCCGGCTGACGGAGAAGGGCTACCGGGTGGGCGTGCTCGAGGCCGGGCGCCGGTTCGCCGACGACGAGCTGCCGCGCACGTCCTGGGACCTGCGCCGCTTCCTGTGGGCGCCGGCCCTCGGCTGCTTCGGCATCCAGCGGATCCATCGGCTCAAGGACGTGCTGGTGCTCGCCGGTGCCGGCGTCGGCGGCGGCTCGCTCGTCTACGCCAACACCCTGTACCGGCCGCTGGACGCCTTCTGGTCCGACCCCGCCTGGGCGCACATCGCGGACTGGAAGGCCGAGCTGGAGCCGTACTACGACCAGGCGGAGCGGATGCTCGGCGTCGTCGACTACCGCCGCACGACGCCCGCCGACGAGCTGATGCGCGACGTCGCCGAGGACCTCGGCGTCGGGCACACGTTCCGCAAGGTGCGCGTGGGCGTGTACCTCGGGCCCGACGGCGACGACCGGCCACGCGGGACCGCCGGGCCCGCCGTCCCCGACCCCTTCTTCGGCGGCGCCGGCCCGGAGCGCAACCCGTGCCTGCACTGCGGCGAGTGCATGACCGGCTGCCGGCACAACGCGAAGAACACCCTCGTGAAGAACTACCTGCACCTGGCCGAGGGCGCCGGCGCCCAGGTGCACCCGCTCACCACGGCCACCGCCGTCGTGCCGCGGCCGGGTGGCGGGTACGAGGTCCGCACCCACCGCACGGGGCGCCGTCGGGCCGGTCGCCGCACCTTCCGCGCCCGGCAGGTCGTGCTCGCGGCGGGCACCCTCGGCACGCAACGGCTGCTGCACGCGATGCGCGACGGCGGCGAGCTTCCCCACCTGTCCGACCGGCTCGGCCACCTGACGCGCACCAACTCCGAGGCGCTGCTCGGCGCCATGCGCCCCCGGCGACGCGGGCGGACGGTGACCGGGGAGCCGGAGCCCGACTACTCCGAGGGCGTCGCCATCACGTCGTCGTTCTACCCGGACCCGCAGACGCACGTCGAGCCCGTGCGGTACGGGCGCGGGTCCAACGCGATGGGGCTGCTGCAGACCGTCCTGGTCGACGGCGTCGGGCCGGGCGAGGGGCCCCGCTGGCGGCGCTGGCTGGGCGAGCTGTGGCGGCAGCGTCGGCACCTGCCCTCGCT
Organism: Isoptericola variabilis; assembly: GCF_050311655.1. Lineage (GTDB taxonomy): Bacteria > Actinomycetota > Actinomycetes > Actinomycetales > Cellulomonadaceae > Isoptericola > Isoptericola variabilis. Next base: position 3,788 of record NZ_JBNOZM010000003.1, read on the forward strand.
GTACGACCTGCGTGGCTGGTCGCAGCGCACCGTCATCGCGCTCGTCATGCAGAGCCGGGACAACTCGCTCACCACCTTCACGACGCGCCGGCCGTTCGGCCGTCGCCTCACGTCCCGGCAGGGCACCGGCGAGCCCAACCCCGCGTGGATCCCCGTCGCGCACGACGCCGTGCGCGCGATGGCGGACCGCATGGGCGGCCTGGCGGGCGGCAGCGCGGGCGACCCGTTCGACGTGCCGATGACGGCGCACATCCTCGGCGGGTGCACCATCGGCGAGTCCCCCGAGACGGGGGTCGTGGACCCGTACCACCGCGTGCACGGCCACCCGGGGCTGCACGTGCTGGACGGGTCCACCGTGACGGCGAACCTGGGCGTCAACCCGTCGCTGACCATCACCGCGCAGGCCGAGCGGGCGTGCGCGCTGTGGCCGAACCGCGGGCAGGACGACGCCCGACCCGCGCCCGGAGCCGGCTACGTCGTCGTCCCGCCGACGTCGCCCCTGCGGCCCGTCGTCCCCGGGGCCGCGCCCGGCGCGCTGCGCCTGCCGCTCGTCGACATCCGGCATTCCTGACCGGAGATGCCGGCCCCGTGCGGACAGCGCGACGCCCCGGCGGCACGGCCGTCGGGGCGTCGTCGGACGCGGAGGGCGAGGGATTCGAACCCCCGGTGCATTGCTGCACAACGGTTTTCAAGACCGTCACATTAGGCCGCTCTGTCAGCCCTCCCGGGACGGCCGGCGGGGCGCCCGTCCGGCACAGCAGTGTACCGGCCGGCGATCGTCTCCCATGCGCCCGCGGCCCCGGACGCCGAGGCGTTCCGGGGCCGCGGGGACGACGGAGGGCAGGCGCTCAGGCCGCGCCGCCGCCCGACCGCAGCTGACGCATCGCGAGCTGCACGAGCGCGATGAGCGTCTGCTTGGTCGCCGCGCGCGAGCGGGCGTCCGTGTAGAGCATCGGCACGTGCGCCGGGATCTGCAACGCCTCGCGGACGTCCTCGAGCCGGTGCTTGGCCACGCCGTCGAAGCAGTTGACGCCCACGACGAAGGGCACGCCCCGCGACTCGAAGTAGTCGATCGCCGGGAAGCACTGCTCCAGGCGGTCCGTGTCGACCAGCACGACGGCGCCGATGGCCCCGCGGATGAGGTCGTCCCACATGAACAGGAAGCGGTCCTGCCCCGGGGTGCCGAACAGGTACAGCCACAGGTTGCCCGGCAGGTTCACCCGGCCGAAGTCCATCGCCACGGTGGTGCTCGTCTTGCGGTCGGACACGCCGCCCGCGTCGTCGACGCCGACCGAGTGCTCGGTCATCGCGGCCTCGGTGTTCAGCGGCTCGACGTCCGAGATGGAGCCGATGAACGTCGTCTTGCCGACGGCGAAGCCGCCGGCCACCACGATCTTCGTCACCGTCGGGGCGCCGGCCGGCGGCGCGGGGGCCGCGGCGGCCTGCGTGGCGGCGCCGTCGGCGGGGCCCGAGGCGGCGGGCTGCGGCGCCGTCGTCGGCTGGGTGGCGGACGCCTGGGGCGCCGCCTGCGGCGGGGTCGCGGGCACCTGCTGCGCCACGGGACGGGCGGCCGCACCTGAGGGCGTCGCCGACGCGGAGGGCACCGACGTGATCGGGCCCTGGGCCGTCGCAGCGGGCGCCGGGGCGCCGCCGAGGACGCTCTGTCGCTGCGGGGCGCCGACCGCCGCCGGCGCGCCGCCGACCACCGGCGCGCTCACGGCGCCGAAGGCCGGGGACACCGGAGCCCACGCCGGGGAGATGCCCCCGGAGGCTCCGGGCGCCGGGCTGTCAGAGGGCGGAAATGCCATTGAGAACACTCTCCAAGACGCTCAGAGACAGGCCCGAGTGGGAACTGCCGTGACCCGTGTGGACGTTCACCGGGGTCGAGGTGTGCACGGTGATGTGCCCCTCCTCCTGCATGTCCGCGACCAGGATGCGGACGACGCCGAGGGGCAGGCGCAGCAGCGCGGAGAGCTCCGCGATCGAGACGTAGGTGTGCGCGGCGTGCTGCAGGATCGCCCGCTTCTCCGGCGTGAGCCCGACGCTCGTGACGGCACCGGGCATCACCTCGACCAGCGCCTCGAGCGGCAGGTCGGAGAGCGCGGATCGGACGCGGCCACCGGTCACCGCATAGGGACGCACCGTCGAGGCCTCGTAGCCGTCTGCCGAGTGCGCACCCAGAGAACCGAACGATGCGTGCGTCATGGTCGCGACCTCATCCCACCCGCGCGGAGCGCGTCGAGCCGTCCACCGGAAGGTTCCCGCGCATCTCCGAGATCAGCTGCGGGGTGAGCGTGGCCTCGGTCCGCGAGACCAGCAGCGCCATCTCGTAGCCGATGAGCCCGATGTCGCACGACGACTCGGCGACCACCGCGAGGACCGACCCGTTCGAGACGTTCATCAGGAAGAGGAAGCCGTTGTCCATCTCGATGACGGCCTGCCGGACGTTGCCGCCGTCGAGCTGCCGCGCCGCCCCGCGCGTCAGGCTCGACATGCCGGAGACGATCGCCGCGAGCTGGTCACCGCTGGTGCGGTCGAGCTGGTCGGACATCGCCATGAGCAGACCGTCCGCCGAGACCACCAGGGTGTGGCGGCTGCCCGGGACGGTGCGCACGAAGTTGTCGAGAAGCCACCCGAAGTTGGTCGCTTCAGTACTGAGGGTCACGCTTCCTCCTCGTCGATACGCCGAAGGCGCAGGTCACCGCTGGTGCGGCGCGGATCCAGGGACATCATTCACGGTAGGGGCGGCCTGCGTCGAGGCCCGGACGGCCCCGGCGTCGTTCCGGCCGCGGCTCGTGGCGGACTGGAAAGCCGACAGTCGCGACCTCAGCTGCTCCGGGTCCCGCTCGATGCGGGCCGTGAACCGCTCGGTCGACGCGGTCGACTCCCCCGCCCGCTGGCGTCGCGCGAGGCCGCCGGCCTCGTTCGCGACCGTCGTCGGGCGGTACGTCTGCTCGTTCGTCGAAGTCACGTTCCCTTCCTGGAAGACGCCGCGCTGCAGCATCGTGGACATCTCCTCGTACAGGACGGCCGAGGCCATCCACTCGGACCGCGCCTCGACCGTGTCGGGCACGAAGTGCGGGTCCAGCGGGTCGTAGCCCGCCGGCTCCGTCGGACGCAGCGGCAGCACCGAGCCGCCGTACGACGTCGCGGCCGCGGAGGCCGGCTCGTCGGCCGCGGCCTGCCACGGCGCGTCGTCCTGCGGCGCGTCCGTGCGGGGCGCCTCGTACGACGGGGCCGCGCCGAACGCGGGCGCGTCGGTCCGGGCCGGCTCCGGCGCGGGCTGGGGGGCCGCCGGGAACGGCGCGACGGTCGGGACCGCGGGGGCCGCGGGCTCGTCGGCCGACGGCTTGCGACCGAACAGGCCGCGCTTGCGGCCGCCCTGCGCCGGCGTCTCCCGCGTGGTGCGACGGGCCGGCACGTCGGCGAGCAGGTCCTCGAACGGGGGCAGCTGCTGGAACGCATCCTGCCCGGGCGCCTCCGCGGGGGCCGGCGAGTCGGTCCGCGCGAACGGGCTCGAGGACACGGGCGGCGTCACCGGGTCGAACGACGGGCCGGGGACGGCCGCCGACGGGGCTGCGCCAGCGGGCTCGGTGACCTCGCGCACGACCGGGTCGAACGACGAGGCCACGGGCTCCACGTACGGGGCGGGCGCGGGCTCGTGCCGCACCGGCTCCACGACGGGGGGCGCCGGCGCGACGGGCGGGGCCGGGCGGGCGGGCTCGGCCGCGGCGGGTGCGACGTCCCGCGTGGGCAGGGCCACGGCCGGCGCCGCCTCGGTGGCGGGTCGGTACGGCTCGGCCGGAGCGGCCGCCTCCGGGGTCGCCTCGACCGGCGCGGGCGCCGGGGTGGGCGCCGGCGCGACGGGGACGTCCTGCGCTGCCACCGGGGCGACGGGCTGCACGGGGGCCGGCGCCTCGGGTGCCGGGTCCACGGGAGCCAGCGGGGCCAGCCCGTCCGGCAGCGCAGCCGGGTCCTCCGTCACCGCGTCGAGCTGGAGGGTGCTCTCGGCGTCGCCGACGTCGAGGGAGCCCATCGAGCGGAAGCTGGAGAACAGGCCTGCCCGCTGGTCGACGCCGAGCACGGGCGCCGAGACGGGCTCCGGCTCGGCGACGGGCTCGGGCTGCGCGCGGTGCCGGCTCGGCAGCGTGCCCCCCGGGGCCTCGACCTCGGCCGGGGGACGCCACGAGTCGGTCGTCGTCTCGTCGAGGTCCGGCAGCTCGGGCGTCGCGAGCGGGGGCAGGACGATCGGGCCCGTGTCCGGGCGGGACGTGGCGTCGCCGGAACCGACGCCGGTACGACGCCGACGGGGCATGCCGACCGACGTCGTGCCGTCGGTGAGCGCGTCGAGGTCGACGGGCACCGCCGCCGGCGGCTCGGGCTCGACCGGCAACGCCGCCGACACCGGCGCCGAGACCGCCGGGGTCGGCGTCGTGGGCGCCTCCACCGCGTCCGGCACGGCGAACGACGACGTGGGCTCCGGTGCCGCGAGAGGCGCCACGGCGGTGTGCTCCTCGAACGCCTCCGCGATCTGACCGCCGAGATCGGCGGCCGCGTTCTGCGTGGCCACCTCCAGCGGGTCGGTCGGCTGCGGCAGCGGGAGCGCGTCGTCCGGCAGGAACAGGTCCGCGGGGAAGACGACCGTGACCTCCGTGCCGGAGCCGGACGCGCCGGCCTGGAACCGGACCTGCGCGTTGAGGCGGTCGGCCAGACGGCCGACCACGAAGAGGCCGAGGCGCTGGGCGCCGACGGCGTCCGACGCGGCGCGGCTGGAGACCTTCGTGTTCGCGTCCGCGATCTCCTCGGGGCTCATGCCGAGCCCGTGGTCGCGCACCGTGACGATCACGCCGCGCTCGTCCCGCGACGTCATCACCTCGACGGGGGTGTGCGGCTCGGAGAACATCGTCGCGTTCTCCAGCAGCTCCGCCAGCAGGTGCGCGGAGCTCAGCGCGTTGTGCCCGAGCATGTGCGGGTCGACGCCCAGGTCGAGCCGGACCCGGTCGTAGAGCTCGATCTCGGACGACGCCGTCCGCACGACGTCGGAGATCGGCATCGGGTTGCGCACCCGGCGGCCCGAGTCGATACCCGCGAGCACGAGCAGCGACTCGGCGTTACGACGCATTCGCGTGGCCAGGTGGTCCAGCCGGAAGAGGTTCGACAGCGTGCTCGGGTCCTCCTCGGACCGCTCCAGCTCGTCGAGGAACGAGAGCTGGCGGTTGAGCAGCACCTGGTCGCGGCGGGCCACGTTGACGAACATCTCCGCGATGGAGCCACGGAGCGCCGCCTGCTCACGGGCGACGACCATGGTCGTCTCGTTCACCTCGTTGAACGCGGCCGCGAGCCGCCCGATCTCGTCGCTGGACTCGACGGGCACCTGGACGAGGTCGATCGACGGCGCCTGGCCCGGCACGGCCATCTGTTCGACCATGCGCGGCAGGCGGTCGCGGACCTCCGACGTCGCGGAGGTGAGGCGTGCCAGCGGCTGCACGATGCGGCGCGCGATGAGCAGCGCCAGGAGGAAGGACACGAGCACGACGCCGAAGGCCGCGCCACCCGTCAGCAGCGCGGCGGTCTGCGCGCTGCCCGCGAGGTCCTTGGAGTACTCGACCGCGGACTCGCGGGCCTCGTCGCGCACGGGCTGCGTCGCGTCGACCCAGCCCTGCGAGAGCTCGTCCCAATGGCTCGCGACCTCGGGGTCGACGCCGGAGAAGTTCAGGTACCGCAGCTGCAGCCGGGCGCGGTCGAGGTCGTCCTCGTAGTCGGGGATCTCGAGGTCGCCGGGGATCAGGTCGAGCTGCTCCTGCGCGGTCGCGACGAGGCCGTCGGTGGTCTGCAGCAGGCTCACCAGGCGACCGTTGAGGTCGGTCGGCGGGGTCTCGCCCTGCCCGAGGAGGTTCAGGGCCGCACCGGCGACGGGTCGCTCCATGGTGTTCGCGAGCATCGCCTCGTCGAGCGCGACGTAGGCGTTGATGTGGCGCGTGAGGCCCGCGTCGTCGCTGCTCTGGGCGATGGCGCGCGGGACGTCGAGCGCGTTCTCGCTCAGCGCCGTGTACCGCTCGGTCGCGCGCGACTCCGAGAGCTGGGCGGAGATGACCTTGCGCTGCACGTCGTCCAGGACCGTCCGGTCCCGGAGCGTCCGGTTCACGGCGTCCTGCACGTTGGTGGGCAGCGCGCTGGTGTCGAGCACCTCGAGCGCCGCGTCGCGGGCGTCGAGCGCGCGGTCGGTCTCCTCCTGCGCCTTGACGAGCGCCTTCTTGGCGCCCGGGATCCCCATGTCGGCGGCGATGTTCGTGGCGCGCTCCGCGGCCACGGCGGAGCCCGCCTCGTCCTGCAGCTCGAGCGACTCCATGAGGGCCGCGGTCTGCTCGGCGCTGCGGTTCTCCTGCAGCGACTGCCAGGTGATCCAGCCCGCCGTCAACGCCAGGACGAAGATCGGCACGGCGAGTGTCGCAAGAATCTTCCCGCGAACGCCCAACCTGCGGAGCATCTGAACCTCTCTCCAACACTGTTCGTCGAGGCGGGCGACCGGCGTCGTCCGGACCTCGGGTGGGTGCCATCACGTCCGGCACCACCCCCCGCGCCCGGCTGGGCTTCCAGGCACGCGAGTAGGCTCCATCGGTGTGCGAGCGGTCACGATATCGGCACCAGGCGGTCCAGGGAAACTCACCCTATCCCTCGTCAACCTGGACAAACCAGGCCCCGGCGAGGTGCTGATCGACGTCGCCGCCGCGGGCGTCAACCGTGCTGACCTGCTGCAACGTGCCGGAAACTACCCGCCGCCGGCCGGCGCTCCCGAGTGGCCGGGTCTGGAGATCTCGGGTACGGTGCGCGCGCTCGGGCCCGGCGTGACCGGCTGGGCGCCCGGCGACCGCGTGGTCGCGCTCCTCGAGGGCGGGGGCTACGCCGAGCAGGTCGTGGCGCGCGCCGCCCAGCTGCTCCCCCTGCCCGACGGCGTCGACCTCGTCGATGGGGCCGCGCTGCCGGAGGCCGTCTGCACGGCCTGGACCAACCTCGTGGACACGGGCCGGCTGCACGCCGGCGAGACCCTCCTGGTGCAGGGCGGCTCAGGCGGCGTCGGCAGCGTCGCCGTCCAGCTCGCCGCCGCGCTCGGCGCGCGCGTCGTCGCCACCGCGGGCGGCCCGGAGCGCGTGGCGCGCTGCGTCGAGCTCGGCGCGGACGTCGGCGTCGACCACGGCACGCAGGACGTCGTGGCCGCGGTGCGCGAGGCGACGGACGGGCGCGGGGCCGACGTCGTGCTGGACGTGCTCGGTGGCGGCGGGCTCGCCGACAACGTGCGCGCGCTCGCGCCCGGCGGCCGGCTCGTGGTCATCGGGCTGCAGCGCGGCCGCCGGGGCGAGCTCGACCTCAACGCCCTCATGGCCAAGCACGCCTGGGTCACCGGGACGCTGCTGCGCCCGCGCAGCGCCGAGGACAAGGCGGCGCTGGTCGCGACCGTGTGCGAGCGGGTGTGGCCGCTGGTCGCCGACGGCCGGGTGCGGCCGGTGGTGCACGCCCGGGTGCCCTTCGCCGAGGCCCCCGTCGCCCACGAGCTGCTCGAGTCCGGCGAGGTGTTCGGCAAGGTGCTGCTGGTGCCCTGACCCGCCGACCGGCCCATGTCGGGCCCGTGGGCCACACTGGGAGGCATGACCGAGAGCGACGACGGCACTCGCGACACCGACGGCACCGCCCCGCGGGTGGTCACCCCCGACGGGGAGAGCACCGAGCCCGAGGGCGGCCCGCCCCCCGACGAGGAGGGCTCGCCGGAGGAGACCTCGCGCATCGAGGAACCGGCCAAGGTCATGCGCATCGGCGGGATGATCAAGCGGCTGCTCGACGAGGTGCGCGACGCCCCGCTCGACGACGCCGCCCGCACGCGCCTCGCCGAGATCCACGAGCGCTCCCTCACGGAGCTGGAGGAGGGCCTCTCCCCCGACCTCGTCGAGGAGCTGCACCGCATCACGCTCCCGTTCTCCGACGAGGGCGTGCCGTCGGACGCCGAGCTGCGGGTGGCGCAGGCCCAGCTGGTGGGCTGGCTCGAGGGGCTCTTCCACGGCATCCAGACGGCGCTCGTCGCGCAGCAGATGGCCGCGCAGGCGCAGCTCTCGCAGATGCGCCGCGCCCTGCCGCCCGGGGCGCACCCGGCGCCGTTCGGCCCCGGCGGGCCGGCAGGCCCGGGACAGCCGGGTCAGCCCGGGCAGGACGACCGGCGCCCCTCCCCCGGCCAGTACCTCTGACGCCGGCCCGCACGGTCCGGCGCGCCGACCTCGGTCACGACCGCGCCGTCATGACGATCGCGCCGGAGACGAGCGCGAGGCCGGCCAGCTCCGGCCAGGTGGGGACCTGCTGCAGGACGACGGCGCCGACGAGGACGGCGGTCGCGGGCAGGAGCGCGAGCAGCACGGAGAAGGTGGCCATGCCGACCCGGCGCAGCACCACCTGGTCGAGCACGTACGGGACGACGGACGAGCAGACCGCCACCACGAGCAGGAAAAGCAGCAGGGGCAGGTCGGTCACGACCTCCGGCGTCGACCACGCGAAGAACGGCGCGAAGGCGACGGCGCCCGCCGCCATGCCGAGCGCGAGCCCGTCGACGCCGGACCCCGCGTGGGCCACCCGCTTGCCCAGCACGATGTAGCCGGCCCAGCACGCGGCCGCGGCGAGGACGGCGATCAGCCCGATCACGGCGTCCTCCCGGGGGATCCCGGAGCCCAGGGTGACGCCGGCGAGCAGCACCACCCCGGACGCGGCCACCACGATCGCGGCCCGCTCCCGCCAGCCGCGGCCCGTAACGGCGGCGACGGCCACCGGGCCGAGGAACTCGATCGCGACCGCGACGCCGAGCGGCAGGTGGTCCACCGCCACGTAGAAGACGACGTTCATCCCCGCGAGCACGACGCCGAACAGCGCGGCGGCGACGAGGTCGCGCCGGGTCCAGCGCCGCCGCCACGGGCGCCGCCACGCGAGGAGGACGACGGCGGCCAGGACGATGCGCCACCAGCCGACCGTCGGGGCGCCGAGCCGGTCGAAGAGCCCGACCGCGACCGCCGCGCCCGCGTACAGGGTGAGCCCCGAGACCAGGAACAGGGCGGGCGCCGGCACGCGGTCCAGCGCTCCGCGCGTGGAGGGGGCGGGGGTCGGCACTCCCGGAGCATACGGGCGCAGCACATCCGGCCCGAACCCGCGACGGGGAGCACTCCCCACCCGGGATGTGGACAGAACGTGGACGAGCCCTGGACGTCACGTGGACGCGCACTCTACGCTCACGGGGCTGTCGGGTCGCCCGGCGACCCAGCACGGGACGCGTGCCGCGTGTCCCCCACCCCACCGAACCCAGTGAGGCCGTCATGTCGTTCTCGGACGCGATCAAGTCCGTCTTCTCGCAGTACGCCAACTTCTCGGGGCGTGCCCGCCGTTCCGAGTTCTGGTACTTCTACCTCTTCCTCCTCCTCGTGAACGTCGTGTTCTGGATCCTGTTCCTGGTCACCGGTGGGGCCTCCGCCGCGACCATGTCCGCGGACGGCACCATGACCGACGCGTCCACCGGTCTGGCGGCCGGCGCGATGGTGGTCGTCGGGATCTGGTCCCTCGTCGGGCTTGCCCTCGTCCTGCCGACGCTGGCCGTCATGATCCGGCGCCTGCACGACCAGGACCGCTCGGGCTTCTTCTGGTGGCTCAGCGTGATCCCCTTCGTCGGCGGGATCATCATGCTCGTGCTCTACGCCCAGCCGGGCACCGTGGGCCCGAACCGCTTCGGCGCGGACCCGAAGGGCGTCCAGGCCGCGCCCGCGCCGTACGGCGCCCCGGCGGTCTGACCGAGCGCAGGCGTATGACAGGACGGCCCGGCGCTGGTGGTGACCAGCGACCGGGCCGTCGTCGTCCCTGGGGCGCCTCAGCCCTTGACCGCGCCCGCGAGCATGCCGCGGACGAAGTACCGCTGCAGCGCGATGAACACGATCAGCGGCACGATCATCGAGATGAACGCGCCGGCCGACAGCAGGTACCAGTCACCGCCGCGCGTGCCCGCCATCTCCGCCACCGCGACCGTGAGCGGCCGGTACGCCGGGCCCGCGAAGGTCAGGCCGACGAGCAGGTCGTTCCACACCCACAGGAACTGGAAGATGCCGAACGACGCGATCGCCGGGACCAGCAGCGGGAAGAGCACCCGGAAGAAGATCTTCACGTGCCCCGCCCCGTCGACGCGGGCCGCCTCGACGAGGGACGCGGGGATGTCCTTCATGAAGTTGTGCAGCAGGAAGATCGCCAGCGGCAGCGCGAAGATCGAGTGCGAGAGCCACACGGTCCAGTAGCTGCCGTTGATCTCCCAGTCGACGTACTGCGACAGCAGGGGGACGAGCGCGACCTGCAGCGGCACCACCTGCAGCGAGAACACCGCGACGAAGAGGAAGTTCCGGCCCGGGAACTTGATCCACGCGAACGCGTAGGCGGCGAGCAGGGACAACGAGATCGGGATGAGGACCGCGGGAATCGTGATGACGAACGAGTTGACGAAGAACGTCGCCAGGTCGTTGCTGTTCCCGTAGAGCGCCTCGTTGTAGTTGTCCATCGTCAGCTGGGCGTTGCCGGTGAACACCGTCCACCAGCCGCTGCGACGGATGTCCTCCTGCGGCCGGAACGAGGTGATGAGCAGGCCGAGCGACGGAATGGTCCACAGGATGGCGATGATGATCGCGATCCCGGACGCCCACGGGGAGCTGAGCTTGCCCTTCGTGGCGATGGCCCGCTTCTCGAGGCGCGAGAGCTTCCGGGCTGCCTGCGACTGCGGGACGCCGTCGTCGACCGCGGAGCCCGCGACGGCCTGGCCGGGCGTGGGGGTCGAGGTCATCGGATCTCCTCCGACTTGCGCATCTGCCGCACGTTGTACGCGATGATCGGGATCACCAGGATGAACAGGACCACGGCGAGCGCCGCCGCGAGCCCGTCGTTGCCCTGTCGGAACGCTTGCGTGTAGAACTCGTTCGCCACCACCTGGGTGCCGAACTGGCCACCGGTCATGGTGCGCACGATGTCGAAGGCCTTGAGCGTGCCCATCGCGATCGTGGTGAGCACCACGACGAGGGCCGGGCGGATGCTCGGCACCGTGATGTAGCGGAACATCCCGAAGCCGTGCAGCCCGTCGAGCCTGGCGGCCTCGACGATGTCGTCCGGGATGGCCTTGATCGCCGCGGACAGCACCGTCATCGCGAACCCGGTCTGGATCCAGATCATCACCACGATGAGGAACCAGGTGTTCCACGGCTGCCCGATGAGGAACTGCTGGGGCGGCAGGCCGACCCACACCAACAGCTGGTTGAGCAGGCCGATCTGTTGGATGTTCACCTGATCGGGCCGGAACTCGTAGACGAACTTCCAGATGATCGACGCGCCGACCATCGAGATCGCCATCGGCACGAAGACGAGCGCCTTGGCGAGCTTCTCGAACCGGGTGCGGTCGACGAGCACCGCGTACGCCAGCCCGATGACGGCGCTGAGCAGCGGCGCCAGGATCACCCAGGCCGCAGTGACGAGCAGCACCTTTTGGAACTGGCTCTCCGTGAACGCGGTGACGTAGTTGTCGAAGCCGATGAACTCGGTGCTGTTGCGGTTGAAGAACGAGTTCTTCAGGGTGATGAGCCCCGGCCACAGCAGGCCCCAGGCGAGGAACAGGAGCGGTACGCCGACGAAGCCGGCCGCCACCACCCAGGACGGGATCCGCTTCGGGCGGTCCACCAGATACAGGATGAGCCCCATCACCGCGACGAACAGGGCGACGGCGACCACCATGAGGAGCAGCTTCTCCGTGGTGGTGTCAGGCTCGAGCAACCAGGTCATCGATGACCTCCTCGAGGATTCTGGGACGGGTGTCGGGGACGCGCGGTCCGGGCACGTCGTGCGACGTGCCCGGACCGCGCCGTCGAGCGGGGATCACGTCCCCGGCCGGATCACTTCGGCCAGGACGCCTCGATCTTGTCGGTGACCTCCTGGGTGCTCGACCCCGTCAGCCAGTTGACGATGCCGGTCCAGAACGTCCCGGCACCCACCTCGCCCGGCATGAGGTCGGACGCGTCGAACGCGACGACCGTGTCCGGGTCGGCCAGCACCCCGGCGACGTACTGGTCGAACTCCGTGGCCAGGTTGTTCGGGTCGAGCCCGCTGTTGGCGCTCACCCAACCGCCGTCGGGCGTGCTGAGGGCCTTCTGGTTGGCCCAGTCGTCGCTCGACAGGTAGGTCTGGAAGGCCTGCACCTCGGGGCGGTCGTTGAACGCCGCCACGAACTCACCGCCGCCGAGCATCGGCTTGACGTCGGTCTGGTCCGTCGGCAGGTAGAAGGCGAACACGTCGCCCTGCTCGGAGACCTCGGTGCCCTCGGGCCACTGCGTCTGGTAGAAGTTCGCCGCGCGGTGCATCCAGCACTGCTGGTCGAGGATGCCGTTGCCGGCGTCGGTCCACGACTGCGTGGCGATCGAGTCGACCCCGCCGAGGCCGGCGTTGACGTAGTCCGGGTTCTTGAGGATTTCACCCGCCGTGTCCCACGCCTTGACCACCTTGGGGTCGTTGAACGGGATCTCGTGGGTGTACCACTTCTCGTAGTCCTCGACGCCCGCGGTGCGGAGCATCATGTCCTCGATGAAGTCGGTGCCCGGCCAACCGGTCGCGTCACCGGACTCGACGCCCGCGCACCAGACCTGGCCGCCGGTGTCGTCGTGGATCTTCTGGGTGAGGTCCATCAGCTCGGTCCACGTCTGCGGGACCTCGTACCCGGCGTCGGCGAACATCGACGGCGAGTACCAGACGAAGGACTTCGCGTTGGCGCCCAGCGGCGCGGAGTAGAAGGTGCCGTCGACCGTGCCGTAGCCCTTCCAGGTCTCGTTCCAGAACTCGTCCACGTTCTTGGCCGTGGCGTCGGGCGCCGGCTTGATGGCGTCCGGGTAGTCCTTGACGATCGTGTTCAGCAGGCCGGGCTGCGGCAGGTAGGCGATGTCGGGCGCGTTGCCCGCCTTGATCCGCACCAGCAGCTGCGCCTCGAACTCGCGGGACGCCTCGTAGTCGATCTTCACGCCCGTGCACTCGGTGAACGCCTTGTAGGAGTCCTGCTGGGTGGCGCCCTCGGGGTCCACGATCGACGTGTAGACGCTCACCGTCTTGCCGTCCAGGTCGCCGAACTCGTCGTAGGCGGCGCAGTCGATCTCCGCGCTGGAGGCGCTGGTCTCCTCCTCGCCGACACCGCCCTCGCCGTCGGGGTCGCTGCAGGCCGCCAGCACGAGCGCGAGGCCCGCCCCGCCGGCCGCCAGCGCCAGTGCGCGTCGCCGCGCCGTCGTCGTTCGTGTGGTCATTGCCGAGCTCCTCCACTGCGTCGTGGTCCTTGGAAGTGGCCTACCGGTCGGCGGCCCGTGGTCCCAGGTCCCCCTGACCGGGATACTGCCTCCACCCAGAGTCCATCGCACCCTGACCTGCGGGTGCAAGTTCCTGCAACGCGTTTCACGGTCACGACTCGGTGACGATCCATGACACCCTGGGAACCGGACCCGTCACATACTTCCGAGAGGACACCCATGATCGAGCTGAGGAGCCCGCGCGAGATCGACCAGATGCGCCCCGCGGGACGCTTCGTGGCCGAGGTGCTCACGGCCGTGCGTGACGCCGCGGACGTCGGGGTGAACCTCCTCGAGCTCGACGCCCTGGCGCACCGGATGATCCGCGACCGCGGCGCCGAGTCCTGCTACATCGACTATCACCCGTCGTTCGGGGCCATGCCGTTCGGCAAGGTGATCTGCACCTCCGTGAACGACGCCGTCCTGCACGGGCTGCCCCACGACTACGCGCTGCGCGACGGCGACCTGCTCAGCATCGACTTCGCCGCGTCGGTGGACGGCTGGGTCTCCGACTCCGCCGTGTCGTTCGTCGTCGGCACCTCCACGTCGCCGCAGCGCGCCGCCGCCGACGCGAAGCTCATCGAGACCACCGAGGTGGCGCTCGAGGCCGGGATCGCGGCCGCCGTCGCCGGCAACAAGATCGGCGACATCTCCGCCGCGATCGCGAAGGTGGCACGCGGCGCCGGCTACGAGATCAACACGGACTTCGGCGGGCACGGCGTCGGGCGGACGATGCACGGCGACCCGCACGTGCCGAACGACGGCCGCGCCGGCCGCGGCTTCCCCCTCAAGCCGGGCCTCGTCATCGCCATCGAGCCGTGGTTCCTCGAGACCACCGACGAGATCTTCACCGACCCCGACGGCTGGACCCTGCGGTCCGCCGACGGGTCCCGCGGCGCGCACAGTGAGCACACCATCGCCATCACCGCCGACGGGCCGGTCGTCCTCACCGCGCGGGACTGACCCGGCGCGGCACGGCGGGGGGCCGCGCCGCTCGTCAGCCGAGCCCTTCGACGATGCGGAAGTCGCGCTCGAATCCCTCAGGGAGTGCAGCCAGCGCCTCCCGGTACGCCGCGCTCTCGTATGCGGCGACCGCCTGCTCGAAGTCGTCGAACTCGATCAGGACGACGCGATCGGCGATCCCGGCCTCGTGCGCGACGATCCGGCTGCCGATGCTGGCGAGCACCCGCCCGCCCGCCGCCGCGACGGCCCTCCCGGCCAGCGTGTTGTAGGCGGCGAGCGTCGCGGGGTCGTCGATGGCGGGATAGACGCTGACCCAGTAGCCCTTGGACATGGCACCTCCAGCTCGCGTACGAGAGTGCGCTTCGAAATTCGAAGCGCCATGGTGTGCGACGCTACCGATTCGGAATCCGAAGCACAAGAGGGGCGGGAGCCATGAACGCGCCGCAGACGCCCATGCCGGGCCGACCGGTCCGCGGGTCCACGACCGGCCGATCCTTGATGGCGGCGCTGGACCTGTTCGGGCGCCGCTGGACCCTGCGCATCGTCTGGGAGCTGGGGGACGAGCCGCTCGGCTTCCGGCTCCTGCAGAGGCGCTGCGACGACATGTCGTCGAGCGTCCTGCAGCAACGTCTCGCCGAGCTCCAGGAAGCCCGGCTCGCCGCGGTGCTGAGCGACGGCAGCTACACCCTCACCCCGCTCGGCCACGACGCGCGCGAAGCTCTCCGTCCGCTCATCGAATGGTCGCTGCGGTGGGCTGCCGAGGTCTCCGACCCCTCGCCCTCCCCCGAGCAGACGGGCGACGGCCGGCCCGACCACTGACGCCGTCGTCCCCGAACCACCTCGAGCTGCGGGGGCCGGGCCACGCAGGAGCTATCGCAGGAGCGAGCGCAGCACGGGCACGACGCCGTCCTCGTCGACGGTGCCCGTGACCTCGTCGGCGGCGGCGCGCACGACGTCGTCCGCGTGCCCCATGGCGACGCCGCGGCCGGCCCAACGCAGCATGTCGACGTCGTTGTGCCCGTCGCCGACGGCCACGGTGTCGGCGGGGTCGACGCCGAGCCGCTCGCGCAGCCGCTCCAGCCCGGACGCCTTGGTGACGCCCTTCGGCGCGACGTCCATCCAGGCGGTCCAGCCGACGGCGTAGGTGACGTCGCCGAGGCCGATGCGGGCGGCCATCTCGCTGAACTCCTCGGGGGTGCGCTCGGGGCTGCGGATGACGACGCGGGTCACCTCGCGCGCCCACAGCTGCTCGAAGTCGACGACCTCGTGGACGCCGTCGAGCTCGCCGTCGGGGAACAGCGCGTTCATGCGGAAGCCGATGCCGATGTCCTCGACGGCGTAGCGCGCGTCGGGCAGCTCGGTCCGCAGCAGGCGCAGCGCCGGGCCCGGGTCGAAGGTGCGCACCTCGTCGAGCTCCCAGCCGTGCGGGAGGCCCGCGTCGAGGCGCACGGTCACCGCGCCGTTGGAGCACACCATCCAGCCGGTGGTGATGCCGAGCAGCTCCGCCACCGGCGTCATCGCGACGAGCGACCGCCCCGACGACAGCACCACGTGGTGCCCCGCCGCCTGGACCGCCGCGACCGCGTCGCGCACCGCGGGCGACAGACCGCCGTCGTACCCGAGCAGCGTGCCGTCGATGTCGAGGGCGACGAGCCGCCCGGTCGGCTGCGGGGCGGGCTGCCCGCTCACGCGACCGGCTCGAGCACCTCGAGGCCGCCCAGGTAGGGCCGCAGCCCCTCGGGCACGCGGACCGAGCCGTCGGCCTGCTGGTGGTTCTCGAGGATGGCGACGATCCAGCGGGTGGTGCCCAGCGTGCCGTTCAGCGTGGCGACGGGGCGCGTGGTGCCGTCCACGGTCCGCTCGCGCACCCCCAGGCGCCGGGCCTGGAACGTGGTGCAGTTCGACGTCGAGGTGAGCTCGAGGAAGCGCTCCTGCGTGGGCAGCCAGGCCTCGCAGTCGAACTTCCGCGCGGCGGACGTGCCGAGGTCGCCGGCGGCCGTGTCGATGACGCGGTAGGGCAGCTCGACCTTGGCCAGCATGGCCTCCTCCCAGGCCAGCAGGCGCTGGTGCTCAGCGGCCGCGTCCTCCGGGTCGCAGTAGCTGAACATCTCGACCTTGTGGAACTGGTGCACGCGGATGATGCCGCGGGTGTCGCGGCCCGCGGCGCCGGCCTCGCGGCGGTAGCAGGCGCTCCAGCCGGCGTAGCGCTTCGGGCCCGCCGAGAGGTCGATGATCTCGTCGGCGTGGTAGCCCGCGAGCGCCACCTCGCTGGTGCCGACCAGGTACAGGTCGTCCTTCTCCAGGTGGTACACCTCGTCCGCGTGGCTGCCGAGGAAGCCGGTGCCGCGCATCGTGTCCGGCTTGACCAGCGTGGGGGTGATCATCGGCGTGAAGCCCGCGCCCACCGCCTGGTCGACCGCCGCGTTCAGCAGCGCCAGCTCGAGGCGCGCCCCGATGCCGGTGAGGAAGTAGAACCGCGAGCCCGACACCTTGGCGCCGCGCGCCGTGTCGATCGCGGCCAGGCCCTCGCCGAGCTCCAGGTGGTCGCGCGGGGCGAAGCCCTCGGCGGCGAAGTCGCGGGGCGTGCCGACCTCCTTGACGACGACGTAGTCGTCCTCACCGCCCGGAGGCGCGCCCTCGACGACGTTCGCGATGCCGTAGAGCAGCTCGTCGAGCTGCTTCTCCGCGTCCGACGCCTCCGCCTGCCGCGCCTTCACCTGCTCCGCGAGGTGCTTGGTGCGGGTCAGCAGCTCGGCCTTCTCGTCGCCCTGCGCCTTGGCCACCTGCTTGCCGAGCGCCTTCTGCTCCGCGCGCAGCGACTCGAACTCCGTGAGGGAGGAGCGACGGCGCGCGTCGGCGTCGAGCGCCGCGTCCACGAGGGCGGGGTCGTCGCCGCGGGCCAGCTGGCTCGCACGGACGACGTCGGGGTTGTCGCGCAGCAGTCGGAGGTCGATCACGCCCGCAAGCCTAACGGCCGGGCCGCTCGCGGCCCCACGGATACCCGCGGGGATGCCTGTGCCGCACGGGGCGGGCATGAGATGGGCGACTTCGCCGGGTCCGTCCGCCCGATCCGTCGTAGGTTGCCGTCATGCCGGACGAGTATGCGGGGATCGTCGCGCTGGTCGTCGCGCTGGTGATCGTGCTCAGCGCGCTCGTCGCGACGCTGGTGCTGCTGCGGCGAGCCCGCACCCGCGAGCACGCCCTCGCCGCGCGGGACGCGCAGCGCGCCCAGGACGACGAGTCGCGCGGGATGCGGCTCGCCGTCGTCATCAACCCTTCCAAGGAGGGCGCGGCGGACGTCCGGGCCGTCGTGGAGCGCGTGTGCGCCGACGCGGCGCTGCCCGACCCGCTCTTCTACGAGACCACCGTGGACGACCCCGGCACCGGCCAGGCCCGGCGCGCCCTGTCCGACGGCGCGGACGTCGTGGTCGCGGCGGGCGGGGACGGCACGGTGCGCGCCGTGGCAGAGGCTCTGGCCGGGTCCGGCCGACCGATGGGCCTCATCCCCGTCGGCACCGGCAACCTGCTCGCCCGCAACCTCGACCTGCCGCTGACCTCCGTGACCGACGCGGTCGCCATCGTGCTGGGCGGCACGGACCGCGCGATCGACGTCGGCCGCGCCCGGGTCAGCGAGTTCGCCCCCGACGCCGAGCCCCTCGTCGACGGCGACCCCCACCAGGCGCACCTCTTCCTCGTCATCGCGGGGCTGGGCTTCGACGCCGCGATGGTGGCCGACGCGGACGACCAGCTCAAGGCCAAGGTCGGCTGGGTGGCCTACTTCCTCGCCGGGGCCCGGCACCTGCACGGCCGGCGCATGCGCGCGACCATCCGCCTCGACGGCGGCGAGCCCGTCGAGGCGCGCCTGCGCAGCATCATGGTCGGCAACTGCGGCAAGCTGCCCGGCGGCATCACGTTGCTGCCCGACGCCGTCATCGACGACGGCGAGCTCGACGTCGCCGCCATCGACACCCGCGGCGGCCTCGCCGGGTGGGCGCAGCTGTTCGGCGAGGTCGTGGCGCAGGGCCTGGGCGTGCGCAACGACCTGCCGGGCAAGATCGGCCGGATCGACCACACCCGCGCCCGCCGCGCGACGATCCGGGTCGACGACGGCGAGCAGGCGCAGGTCGACGGCGACCCGCTGGGCAACGCCGTCGAGCTGGAGACCTGGGTGGAGCCCGGCGCGCTCGTGGTCCGGACGGGATGATCGCGTGAACGTCCGGCGCCCCGCGGCGGCCTCGCGGCCCCCGCGACCGGGCGGTGCATAGGCTGGCCCGCGTGATCCGCCCCGTCCGCGCCCGTGCGCTCGTGCTCGTCGCCGCCCTCGTCGCCCTGCTCCTCGGGGCACCCGCGGCGTCCGCGGCCCCGGCGCCGGCGGACGCGGAGCCGCCCGAGACGCCGCTGGTCCTCGCGGGCGTGTCCGGCCTGCAGTGGTCGGACGTGGACGCCGCGCGCACCCCGCACCTGTGGCGCCTCATCGGGGGCGGGTCGGTCGCGTCGATCGCGGTGCGCACGCTCACGCCCACCTGCCCGGTCGAGGGCTGGCTCACCCTGTCCGCCGGGAGCAAGGCCGTGGCCCAGCCCGCCGTCACCGACGACGCGGACGACACCGAGGAGGACGCCGGGCAGGCCCCGCTCGACGGCGCGCCCGCGGTCGGCTGCCCCACCGTGCCCGTGCCGCCCACGACGGCGGGCGGCACGGCGGACAACGCCGGCAGCGCGGAGAACCCGGAGCGCACCCACGTCCCGGGATGGACCGAGCTCGCCGCGACGGACCCCCTCACGCCGAACGCGGCGGAGCCGGGCGCGCTCGGCCACGTCGCCGACGTCGCGACGTCCTGCGCGACGGCCGTCGGCCCGGGCGCCGCCGTCGCGCTCGCCGACGCGGCGGGCGACGTGCCGCGCTACCTCCCCGACGCGGGACGGCTGACGGCCGCGCAGGTGGCCGAGTGCCCGGCCACCGTCGTCGACCTGGGCGTGCTGCCCGACGCCGCGAGCGAGCGCACCTCCGCCGTCGAGGAGCTCGACGCCCAGGTCGGCCGGCTCGCGGACCTGCTGCCCGCGGGCGGGCGGCTCGTCGTCGCGGGGATCTCCGACACGCCGCTCGGGCCGTCCGACCTCCAGGTCGTCGTCGACTGGACGTCGCCCGGCGGCAGCGCCACGTGGCTCAGCTCGACGTCGTCGCGGTGGGCCGGCGTGGTGGTGCTGGCCGACCTGTCCGCGACCCTCGCCGACACGCTCACCGGGGGCGCCCTGTCCGGGACCGCGCCCGAGGAGGAGGCCGGCACCGACACCGAGACTCCCACGGGCACGGCGGACGACGCCGACGAGGCGGACGACTCCGACGACACGCTCACCGAGGCGCTCACCCCGTTCACCGGCTCCCCGCTGGAGCGCGGGGACGACCGCCGCATCTCCGTGTCCCGCACGGTGGAGAACCGGCAGTACCTCAGCGTGCTCACGGACACCGTGCCGCGCCTGTCCCCGCTGGTGCTGGGGCTCGTCGGCCTGGCCGACGTCGTCGTCGTGGGCGCGCTGCTGCTGGCCCGCCGCCGCGGGTCGACGTCCGCCCCCGCCTCCCCCGTGACCCGTGCCGCCCGCCGCGTGGGCCTCGCCGTCCTCGTGGTCGCGTCGAGCCTGCCCGTCGCGGCGTCGCTGGCGACCCTGTCGCGCTGGTGGGCGGCGCCGTCGCCGGTCACGACGCTGGTGCTGTCGCTCACCGTCGCGGCCCTGGTCGCCGCGCTGGTCGCGTGGTTCGCCCGCCTGCTGCTGCCGCGGTCGCCGTGGCGCCTGGCGACGAGCCTCGCGGGCGTGACCTGGCTGGTCGTCACCGTGGACGGGCTCACCGGCACGACCCTGCAGCAGGGCTCGCTGCTGGGCCCGGCGCCCTCCCTCGGCGCGCGGTTCTACGGCTTCTCCAACACCGTCTTCGCGGTCTACGCGGTGGTGGGCCTGGTCCTCGCCGCCGGGCTCGCGGCGGCCGTGCGCGCCCGCGGCGGCAGCCCCGCGCGGGCCGGGTGGACGGTGGCCGCGGTGGGCCTGGTGACCGTGCTGGTCGACGGGCTCCCGCCGTTCGGCGCGGACTTCGGCGGCATCCTCGCGCTCGTCCCGGGCTTCGCGGTGCTGGCGCTCGGCGTCGCCGGGGTGCGGATCACCTGGCGGCGCGTGCTGCTCGTGGCCGCCGGGACGGTGCTCGTCGTCGCCGTCGTGTCCGTCGTGGACTGGCTGCTGCCCGGCCCGGGCAGCCACCTCGGCGGCTTCGTCGAGTCCGTCGTCGAGGGCAAGGCTCTCGGGGTCGTGGCGGGCAAGGCCGCCGGTGCGTGGGCGACGGTCGCCAACCCCGCCGGGGCCGCCGCCCTGCTCGTGTGCGTCGGCGCCGCGTGGGCCGTGCTCGCCCCGGGGCGCGCGCGCCTGGACGGCCTCGACCGCGCCTACCGGCAGGACCCGGTGCTGTGGCGGCTCGTCGTCGCGCTCGTCGTGACGGCCGGCGTCGGCACCCTGCTCAACGACTCCGGCGTCGCGGTGGCCGTGATCGTGCTCGCCCTCGCGCTGCCCGTGCTGCTCGCCGGTCGGCTCGCCCATGCCGACGCTGCCGACGCCGCCGACGCGCCCGTCCGGGGCGACGCCGCACGCGCCGCCGGGCCGGTGCTCACCCGCGTGCCGGCCGTGCTGGTCGGCGCGTCGGCGGGGCTGCTCGTGGCGCTGCTCGTCGGTACGACGGCGCTGCCCGGCCCGACGTCCGCGCGCGCCGGCGACGTCTCCAGCGCCGGCGCGCCCGTGGTCGACGACGCGCACCCCGTGGTCGTCGTCGGGACGCAGGGCGTGCGCTGGGAGGACGTCAGCCCGTCCGCCACGCCCACCCTGTGGAACGTGCTGCGCGACGGCGCCAGCGGCGCCGGCGTCACGCCCGCCGTCGGTGGCGCCTCGGCCACCTGCCCCGCCGCCGGGTGGCTCGGCCTGTCCTCCGGGCGCAGCCCCGTGACCGGCCAGGCCGCGGACGGCGCCTGGTCGTGCGCGCCGTGGGAGGTCACCCCGGACGGCGCGTCCGGTGGCACGGGCGACGACGGCTCCGCGACCGTCGCGGGCTGGGACGACCTCGCCGCGCTGCAGTCGTCGTCCGAGTTCCGCCCGACGCTCGGCGTGCTCGGCGACGCGCTCGCCGACGGCGGCGTGTGCACCACCGCCGTCGCGCCCGGCGCCGCCCTCGCCCTCGCCGGCCGCGACGGCACCGTGCCGCGCTACCGCGACCTCGAGACGGCGCTCGCCGACCCGGCCGACACCTTCTCCTGCCCCGTCACCCTGGTCGACGCCGGCAGCGCCCCGTACCACCCGGACCCGGAGGGCTACACCGGGCTGGTGCCCCTGTCCGACGACGCGACCGCCGACGGCCCGGAGCGCGACGCCGCCCTGCGCGCCGTCGACGCGACCGTCGGACGGGTGCTCGCGGCCGTGCCCGCCGACGCCACCGTGCTCGTCATGGACGTCGGCAACCCCGCGCCCGGCCGCCCCGCCCTCGGCGTCGGCGTGGCCGACGCGGACGCGGACGACGCGCCCGCCTACCTCACGTCCGGCGCCACGCACTGGCTCGGCGTCGTACGGCTGCTCGACGTGCCGACCACGCTCGTCACCGCGTTCGGGCTGCCCGTGCCCGCTGACCTCAGCGGCTCGCCCATCGAGCTCGCGGCCGAGCGCCCCGGCGGCACCGGGGCCACCGTGCGCGAGCTCGCCGGCCTCACCGAGCGCGACCACATGCTCCGCGTCACGACCGGCACGGTGACCACCGCCCCCGCGTACGTAGGGCTCGCGGCGTTCGCCCTCGTCGTCCTGCTGCTGCCGCGCCTGCGCCGCAGGTCGCCGCGGGCCGCGGGGGCGTGGGCGCGCGTGCTCGACGTCGTCCTGCTGGCGTGCGCCGCGGTGCCCGCCGCCGCGTTCCTCATGACGGCGTGGGGCTGGTGGCGCCTCGCCGAGCCCGCCACCTCCCTGTGGGTGACGCTCGGCCTGAGCACCGTCGTGGTCGCGCTCGTCGGTGCGCTCGCGCCCCGCCGCCCCGCGTGGGCCGGGGCGACCGTGATCGCGACGCTCACCTTCCTGCTCCTCACCGTCGACGCGATGCTCGGCACGCCCCTGCACCGCGGCAGCCCGCTGGGCTCGGCCCCGACCCTGGGCGGCCGCTACTACGGCTTCGGCAACCCGACCTACTCGATCTACGCGACGGCCGCGGTGATCGCCGCGGCGGGGCTCGCCACGGCCGTCCGGCGCCGCTGGGGGAAGCTCCCCGCGGCGGTGGTCGCCTCCGCCGTCGGCCTCGTCACGCTGGTCGTGAGCGTGTGGCCCACCCTCGGCGCCGACGTCGGCGGCGGGCTCGTGCTGCTGCCCGTGTTCGTCGTCCTCGTGCTCGGCGTGCTGGAGGCCCGCGTCACCTGGAAGCGGCTGCTCCTCGCGGGCCTCGCGGGCGTGGCGCTCGTCGCCGCGATCGGCGTCGTCGACTGGCTGCGCCCGCCCGCGCAGCGCACGCACCTCGGCGCGTTCGTGCAGTCCGTCGTCGACGGCACCGCCCTCGAGACCATCGCGCGCAAGGCCGGCTACGCGCTGCGGTCGCTCGGCGGCGGCGTGCCCGCGTGGCTCGCGCTCGCCGTCCTCGTCGGCCTCGTCGCCGTGCTGTGGGGCGGGCCGCGCCTGCGGGCCCGGTGGCTGCAGCGCACCGAGGACGACTGGCCGCTGCTGCGCCCCGTGCTG
This sequence comes from Isoptericola variabilis, assembly GCF_050311655.1. Lineage (GTDB taxonomy): Bacteria > Actinomycetota > Actinomycetes > Actinomycetales > Cellulomonadaceae > Isoptericola > Isoptericola variabilis. The sequence continues at coordinate 26,854 of NZ_JBNOZM010000003.1, forward strand.
GTCAGCCTGCTCCTCGCCGGCGTCGGCGGCGCCGTCGTCAACGACTACGGCATCCGCATGGTGTCGATCATGCTCATGGCCGCCGTGCCGCTCGTCGGGATCATCGTCGTGCGGTCGTGGATGGCCGCGCCCGACGAGCCGGGTCAGCCCGCGTCGGCGGAGCGGCTGCCCGCGTCGTCGGAGGTCGCGGCGCCGTCGGCCGCGTCGTCGGTGGACGACGGCGCGTCGTCGGTGGACGACGGCGCGTCGTCGGCGGACCGCGCGGACCGCCCCGGCACGTAGACGGAGGTCTCGGGCTCCGGGTGCTGCCGCCCGCGGACGACGAACAGCGCGACCCCCAGCGCGACGGCGACGAACGACGTCCAGATGTTCGCCGGGATGCCGAGCCAGGCGTTGCTCGTCGGGTCGATGCGGAGCGCCTCGAGCCAGCTGCGGCCCAGCCCGTACCAGATCAGGTACAGGGCGAACAGGCGGCCCCAGCGCAGCCCATAGCCGGGCTCGCCGACGGCGTCCGCGCGGACCTCGGCCCGCCGCCGCACCGCGCGCTCGACGAGCAGCAGGACGGCGACGCCCAGCAGGTTCCAGAGCATCTCGTACAGGAACAGCGGGTGGAACAGGGTGTCGTCCGGGAAGCCCGCCACGGGGTGGTCGATCTCGAGCCCCCACGGCAGGGTGGTCGGCGCCCCGAACAGCTCCTGGTTCATGTAGTTGCCGAGCCGGCCCACCGCCTGGGCCGCGAGCATGCCGGGCGCGAGCGCGTCCGCGAACGACCAGAACCGCAGCCCCGCGCGCCGGCAGCCGATCCACACGCCCAGCGCGCCGCCGATGAGCGCACCGTAGATGGCGATGCCGCCGTCCCAGATCCGCACCCACTCCCAGTAGCCCCACGGGCCGGTGCCGTCCGAGTAGTCGCCCAGGTGGGTGAGCACGTGGTAGATCCGCGCGACGACGATGCCCAGCGGCACCGCCCACATCACGATGTCGAGGGTCGCCTCCGCGTCCGCGCCGCGCGCGACGAGGCGGCGGTGGGTGATCCACGTGGCCAGTACGATCCCGGCCAGCAGGCACAGCGCGTAGACGTGGACCGAGAGCGGCCCCAGCTCGAGCACCGCCCAGGCGGGGTCGGGGCTGGGGATCGAGGTGGAGAGTCCTCCGGCGGCGAGCATGTCCCGAACCTACCGCGCGCGCCCGGGCCGCCGGACCGGGACGAGCGCGCGCGGCAGGTCAGGCGCCGACGTGCACGTCACGGTCGAGGGCGTGGGCCCGGACGCGTTCGACCGCGAGGCGCACCGCCCCCGTCCGCACGACGTCCGGGCCGAGGTCGGACAGCACCACCTCGACCGCCGGGTCGTGCAGGTGATCCGGGAGCAGCGCGCGGGCACGCTCGACGACGGGCCCCAGCGCGGGCGCCATCGCCCCCGTGACGATCACCCGGTCGAGGTCGAGGAGACCGGACAGGACGGCGCACACCCGGGCGAGCCGGTCGGCGAGCCCGTCGACGACCTCCCGGGCCACGGCGTCGCCGGCGTCCGCCGCCGCCAGGACGTGCTCGGCGTCGAGGCGGTCGCGCGGGACGTCCGCGAGCACGCTCCCGGCCCGTCCGGCGTCGAGCAGGCGGCCCGCCTCGTCCCGGGCCAGGGCGCCCAGTCCGTCGCTGGTTCCCACCCCCTCGACCAGGTCGAGGATCCGCATCTCGCCGATCGCCCCGCGCGGCCCCCGCCGCAGGGCGCCGTCCAGCACGATCCCGGCGCCGATCCGCTCCCCCACGAGGAGCGCTGCGTAGGCCGCGGCGCCGTCGCCGTGCTCGGTCTCCGCGACGGCGGCGAGGTTCGCGTCGTTCTCGACGACGACGTCCCAGCCGCGGGCCGTGAACAGGTCGCCCAGGCCCGGGTTCATCAGCGCCCAGAACGGGTTCCGCGCGCCCGCCGGCTCGCTCCCCGTCCCCACGGGCGCGGGGACGCCCAATACCGCGGCGGCGACGGCCCGACCGTCGCGGCCGGACCTCGCCACGGCGGCGTCCACAGCGTCGCGGACCGTCGCCCGGCGCGCGTCCGCGTCGCTCGCGGGGTCCACCCGCACGGCCTCCTCGGCGAGCACCCGGCCGTGCAGGTCCGCCACCGCCGCCGAGACGCGGTGCTGCCCCGCGTCCACGCCGACGACGAGCGCGGCGTCGGGCCGGAAGGCGTAACGCAGCGCGGGGCGCCCCTTGGTGTAGGCACCGGCGGCACGGGCGTCGTCGAGGGCGACGAGCCAGCCCCGGTCCATGAGCTCCCGGCACAGCGCCAGGACGGTGGAGCGCGCCAGGCCGGTGGCGGCCATGAGGTCGCTGGCCGTCACCGGCTCGCCGTCCCACACCTCCTGGAGCACGCGGTCGGCGTTGAGCCGTCGCACCAGGTGCGACGAGGGCGTCGTAGCCGCCTCCGGGCCGTTCGTCATCGTTCCGCCTCGCGTCGTGGTCCGGTCCCGGCCTCCCACCGCCGGGCGGGTTGATTCTAGGCCGAGATTTTCTCGCCCGGAGGGGTTGACCCTGCGCGCACGCCGGTGAGAGGGTGCTTCCACGGAGTTAATTTCGGCACAACATTTAGTGCGGAAATCTATCCGCTCCGAGCTTCTCGACGGAAGGACGACGGTGTCTGAGGAACCGAGACGTGCGGCGCGCGGGATCGCCGGGGCGCTGGGGCTGGCCCTGGTCGGCAGCCTCCTCGCGGGGTGCGGCGACGGCGGAGCCGAGACGGTCCGCTTCACGTTCAGCAAGCGCGAGGCCATCCCGTACATGACCCAGGTCGTGGCCGACTACAACGCGTCGCAGGACGACGTGCGCGTGGAGCTCGACACCTCGGGCGTCGACGTCGTGTCCGCGAGCTTCGTGCGCGGCAACCCGCCCGACCTCATGCTCGCGAACTACAACATGGAGGTCGCGCGGTTCGTGGACCGCTGCACGCTGAGCGACCTGGGCGACACGGCGGCCGCGGCCCGGATCCGGCCGGACCTGCAGCCCCTCATGGACCAGTACGGCCGCTGCGACGGCCGCACGAGCGCCCTGCCCTACTCGGTGATGGCCGCCTCGGTCATCTACAACAAGCAGATCTTCGCGGAGCACGACCTCGAGGTGCCGCGGACCTGGAGCGCGCTCCTCGACGTCGCCGAGACGCTCCAGGACGAGGGCGTCACGCCGTTCTACGGCACGTTCAAGGACGACTGGACCGTCGCGCAGGGGTGGTTCGACTACGCCGTGGGCGGCCAGGTCGACACCCTCGACTTCTTCGACCGCCTGACCGCCGAGGGCGCCGACGTCGGTCCGCGCTCGACCGTGTCCTTCGAGAAGGACTTCAGCCGCCCGCTCGAGCAGATGACACAGCTCGCGGACTTCACCAACGACGACGCCGCGAGCCGCGGCTACGGCGACGGGAACCTCGCCTTCGCCCAGGGCGAGGCGGCGATGTACCTCCAGGGCCCGTGGGCGTTCAGCGAGATCGCGAAGACCGCGCCCGACCTCGACCTCGGCACCTTCCCCCTGCCCATGACCGAGGACCCTGCCGACCTCAAGGTGCGCGTCAACGTCGACCTCGCGGCGATCGTCCCCGAGGGATCGCACCACCAGGACGCCGCGCGCGACTTCCTCGAGTACCTGTACCGGCCCGAGATCATCGAGGCCTACAACGAGTCGCAGCTCGGCTACACCCCGACGACCGACGCGCCGCCTCCCTCCGACCCGCGCCTGGCGGGGATGACGGAGTACTACGACGACGGTCGGGTCTACCAGGGCGCCTCGGTGCTCGTGCCCAAGACGATCCCGGTCATGGCCTACACCCAGGGGATCGCGTTCGGCGCCGACGTCGGCGCCACGATGCGCACCCTCGACACGGACTGGGCCCGCCTGGCCCGGCGTCAGTAGAGCCCCGCCGCCAGCAGCCCGAGCGGAACGAAGGAGTCCTTGCTCATGTCCACCCTCACCACGACCGCGGCAGCCGTGCCCGCCCCGGACGCCGCGCGGCACCGCCCGCGGGGCGCCCGGCGGACCGAACCGATCTACTACCTCTTCCTGCTGCCGAGCCTCGTGCTGTTCACCCTGGCGATCCCGGTCCCCGCGATCATCGGCATCTTCTTCAGCTTCACGAACTCGGTCGGCATCGGCGACTGGGACTTCGTCGGCCTCACGAACTACGCCGTGGCGTTCACCGACCCCGCCATCCTGCGCAGCTACCTGTTCACCTTCGGTTTCTCGCTCGTGACCGTGGTGCTGGTGAACGTCGTCGCGTTCCTCCTGGCGGTCGGGCTGACCTCCCGCATCCGGCTGAAGGTGGGCCTGCGCGCGGTCTTCGTGATCCCGATGGTCGTCTCCGGCATCATCATCGCCTACGTCTTCAACTTCCTGTTCTCGAACTCCCTGCCCGCCGCCGGGCAGGCCGTCGGGATCCCGTTCCTCGAGACGAGCCTCCTGGCCAACCCCGACCTGGCCTGGCTCGCGATCGTCGTCGTGACGGCCTGGCAGGCCGTCCCCGGCACCCTGCTCATCTACATCGCCGGCCTGCTCGCCATCCCCGGCGACGTGTACGAGGCTGCCGAGATCGACGGCGCGACCAGGGCGCAGCGGCTCGCCCGGATCACGCTGCCGCTCATGGCGGGGTACGTCGTCATCAACGTGATCCTCGGCTTCAAGAACTTCCTCAACGCCTACGACATCATCGTCGGCCTGACGAACGGCGGGCCCGGCACGGCCACCCGGAGCATCGCGATGACGATCATCACCGGCTTCAACGGCGGCGACTACGCGTACCAGATGGCCAACGCGACGATCTTCTTCGTCGTCACGGTGCTGATCGCCTTCCTCCAGCTCTCGGTCACCCGCGGAAGGAACTCCCTCTGATGGCCACGCTCACCGCACCGACCTCGCGGGCCTCACGCACCGCCGTCCGCCCCCTGCGCCCGACGCGCGAGCGCCGGAACAGGTCTGGCACCCTGCTCCTCCTGCTGTGCTCGGTGACCGTGCTGCTCCCCCTGTACGTCACCGTCGCGATGGCGTTCAAGACGACCGGCCAGGCCGTGGACGGCAACGCGTTCTCGCTGCCGGCGCCGTTCGACGTGCAGGGCTTCGTCCAGGCCTGGCAGCTCACCGAGTTCCCCGTCGGGCTGGCGGTGTCGTTGCTCGTGACGGCGGGCACCGTCGCCGCCACGATCCTGCTGGCAGCGGTCGCGTCGTTCGCCATCATGCGCAACTGGGAGCGCCGCCTCTTCCGCTGGTCGTTCTTCTACCTGCTCGGCGCGATGTTCATCCCGTTCCCGGTCGTCGCGCTGCCGCAGATCCAGCTCACCGGGCGGCTCGGCCTCGACAACCCGGCCGGCGTGATCCTGCTCGCCACGATGTTCCAGCTGAGCTTCAGCGTGCTGCTGTTCACGGCGTTCCTGCGCTCGATCCCCCTGGAGCTCGAGGAGAGCGCACGGATCGACGGCGCGACCACGTGGCAGACGTTCTGGCGGCTGATCTTCCCGCTGCTGGCCCCCATGAGCGCCACGGTCGGCATCTTCGCGTTCCTCTACGCCTGGAACGACTTCATGATGCCGTCCCTCATCATCTCCGACCCCGGTCTGCAGACCCTGCCGGTGCGCCAGCAGCTGTTCCAGACCCAGTTCAGCAACAACTACAACGTCTCGTTCGCCTCGTACCTCATGGCGATGGCGCCGGCGATCGTCGCGTACCTGTTCACGCAGCGCTGGGTGATGGAAGGCGTCACCCAGGGCGCGGTGAAGGGCTGACCGGCGCCGGAGCGCACCACCGAAGACCGCACCACCGACGAAGGGCACTGCACCCATGAGCGACCTGCTCGACCTCCCCACGACCCGCGGGCTCGACGCCGCCGACGCCACCTGGTGGCGCCAGGCCGCCGTCTACCAGATCTACCCCCGCAGCTTCGCGGACTCCGACGGCGACGGGATCGGCAACCTGCGCGGCATCACCTCTCGGGTGGACTACCTGTCCGCGCTCGGGATCGACGCCGTGTGGCTCAGCCCGTTCTACCCGTCCGCGCTGGCCGACGGCGGGTACGACGTCGCGGACTACCGGGACGTCGACCCGAGGCTCGGCACGCTCGCCGACTTCGACGAGATGGTCGCGGCCCTGCACGGCGCGGGGATCCGCGTGGTCGTCGACATCGTGCCCAACCACACCTCGAACCTGCACCCGTGGTTCGCCGAGGCGCTCGCCTCCCCGAAGGGCTCGGCCGCCCGCGACCGTTACCTCTTCCGCGACGGCCTCGGCGAGCACGGCGAGCTGCCGCCCGCCGACTGGACCTCCACGTTCGGCGGCCCGGCCTGGGAGCCGGTGGGCGACGGGCAGTGGTACTTCCACCACTTCGCCGTCGAGCAGCCGGACCTCAACTGGGACAACCCCGAGGTGCGCGAGGACTTCCTGCGCACGCTGCGGTTCTGGTCCGACCGCGGGGTCGACGGCTTCCGCATCGACGTGGCGCACATGCTCACCAAGGACCTGCCGCCCGAGGGCGAGCCGCTCCCCTCCCAGGACGAGCTCGAGGCGCTGCCGCGCGACGGCCAGCATCCCCTGTTCGACCGCGACGACGTGCACGACGTGTACGCCGGGTGGCGCGAGGTCTTCGACTCCTACGACCCGCCCCGCACCGCCGTCGCGGAGGCGTGGGTGGGCTCCGCCGAACGCCGCGCGCGGTACGCCAGCCAGGACGGGCTGGGACAGGCGTTCAACTTCGACCTGCTCGAGGCCGACTTCGACGCCGCGCAGTTCCGCCGCATCATCACGGCCAACCTGGAGCTGGCCGCGGCGTCCGGGTCGTCGACCACCTGGGTCTTCTCCAACCACGACGTGGTGCGGCACGCCACCCGCTACGGCCTCGCCCCCCGTGGGGACGACCCGCGCAAGGGCGGCACGGACTGGCTGCTCGCGGGCGGCCCGGAGGACCAGCTCGATCGCGAGGCCGGGGTGGCCAGGGCGCGCGCCGCGACGCTGCTCGAGCTGGCCCTGCCCGGCTCGTCGTACCTCTACCAGGGCGAGGAGCTCGGCCTGCACGAGGTCGCGGACATCCCCGAGGGCGAGCGCCAGGACCCGACGTTCTTCCGCAACCGGGGCGTGGAGGTCGGCCGTGACGGCTGCCGCGTACCGCTGCCGTGGACCGCGGACGGGCCGTCGCTCGGCTTCGGCGACGGGCCCGCGCACCTGCCGCAACCGGCGTGGTTCGCCGAGCACGCCGCCGACGCCCAGGACGGCGTCGAGGGCTCGACGCTGGAGCTCTACCGCGCCGCGCTGGCCCTTCGCCGCCGGCTGCAGACCGCCGAGGAGCTCGAGTGGCTGGAGACGGGCTCGCCGGACGTCCTCGGGTTCCGCCGGCCGAACGGGTGGACCAGCGTCACCAACTTCGGCGCGACCGCCGTGCCGCTGCCCGACGGCGAGGTGCTGCTGAGCAGCGCGCCGCTCGCCGACGGCGCGCTGCCCGGCGGCACGACCGTCTGGCTCCGGTCCTGACACCTGTCGCGTCCCGCCTGCCGCACCCCTGCCCGGAGTGCGGCAGGCTCGACCCGAGGGCGACGGCTGCGAGGATGGACCCGGCCGTGACTCCCGCAAGCACCTGAAAGGCCCACCACCCCGCCGTGTACTCGCTCCTCCTGGCGATCATCTACGTCGCCTTCGTCAGCCTCGGGCTCCCGGACTCCCTCGTCGGGGCCGGCTGGCCGGTCATGCACACCGACCTCGGCGTCCCCGTCTCCTTCGCCGGCATCATCACCATGATCATCGCCGGCGGCACGATCCTCTCCAGCCTGGCGTCCGAGCGGGTGACGAAGCGGTTCGGCGCCGGGGTCGTCACCGCCGTCAGCGTCGGGCTGACGGCCGCCGCCCTCGTGGGCTTCTCCGTCTCGGGCTCGTTCTGGCTGCTCTGCCTGTGGGCGCTCCCCTACGGCCTGGGCGCCGGCGCGGTCGACGCGGCGCTCAACAACTACGTGGCCCTGCACTTCGCGGCGCGGCACATGAACTGGCTGCACAGCTTCTGGGGGCTCGGCGCCTCCATCAGCCCGTTCATCATGAGCTACGCCCTCACGTCGGGGCTCGGCTGGTCGAGCGCGTACCGCATCGTCGGCGTCGCGCAGGCCGTGCTCACGGTCGTGCTGATCGCCAGCATCCCGCTCTGGGGGAAGGTCAAGCCGGCCCCCGAGGCCGAGCACCCCGACGACGCCGAACCCTCGGGTGGCCGTTCCCACGTCCCGCTCGCGACGGCGCTGCGGATCCCCGGCGTCCTGCTGATCCTGGCCGCCTTCTTCGCCTACTGCGCGCTCGAGAGCACCGCGATCCTGTGGGCCTCGACATACCTGGTCACGGACCGCGGCGTCGACTCGGCCACCGCGGCCGCGTTCGCCTCCCTGTTCCTGCTCGGCATCACCGCCGGGCGCTTCCTCGCCGGCTTCTTCGCCGACCGCGTCGGCGACAAGCGGCTGATCCGGGGCGGCTTCGCGGTGGTGGGCCTCGCCGTCGTGCTCATCGCCCTCCCGGTGGGCACCCCGGTGCCCGCCCTGGTCGGGCTCGTGGTGGCGGGCCTGGGGTGCGCGCCGATCTACCCCGCGATCATCCACTCCACCCCGGCCAACTTCGGCGCCCGCAGCTCGCAGGCTGTCATCGGGATCCAGATGGCCGCGGCCTACACCGGCTCGACGCTCGCGCCGCCCGCCTTCGGCGTGCTGTCCGCCTGGGTGGGCGCCGGGGTGTTCCCGCTGTTCCTCGCCGTGCTCGTGGCTCTCGGCCTGCTCATGTCCGAGCGGCTCAACCGGCTCGTCGCCCGGCGGGGCGCCGGGCCGGATCAGGGTGCGACGGCGGGGGCGGTCGGCGCGGCGGAACGCAGGGGGTAGAGCCAGAAGCAGACGAACGCCAGGGCCGCGAGGGCCACCGGCACCCCGCCGAGGAGCAGCCGGATGCCGGTGGCCACCTGCGGCACCTGCGTCGCCGCGCCCTCGACGTACCCGCTCGCGGCCAGCACGCCCGCCACGACCACCGCCTGCACCACCACGGACCCGCGCACCACGAAGCCGTTCGCGCCGAAGTACATGCCCTCGCGGCGCAGGCCGGTGCGGCGCTCGTCGTCGTCGATCACCTGGCCGAGGGCCACCTCCAGCACCTGCATGAGCCCGGCCACGCCGAGCCCGACGGCGAGCCCGGCCGCCGCGGCGCCGAGCACGGTCGTGGGCAGCAGGTACAGGCAGGTCGCGAGGCCGTACACGGCGACGACGGCGAGCATCGTGGTGCGCGGCCCGAGCCGCCGCACCACCCACGACCAGCCGAAGATCGCGGGGATGGCGGCCACGAAGATCGGCGCGAGCAGCAGTGTCGCGTCGGCGTCCGTGCCGCCCACGGTGTACTTCACGTAGAACGGGACGCCCGCCAGCAGCACCGCCGTGGTGCTCTGCAGCAGCAGCGACCCCAGCACGTACGTGACGAACGCGCGGTTGGCGAACGTGTACCGCAGCTGGTCGCGCAGCCCGACGGCGGACTCGCGGGCCCGCACAGCCTCGTCGGCGTCGCGCTCCACCATCCCCAGCAACGACCAGGCGAAGAACGCGGCGCACACCGCGGCGAGCGCCACGCCCATCCCGGCCCAGCCGATCGCGTCGTACAGCAGGGGCGCGCCCGCGGTGCCGAGGATCATCCCGACCAGCGCGAAGAGCTGCCGCGGGCTGTTCCCGCGCGCCCGCTCCGCCGTCGTGCGGAAGATCTCCGGGAACAGCGCGGACACGTTGAGCACCACCGCGACGTACGCGACGTCGAACACCGCGACGACCAGCAGGAACCACACCACGAGCCCCGCCGGCGGCAGGGGCGGCGGGGCCCACACCAGCGCGAACGACACGACGAGCGGCACGATCCCCAGCACGATCCACGGCACCCGCCGGCCCCAGCGCGTGCGGCGCCGGTCGGACGCCGCGCCCACCACCGGGTTGAGGACGGCGTTGAGGACGCCGTGCACCACCATCGCGCCCGCGACCCAGCCGGCGGGCACGCCCAGGTGGTCCACGTAGAAGAAGACGACGAACGCGGAGAACGTCTGCAGCATGAGGTTCGCCGGGAACGCCGACGCCCCGTACGCCACGGACTGCGCCCGCGTCGGAGCGCCCTCGAGGCGCCGGTCGCGCAGCCGCGCGAGCGCGCCCGCCCGCGCCTGCGTGTCGCTCACCGCTCGCCCCGCTGCACCGCGCGCAGGTCGCGCCAGCCCACGCGGACCAGGCCCTCGTCCGCGATCACCGCGGCCACGTCCGGGTCGCGCAGCAGCCGCTCCTCGTAGCCGCGCTTGGGCGCCGCGTAGTCGACGGCGTCGCGCAGCTCGTCGTCGTGCAGCATCGGGTGCAGGAAGATCTCCGTGACCCCCGGGTGCACGCCGCGCAGCAGGTCGAGGAAGCCCGCCTTCACCGCGTCGTACCCCTCCGCGTCGGGGGTGCCCTCCCCCGCCAGCTCGAACGGGTGCGTCCACAACCGGTCGAGGATGACGACGCCCGCCGCGTCGGCGGCGGCGGTCGCGGCGTCGAGGATCGCCTGCGAGCCCGGCGCGTCGGGGTCGGCGCCCATCGCCCCGAGCCCGTCCAGCGAGCGCGGCAGCCGGAACGGCAGGCCCCGCGCGGCCGCGAGCTCGAGCACCTGCGGCAGGAACGACCGCCCGGTCGCCAGCCCGTAGACCGAGCCCATGTGGTTGTCGAGGTGGCTGACGTCGACGCCCGCCGCGAGCGCCGCGTCGAGCTGCGCCGCGAGCTCCGCCGCGACGTCCTCGTCGCGCGCCTGCCGCTCCACGACGTCGACCGCCCCCGGGAAGTAGCCCGCGCCGTCCACCAGCGACGTGCCCGTCCCCGTGAGCGGGCGCCACCGGTAGCGGGTCCACTCGCTGGTGAGGACGAGGTGCACGCCGACGTCCAGCCCCGGGTCCGCCGCGGCCGCCGCGAGGGCGTCCGGCGCCCACGGGCACGGCACCATCACGGTCGACGAGTCGAGGAACCCCTCGCGGAGCAGCGGCAGGATCGCGCGGTTGGCGGCACGGCACATGCCCAGGTCGTCCGCGTTGAGGATGATCGCGCGGGCGTCGGCGCCGAGGCCGAGGCGTGCGGTGAGGTCGGACGGCGGTGCGTCGGCCGCGGTCACCGCGTCGCCCCGTCGGTGGCCGCCGCGTCGTCCTTCACCGTGTCGTCCGCCGCACGGTCGGGGGCTGCTGCGCGCAGCGCCTCGCCGGCCGCCCACGCGGCGCCCAGCACGACGCCGTCCGCGCCCAGCGGCGACGCCTCGACGCGCACGGGCAGGACGCCGATGCGGTCGCGCAGGTAGGTGGCCACCCGCTCGTGGATCGGGGGACGCGCCGCCTCGTCGGCCAGGACGAACGCCTCCGGGTCGAGCACGATCGCGAGCGACGCGACGATGACGGCGACCCGGCGGGCCAGCTCCGCCACGACGTCGTCGGCGACGCCGTCGCCCTGCTCCGCCCGGTCGATCAGCTCGTGGACGGTGACGTCCTCCGGCAGGTCGTGGTCCTTGGCGAGCGCCGCGATGGCGACGTCGCCGAGCACCTGCTCCCCCAGCGCGTGCCCCGGCTGCGGCAGGAAGGCCACCTCGCCCGCGATGCCGGCGGCGCCGCGGTGCACCCGGCCGTCGAGCACGATCCCGGCGCCGAAGCCGTCACCGAACGCGACCGTCACGAACGACGAGCGCCCGCGCCCGGCGCCCCGGTGCTGCTCCGCCACGGCCGCCAGGTTCACGTCGTTGTCCAGCGTCACGGGGCAGCCCAGGGCGTCCACCAGGGCGTCGTGCAGGGCCGTGCCGCCCTTCTCGTAGCCGGGCACGTGCAGCACCGTCGTGCGGTCGGCGCCCACGACGGCGGGGAACGCCACGACCGCGAGGCGCACGTCGACCCGGCGGCCCGGCTCGAGCCGCGCCTCGACGTCCTCCCGGCAGGAGTTCGCGAGCACCGCCGCAGCGCGCGCCCGCGCCACCGGGGTGCGCTGCACGTCGCGCCGCTCCGCGCGCGCCCGGACGGCACCGGACGCGTCGACGAGGGCGACGCGCACCCGGTCGCGGGCGACGTCGACGCCCAGGCCGAAGGCGGAGTCCGGGTCCACCTCCAGGACGTCGGACCCGCGCAGCGGGCCTGGAGTTCCGGTGTCAGGGGTGGTGGGCATCTGGCCTCCGTCGGGGCGGGACGGGACGCGTTCGTCCCGGCGCTGCGAGCCTAGCCACGCCCCGGCGAGGTTGTCGACGCGAGGTGTCGGCGCTGCTCAGGTGCCAGATCGACCCCGAGCGGCCGGCTCAGGGGGCCCGGTCAGGACTGCGCGTCAGGACTGCGCGCTCTCCTGCGAGCGCCCGATGCCGCGCACCGCGTCCACCGCCCCGCGCACGCGCCGCGCGTTGACCGCGAGCACGACGTCCCGGTACTGCCCGGCCCGGTGCAGCTGGCCCTTGAGGTCGTTCGACGACGCGCGGTGCTTGAGATCGCACGGCACCTCGACGGCCACGTACCCCTGGCGGAGCAGGTCGATCGTCATGCCGGTCTCCACGCCCCACCCGTGCGCCAGCGGCGTCGCGGCCTCGAACGCCTCGCGGGTGAGGCAGCGCATGCCGGACAGCGGCTGGCTGGGGCTCCACCCGGTGAGGTGCTGGATGGCGCGCCGCGCCGTGCCGACGACGATGCCGCGGCCGCCGGCGCCGGTCTGCTTCGGCAGCAGCGCGATGGCGAGGTCGGCCACGCCCTCGCGCACCGGGGCGACGAGGGGGGCCGTGTTGACGGCGGTGTCGCCGAGGTCGCCGTCGACGAACAGCAGGAGCCGCGGGGCGCGGCCGTCGGCGTCGCGCATCGCGACCACCGCCGCGCCGGTCTCCATCGCGGCCGCCTTGCCGCGGTTGTGCGAGTGCCGCACGACGACGGCGCCCGCGTCCCGCGCGACGTGCTGCGTGTCGTCGGTCGAGCCGTCGTCGACCACGAGCACGAGGTCGACGTGCGGGATCGCGCGGGCCGAGCGCACGGTCGCCGCGATGCGCGCCGCCTCGTCCTTCGCGGGGATGATCACCGCGACGCGCTGCGGGTTGCGCCGCCCCTGCGCGACCGGAGGTCGTGGGGTCTTGGCGACGGGCAGCGCGCCGACACGCGTCGTCGTCCCGCTGCCCTCGCCGCCGGCGACGGAGTTCCGCTCGCCGGCCTCGTCCTGGCTGGTGGACACCTCAGCGCCCGTACGGGTCGCCCCGTGGTCCGTGTTCACGACTCCCTGCCTGTTGGGTATCTCGCCCGTGTCGGCCGGCGGTCCGCCGGCGTGCTGTGCGGTGCCCCCTTGGGGGAATCACCGGGGATCAGAAGAGCAATCTTTTCCTGAGAAACTGTACTCCCCCGGAACGCCCGACCCCTGGTCAAGAAACGGTGTCGAGCGGGACGGTCCGTGAAGATCGTGCGGAGCCCGCGACCTCGCGGGGACCGCCGGCGGCCGGGACCGCCGGGAGGCGCCGCGTCAGCGCAGCGTCACCTGTCGGGAGACGATACCGGCCCGGGCGCGCCGCTCGTTCGCGTCGAGCGGCTCGGTGATCGCGAGCGCGTCGTCGAGCCGGGCCGCGAGCTCCGCCACCGGCTCCTCCAGCTCCGCCGCCTCGGTGCCGCGCGGCAGCTCCCACACCGGCACGACGAGACCGCAGGCGCGGAACATCCCGAGGAACTTGCCGCCCGCGAGGCCCGACTCGCGGCGCGCGTGCAGCCGTGCGATCGCGTCGACGACGGCGTCCTCGTCCTCCGTGCGCGCCCAGCGCAGGAACTCGCGGGACATCCGGCACCAGTACGCGGCGGGGACCGACGCCAGCTTCACGGTGGGGATGGACGACTCCGCCGCCTCGTCGAGGGACGCGCGGATCTCGTCCGTCATCTGCGTGCCGGCGTCGATCCAGTACTCGTAGCCGTCGTGGACGGTCACCTCGAACGGGACGTCGAGGTCGAGCACGTCCTGGAGGCGCGGGTCGTCGTCGGCCGGGGCCGGCAGCTCCTCGGGCAGCAGGCCCGTGCCGGGCTCCGCCGCGAGCGCCGCGAGGAGCGCGGCGGCCAGGTCGCGGCTGAGGTCGTCGGACGCACCCAGGCCCTGCAGCGCGAGCAGCACCGTGCCGTCCTCGCGGTGCAGCGCGCACCAGCCGCCGGGCAGCACGGTCGTGACGGTGACGTCGCGCCCGCCGTGGTCGGCCGTCGTGCGCGCCGTCGCCGTGGCGGACGGCACCACCTCGCGCAGCGCGACCCAGTCCGCCTCCCCGGGAAGACCCTCGAACGGACGCAGGACAGGGGCGGTCGCAGAGCTCTTGGCCATGCCCGCGATCCTAGCCGCCGGAGGCCTGTCCGCCCGCCCTCGGAGGTGGCCCCGGAGCGTGGGTAGGTGGGTGGGTACCGTGACGGGATGGAGCCGTGGCGCCGCCTCGTGGCGGACTACCGGTCGGGCCTCGGCGACGGCGCCCGGCCCGACGACACCCGGCCGGGCGACGGCCCGCCGCTCGACGGCGCGCGGGACGCCTGGCTCGCCGCCACGCTGCCGGCGCTGGACCTGGCGCTGGGCTCGGTCGCGGCGCTCTGCTCGGCCACGGCCCAGGCCGGAGCGACGGGCCCGCTGGTGGAGCGCGGGCCGTCGCCGGCGCGGGTCGCGGCGTCGTTCGGCTCCGACCGGCTGCTGCGGCTCGACGGGCGGCCGGTCCCGGGGTTCGCGCCGCTGTCCGGCTTCTTCCGCACCCGGGACGGCTGGGTGCGGACCCACGCCAACTACCCGCACCACCGGGCCCGGCTGCTGCACCTGCTCGGCCTGCCCGACGGCGCCGACCGCGACGACCTCGCGGCCCGGCTCGCGGACGCCTCCGCCGCCGCCCTGGAGGACGACGCCGCTGCGGCGGGCGCGATCGTCGTCCGCGTGCGCAGAGAGACGGAGTGGCGGGCGTCCGCGCCCGGCCGGGCCGCCGTGCGCGGGCCCCTCGTGCGGGCGGGGGTGCGCGACGACGTCGCCGCCCGGCCCACCTCCCTCCCGGGCGGGGCCGCGCCGTTGGCCGGCCTGCGCGTGCTCGACCTCACCCGCGTCATCGCCGGCCCCGTCACCACCCGGGCGCTGGCCGCCCTCGGCGCCGACGTGCTGCGCGTCGACCCACCCGTGCCCGCCGAGATCCGCCACCAGCACCTCGACGTCGGGCAGGGCAAGCGCACCACCCTGCTCGACCTGGGCGACGCCGGCGACCGCGAGCGCGCGCAGGCGCTGCTCGACGACGCCGACGTGCTGGTCAGCGGCTACCGCCCGGGCGCCCTCGACCGGTTCGGCCTGCGCCCGCCGCCCGGCGCCGTCGTCGCGCACGTGTCCGCGTGGGGCGACGCCGGGCCGTGGGCGCATCGGCGCGGGTTCGACTCGATCGTGCAGGCCGCGTCGGGCGTGGCGCTGCTCGAGTCCGCGGACGGCGGCACCCCGGGCGCGCTGCCCGCGCAGGCGCTGGACCACGCGACGGGCTACCTGCTCGCCGCCGGCGTGGTGGACGCGCTCGCCGCCCGCGCCGCCGACGGCCGCGGGCGCGAGGTCGCGGCGGCCCTCGCCCGCACGGCGGCCTGGCTGCTCGACGCCGACGGGCGAGACCCCGGGCATCCGACGGCCGCCGCTCCCGGCCTGGAGGCGGTCGTGAGCCACGGCCACCGCCCGCGCGTCACGACCGCCCGCCCCGCGCTGCCCGGGCACGACGACCACCCCGCGCCCGCCCACCCCTGGGGCACCGACCACGCCGCCTGGTCGACGCCGCCCCCGGGGTGATCCTCGGCCCGGCGCGTGCGAGACGGCCGAGCCTCTGGTCTCATCGGACCTGACCCGGCGCGCACCGCCCGGGCGACGACGAGAGGGGTCGGCGATGGCGGTCGTGACGCGGGGGTTCGGGGGCCGGCGGCCCGAGCCGGAGCACGAGGTCCCGCCGGGGCAGTTCGTCACCGACGACTTCCCCGTGCTGTCGGCGGGGCCGACGCCGGACGTGGACGAGTCGCGCTGGGAGCTCACCGTCCGCACGGAGACGGGCGAGGGCGTCTCGTGGACGTGGGAGCAGCTCCTGGCGCTGCCGGCGGAGGACGTCGTCACCGACATCCACTGCGTCACGCACTGGTCCAAGCTCGGCACGACGTGGCGCGGCGTCTCCGTGGACACGCTGCTGGCCGACGTCGAGACGAGCGCGGAGTTCGTCATGGCGCGCTCGTACGGCGGGTACACCACGAACCTGCCGCTGCAGGACCTGCTCGACGGGCAGGCGTGGGTGGCGTACGAGTTCGAGGGCGAGCCGCTGGAGCCGGTGCACGGCGGCCCGGCCCGGCTGCTGGTGCCGCACCTGTACTTCTGGAAGAGCGCCAAGTGGCTGCGCGGCCTCGACCTCATGGACGACGACGACCTGGGCTTCTGGGAGCAGAACGGGTACCACGCCTACGGCGACCCCTGGCTCGAGCAGCGGTACGCGTGAGCTGGCACGTCGCGACGGTCGTCGGGACCCGGCCCCTCACGCGCACCGCGCGCGCCCTGACCCTGGCGGTGCCGGGGTTCGCCGGCGCGCTGCCCGGCCAGCACGTCGACCTGCGGCTCACCGCGCCCGACGGCTACCAGGCCACCCGCGCCTACTCCCTCGCCGAGACGGGGCGCGACGAGCGCGTCGACCTCGTGGTGGACGAGGTGCCGGGTGGCGAGGTGTCGCCCTACCTGGTGCGCGACGCCCGGCCGGGCGACCAGCTCGAGGTGCGGGGCCCGCTCGGCGGGTACTTCGTCTGGCACGACGCCGACACCGCGCCGGTGCTGCTCGTGGCCGGCGGCTCCGGCGTCGTGCCGTTCCTCGCGATGCTGCGCGCCCGCCGCGGCACCGGGCGCCGGGCGCCGTTCCACCTCGTGTGCTCCGTGCGCACGCCCGCCGACGCCATCGAGCGCGACGAGGTCGACACCCCCGACCGGGGGTTCGACGTGCGCTGGGTCTTCACCCGCGAGGCCCCGCCGGGGTGGCCGGCCACGCCCCGCCGGATCACGGCCGACGACCTCGTCGCCCCGGGCTTCGGCCCCGACGACGGCACCGCCGTGTTCGTCTGCGGCCCCACCGGGTTCGTGGAGGCGGCGGCCGGCCTGCTCACCGGCCTCGGGCACCCGCCCGACCGGGTCCGCACCGAACGCTTCGGAGGTGCCTGATGACGTCCGTCGACCGCGCCGTCCTCGACGGGTCGGCCCTGGCCGGCACGCTGAGCGAGGTCTACGCCTTCGACGCCACGCGCGCCGTCCTGCGCTGCGCGTCCTGCGGGCACACCGACGTCCTCGCCCGCACGACCGTGCACCTGTCCGCCATGGGCGGCGTCGTGCGCTGCGCGACGTGCACCGCCGTCCTGCTCGTCGTCGTCGAACGGCCCGACGGCGTCCGCGTGTCCGCGTCCGGCGCGGCGTGGGTGCAGGCCCCGCCCCGCTGACCCCGTCCGTGCGGCCGGGCGCCTACAGGTGGTCGAGCCACCGCAGCACGGCGCCCTCGCGCAGCGCCCACGGGCAGATCTCGACCTCGTCCACGCCGAGCGCGCGCATGGTCTCCTCCGCCACGACCGCCCCGCCGACGATCTGGTAGGTGCGCTCCGGCGTGACGCCGGGCAGCGCGGTGCGGCCCTCGGCGGTGAGGCGGGCCAGGCGCGGCACCCAGTCCGCGAGCTGGGCGAGCCGCAGCCGCCACCGGTCGTCCGGGCCGACGGCCTCCACCTGCATGCCCGCCAGCCGCGCGAGCGAGCGGAACGTCTTCGACGTCGCGACGACGTGGTCGGGGGCGGGCACCGTGGCGAGCCGGTCGACGACGGGCGCCAGGAGCGCGCGGGCGTGCACGCGCAGGGCCTGCACCTGGTCGGGCGGGGGCGGGTCGTCGGGCAGGTACTCGCGCGTGGTGCGGCCGGCGCCGAGCGGCACGGAGGCGGCGAGGTCGGGCTCCTCGTCGACGCCGGACGCGATCTCCAGCGACCCGCCGCCGACGTCGAGCACCAGCAGCCGGCCCGCCGCCCACCCGTGCCAGCGCCGGGCGGCGAGGAACGTCAGCCGGGCCTCGTCCTCGCCGGACAGCACCTGCACCTCGCGCCCCACCCGCCCGGCGATCTCGGCGAGCACCGCCGCGCCGTTCGTGGCGTCCCGGAGCGCGGAGGTCGCCATCGGCAGCAGCTCGTCGACGGCGGACTCGCGGGCGAGCTCCATGACGTCGTCGACGGCCGCGAGCATCGCGCGGCGCCCCTCGTCGGACAGCGCGCCGGCGTCGTCGAGGTACCGCATGAGCCGCACCGTGATCTTGCGCTCCGCGTGCGGCACCGGCCGCACGCCGTACCGGGCGTCCAGCACGAGCAGGTGCACGGTGTTGGAGCCGATGTCGATCACGCCGAGACGCCGTGCCGGGGCCGGGGCTGCGCTGGTCATGGCAGCCGAGCGTAGCGGCGCCGCCCGCGTCCGGGGACCGGGACCGGTCCGCGCACGACGACGCCCGGTCCCGCGGTGCGGGGCCGGGCGTCGTGGACCGGTCGGCGTCGGACGATCAGGAGAGCGCCTTGGCCTTGAGGCGCTCGTACTCCTCGGGCGTGATGGTGCCCTCGTCGAGCAGCTTCTTCGCCGAGGCGATGTGGTCGGCCGGAGAACCCGCGACCTCCCGGATGTACGCGTCGGTGCCGGCCTTGGCCTCCTTCACCGCCGCGATCTGCCGCTCCGACATCCCGCGGCCGCGGGCGATGAGGTAGACCAGCGCGGTGATCATCGGGACGAAGATCAGGAAGATGACCCACACGGCCTTCCACCAGCCCGACAGCTCCCGGTCACGGAAGAGGTCGGTGAGGATCTGGAAGAGGACGATCAGGTAGGCGACGAAGAGGAAGATCCAGACGAGGTACCAGAAGAAGTCCCAGAAGGTGTCCATGCTCAGCGTGTCCTTTCGAGGCGGTCACGACCTTCGGAGGTCGTCCGGCGGCGGACCCGGTGCCCGCGCTCGGAACGCTAGTGGCGACATGCCGGACGCGCGCGCCGAAACGGGGTGATCTGGGCCGCGACCCGGCGAACCGGGCTCTGCGGGAGGTTCGCGACAGGCGGGACGATCAGCGACGACCGGCGCGCTCGGCGTCCTCGACGAGCTCCTCGGCGCCGGCGACGACGGCGGCCTCCTCGGCCCGCGCCCGGGCCAGCGCGTCGGCGCGCACGGCGACGATCTCGCCGTGCAGGGCGGCGTGCACCCGCTTGCGGACGTCGCGCGCGATGGCGTCGACGTCGGACTCGTCGGGGGTCTCGCCGCGGACGGCGAGCTCGGTGGCGAGCCGCGCGGTGGCGGCGTCGACCTCGGCGCGCACGCGCTCCTCGGCCGCGTCGAACAGCGCCACGACGGCGGCGTCCGCGGCGCGGCCCAGGCGCGTCTCCTCGAAGTCCGCGGCCGCGTCGTCCACGATCCGCCGGGCCCGGTCGACGACATCCGCGGCGGTGGCCGGGGCGTGCGCCTTGAGCGTGCCCAGGTCGTACAGCAGCACGCCCTCGACGTCCGCGACGCGCGGGTCGACGTCGCGGTGCAGCGCCAGGTCGAGCACCACGAGGGGGCGCGGCTCCGGCTCGTCGCCCGCGGCGGCCGCGGCCCGCTCGCGCGAGCGCACCACGGCGGCGGCGTCGAGCACGTACTCCAGGGACGCCTCGGCGCGCCCGTCCCCGGACCCGCCGGCGGGCCGGCGGCCGCGGGCGCCCGAGCACGACACCACGAGGTCGGCGTCGGCGAGCGCCTCGATCAGGTCCGGCGCCGCCTCGACGTCGTGACCCTCCGCGAAGACCTCCGCGCGGCCGGAGCGCGAGTACACGCGCACGTCGTCGCAGCCGCGGGCGCGCAGGGCCGCCACCGACGCCCCTGCGTACGAGCCCGTCCCGATGAGCACCGTCCGCACGCCCCGCCACGAGCCGTCCTGGTCGCCCCGGCCGCGGAGCAGGTCGCGGCCCGCGAGGTCCAGCCCGAGCGACACGACGGACCGCCCGGCGGCGCCCAGCTCCGTCCGCGTGCCGACGCGCTTCGAGGTGCGTGACGCCGTCTGGAACAGCAGCTCGAGGGTCTTGGACGTGGTGCCGTCCTCGCGGGCCTCGGCGAGGGCGCGCTTCACCTGCCCGGCGATCTCCCGCTCCCCCACGACCATCGAGTCGAGCCCCGCGGCGACCGTGAACAGGTGCGAGGTGACCTCCGGCCCGGTGCGGACGGTGAACGAGTCGGCCGCGACGTCCTCGGTGACCCCGGACCCGGCGGCGACGAGGGCCGCGACGTGCTTCGTCGTGTGCCGGACGGCGTCGCCGTGCACCGGCGCGTCGACGTCCAGGTAGAGCTCGAACCGGTTGCACGTGGAGATCACGACGGCGCCCTGCACGGGCCCGCAGGACCCCACGGCGACGCGCCCGACGGAGCCGGACCCGGTGGACAGCCGCTCGAGCGCGTCCAGGTCCAGCTCGCGGTGCGAGGCGGTGAGGGAGAGGAGTACCACAGTGGCTCCACTTTAAGAGGGCCGAACAGGCGGGGCAGAATCATGAACCGTGACATCCCCCACGATCGCTCCCGAGCCGAGTCGCGAGACCCGTCCGCTGCCCGCCGACCACCCGCTGGTCGGCGGCCGGACGACGCGCTCCCCGCTGGTCCGTGCCCTGCGGGGCGACCGTCCGGACGTGACCCCGGTGTGGTTCATGCGGCAGGCGGGCCGTTCCCTGCCCGAGTACCGCGAGGTCCGTCAGGGGGTAGGGATGCTCGACTCCTGCCTCCGGCCACCGCTCGCCGCGGAAATCACCCTCCAGCCCGTGCGGCGCCACCAGGTGGACGCCGCCGTCTTCTTCAGCGACATCGTCGTGCCGCTGCGGCTCGCGGGCGTGGACGTGGACATCAAGCCCGGCGTCGGGCCGGTCATGGACCAGCCGTACCGCACGGCCGAGGACGTCGCCCGGCTCACGTCGCGCACGCTCGACGACGGCGCGCTGGCCCCGATCGCGGAGGCCGTGCGGCTGACGGTGGCCGAGCTGGGCGACGTGCCGCTGCTCGGGTTCGGCGGCGCGCCGTTCACGCTCGCCGCCTATCTGGTCGAGGGCCGGCCGTCGCGCGACCACCTCGCCGCGCGCACCCTCATGCACGCCGACCCGGAGACGTGGGCCCGCCTCACCGCCTGGACCGCCGAGCTCACCGGGCGCTTCCTGCGCACGCAGGTGCTCGCCGGCGCGTCGGCCGTCCAGCTCTTCGACTCGTGGGCGGGCTCGCTGTCGCTGGCCGACTACACCGCGCACGTCGCGCCGTCGTCCACCGCCGCGCTGGCGCACGTCGCCGACCTGCGCGCCCCCGGGGACGACGGCGGGCTGCCGGCCATCCACTTCGGCACCGGCACCGGGCACCTGCTGCCCGCGCTGCGCGACGTGCTGGACGCCGCCGGCGTCACGCACCCCGCCGTCGGCGTCGACTACCGCACCCCGCTGGACGAGGCCGCCGCCCTGCTGGCGGACCACCCCCGCGGCGCCGTGCCCGTGCAGGGCAACATCGACCCCGCCCTGCTGGGCGCCCCGTGGCCGGTGCTCGAGGCGCACGTGCGCGACGTCGTCGCCCGCGGCGCCGGCGCCCCCGGGCACGTGGTCAACCTGGGCCACGGCGTGCCCCCGGACACCGACCCGACCGTGCTCACGCGCGTCGTCGAGCTGGTGCACGCGCTGTGACCCCTCTCCCGCCGCTCGGCGCCCCCGACGACGTGCCCTCCGGCCGGCCCGCGCGGCCGCCCGAGCACGTCGACGCGGTGGTGGTCGGCGGCGGGATCGGCGGGCTCGTCGCGGCCCGCACGCTGGTGCACCGCGGCCTGCAGGTGGTGCTGCTCGAGTCGTCCGACCGCGTGGGCGGGCCCGTGCGCGGCGGCGCGTTCGGCTCGCTGCCGGTGCGGCTGGACCTCGGGGCGGAGTCGTTCGCGGCGCGCGGCACCGCCGTCACGGACCTGGCCGAGGAGCTCGGGCTGGACGTCGTGAGCCCGGCCCCGCTGTCCGCCTGGGGGTACGCCGCGGGCCGCGCCTTCCCGCTGCCGAAGGCGGGCGTGCTCGGTATCCCGTCCGTGCCGTGGGCCGCGGACGTCCGGCGCGCGATCGGCTGGCCCGGTGTCGCGCGGGCGGCTCTCGACCGCGTGCTGCCGCGGTTCGTCGCGGACACCTCCGACCTCGGCACGCTGGTCCGGTCCCGGCTGGGCCGGCGCGTGGCGGACCGGCTCGTCGCGCCCGTCGCGACCGGCGTGCACTCCGCGCCGCTCGACCGCCTCGACGTCGCCGCCGTCGCGCCCGGGCTGCTCGACGCGTTCGGCCGCACGGCCTCGCTGTCACGCGCCGTCGCCGAGCTGCGGGCCGCCGCCCCCGCCGGGTCCGCCGTCCGCGGGATCGACGGCGGCATCCACGCCGTCGTCGAGGCGCTCACCGGCGAGATCGCCGCGAGCGCCGAGGAGTTCGCCGACTCGCCGCGTACCGACGCGACCGGCCCCATCCACGCCGCCGTGCGGGTGGGGCAACAGGTCGACGGCGTGCAGCGGGTGGGCGCGGACTGGCAGGTCACGACGACCGTCGGTGACACCGTGCGGGCGCCGCGGCTGGTCGTGACGACGCCGCACGTCGCGCCGCTGCTGGCGCCCTGGGTGACCCGGCCCGGGGACGGCGCGGCGGTGGCCGTGCCGACGCCGGAGGCGGGCGCGGACATCTGGCTCGCGACGCTCCTGCTCGACGCGCCCGAGCTCGACGACGCCCCCCGCGGCCCCGGGATGCTCGTCGCGCCCGACGCCGAGGACGCCGAAGACGCGGCGTCGGGCGTACGCGCCAAGGCCCTGACGCACGCGACGGCGAAGTGGCCGTGGCTGGCCGACCGGGTGCGCGCGGCCGCCGGGCCGGGGGTGCACGTGGTGCGGCTGTCGTACGGGCGCATCGGCACCGCCACCGAGCCGCCGTCGGCCGAGGAGGCTGCCCGCGACGCGTCCGCGCTGCTCGGCGTCGACCTCACCGACCGGGTCCGCGACCACCTGCTCCAGCGCTGGGCCGGCGCCCTCCCCCCGCCGACCCCCGCCTACCGCGCGCAGGTCGCCGCGTTCGGCGCCGCCGTCGGGCACACGCCGGGGCTGGCCGTGACCGGCGGGTGGGTGGCCGGCACCGGCCTCGCCGCGATCGTCGCGCACGCGCAGGCCGCCGTCGCCGCCCTCTGACAGCTCGCGGGGCGGTGGTGACGCATCGTCGTGACCCGGCGTCACCATGTCGGCGGCAGTCGGGGAGAACCGTGTGAGATCGGTCGCCCGGCCCGCCGGGAGTTGTCCACAGGCGCCGCCGCTGCGCGACACTGGACCGGTGAGCACCCCCGAGCCCGCCCCCGCCCCGCTGCGCCTCGGCACCCGCGGCAGCGCCCTCGCGACGACGCAGTCCGGCCTGGTCGCGCGCCGGCTGGAGGAGCTGCTGGGCCGGCCGGTCGAGCTGGTGCGCATTCGCACGGAGGGCGACGTGAAGACCGGCTCGCTCGCCTCGCTCGGCGGCACCGGCGTCTTCGTCACCGCGCTGCGGGAGGCGCTGCTCGACGGGCGCTGCGACGTCGCGGTGCACTCGCTCAAGGACCTGCCGACGGCGCAGCCCGCCGACCTCACGATCGTCACCCCGGAGCGGGAGGACCCGCGCGACGCGCTGTGCGCCCGCGACGGCCTCACCCTCGACACGCTGCCCCGCGGCGCACGCGTCGGCACCGGCTCCCCGCGCCGGGCGGCGCAGGTGCAGGCCGCGCGCCCCGACGTCGAGCTGGTGGACATCCGCGGCAACGTCGAGACCCGCCTGGCCCGCGCGCTCGGCCCGGACGCCGACCTCGACGCCGTCGTGCTCGCGCTCGCCGGCCTGACCCGGCTGGGCCGCACCGAGGTGGTCACGCAGGCGCTCGACCCGGTCGTCGTGGCCCCGGCCCCCGGGCAGGGTGCGCTCGCCGTCGAGGCCCGCACGGCCGACCTGCTCCCCGGTTCCCCCCTGGCGGAGGCGTTCGCCGCCCTCGACCACCGCCCCACGCGCCTGGCGGTGCTGGCCGAGCGCGCGGTGCTCGCGCGGCTCGAGGCCGGGTGCGCGGCGCCGGTCGGCGCGCACGCCCGCGTGGAGGCGGGCGAGCTGCAGCTCACCGCCGTCGTCGCGCGCGTCGACGGGACCGAGCAGCTCACGCACAGCGCGACGGCGGCCCTCGCCGCCGACGGCGCCCCCCTCGACCACACCGCGCAGGACGACGCCGCGACCGCCCTGGGCGTCCGCGTGGCCGAGTCGCTGCTCGCGGACGGCGCGGCCCGCCTCGCGCCGTTGGTGGGCGGCACGGGCGAGCCCCGCACCGGGGAGGACGACGACGTCGCGCCGCGCCCCGGCGTCGAGCCCCTGCGCACGCCCACCGGCACCGACGACCCGGAGGGCGCGTGACACCCGCCGCCCCCGCGACGCCGCCCCGCGCCGTGCTGGTGGCGCGGGCCCCCGCGCGTGCGGCGGGCCTCGCGGCACGGCTCCGGGACGCCGGGCTGGAGGTCGTCGTCGCCCCCGTGATCGAGCGCGCCCCGGCGGACGACCTCGCCGCGCTCGACGCCGCCGTCCGCGGCCTGGCCCGGGGCGCCTACGTGTGGGCGGTCCTGACCAGCGTCAACGCCGTCGACGCGCTCGTCGACGCCGCCGCCCGGACCGGCACCAGCCTCGCCGAGACCCCCGCCCGGTGGGCCGCCGTCGGGCCCGCCACGACGCGCGCCCTCGCCGCGGCCGGCGTCACGACCGACCTCGTGCCGGGGGACGACGCCACCGCCGCAGGACTGGTCGCGGCGTTCCCCGACCCGGCCGTCACCGACCCGGAGACGCCGGCCGTGCTGCTCCCGCTCGGCGACCTCGCCCGCCCGACCCTCGACGACGGGCTCGCCGACCGGGGCTGGGCGCCGCACGTCGTGACGGCGTACCGCACCGTGCGCCACGCGCTGCCCGCGGACGTCGCGGAGCGCGCCCGCGCCGGCGGCTTCGACGTCGTCGTGGTCTCGTCCGGCTCGGTCGCGCGCGAGATCGCCGCGCAGGCCGGCACCGGCACCCCGGTGGTCGCCATCGGCACGCCGTCGGCCGACGCCGCCCGTGAGGCCGGGCTGCGCGTCGCGGCGGTCGCGGCGCACCCCACCGACGACGCGCTCGCCGCGGCCGTCACCACCGCCCTCGCCGCCGACCCGACGGCGACCGACCCCACCTCCACGAAGGAGCACCCGTGAGCACCTCGGGCACCGGCATCGTGTACCGACCGCGCCGCCTGCGCACCACCCCCCGGATGCGGCGGCTGGCCGCCGAGACGCGCCTGCACGCGGCGGACCTCGTGCTGCCGCTGTTCGTCAAGGAGGGCCTGGACGAGCCGGCGCCGATCACGTCGATGCCCGGCCAGGTGCAGCACACGGAGGCCACGCTGCGCGACGCCGTCGCCGACGCCGCCCGCGCGGGCCTGGGCGGCGTCATGCTGTTCGGCATCCCTGCCGAGCGCGACGCGACCGGCACCGCCGGGGACGACCCCGACGGCGTCCTGCAGCGCGGCATCCGCATCGCGCGCGAGGCCGTCGCCGCCGTCGAGGCAGAGTCGTCGGGCACGACCGGCAGGCCCGGCCCCGTCGTCATGGCCGACACCTGCCTGGACGAGTTCACCGACCACGGCCACTGCGGCGTGCTCGCCGCCGACGGCACGGTGGACAACGACGCGACCCTCGACCGGTACGCGGCGATGGCCGTGGCCCAGGCGCGGGCGGGCGCGGAGGTCGTGGCGCCGTCCGGGATGATGGACGGCCAGGTGGCCGTGATCCGCGACGCGCTCGACGACGCCGGGTTCGACCAGGTGAGCATCCTCGCCTACAGCGCCAAGTACGCGAGCGCGTTCTACGGCCCGTTCCGGGAGGCCGTCGACAGCGCCCTGCAGGGCGACCGCCGCACGTACCAGATGGACGCGGCGAACGCGCGCGAGGGGCTGCGCGAGGCGGACCTCGACCTCGCCGAGGGCGCGGACATGGTCATGGTGAAGCCCGCCGGCACGTCGCTCGACGTGCTGCGCGCCGTCGCGGACCGGTCCGACGTCCCCGTGGCGGCGTACCAGGTCAGCGGCGAGTACGCCATGATCGAGGCGGCCGCCGCGAACGGCTGGATCGACCGGAAGGGCGCCGTGCTCGAGTCCGTGACCGCCATCAGGCGCGCCGGCGCCGACATCGTCCTCACCTACTGGGCCAACGAGATCGCGGAGTGGATCAAGTGACGGAGCACCTCGACAACCACGCCGCGTTCCTGCGCGCGCAGGCCGCCATCCCGGGCGGCGTGAACTCGCCCGTGCGGGCGTACGGCTCCGTGGGCGGCGACCCGCGGTTCCTCGCGAGCGCGCGCGGCCCGTACGTCACCGACGTCGCCGGGCGCGAGTACGTGGACCTGGTGTGCTCCTGGGGCCCGGCGCTGCTGGGCCACGCCCACCCCGAGGTCGTCGCGGCCGTGCAGGACGCCGCCGCTCGCGGCCTCTCGTTCGGCGCGCCCACCGTGGCCGAGGTGGAGCTCGCGGAGGAGGTCCGCCGCCGGGTGCCCCTCGCCGAGCGCGTGCGCCTCGTGTCCACGGGCACCGAGGCGACGATGACGGCGATCCGCCTGGCGCGCGGCGTCACCGGCCGCCCGCTCGTCGTGAAGTTCGCCGGTTGCTACCACGGGCACGTCGACGCGCTGCTGGCGGAGGCCGGGTCGGGCGTCGCGACGCTCGCCATGCCGGGCACCGCCGGGGTCACGGAGGCCTCGGCCGCCGAGACGCTGGTGCTCCCCTACAACGACCTCGCCGCCGTCGAGGAGGCCTTCGCCCAGCGCGGCTCGCAGATCGCCGCCGTCATCACCGAGGCGAGCCCCGCGAACATGGGCGTGGTGCCGCCGGCCGAGGGCTTCAACGAGGGGCTGCGCCGCATCACCCGCGCGCACGGCGCGCTGTTCGTCATGGACGAGGTGCTCACCGGCTTCCGCGTCGGTCCGTCCGGCTGGTGGGGGCTGGAGAACGCCCGCATCCGCGGCGAGGGCGGCGAGGGGTACACCCCCGACCTCATCACGTTCGGCAAGGTCGTGGGCGGCGGCATGCCCGTGGCGGGCCTCGGCGGCCCGGCGGCGATCATGGACCAGCTCGCCCCGACCGGCCCGGTGTACCAGGCGGGCACGCTGTCCGGGAACCCGGTGGCCGTGGCCGCCGGCCTCACCACGCTGCGCCTGGCCGACGACGCCGTCTACGCGCGGGTCGACGCCGTCGCGGACACGATCGCCACCGCGCTCGGCGACGCCCTGTCCGCCGAGGGCGTGGAGCACCGCGTGCAGCGCGCGGGCTCGCTGTTCTCGACGTTCTTCGGCCCGTTCGCCGCCGCCGAGGGCGTGCGCGACTACGCGCAGGCCCAGGCGCAGGAGGCGTACCGCTACCGCGCGCTGTTCCACGCCCTGCTCGACGCCGGCGTCAACCTGCCGCCGTCCGTCTTCGAGGCGTGGTTCGTCTCCGCCGCGCACGACGACGACGCCGTGAACCGCATCCTCGACACCCTGCCGGCCGGCGCCCGTGCCGCCGCGGCGGCGACCGCCTGACGCCGGTGGACACGACTCCTGCGCCCCGGTCCACCGCGACCGGGCGGACCGTGCTGCTCGTGATCGACCTGCAGGTCGGGGTGCTCGACGGGTGCCTCGACGCCGACGGCGTGGTGCGCCGCACGGCGGCGCTCGTGGACCGCGCGCGGCGCGAGGGCACACCGGTGGTCTGGGTGCAGGATCACGGCGACCTGCCCGAGGGCACCCCCGGCTGGCAGCTCGCCCCGCCGCTCGAGCGAGCCCCCGGGGAGCCCCTGGTGCGCAAGGCGTACCGCGACTCGTTCGCGGGCACGGACCTCGACGTCGTGCTGCACGATCTCGCCGCGACCCGCCTCGTCGTCGCCGGGGCACAGTCCGACTACTGCATCCGCACCACCACGCAGGCCGCCGCGGCCCGCGGTCTCGACGTCACGCTGGTGAGCGACGCCCACACGACGACGGACGCCGAGTGGGAGGGCGTCGTCGTGCCGGCCGAGCACATCGTCGCGCACACGACGATGTACTTCTCCGGGCTGCGCTACCCGGGCGCCGCGCACGGGGTGGCCGCGCACGACAGCGTCGACCTGCAGGCCTGACGCGACCGCCCGGGCGGGGGCCCGCGGGGCGCGAAAGCCTTCGCGCTCGGTGATCCGGTCCCGGTCCGAGGACGTCAGGGAGCGACGGCCTTGTCCACGGTGCGCACGAGCATGGGGACGACGTCGTGCCGCGCCGCCTGCCCCTCGCGCAGGGTGGCCCACGCGAGGTAGAGGTGCGCCCAGACGACGCCGACCACCCACTCGGCGTCGAGCTCGGGGTCGATGCTCCCGTCGCGCTGCCCCCGCGCCACGAGGGCGGCCAGCGGGGCGGCGCCCTCCCCCTCGAGGACGGCGTCGGGGACGACGCCGGTGAACAGCAGGGTGAGCAGGTCGCCGAGCAGCAGGTACTCGGGGCACAGCCGGCGCAGCGCCGCCCGCGCGTCGCCCTCGTCGAGGCGGGCGCGCGCGTGCGCGTCGGTGAGGCGCGCGACCGTCTCGGCGCCGACCGCCTCAAGCAGCGCGGCGCGGTCCGGGAAGTACCGGTGGAGGGTGGTGCGTCCGACGCCGGCGGCGTCGGCGATCTGCCCGAGCGAGGCCGCGGCCTCCCGCGCGAGCTCCCGCACCGCGGCCTCCACGATCGCGCGCCGGGTGCGCGCCCGGGCGCCGGTCTCGGCCTCGTGCACCTCCGTCATGCGGCGAACGCTACACCCGGGAATGGGCCAATGCTTGACCAGGTTGGAACAGCAGTGTTCCACTTGGGCTCAGAGTCACCCCGCCGCGCGAACTCGTCAACCAGGGTTGACGAATTGAGGAGCGTCAACCATGGTTGACAGCATGGCCGCCGTCGAGAACCCGCCCCCCGAAGCTTCCGCACCCGAGACCGCGCCCGCGCCCGGGCGCTCCGGCCGCGAGCGCCTGCGCATCCTGCTCGGCTTCGTGCGCCCGCACCGCCGCACGCTCGCCCTGGGGCTGGCGCTCGGCCTGCTGGCCACGGCGATGAGCCTCGCCACCCCGATGGTCACCAAGTGGGTGCTCGACACCCTGTCGACCGGCGCGCCGCTGGGCGGCCCGGTCGCCTGGCTCCTCGCGCTCATGGTCGTCGGCTCCGTCGTGGGGCTGTTCCAGTGGGTGCTGCTGGGGCGCCTGGCGGAGGACGTCGTCTACGAGGCCCGGTCGTCGATCGTCACGCGCTACCTGCGGGCCAAGGTCGGCGCCATCACCTCGAAGCCCGCCGGCGAGCTCGTCACCCGCGTCACCTCCGACACCCTGCTGCTGCGCGAGGCGACGTCGAACAGCCTGGTCAGCCTCGTCAACGGGTTCATCTCGCTGGTCGGCACGCTCGTCCTCATGGCGGTGCTGGACCTCACGCTGCTGGGCTCCACGGTGGTCGCGATCGTCGTCGTCGCCGTCGCGATGGGGCTGCTCCTGCCGGGCATCGGCAAGGCGCAGCACCGCACGCAGGAGGCGGTGGGCCGCCTCGGCGGCGCCGTCGAGGGCGCGGTGCGCGCGGTGCGGACGGTCAAGGCCAGCGGCGCCGAGGAGCGCCAGGGGGCGAAGATCCTCGGCGACGCGCAGGAGGCGCGCAGGCACGCGGTGACGGCGGTGAAGACCGAGGCCGTCGCGTGGACCGTCTCGTGGGGCGGCATCCAGCTCGCGATCATCGTCATCCTCGGGCTGGGCGCCTGGCGCGTCTCCCAGGACCTGCTCGCCGTGTCCAGCCTCGTGGCGTTCCTGCTCTACGCGTTCAACATCGTGGGGCCGATCTCGGAGCTCACCCAGGCGTTCACCACCCTCCAGTCCGGCCTCGCCGCCGCGGAGCGGATCCGCGAGGTCGGGACGATGGAGCTCGAGGAGGACGACGCCGCGCGCCCGGCGGCCGCGCCCCGCGCGCCCGAGGCCGCGGCGGACGACGGCCGACCGGCCCGGCCGGTCCTCGTGCTCGACGACGTCACCGCGGGCTACGCGGAGGACGCGCCGGTGGTGCACGGCGTCACCCTCGAGGTGCCGCGCCGCGGGCACGTGGCGCTCGTCGGGCCGTCGGGTGCGGGCAAGACGACGATCCTCTCGCTGCTGCTGCGGTTCCTCGAGGCGACCGGCGGCGAGGTCCGCCTCGACGGGGTGCCCTACCGCGACCTGACCCACGCGCAGGTGCGCGCCCGGTTCGCCTACGTGGAGCAGGAGACGCCCGTCGTGCCCGGCACCATCCGGGAGAACCTGCTGTTCAGCCGGCCGGACGCCACCGACGACGAGGTGCGCGCGGTGCTCGAGGCCGTCCGGCTCGCCGCCGACCTCGACGCCCTGCCGGACGGGCTCGACACCTCGCTGGTGTCGTCCGCCGTCTCCGGCGGGCAGCGGCAGCGCATCGCCCTGGCCCGCGCGCTGCTCAAGGAGCCGGACGTGCTGCTGCTCGACGAGGCGACGTCGCAGGTGGACGGCCTCACCGAGGCGGCGATCCACGACGCGATCCGCGCGCACACCCGGCACGGCGCCGTCGTGACCGTGGCGCACCGGCTGTCCACGGTGCTCGACGCCGACCGGATCCTCGTCCTGGAGGGCGGCCGGGTGCGCGCGAGCGGCACGCACGAGGAGCTGCACGCCACGGACGAGCTGTACCGCGACCTCGTCGCCGCGCTGCGCATCGCCGTCGACGCCGAGCCGACTGCCGAGCCGGACGCCGTGCCCACCACCGCCTGAGCACCGGGCGCGAGGGCACGTGCGCCCCCGCGCCCGGGCCGGTCAGCCCTGCTGCTCGGGGAGCGTGTCCCAGAACGAGGTGTCGGCGGTCTCGACCGAGCCGTCCGCCACGGCCTTCGCCGTCGACGTCAGCGTCACGACCGACTGCCGGATGAGGTAGCCGTTGCTCTTCTGCCCGAGCACGTACGGCGCGTACTCGTGGTCGGACATGCCCCGCATCTCGAACAGCAGGGTGGAGACGCCGTACTCCACCGCGATGCCGTTGCGGCCGATGGTGTTGGCGGTGCCGCCGACGTACTTGCCGATGTGTCCCCAGCCGGTCGAGTCGACGTTCTGGTAGACGACCGAGCCGAGGCGCTTGGACCGCTCCACGACCGCCGGGTCGGCGTCGGGCGACGTCGGGTAGAGGATCGAGCCGGAGACGAGGTCGCCGTCCACGCGCGACTGCGTGCCCTGGTGGTGCAGGTCGATCATGTAGTCGACGTCGTACGCCTGGAGCACGTTCTCGTGCAGGGCACGCGTCTCGGGCTGCTCCTTGGCCACGTGGTCGCGGTTGAGGTCCACCTCGTTCGCGTTGTACCGGGTGAGGTGCCGCTCCCCCTTGGCGAGGTAGTCGTCGAGGGAGAAGTTCACGTCCCCCATGGCGCCGTCGGCGTTGAACATCGGGATCAGCAGGATGTTGACGTCCTGCAGCATCCGCGCCTGCTGGCCCTGGCCGAGCGACTTCACGAAGTGCAGCATCGCCTCGGTGGTGAGCTGCTCGTTCCCGTGCTGCTGGGCGAGGTAGAGGATCGTCGGGTTGGCGGGGTCGCTGACGTACTTCACGAGGTGGATGTCGCGGCCCTTGACGGTCTGGCCGATGACCTCGAGCTCCATCGCGTCCTGCTTGGCGTCCTGCGCCCGCAGGAAGTCGGCGACCTCGTCGTAGGTGGACAGGATCGAGGTGGTGATCACCTCGTTGCCCCCGTAGTCCGGCCCCTCGCCGACCGCGACCGCGGTGGCGGTCGATCCGGCGAGCAAGCCTCCGGCGAGGGCGAGGGCAGCGGTGGTCCTGGTGCTTCTGCGCACGGCAACTCCTTCGTCGCGTGTGATGCCCGCCGCGAGGTCGGCGGCGGTCGAGCACACCGTATGGGCGTTTCGTCCGTACCGCTCGGCGAGCGCAGGGCGCCCGCGACGGGTGGCGATGCCCCGATGTATGCGCAGTCACTATCGTGGGACCGCTCGCACGGCCGTGCGGGCGAGGCATGCGGTCAAGGAGTTCCGGTGGCGAAGGCCCCCACGGTGTACGACGTCGCGCAGCGCGCGGGGGTCTCGATCGCGACGGTCTCGCGGGTGCTGCGACGCCCCGACGACGTGCGCGAGCGCACCCGCACGGTGGTGCACGAGGCGATCCGCGAGCTGGGCTACGTGCCCTCCGGCGCGGCGCGGGGGCTGGCGGCGCGCTCCACGGGCGTGCTCGGCCTGTGCTTCCCCGACGTGGACGGCATCGACGAGGTCGACGACCTGCCCGACCCGGTCCGGGTGGGTGAGGCGGTCGAGGTGGTGCGCGACGTCGGCGGCCCGGTCACGGCGCGCTGGAGCAACCTGTACCTCGGCGAGGTGATGCGCGGCGCGGAGCTCGAGGCGTGGCGCACCGGCCACGCGGTGATGATCGGGGTCGCGCGCGGGCTGCGCCGCGCGCAGGCGGTCAACGAGCTCGCCGGGCGCGTGGACGGGCTGGCCGTGCTGTCCAAGTCGGTGCCCGACGACCTGCTGGCGCACATCGCGCGCCGCGTGCCCGTCGTCGTGATGGCCGGCCCGCCGCAGGACGACGCCTACGACCACATCTCGGTGGACAACCGCGCGGGCACCCGCGCCCTGGTGGACCACCTCATCGCCGACCACGGCCTGCGCGACCTCGCGTTCGTGGGCGGCCCGTTCGACTCCCCCGACGCGCACGAGCGCTTCCAGGGCTTCCGCGACGCGCTCGCCGCGGCAGGGCTGGAGGTGCCCGGCGAGCCGGCCGCGCGCAGCGACTTCACGCGGGCCGGGGCGCGCGACCTCGCCCGGACGATGCTCGCGGCGCACGTCACCGGCCGCGGCACGGGCCCCACGGGCCACGCGCTCCCCCGCGCGCTGGTGTGCTCCAACGACCAGACGGCGCTCGGCTTCCTCGACGTGCTCACCGAGGCCGGGGTCGACGTGCCGGGCGACGTCGTGCTCACCGGGTTCGACGGCATCGACGCCACGCAGGCGTCCATCCCCCGGCTCACCACGGTGAGCCAGCCGATGGTCGAGCTGGGCCGCGCGGCCGTGGAGCTGCTGCGGTCGCGGCTCGCCGACCCGTCGGCGCCGGCGGCCACGGTGAACCTGCCCGTGCGCGTGCTGCTCCGCGAGAGCTGCGGCTGCGCGTGACGCCCGCCGACCGGGCGTCCCGCCGAGCCCGCCCGGGCCGGTGGCCACGCGGTTTGCCGCTCCGAAATGTATGCGCATACACTCGCCGGGACGTCGCACGCCGACCCCGGCGTGCGCGGGCCCTCACAGGAGAGGCCTCGACGAAGAGGAGTGGATGTCCATGACGCGCACAGCGCGCTCGGGGCGGCGCCTGGCCGCCATCGCGGCCACCGTCGCGGTGCTGGCCACTGCGGCCTGCTCGGCACCGGTGCAGAACAAGGGGGACGACGCCGCCACCGGTGGCGCGACGTCGATGCTCATCGCGGCCGACAACGGCTCGCCGACGTTCGACCGGAACTTCAACCCGTACTCGTCCGGCAAGCGCAACACGACGACGTACATGTACGAGCCGCTGGTCATCATCAACGAGATGAGCGGCGAGGAGACCCCCTGGCTCGCCACGGGGTACGAGCAGCCCGACGCCAAGACCGTCGTCTTCACCATGCGTGACGGCGTGACGTGGTCCGACGGCGAGCCCCTCACCGCCGAGGACGTCAAGTACTCGTTCGACCTCGTCAAGAAGCACCCCGAGATGGACCTCAAGGGCGCGTGGTCGCACCTGAAGTCGGTCGAGGTGGACGGCAAGACCGTCGTCATGCACCTGCAGACGGAGGACGTCCCCGCCGCGAAGATCCTCGCCCAGCAGCTCATCGTGCCGGAGCACATCTGGAAGGACGTCGAGGACCCGGTCACCTGGACCAACGAGGAGCCCGTGGGGTCCGGCCCCTACACGCTCGGCGAGTTCACGCCGAACCAGTACACGCTGAAGAAGAACGAGAAGTACTGGCAGGCGGACAAGGTGGCCGTCGAGGAGCTCGTGCAGCCCGCCGCCAACTCCGAGCTGGACATCGTCAACAACGGCTACGACTGGGCCTACGCGTTCATGAGCGACGTCGAGGACACCTGGGTCAAGGCCGACCCCGAGAACAACACCTACTGGTTCCCGGCGGGCGCGGCGATCTCGCTGATCCCGAACATGACGAAGGCGCCGTACGACAACGTCGACTTCCGCAAGGGCATCGCGCTGGCGCTGGACAAGCAGGTCATCGCCGACAAGGCCGAGCAGGGCTACGTCGACCGGGCCAGCCAGACCGGGCTCATGCTGCCCAACCAGGAGGCCATCCTCGACACGTCGATCCCGAACCAGGGCTACGTCGACCAGGACACCGACGCCGCCCTCGCCTCGTTCGAGAAGGCCGGGTACACGAAGAAGGGCGACAAGCTCGTCGACAAGTCCGGCAAGCCGCTGAAGATCACGATCACCACCCCGAACGGCTGGTCCGACTGGCTGCAGGGCGTCGAGCAGGTCAAGGGTCAGCTCACCGCGATCGGCATCGACGTCACCGTGGTGCAGCCGCAGGCCGCGGCCTACCAAAAGGAGCTCCGCACGGGCGACTTCGACATGATCATGGGCACCGTCGGCGGCACCGGCCAGCCGTTCCAGGACTACAACGGCCTCATGGGCTCGGAGTTCCTGCTGCCCGTCGGCAAGACCGCCGCCGGCAACTTCGGCCGCTTCGAGTCGCAGGAGGCCGACGACCTGCTCGCCGAGCTCAAGGTGACCACCGACGAGGCGAAGCAGCTCGAGATCACGCACCAGCTCGAGCAGATCACGTACGAGCAGCTGCCGATGATCGCCCTGTTCTACGGCGGCTCGTGGGGCCTGTTCTCGAACAAGAACTTCACCGGCTGGCCCAGCGCGGACGACCCCTACGCCTCCCCGAAGACGTGGGACTCCACCCCGCTGCTGATCCTCACGCACCTCAAGCCCGCCCAGGGCTGACCCGGTCAGAACGTTGTGGGTGGGCTCGTGGCCCTGCTCCGACACGAAACAGGGCCACGAGCCCACCCACGACGATCGCCCGCACGACCCCACCCCGACCGACCACCGACCCGGAGGCTCCGTTGCGCTACGCGCTCCGCAAGCTCGGCCTGCTGGTCCTCACGCTGTGGGCGGCGGTGACGCTGAACTTCGTCATCCCGCGCCTCATGCCCGGCTCGCCCGCCGACGCGGCCATCGCCAAGCTCGCCCAGAACGGCCCCGTGACGCCGTCGGTGCAGGCGGCGATCGAGGCCCAGCTCGGCGTGCCCGGCGGCAGCATCTGGGACCAGTACGTCACGTACCTGAACAACGTCATCCACCTCGACTTCGGGGTGTCCTACACCTTCTTCCCGCAGCAGGTCTCCGAGCTCGTCGCCGGCGCCCTGCCCTGGACGCTGATCATGGTCGGCGCCGTGACCGTCGTGGCGTTCGTGCTCGGCACCCTGATCGGCATCGGGGCGGCCTGGAAGCGCGGCACCTGGATGGACTCGCTGCCCACCGTGGCCGGCAGCTTCCTCTCCGCGTTCCCCTACTTCTGGACCGCGCTGCTCATCGTCTTCTTCCTCGGCTACGTGCTCGGCTGGTTCCCCACCTCGGGCGCCTACTCCGCCACCGCGGTGCCGAACCTGTCGTGGGAGTTCCTCGGCGACGTGCTGTACCACGCGGCGCTGCCTGCGGTGACGATCCTCATCACGTCGCTCGGCGGCTGGATCCTCGGCATGCGCAACACGATGATCAACACGCTCGGCGACGACTACGTGACGTTCGCCGAGGCCAACGGCCTGCGCGGCCGCACCGTCGCGATCCGCTACGCCGCCCGCAACGCGATCCTGCCCAACCTCACCGGGTTCGGCATGGCGCTCGGCGGCGTCGTCGGCGGCTCCCTGCTCGTGGAGCAAGTGTTCGCGTACCCCGGCGTCGGCTACCTGCTGTTCAACGCCGTCACCAACCAGGACTTCCCGCTGATGCAGGCCCTCTTCCTCATGATCACGGTGAGCGTGCTGCTCGCGAACTTCCTGGTGGAGATCCTCTACGGCGTCCTCGACCCCCGAACGAGGCGGTGACCCCGATGGCTGCTGACCCGACCACCACGAAGCCCGCCACGACGCCCGATCCCGAGGGCCCGGCCCCCGAGGCCGTCCGCGGCCCCGCCCGCCCGGCGCGCACCCGCCTCGGCCGCACCGGCCAGGTGCTCGGCCGCGCGTTCGCCACCGTGTGGGCCAACCCGAAGGCGCGCGTGGGGCTCGTCATCCTGGGGCTGTTCGTCCTCATGGCGATCTTCGCGCCGCTGCTGGCGCCGTACTCCCCGCACGACGACTCGTTCGCCCGCAACGAGCCCGGCAGCGCCGCGCACTGGCTCGGCACCACCGGCGCCGGCGAGGACGTGCTGTCCCAGGTGATCTACGGCTCGCGCGTCTCCCTGCTCGTCGGCTTCGTCGCCGGCGGCCTGTCGACCGTCGTCGCCGTCGTCATCGGCCTGTCGTGGGGCTACCTGCGCGGCTGGGGCAACGACGTCGTCAACTTCCTCGTCAACCTGTTCCTCGTGATGCCCGGCCTGCCGCTGATGATCATCATCGCGGCGTACCTGCAGAACGGCGGGCTGCCGATGATCATCCTGGTCGTCGTCATCACCGGCTGGGCGTGGGGCGCCCGCGTGCTGCGCTCGCAGACGCAGTCGCTGCGCTCGCGCGACTTCGTCACGGCGGCGATCTTCTCCGGCGAGAGCTCGGCCCGCGTCATCTTCCGCGAGATCCTGCCGAACATGACCTCGATGATCGCGGGGTCGTTCTTCGGCGCCGCGACGTCGGCGGTGCTCGCCGAGTCCGGGCTGTCGTTCCTCGGCCTGGGCGACATGGCCACCGTGAGCTGGGGCTCGATGATCTTCTGGGCCCAGAACTCGATGGCGATCCTCACGGGCCAGTGGATCCTCCTGTTCGCCCCGGGTCTGTGCATCGCGCTGCTGGCGACCTCCATGACCCTCGTGAACTTCGGCGTCGACGGGTTGTCCAACCCGCGCCTGCGGGAAGGGACCGGCCGATGAGCCTGCTCGAGATCCAGGACCTGTCCGTCGTCTACGAGCCCCGCGGGGCGGTGCCGACGCACGCCGTGAAGCACGCGAACCTCAGCCTGGAGCAGGGCGAGTTCGTGGGCCTGGTCGGCGAGTCCGGCTCCGGGAAGTCGACGCTCGGCTTCGCGATCACGCGCCTCGCCAAGGCGCCGGCGCGCATCTCCGGCGGGCGCATCGTGTTCGACGGCACCGACATCGCGCACCTGGACGCCGAGGAGCTGCGCGTGCAGCGTCGCGGCGGGTTCGCCATGGTGCTCCAGTCGGGCATGAACGCGCTCAACCCGGTGCGCACGATCGCGCACCACTTCGGCGACATCTTCGCCGCGCACGGCCACGTGCCGAAGGCGAGGCGCCGCCAGCGCGCCGTCGAGCTGCTCGACAAGGTGCAGCTGCCGTCCACGGTGCTCGACCGCTACCCCGGCGAGCTGTCCGGCGGCATGCGCCAGCGCGTCTCCATCGCGCTGGCCCTGTCGCTCGAGCCGCGCCTCATGGTGTTCGACGAGCCGACCACGGCCCTCGACGTGCTGGTCCAGCACGCCGTCATGGACACCATCCGCGAGCTCCAGGCCGCGGAGGGCTTCACCGCGGTGCTCATCTCGCACGACCTGGGCGTGGTGCTGGAGTCGGCCGAGCGCGTCGTCGTCATGCACGACGGCGAGATCGTCGAGGACGGGGCCTCCCGCCAGATCTTCTCCGCGCCGGCGCACCCGTACACGCAGATGCTGCTGAGCCACTACGCCGACCCGCGCGCCGAGGTCGTCGAGCTGCCGGGCTTCGAGCGCAAGGCGGCCGCGACCACGGCGGCGGACGGCGCGCAGGACGGCGCCACCCGCGCGGGGCGTGCCGCCGCCCACGACGCGATCGTCGTCGACCACGTGTCGAGGGTGTACCCGCCTCCGCGTCGCGGCGAGAAGGCCGTCACCGCCGTCGACGACGTCTCGTTCCGGCTGGAGCCGGGCGCGGCGATGGCGCTGGTGGGCCAGTCGGGCTCCGGCAAGTCGACGATCGCCAAGATGGTCACGGGCGTGGAGCGACCGACGTCGGGCACGGTGACGTTCGGCGACCTGCGGGTCGACAAGCTCCGCCGCCGCCAGCTCAAGACGCTGCACGCGGACGTCCAGATGGTGTTCCAGGACCCGTACTCGGCGCTCAACCCGCTGCACACCGTGGAGTACACGCTCACCCGGCCGGTGGAGAACTTCACCGGGCTCAAGGGCGAGGCCGCACGCGAGCGCGTGCTGGAGCTGCTGGACACGGTGGGCCTCACGCCCGTGGAGCAGTACGCGGCCAAGCTGCCGCACCAGCTGTCGGGCGGGCAGCGCCAGCGCGTCGTCATCGCGCGCGCCCTGGCGTCGAACCCGCAGGTGCTCATCGCCGACGAGCCCGTCTCGATGCTCGACGTGTCGCTGCGCGCCGGCGTGCTCAGCCTGCTCGAGGACCTGCGCGCCGGCCTCGGCGTCTCGCTGCTGTACATCACGCACGACCTGCTGTCCGCGCGCGTCGTCACCGACCAGATCATGGTGCTCCACCACGGCAAGGTCGTGGAGTCCGGCGG
Source organism: Isoptericola variabilis (assembly GCF_050311655.1). GTDB lineage: Bacteria > Actinomycetota > Actinomycetes > Actinomycetales > Cellulomonadaceae > Isoptericola > Isoptericola variabilis. Next base: position 65,541 of record NZ_JBNOZM010000003.1, read on the forward strand.
CACCACGCAGGTGCTGCGGTTCCCCGAGGACGCGTACACGACGCAGCTGCTCGACGCGATCCCGCAGCCCGCGCGCCGCTTCTCCGACGGGGCCGCGTCGTGACGGCGCCCGCCTCGACGGCCGTCCGGCCCGGCACGCCGTTCTCGGTGCTGCCGCTGCCCGACGGCGTCGAGCCGCTGGTGCTGGACGTGCCGGTGGGCCCGCTCACGGCGCTGCGGTCGGTCGTGCCGGACGGCGTGGAGCGCCGCGCCGTCGCGCTGCTCGTGCCCGGGTTCACCGGGTCGCGGGAGGACCACCGGCTGCTGCTGCCGCTGCTGGCCGAGCGCGGCGTCGAGGCGTGGACGTACTCCCAGCGCGGGCAGGCGGACTCGGCCGCGCCGCGCGGGACGGGCTCCTACCGCCGCGAGGACTTCACGGGCGACGCGCTCGACGTCGCGTCCGTCGTGAGCGCGGCGGCCGGCATCGAGCCCGGTGCCCTCCACCTGCTGGGCCACAGCTTCGGCGGCACGGTCGCGTCGGCCACGGTCGTGCGCGCCCCGGCGCCGTTCGCCAGCCTCACGATGCTCTGCTCGGGGCCGCACGGCTGGCCCGGGCGCAAGGACGCCGAGCGCGACCGGCTGCTCGGCGCCGCCGGGCTGGTCGACCTGTGGACGCTCGACAACCCCGCGCTCGCGCGGCGCCTGGTCGAGGACCCGCAGGCCCTGGCCGACCTCGACGTCGACGCCCGCTTCCTGCGGGACCGGTCGATCGCCACGAGCACGGACAACCTGCTGGGCGCCATCGACGTCCTCGCCGACGTCCACGACGTCACGCCCGGCCTGGCCGCCGCCGGCCTGCCGGTGCTGGTCGCGCACGGCGTCGACGACGCGGCGTGGCCGCAGCCGTGGCAGCGCGCCATGGCCGAGCGCCTCGGCGCCCGCTACGAGGTGATCCCCGACGCCGGCCACCTCCCCAACGTCGAGAACCCCGCCGCGACGGCGGACCTCCTGGCCGACTTCTGGTCGACCGCCGGCGGGCGCTGACCGCCCGCACCGGCCCACGACGGCGCCCGGCGCGCCGCACCCACGCAACCGCACGACCGCACTACGTAAGGACCATCCCGTGCTGCACTTCCCCGAGGGCTTCCGCTGGGGCGCCGCCACCGCGGCCCACCAGATCGAGGGCAACAACGTCTCCAGCGACTGGTGGGTGCGCGAGCACGCCGCCGGCACCTCGATCGTCGAGCCCAGCGGCGACGCCGCGGACAGCTACCACCGCTACCGCGAGGACATGACGCTCCTGCGCGACGCCGGCCTCGACACGTACCGCTTCTCCATCGAGTGGGCGCGGATCGAGCCCGAGGAGGGCTTCGTCTCGCGCGCCGAGATCGCGCACTACCGCCGCATGGTGGAGACGTGCCTCGAGCTCGGCATCACGCCGATGGTCACGCTGATGCACTTCACGGTGCCGCGCTGGTTCTACGAGGAGGGCATGTGGCGCTCGCCGAAGGCGGCCGACCGCTTCGCCCGCTTCACCGAGCTCGCCCTGCCGATCCTCGGGAACGACGTCGACTACGTCTGCACCATCAACGAGCCGAACATCGCCGCGATGATCGCGGGCGGCGAGGACCCGGCCAACCTGGTCGCCTACGGCCTGCCCGCCCCCGACCTGCAGGTCGCGGACACGCTGCTCGAGTGCCACACCCGGGCGCGCGAGATCCTCGCCGGCGTGGGCGGGATCAGCTCCGGCTGGACCGTCGCCACGCAGGACTTCCAGCCCGAGCCGGGCTGCGAGGACGTGGCGCACGAGTACGGCCACCAGCGCGACGACTGGTACCTCGAGGCCGCCCGCGGCGACGACTGGGTGGGCGTCCAGGCCTACACCCGCACCATCATCGGCCCCGACGGCCCGCGCCAGGTGCCCGAGGGCGTCGAGACCACGCTCACCGGCTGGGAGTACTACCCCCTGGCGCTCGAGCACGGCGTGCGCTCGGCGTGGGAGAAGACGCAGGGCGTGCCGGTGTTCGTCACCGAGAACGGCATGGCGACGCAGGACGACGCGCGCCGGATCGACTACACCGAGGGCGCGCTGGCCGGCCTGCACTCCGCGATCCAGGACGGCGTCGACGTGCGCGGCTACCTGCACTGGAGCCTGCTGGACAACTACGAGTGGGCGTCCGGCTTCCGCCCCACGTTCGGGCTCGTCGAGTTCGACAAGGAGACGTTCGAGCGCCGCCCGAAGCCGTCGCTCGGCTGGCTCGGCTCCGTCGCGCAGGCGAACGGCCTCACCGTCCGCTGACCCCCTCCCCGAGATCGAGGCACCCGCGCCGACGTCGACCCACCGAAGGTCGATCTCGTGGCGGGTGCCTCGATCTCGCCGTTCCCGCACCGATCGAGGACCGTGTACCCATGACCGACCAGCCGTACCGCGACCCGTCCCTGTCCCCGGCCGAACGGGTGGAGGACCTGCTGCGCCGCATGACGCTGCCCGAGAAGGTGGGGCAGATGCTGCAGCTCAACGCGATGGACGACCTCACCGAGATCGTCGTCGGCCGGTTGGCGGGGTCGATCCTGCACGCGTCGCCGTCGCGCGTCGTGGAGGCGATCGAGCTGGCGCGCGGCACGCGGCTGGGGATCCCGCTGCTGGTGGCCGACGACGCGATCCACGGGCACGGGTTCTTCCCCGGCGCCACGGTCTTCCCCAGCCAGCTGGGGATGGCGGCCACCTGGGACCTCGACCTCGTGGAGCGGGCGGCGCGCGCGACGGCGGTCGAGGCCGCGGCGACCGGCCTGCACTGGACCTTCTCCCCCGTGCTGTGCGCGACCCGCGACCTGCGCTGGGGCCGCGTGAACGAGACGTTCGGCGAGGACCCGTACCTCATCGGCGAGCTGGGCGCCGCGATGGTGCGCGGCTACCAGGGCGACGGGCTCACCGACCCGACGGCGGTGCTCGCGACGGCGAAGCACTTCGCCGGCTACTCCGAGACGCAGGGCGGCCGCGACGCCACCGAGGCGGACCTCACGCCGCGCAAGCTGCGCTCCTGGTTCCTGCCGCCGTTCGAGCGCGTCGTCCGCGAGGGCGTGCGCACCGTGATGATCGGCTACCAGGCCATCGACGGCGTCCCGATCACCACCAGCCGCTGGCTGCTGCAGGGCGTGCTCAAGGACGAGTGGGGCTTCGACGGCACCCTCGTCACCGACTGGGACAACGTGGGCCGCATGGTGTGGGAGCAGTTCGTCAGCCCGGACCATGCCGCCGCGTCGGCCGCCGCCGTCGACGCCGGCAACGACGTGATCATGGCGACGCCGCGGTTCTTCGAGGGCGCGCAGGAGGCCGTCGCCGACGGGCGCATCGACGAGGAGCGGCTCGACGACGCGGTGCGGCGCATCCTGCGCCTCAAGGTCGACCTCGGGCTGTTCGAGGACCCGCGGGCACCCGTCGCCGAGCGCATCGAGGCCGTCGTCGGCTCCGCCGCGCACCGCGACCTGGCGCTCGACGTCGCGCGCGGCTCGCTCGTGCTGCTGGAGAACGACGGCACCCTGCCGCTCGCGGGCGGCCTCGTGGCGGACGACGAGGGCCGCGCGGTCGCCTCCGCCGACGCCGCGGCGCTGCGCGTCGCCGTCGTCGGACCCAACGCGGACGACCCGCACGCGCAGCTCGGCGACTGGGCGGGCGCGTCGGGGCAGGTGAGCTGGATCCGCGACGGGCACCCGCGCGAGCTCACCGAGACCGTGCTGGACGGGCTGCGCGCCGTCGCCCCGGCGTCGTGGGAGGTCACCTACGCCCGCGGCGCGAACATCGTCGAGCTGGGCCCCGACCCGGACGGCACGCACTTCCCCGACGGCCAGCCGCGCCCGCCGGCCGCGCTGCCCGCGCCGTCCGACCCGGCCCTGCTGGCCGAGGCGGAGGACGCCGCCCGTGCCGCGGACGTCGTCGTCGCCGTGCTGGGCGACGAGGTCGCGCTGGCGGGCGAGGGGAAGTCCACCGCGACCCTGGAGCTGCAGGGCGGCCAGGTCGAGCTGCTGGAGCGGCTGGTCGACACGGGCACGCCCGTCGTCGTCGTGCTCGTCGCGTCCAAGCCGCTCGTGCTGCCGGAGGCCGTGGGCCGCGCCGCCGCGCTGGTGCACGCCGCCAACCCCGGGATGCGCGGCGGCCGCGCCGTCGCGGAGCTGCTGCTCGGGCTGGTCGAGCCCACCGGGCGCCTCCCGATCTCCTACGCCCTGCACGCCGGCCAGCAGCCGGTGTTCTACCACCAGGTGCGCGGCCAGCACGGCACGCGGTACGCGGACCTCACGCAGCGGCCGCCGTACGTCTTCGGGGAGGGGCGCTCGTACACGAGCGTCGAGTACTCCGGCCTGGAGCTGGACGCCGCCGACGTCGCGGCCGACGGCTTGGTGCGGGGTCGCGTCACCGTCACCAACACCGGGGCCCGCCCGGCGGTGGAGACCGTGCAGGTGTACGTGAGCGACCGGGTCACGTCCGTGACCTGGGCGGACCGGGAACTGAAGACCTTCCGCCGGGTGCCGCTGGCGCCGGGCGAGCGCGTCGTCGTCGAGGTCGAGGTGCCCGCCGCCGGCTGCACGATCGTCGACGCCGCCGGCCGCCGCGTCGTCGAGGCGGGCGAGTTCGAGCTGCTCGTCGGCCCCAGCTCGCGGCGCGAGGACCTGCTGGCGGCGCCGTTCCGCATCGGGTGACCCGAAGGGGTTGACGAAGTACCCCCTAGGGGTATGGTGGGACACATGACCGAGACGACCGCACCCACCGACGTCCTCGACGGCCCCGCGCACCAGCACGACGGGCCGCACGGCTACGCCTCCGACAAGGAGGCCTACCTCAAGCGCATGCGCCGCATCGAGGGCCAGGTGCGCGGCATCGCGCGCATGATCGACGAGGACGTCTACTGCATCGACATCCTCACCCAGGTGTCCGCCGTGACCAAGGCGCTCCAGGCCGTGTCCATCGGCCTGGTCGAGGACCACCTGGGCCACTGCGTCGTCGACGCCGCCCGCGCCTCCGAGGCCGAGGGCGCCGCCAAGGTCAAGGAGGCCGCCGACGCCATCGGCCGCCTCGTCCGTTCCTGAACACCCGCCACCCACCCTCCATCGAAGGAGCACCGATGAGCACCGTCACCACCCTGGGCGTCACCGGCATGACCTGCGGCAACTGCGTCGCGCACGTCACCAAGGACCTCTCCGCCGTCCCGGGCGTCGTCGACGTCAGCGTCGAGCTGCGCGCCGGCGGCACCTCCGACGTCGCCGTCTTCTCCGACGCCCCGCTCGACGAGGCCGCGCTGCGCGAGGCCGTCGACGAGGCCGGCTACGAGGTCGAGTCCGTCGCCGTCCAGGCCGACGCGCTCGCCGCCCAGCAGGCCGCGCAGGCGCCCGCCCGCCAGGAGGCGCACAACTGCGCCTGCGGCTGCGGCACCGGCGAGGCCTCGGCCGACACCGCCCCCGCGCAGAAGACCTACGACCTGGCCGTGCCCCCGCGCGCCTGAGTCCACGGCTCCCCAGCCACCCCCGCGGACCGCCTGCCGAACCGTCGCCCGCTCGACCACCACGAGCCCGAGCGACCCAGGCCCTCCGCGCCGCGCCGTCGTCGACCCGACCGGCGCCCCCACCGCGACCCCGCCGCCCCGGGTCGTCGCGGGTGACCTCCACCCAGCACCTCAGGGAGTCACCCTCATGAGCACCCCCACGTCCTCGCCGGTCGACCCGGCAGGACCCGCCGCCGGCCCTCCGATCCTGGAGATCGACCTCGCCATCGAGGGCATGACCTGCGCGTCGTGCGTGGCACGGGTCGAGAAGCGGCTCAACCGCGTCGACGGCGTCACCGCCACCGTGAACCTGCCGCTCGAGAGCGCGCACGTCGAGCTCACCGCACCCGTCGACGACGCCGCGCTGGTCGCGGCCGTCGAGAAGGCCGGCTACGGCGCCCGCGTCACCGGCCGGCGCGACGTCGCCCCGCCCGCGTCCGCCCCCAGGCCTGCGCCGGCGGCCCCGGTGCCCACCGAGACGCCGGCCGCTCCGCGCACCCCGGCACGCCCGGTGTCCGACACGGCGTCCGAGACGACGTCCGACACGGCGGCCGAGGCGACGTCCGACACCTCGGCCCCGGGCGACGCGCGCGGCGCGGACCTGCGGCGCCGGCTGGTCGCGTCGGCGATCCTCACCGTGCCGGTGGTGGCGCTGTCGATGATCCCGGCGCTGCAGTTCACGGGCTGGCAGTGGGTCGTCGCGGCCGCCGCGCTGCCGGTCGTGACGTGGGGCGCGTGGCCGTTCCACACCGCCGCCGCGCGGGCCGCCCGGCACGGCGCGTCCACGATGGACACGCTGGTCTCGTTGGGCGTGATCGCCGCGACCCTGTGGTCGCTGTGGGCGCTCACGCTCGGCGGCGCGGGCGAGCTCGGCATGCGGATGCGGCCGTCCCTGATCCCGTCCGAGTCCGGCGGCGCGCCCGAGCTGTACTTCGAGGTCGCGGCCGTCGTCACGACGTTCCTCCTCGCCGGCCGCTACGCCGAGCACCGCTCCCGGCGGCGCGCCGGCGACGCCCTGCGCTCCCTGCTCGAGCTGGGCGCCAAGGACGCCGAGCGGGTGCGGCTCGCCGCGGACGGCACGCCCGTCGTCGGGCCCGACGGCGGCCGCGTCACCGAGCGCGTGCCCGTCGCGGACCTGGGCGTCGGCGACGTGTTCGTCGTGCGGCCGGGCGAGAAGGTCGCCACCGACGGCGAGGTGGTCGAGGGCGCGAGCGCCGTCGACACGTCGCTGCTCACCGGCGAGCCCGTACCGGTCGACGTCGGGCCCGGTGACGCCGTCACCGGCGCGACCGTCAACACGTCCGGACACCTGTTGGTGCGCGCGACGCGCGTGGGCGAGGAGACGACGCTCGCGCAGATCGGGCGGCTGGTGTCGCAGGCGCAGACCGGCAAGGCGCCCGTCGCACGGCTCGCCGACCGCATCTCCGCCGTCTTCGTGCCGATCGTCATCGGGCTGTCCGTGCTCACGCTGGTGGGCTGGCTGCTCGCGGGCGCGGACCTGCAGCTCGCATTCACGGCCGCCGTCGCGGTGCTGATCATCGCCTGCCCCTGCGCCCTCGGCCTCGCGACGCCCACCGCGCTGCTGGTCGGCACCGGCCGCGGCGCACAGCTCGGCATCCTCATCAAGGGCCCGGAGATCCTCGAGTCCACGCGCCGCGTCGACACCGTCGTCCTCGACAAGACCGGCACCGTCACCGAGGGCCGCATGCAGGTGGAGCGCGTCCTCGTCCCGGACGTGTCCGAGGCGCAGCGGGGTATGGCCCCCCGTGACTCTGACAACTCGCGGGAGCGGGAGGTGCTGGCGTACGCCGGCGCCGTCGAGGCGCTGAGCGAGCACCCGATCGCACACGCCGTCGCGGCCGCAGCCGCCGAGCTGTCAGGGCCACACCGGGATGTGGCCCGTCCTGGCCCTGACACGTCGGGCGGGACGGGGGCGGACGGCGTCGGGATCGGCGCGCTCCAGGCGTTCGACTTCCGCGCGACGCCGGGCGGCGGGGTCGAGGCGGTCGTGCGGCGGGCGCACTCCGGCCTCGGTTCGACAGCGGGCGGCTTGGCCGTGGACGGCGGGCTCAACGCCCGGCGCGTGCTCGTCGGGCAGCCGTCGTGGCTGGCCGGTCAGGGCGTCGCGTTCGACGGCGACCTCGCGGCCGCGTTCGCCGACGCCGAGGCCACCGGGGCGAGCGCCGTCGTCGTCGCGTGGGACGGCGCCGCCCGCGGCGTCGTCGTGCTGCGCGACCCGGTCAAGGCGACGTCCGCCGAGGCCGTGCGCGAGCTGCGCGACCTCGGGCTCCGCCCCGTGCTCCTCACCGGCGCCGGCGAGGGCGCGGCCCGCGTCGCCGCCCGCGAGGTCGGCATCGCGGACGAGGACGTCATCGCCCGCGTGCTGCCGCAGGACAAGGCGGCGGTCGTGGCGCGGCTGCGCTCCGAGGGCCGGGTCGTGGCGATGGTCGGCGACGGCGTGAACGACGCCGCCGCCCTCGCCACCGCCGACCTCGGGCTCGCGATGGGCACGGGCACCGACGTCGCGATCGAGGCGAGCGACATCACGCTGGTCCGCGGCGACCTGCGCTCCGCCCCCGCGGCCGTCCGGCTGTCCCGCGGCACGCTGCGCGTGATCAAGCAGAACCTGTTCTGGGCGTTCGCCTACAACGTGGCGGCCATCCCGCTCGCCGCGGCGGGGCTGCTCAACCCGATGATCGCCGGGGCGGCCATGGCCGCGTCGTCCGTCATCGTCGTCGGCAACTCGCTCCGCCTGCGCCGCGCCGGCTGACCCGTCGACCGTTGTGAGCGGGCGTTTGGCCCTGTTTCGGGACCGAAACAGGGCCAAACGCCCGCTCACAACACGTCGGGGTCAGCGCGGTCAGCGGAAGCGGCGGCCCTCGTCGCGGCGGTAGGCGACGACGGCGAGGACGGCGAACAGCGCCGTCCAGCCGAGCAGCACCACCCACGCCAGCCCGTAGGCGGGCTCGCCGGTGAGGGCCTGGACCAGCAGGTCACGGCCGGCGCGCGTCGGCGTGGCCTGCGAGATCGCGTCCAGCCAGCCCGGGAACATCTGCGGCGGCAGGAACAGGCCGCCCGCGAACGCCAGCGGGAAGAGCACCACCTGCACCACCGGCAGCGCGGCCTTCGCGGACAGCGAGTAGCCCACGGCCATGCCGAGCAGCACGAACGGCACGGAGACCAGCAGGATGGTTCCCACCCCGGCGAGCAGCTGCCCGAACGTCACGGTCGCCGCCGTGAACAGCCAGCCGATGAGGATCAGCGGCACCAGGCCGAACAGCGCGAAGATCGCGCCGTTGCCGATCCGCGCGACCATCCGCGCGCCGGGACCGGCAGGCAGGGACCGCAGGAACGGGTCGAACGGGAGCTGCCGGTCCTCGGCCACCCCCAGCCCGTAGGTGAACAGGCTCGCGGAGCAGACGGCGAACAGCCCCAGGCTCGCCACCGACATCGTCGCCCACAGCGGGTCGTTCGCGACTTCGCGCTGCGGCACGACGAAGAAGAACATCGCCAGCGCGGGGAACAGCATGTTCCCCAGCACGGCGATCGGCACGCGCACCGTCTCCAGGAACTGGTACCGCAGGTGCAGCCACGTCAGGGCCATCGGCCCGGGGGCCGCGGCCGTCCGGGCAGGGGTCGTCGCGCTCATCGTGCCGCCTCCGTCACCATCTCCTCGAACGCCTCCTCGAGGCTCGCGCCCCGGATGCGGAGGTCGTGGAAGTCCACGTCGTCGCGCACCAGCGACCGGACGAGCTCGTCGGCGTCAGCCGTGTACAGCTCCTGGGTGCCGTCGTCGAGGCGCTCGGCGCGCACGACGCCGGGCCACCCGGCAAGGTCCGCCGTCGCCCGGAGTGCCACCCGGCGCAGGCCCACGCGCCGCAGGATGGCGTCGAGCGCGTCGTCCGCCCGCACCACCCCGCGGTCGATGACGACGACGCGCTGCGCCAGCGCCTGCACCTCCTCGAGGTAGTGGCTGGTGAGCAGCACGGTGCCGCCGCCCGCGTGGTAGGCGCGAATCGCGTCCCACAGCGCCTGGCGCGCGCCGACGTCGAGCCCCGTGGTCGGCTCGTCGAGCAGGACGACGCGCGGCCGCCCCACCAGCGACAGCGCGACGGCGAGCCGCCGCTTCTGCCCGCCGGAGAGCGCCCCCGTCTGGCGACGCGCGAGGTCCGCGAGGGCGAACTGCTCCAGCAGCTCTCCGGTGGGCACCGGGTCGGCGAAGTGCCCGCCGACGAAGTCGACCACCTCGCGCACGCGCAGCGTGGCCGGCAGCCCGGTCTCCTGCGGGGTGATGCCGAGCCCGGCGCGGGTGGCGGCGTCGCGCGGGTCGCCTCCCAGGAGCCGCACCGTGCCCGCGTCGGGGCGGCGCTGCCCGCCGACCAGCGAGAGCAGCGTGGACTTGCCGGCCCCGTTCGGCCCGAGCAGGCCCACGAGCTCGCCGGGGCCGACGTCGAGCGACACGTCGTCGAGCGCCACGACGTCGCCGAAGCGGCGCGTGACCCCGCGCACGGCGACGGCGGCACCGGCGGCCCGGGCAGGGGACGTCGCGGCGGTGGCGGGCGGGGGCGCGACGGCGGGCGCGCGCTCGGGCGGGCGGGTGCGGGTCATGATCCGGCTCCTCTCAGCAGGCCGGTAAGGGCCTCTTGGTAGTCCTCGAAGGCACGGCGCCCGTGCTGCGTGAGGGCGAGGTACGTCGCGGGGGTGCGACCCTCGTGGGTCTTGGTGACGCGGACGTAGCCCGCGTCCTCGAGCTTGCGCAGGTGGGTGGACAGGTTGCCGGCGGTCATGTCGAGCAGCTTCTGCAGCCTGGGGAAGCTCAGCTCGTCGCCGGCGTCCAGGGCGGCGAGCGTCGCGACGACGCGCAGCCGGGCGGGCGCGTGGATGACCGGGTCGAGGGCGTCAGCCACGGCCCGCCTCCTCCCCCGCCCGCCGCCGACGTCGCACCACCCGCAGGTGCTCGACGCCCGCCATCACGAGGAAGCCGCCGCCGCCCGCGAGCGCCATCACGAGGTACGTGAGAGGCAGGCCGACCAGCGTGGCGACCGCGCCGACCAGCAGGATCCACGTGCCGAGGACGAAGAGGGAGCGCTCGCCGAACGCGACCGCCCCGCCCAGGTACAGGAGCCCGACGACGAGGCAGGCGCCGCCGTTGCTGGCGAGTCCCATGAGCTCGGAGTCCGCGCCGGCGCGCGCGAGCCCGCCGAGGAACATGCTGAAGGTGAGGAAGCCGAGCATCCACGACCAGCCGTACATCGCGCCCGTCCGGGCGGAGACGCCGCGCGTGCCCGCCGTCCGGGTCATGCTGTGCACCATCGTGAACACGACGGCCGCCGCGATCGCGCCGGCGAAGACCCAGAACGCCCAGGCCTCCGGCTGCTCGCGCCCCTGGACGCTGGACCACAGCACGAGGTAGCCGGCGAGCCACGCGACGCCCCACACGCCGTAGAGCGCGCGGGCGTCCGGCTCGAGGGCGGCGCGGGCGCGGTCCTGCTGCTCGCGGATGAGCCGCAGCGAGTCGGCGGCCGCGAGCCCGGCGTCGTCGCCGGGCCGGTCGGCACGATCGGTGTGGTCGGTCATCGCAACCTCTCGGGGATCCTCGGATGAAGTTTGCGCTGCAAACTGGTTTGTCGATCATGGCACCGAGCGGCACCGCGCACAACCCTCTCCAAAATGTGATATCACTTTGCTATCGCATCGCACGGGACGCCGTCCGTCCCCCGACCCAGGAGCACCCATGAGCGACAGCACTCCCCCGCAGGCCACCACGGGCGGCACCCCCGCCGGCCGTCCGGTCGGCCACGACGGCACCCGCGTCGAGGTCGAAGAGCGCGCCGCCTGGTCCGTCGGCGCGGGCGGCGCCGTCCTCGGAGTGGTCCTCGCCCTCCTCGTCCTGGCCCTCGGCACGCTCGGTGCCGTCTCGAACGAGGCCCCGGCCATGGTGTGGCTGCTGGGGCTCGGCCTGGTGCTCGCGCTCGCGGTGCTCACCGGCATCTCCGTGATCAGCCCCGGCGAGACCCTGGTCGTCCAGCTCTTCGGCCGCTACCTCGGCACGATCCGCCGCACGGGCCTGGTCATGACCGTGCCGCTCAGCACCAAGCGCCGGGTCTCCGTGCGCGTGCGCAACTTCGAGACGAGCGAGCTCAAGGTCAACGACGCCGACGGCAACCCGATCAACATCGCCGCGATCGTCGTCTGGCAGGTCGCGGACACGGCCAAGGCGAGCTTCGCCGTCGAGGACTACGACGACTTCGTCTCCGTGCAGGCCGAGTCCGCGCTGCGGCACGTGGCCATGTCCCACCCGTACGACGGCGGGGACGGCGTCGAGTCGCTGCGCGGGGCGACGGAGCTCGTGTCCGCGGAGATCGCCACCGAGGTCGCGGCCCGCGTCGCCGTCGCCGGCGTCGAGGTCGTCGAGGCCCGCATCTCGAACCTCGCCTACGCCCCGGAGATCGCCCAGGCCATGCTGCAGCGCCAGCAGGCGGGCGCGATCATCGCCGCCCGGTCGCGCATCGTCGAGGGCGCCGTGTCGATGGTGGAGGACGCGCTGAACCGCCTCGAGTCGGAGGGCGTCGTCACCCTCGACGACGAGCGCCGCGCCACGATGGTGTCCAACCTGCTCGTGGTGCTGTGCGGCGAGAGCCGCGCCACCCCCGTCGTCAACGCGGGATCGCTGTACCAGTGACGCCCGCCGCCCCCGCGCCGGGGGACGAGCCCGGGGACGACGCCGCGTCCCCGGGCACGGCGCGTCCTGAGGATCCCGGTAGCCCCGCCCGGCCGCCGCGCCCCACCCGCAAGCAGGTGCTGCTGCGCCTGGACCCGGCGATCCACGACGCCGTCGCGCGCTGGGCCGCCGACGACCTGCGCAGCGTCAACGCCCAGATCGACCTGCTGCTGCGCCGCGCGCTCAAGGACGCCCGCCCCGTGACGACGGCTGAGCGATGGGAGCTGCAGGACGACGTCAGAGGCGGACGCAGTACTGGACGTACCCGCCGTAGAACGGCCAGTTGAGGTACGTGCGCGTCTGGCTCCCGTACATCCCGTCCACGCCGATCCGGGTCGTGCTGCCCGCCGCGGCGAGCCGCTTGTTGATGGTCGACTGCGCGTTCTTCAGCGCCTGCTTCGTGGCCGGCCCGAAGTCGCCGTCGACCGCGATGTTCTGGCCGTAGCACTTCTTCAGTGCCGTCTGGAGCGCACTGACGTGCTTGCCGTTCGCACCCTGCGCCATCTGGCAGGCGACGCTGCCGTCTCGCGACGGGATCTTGGCCGAGCGGTAGGCGCCGTGGATGACCTTCTGCTTGGTCACCGACGACGTGCAGTACGGCAGGGCCGCCGACGCCGGCGCGGCGGCGACCACGGTCAGGCCGACGGTGGCCGACAGGGCGACGACGGCGCCGAGCATCGCGGCCCAGAACCGGGACGGACGGCGGGCTGCTGGCTGTGCTGCGGACATGGTTCCTCGTTTCATGGAGCGTCATGGAAGGGAACTGCCTGGCACCACGCTCGGAGCGGCCCGGGCGCCGGCAGGTGACCGCCTTGAGGTGCCGCTGAGGTTCCCGACCACGCGGCCTACGCTGACCCCGTGACCGCCGAGCAGCCCGCCGTCCTGGCGCCCGTCGCCCCCGCCGCGACGCCCGCCGCCCGCCGCCGCACCACCGCCGAGATCTGGATCGTGCTGGGTCTCAGCCTCGGTCAGAGCGGCGTGTACGCGCTGGTCAACATCGTCGCGCGGCTCACGGCGGACACCCCGCTGGCCGACCAGTCCGCGACGCTCAACGCCAGCCAGTCGGACCGCTCGCTCCTCGACCTCACCTACCAGCTGCTGGGGATCTTCTTCGCCCTGGTCCCCGTCGCGCTGGCGCTGTACCTGCTCAGCGGCCGCGCGGGCACGACGTGGCGGGGCACCCGCCGGCGGATCGGCCTCGACTGGGGGCTCGAGGACGCGCGACCGGGCCGGGACGTCGCCTGGGGGTTCGCGCTCGCCGCCGCGATCGGCATCCCCGGGCTGGCGTTCTACGCCCTCGGCCGCGTGCTCGGCATCACGGTCCAGGTGCAGGCCAGCGCCCTGAACGAGCACTGGTGGACCGTCCCGGTGCTGGTCCTCGCGGCGCTGCAGAACGGGCTGCTCGAGGAGGTCGTGGCCGTCGCGTACCTGCACGAGCGCACCCGCGACCTCGGCTGGTCCCGCCTCTGGTTCGTGGTGTGGAGCTCGCTGCTGCGCGGCTCGTACCACCTGTACCAGGGCATCGGGCCGTTCCTCGGCAACGTCGTGATGGGCGTCGTCTTCTCGTGGTTCTACACCAGCCGGTGGGGCCGGCAGCGGGTGGTGCCGCTCGTCGTCGCGCACACCCTGCTCGATGTCGTCGCCTTCGTCGGCTACGCCCTCCTGCCGCAGGAGTGGAAGGACGCGCTCGGGCTCTGATCGCGGTCCGAGCGCGTCCTTCCCGGGGTCAGCCCGCGGACGTGCGCAGGGCGTGCAGCCCCTCCCGGTGCGCGGCTTGCGCCTCCGGGTCGGGCAGGGGCAGCGAGGCCAGCAGCTGCTTGGTGTAGTCCTCGCGCGGGCCGCCCAGCACCTCCTCGCCCGTGCCCTCCTCGACCAGGTGGCCGCGGTAGAGCACCGCGATGCGGTCGGCGAGGAGGTCCACGACGGCCAGGTCGTGCGACACGAACAGGCACGCGAAGCCCAGGTCCTTCTGCAGCTCGGCGAAGAGCTCCAGTACGCGCGCCTGCACCGACACGTCGAGGGCCGACGTCGGCTCGTCGGCGATGAGGAGCTCCGGGTCGAGCGCCAGGCCGCGGGCCAGCGACGCGCGTTGGCGTTGCCCGCCGGACAGCTCGTGCGGGAAGCGGTCGCCGTAGCTGCGCGGCAGCTGGACGGCCTCGAGCAGCTGGTCGACGCGAGCGCGCGCGGCCTCCGGGCTGCGCGCCCGCCCGTGCACCACCAGCGGCTCGGCCACGCACTCGGCGATGGTCAGCAGCGGGTTGAACGACGTGGCCGGGTCCTGGAACACGAACCCCAGCCGCGGGCGCATCGCCTTGAGGTCGCGCCCCTTGGCGCCGCGCATCTCGGTGCCGAGCACGCGCAACGACCCGCCGCTCACGGGCGTGAGGCCGGCGATGGCGCGGGCGATCGTCGTCTTGCCCGAGCCCGACTCCCCCACCAGCCCCAGCACCTCGCCGGGGCGGATCGCGAGGTCCACGCCATCTACCGCGGTGAACGCCGGCTGCCGGAACCGGCCCGGGTACGTGATCGTCAGCCCCTCGGCCCGCACCACCGGCGCGGACCCCGCCCACCCGTCGGGCCGCGTGGCCGCCCGCTCGACGGCGCGGGCGGTGCCCTCCCCGACGCGCGGCACGGCCTTGAGCAGCGCCTTCGTGTAGTCGGCCTGCGGGTCGGCGAACAGGTCGCGCACGGGCGCCTGCTCCACGACCTTGCCCTGGTACATCACGGCGACGCGGTCGGCCAGGTCGGCCACCACGCCCATGTTGTGCGTGATGAGCACGATGGCGGTGCCCGTCTCGTCGCGCAGGTGGCGCAGCAGGTCGAGGATCTCGGCCTGCACGGTGACGTCCAGCGCCGTCGTCGGCTCGTCCGCGACGATGAGGCTCGGGCCCAGCACCAGCGCCATCGCGATGACGATGCGCTGCTTCTGCCCGCCCGAGAACTGGTGCGGGTAGTGGTCCACCCGGTGCTCCGGGTCGGGGATGCCGACCGTGCCCAGCACCTCGATCGCCCGGCGTCGCGCCTCCTTCTTCGACACGTCGCCGTGCGCCCGGATGCCCTCGGCGATCTGCCACCCCACCGTGTACACGGGGTTGAGCACGCTGGAGGGCTCCTGGAACACCATCGCCACGTCGCGGCCGCGCACCTGGCGCAGCTTGGCCGCGGAGACGTTCACGACGTCCGTCGTCGCGCCGTCGCGCCCCGTGAGGACGACGGCGCCGCTCGTCGTGGCCGTCTCCGGCAGCAGGCCGAGGATGGTCTTGGCGGTGACGGTCTTGCCCGAGCCGGACTCGCCGACGACGGCGAGCACCTCGCCGGGCTGCACGTCGAGGCTCACGCCGTCGACGGCGCGCACCGGGCCGGCGTCCGTGGCGAACGAGACCGCAAGGTCCCTGATCGAAGCGACGGCACCGTTCGGCGCGACGGCACTGTGCGGCGCGACGGCGCTCATGCGTCGTCTCCCTTCGGGTCTTCGCGGTGCTCGGCAGAGGCCGGGTTCTCCGGGTCGGAGGCGTCCGCCTCCACCGAGGTCGCGGCGACCGCTCCGGCCACCTGCCCCGAGCGGGCGCGCGAGCGCAGGCGCGGGTCGGCCAGGTCGTTGAGCGACTCGCCCATGAGGGTCATGCCCATCGCCGCGAGGACGATGGCGAGGCCCGGGAACAGCGCGGTCCACCAGATGCCGGAGGTGACGTCGGCGAGCGAGCGCTGCAGGTCGTAGCCCCACTCGGCGGCCGCCGTCGGCTCGATGCCGAAGCCGAGGAAGCCGAGGCCGGCGAGCGTGAGGATCGCCTCCGACGCGTTGAGCGTGACGATGAGCGGCAGCGTGCGCGTCGAGTTGCGCAGCACGTGGCGCGTCATGATGCGCCAGTGCCCGGTGCCGAGCACGCGCGCCGAGTCGACGAACGCCTCTGCCTTGATGCGCACCACCTCGGCGCGCACCACCCGGAAGTACTGCGGCACGAACACCACGGTGATCGACAGCGCGGCGGCGAGGATGCCGCCCCACATGCTCGACTGCCCGCCCGAGATGACGATGGCGAGCAGGATCGCCAGGAGCAGGGACGGGAACGCGTAGATCGCGTCCGCGATGACGACGAGCACCCGGTCGAGCCAGCCGCCGAAGTATCCGGACACCAGCCCGAGCAGCACCCCGACGACGATCGACGACAGCACCGCGACCAGCACGACGAGCAGGGCCGTGCGAGCGCCCCACACGACGCGGGACAGGACGTCGTAGCCGCCCACCGTGGTGCCGAACCAGTGCTCGGCGCTGGGCGGCATCTGGGCGCCGAACGCGCCGTCGAGGTCGCGCAGCTGGGACCACCCGTACGGCGCCAGCAGCGGCGCGAGCACCGCGACCAGCACGAACAGGGCCGTCAGGACGAGGCCCGCGACGAGCATCCCGCGCTGCAACCCGACGCTCTGGCGCACCTGGTGCACCACGGGCAGCTTCTTGAACCAGGCTCCCCGGCCGCCCACGTGCTCGGGGGCGGCGCCGGCGGTGCCGACGCTCGTGATCTCTCCGCTGGTCATCAGTACCTCACCCTCGGGTCGATCAGGGCGGCGATGACGTCCACCAGGAAGTTCGTCACCGCCACGACCACGGCCATCAGCACGACGATCCCCTGCACGGCGACGAAGTCGCGCGCCTGGAGGTACTCCGAGAGCTGGAAGCCGAGGCCGCGCCACTCGAACGTGGTCTCGGTGAGCACGGCGCCCACGAGCAGCATCGCGACCTGCATGCCGGCCACGGTGATGATCGGGATGAGCGCGGGCCGCCACGCGTGCTTGCGCACGAGGCGGCTCTCCTTGACGCCCCGCGAGCGCGCCGCGTCGATGTAGCCGGTGCCCAGCGTCCCGATCATGTTGGTGCGCACGAGCCGGAGGAACACGCCGGCGGTGAGCAGGCCGAGCGCGATGGCGGGCAGTGCCGCGTGGGAGAGCACGTCCAGCACGACCTCGGGGTCGCCGGTCGTGAACGCGTCGATCAGCATGAAACCGGAGTCCGCCCCGGCGAGCTGCATGGCGATCTCCCCGTCGGTGGACACCCGGCCGGCCACAGGGAACCAGCCCAGCCAGACGGAGAACACCAGCTTGAGGATGAGCCCGGCGAAGAACACCGGCGTCGCGTACGCGAGGATCGCGAGGATGCGCAGCACCGCGTCCGGCAGACGGTCACGGAAGTAGCCGCTGACCATGCCGAACGGCACGCCCAGCACGAGAGCCACGAGGACCGCGTAGCAGGCGAGCTCCAGGGTCGCGGTGCCGTACGTGGTGAGGACCTCGGTGACCGGCCGGTTGTCGCTGATCGTGGTGCCGAAGTCGCCCGAGAAGATGCCGGTCAGGTACTCCCAGTACTGCACCACGATGGGCCGGTCGTACCCGGCCGCGTGGATCAGCTCGGCGAGCTGGTCGGGCGGCAGCTTGCCGCCCAGCGCGGCGGTGATGGGGTCACCGGTCGCGCGCATGAGCACGAAGACCGTGGTGACCAGGATGAACACGGTGGGGATGATGAGCAGGAAGCGCACCAGGATGTAGCGTCCCAGTGCGCTTCCTGCCGTACTACGTGAGGCCACGGGAAGAGCTCAGTCCGTCTCTCAGCCCTTGGCCAGAGCGGCGTAGCGGAACTTGAACGACGCGTCGAGCGTGTCCTCCGTGCCCGTGACGTCGGCACCCGTGACCGCGACCTGCGCACCCTGCAGGTACGGGACGGTCGACAGGTCCTTGGCCTCGGCCTCCTGGATCTGGCCCAGCAGCTCGGTGCGCTTCGCCTCGTCGGCCGTGACGGCCTGCTCGAGGATCATGTCCTCCACGTCCTGGTTCACGTAGTGGTTGCCCAGGAAGTTCTCCTTGAGGAAGAACGGCGTGAGGTAGTTGTCGGCGTCCGAGTAGTCCGGGAACCAGCCGAGCTGGTACGCCGGGTAGACGTCGGCCGTGCGGTCCTTGGAGTACTGCACCCACTCGGTGGTCTGCAGGTTGACCTTGAACAGGCCGCTCTCCTCGAGCTGGTCCTTGATGAGCGCGTACTCGTCGCCCGACGACGGGCCGTAGTGGTCGTTCGAGTACTGCAGGTTCAGCTCGACCGGCGTCGTGACACCCGCGTCCTCGAGCGTCTTCTTCGCCTTGTCCGCGTCGGGCCCGCCCTGGCCGTCGCCGTACATCTCCTTGAGCGGCTCCGTGGCGCCGGTCAGGCCGTCGGGCACGAAGGAGTACAGCGGCGTGTAGGTGCCCTTGTAGACCTGGTCGGCCAGCGCCTGACGGTCGATGAGGTCGGCCACCGCCTGGCGCACCGCCGTCGCCTTCTTCGGGTCGGCGTCGGGCTGCTTCTCGCCGTAGGGCTGGGTGTTGAAGTTGAACGTGATGTACCGGATCTCGCCGCCGGGGCCGTCCACGACCTGGACCGAGTCGTCGCCGCGCAGGTCCTCGATGTCCGTGGGCGACAGCGAGCGGAACGCGACGTCCACCGAGCCGTCCTGCACCTCGAGCTTGAGGTTGGACGCGTCCGTGAAGTACTTGGCGGCGATCTTCGGCGTCTTGGCGGCGCCGAGGATGCCCTGGTAGCCGTCGTACGCCTCGTAGCTGATGAGCTCGTTGGCCTTGTAGCTCGTGATCGAGTACTGCCCGGCGAACGCCTTGCCGTCGACGATCTCCTGGTCCGGCGTCACGGCGTCGGCCGAGAAGACGTCCTCGTCGACGATCGGGCCGACCGGCGACGACAGGATCTGCGGGAAGATCTGGTCGTTCTCGCTCTTGAGCTTGAAGACGACGGTCGTGTCGTCGGGCGTCTCGACCGAGTCCAGGTTGTACAGCAGCGACGAGGGGCCGTTCTCGTCCGCGATCGCGAGCTGGCGGTCGAAGGTGAACTTCACGTCGGAGGAGGTGAGGTCGTTGCCGTTGGCCCACTTCAGGCCCGGCTTGAGCTTCACCGTGTACTCCGTGGGCGAGGTGAACTCCGCCGACTCCGCGATGTCCGGCTCGACGTCCGGGCTGCCGTACGGCGTGTTCAGCAGGAACGGGTAGATCTGGTTCATCACCGCGAACGACCCGTTGTCGTACGACCCGGCCGGGTCGAGCGACGTGATCTTGTCCGTGGTCCCGATGACCAGCGACTCGGCGCTGCCTCCGCCGTCGGCGCTCCCGCCGTCGCCGGAGCCGCCGCCGCACGCGGTCAGCACCAGCACGAGGGCTGCTGTCCCTGCGGCGCCTGCGAGCAGCCGTCGCGAGCCTCTGATGGCACTCATGGTCATGGTCCCCTTCGTCCAGGCCGGCCGCGGCGGGTGGCCGCGGACTCGTCACGATGCGGGTTTCTAGCACACCGGTGTGTCGCCCCCGTCACGGGTGTGGGTCACATCCGGACGCGGGTTGGCATCGTGGTCCGGGAACCTACCACCGCTCTCTACCTCGTGTCACAGGCCGTGAGGCCCGGTAACACCTAGACTTTCCGGCATGTCCGGAGCGAGCACCGCGGGTCCTGCCCAGGATCCTTCGCACCGGAGCCCGGCGTCCGGCGACGCGGCGCCGCCGACCGGCCCGCTGCAGGCGCTGCTCGGCGGCGACGCCTCCGACCACGGCACGGCGACCGATCTCGTGCGCGTCGTCGACACCCCCGAGGCCCGGGTGCGGCACCCGTCCGACATGCTCGGCATGGTGGTCAGCGCGCTGGGCGTGGCCCTGGTGCTGGTGCTGTCGGTGGTCGCGCACGCGACCACCGAGGGCGTCACCCAGGACGTGCGGACGTTCAGCTCCCTGCTCGCGCGCATCCTCTTCGTCCCGGTCGCCCTGCTCGAGGGCCTCATCACCCTGTTCGTCCCCGCGGCCGTGCTGATCGAGCTCGGCTGGCGCCGGCTGGGCCGGCAGGTGGTGGAGTCGATCTGCGCGGCCGCGCTCGGCCTCGTGCTCGGCGTCGTCACGACGCTGACGATCTCCCGGTTCGGCAGCGACGAGCTGGTGCGCGGCCTCTCCGTCTACACGGACGGGGCCTGGCAGCTCACCGTCCCCGGGTACGTGGCCGCGATCGCCGGCCTGCTCACCACGGCGGGCCCGCGCACCCGACGGCGCACGGTGCGCTGGTCGTGGAACGTCCTGTACCTGGCGCTGTTCATCGTGCTCATCACGGGGCAGGTGTCGCTGCCGGGCGTGCTCGTCGCGCTGCTGCTCGGCCGCCTCGCCGGGCAGGCGGTGCAGTACGTGTCCGGCGTCCGGAGCGAGCGCGCGTACGGCGCCGACCTCGTGGCGGCGGTGCGCCGGGCCGGGTTCCACCCGACGGCGCTGGTGCGGGTGCGCGACGTCTCCGCCGTCGTCGACGACGAGGCGGACGCCGACCACGCGCCCGTCGTGCCGGAGGACCCGGTGGCGTCCTACGACGCCGACGGCGACGAGGTGGACGAGACCGCCGACGACGAGGTGACCCTGCCGCCCGACCCCACGACCGCGGACGCGGCGGCCGTGGCCCTCACCCGCTCCGGCGACAACCGGGTGTACGCGCTGTTCACGGGCGACGGCGAGCCCCGCCGCGACGTCGTCGTGCTGGACGGCGACCGCCAGGTGCTCACCACGGTGCAGCGGCTGTGGCGCGCGCTGCGGCTGCGCGGCCTGGAGGGCCGCGCCGCGATCTCGCTCCGCGCCGCGGCCGAGCGCACCGCCCTGCTCGCGTACGCCGCCCAGGCGGCCGGCGTGCGCACCCCTCGGCTGGAGGGCATCGGCGTCGCCGACGACTCCGTCGTGCTGGTGCAGGAGCACGCGCGCGGCGCCGTCTCGCTGCGCGACCTCGAGGACGACGACCTCGACGGGCCGCGCGGCGACGCCGTGCTCGCCCAGGCGTGGGAGCAGCTGCGGCGGGCGCACGAGTCCGGGCTCACCCACCACGCCCTGACGCCCGACGTCGTGCTGGTGCACCGGGACCTCTCCGGCCAGCCGCACGTGTGGCTCACCGGCTGGGAGCAGGGCGAGATCGCGTCGGGCACCCTGTCGCGGCGCCTCGACCTCACGCAGATGCTGGCGCTGCTGGCCCTGCGGGTCGGGGCGCGTCGCGCGCTCGCCTCCGCGGTGCGCGCCCTGCCCGACGACGACATCGCCGCCATCGGGCCGCTGCTGCAGTCCATCGCGCTGCCCAGCCCGACGCGCGAGGAGGTGCGGCGCGCCAAGGGCCTGCTGGACGAGCTGCGCGAGGCGCTCGTCGAGCGGCTGCCGCAGGCGGACGTGCAGCCGCAGAACATCACGCGGTTCGGCGCGCGCACGGTCATCATGCTCGCGCTGACGATCGTCGCCGTCACCGTGATCGTCACGACGCTGAACTTCGAGGAGATCGCCTCGGCGATCACCGAGGCGAACCCGTGGTGGGTCGCGGCGTCGTTCCTGCTCGGGGCGCTCACCTGGTTCGGCGCGGCGCTGACGTTCAGCGCGTTCTCGCCCGAGAAGCTGCCGCTGTGGCGCGCCACGCTCACGCAGATGGCAGGGTCGTTCGTCGCGCTCGCCGCCCCCGCCGGCATCGGGCCGGCTGCGCTCAACCTGCGCATGCTCACCCGGCGCGGCGTCTCCACGCCGATGGCGGTCGCGACCGTCGCCCTGGTGCAGCTCTCGCAGTTCGTCGTCACCGTGCTGCTGCTGGTGGTGCTGTCGGTGTCCACCGGGTCCGGCGGCCTCATCGACCTGCCGTCCACGACCGTGCTGCTGGCGATCGCGGGCGTGGGGATCGCCGTCGTCGCCACGCTGCTGGTCCCGGCCGTGCGCCGGTGGGCGTGGGAGAAGGCGCGGCCCACGCTGGAGCAGGTGTGGCCGCGGCTGTCGCAGATGCTGGGCCAGCCCACCCGCCTGGCGCTGGGCCTCGGCGGCAACGTCATCATGACGCTCGGGTACGTGCTGGCGTTCGACTTCGCCCTGGCCGCGTTCGGGCAGTCGCTCAACCTCATCGACGTCGCCGTGATCTACCTGGTCGGCAACTCCGTCGGCGCGATGGTGCCCACCCCCGGCGGTCTGGGCGGCGTCGAGGGCGCGCTCATCGCCGGCCTCACCGCCGCCGGTATCCCGGCGTCCCTCGCGGTCACCGTGACCATGCTCTACCGCGTCGTCACCTACTGGGCCCGCGTGCCCATCGGCTGGGTGGCGATGAAGCGCCTCGAGAAGACCGGCGACCTCTGATCGTCCCCTGAGCGACCTCTGAGGGACCTCAGCCGCCGCGCCACCCCGCGCGGTCAAGACACATGTCTCATACCGTGTCCCCCGTGAACCGTGCCAGGGGGATGTTCA
This sequence comes from Isoptericola variabilis, assembly GCF_050311655.1. Taxonomy (GTDB): domain Bacteria; phylum Actinomycetota; class Actinomycetes; order Actinomycetales; family Cellulomonadaceae; genus Isoptericola; species Isoptericola variabilis. The sequence goes on from NZ_JBNOZM010000003.1 coordinate 88,020, forward strand.
GCGCGCTCGCGGCGCTCTCGATCGCCGCACTGTCCGCCGTCGTGGCTCCCACGACGGCCACCGCGGCCACCACCGCAGGCTGGGCCGAGTGGGACCCGCTCACCGGGACGGCTGGAGACTGGTCGACGACGATGCAGCTGCCCGCGGGGGGCTTCCCCGCCGCGACGATGACGAGCAACTCGCGCGGCGGCGGCGTCGGCGTCATCTCCGGGGCCTCGTCGTGGCTGGCGGACTCGACGCCGCCCGGGGAGGCGTTCGGCTCGAGCCGCAACCAGCCGTACGTCAACCTGCGACCGCAGGCCGACCGGCCGACGACGCCCTCGACCACCACCTACACCTTCGAGCGCCCGACGCCGGCCGGCGGCTGGGCGTTCGTGCTCGGCGACATCGACGCCGACTGGGTCCGCGTGTCCGCGCACGGGGCGGACGGCCAGCCGCTGACCGCCGCCGAGCTCGGCTGGCAGGGCGCCTTCAACTACTGTCAGGGCGCCGGCACCCCGTCGTGCACCGACACCGACGTCCCGACCTGGGACCCGGCCACCCAGCAGCTGTTCGGCAACCCGACCGCCACCGACACCAACGGGGCGTCGGGCTGGTTCCAGCCCACGGTCCCCGTGACCACGCTGACGATCGCGTTCTTCCAGCGCTCCGGCTTCCCCGTCTACCAGACGTGGTTCGCGTCCCTCGCCCGCGACATCACGGGCGCCGTCACCCTCGACGACGGCAGCCCGCTCGAGGGCTCGACCCTCACGCTGTTCGGGCCGGACGGGACGGCGCTCGCCACCACGACCTCCGGCGCCGACGGCTCCTACGCCTTCGAGGGCTACACCGCCGCGCCGGGCTACCGGGTGGAGCTGACCGAGCTGCCCGGCCCGTCGGACGACCACCCGTTCGGGCTCGTCGCGGCCGGTCCGACCGTGGTCGACGACGTGGACCTCACCGAAGCGGACGGCGTCGCCGACTTCCAGGCCCGGGACATCGAGCCGGTCGCCGTCAGCGGCACCGTGCTCGACGACGACGGCAACCCCGTGCCCGGCGCCACCGTGACGCTCACCCCGGTGGGCGGCGGCGACCCGATCACGACGGTGACGAACTCGCGCGGCGAGTACCTCGTGGACGACGTCGCGTGGGACGTGGACGGCAACCAGCCGCAGGAGTACGAGTTCGCCCTGAGCGACCTCCCGGAGGGCTACACCGTCACGGGGACGCCACCGAACCTCACGGTCGAGGTGGGGCAGGAGGACGCCAGCACAGGCAACGACTTCACCGTGCGAGGTCCGGCGAACGTCTCCGGCACCGTGACCGCCGGCGGCGAGCCCGTCGCGGGCGTCGTCGTGACGCTCGGCGACCGCAGCACCACCACCGGCGCGGACGGCACCTACACGTTCGGCGGCGTGCTGCCGGGCGACGTCACTGTGACCGTGGAGGCGCCGGACGGGTACACCGTGGACGGCCCCGCGACGCGGGACGTCACCGTGGGCACCGACGACGTGACCGGCGTCGACTTCGCGCTGGCCGCGCTCGGCGCGGTCGGCGGCACGGTGACCGACGACGCGGGCGACCCGGTCCCCGGCGCCACCGTGACCGTCGAGGGCCCCGACGGACGCGTCACCCTCACGACGGACGACGCCGGCGGCTACTTCCTGGGCGACCTGCCGCCGGGCGACTACACGATCGTCCTCACCGTGCCCGACGGGTACACGGCCGAGAAGACCGAGCGGTCCGTGTCGATCACGCCCGCCGGCGAGACACTCCTCGCGGAGGACTTCGCCGTCGTCGCCGATCCCGTCGAGCCGCCCGTGCACCCCGTGAGCGGCACGGTGACCGACACCGACGGCGCCGCCGTGCCGGGGGCCGAGGTCGTCGTGACCGACGCGGACGGCGAGGAGGTCGCGACGGCCACCACCGACGACGACGGCGCGTGGACCGCCGAGCTGCCCGACGGCGCGTACACGGCCACCGTCACCCCGCCCGACGGCTACGTCGTCGAGGGCGACGCGTCGCTGCCGTTCGAGGTCGCCGGTGGCGAGGTGACCGGCCTCGACTTCGTGCTCGCCCCGCAGGACGCCGCGCCGAGCCCGTCGCCCGACCCGTCCGCGAGCGCTCCCGCGACCCCGGCCCCGGCTCCGGGCGGCCCTGGCGCCGGTACCGGCACCGACGCGGGCATGCACGGCGGCGGGTCCGCACCGGTCGGCGGCCTGCCCGTGACGGGCGCCGAGGTGGGCGGGGCCGCGCTGGGCGCGCTGCTGCTGGTCACCGCCGGCGGGCTGCTGCTGCGGGCGTCGCGCCGGCGCAGGGCGGCCGCCGAGAGCTGACGCCGGTCCGGGGGGACGGCGTCTCCGCTCACCGCCTGACCCGCCAGGGGGCGCCCCGGCGGGTCAGGCGGTGAGCATCCCCGTCGCGGCGCGCACCAGCTCCTCGGTGAGGACGTCGAGGGGCGGCAGGTCCAGGTCGCCCCGCTCGTCGTCGGCCTCCCACGCGGCGACGGCGGCGACCACCGCGCGCGAGACGGTCGCGACCCGCAGGCCGGCCAGCGGCTCGACGCCGTCGCACGCCACGGCGCGCATCATGTCCTGCAGGTCGAGCGTCGTCACCACCGGCACCTCGATGCCCTCGTAGCGCTTCACGTCGCGCCGCACCCAGTCCATGAAGACGAGCGGCCGGTCCTGCAGCACGGCCTGCGTGTAGCGGGCCCAGGAGCTGGGGCGCAGCCGCTCGACCGCGGTCACGAACGGCACCACGTACGCGCGCACTAGGGACTCCGGGTCGCGCTCCCGGCCCTCGGCCACCAGCTCGGCGACCAGGCGCGCGCGGTGCTCGTTGATCGGTGTGCTGCGCCAGTGGTACAGCGCGTCGAGCATCGTCTGCCGGGACCCGAAGTGGTACGTCACGGCCGAGTTGTTGCGGTGCCCCGCCTCCCGGACGATCGCCCGCGAGCTGGCGCCCTCGAACCCCGACCGCGCCACGAGCCGCTCCGCCGCGGCCAGCAGCGCGAGCTGGGACGCGTTCGGGTGGAGAACGTTCTTCAGGTCGTCGGGGCGCATCCCCCGGAGCGTAGCCACGCCGGGCCGGTGGGCGCGACGGCCCCCGGCGCCGACCGCGATCCGGGCCCCGGGACGGCCGCGCACGGGTCGGGGCCGCGTGGCATGCTCCTGGAGGGCCCGGACCGGACGTGCCGGTCGTGCCCGGGGAGGCGCGATGACCGTGACGGACCTGCCGACGCCGTCGTGCGCCGTCGGCCCCGAGGGTTCCGGCGCGACCGCGGCGTCGGCCGCCGCGGAGGAGCTCGACCGGGTGCTCGCGGGGCTGCAGTGGCGGTTCGTGGCGCGCTCCCGGCACGAGCTGGCCGCCGGCGGGTGGGCCGAGCACCCGTCCGGGGACGCGGCGCTCCTGCTCGTCACCGACGGCCTGGTCCGGGTGCGCGGCGTGGGCGACGTCGCCGACCTGGCGCCCGGCGACTTCCTGTTCCTGCCGCACGGCCGCCGCTTCGAGGTGCACGCGCTCTCCGACGCGGCCGTGGAGTGCGTGCGCGCGGCCCCGGTCGGGGCCGACGACGGCGCGGGCGTGCTGCCCGCTCACGTGCTCCTCACCGAGCTGCCGCAGACCGAGCCGACCGCCGCGACCATGCTGCGCTCGCTCGTGGAGGACTACCGGGCCCCGCGCAGCGTGCTGGGCGACCGCGTCGTCACGCTCGTCGCGTCGATGGCGATCAGCGCCTGGTACGCGCGAGGCTGCGCCCCCGCCCGCTGGCTGATGCAGCGCGAGGACCCGGGCCTGGCGAGCGCCGTCGCCGCGATCCACGCCGACCCCGGCCGCGAGTGGACGGTGGACGACCTGGCCCGCGTGGCCCTCGCCTCCCGGTCCGGGTTCGCCGCCCGGTTCCGCTCCGCGACGGGGCTGACGCCCGGGCGCTACCTGGCGCAGGTGCGGGTCGCGCACGCGCGCTGCCTGCTGACGGCGGGCGACCTGCCGGTCGCGACGATCGCCCGCCGCCTGGGCTACGGCTCGGACACGGCGTTCGGCCGCGCCTTCCGCCGTCACACGGGCGCGACGCCGTCCGAGTACCGCCGCGACAGCGTGCTGCGCACCAGGACGCCGCCCGCGACGGCGGCCACGGCCGCCACGAGGTAGGTCCAGCCCACCCCCACGGAGTCGACGCCGAGGCCGCCCACCGCGGAGCCGAGGATGATCGCCGTCTGGAACGCGGCGACGACGAGCCCGCTGCCCGCCTCGACCTGGTCCGGCATCATCCGGGTGATCCACACCTGCACCACGTTGAGGATGCCGCCGAACGCCGCGCCCCAGACCACGACCGCCGGGTACACCAGCAGCGGCACGGCGGACGCCAGCCCGACGGCAGCGACGCTCGCGCCGATCGCCACGGGGACGGCGAGCAGCAGCACCGCGAGGTGCCGGTCGACCAGCGCCCCGATCGCGAAGTTGCCGACGAGGCCGCCCACGCCGAACAGCGCCAGCAGCACGGCGACCGTCCCGACGTCCGACCCCGGCAGCAGCGACAGCGCGGGCCGCACGTACGTGTAGCCGGCGAAGTGGCCGCCGATGACCGCGACGATCGCCACCAGCCCCAGGCCGACGCCCGGCGACCGCAGCGCGCGGCCCGTCGCCGACCACCCGATGCCCGGCGTCGGCGCCACCGACGGCAGGGCGACGCGCATCGCCACCGCCGTCACCACCGTGACCACCGCGGCGGCCACGAACACGACCCGCCAGCCGGCGGCCGCGCTGAGGATCACGCCCAGCGGCACCCCGGCCACCGTGGCGACGGTCGTGCCGGCGTTGACCACCATCATGGCCTTGCCCACCCGGTCCGCCGGGACCAGCTGCGTTGCGATGACCAGCGACATCGACCAGTAGCCGCCCAGCGCCGCGCCCAGCAGCAGCCGGGCCGCCATGAGGACGCCGATGCTCGGCGCCAGCGCCACCAGCACGTTGGAGGCGACCGCGCCCAGTGCGAGCACCACGAGCAGCGTGCGGCGGTCGGTGCGCGGGAACAGCGAGCCCAGCACCAGGGCCGTGAGCAGCGCCGTGAGGGCCGTGGCGCTCACCGACAGGCCCACGACGCCCTCGGTGACCCCGAGGTCCTGCGCCACCGGTGTGAGCACCCCGGGCGGCAGGAACTCCGCCGTCACGAGCGAGAAGCTGCCCAGGAACATCGTGGCCAGCGCCAGCGCGGCACGCCGGGGCGGGAGCGGGCCGGACACCGTCGGCGTCGTCGCGGTCGTCGTCGCGGTCGTCGTGGCCGCGGCGGTGTCGATCGGGTTCGTCGTCATGCTGGTCGCAACAACGCGCGGCGGTGCCCGGGCCGACCGGGACGCCGTCGGACTCGATCCAGACGCCACGCACCGGTGCCGCGCACGCACCGCCCCGGGAACGCCGGAGGCCCACCGCTCGCGGGATGCGAGCGGCGGGCCTCCGGGGTGCTGACACGACGCGTCGTGTCAGCGAAGGATCACTTCGCGACGGCCTTCTTCAGCAGCGAGCCGGCGCTGATCTTCACACCGAAGCCGGCCGGGATCTGGATCTCCTCGCCCGTGCGCGGGTTGCGACCGGTGCGGGCCGCGCGCTCGACGCGCTCGACCGAGAGCAGACCCGTGACCTTGACCGCCTCGCCCTTGGCGAGCGACTCCTCGAGCACCTCCTGGAAGGCACCGAGGAACTTCTCCGCGTCCGCCTTGCTGAGCTCAGCCTTGCCGGCGATGGCCGAGACCAGCTCGGACTTGTTCAGCGACATGTGCATCCCTTCTCCGGTTCACGACGCACGCGACCCGCGCGTCGTCACGTTCGTGCGCCATCCCGGCTCGCGCCGGGAGGACGGGGAACACACTAGGGAACATCCGCGGATTCCTGCGACTTTTCCGCGCGTGGCGTGCCGGACACCTCGAATCGGGAACCTTCTCTGCACACGATCTGTCCCGGTATCTGCCGTCATGACGGGACAGATCGTGTGCTTCGACGGCGCCGGTCAGGCCGTCGGGCCGCCGTCGTCGCCGGGCGTCGTGCCCGGTTCGTGCGGTTCGCGCGCCTCGTCCTCGGCACGACGGCGGCGCCGGAGCAGGACGGCGGCCGCCACGCCCACCACCGCGAGCACGGCCACGGGGAACAGCCACGCCGTGGCCCACCCCGCCTCGCCGTCGTCGTCCAGGTCGACGCCCGGCGTGCCGCCGCCGTGCACGTGGCCGGACGACGTCGTGAGGTCCGGCGACGCCGTCGGGCTCGTCGTCGGGCTCGGCGTGCCGCTCGACACGGCGCTCGGCGAGGGCGACGGGCTCGCGGGCGCGGCGGCGACGGTGAAGGAGAGGTCGCCCTCGATGGGGTGGCCGTCGGAGGAGACGACGCGCCACGCCACGTCCCAGTCGCCGCCGGGCAGGTCGGCGGGCAGCGCGGCGACGGCCTCGTCGCCGTCGACGGTGACGTCCGCCGGCACCGTGCCGTCCGGCGTCGTGACCGCCACCTGGGCGCCGGCGGCCAGCACGTCGGCGCTGAACACGAGGGTGATCTGCGCGGGCGCCTCGTCGACGGAGGCGCCGTCGGCCGGGTCGGACGAGAGGAGCCGGTCGTGCGCGCTGGCGGGCTGCGCGACGGCGAGCCCGAGCACGGGGACCGCGACGGCGGCGAGCAGGACGGCGAGGGCGCGACGACGGCGCGCGGGTCGGGGGTGCACGGCCCGACCCTAGCGACCCGCCCGCCCGACCTGTCAGGACCAGAACGACGTATACGTGGCCCTGGCCCTGACAAGTCTCGCGGGGACGAGCGGCGTTCCTACACTCGGGGGGTGGACTTCACCTCGGCCTACGCCCACGGCTTCGCCCGCGTCGCAGCCTGCACCGTCCCCGTCACCGTCGCCGACCCCCGCGCGAACGCCGCCGCGATCCTCGCCGAGGCGCGCGCGTGCCACGACGACGGCGTCGCGGTCGCCGTGTTCCCCGAGCTGTGCGTCTCGGGGTACGCGATCGACGACCTGCACCTCGCGGACACGCTCCTGGAGGCGACGTCGGACGCCCTCGCGGCGATCGTCGAGGCCAGCGCCGACCTGCGGCCGCTGCTCGTCGTCGGGGCACCGCTGGAGGTCGGGAACCGGCTGCTGAACTGCGCCGTCGTCGTGCAGGGCGGCCGCGTGCTCGGCGTCGCGCCCAAGTCGTACCTGCCGAACTACCGCGAGTTCTACGAGAAGCGCTGGTTCGCCCCCGGCGACGACCGCCGCGGCGCCACGGTCACCCTGCCGTTCGCCGACGGGCCGGTGCCGTTCGGCCCGGACCTGCTGTTCGCGGCCGACGACGTCGCGGGGCTCGTCGTGCACGTCGAGGTGTGCGAGGACCTGTGGGTGCCGGTGCCGCCGTCGGCGGAGGCCGCGCTGGCCGGCGCGACGGTGCTGCTCAACCTCTCCGCCAGCCCCATCACCGTGGCGCGCGCGGAGGACCGGCGGCTCATGGTCCGCTCGGCGTCGCACCGCGGGCTCGCCGCCTACGCGTACGCGGCGGCGCAGGGTGAGTCGAGCACGGACCTGTCGTGGGACGGCCAGACGATGGTCTACGAGGTGGGCGACCTGCTCGCCGAGACCGAGCGCTTCCCCGACGGCGCGCGGCGCTCGGTGGCCGACGTCGACCTCGACCGGCTGCGCCAGGAGCGGCTGCGCCAGGGGTCGTTCGACGACAACCGCCGCGCGCTCGGCGACCGCGTCGCAGGGTTCCGCACCGTGACCTGGACCGTGGACCCGCCGGCGGGCGACGTCGGCCTGCGCCGCAAGGTGGACCGCTTCCCGTTCGTCCCCGACGACCCGGCGCGCCTGGCCCAGGACTGCTACGAGGCGTACACGATCCAGGTGGCCGGGCTGGAGCAGCGGCTGCGGTCGATCGGGCAGCCGAAGATCGTCATCGGCGTCTCCGGCGGCCTGGACTCGACCCATGCGCTGATCGTCGCGGCCCGCGCCATGGACCGGCTCGGCCGCCCCCGCACCGACATCCACGCGGTCACCATGCCCGGCTTCGCGACGTCGTCGGAGACGAAGGACCGCGCCACCCGGCTCGCGACGTCGCTCGGCGTGCACTTCGAGGAGCTGGACATCCGGCCCGCCGCCGAGCAGATGCTGCGCGACCTGGGCCACCCGTACGGCGCGGGCGAGAAGGTCTACGACGTCACGTTCGAGAACGTGCAGGCCGGCCTGCGCACCGACTACCTGTTCCGGCTCGCGAACCACCGCGGCGGCATCGTGCTCGGCACGGGCGACCTGTCCGAGCTGGCGCTGGGCTGGTGCACGTACGGCGTGGGCGACCAGATGTCGCACTACGCGGTGAACACCGGCGTGCCGAAGACGCTCATCCAGCACCTCATCCGCTGGGTGGCCGACTCGGGACAGTTCGAGGCCGAGACGAACGCCCTGCTGCTCGAGATCCTCGGGCAGGAGATCTCCCCCGAGCTGGTGCCCGCCGGCGAGGGGGAGGCGCCGCAGTCCACCGAGGCCGCCATCGGGCCCTACGCGCTGCAGGACTTCACCCTGTTCTGGACGCTGCGGCACGGGCTGCGGCCGTCCAAGATCGCGTTCCTCGCCTGGCACGCCTGGCGCGACCCCGACGCCGGTGAGTGGCCGCCCAACTTCCCGCACGACGAGCGGTCCGCCTACGACCTGGCGACCATCCGGACGTGGGAAGTCGTGTTCTTCCGGCGCTACTTCTCGTCGCAGTTCAAGCGCTCCGCCATCCCCAACGGCCCCAAGGTCGCCGCCGGCGGCTCGCTGTCACCGCGCGGGGACTGGCGGATGCCGTCCGACGCCTCGGCCGCCGCCTGGCTCGCCGAGCTGGAGGAGAACGTCCCGACGACGGCGTGAGCCGGACGCCGACTCAGGGGCGCGCGGCGGGCCCGAACCCGGTCCACCGCAGCTCGGGCGGCAGGTGGCCCATGTCGTTGTAGACGATCAGGGACGCCGAGCGGTCGTCGCGGTACTCGATCGTCGTGAGGGCGGCGTTGCCGTACGGCAGGCCGAGCCAGCTCGCGGGCGGCGCGGCGAGCGCGTCGCGCACCAGCCAGGCGACCTGGAACGCGTGCGTGATGAGCACCTCGTGCGTCTCGGCGTCGGCGGGGCGGGCGAACCGGGCGGTGAGCGCGGCGGCCAGCCGCTCGCCCTCGGCCGCCTCGGCGGCGTCGTAGCCGTCGAAGAACCCCGCCCACGCGGGCGGCACCGGGTCGGGCAGGTATGGCACGTGGTCGACCAGCTCGGGCGCCTCCGCGACCGGGACGCCCGGGAGCTCGGCTCCCAGCACCTCGGCGGAGCGCGCCGCGCGCGGCAGGGGCGAGTGCCAGACGGCGTCGACGGGCAGGGCGGCCAGACGGCGGCCGGCGAGCGCCGCCTGCCGCTCCCCCTCGTCCGTCAGCTCGCCGAACGGGTCCGCCGCGCCGTGGCGCAGCACGTGCAGGTGTCGGGTCGGCATCCGCCGACGCTATCGGCTCGACGTCGGCGCAGGCAGGACGTCGGCGGCGGCAGGTACGGTGCTGCGGGCCGTCCCACCGGGGCGGCGGCAGGGAGCGTGGGGAGCGACATGGGCGAGCGGAAGCCTTCGGGGACGATCACGGACGGCGTCGCGACGCCCGAGCGGCAGGAGCGCACGCTGCTGTGGCCGAAGCTCGGCCCGTACCCGACCGAGGTGCGCGAGACGATCCGGGTGCTCGCGGAGATCCTCGGCGCGCCGCGCAAGAAGAAGAAGGGCACGCCGACGTCGAGCTCCGGCTGGGCGGCACGGAAGATCGGCGTGAAGAAGGCCGCCCTGTCGGAGGTCAAGCGCGCGCTCTCCGACTCGCAGCTGCTGCTGCACGGGCACGTCCTGGCCCGCTGGATGACGGAGCACGAGGGTGCGGTCAAGATCCTCGGGCCCCACGGCAGCACGCCGGAGTGGCGGCCGCTGAGCCTCGGCGAGGACCACACCGTGTCGGTGCCGTTCCACCTGTCGGTGTTCTTCCCCGCGGGCACCCTGCGCGACGAGCCCGTCGCGATCCACATCTGCGGCGGGCATCCTGCCGACATCACCGTCTACGCCGGCAAGGGCCGGCGGGACCTCGCCGAGGCCGTCCTCGACGACTTCCTCGCCGCGCTCAAGGGCGAGGGCAACCCGTACCGGGGCCGGATCCTCCAGGTGTCGGTGAGCAGCTACGGCAACCAGGTCGGCTTCGAGCCGGTGCCCGCGACGCACGAGACGCGCGCAGACCTGGTGCTCGCCGACCCCGTCTGGGGCGAGGTGGACCTGTTCCTGTCCTCGGGCACCACGCGCCGCGAGGACCTGCTCTCCCTCGGCCTCCCCACGACGCGCGGGCTGCTGCTGGCCGGCAAGCCCGGCGTGGGCAAGACGAAGCTCGGCCGGATCCTCGCGGCGGAGGTCGCGGGCGCGATGACGGTGATGATCGTGGAGCCCGACGTGCTGCGGCAGGCGTCGGAGAACCTCTACAAGGAGGTCGAGCGGCTCGGCCCCACCCTCGTCGTCATGGAGGACATCGACGGCGTCGCGAACGCGGAGATGCGCGGCTCGTCGGGGTTCTCGGAGTTCCTCAACGCGCTCGACGGCGCGCGGGTGCGCAACGACGTCCTCACCCTCGCGACCACGAACGACCCGGGCTCCCTCGACCCGGCCGTGAAGCGGCCCGGCCGGTTCGACACCATCCTCGAGGTGCCGCTGCCGAGCCAGGAGGGGCGCGTCTCCATCCTCAAGATCTACCTGCCGCGTCAGGGCGAGGGCCTCGACCTCGCGGCGATCGCCGGCAGCCTCGACGGCGCGACGGGCGCGGAGATCCGCGAGGTCGCGCGCCGTGCCGTCCTCGAGCACGGCATCGAGGGCCTGACGACGCGCCGCATCCTCGACATCACCGCGACCGGCCGCTGGAAGCCGACCCCCGCCGTCGGGCACTACCTCTAGACCCGCGCGGCATGATGGCGGGCATGACCTCTCCGATCCGCACCGCCCGCTCGTCCGTCGCGATCACGAACGGCTACGTCGTCCCGATGGACGGGCTCCCGATCGAGCACGGCACCGTCCTGGTCACGGACGGCGTCATCACCGCCGTCGGGGCGGACGTCGCAGTGCCCGACGGCGTCCGCACGCTCGACGCGGGCGGGCGGTGGGTGCTGCCGGGCTTCGTCGAGTCGCACGGGCACGTGGGCGTGCACGAGGAGGCCGAGGGCTGGGCCGGCGACGACACCAACGAGAAGACCGACCCCGTCGGCGCGCACCTGCGCGCCCTGGACGCGATCAACATCGAGGAGGAGGGCTTCCGCGACGCCCTCGCCGGCGGCGTGACGTCGGTGGTCGTGAAGCCGGGCTCCGCCAACCCGATCGGCGGCCAGACGGTCGCGATCAAGACGTGGGGCGGGCGCACCGTCGACGAGCAGGTGATCAGCGAGGCCGTCTCGGTGAAGTCCGCCCTCGGCGAGAACCCGAAGCGCGTGTACGGCGAGCAGAAGAAGCAGCCGTCCACCCGGCTCGGCGTGGCCGCCGTCATCCGGCAGGCGTTCCTCGACGCGCAGCACTACGCGGCCCAGCGCGACGCGGCGGAGGCGAAGGGCGAGCCGTTCGCTCGCGACCTCGGCAAGGAGACCCTGGCCCGCGTCCTGGCGGGCGAGCTCGCCTGGGACCAGCACACCCACCGCGCCGACGACATCGCGACCGCCCTGCGCCTGGCCGACGAGTTCGGCTACCGGCTCGTGGTCAACCACGGCACCGACGGCGCCGCGGTCGCGGACGTGCTCGCCGAGCGCGACGTGCCGGTGATCTTCGGGCCCATGCTCACGTCGCGCTCCAAGGTGGAGCTGCGCCACCGCGACATCGGGAACCTGGCGCGCCTGGCGGAGGCGGGCGTCCGCGTCGCCATCACGACCGACCACCCGGTGGTGCCGATCAACTTCCTCGTGCACCAGGCGTCGTTCGCCGTGAAGCAGGGCCTGGACCCGCAGGTCGCGCTGGAGGCGCTCACCGTGAACCCGGCGTCCTTCCTCGGTCTCGACGACCGCGTCGGCGCGCTCGCCCCCGGGCTCGACGGCGACGTCGTCGTCTGGTCCGGCGACCCGCTCGACGTCGGCTCGCGCGCCGAGCACGTCTTCGTCACCGGCACCGAGGTCTACACGTGGGACGCGGACGCCGACGGCGGTCGCGGCGCCGGCCGCGTCGTCGAGCGCTCGGAGCGTTTCGCCCGCTGAACTACCCGCCCGCACCTTCCCCGCGGCGTTGCCGAACAGGCAACGAGCCCGGGTCAGTGGGTGAAGCCGGGGCGCTGGCCCTCGGTCGGCATGGGGCCGCTGAGGGCGTCGAGGTAGCGGGTCTCGTCCTCGAGGTCGGCGAGGAACGACGCCGCGAGGTCCCGGCTGAGCCCGCTGCGCACGACGACGCGCTGCACGGTGACGTCGGTGAGGTCGTCGGGCATGGGGTACGCGGGCACGAGCCAGCCGCGCGTGCGCAGCCGGTCGGACAGGTGGTAGAGGTTCCAGTTCTCCGTGTGCCCCGGCGTCAGGCGCCACGCGAAGACGGGGATGTCGGAGCCGTCGTTCCACAGCTCGAACGCGGGCAGCTTCCCGACGCCGTCGGCGAGGAAGCGCGCGACGTCGGAGGACGCCTTCTGCACCGCCTCGTACCCCGCCCGTCCCAGGCGCAGGAACATGTAGTACTGCAGCAGCACCTGGGCTCCGGGGCGGGAGAAGTTCAGCGCCAGGGTGGGCATGTCGCCGCCGAGGTAGCTCACCCGGAACACGAGGCTCTCCGGCAGCGCGGCCTCGTCCCGCCACACCACCCAGCCGAGCCCTGGGTACACGAGGCCGTACTTGTGGCCGGAGGTGTTGATCGACGCGACCCGCTCCACCTGGAAGTCCCACACCAGGTCGGGCTGCACGAACGGCGCGACCATCGCGCCCGACGCGCCGTCCACGTGGATCGGCACGTCCAGGCCGGTCTCCGCCTGGATGCGGTCGAGCGCGGCGGCGATCTCGGTGACCGGCTCGTACATCCCCGTGTAGGTGACGCCGAGGATGGCGACGACGCCGATGGTGTCCTCGTCGACGTACTGCTCCAGGTCGTGCCCGTCGAGCACCCGGTGCTCCTCGCTGATGGGCACGTAGCGGGGCTCGACCTCGAAGTAGTTGCAGAACTTCTCCCAGCACACCTGGACCGCGCTGGACATCACGAGGTTGGGCGTGCCGACCGGCTTGCCGGCGTCGCGCCGGGCCTGCTGCCAGCGTCGCTTGAGCGCCAGCCCGGCGAGCATGCACGCCTCGGACGAGCCGATGGTGGACGTGCCCATCGCGCGGCGGGGGTCGGGCGCGTGCCAGAGGTCCGCGAGCATCCGCCAGCAGCGGTCCTCGACGGCCGCCGTGGCCGGGTACTCGTCCTTGTCGATCATGTTCTTGTCGGCGGCCTCGAGGTAGAGGCGGCTGGCGTGGTCGTCCATCCACGTGCCGACGAACGTGGCGAGGTTGAGCCGGGCGTTGCCGTCGAGCATGGCCTCGTCGTGGACGATCTGGAACGCCGTCTCCGGCAGCGACTCCCCCGCGGGGAGGCGGTCGCGCGGCACCGAGCGCGTCTCTCCCGGGCGGATGAAGACGGGGTTGAGCTCGACGTCCCCGTGGCGGACGCGGCGGCGGCCGCTCCCTCGGGTCCTGCTGACCATGACGGTTCCCCTCGTCGGTGGCGGGCGCGGCTCTTCGAGCGTAGGTCGGCCCGGCGCGCCTCACCCGGCCGGAAGGGGTGAAGTGAGTTAGGCGACACCTGTTGCTTAACTCCGAAGCGCGGCGTAGCGTCGAGAGCGTCGGACGGAGGTGACGGGCATGGACAAGCGGGTCGAGCGGACCGCCGAGGCCCTGCGCACCGCCGTCCTGGAGCTGGCCGCGGAGCAGGACGTCGCCGCGCTCACTGCGTCGGCCGTCGCCGCCCGCGCGGGGATCAACCGCGCCACGTTCTACGACCACGCCGCCAGCCCGGCCGACCTGCTGGGCCGCGTCCTCGGCGTCGAGCTCGACCGCATCCGCGCCGAGTTCGACGACGCCGTGCGGGAGGTCGCCGGGCACGCCACGCACGACGACGCCGAGCAGGTCGTCGCGCGGTACACCGGCGCGCTGCAGGCCCACGTCGACGCGCACCTGCCCGTGTACGAGCGGGCCCTCGAGGGCGGCCTCAGCGCCCCGCTGGCGCGCCTGCTCGCCGACCACGTCGCCGACACCCTCACCGACCACCTGCGCGCCCACCCCGGCCTCATGCCCCTGGACCCGGGCACCCCCGCCGACCAGGTCGACCGCTACGCCCGCGCGTTCGCGACGTACGTCGGGCTCGGCACCGTCGGCGCGCTCGAGGTCTGGCTCTCCGCTCCCCCGCCCCGCGACCCCGCGTTCTTCGCCCGGGTCGCCCACGACGCCCTGCCCGCCTGGTGGACCACCCCGTCCCCCTGACGTCCCCTCCGTCCCGGGACGTTCGTGTCCCAGGCGGGCAGGTGCACCCACCCGGTGCACGCACCACAGCAGAACCACGAAGGAGGGCCGACATGGCCGTCAGCACAGGAAACCGCGTCCACAACAAGGTCGCGATCATCACCGGGGGCACCGGCGGGATGGGCGTCACCCACGCCCGCGCGCTGGCCGCCGAGGGCGCGAAGGTCGTCGTCGCCGACCTCGACGACGCGAAGGGCGAGGCCCTCGCCGCCGAGCTGAACGGCGACCGCACCGACGTCGCCCGCTACGTCCACCTCGACGTCACCAGCGAGGACGACTGGGCGAAGGCCGTCGCGTTCACGCTGGAGGAGTTCGGCCGCATCGACGTGCTCGTGAACAACGCGGGCATCGCGAACGGCGGCCCGATCACCGAGTTCGACACCGACGCCTGGCGCCGGATCATCGACATCAACCTCACCGGCGTCTTCCTCGGCATCCGGGCCGTCTCGCCGGTCATGGTGAAGGCCGGCTCCGGGTCGATCATCAACATCTCGTCCGTCGAGGGTCTCCGCGGGAGCCGCGGCCTGCACGGCTACGTGGCGTCCAAGTTCGGCGTCCGCGGGCTCACCAAGTCGGTCGCGCTCGAGCTCGGGGCCCACGGCGTGCGGGTCAACTCCGTGCACCCCGGGTTCATCGAGACGCCGATGACCGCCGGCATCGACGCGGGCGACCTGCTCATCCCGCTCGGCCGCGGCGCCCGGCCCGAGGAGGTCTCGCAGACCATCCTCTTCCTCGCGAGCGACGAGTCGAGCTACTCCACCGGCGCGGAGTTCGTCGTCGACGGCGGGCTCGTGGCGGGCGTGCCGCACAAGCACGGCGCCTGACCGGTCACAGGCCCGCCAGGAAGTCCTCCATGAGCGGGCCGGCGGTGTCCGACCCGCGGTGGCCGTCCTCCACGAAGACGGCCACCGCGAGGTCGTCGACGATCGCGAGCATCCACACGTGCTGCTTCGACCCGTCGCCGTACTGCGCGGTGCCGGTCTTGGCCCCGACGATGCCGGGCACGTCCTGCAGCATGTCCGCGCTGCCCTCGGTGACGACGCCGTGCATGAGGTCGCGCAGGACGGCGGCCTCGTCCTTGGACACGCCCGGCGTCGAGGGCTCCTTCGGCGCCGTTTCCTTCGCGGACTCCTCCGCCGACGGCGAGGCCGAAGCCTCCTTGTCGTCGCCCGCGGCGTCGCGCACGAGCACGGGCTGCACCCGGTGGCCGGCGGCGACGCTCGCCGCGACGGTCGCCATCCCCAGCGGCGACGCCTGCACCTTGCCCTGGCCGATCATCGACGCCGCGTGCTCGGTGCCGCCCGCCTCCGCGGGCACGGAGCCGAGGAAGGCCGGGACGCCCAGGACCGGCGTCGCCACCTCGTCGTCCACCAGGCCGAGGTCGGAGGCCGCCGTCGCGAGGTCGGCCTGCGCCACCTTGTCGCGCTGCCCGATCATCGCCGTGTTGCACGAGTGCGCGAACGCGGTGCGCAGCGGCACGTCCCCCGTGGCCGACGCCGGGTACCCGGGCACGTTGCCGAAGGTCCGACCGTCCACGGTGAGGTGCTCCGGGCAGGCGACCGTCGTGTCCGGGGTGATGCCGGCCCGCTGCATCGCCAGCGCGTCCACCACCTTGAACGTCGACCCCGGCGGGTACTGGCCGAGCGTCGCCGTGGACCAGCCCTCGCTGCCGGGCCCGCTCGCCGCGGCGAGGACGGAGCCGTCGGACGGCCGGATCGCGACGATCGCGCTGGCCGGGTCGACGTCGTCCAGCACCTCCTCCGCGTGCTTCTGCAGACGCTGGTCGAGCGTCGTGGACACGGGGGTGCCGTCCACCGCGTCCACGCGGTACAGCTCGCGGCCCTCGTCCTCGTCCTTCACGGGCTCGCCGTCCAGCCCCACGTCGCCGCCGCCGGCCGGCACCGTGCTCACCAGGACGCCCGGCGAGCCGGTGAGCTGGTCGTCGTAGGCGCGCTCCACGCCGGACAGCCCCACCACGTCGCCGGCCTGCACCGCGCCGTCGGACTCCTCGATGACCTCCTTGGTCGCCTCGCCGACGCGGCCCAGGACCGGCACCGCGAAGGTGCTCGTGGGGCCGAGCTCGAGCGTGTCCTCGACCGCCCGGACGCCGATGATGTCCTGGGCTTCCTCCACCGTGAAGTCCACGCCCGCGTTCTCCTGGCGGATCGTGATCGCCTCGACGAACGCCTTCTCCCCGGCCGCCTCGACGCGCGCGAAGAACTCGTTCGGCTCGAGACCCACCAGCTGCGCGAGGTCGCGGGCCGCGGACTCCTGCCCGAGCCCCTGGACCGCCGTCTTGTCCACGCCGATGTGCCAGACGCCCCGCGCGGTGACCATCGGCTTGCCGTCGCCGTCGAGCAGGTCGCCGCGGTCCGCGTCGAGGGTCTTGACCTGCAGCCGCTCGCCCGGCTTCAGGTCGGGCACCAGCACGTCCGGCCGCCACACCGCACGCCAGGTCCCCTCGCCGTCGCCGCTCTCGGGCGGCGTGTAGGCGAGGTCGACGTCGGTGCTGTACTTCCAGGTGACGTCGCGCCCCACGGGCCACGACCAGTCCACCGTCGCCACCGCCGTCGTCGCGCCGTCCTTCGTGGTCGGCTTGCTCACCTCGCCGAGCGTCACGCTCCGCTCCCGCTCCCCCGACGCGTCGACCAGCGGTTCGAGCACCTGCGTCAGCTGCGTCTGCACGTCGACGGAGCCCGGCGCCTGCAACGCCACGTCGCTCACGTCGCCCGCGCGGAGGGCGGTCACGAGGGCCTCGGCGGCGGAGTCGGCGGGCGGCACGTCGGAGCCGGTGCACGCCACCAGGGGCACGGCGACGACCGGCGTCAGGAGGACGGCGAGGGCGAGGCGGTGTCGGCGGCGCACCTTGGCGAGATTATCGGCTTCCTGGCAACCTTGACGGCATGTCCCCCCGTGTCGTGATCACGGTCCCGCAAAGATTTCGCGGCCCGGTCGTGACGACCGTGCTGGCGGGCGTGCTGGCGGGCGTCCTGGCCGTCGCGGGGACGGCCGCCCCCGCGAGCGCCACGCTCCCCGACCCGCGGCCGGGCGGCGATCCGATCCCGGCCCGCACCTGGGCGCCGTCGCAGGACCCGGCGGCCCCGACGGTCCTGGTGAACAAGGCACGCCCCCTCTCCCCGACGTCCTGGGCGCCCGACGATCTCGTGCGCCCCGACGTCCGCGCCCTCGGGGAGCACGACCGGCTGCGCCCCGACGCCGCGCGCGCCCTGGAGCGGCTCGCCGCCGACGCCCGGGACGCCACGGGCCACGAGCTCGTCCTCGCGTCCGGCTACCGCTCCGTCGAGTACCAGGCGCGGCTGTACGCCCGGTACGTCGACGGCCACGGCCGCCGTGACGCGGACACGTTCTCCGCGCGGCCGGGGCACTCCGAGCACCAGACGGGCCTCGCCGCCGACGTCGCCGAGGCCGGCACCCCGTACACCGACCTCGGGAGCACGGAGACCGGGCGCTGGGTGGCCAGCCAGGCGTGGCGGTACGGGTTCGTCGTGCGGTACCCGGAGGGGCAGGAGGCCGTGACCGGCTACTCCCCCGAGCCCTGGCACCTGCGCTACGTGGGCACGGAGCTGGCGACCGGCATGCACCTGGCCGGCACCGCCACCCTGGAGGAGGCCTTCGGCGTCGGCCCGGCCCCGGACTACCCCGCGAGGTAGTCCCTCCCGGTCAGGTCGTGCCGAGGGACCGCGCCAGGCGCTGCACGGCCTCGGTGAGCACCGCCGAGGACGTCGCGAGGTTGAGCCGCAGCCACCCGGCTCCGCCGGCACCGAAGCGCACGCCGTCCTCGAGGGCGAGCCGGCCGCGCTCCAGGACGAACGCGGCGGCGTCGGCGGCGGGGACTCCGCCGGGCAGGGCGGCGCGCAGGTCGAGCCAGGCGAGGTACGTGGCGTCGGCGGGCTGCAGCCGCACGGCGGGCGCGTGCTCCGCGAGCAGGCGCCCGAGCAGCCCGCGGTTCGCGTGCACCCCGGCGAGCAGGGCGTCCAGCCACGGCCCGCCGTCGCGGTAGGCGGCGGCGTGCGCGAGCACCGCGAGGTGGTTGACGGCGTGGCCCGCCTCCTCGGGGATGCGGCGCAGCTCGTCCGCGGCGCCGGGGCCGCCGAGCGCCACCGCCGCCCGGAGCCCCGCGAGGTTGAAGGCCTTCGACGCCGACTGCACGACGACGGCCCGCTCCGCGCCCGCCACCGACAGCAGCGGCACGAACGCCGGCTCCCCGTCGGCCACGCGCTCGAACGTGAACGGGGCGTGGATCTCGTCCGCCACGACCCGCACGCCGTAGCGGTCCGCGAGCGCCAGCACCGCCTCGAGCTCGGCACGGGTGTGCACGGTGCCGGTGGGGTTGTGCGGGTTGCACAGGAGCAGGACGGCGCGTCGGCCGGAGCCCGGCCCGGTGCCGTGGGCGGCGGCGCCCGTGACGCGCGCGAACGCGGCCTCGAGCGTGCCGAGGTCGAGCCGCAGGTCGGCGTCCAGGGGCGCCTCGACGACCTGCCGCCCCTCGTTGCCGGGGAAGCCGTAGAACGGCGGGTACACGGGCGGCGTGACCACGACGGCGTCGCCGGGTGCGGTGAGCACGCGCAGCACCTCGACGATCGCGACCATGACGTCCGGCATCGTGCGGCTGGACGCGACGTCGGGAGTCCAGCCCCAGCGCTCCTGCGCGAACGGCGCGAGCGCCTCGGCGTACGTCGTGCCGACGTCGTACCCGGTGTCGCCGACGGCGAGCGCGTCGTGCACGGCGTCGACGACGGCGGGTGCCACCGGCGTGTCCATCTCGGCGACGAACAGCGGCAGGACGTCAGGCGGGTAGGCCCGCCACTTCACGGACGTGCGACGGCGCAGGTCGTCGAGGGTGAGCTGCTCCAGCGGGTTGTTCACGGCTCCGGTCTACCAGGTGATCGCGGGCGCGGACGGACCGCGACGCAGCGAGTCCCCCGCGTCGCCCGACGGGACGCGGAGGACTCGCTCGGTCGTCGAGCCGGTCAGCCGGCGGCGGCCGCGGGCTTCACGACGGGGGCCCACGCGTCCGGCACGAGCGCCGGGCGGTCCTCGTCGGTGTGTCCGGCCCAGCGCCGGGCGTCCTCGATGGTGGCGGCCAGCAGGGTGCGCAGCCGGGCGTCCGTGTCGGGCACGAACGCCTCGCTGATGCCCTGCACCGCGGTCGACACGACGGACGGGGCGGCGTCGCGCACGAACCGCTTGGGGCGCACGCGCGTGCCCTCGCAGAACCGGTAGGCCCACTCGGCCGTCTTCGGCGACGCGGCGAGCGCGTCGGCGCTGGCCGGGTCGAGCGTGCCCTCGGGACGGCCGTCCAGGGCGTCGAGCATGCGCTCCGCGCCGATGATCGCCACCGCCAGCGTCTGCTGCCGGTCGGCGGGCGCGACGGGCAGCGCCGTCTGCGCGGCGCGCAGCGCGATCCGCACGTCCCACCGCGGGTCGCTGCTGGTGAGCCCGATGACGGACGGGATCAGCGGCGCGAGCTGCGGCCGGTTGCCGTCGGAGGTCAGGTCGTTCACGGCGCGGGCCAGCATCGCGAGCAGCGGGTGCGTGCACTGCGGATGGTCGCTCCAGCGTTCACCGGCCAGGAACGACGCCAGCTCCATGAAGCACGCGCCCTTCTTGGGGTTGCGGTGCTTGCCACGCCCGAGCATCGGCAGCGCGTCGAAGGCGCCTGCAACAGATCCAGCCACGAGTCCACCCCCGTATAGGTCCGGTCTTCCCCAGTGTGCGACCGCTGTGACCCAGGTCGCAACGGCTGGCGCGGGCGAAGGCCCGTCCGTCCTCGGCCCGGGCGGCCCGCGGCATCGTCCTGGGGGTACCTCAGACGGGCGCAGGCCCAGGTCGCGGCGCCGTCTGAGGTACCCCCGACCCCGAAGACCGGGCAGTTGCCCGATCCCCCACCCGGGGCCTCAGGACGACCGTGGTCACCACGAGATCAGGGCAGCCGGCGGTGGCCGGTACGAAGGCCGGGGACCCCGGCCGGTGAGGGGACGAAGAGATGAACCAGATGACGTCGCGGGACCTGGCCGTCCTGGCCGAGCTGGACTACCGGCGCGAGCGGATGGCCGAGACGTACCAGCGCGGGACGCCGGCGTGGGTGCGCACGGTGGGCCGCGCGATGGGCCGCTCGGTCGGCACGGCCGGCCGCGGGGTCCGGGACCTGGCCCGCCGCGCGCGGTCCCGGGCCGCGGACCGCGAGACCGTGCAGCGCCTCGGCGCCACGCTCGACGCCGTCGCCGCGCGGACCGACGCCCACGCGTGGGACCTCCAGGTGACCCGCCGGGCCGACCAGATCGCCCACGGGCTGGACGCCCTGCGTCCGCAGGACGGCGCCGGACGCCGGGCCGCCTGACCGTGGGCGCGACGGCGGCGGCCTCGTCGGCAGGCACGTCGGCAGGCACGTCGGCAGGCACGGTCCGGAGGCCCGCGGAGCGGGACGGCGGGCACGGAAAACCTGGGGCGGGTGTGGGCGCCCGGTGGGACGATCACCTGGTGCGACGTTCCAGCGAGGTGCCCCTGATCGCCCGCCAGCAGGAGGTCGACGCCTTCCGCGGAGCGCTGGAGCGCGCCGCGGAGGGCGAGCCCGGCGTCCTGCTGCTCGGCGGCGACGCCGGGGTGGGCAAGACGCGGCTCGTCACCCACCTGGCCGACGTCGCCCGCGACGCGGGCGCGCGCGTCGTCGTGTCGCACTGCGTGGACCTGGGCGACGTCGGCATCCCCTACCTGCCGTTCACGGAGGCGCTGACCGAGCTGCGGACGGTGCCCGCCGTGGCCGAGGTGATCGCCGCGCGCCCTGCCCTCACCCGGCTGCTCGACCCCGCGAGCGGCTCGGGCACCGACCACGCGGAGCGGCTGCAACTGCTCGACGGCGTCGCGGGCAGCCTCGCGGCCGCCGGGCGCGCGGGCTCCCCGCTGGTCCTGGTCGTCGAGGACCTGCACTGGGCGGACGAGTCGACGCGGGACGTGCTGCGCTTCGTCGTCGCGCGGCTGCGCTCGGAGCACCTGCTGGTGGTCGCCACGTACCGCAGCGACGACGTGCACCGGCGCCACCCCCTGCGCCCCGTCATCGCGGAGCTGCACCGCCAGCGCCCGGTGGAGCACGTGGAGCTGTCGCCCTTCACCCCCGACGAGCTGCGCGAGTTCACCACCGCCACCCGCGGCGAGCCCCTCGACGACGCCGAGTTCGACGCCGTGCGCAGCCGCTCGGACGGCAACGCGTTCTTCGCCGAGGAGCTGCTCGACGCCGGGCAGCCGAGCGCGGGGCTGCCGTGGTCGCTGGCCGACGTGCTGCACACGCGCCTGCAGCGGCTCGACCCGGCGGTGCAGCAGCTCGTGCGGCTCGCGGCGGTCGCGGGCCGCCAGGTGGACGAGTCCCTGCTGCGCGCCGCGGCGCCGCGGCTGCCCGGCCTCGACGCCCCCGGCGCCGCCGACGCCGCCCTGCGCGAGGCCGTGGCCCAGCAGGTGCTCGGCATGGAGGGCCAGCACCTCGCCTTCCGGCACGCCCTCGTCGCCGAGGCCCTCGTGCTCGACCTGCTGCCCGGCGAGCGCACCACCATGCACCGCGCCTTCCTCGAGGCGCTGTGCGCCGAACCGGCGCTCGGCTCGGCCGCCAAGCGCGCCCACCACGCGCTGCAGGGCCACGACCTCACGGCCGCGCTCGTCGCGTCGCGCGAGGCGGCCCGCAGCGCCGCCGAGCTGCTCGCCCCCGCCGAGGAGCTGCGGCACCTCGAGCAGGTGCTGTCCCTGTGGGAGTCGGTGCCGGACGCCGAGGGGCTCCTCGGGGAGGACAGGGTGGCGCTCGCCCTCGAGACGGCCGCGGCGGCCAGCTCCGCCGGGCTGCCGATGCGGGCGGAACAGCTCGCCCGGCGGGCCGTGGAGAGCCTGTCGGACGACCCCGGCCGGCAGGCCCGCCTGCGCCACGTGCTCGTCCGCTACGTCCTCGACCTCGAGTCCCTCGACGACGCGCTCGCCCAGTCCAGCGGCGCGCTGGACGTGCTGCTCCCGGGCGCCACCGACGTCGGCGCCTCGGGGACCTTCCCCGAGGTCACCGACGCCGCCGCCACGCCGGAGCTCGCGTGGACGCTCGCCGTGCACGCGCGCGTCCTGCTCACCGTGGACCGCGACGACGAGGCCGGCGTCTTCGCCCGGCAGACCGTGGACGTCGCCCGCCGCGCGGACGCGCCCGGCGCGGAGGCCGACGCCCTCACCACGCTCGCCGTGCTCGAGGTCGGCACCCCGGACACGGCCGCCGAGCTGGTCGACCGAGCGCGCGAGCGCGCCGTCGTCGCCGGCGACCTGCGCACCGAGATGCGCTGCTGGTACGGCCTCGCCACGACGCACTTCTACGCGGGGCACCTCGACGAGGCCGCCCGCGTCCTCGAGGCGGCGATCGAGCGCGGCCGCGCCACGGGCGTCATCTGGGGCGTGTACGGGGTGCAGCTGCTCGACCTCGCGCTGCTGGTCTCCTACTTCGGCGGGGACCTCTCCGAGCAGCCGATCCCCGACGGGGCGCCCGCGCCGGCCCTCGTCTACCTGGACAGCGGGCGCCTCTACGCCGCCGTCGCCCGCGAGGGCGGCGACGCCGTCGCGGCGGCGGAGGCCCTGCGGCCGTCGTGGGGCGTGGACGGGCAGATCGCGCTCGTCGCGGGCGGCCTGCTCGCCGACGCGCTGACGTGGGCCGGGCGGTACGACGAGGCCGTCGCGACCGCGGAGGAGGTCGCCGCGCACGTCGGCGCGACGTGGTCGGAGTTCTTCCTCGGCCGCATCTGGCTGTCCGCGCTGGCCCTGGCGGCGCTCGCCGAGGACGCGGAGGCCGGCCCGCACGCCGCCGCCGAGGCCCAGGAGCTGCTCGACCGCGGCGACACCCTCCTCGCCGTCGCGCAGGAGACCGCCCGGCGCGGTCGTCCCCGCGGCGGCAGCCTCGGCCCCGAGGGGCGGGCGTGGCTGAGCCGCGCGGCGGCCGAGCACTCCCGGCTGCGCGCCGCGCTCACGGACCACCCTGCCGACCCGGAGCTGTGGGAGGCGACCGTCAAGGAGTTCGACTTCGGCTACCGCTACGAGGTGGCCCGGTCGCGGTTCCGCTGGGCGCAGGCGCTGCGGGCGACCGGCGACGTGCCGGCCGCCGAGGTCGAGGCCGCCGAGGCGCTCGGCGAGGCCGTCGACATGGGCGCCGCGCCCCTCGCCGACGCCATCCACGCGTGGGGCCGCCGCGCCCGCGTGCCGCTGCCGGGCGCCCGCCGCACGTCGTCCGTCCTCACCGAGCGCGAGGAGGAGGTGCTGGTCCTCGTGGCGCAGGGCCTCAGCAACCGCCAGATCGGCGAGCGGCTGTACATCTCCACGAAGACGGTCAGCGTGCACGTGTCGAACCTGCTCGCGAAGCTGGGCGTGTCGGGACGGGCGGAGGCGGTCGCGGTCGCGCACCGGCGCGGGCTGATCGGCGTCTGACCGAACGAGGTCCATACTGGGCCCGTGCCGGAAGCCCAGGCTGTCGGCTCCCTGTCCGGCCCGTCGCCCGGTCCCGTACCCGGTCCCGCGTCCGACCGCGTACCCGGCCCGCCGCCCGGCCCGGCCCACGGTGAGCCCGTCGCAGACGAGGTGTTCGACCGCATCGCGCGGCTCGTGCACCGGAACCTCGGCGTGCCCGCGGCCGCCGTCGTCATGCTCACCGACGAGGGCGACATGCGGGTCCTGCCCGGGGCCGTCGGCTTCCCCGAGGACGCGCAGCGCAGCCGCCGGCTCGAGCTCCCGCAGCCCCTGACGGCGACCGTCGCGCGCACCCGCACGCCGCTCGTCGTGGCGGACGCCGACGCCGACCCGCGCGTGCCCGGCCGGCACACGATCGGCGACCTGGTGCTCGCCGCGTACGCCGGCTACCCCATCGAGGACGCCCGCGGCCACGTGGTGGGCGCCCTGTGGGCGGTGTCGTCCGTGCCGCGCACCTGGACCGAGCCGGACCTCGCCACCCTCGCGGACCTGTCGGCCGCGGCGTCGGGCGAGCTGCGGCTGCGCGCCGAGCGGGAGCGCGCGCGGCTCGCCGAGCAGGTGGCGTTCCGCGCGCACCGCCGGTCGCGGTTCCTGCTGGGGCTGTCGGAGCGGTTCGCGCGGGTCACCACGCTGGACGAGGTCGAGGACGCCATCGCGCACGTCATCGGCACCGGCACGGGCGCGCGCTGGGTGTCGCTGGCGCTGGTCGACGCCGACCGGCGGCACCTGTCGTTCTTCACCGTCGGGCACCACCACCCGGGCGAGCCGGCGCTGCGCAGCACCCGCCTCGACGCGCCCCGACCCGACACGCACGTCGTGCGCAGCCGCGCCGCCCTGCGGTTCCGCGACCACGCGGAGATGGTCGCGACCTACCCGGAGATGGGCCCCGTGGGGTCGGTGTCGGAGGGCGCGCGGTCGTTCCTGCCGGTGATGTCGAACGGCATGGTCGTGGGCGTCATCGCGTGCGTGTGGGACCAGGCCCGCGAGCACGACGCCGAGACCGCGGCCCTCGAGTCGACGATCAGCCGGTACGTGGCGCTCGCCCTGGAGCGGGTGGCGCTGCTGGAGGCGCGACGGCGCGTGGCGACCACGCTGCAGGAGTCGATGCTCACCGCGCCGCCGACGGTGGCGCACCTCGACATCGCGACCACCTACTCCCCCGCGGCGCGCACCGACCAGGTGGGCGGCGACTGGTACGACGCGGTGGTGCGCGACGACGGCACCGCGATCGTCATGATCGGCGACGTCGCGGGCCACGACGTGCACGCCGCCGCGCAGATGGGCCAGCTGCGCTCCATGCTGCGGGCGCTGGCGTGGAGCCACGACGAGTCGCCGGCCGGCCTCCTGACCCGCCTCGACAAGGCGAACGCGCGGCTCGGCCCGCGGGCGATGGCGACCGCCGTCGTCGCGCGCCTGGACCGCGACCCGGCGCCGTGCCCGGAGGAGGCCCTCGAGGAGGTGCCGCCGGCCCAGCGCCCCGAGCGCGCGTACACGCTCACGTGGTCGGTGGCCGGGCACCCGCCGCCCATGGTGCTGCGCCGCGACGGCCGTGTGGAGCGGCTGTCCGAGACGCCCGACCTGCTGCTGGGCGTGGTGCCCACCACGGCGCGCGTGGACCGCACCTCCCGGCTGCTGCCGGGCGACACCCTCGTGCTGTACACGGACGGGCTGGTGGAGCGGCGCGGCGTGCCGAGCGACGAGCGGCTGACCGACCTGGAGACGGTGCTGCGCGCGGCGCACGGCGAGGCCACCTCCGCCGTCCCCCGCGCCCTGGTGCGCGGGCTCGTGGGCGACGCGCAGCGCGACGACGTCGCGGTCCTGGCGCTGCGGGTGCGCGTGCCCGCGCCGTCCGGGCCGCCGTCGTCGGCCGGGCCCGCCAAGGCGGAGCGGCGCGTCGCCGACGACGACCTCAGCGACCTCGGCCCCGCGCGCCGGTGGGTGGACGACGTGCTCGAGTCGTGCGACGTGTCCGACGAGCAGCGGCGCACCGCGATGCTGCTGACCAGCGAGGTGCTGACCAACGCGCTGGAGCACGGCGAGGGGCCGATCACCGCGACGGTCGAGGTGGACGGCCGCCGGCTGCGCGTCGGGGTCCGGGACGGCAGCACGGCCGAGCCGCAGCTGCAGTCGCCCCGGCCGCAGGACCTGTCGGGCCGCGGTGTGCTCTTCCTCGACCGCCTCGCGTCGCGGTGGGGCGTCCAGCTGCACGACGGCTCCGACGCCGTCGGGCGGCACTCCGGCGTCGTCGAGGGCAAGACCGTGTGGTTCGAGATCGACCGCGAGGCCCGGCCGCTCACCGGCACCGTGGCGCGCGTGCGGCCGCCGACGCCCGCCACCGGCGCCGTCCCGCTGGTCGAGCACGTGCTGCGCGACGACCGCCGCTGAGCGGCCCGCCTGTCGCCCCGGGCGACACCCCTCCCGGGTGTCGGCGGTACGACGTACGGTGTGAGACGTGACACACACCGCCCAGCGCACCGCCGCGCCGTCCCGACCCGGGACGACGGCGACCGGCGTCTCCCCCACGTCCGACGGCGACGGCGAGGACGTCGGCGCCCTGCTCGAGCCGTACCGTCGCGAGCTCACCGGCTACTGCTACCGCATGCTCGGGGGTGCCTTCGAGGCCGACGACGCGGTGCAGGAGACGCTGCTGCGCGCGTGGCGCTCGTACGACCGGTTCGAGGGGCGGTCGTCGCTGCGGTCGTGGCTGTACCGCATCGCGACCAACGTGTGCTTCGACCACCTCGGGTCGTCCAAGCGGCGCGAGCGCCCCATGGGGCTGGGCGGCCCGCAGCCCGCGGAGGAGCAGTACTTCGGCGACGTGCTCGCCGAGGACCGGTGGCTCGAGCCCGTGCCCGACGACGCCGTCCTCCCGCGCGAGGGCGACCCGGCCGACGTCGCCGTGGGCCGCGAGTCGATCCGCCTGGCGTTCGTGGCAGCGCTGCAGCACCTGCCCGCCCGGCAGCGGGCCGTGCTGGTGCTGCGCGAGGTGCTGCGCTGGTCGGCCGCCGAGGTGGCGGCCCTCCTCGACACCACCGTCGCGTCCGTGAACAGCGCGCTCCAGCGCGCCCGCGCCACGCTCGGCAGCAAGGGTCTGCGCCGGGCGGGCGACGACGGCGACGACGCCCCCGAACCGCAGTGGGCCGAGATCGACCAGGAGCTGCTCGAGCGGTACCTCGACGCGTTCGAGCGCTACGACATGGACGCCCTGGTGGCGCTGCTGCACGAGGACGCCGTGCTCAACATGCCGCCGTACACGATGTGGGTGCACGGACGCTCCGAGGTGATCCGCTGGATGGTGGGCCCCGGCGCCGGCTGCGAGGGGTCCCGCTGCGTGCCCGTGCAGGCGAACGGCTCGATGGCGTACGGCCAGTACCGGCGCGACCCGACCGGCGGCTGGTCGCCGTGGGGGCTCGCCGTGCTGGAGGACGACGGCAGCGGCCGGATCACCGGCATCACGACGTTCCTCGACACCGCCACCTGGTTCCCCCGGTTCGGCCTGCCCGACCGGCTGCCCGCCCTCTGACCTGCGGCCCGGCGCGCCCCGCGGGCCGCGCTGGGCTACGTTTTCCCGCATGACCACGGACGCCCCGCACCCCGAGGTCGAACCCGGCGACCAGGTCGACGACGACGTCGACGACTCCGTCCGTCCCGTCCAGCACGACAGCAAGAACCCGCCCCGGTGGCTGCCGCGGGCGCTGGCGATGGTCGTGGTGGCCGCGTTCGTCGCCACCTTCCTGTCGTACGCGTTCGGGCAGCTCGGCGGGCTGGCCGTCAACGTGCTCATCTCGTTCTTCGTCGCGCTCGCGCTCGAGCCGGTCGTCGTGTGGCTGGTGCGGCACGGGTGGCGGCGCGGCGCGGCCGCGGGCGTCTCGCTGGGCGGGGCGATCGTCGTCGTGCTCGTCGTGTTCGCGATGTTCGGCAACCTGTTCGTGCAGCAGCTGATCCAGCTCGTCTCGACGCTGCCCGACCTCTACACGAGCATCCAGGAGGGCATCGAGGCGCGCTGGGACGTCACCGTCCCCGACTCCGACGACCTCGTCGCGCAGGCCCTCGACCAATGGGGGCAGGACGTCGCGACGGGCGCGATCAGCGTCGGCGCCTCCATCGTGGGGGTGCTGTTCGCGATCACCACGATCCTGCTGATCACGTACTACCTCATGGCCGCGGGCCCCAAGTTCCGCGCCGCGATCTGCGCCTGGCTGCGCCCCGACCGGCAGCAGGAGGTGCTGACCCTGTGGGAGATCACGCAGGTGAAGGTCTCCGACTTCATCAGCTCCCGCGTCGTGCTCGCCGCCCTGTCGAGCGTGTTCACGTTCGTCTTCCTGCTCATCGTGCAGACGCCGTACGCGCTGCCGCTGGCGGTGTTCACCGGCGTCGTGTCGCAGTTCGTGCCCACCATCGGCACGTACATCGGCGGCGCCCTGCCCGTGGCGGTCGCGCTCGCCGCGCAGGGGCTGCCGCAGGCGATCGCCGTGCTGATCTTCATCATCGCGTACCAGCAGGTGGAGAACCTCATCTTCTCCCCGAGGGTCAGCGCCCGGGCGCTGGAGATGAACCCCGCCGTGTCGTTCGTCGGCGTGCTCGGGTTCGGCGCCGTCTTCGGCGCGCTCGGCGCCTTCCTCGCCCTGCCGATCCTCGCGACCGTGCAGGCCCTGGGGAACACCTACCTGCAGCGGCACGAGCTCGTCGAGTCGCAGCTGCTGCGCGACCCGGAGGCCGAGGCCGGCCGCTCCGGCGGCGGCACCGGCCCCTGGTCGTCTCGACGACGTCGCAACCTCGAGGCCGGCGAGCGCGCCGCCCGCGAGGCGGAGGCCCGACGGCGCGACGGCGCGGAGGAGTGAGCACGGTCATGGGCACGGAGATGGGCACGGAGAAGAGCAACGCATGAGTCCCGATCTCGTCGGCGGCATCGCCCTCATCGTGATCGTCGGGGTGGCCGGTCAGGTCGCCGCCCGCGCGCTGCGCGTGCCGTCGATCCTGCTGCTGCTCGCGCTGGGCCTGCTCGTCGGCCCGATCCTCGGCTGGCTCGACCCGGACGCGCTGTTCGGCGACGCGCTCTTCCCGCTCGTGTCCATGGCCGTGGGCCTGCTGCTGTTCGAGGAGTCGCTCAAGCTGGACTTCGCCCGCCTGCGCGGCGGCGCCCGCCGGCCCGTGCTCGGCCTGGTGACCACCGGCGCCCTCGTCACCGGCCTCGGCGCGACCGCCGTCGCATACCTCTTCCTCGACGTGACCTGGGGGCGGGCCGCCGTCATCGGCGCGATCCTCATCGTGTCCGGGCCCACCGTCGTCGGGCCGCTGCTCGCCATCATCCGGCCGCGCCAGCCCGTCGAGTCCGTCCTCGCCTTCGAGGGCATCTTCATCGACCCCATCGGGGCCACGGTGGCGCTCGCGGTGGCGAACGTGGTGCTGCACGCCGAGCCGGTGAGCCTGCTCGAGACGGGCGGGTGGGGCCTGCTCATCGGCGTCGTCGCCGCCGTCCTCCTCGTGCTGCTCATCCGGTTCGGCCGGGTGCCGAAGGAGACCGAGGTGGTGCTCGCGTTCGCCTTCGCCCTCGGGGCCTACGCGCTCGCGGAGGGCCTGCACGACGAGGCGGGGCTGTTCGCCACGACCGCGCTCGGCGCCGTCCTCGCGAATCAGCGGGTGGCGCGCACCGAGCCGCTGCACGAGTTCGGCACCCACATCGGCATGCTGCTCATCGGCGCGCTGTTCGTCGTGCTGTCCGCCCGGATCGACCTGGACGCGCTGGCCCGGTACGCGCTGCCGACCATCCTCATCGTCGCGGTGCTCGTGCTCGTGCTGCGCCCCGTGGTCGCCGTCCTCTCCACGCTCGGCACCGACCTGCGCTGGTCGGACCGGGCGATGATCGGCTGGATGGCGCCGCGCGGCATCGTCGCGGCGTCGACGGCGTCCGTCTTCTCGCTGCGGTTCGACGACGCCGGCGAGCCGTTCCCCCAGCTGGTGCCGGTGATCTTCGGCGTCGTGCTGCTCACCGCGATCGTCTACGGCTTCTCCGGCACGCCGATGGCGAAGCTCCTCGGGGTGCGCTCCGACGACCGGGAGCGGCTGGACGACGACGGCCTGCCGGTGCTCGACCGGACCTCCTGACCACCGCCCTGCCTACGATGACGGCATGACCGGTCCGGTGCTGGTGGGCGTGCCCCACGGCCACCACGCGAGCGTGCCCCGGCGCGCCGCCGACCTGGCGGCCGCGCTCGGTACCGAGCTGGTCTGCGTGGCGGTGGACGAGGCGTCGGTGCGCGAGCCGTCCGGCGCCGTCGTGCCCGTGGACCCCGACGCCGGCTCCCCCGTCGACGACGGCGTCCTGGAGGCCGCGCTCTCCGAGGCCCTGGCCGGCAGCCCCGTGCGCTGGCGGCTCGAGCGCACGGCCGGCGACCCGGCGACGGAGCTGGCTCGGCTCGCGGCCGTCCACGACGCCGTCCTCGTCGTCGTGGGCGCGCGGCGTCCCGGGGTGCGCGGGTGGGCCACCCACCTGGTCGGCGGCACCGTCGCCGGGCACCTCATCCACGACCAGCCGCGGCCCGTCGTCGTGCTGCCGGACCGGCACGCGGGCGACGCGTCGTGACGGCGGGCATCCCGCCCGCGCGCGTGCGCCCGGCCCATCGGCGGCCCGGCCTGGTCGTGCTGGTCGCGACCGGCGGCGCCGTCGGCACCGCGGCGCGGTTCGGGCTGGCGCAGGCGTGGCCCGCCGTCGACGGGTGGCCGGTCGCGACGTTCGCCGCCAACGTGCTCGGGGCGTTCGTGCTCGGCTGGCTGCTGGAGTCGCTCGCCGCCCGCGGCCCGGAGACGCCCGCCGTGCAGCGGGTGCGGCTGGCCGTCGGCACGGGCGTGCTGGGCGGCTTCACCACGTTCTCGTCGCTCGCGCTGGAGACGGAGCGGCTGCTGGCGTCAGGCTCCGTCGGCCAGGGCCTGGCGTACGCGCTCGGCACCCTGCTGCTCGGGTACCTCGCCTGCCTCGCCGGCGTGCTCCTCGGCTCGGGCCGGCGGGCGGGTCAGGGCTCCCGGGGGACGCGATGAGCGCCGCCGCGACGCTGCTGCTCGTCGCCGTGGCGGGCGGGCTGGGCGCCGCCGCCCGGTTCGTCGTCGACGGCGCGGTGCGGGCGCGGACTCCCGGCGCCGCGTTCCCGTGGGCCACGGTCGTGGTGAACGTGTCCGGCTCGCTGCTCATCGGCCTGGTCACCGGCGTCCTGCTCGGCGCCGGCGACCCGGCGCACCTCGAGCCGTGGCGCCTCGGCGTCGCGACCGGGTTCTGCGGCGGGTACACCACGTTCTCGACGGCGATGGTCGAGACGGTGCGGCTCGCCCGCTCCGGCCGGCGCCGGCTGGCCATCGCCAACGCCCTCGGCACCATGGCGCTCACGCTCGTCGCCGTCGTCGCCGGCATCGGTCTCGGCGTCCTGGCCGGTCGCCTGCTGTAGGACGTCGTGGTCAGAGGGCTGTGGCACGCTGACCCGGTGAGCCTCATGCTGCTGGACTCCGCGAGCCTGTACTTCCGCGCCTTCTACGGCCTGCCCGACTCGCTGCGCTCCCCCGACGGCAGGCCCGTCAACGCGGTGCGCGGGCTGCTGGACATGATCGCGTTCCTCGTCACCGAGCACGGGCCGGACCGCCTCGTCGCGTGCTGGGACGAGGACTGGCGGCCGGCGTTCCGGGTCGAGGCGATCGGGTCGTACAAGGAGCACCGCGTCGCCGCCGTGACGCCGCCCGGGGAGCCGGACGTCGAGGAGGTGCCCGACGCGCTGACGCCACAGGTCCCCGTCATCGTCGACGTGCTGGCCGCGCTCGGCATCGCCCGCGTGGGCGCGCCGGGCTTCGAGGCCGACGACGTCATCGGCACGCTCGTCACGCGCGAGGTGGCGCGCAGCGCCGCGACCGCGCTGCCCGTCGCGGGCGCCGTCGGCGTGGTGATGCCCGCCAGCGTCGACATCGTCACCGGCGACCGCGACCTGTTCCAGCTCGTCGACGACGCGGCCGGCGTGCGCGTCCTGTACCCGGCGCGCGGCGTGCGCGACCCCGACGTCGTCGACCAGGCGAGGCTCGCCGAGAAGTACGGCGTGCCCAGCGGCCAGGCGTACGCCGACATGGCGACCCTGCGCGGCGACCCGTCCGACGGCCTGCCCGGCGTCCCCGGCATCGGCGAGAAGACGGCGGCCAAGCTGCTCGCCACGTTCGGAGACCTGGCCGGGCTGCGCGCCGCCGCGGAGTCCGGGGCGAAGGGCCTCACCCCGACGCAGCGGCAGAAGCTGCTCGACGCCGCGGCCTACCTCGACGTCGCGCCCACGGTGGTGCAGGTCGCGCACGACGCCCCCGTCGGCGAGGTCGACGACGCCCTGCCGCGGGCGCCGAAGGACCCCGAGGCCCTCGACGCCCTCGCCAAGCGGTGGGGCATCCGCAGCAGCGTGGACCGCGTGCTCGCCGCCCTCGCCGCCCGCCCCTGATGCTGTGGGCGGACGTGTGGCCCTGTTTCGGCGCGACACGGGGCCACACGCCCGCTCACACCATCAGGGTCAGGGCTGGAAGACGCAGAACTCGTTGCCCTCGGGGTCGGCCATGACGGTCCAGCCGATCTCGTCGTCCTGCGCGCGCAGCACCCGCGCGCCGCGGGCGACGAGGTCGTCGAGGATCACGCCGTCGTTCAGCGTGACGTCCCAGTGCCAGCGGTTCTTGACCGTCTTGGGCTCGGGCACGGGGACGAAGTCGAACGACTCGAAGGGGACGCCGGCCCCCTCGTCGAGGTACGCGTAGTCCATGGCGTCGTCCTGGGTGAGCGTGCCGCCCAGCAGCTCGTGCCAGAAGGCGGCGACCGTCCGGTAGTCCGCGCAGTCCACGACGACGTCCTTCAGCCGGTACGCCGGCGGCTCGTCCACCGTGAAGACGCAGAACTCGCCGCCCTCGACGTCCGCCAGCGTCGTGTAGTGGAACCGCCCGGGCTCGCTCAGGCGCGGCCGGTCGGGGAAGTCGTCGAGCGACCGGGCCCGCACGTCGGGGTGCACGCGGTGCTTGACCGTCTTCGCCTCGGGCACGCCGTTGACCCAGATCGTCCGCTCGCGCACGGGGTCGGGGCCCGGGTCGCGCAGGACGACGTCGCCGTCGTCCAGCGGCTCCGCGCGCAGGCCGAGGGTCCGCGCCCAGAACTCCCCGAGAGCGGCGGCGTCGACGGCGTCGACGCACAGGTCCTTGAACGTCACCAGGCTCATGACCGCGAGCGTAGCCCGCGGTCATGAGCCTGGAGACGGTCGTCCGAGCTCCTGGTCAGCCGGTGTTCTGCAGGCCGGCGGAGACACCGTTCACGGTGAGCAGCAGCAGGTGCTGCCAGCGGTCCTTGTGACCACCGTCCACCCACTCGCCGTCGTCCAGGGTGAGGCCCTCGCTGACGCCCTGGCTGCGCAGCGCGCGCAGGGCGCGCACCTGGAGCAGGGACAGCGCGTCGACGTACGGGGAGCGGAGCTGCACGGCGCGGCCGAGGACGCGGCGGTTGGCGAGCGGCCACTCGTTGCCGGTCACGCGCAGCACCCACTCGCGGGTGAGCCGCAGCTCGCCGAGCACGAGCTGTGCGAGGTCGTCGCGGTCGCCGAGGGCCAGGTACTGCGCGGCGATGTCCTCCTGCGTCTTGGCGAGGCCCATCTCCACGGTGTCGAGCAGCGTGGTGAACAGGGGCCACTCGCGGTACGCGGCCTGCAGCTCCTCGAGCCCGCCCGGCTGCTCGCCGGCCGAGCGCAGCGCGGTGCCGAGGCCGAACCAGCCGGCGAGGTTGATCCGCGCCTGGGACCAGGAGAACACCCAGGGGATGGCGCGCAGGTCGTCGAGCGAGTTGACCGACAGGCCGCGCTTGGCGGGGCGGGAGCCGATCGGCAGCAGGCCGACCTCCTCCAGCGGCGTCACCTGCGCGAACCACTGCGGGAAGCCCTCGGACCTCACCAGCCCGTGGAAGGCGGCGCGCGACGTCTCGTCGAGCGCGGCGGCCAGGGGCGCGAACCGCTCCCGGGCGTCGGCGTTCCGCTTCTCCACCGTCGGGGCCGAGGCGAGCAGCGTCGCCGCGGCGACCTGCTCGATGTGCCGCGCGGCGATCGTCGGGTCGCCGTAGCGCGCGAGGATGACCTCGCCCTGCTCGGTGAGCTTGAACCGGCCGTCCACCGAGTGCGGCGGCTGGGCGAGCACCGCGCGGTTGGCGGGGCCGCCGCCGCGGCCGAGCGAGCCGCCGCGGCCGTGGAACTGGGTGAGCGTGATGTCGTGGCGCTGCGCCCACTCGGCGATCCGCGACTGCGCCTTATGCAGCGCGAGGGTCGCGGCGACCGGGCCGACGTCCTTCGACGAGTCCGAGTAGCCGAGCATGACCTCGACGCGGCGGCCGTTCTCCGCGAGGCGGCGCTGCACCTCGGGGAACTCCAGCATCGCCTCGAGGATGTCGACCGAGTTCTCCAGGTCGTCGAAGGTCTCGAACAGCGGGACGGCGTCGACGACGGGGGCGTCGTCGCTGCCCTCGAAGGCGAGCGCGGCGAGCCGGTAGACGGCGGCCAGGTGCTCGGGCGCCTGCGTGAACGACACGATGTAGCGGCGCGCGGCGCGGATGCCGAACCGCTTCTGCACGGCGCCGAGGGCGCGGTAGGTGTCGAGCACCTCGACCGTGCGCTCGGACAGGTCGCCGTGGATGCCCTTCTCGTCGATCTCGGCGAGGGCCGCGGCGTGCACCTGCGAGTGCTGGCGCACCTCCAGCTCGGCGAGGTGGAACCCGAAGGTCTGCACCTGCCACACGAGCCGCTGCAGGTCGCCGTACGCGGCACGCGGGGCGCCCGCCTCGACGAGGGAGCGCTGCACGACCTCGAGGTCGGCGACGAGCTCCTCCGGCTCCCGGTACCCGAGGTCGGCGTCGCGGCGACGGGTCGCGGCGACCCGCCCGGCGATGGCGAGGACGGCGGCGCGGTGGGGCTCGTTCGGCGAGTCGGCGGCGGCGCGCGTGACGAGCTCGTCGGAGAGCTGCCGCATCCGCTGCCACAGCGACTTGAGCTCGGCCGACGCCGGCGTGCCCTCCTCGTCGAGCGTGAGCTTGCGCCCCGTCTCGACGGCGGCCTTCTCGAGCGCGCCGAGCGCGTGCTCGGCGGCGAGGGTCGCGGCCTGGCGGGTGACCTCGGCGGTGACGTTCGGGTTGCCGTCGCGGTCGCCGCCGATCCAGGAGCCGAGGTGGACGAACGGGCGCGCGACGGGCGGCACGCTCCCGGCCTCGCCGTCGAGCAGCCAGTCGTCCAGGCGGCGGTACACCTCGGGGAAGGTGGAGAACATCGTGGCGTCGAAGACGCCCATCGCGGTCTTCACCTCGTCCAGGACGGACGGCTTGTGCGCGCGGATGGGCGACGTGCGCCACATGGTGTCGATCTCGGCGAGCAGGCGGCGCTCGTTCTCGGCGAGCGTGGTGCCGCCGGGGCGCATCGTGTCGCGGTCGGCGACCAGCGCGGAGATGCGGCGGACGGCGCCCGAGACGGCGCGGCGGCGGGCCTCGGTGGGGTGCGCGGTGAGGACCGGGCGGAACTCGATCTCGCCCAGGCGCCGCAGGGCCTCGTCGCGGCCGACCTCCTCCGCGAGCTGCGTGAACGCCTGCGGCAGCGAGTCCTCGATGACGACGCCGGACGCGGCGTCGGACTCCCGCGCCCGCAGCACGCGGACACGGTGGTACTCCTCCGCGAGGTTCGCCAGGTGGAAGTAGCAGGTGAAGGCGCGCGCCACCTGCTCGGCACGCTCGGGCGTGAAGCCGGCCACGACCTCGGCCGCCTCCGCCAGCGTCGCGCCGCCGTCGTCCGCCCCGTAGGCGCGGATCGTCAGGCCGCGGAGACGCTCGACGTCGTCGAGCAGGCTCTGCCCGCCCGCCTCCTTGAGCACGGTGCCGAGCAGCCCGCCCAGCAGGCGGATGTCGTCCCGCAGCGGGTCGGGCATCTCGTGGCGTGCCACCACGCGTTCGATCGAGCCGGTGGATCCCAGGTTCTCGCTCACGGGACTAGAGGGTAAGCCGTCTCGCCGACCGGGCGCGGGCCCGTCCGGCAGGTGACCCCGCGACTGTGGCTCAGCCCACCCACGACGGGTCGTCGAGGAGCTCCTGGAGCTTGGTGACCAGGCGCGCCGTGTGGAAGCCGTCGGCGGCGGCGTGGTGCACCTGCACGGCGACGGGCAGGAGCACCCGGCCGTCCCGCTCGACGTACCGGCCCAGCGTGACGATCGGCGCGAGGTGGTTCCAGGCGTCGCGGATGTTCAGCGTGAACCCGGTGAACGACGCCCACGGCAGGCTGGACACGTCGAACGCGTTGGGCGGCGGCGGCCCCTGCGGGAAGAAGTCCGTCGAGTCCCCGTGCTCGGACAGCACCGCGGCCGCGGCGTCGTGGAAGGCGCCGAAGTCGGCGTCGTAGGGCGCCCAGACGCACGAGAACGTCTCCTGCTCCCCGTGGAACACCGTGAACGCCGGGTGCACCACCGGCCAGACGGCGGGCGCGCCGTCCTCCATGAGGACCATGCGGAACTCGTCGTGCCGGTTCACGACCGTCGCCAGCGCCCAGACCTGAGCGAGATACGTCCGGCGCGACGACGCGCGCAGCGCCGCGCCGAACGCCGTCGCGTCCAGCTCCACCGTCATCGCGTACGTGCACGGCGACGCCCGGTAGTGCTCGAAGTGCTGCCGGCGGGGCCAGGTGTCCAAGTCGATCGGGGCGGGGGTCTCCATGCGCCCAGCGTCGCAGCGACCCGCAGCCTGCCCGCAGGGTTTTTCCCGCGGTGGCGAGCGGACACCGGAGACCTCGGTCGTCGCCTACCCTCGGTGCGGCCGGCCGAACCTGCGGCACGACGACGGACGGAGCGAACGGCAGATGACGAGGGTGTACGCGGTCAGCGACGTGCACGGCCACCGCGACGTCCTGGTGCGGGCCCTGGCCGAGGAAGGGCTTACGGACGCCGACGGCCGGTGGACCGGTCGGGACGCCCGGCTCTGGTTCCTCGGGGACTATCTCGACCGCGGGCCGGACGGCGTCGGCGTCGTCGACCTCGTCCGGCGGCTCGTCGACGAGTCCGACGGTGCCGTCGCGGCACTCCTGGGCAACCACGAGGTGCTGGCGCTCGGGATGCGGCGGTTCGGGGCGACGACGATCCGGCCGCCCGGCGAGCCCGAGCGGAGCTTCGCCGGGTCGTGGGCGCGCAACGGCGGCCTCGAGAGCGACCAGGCGCGGCTCACCGACGAGCACGTCGCGTGGCTGAGCGCCCTGCCGATGGCGGCGCACGACGCCGGGGCGCTCCTGGTGCACTCGGACACCCTCGCCTACCTCGGGTGGGGCCGGACGCTCGACGACCTCAACGCCGCCGGACGGGACCGGCTGGCGAGCGACGACCTCGCCGTGTGGTGGGAGACGTGGCGCGGCCTCACCTCCCGTGCGGCCTTCCGCGGCGAGGACGGCCCGGACGCCGCCCGACTGCTGCTGGACCACCTCGGGGGCGACCGGGTCGTGCACGGGCACAGCATCGTCGCCGAGATGCTCGGCCGGGCGTACACGGACGTCACCGAGCCGCACTCCTACGCCGACGGCCGCGCGCTCGCCGTCGACGGCGGCATCTACGAGGGCGGCCCCTGCCTCGTCGCGCGGCTCGCCTGAGGCGCCGGGTCAGTCGCCCGGGAGCTCCACGACGACCTTGCCCTTGGCCCGCCCCTGCTCGAGGTACGCGAACGCGCGGGCGATCTCGGCGAAGGGGTAGGTGCGGTCGACGACGGGCCGCAGGTGGCCGCCGTCGACGAGGTCGGCCAGCGTGGCGAGGTCGGCTCCGCTCGGGTGCATGAAGAGGTAGCGGTAGCGCACCCCCGCGCGCCGGGCCCGACGGCGGATGGCGGTGCTCGCCGCCCACAGGAGGGCGGCCTTGAGCGGGCCGGCGTCCAGGTCGACGCGCGCCGTCGTCGCGTCCGGGAGGCCGGCGACGGAGACGACCGTGCGTCCGGGCCTCACGACGCCGAACGCGTCGGTGAGGTCCTGCCCGCCGGTGAGGTCGAACGCACCGTCGTAGTCGTGCAGGACGTCGGCGAACCGCTCGCTGCGGTAGTCCACCACCCGCGCGGCGCCGAGCGAACGCACCAGGCCCGCCCCGCGGGCGGACGCCGTCGTCGTCACCTCGGCGCCGAGCCAGACCGCGAGCTGGATCGCGAGGGTGCCGACGCCGCCCGCGCCGCCGGTGACCAGCACCCGGTCGCCGGGCGCCGCCCGCAGCTCGTCGCGCAGGGCCTGCAGCGCAGTGGTCCCCGCGAGCGGCAGCGACGCCGCCTCGGCGAAACCGAGCGAGGCGGGCATCGCCGCCACCAGGCCCTCCGCGACCGCCGCGTACTCGGCGAACGCGCCCAGCCGCCGCTTGTCGACCCGCGCGAAGACCCGGTCCCCCACCGCGAACCGCGTGACGCCGGGGCCGACCGCCGCGACGTCTCCGGCGAGCTCGCTGCCCGCGACCAGCGGGAGCCGGAGCCTCGTGATCACCCGCAGGCCGCCGTCGCGCGTCTTGAAGTCGATCGGGTTCAGGCCCACCGCACGCACCCGGACCAGCACCTCGCCGGGCCCCGCGACCGGGCGCGGCACCTCCCGCAGCTCCATCACGCCCGGGTGGCCGTAGCGCCTCAGCACGTACCCCTGCATCGCCCGTCCCCCTCCGTCGATGGCCCGATTCTCGCCGGTCGGGCCCGGACGCGCGGCGCGGGTCTCGGCGGACCTGCTTGACTCTCGCCCGTGGACAACCGCGAACGCATGGCCGCCGGCCTGATCTACGACCCGAACGAGCCCGAACTCGCAGCGGAGCAGACCCAGGCCCTGGAGCTGTTGTACGACTTCAACGCGACCCGTCCGTCGGAGGGGGCGCGCCGCGCGGAGCTGCTGCGGGAGATGTTCGCGTCCGTGGGCGCGGACGCGTACATCGAGCCGCCCCTCCACGCGAACTGGGCGGGGCGCCGGGTCCATCTCGGCGACCGGTTCTACGCCAACTTCAACCTGACGCTCGTCGACGACGGGCCGATCCGCATCGGGGACCACGTGCTGATCGGCCCGAACGTCACGATCACGACCGCGGGCCACCCGATCGCTCCCGACCTGCGCAGGGACGCCGCGCAGTTCAACCTCCCGGTCACCATCGGGAACAACGTCTGGATCGGCTCGGGCGTCTCGATCATGCCGGGGGTGTCGATCGGCGACGACTCCGTCATCGGGGCGGGTTCGGTCGTCACGCGCGACGTCCCCTCCGGCGTCGTCGCCGTCGGCTCCCCGTGCCGCGTGCTGCGGGAGATCGGCGACCACGACCGGGAGTTCTACTGGCGGGACCGGCGGATCGACGACGGGGCCCGGTAGCCGCGCCTCGGGTCAGGGCGCCCCGCCGAGCCGCGCCCGCGCGTACCCCGCGGCGACGACCGCACCGGCGACGGCGAACCCCGCCCACGCCCAGCCGGCGTGGGCGAGCGGCCCGGCGAGCAGCGCGCCGACCACTGACGACCCGACGACGCCGCCGACGGCGAGCGCCACGCCGTTCACGCCGAACCGGGTGGCGACGGACGCGGCGGGCGCCCCGGCGGCGACGACCGCGCTCATCGCGGGCTGGAACACCATCTGCCCGAGGGTGAAGACGACCATCCCCACCACGAGCGAGACGACGCCCGGCCCGCCGCCCAGGACGGCGATGCCCGCACCCATCGTGGCGACGCCCAGCGCGAGGACCGCCGGCAGCCGCAGCCACGCCTGCAGCCGGCGGGTGACGGGCACCGTCAGCGCGAGCACCAGGACGGCGGCCCCGGCGTACACCGCGCCGACGCCGACGCTGCTGCCGAGCACGGCGTCGAGCCGCAGCGGCACGACGAGCTGGAGCTGCGTGAAGATCGCCCATGCCGCCGCGTTGAGCAGGCACAGCACGACGAGCGCGCGACGCGCCTCGCGGCGCATCCGGCCGGACGGCGGCGGGGACTCCTCCACGCCGGCCGCCACCGGTCCCTCGGGTGCGGCCACCGGCTCGGCCGCGCGCCCGAGGCCCCACCAGGTCAGCGGCGCGGCGGCGAGGAACAGACCCGCCGCCACCGCGCACACGACGTCGAACCCGGTGGCCACGAGCAGGCCGCCGAGCAGGGGCCCGACGACGAACCCGGCGTTGCTCAGCGCCTCGCGCCGGGCGAAGACGTCGGGCCGCGCGCCGCCGAGCCGCGCGTACGCGGCGTAGGACGCCGGGTGGAAGAGCGCGCCCCCGAGGCCGACGGCGACCCCGGCCGCGCCGACCGCGAGCGGCGTCGTCGCCAGGGCGAGCGCCCCGAACCCGGCGGCCCGGACGAGCACTCCGGCCACGATGGTCCGCCGCACGCCCCACCGGTCGGCGAGGATCCCCGCCGGGAGCTGGAGCCCCTGCTGCGCGCCGGCGCGGATCCCGGCGAGCAGGCCCACCAGGGCCAGGCCGAAGCCCAGCCCGTCGGCCAGGTGCACGGCCAGCAGCGGCACGAGCACGTAGAAGCCCGTCGCCATGACGAACGTGTTGCCGTACAGGGCGGTCAGCGCGCCCCGCGGCGCGGTCCCGTCGGGGGGCGTCACCGGGGCCCGAGCACCCCCGCGAGCGCCGCGAGCTTGCGCGGCATGTCGTACGCCGCGCCGCCCTCGTGCCCGTTGTACGGGAAGACCTCGAGCTGCGCGGGCCCGCCGTACCGGTGGTAGGCCGCGAAGACGGTGGACGGCGGGCAGATCTTGTCCATGAGCGCGACGGAGAACCAGCCGGGGCAGCGGGCGCGGGCGGCGAAGTTGGTGGCGTCGAAGTACGACAGCGTGCGCATGACGTCCTCGACCTCGAACCGGTGGCCCTTGAGGTAGCGGGCGATCTCGGCGTACGGGCCCTCGTCGGTGATCTGCGACGCGCGCCGGTAGTGGCTGAGGAACGGCACGTCGGCGATCACCCCGGCCAGGTCGTCGCGCAGGCCGGCGACGGCGAGCGCGAGGCCGCCGCCCTGGCTGCCGCCGAGCACCGCGACCCGGGTCGGGTCCACCTCGGGCAGCGCCTTGACGGCGTCGACGGCGCGCACGGCGTCGGTGATCAGGCGCCGGTAGAAGTGCTTCGCCGGGTCCTCGATGCCGCGGGTGAGGAAGCCGGGCGACGACGACCCGTGTCCCTCGGGCGCGACGTCCGGGGTGTCGGCGGTGGTCTTGCCGCCGCCGCCCTGGCCGCGGTTGTCCATGACCAGGTGCGCGTACCCGGCGGCGGACCAGGTGAGCCACTCCCACGGGACGCCGCGCCCGCCGTTGTACCCGATGTACTGGACGACGGCGGGCAGCGGCCCGGAGCGCTCCCGCGGCAGCAGCAGCCACGCCTTGATCGGTTGCCCGGCCCAGCCGGAGAACGTGACATCCCGCACCTCGACGGTGGCGAGACCGGCGTCGAACGGCACCTGCTCCGGCTCCGTCGCGGCGGCCGTCGCGGCGTCGAGCGTCTGCTTCCAGAACGCGTCGAAGTCCGCGGGCTCCTCGGGCTCCGGGCGGTAGGCGCGCAGGTCGTCGAGGGGCTTGTCGAAGAAGGCCATGCGGGTGCTCCTGGGTCGTGGTGGTGCGGGGGTGCGGGCAG
The DNA here is from genome assembly GCF_050311655.1 of Isoptericola variabilis. Classification (GTDB taxonomy): domain Bacteria; phylum Actinomycetota; class Actinomycetes; order Actinomycetales; family Cellulomonadaceae; genus Isoptericola; species Isoptericola variabilis. The sequence continues at coordinate 129,577 of NZ_JBNOZM010000003.1, forward strand.
GGTCAGGGGGCGGCGGGGCCGACGTCGTCCCGCCCCAGCGGCTGCCGGGTCACGGGCGCGAAGGACACCTCGTCGGCGCCGACGTCGGGCCGGACGTCGCGGGGCTGGCCGTCGACGTCGTCGGCGAGGAACGGGTAGGTGCCGACCGCGGTGTTCATGGCCGGGCCGGGGCGCAGGCGCCACAGCCCGCCGGAGCGGACCAGCCGCGGGTCGGCGACGCGCACCTCGCGCGGCGCGGCGTCGATGCCGAGCGTCGCGGCACCCGTCGGCCACGCGACGTTGCCGGAGTAGGTGACGCCTGCGGGCTGCTTGTGCTCCTGGAACAGCGGGCCGGCCGAGCCGACGACGAGGTTGTCGGCGACGAGCGAGTCCACCGGCGGGAGGACGTAGTTCGCGCCGACCTCGACGTTCGAGGTGTTGTCCACGAACGTGTTGTGCACGACGGTCGCGCGGTGCACCCGCCAGTGCGCCGACGTCGAGCCGGAGCCGTCCACGTCGCCGCCGTCGATCTGCAGCGCCGCCGTGTACCCGGAGCCCCGCAGGCCCTCGAAGTAGTTGTCGAAGACGAGCTGGTCGTCGCCGTAGAGCCGCACGCCGCCGGTCCCGGCCTTGCCCTCGCCGAGGAAGACGTTGCCCTGGATGACGTTGCGGTCCCCGCGGCGGGCGACGAACGCGCCCGCCGAGGTGCGCACGGTGTTGAAGCGGACGGTGTTGTCGTCGCTCTTGATCGAGACGATCTCCGGGTCGGAGTCGGTGTTCTCGAACAGGTTGTGCTCGACCACGGCGAAGGAGCTGGAGTCCGACAGCGCGGAGACGCCGAGCCGGATCGCCTCGCCGCCGTTGACCGGCTGCGCGGGGCTGTCGCCGAACCAGTTGTGGTCGATCCGGTCGTGCTGGGAGATCTGCGTGGCCCCGCCGTAGACGGTGACGTAGTTGCCCATCAGCGTCTTGTCGTGGAAGGAGTTGTGGTCGATGCGGTGGTAGCCGCTGCCCTCCCCCGAGATCTGGAGCCAGTGGCGGGACGACGTCGGGTCGGCCGGCGCCTCGAACCGCAGCGCGACGTCGTTGCGCGTGAACCGCACGTGCGTGGACGCCGTGATCTTCAGCGTGGTGGCGTTCCGGAAGGTCAGCCCGCGCACGACGACGTGGCTCGACCGGGCGACCTCGAGCTGGCCGCCCGTGACGACCGCGCCGCCGAGGGTGGCGCCCTCCACGACGACCGGCGCGTCGGCGGTGCCCGCCTTGTCGGCGAGCTTGACCATCGTGTACTCGCCGTCGGCCAGCACGATGCGGTCGCCGGGCAGGGCCGCCTTGAACGCGGCCGCCAGCTCGGCGCTGGTGCTCACGCGGACCGTGCGCAGCGGCGCGGGGTCCGCCTCGTCGGCGGCGGCCGGGGAGGCCGCGCCGACGGCAGGGGCCGGGGTCTCGGCGAGCGCGGGCGCCGTGCCGCCGAGCGACAGCCCGAGGGCGAGGGCGAGAGGCAGCGCGAGGTGCTTCTTCATGGTTCCTCCAGGGGTCTCGGGACGGTCAGACGAACGAGGCGGTGACGGTGGCGCCGGCCAGCCCGGCGGTGGCGGCGACGATGCGCCATCCCACGCCCTGCCGGGTCACGGTGACGCCCGGGTCGGCGGAGACGAACCGCAGGCCGTCGCGCAGGAGGTCGACGACCACCTGGTCGCGGGTCTGCGTGGGGTCGCTCACCGCGACCGTCGTGGGCCGGGTCCACTCGGTGGCCCCCGACCCGGCCCCGGCCTCGTGCACGACGACGGACGCCGGGCCGTCCGCGTGCAGCGCCCCGCCCTCCCCCGGCACCCCGGCGCCGGTGGGGACCGACGCGGCGGCCCAGAAGTTGGCGGCGACCGTGCCGCCGAGGGCGACGGCGTGCACGTCGGCGTCCTGCCCGATGATCCGCAGCCCGGGTGCCGTGCCGCAGGCCTCGGCGAACGCGCGGGTGGCGTCGGCGTCGGCGGCGGGGAGCATGACGTAGGCATAGACGGCCCCGGCGGGTGCGGCCCCGTGGTCGAGCCACGCGGTGACGTACGGGCGGGTCACCGGGGTGTCGGTGCCGTACTTGACGTTGATCTCGCGCCAGGTGTGCGTGCGGTCCTCGCGCAGCGCGTGCAGCCGCGCGCCGCCGGGGAACACGTAGCCCGCCGTGCCGGACAGGTGGCACCAGCGCACGTCGTCGAGCGTGGCCGACCACCCGTTGCCGATCGGCTGGGCCGCGCCGTCGACCACCAGCGCGGCGCCGTCGCGCACCTTGCGGTTCTCCACGACCGTCTCCACGCCGCCCGCTGCGGGGGCGGTGATGCCGGAGCCGACGCAGACCACGACGTCGTCCACCAGGAACCAGCTTTTGAGGGCCCGCAGGTCGGAGCCGCGGGCGCGCAGGTCCTGCCCGTACGCGCCGACCGTGGCGCCCGGCACGGCGGCGCCGCCCACCCAGGTCGCGTCGTTCGTCTCCCGGAAGTGCGCGCTGTTCGCGAGCCGCGCGGTGTCGACCGTGGTGCCGGGCAGGCGGTACGGGTCGACCGTGGGCCAGTAGTCCTCGCTGTAGTGGCCGAGGTCGTCCGTGTACAGCAGCACCATGCCGTCCGACAGGTGCCAGCCGTGCAGGTTCTCGTTCTGGATGGACTCGTAGTTGTACACGCGGGCCGAGTACGCGCTGACGCTCACCGCGAACCCCGGGCGGTGGTGCACCGCCTTGTCCATCGCCGGGTACTGCCGGTGCGTCACCAGGGCGCCCCGCGGCGTCGGCGAGGCGGCGAGCAGCGCGTTCGCCGCGACGACGGACGCGGGCGTGGTCGCGGCGAGGAAGTCGCGGTAGGTGTCCTCGGTGATCCACTGCGCGACCAGCGAGGTCAGGGTCGCGGCCTGCGCCTCCGGGGCCGACGGGATGAGCCGCAGCGTGCCCTCGATGACGGTCTGCGTCGGCGCGTGCCCCTGCTTGCTGGGGCGGGCGATCTCGCGCCCGCACACCGACGCGACCATGTCGCCGCGCACCATGAGCGGGTCGAAGGCGTCGGTGACCCAGGCGTAGACGTTCGCCAGCGCCGGGTCGGTGACCTGCCAGGGCGAGTCGCCCAGCAGGTGCAGCAGCGACGACAGCGTGCCGAGCAGCTCCTTGCCGTAGCCGCCGTTGTACGGGTGCTTCCAGTGCTGCAGGAACGAGCCGTCGCGGAAGAAGCCCTCCCCGGTGCCCTCGCCCTCGGCGGTGCCGCCGTCGACGAACGCCAGCACGCTGTTGGCGCCCCCGCCCTCCACGTCGCTGAGGGCGTCGCGGACCCGGCCGAGGGAGGCCTCGTCGCCGTCGAGCGCCGCCCGGACGGCCACGACCGTCGCGATCCACACCCGGTTGGCGCCGGTGGCGATCTGCCGGTCGGCGCGCCAGAGGTTCGGGTCGGGCGTGTAGTGGTCGATGGCGGCGGTGCTGCGGGCGAGGGCGTCGCCCAGGTGGTCGCGCAGCACGACCAGCGTGTCCGCGAGGGCCGACGCCGAGCCGATCTCCCAGTCCCAGTCGTTGTCGAAGCGCGGGAGGCCCGGCCCGTAGACATGGTCGTGCATCCAGGTGATGCCGTCGGCGACGACGTCCGCCACCGCGGTGTCGCCCGCCACCGACGTGCCCGGCGTCGCCCAGGCGACGGCGACCGAGCGCAGCCGCTTGAACGTCGTGGTGACGGTGTTCGAGCGGGTCCAGTCGGCCAGGTCCGGCCACAGCGACGTGCGGCCGGCGGTGCGGTCGAGCGTCGCGAGGACGGTCGTGGCCGCCTGGTCGACGCGGCGCACGGCGGCCTTGACGTGGGCGTCGGCCAGGTCGAGGCCAGGGCCGCCCGTCTGGAGCACGGCCCAGCGCTCGACCAGCTCGGCGGTGGTCGAGGCGGGCACCGCCCGGGCGGGCAGGCTCAGTGCGGGGGCCAGCGCAGCGGCGCCGGCGAGGGCGCCGAAGCCGCGCAGCACCGACCGGCGGCTGGGGGCGGGCGCCCGGTGGGCAGGCGTGGTCACGGTGTCGTTCTCCATCACGATCCCTCTCGTCGTCGAGCAGGTGGGTGGAACGGCGGTGCGGGTGGGGTGGTGCGGGTGGGAGGTGCAGGTGGGTGGTGCGGGGGGCTCAGCCCAGGAGGGCGCGGCGCGGGACGGCGGCGGCCATCGCCGCGGCGCCGGCGGGCGTGGGGTGCAGCCCGTCGCCGCTGTCGAAGGCGGGCGCCAGCCGCGCCGGGTCGGCGGGGTCGGCGAGCGCGGCGGCCACGTCCGCGACGGCGTCGAAGGCGCCCCGGCCGCGGCCCGCCTCGGCGAGCAGCGTGGCGTTGACGACGCGGCGCTCCTCCTCGAGCGCCGGCGTCCAGCGCTGCCAGCCCCCGAACGGGGTGATCGTGGTGCCGACCACGCGCAGGCCCCGGTCGCGGGCGCGCAGCACGACCTGGCGGTAGCCGGCGAGCAGCACGGCGGGGTCGGTCTGGCTGGGCGGCTGCTGCAGGTCGTTGACGCCGAGCACCACGAGCAGCGTGTCGATCCCGGGCAGGGCCAGGGCGTCGCGGTCGAGGCGGGCCTGGCCGCTGGGGCCGAACCGCTCGTCGTCGATCAGCACGCGGTTGCCGCTCACGCCGAGGTTCGCGACGCCCACCGGGCCGCCGCGGTCCGCGAGGCGGCGGGCAAGGTGGTCGGTGAACCGTTGATCGGCGTCGTCGGGCGTGCCGACACCCTCCGTGATCGAGTCGCCGAGGACGGCGACGCCGGGCACGCCGGGCCGCTCGACGTCCACGCCGACCAGCAGCACGGCCGACCGCGTCGTCTCCGCGCCGTCGAACCCGGGTCCGGCGTCGCCGGTGAGATCGCCCGCGCCGACGTAGCCGGTGGCGTGCGTGTTGCGGTGGAAGCTCAGGGAGCCTGTGGGGCCGGGCAGGTGCACGCTGACCACGAGGTCGCCGCCGTCGGGCACCGCGATCCGCGCCGGGTCGCTGACGAGCGTCGCGCCCGCGGCGAGCAGCGCGCCGCGCTCGCCGCCGAACGTGACGGTCGTGACGGTGGCCGGGTCGAGGGCCGCGCCCGCCCCCGAGAGCCCCGGGGCGCGGCGCGCGACCGTCACCGCGCCGACGCGGACCGGCGCCGCCGAGAACGTGCCGGCGAGGCGCACGCGGAGCGCGCCGCCGCGGGCGGTGCCGGCGCTGAGCCGCAGCACGTGCCGCACGGTGCGGTCGCTGACGCCGCCGAGCACCAGGGGGTCGGTCGCGGTCGGGCGCGTGTGCGCCGTGGTCCACGACGGCACCCAGGTCGTCGTGCGCGACCGGGCCGCGGCGGTGTCCGCGAGCGCGGCGACGCCGTCGAGCGCCGTGGCTCGGGGTGCGAGGAGCAGCGCGCCGGTGGTGGCGAGCGCACCGGCGAGCAGGGAGCGCCGGGCGACGGCGCCCGTGCGGGGCAGGGTATGGGCGGTGGTGCCGGTCATGCGTCGTCCTCCGTCTGGTCGAGGATCACGAGCCCCACCAGGACGGGGACGCTCGCGCACAGCAGCAGGGGGCCCGCGGGGACCACGAGCGAGAACACGGGCGTCGCGACGGCGGCGCCCAGCAGGGCGGTGCCGCGCGGCACCGAGCCGAACGCGAACCACAGGGCGCCGGGCACCCAGGTGCGCACGCCGCCCGCCGGACGGGCCGCCGCGACCACCGCGAGCGCCAGGTGGTACGGCACGGACGCGACGAGCAGGCCGAGCGCCAGCATCACCAGGACGACTGCGGCCGGGCCCGAGCGCCCCGCGAGGAACACGACGTCGACCACCAGCAGGGCGAGCCCCGCCGTGGACGCCACCGCGTGGCCCAGCAGCGGCCGCCAGTACGTGCCGAACGCCCGAAAGACGCCCGTGAACGAGCGACCGTCGCCGTCGGTGCGCCACGCCCGCAGCGTGCGACCGACGGCGGCCAGCGCCGGGAGCCACGTGACGACGCCGAGGCACAGGATCGCGAACGCCGCGCCCGCCGCCACCGGGTGGGCGAGCCACTCCAGCCAGCCCAGGAACGTCTGCGACCAGCGGCGCGAGCGGTCCTGCCGCGCGGGCGCCGGCGCGGCCGTCACGGCTGCCCCGCGCGCGGGAGGACGGCGGTGACCTCGGCGTCGGCGTCGACCCCCGTGCGGTCCACGACCACCCGGCCGTCGAGCTCGACGCGCCGCGCCCCGACGACGGCGACCCGGTCGCCCGCGACCAGCACCGCGCGCGCCAGCGCCGTCACGCCGTCGGCCTCGATCGCGCCGTCCGACCCGGCGAGGTACACCCGCTCCCCACCGCCCAGGTCCACCCCGACCTCCGTTGTGGGCGGGCGTTTGGCCCCGTTCTCCGAAGAATCGGGGCCACACGCCCGCTCACAGCGTTCCGTGGGGAGGAGGCGGGCGGTGGACGGCGTCGGGCGGAAGGCGTCGAACGGCTCGATCGTCGTGACGGCGAGCAGGTCGCGGGAGGCGGGCGGCGTGACGCGCAGCGTGTGCAGCCGCCGCGTCACGACCAGCGACGGCGTGCTCGACGTCGGGTTGGCCGCCACGTCCGTGACGACCTGCTCGGCGCGCGCACCGCCCGCGGCGTGGGTCGTGAGCCACGCGCCCGCGCGGCCGTTGCGCAGCACGCGCCGGACCGCGCCGTCGTCAACGACGGCGCCGACGCCGTCGTGCGGCACGCCGAGGTCGACGGCCTCGCTCGGGTGGTCGGCGTGCAGCAGCACGATCCACTCGCGCGCCTCGGCGGCGTGCCCGCGGTCCACGACGACGGTGCGGCCGGAGGGCATGACGACGAGCGTGCGCTCCAGCGACTCGACCCCCAGCTCGGCCGGGTACATCCGCCCCGTGCGGGCGCGGCCGTGCAGGAAGCCGCCGGCGGCGAGCACGTCCACCATGTCGGCGGTGCGGTCCGGCGGCGCGTCGGCGTAGACGTGGTACCGCCCCTCCCCCGCGAAGCCGTGCCCGTCGACGAGGACGAGGTTGTGGTGCCCGGCCCGCTTCTGGTTGGAGTACCCCTCGTCCACGAGCAGCCACGCACCGCGCGACGCGAGCACGAACGACCCGGCGTCGGGGTGGTGGTGGCCGGCGCTGAGGGTGTCCCAGCCGCGCTCGGCGTCGATCCGCCGCGACGTGTCCCACGCCGTGTGCCCGCCGCCGGGCGACGACTTGAAGGACACGAGCGTGGCGTCGTCGTCCCACGACGTGCGGTGCACCAGCAGGCCGAGGTCCTCGAAGGCGGCCTGGGGGGCGACGGTCGCGGCGGGGTCGACGGGCGCCACGGACGCGTCGTACCAGAGCAGCTCGGCCCACGCCTCGGGCAGGACGCCGGGCTTGACGCCGCTCTCGTACGCCTCGCGCCAGAAGAACCGGTCCGCGACGGTGTCGGCCAGCCACTGCGCCTCGCCGATCCCGTACCGCGCGGCGAGGATCCGGTACAGCGCCACGCTGTGCCCGCTGCGTCGGTCGTGGCAGTCGCCGTGGTCCACGATCTCCTCGTAGCCGGGCGCCGCCTGGTGCAGTCGGTAGAAGAACGTGCGAGCGAGGAACCGGCACCGGTCCCACCAGTCCAGCCCCTCGGCGTCGTGCAGCAGGTCGAGGTAGGTCGCGAGCCACGGCACGCCGTAGCGCCAGTAGACGACGCCCTCCATGTCGGAGCCGTCGGCGGGCAGCACGTCGACGACGGTGCCCATCGCCGCCTTCGCGCGCTCTGTCCAGGCGGGCACGCCGAGCGCGTAGCCGACGGTCGCGAGGCCGGTGTGGCAGATCCAGTGGTGGTTCTGCCAGTACGAGCTGGACCACCAGCCGCCCTCGCTCGCGACGGCGAAGTCGTACAGCCGCTCCCCCTGCAGCGCGAGCTTGGCGCGCAGCGCCTCCCGGCGCCCCGGGTCGAGGTCCTCGCCGAGCCAGGAGTACGCCAACGACAGCCCGTGCAGGATCCAGCCCGCGTCGAGGTCGTGGTCGGGCAGGTGCGCGCGGCCCCAGTGGTCGAACGAGACGGCTGCGGAGATCCAGCGCCACGCCTCCTCGAGGTAGTGCCGCTGCCCCGTGAGCCGGTATGCGAGCGCGAGGTTCGCGGCCGCCGGCCCCAGGTAGGTGATGCTCGCCAGCGGGTGCTCGCTCGGGGGCGCCGTGCGCCGGTACAGGTCGCACTGCTCGGCGAGCCGGCGCCACTGCGGCGCGAGGTCGCCGTCGAGCCGGGAGCGCAGGTCGGCCAGCCGGGCGTCGTCGAGCAGCAGCATCCGGGCGGGGGCGATCGTCTCGGTCATGCGGTCTCCTCGGTCAGCGCCGCCGGCAGGGGGTGGACGTCGACGGCGCCGTCCGCGCGGTGCACCCGCACCTCGGCGCCGACGAGCTCGACGCGCGTGACGTCCGCGCCGCCGTCGCGCGCCTCGGCGTCGGCCTGGTAGACGGACACCCACGTCGCCGACGTCGCGCTCTCGGCGGCCCAGTCGACGTGCGCGCGCTCGCGCTGGGGGTCGTCCGCCGGGCCGGGGCCGGGGAGGACGACGGCGCGCACGGGCACCGCCCCGTCCGGCCCGGCCGCGCGGGCGGCGTGCACCCCGTCGAGCGCCTCGGCGCCGCGCCAGGTCGTGCGCACGACGTCGCCGTCGAGGCGTACCGCGAGCGGCACGTCCGGCCGCAGCCCCAGCACGAGCCGCCGCGGGCGGTCGGCGAGGACGTGCGCGACGTCGAGCAGGTACCCGTCGCCGAGGACGACGTGCCGCACGGCCCGGGCGCCGTCGTACCAGGCCGTCGCGTCGCCGCGGACCTCGACGGTCAGCGACCGCTCGGTGCGGGCCAGCAGGCGGCCGGTGGCCTCGGCGGGGTCGGCGTCGTCGACCCGGACCACCGGGTGGGCGGCCGCCGACGCGTAGTGCGCCCGCCAGGCCGGGTGCCCGTACGGCACCTGGCCCGGGTCGGGCTGCCAGGGGGCGCTCCGCCCGAACAGGGCGAGCGCGAGCTTGTCGTGGTGGCCGTGCCCCGCACCGTGCGGGCCGTGGTCGAGCACGGCGTGGATCCCCGCGCCGCGCAGGACGGCGATCCCCACCTCCTCGTCCACGGTCACGGCCGGGCGCGGCGCGCGCGCCACGGCCAGCGGCGGTCCGGCGAACCACGTCGCCCGGCGCAGCTCGTCCTCGAGGCCGTCCGTGGGCTCGTCGTCGCCGTCCCCGGTGGCCGACTCTGCGCGGGCGTGCGCGGCGACCGTGGCCAGCCCGGCGTCGGCGACGAACCCGTCCGCCAGGGCGGCCAGCTCCGTCCACTCCAGCGCGAGGGCCGGGCGGGAGTACGGGCCGTCGTGCACCGACGGCAGCACGCCACCGTCGGTCGCGAGCCCCGCGAGCACGTCGATCATCGCGACCAGCCGGTCGCGGGCCTCGGCGGGCAGCGCCGCCGGGTCCGTGCCGCGCAGCGACAGGAGATAGGCCCGCACCACGAAGCCGTGGTAGTACGTGCTCGCCTCCCACTCCCAGCCGCCGCGCGTGCTCGCGGCGAGCACGTGGGCGAGCTGCCCGTGCTCCCCCGCCAGCCACTCGTCGTCGGCGACGGCGGGCGCGGCCCCCGCGCCGCGCACCAGCGCGGCGGCCCGGCTGCACACGCGGCCGGCGGCGTTGAGCCAGGCCGTGTAGTTGGAGGTGAACTTCCCGTCGGCCACGAGGCGGCCGCGCGCGGCGCGGGCCGCCTCGGCGGTCGCGTCGAGCATCCCCAGCACGGGGGCCAGGTCGCCGGCCCGCGCCGGGTCCGCCTCCGCGAGCGCCCACACCGCGTGCCCGACCGACACCGCCCAGATGGCGTCGGTCAGCGCCTGGTGGAAGAGCCGCCCGCGGAGCATCCAGTCCTGCGCGCGCTCGTGCTCGCCCCCGCCGGCCACCTGGGCGTAGACGTCGGCGTAGGCCACGAGCAGCGCCACCGCCTCCGCCCGCGCCGCCTCGTCCCCCGTGCGCGCGGCCCGGTGCGCGAGCACCCGGGCCCGTCGTGCCCAGGCCTGGTGGCTGAGCACCAGCCAGGCGCCGCGCACCGGCTCGGTGTCGACGACGCAGCCGTGCGGGCAGCGCACACCGCCGGCCGGCGGCACCGGCCCGGGGATCCCCGCGTGGGAGAGCTCCGTGCCGTGCGTCGGGCAGACGAGGTCGTGCCACCAGCCGCCGCGCTCGCGCGGAAGGCCGGCCGCGACGCCGGCGGTGGCGTCCGAGGCGGCGTCCGGGGTGACGGGGGCGAGGGAGGTCATCGGGGCCAGGTCCCCCCGTCGATGTCGAGGGTCGTGCCGGTGATGTACGACGCCTCGCGCGAGGCGAGGTACTGCACCGCCGCCGCGACGTCCTCCACCGTCCCGGCGCGCCCGATCGGGGTGCCGGCCACCATCTTCTGCTGCGCCTCGTCGGTGCTGAACGTGCCGTGGAACGCCGTGTCGGCGATGTAGCCGGGGGCCACCGCGTTGACGGTGACGCCCTGCGGCCCGAGCTCCTTGGCGAGGCCCTTGACGAAGCCGCGCACGGCGGCCTTCGACGCCGCGTACACGACCGACCCGGGGCCGCCGCCGTTGTGCGCGGCCAGCGACGACATCGCCACGATGCGCGGCCGGTCCGACTCGAGCAGGTGCGGGATCGCGGCCCGGCAGGTGCGGAAGGTGGACCCGAGGTTGACGTCGACCACGGACTCGTAGTGGTCGTCGCTCATCTCCGCCACGGGCACGCGGCCCACCAGGTGCCCCGCGTTGCACACCACGACGTCGAGCCCGCCGAGGAAGGCGACCGCGTCGGCGACGAGCCGGTCCACGTCCTGCGTCGACGTGACGTCGGCCTGCAGGGCGACCGCCTTGCGACCCAGCGCCTCGATGTCGGCGACCGTCCGCGCGGCCGCGTCGGCCGAGCTGCCGTAGTGCACCACGACGTCCGCCCCCGCGGCGGCCAACCCGAGCGCGACGCCGCGCCCGATCCCGTGCCCCGCGCCCGTGACGAGCACCTTTGCGTCCGTCATGTCCATCGTCATTCGCATGCCTCTCTGTCCGACGGGCGACCGCTCGCCGCCCGTCACTTGATGCCCGCGTTCGCGAAGCCGCGGACGAAGTACTTCTGCCCCAGCAGGAAGAGCGCCACCATCGGCAGGGTCGCCAGCGTGGTGCCGGCCATGAGGAACGCCCACTGGGTGTCGTTCTCGGTGCGGAACACCGACAGGCCCACCTGGATCACGCGCATCGAGTCGGTGCGCGTCACGAGCAGCGGCCACAGGAAGTTGTTCCAGGAGCTCTCGAACGTCAGCAGCGCCACGGTGATGAACGCCGGCTTGACCAGCGGCGTCATGATCCGCGCCCAGATGCCGAGCTCGCTGACGCCGTCGAGCCGCGCCGCCTCCTCCAGCTCCACCGGCAGGTCCAGGTAGAACTGCCGGAACAGGAAGACCGCGAACGGCGTCACGGCGCCCGGGACGATGAGCGCCCACCAGGTGTCGAGCCAGCCGGTGCCGCCCTGCCCGAGGATGTCGTTGCCCCCGAACAGCGGCATGAACCGCACGATGAGGAACTCGGGGATGATCTTCGTGTAGGTGGGGATCATCAGCGCCGCGACGAACCCGAGGAACACCAGCTCCGAGCCGCGGAAGCGCAGCCGGGCCAGCGCGTACCCCGCCATCGACGCGACGACCAGGTTGATGGTCGTGTGGCTCACCGCGATGATCAGGCTGTTGCGCGCGTAGGTGAGGAACGGCGCCGCGGCCAGCGCGTCCGCGTAGTTGCCCCACGCCCACTCGGTGGGCAGGAACGTGGGCGGGCTCGCCGCGATGTCCGCCGGCGTCTTGAGCGACGTCAGCACCATCCAGACGAACGGCACCACCATGACGACGGCGATGACGCCCAGCGCCACGTAGAGCGCGGCCCGCGAGAGCCGGCGGCGCGACGCCGGGGAGCGCCCGACGACGTCGAGCGTCGTGCGCGGCGAGGTCGCCGCGAGATCAATGCCGGCCACTGTCGCCTCCGTTGAGCCGTCGGTTCGCGAGGGTCAGGAGCAGCAGGAAGACGAACAGGATGATCGACTGGGCGCACGCGTAGCCGACGCGGAACTCCCGGAACGCCGACTTGTAGATCTCGTACGTCATCATCGTGGTCGTGTTCGCCGGCCCGCCGTCCGTGAGGATGTAGATGAGGTCGAACGCCTGGAAGGCGGAGATGACCGAGGTGACGAAGACGAAGAACGTGGCGGGCTTGAGCAGCGGCAGCGTGATGCTGAAGAACTGCCGCGTCTTCGACGCCCCGTCCACCGACGCCGCCTCGTAGACGTCCTTCGGCAGGGACTGCAGCGCCGCCAGGTAGATGAGCATCTTCAGGCCGATGCCCTGCCAGATCCCGACGGCGATCACCGACGGCATCGCCCACGTGGTCGACGACAGCCAGTTCTGCGCGGGGATCCCGAAGAAGCCGAGCACGGCGTTGAGCAGCCCGTTGCGCGGGTCGTAGATCCACAGCCACACCAGCGCGACGGCGATGGTCGCCGTCACCTGCGGGATGAACACGGCGGTGCGGAACAGCGCCCGGGCGCGCAGCTGCGTGTCGAGCATGAGCGCGATGAGCAGCGCGATGCCCATCGCGACCGGCACGGTGAAGAACGCGTAGACCAGCGTGTTGACCATGCCCCGGCGGAACACCGGGTCGGTCAGCGCGTCCACGTAGTTCTGGATCCCGTTGAAGCGCGGCTGCGTGAGCACGTCGTAGTTCGTGAACGACAGCACGAAGGCCGCGATCACCGGGATGCCGATCCAGATCAGCGCGTGCAGGAACGCCGGCGCCACCATGAGCATGCCGGCGCGGCGGCGGGCCGCCCCCGCCCGCCGGCGCCGGGGCGCGGGCGAGCGGGGCGGGACGGCGGGTGGTGCGCTCACGTCGCGCGGCGCGGAGACGACGGCCACGACGACCCCCTCTTCATCGATCGGTGTCGGGTCTGGGTACGAACCGGGCCGGACCGGGTCACAGCCGGGAGATCGCGTCGTTCGCGATGCCGGCGAGCTGGTCGATGGCCGCCTGGGCGGACTGCTGCCCGACGATCGCCGTCTCGAGGGTCGGCTTGATCTTCTCGCGGATCTCCATCCAGGCCGGGGTGCCGCCCTCGGACCGCGCCTTGCCCAGGTTGTCGATCGCGAAGGCGACCATCGGGTTGCCCTTGACGTAGTCGCTGTCCTTGAGGTCCGAGATCGCGGGCACGGAGCCGCGCTGCTCGCTCGCGACCAGGACGGCGTCGGGCGAGCCCATGTACTCGACGAACGCGCGGGCCGCGGCCGGGTACTTCGTCGTCGCCGACTGCGAGACCATCGTGCCGCCCTGCAGCATCGCAGGGTCCGTGTTGCCGAGCACGAAGGTGCCGATCTTGTCGGTCAGCTCCGGCGTCTGTTGCTGCAGCTGCACGTACAGCGAGTTGTTCGTCATCATGATCGCCGAGGTGCCCTGCTGGAGCGTGGTGGGCTGCCCGGCCTCGGTCTTCAGGGCGAAGTCGGCCGAGCCGTCCGCCATCATGTCGAGGAAGAGCTGCAGCGACGCCACGCCCTCGGGGCTGTCGAACAGCACCTCACGGCCGTCCGGGGAGAAGAGCTCGCCGGAGTTGCCGAACAGGAACGTCTCCCAGCACTGGCGCAGGTCGATGGAGAACGGGTCGAAGCCGACGCGCGTGGTCGTGCCGCCGTCCTTGACCGTGAGCTGCTTCGCGTAGTCGCGCAGCTCGTCCCAGTTCTTCGGGGTGCCGGTGAGGCCGGCCTCCTCGAAGAAGTCCTTGCGGTAGGCCACGATGCGCGTGTCCAGCACCATCGGCAGGGCGTACAGCTTGCCGTCGTACCGCGACGGCTCGAGCACGCGCTCCTCGTAGGTGTACCTGGTGGCGAGCGACTCGGGCAGCGGGGCGATCGCGTTCTTGAACGCGAACGGCGGGATCCAGCCGACGCCCAGCGTGACCACGTCCGGCATGAGGCCGCTGGCCAGGCCGGTGGTGATCTTCTCGTTCAGCGAGCCGTAGTCGGTGTAGTCCACGGTGACGTTGACGTCCGGGTACTTCTCGTTGAACTTCTTGATGAGGTTGCCCTCGAGCGTCTCCTTCCCGGTGGAGCCCTCGAAGAGCGCGCACAGGAAGGTGATGTCGCCCTCCACCGGGCCGGTGGGGTCGGCGGCGGACGAGCCGCTGGGGCTCGTCGTGGCGCAGCCCGCCACGGCGGCCGCGGTCCCGAGGCCCATGGCCGTGAGGAAGCTGCGACGGCTGAATTCCATGACAAGCCCTTTCGATCGGCGTTGATCTCACGAAGGCGAGGGGAACCGGCGGTGGTTCCCGGTGTAACGATGCACTGACCATAGAGTGGGACTTCACCGACGTCAAGCGATCTCCGATGCCCTATGATCGGGCACCAGACAGTCCATCGTTGCACTGGATGGGTGGGCAGAGCCCCGAGCCGAGGAGGCCGCGCGAGCACATGGCAGGCATCACGATCCTGGACGTCGCGCGTGCGGCCGGAGTGTCCACGAGCACCGTCTCGAACCTGCTCAACGGGCGCACCGGCCGCATGCTGCCCGAGACCCGCGAGCGCGTGGAGAGCACCATCAAGGAGCTCGGCTACCGGCCCAACCGCGCCGCACGCCAGCTGCGCACGGGCAAGCCGCAGGTCATCGGCCTCGTCGTGCCGTCGGTGGGCAACCCGTACTGGGGCGCGCTCGCCCGCTACCTCGAGGCCGCGGCGCTCACCGAGGGCTACCACGTGCTGCTGTGCAACTCCGAGCGCGACCCGGCCCGCGAGCGGCAGTACGTCGACGAGCTGGTCTCCGACGGCATCCGCGGCATCGTGCTCTGCTCCTCGCTGCCGTCGCTGGAGCACGTGTCGGGGCTGATCGACGACGGCCTCCGGCTCGTCGCGTTCGACCGGACCGCGCAGGCCGACGACCCGGTCGGTCTCGTGAACGTCAGCGTCGACAACACCATCGGTGCCGAGCTGATGGGCGAGCACCTGGTGTCGCTGGGGCACCGCCGCATCGCGTTCCTCTCCGGCGCGATCCGGTCGGTCAACCGCACCGAGCGGTTCGAGGGCTTCCTGCGCGCGCTCGAGCGGGCGGGCATCGCGCGGCCCGACGTCGTCACCTGGCCCGGCAGCAGCGGCACCGACGGGGCGTTCGGCGACGTCGAGGCGGCCGAGCTCGGCCGCGTGGCCGCCACCGAGCTGCTGGCCGGGCCGAACCCGCCCACCGCCATCTTCGCCGTCAACGACATGACCGCCATCGGCGTCTGCCGAGCCGTGCGCGACGCCGGCATGGAGGTCGGGCGGGACGTGTCCGTGGCCGGGTTCGACGACATCGTGCTCGCGGAGCTCTACTCGCCGCGCCTGACCACGGTCCGCCAGCCGATGAAGGAGATGGCCGCCGCCGCGTTCCGGGCCCTGCACAGCCCGGACGAGGGGACGACGTCGCAGGGCTCCTCGCTGCTGTTCCGGCCCGAGCTGGTGGTGCGCGACTCGACGGCGGCCCCGGCGGCCTGAGCGCGGGTCACGACCCGGCGTGCCGGCGCAGGATCGCGGCGGCGTCGGTGCCCCGCGGCAGCACGCCGTACCCGTGGCCGCGGCCGGCGCCGAGGCGGGCGGCCACGAACGCGTCGGCCGACGCCGTCGGCGCGTACCGCACCATGAGCGACGCCTGCAGCCCGACGGCGAGCGCCTCGACGACGCGGCGCGCGGACGCCTGCTGCTCGGCCGGGTCCGCGCCCGCCAGCCCGGCAAGCAGGGCGCGGGTGGCGGCGAGGTGCGCGTCGAGGTCCCGGTGCGCGCCGGCGACGAGCGCGAGCTCGGCGTCGACAGCGGCGAGCGACTCCGGCTCGCGGGTCAGGGCGCGCAGCACGTCGAGCGCGATGACGTTCCCCGACCCCTCCCAGATCGCCATGACCGGCTGCTCGCGGTAGCGCCGGGCCAGCGGGAACGCCTCGGTGTACCCGTTGCCGCCCAGGCACTCCATCGCCTCGTAGGCGTGGTGCGGGCCGCGCTTGCACACCCAGTACTTCGCGACGGCAGTGGCCAGGCGGCGGAACGCCCGCTCGCCGCCGTCCGCGCCGCCGTCCGTGCCGCAGTCCGAGTCGTACGCCGCCGCGAGCCGCATCGACGTGAGCGTCGCGGCCTCCGACTCGAGGGCGAGGTCGGCGAGCACCGCCGTCATCGCGGGCTGGTCGACGAGGGCCGCGCCGAACGCCGTCCGGTGCCGGGCGTGCCACAGCGCCTCCGCGACGCCCTGCCGCATCCCCGCCGCGCTGCCGTGCACGCAGTCCAGCCGGGTGCGCTGCACCATCTCGATGATGGTGCGCACCCCCCGCCCGGTCTCGCCCACGAGGTGCCCGACCGTGCCGTCCAGCTCGATCTCGCTCGACGCGTTCGACCGGTTGCCCAGCTTGTCCTTGAGCCGCTGGATCCGGAACGTGTTGCGGGTGCCGTCCTCCAGCACGCGCGGCACGAGGAAGCACGACGGCCCGGTCGTGCCGTCGGGACCCGCCTGCGCGAGCACGAGGAACGCGTCCGACATCGGCGCCGAGCAGAACCACTTGTGGCCGGTGAGCGCGTACGTGCCGTCGCCGGCCGGCACCGCGCGCGTGGTGTTGGCCCGCACGTCGCTGCCGCCCTGCTTCTCCGTCATCGCCATGCCCACGAGCGCTCCGGGCTTGGTGGCGGGGGCGGCAAGGGCGCCGTCGTACCCGGTGGAGAGCAGGCGAGGCTCCCAGAGCGCCGCCAGGTCGGGCGCGTGCCGCAGGCTGGGGACGGCGGCGTGCGTCATCGACACCGGGCAGGCATGACCGGGCTCGATCTGGCCGAAGAGGGAGAACAGCGCGCCGCGGACGACGTTCGCGCCCGGCCGCGGGTCCGCCCAGGCGCTCGTGTGCGCGCCGCGGGCGACGGCCGCGGAGATCACCTCGTGGTACGCGGGGTGGTACTCGACCTCGTCGATCCGCCGCCCGCGCCGGTCGTGGGTGTGCAGCACGGGCTCGTGGGTGTTCGCGAGCTCGGCGGCCCGCTGGAACGCCGCGCTCCCGACGTGCGCCCCCGCCTCGACGAGCCGCTCCTCGCCCCAGCCGCCGCCGAAGGCGTGCACGGCGTCGCGCAGCACCGGGAAGTCGAGGTACTCGTTGACGCCCACCCGCTCGGGCGGCTGGTTGGTGACCTCGTGCGTGCGGTACCGGCCCGCGTGCACGTCCTCGTCGACGGTCACGGCGGCTCCTTCCTCAGGTCGTCAGGAGGCGTACGCGCCCTGCCACACGGTGTCGAACGGCGTGCGGGCCTCGACGCGCGCCTCGATGCCCTGCGTCACCATGTCCTTCGCGACGCGGACGGCTTCCGGCACGTCGGCGCCCTTGGCGAGCTCCGCGGTGATGGCCGCGGCGAACGTGCAGCCGGCGCCGGAGACGCGCTCCTCACCCACCTTGGGCGTGGCGAAGACGGTGACCTCGTCGCCGTCGAACAGGACGTCGACGGCGTCCGGGCCGGGCAGCTCGACGCCGCCCTTCGCGACGACG
This sequence comes from Isoptericola variabilis, assembly GCF_050311655.1. Taxonomy (GTDB): domain Bacteria; phylum Actinomycetota; class Actinomycetes; order Actinomycetales; family Cellulomonadaceae; genus Isoptericola; species Isoptericola variabilis. The sequence goes on from NZ_JBNOZM010000003.1 coordinate 147,057, forward strand.
TACCGGCGGCCGCGACCGTCGCCCAGCCGGGCGTGGATGCGGCGCGCGGCCTCGGTCAGCTCCTCGACGGAGGTGATCTCGTCCATGCCGGCGAGCGTCCTGGCCTCGAACAGGTTGGGCGTCACGACCGTGGCCAGCGGCAGGACGCGCTCGCGCAGGGCGGTGTCGGTGTCGAGGGCGGCGCCGGGCTCCTGGCCCTTGCAGATCAGCACCGGGTCGAGGACGACGTGCCGCCACGGCTGCGTCTCCAGCGAGCGGGCGACGACGTCGATCGTCGCGGGCGTGCCGAGCATCCCGATCTTCACGACGTCCAGCGCGTGGGTCGACGTCGCGGCCTCGAACTGGTCGGCGATGACCTGCGGCTCGACGGGCACGAACCGGTGGCCCCAGTCGTGCTTCGGGTCGAAGGAGACGATGCAGGTCAGCGTCCCCACCCCGTAGGTGCCGAGCTGCTGGAAGGTCTTGAGGTCGGCCTGGATCCCGGCCCCTCCCGTGGCCTCGGACCCGGCGATGACGTACGCGAGCGGCGGCGTGGTGCTCATGGTGGGCCAGCCTACGACGGTGTCGCCGGCCTTCCGTAGGGTGGGGCGCATGAGCGTGAAGATCGGTGCGCACGTCGGCCTGCAGGACGCGGTGGCGGAGGCGAAGGACATCGGGGCCGAGGTGGTCCAGGTGTTCCTGTCCGACCCGCAGGCGTGGAAGGTGCCGCCGCTCGACTATCCCGGCGGCGCGGACGCGTTCCGCGAGGAGACGACGGCCGCGGGGCTCGACGTCTTCGTGCACGCCCCGTACGTCATCAACGTGGCGTCCACCAACAACCGCATCCGCATCCCGAGCCGCAAGCTGCTGCAGCAGATCATGACCGGCGCCGAGGCGATCGGGGCCAAGGGCGTCGTCGTGCACGGCGGGCACGTCACCGCGAAAGACGACCCCGACGTCGGCTTCGACAACTGGCGCAAGGCGATCGACGCGCTCGAGACCGACGTGCCGGTGCTCATCGAGAACACCGCCGGCGGCGACTTCTCGATGGCGCGCCGTCTCGATCGGCTCGAGCAGCTGTGGGCGGCGGTGATGCGGGCGAACGGCGCCGAGAACGTCGGCTTCACGCTCGACACGTGCCACGCCTGGGCGGGCGGCATCGACCTCGCCACCGCGGTCGACGACATCCGCGCGATCACCGGCCGCATCGACCTGGTGCACGCGAACGACTCCCGCGACGCCGCGGGCTCCGGCGCCGACCGGCACGCGCACTTCGGCGACGGGAACATCCCGCCCGAGCTGCTCGTGGGCGTCGTCGCCACCGCCGGCGCGCCCGTCGTGTGCGAGACGCACGGCGACATGGGCCCCGACATCGCCTGGCTGCGGGAGCGCCTGGCCGCCTGACCTCGCCGGCCGGCGGGCCTGTGGACGACGGGCGGTCACGGGCGCACGGGTCCGCCAGCATCGGTGGCGTGAGCGGCTACTGGAACAACTTCGTGTCCTGGACCACCGAGCCCGAGGACGACCTGGAGATCGAGCGGCGGCGCGCCGTGGACCCCTACTGGAGCCCGCGCGCCAACCCGGACCTCGACCCCGACATCGACGACGCCGAGGGCGGGCCGGGCGCCCCGAGACCCCGCAAGGCCCGCGCGCCACGGGTGTCACCGGACGGGCTCGCCGCCGTCGCGGCCGGGGCGGTCCGGTACGAGACCGCACGACGCGGCATGCTGCAGCAGGATCTTGCGATGGCGCTCGGGCGCTCTCGCTCGGCGATCTCCGCCCGCTACACGGGCCGGGTGCCGTGGTCCCTCGACGAGATCGGGCGGATCGCCGTCCTGTACGGGTGCCGCGTGTCCGACCTGCTCACCGAGGCCCCGCAGAGCCGCTCGCCCTGGTGACGACGCCGCACCGACCCCACCTCCCGTCAGGGCTCAGGGGTGTCGGTGCACCGCGTCCCGCGCCCCGTGTGTCGCGTCGATCCGCGTGTCGTCACGCCTCACGGGTTGTCGTGCCGGCCTCTGTCAGCAGACCGGGAGTCGCGCCCGCTCTCCCGCACCCATTGCGGCTGCGCACGAATCGACGGCTCTGCCGGAGCCGCTCCCGCTCAGCGAGCACGGCTCCGGCGTCGCAGGCGAGCTGGCCTGAGCAGGACTCGCGCTGTCTCGGGTGGCCCGGTTCGCGGTACGCCGACAGTGCCCCACACGACAACCCGCGGGGCGTGACGACGCGCCGAACCCGCGACACGCCGATGCAGGGCCGGGCGATGCCGGGCCGGGCGATGCGGGGCCGGCCGGAACGGTTCACCCGGCGGCGAGCCCGGCGTCGTGCACGACGATGGCGGCCTGCACACGGTTGGCGGCGTCCAGCTTGGTGAGGATGCGCGACACGTGCGTCTTCACGGTCGGGACGCTCATGTACAGCTCGGCGGCGATGTCCGCGTTGGACAGCCCGCGCGCGACGGCGAGGGCGACGTCGCGCTCGCGGTCGGTCAGCGTCTCCAGCCGCGCGGCGGCGGCCCGCCGCCCGTCGGGGGCGGAGCGGTCGGTGACCCGCGCGATGAGCTGCTCCGCGACGCGCGGCGACAGGGTCGGCTCGCCGGCGGCGGCCGCACGCACGGCGGCGACCAGGCGGTCCGGCGGGGTGTCCTTGAGCAGGAAGCCGGCGGCCCCGGCCCGCAGCGCCTCGACGATCATGTCGTCCGCGTCGAACGTGGTCAGCACGATGACCCGCGCGTCGGTGACCGAGCGGAGCCGGCGCGTCGCCTCGATGCCGTCCAGGCGGGGCATGCGGATGTCCATGAGGACGACGTCGGGCCGCTCGCGCGCCACGACGTCCAGCGCCTCGATCCCGTCCGACGCCGTCGCGACGACCTCCAGGTCCGGGTCACCGCCCAGGATGAGCGTGAGCCCGGAGCGCACCAGGGCGTCGTCGTCGACCAGCACCACCCGCGTCGTCATGCCACCCGCCTCATGCTGCCCACGGTAGCCACGCCTCCAGCACGAACGCCGCGCCGCGCCCGTCGCGCGCCACCGGGTCCGCCGTCGTGCCGTAGGACAGGCGGCCGCCGACGAGCTCCACGCGCTCCGTCAGCCCCACCAGGCCGAGGCCCGACGGCGGCGGCGCGGGAGCCTCCGGCCGCGGGCCGACGCTGCGCACCGGGTTGCGCACGACGATCGTCAGCCCGTCGCCCGGCGCGCCCGCGACCGACACGGCCACCGGCGCCCACGGGGCGTGCTTGCGCGCGTTCGTCAGCCCCTCCTGGACGATGCGGTACGCGTGCCGGCTGACCGCCTCCCCGAGCCCCTCGGTCCGCTCGGCCAGGTCGTCGAGATCCCCCTCGACCCGGACGTCCGCGCCGTTCGCGCGGGCCTCGGCGAACAGCTCCGCGAGGTCGGCCAGCGACGGCTGCGGCGGCTCCGGCGGCGCGGCCCCGTTCCCGGCGAGCGGGTCGCGCAGCACGCCCAGCACCTCGCGCAGCTCGGCCAGCGCGGCGTGCGCGTTGTCCCGCACCACGGCGGCCGTCTCCGCGGCCTTCTCCGGCGGCAGGTCCGTGCGGTAGGCCAGCGCGCCCGCGTGCATCGCGACCAGCGAGATGCGGTGCGCCAGCACGTCGTGCATCTCCCGGGCGATGCGCGTGCGCTCCGCCGTCCGCGCCTGCGCGACGCGGCTCGCCTGCTCCCGCTCCGCCGTCTCCGCCCGCTCCCGCAGCGAGGCGAGGTGCTCCCGCCGCAGCCCGATGTAGGCGCCGATCCACACGAACAGGGCGTACATCCCCACCCCGGCGGCGAGGTCCACCCAGGCGTCGTACGGCGACGGCGCGACGTAGGGGTGCAGCTCGGCGTACGCGCGCCCGGCGACCACGAACGCCACCCCCGCGGCCGCGATCTTCCACCACCGCCGCCCCGTGGCCAGGGAGATCACGGCGATCGTCTCGGCGCCCACGGCCAGCGTGGAGACCACCGACGCCGCGCACAGCACCAGAGCGATCGTCAGGGGAGCCCTGCGCCGCAGCAGCAGCAGGCCGAGCGCCACCAGGCCGACGAGGAAGTCCAGCGCCACCTGTCCGTCGGACATCGACCGCTCGCCCGTGTCCACCTCCCAGGCGACGAGGAGCATCACCGTCAGGCCCGTGAGGAGAGCGACCAGCACGCGCCACGTCTCGCCCCAGACACGGCGGCCTCGGGACGGGAGGGCGGGGGCGGTGGGCACGACGTCGAGCCTAGGCAGCGGCGGGGCCGCGGGCATCCGCCACCGGTCGACGGCGCATCCTCCGGAAGGAGGACACGAACCATCCCCTCGCCGGACGCGGCGGGCGCCCGCGCCCGGGCAGGGTGGAGCCATGATCACCGTGGAGCACCTGACGAAGAGATACGGGCCGGCCGTGGCCGTGGACGACGTGTCGTTCACCGTCGAGCCCGGGCACGTGACGGGCTTCCTCGGCCCCAACGGCGCCGGCAAGTCCACGACGATGCGCATGATCTGCGGCCTCACCCCGGCGACGTCGGGCTCCGCCCGCGTGCTCGGCCTGCCGTTCACCGCGCTCGCCAACCCCGGGCGGCGCGTGGGCGTGCTGCTCGACGCCGGCGCCCAGCACTCCGGCCGCACCGGGCGCGAGGTCCTCACCCTCGCCGCGCTCATGACCGGCGTCGACCGCCGCCGCATCGACACCACGCTCGACCTGGTAGGCCTCACCGACCGCGAGGCCGCCCGCCGCGTGGGCCAGTACTCCCTCGGCATGCGGCAGCGGCTCGGCCTCGCGTCCGCGCTGCTCGGCGACCCCGAGGTGCTGATCCTCGACGAGCCGGCCAACGGCCTCGACCCCGCCGGCATCCGCTGGATGCGCGACCTGCTGGACGACTTCGCCCGCCGCGGCGGCACCGTGCTGCTGTCCTCGCACCTGCTGCGCGAGATGGAGGCCGTGGCCGACCGGATCGTCGTCATCGGGCGCGGTCGCGTCGTCGCCGAGGGGCACAAGGACGACCTGCTGCGCCAGGCGGGCACGTTCGTCCGCTCCACCGACGACGGCGCCCTCGCCCTCGCCCTGCGGCAGGGCGGGGCCGGCGTCGAGGAGCTCGCCACCGGCGGGCTGTCCGTCGAGGCGGAGCCCGTGGACGTCGGTCGGGCGGCCGCCGCGGCGGGCGTCGTGCTCGCCGAGCTGCGCGCCGCCGACTCCCGCGGCCTCGAGGACCTCTTCCTCGAGCTCACCGCCGACGACGCCCGCGAGCAGACCCGCATGGAGGTGTCGGCATGACCACCGCGACCCCGACCCGCGCCGCCGGCGCGAGCCGCACGAACCGTCCGGGCGCCGACCTGCGCCCGGTGTCCTTCGCGACCCTCACGCTGGTCGAGTGGCGCAAGCAGCTCGACACCCGCGCGGGCCGCTGGATGCTCGCCGTCATCGCGATCATCACTGCGGCCGTGCTCGCCGTGATGATGGCGGTGAACGGGGGCAACCACTCGTTCTCCGCGTTCGTCGTCGGCACGACCACGCCGATGGCGATGCTGCTGCCCATCGTGGGTGTGCTCGCCGCGACGTCCGAGTGGTCCCAGCGGACCGCCCTGGTGACGTTCACGCTCGAACCCCGCCGCACGCGCGTCGGGCTGGCCAAGGTGGTCGGCGCGATCGGCTCCGGCCTGGCGCTGCTCGTCGTGACGGTGGGCCTCGCCGCCCTCGCGCACCTGCTCGTCGTCGCGTTCCGCGACGCCGACCCGGCCTGGGACGTCTCCGTGCGCGCCGTGCTCTACCTGGCGCTCTCCGTCGTCCTGTTCATGGCGCAGGGCGTGGGCTTCGGCCTCCTGCTGCGCAGCACGCCGGCCGCGATCGTCACCCTGCTCCTCGCTCCGACGCTGTTCGGCGTCGTCGGCGGGCTGGTGCCCGGCATGGCCGACGTCCTGCCCTGGATCGACCTCGGCACGGCGGGCGAGCCGCTGCTCTTCGGCAGCGCGCTCGACGGCCAGGGCTGGGCCCAGCTCGGCACGGCGACGCTCATCTGGGTGGTCGCGCCGCTCGCGGGCGGCCTCTGGCGGACGGCGCGCAGCGAGATCTCGTCGTCCTGACCGGTCGGCCGGCCAGACCAGCCGGCCAGACCGGCCGGATCAGCCGTCGAGGTGCCCGCGCATCTCGACGGCGATCTGGTCGGCGTCGAGCTGCTCCAGGGCCCTGCTCAGCAGGTCCGAGTCGAACGTCCCCAGGGCTCGGGCCTCGAGCAGGGCCTTGCGCTGCGCGGCGATGGTCGCGAGCCGCAGTTCGAAGAACTGGGCCGACAGCTCCTCGGGCGTGGCCTCCTCCTCGTCCTGGTCGGCCTGCTCGCGCACGACGACGGTCCGTACCCGCTCCACGACGTACGGCGCGTACGGGGTGCCGTCCTTGCGGCGCAGCTCGGGGTCGTCGAGCATGTCGCGGGCCGTGCCGTCGACGATCTCGCGCAGCCCCTGCGTGCCCTCGTCGAACCGCGAGGACGTGACGCCCGCCAGCCCGAGCCGACGCACCACCCACGGCAGCGTGCCGCCCTGCACCAGCAGGGTGCCGGCCGCGACGCCGAACGCGATGAGGACGAGCAGCGAGCGCTGCGGGAAGTCCTCCTTGGGCAGCGTCTGGGCCGCGGCGAGCGTCACGACGCCCCGCATCCCGGCCCACACGATGACGACGCCCTCCCGGGGCCCGAGCGGGGCCGCGAGCAGGTAGTCGACGTCCGCGATGCGCCGCGTGAACCGCTTGCGGAACTCGGCGACACGCGCCATGCGACGCTGCCGCATCCGTTCCCGGTCGTCGTCGGACAGGCGCCCCGACGACGCCCGGCGCTTCATCGCCTCGGCCTCGACGCGGCGCTGCACCCGGCGGACCTGACGGCGCGGGTTGCCCGCCTCCCACACCCGCTGGTCGCCCTGCGTCCACACGGCCGAGAGCGCCTTCGCGGCGTCGGGCGTGATGATCCCGTTCGGGTCGGCGAACTCGTCGAGCTTCGCGGAGACCCGCTGCTCCATGCGGTCGAGGGTGTCGCGCACCTGCTCGGCCCGGCGGCGGCGCGCGGCGAGGTAGCGCAGCAGCGGGAGCACGAAGAGCGCGCGCAGCGCGATGATGCCCACCGCCGCGAGCGCCGCGACGCCGACCGCCGTCCACAGCGACCCGTGCGCCTCGCGGACGTCCTGGACCAGGCCGAACACCTCGAGGCCCATGGCGAGGAACAGCCCGCCCTCGAGCAGGGTCTCGATGGTGCGCCAGTTCATCCGCTCGGCCACCCGGTCCTGCGGGCTGAGGTGCCGTGCCGACAGCGTGCTCGTGACGAGACCCGCCGCGACGGCCGCGACGATGCCGGACGCGTCCAGCTCCTCGGCCGGCAGGTACGCCGCGAACGGCACGACGAACGACACGGCCGTGGAGAGCGCCGCGTGCCGCAGGTGCTCGCGGGCCCAGAGGCCGAGGCGGCCGACGACCAGGCCGATGACGACGGCGAGGAGCACGGCCTTGGCGAAGCTCCCGACCACCTCCCACAGGCTGACGCTGGCCGCCGTCGCCGCGATGGCGGAGCGCAGCAGCACCAGCGACGTGGCGTCGTTGAGCAGGCCCTCGCCCTCGAGCATCACGACGACGCGCTGCGGCGCGCCGAGCTTCTTGATGATCGACGTGGCGACGGCGTCCGTCGGGCTGACGATGGCGCCGAGCGCGATGCCGGCGGCGAGGTCGATCCCGGGGATCACCCACGAGAAGACGAACCCGAGCAGCACGGCCGTGATCACCACGAGCAGCACGGCCATCCCGCCGATCGCCGTGAAGTCGCGGCGGAAGTCCATCGTCGGCAGCGACGCCGCCGCCGCGTAGAGCAGCGCGGGCAGCACGCCGACGAGGATGACCTCGGGGTTGATCTCGATGGCCTTCACGGCGGGGAGGAAGCTCACGGCGACGCCGATCAGCACCAGGACCAGCGGTGCGGCGACCCCGGCCCGGGGCGCCAGGGCGGTGACGGCGATGACGACGACCGCAGCGAGCACGCCGAAGAGCAGGACTTCCATGCCGAACAACGTAGGCGCACCTCCGCGCGTTCTCCTGGGCCCGTCACCCCATCGGTATCGGAGTGATCCAGATCACATCGTTCCGGGCCTTGCGTTAAAGATATATCGCGTCCTATCTTAGATACGTCGCCGCTCGGGTCGAGAGCTCCTCCCCGGGCGACACACCTCCACCACAGCCTTCGAACCAGTGAGGACCACTCCGATGCGTACCCCTCGAGACATCCCTTTCGACCCCCGCACCTACGACCCCCGGTCGTTCGACCGGCACCCCTTCGACCGTCAGCCCGGCCCGCGCGGCGACCGCCGCCGGCGCGGTGACTTCCCCGGCCCCGGGGGCTTCGGCCCCGGGTTCCCTCCCGGCCCGGGCTTCGGCCCCGGCTTCGGCCCGCGCGGCCACCGGGGCGGCGGACGCCGCGCCGGCCGCGGCGAGATCCGCGCCGCCCTGCTGCTGCTGCTCGCCGAGCGGCCGATGCACGGCTACCAGGTGATCACCGAGCTCGCCGAGCGCACCGACGGCCGCTGGCGCCCCAGCCCGGGCGCCGTCTACCCGGCCATCTCCCAGCTCCAGGACGAGGGCCTCGTCACGGTGGCCGACGACGGCGGACGCCGCCTCGCGTCGCTCACCGACTCCGGCCGCGCCTACGTCGAGGAGCACCGCGACGAGCTCGGCACCCCGTGGCAGAAGGTCGCGGAGGACCCGCGGCGCCAGGGGCACGAGCTGCACCACGCGATGCGCGCCCTGGGCGGCGCCGTCGAGCAGGTCGCCCGCGCGGGCACCCGGGCGCAGGCCGAGGCCGCGGCGGCCGTGCTCGACAAGGCGCGACGCGAGGTCTACCTCGTGCTCGCCGACGACGTCGCCCCCGACCCCGTCGACACCGACGACGACGCGGACGACGCGGACCCGTCAGCCGAGCCCGACGATCTCGGCCGGTGACCAGCGGACGAGCCGGCCGGCGACCGCGAGCTGGACCCCCCAGCCGTCGCCGCCGAGCTCGACCTGCCACAGCTGACGACCCGAGGCGGCGTCGAGCGCTACCCAGTGCACGACGTCGCCTCGGGCGTAGTCCGGCACCACGAACGCGGCCAGCCGCCCGTCGGTGAACGCCGCGTCGACGAACCGCGGCCCGTACGCCCCCATCGCGTCGAGCCCCTCCACGAGGTCGGGCCGCACCCACAGCACGTCCCCCGTGCCGAGGTCCACGCCGTACACGCGTCGGCCCTCGTCGACCAGCACCGCCACCTGCGCCGTCCGCACCAGCAGGCTGGTGCCGCGGACGTCCGTGCGCCACAGCTCCGTCCCGTCGTCCGACGTCGCGACGGTCGCGTCGCCGCGCCGCGCGAGGTGCACCCCGTCGCCGCCGCCGTCCGTGCTCAGCGGCACGAGGTAGCGCCCGCGCACCTCGCGCATCTCCGTGCCGTCGTCGCGCAGCAGGCGGTCGGCGTCCGCGAGGGCGTCCAGGCCGACGTCGTCGGAGTCGGTACGCACCACGTAGCCGTCGCCGGTCAGCGGCTCCACGGTGAACCCCTCGAACGTGCCCGGGTCGCCCGGCCGGTCCAGGCGGGCGCCGTCCGGCGTGAACCACGCGTCGATGCCGCACCCGCCGAGCCACAGCAGCCGGTCCGTCACCATCGTCTGCACGCCGCCGCGCAGGTCCACCCCCGACGTCGTGCCGTCGTCGGACCACCGCACGCACAACGACGGGTCCACGCCCCCGTCGAACGGGACCGTCTGCTGCCACCGACGCTCCCCCGTGAGCGCGTCCTCGACCCGGACCCGCAGGTCGTAGCCGTCCGCGATGGCCCCCGCGTCGGCGACGCCGGCGACGACCTCGTCCGCGACCCGCGGGTCCACGGGCGACGCCTCACCCACCCACTCGACGGAGACCAGCGCGCCGTCGCCTCCCGGGTAGAGCTCGGCCGGGGAGCTCTCCAGCTCACGCGTGCCCTCGACGCCGCCGTCCGCGTCCACCACGGTCACCGTGGCGTGCCGCCGGTCGCCGTCGTCCGGCGACGACGTCACGCACACGATCCGGTCCGCCGTGTCCGGCTGGATCCCGCCCGACCAGGCCTGCATCCCGGGACCGCACGAGCTCGTGCCGGCCGGGAGCGCCACCCGCCAGCGCCGCTCCCCGGTCTCCACGTCCAGCCCGAGGAGCTCGCCCCGGTCCTGCGCCACCACGAGCCCGCCGGCCATCGCCATGAGACCGCTGGGCACGCTGCCCTCGGCCTCGACCCGCCACACCTCGCGCGGCTCGGCGCTCAGGTCCAGCACCCCGCCGGGCGCCGCGCGCAGGGCGGCGAGTCGACCCCGGTCGCCCACCGTGTCCACGACCACCGCCGTGAGCGCCGCTGCCACGACCACCACCGCGGCCACCAGCCGGCGGCCGCGCAGCAGGTCGCGCGAGCGGTCGAGGGCGCGGCGCCAGGTGAGCGGCTCCGGCCCCCCGCCCGACGGCGGGGGCTCGCCGAACCCCTCGTCGACGTCGTCGGGGTCGAGGTCGATGAGGAGCGGGGCGTGGGGCCCGGCACCCCGGGTGGCCTCGACGACCGGCACGCGGACCGGCGCGTCGAGCGGCCCGTCGGCCGGCGCGTCCGCGCGGTCCTCGGCGTCGTCCGGCGCGTCGCCGTCCGGGACGAGGTCGAACGTGTAGGCGTCCGGGCGGGCGCCGCGTCGTCGGGCCACCTCTCGAACCTAAGCCTGGCCCCCGTGCCCGGCGACCCGTGCGCGACCCGGCTGCTCAGGCCCCCGCGCCGGCGCCCGTCAGACGGTCCGGCGCCGCTCCACGGAGCGCGCCACGGCCAGCTCCAGCAGCGCGGTGCGGGCGCGCCGACGACGGTCCTCCGGGTCGACCGTGAGCCGGTCGCCGGGGTTGGCGCGGCGCACGGTCGCGGCGCCGGTGGCGGTGTGCGGCGAGGGCAGGATCGCCCGCGAGGCGGCGGGGACGGGGGTCGGGACGGGCATCGTGACAGCCATGGTGGGCCTCCTTCGCGCGGCCCGGCGGCCGCTCCCTCCCCATGGTGCGCACCGCCCGTTTCCGCGGTGTTGCCCGAGCGTCACGGCTCTGTCAGAGGAAGACGGCGGTGCGCGGCCCGAGCGGCCGCACCAGCACCCGCCAGCTCACGGCCTGCGCCGCGAGGACGGCGGCGAACGCGCCCAGCACGGGCCACGTCAGGGCGTGCAGCACCGCCGCGGGCGCGGCGAGCGCGAGCACCGCGGGCCCGACGACGGCGGCCGTCGCCACCACGGGCGCGACGGCGAGCAGCGGGCCGGAGGAACGCACGACGCCCGTGCGGCGGGTGCCGCGGTCCAGGTCGAACCGGGCCGCGAGCGCCACGCCGGCCACCGCGACGAGCAGCACGGCCGCGACCAGGGCCGACGCCGTGCCCAGGGCCGCGACGGCGAGCGCGCCGAGCGCGGCCAGCCCGGCGAGCGCGGCCGCCGGCACGAGGGCGCGGCGGACCCGCCGCCGGGCCTCGTGCGCGAGCGCCTCCGGGGCCCGGGCGGCGACGACGAGCCCGCCGTGCACCCGCGCGGCCGCGACGGCGAGCCCCGCCGTGAGCACCGGCAGCCCGAGCGCGAGCGCCTGCGCCACCCCGGAGCCGGCGTCGGCCTGCGGCCCGACCACCGAGAACCGCACCCACGCGACCCCGGCCAGCGCGCCGAACGCCGCCGGGAGCGCGAGGCTCGCGGCCTGGCCGACGACGTCCCACCCCCGGCGCCACCGCGGCGACGGCAGGCGGCTGCGCAGCCAAAGGGCGGCGTCGCGCACCACCCAGGCCACCAGCAGCGCCACCACCACGAGATACCCCGCGGCCCACAGCGTGCCCTCGACGTGGCCGAAGGCGGCGAGCAGCACGCCCGCCGCTGCGACGAGCCACACCTCCCCCAGCAGGAGGAAGGGCGCGACCGTGGCGAGCACGGTCCGCCGGCGCGCGTCGTCCGTGCCGCCGACCGCGCGCACGAGCGGCACGCCGCCCTGGACGGCGCCGTCGAGCACCGCCCAGCCGGCGAGCAGCGCGGCGAGCAGCAGGGCCCAGCCGAGCGCGTTCATCGGGTGCCTCCGAAGGTGAGGATCTGGTCCTGGTCGGCGGGGGTGGCCCCGCCCGTCGGGCCTGTCGAGGCCTCGTCGTCGCCGTCGCGCAGCACCTGGGCAGGCGGGGCGCCGAGGGCGAGGCGCGTCGTGCCGCGGCGGGCGAGGCGCGCCATGACGGACCAGTCGACGACGGCGAGGGCGAGCATCACGCCGACGAGGACGACGAGGGACGTGATCACCTGGCCGGCGGGTGCGTCGGTGACGGCGTCCTCGGTGCGCAGCACGCCGGCGATCGCCCACGGCTGCCGGCCGATCTCGCGGGCCGCCCAACCGAGCAGCGCCGTGAGGAACGGCACCGGGAGCAGCACCGTGAGCGTGCCGTAGAGGGCGGTGCGCAGCGGCCGCCACAGGCGGAACAGCACGTTGCCGGGCAGCAGGAGCAGCAGCACGCACCCGACGACGAACGCCAACAGGCCCACGCCCTGCATCACGACGTACGCGATGCCGACCACGGGCGGGTCGCCGTGGGGCACGTCCTGGAGGTACGCGAACTGCGCGTAGCCGGCGCCGGTGGCGACGAACGCGCCGACCGTGCCCGCGGCCAGCCCGATCCGCATCGACCGGCGCCACACGTCGTTCTCCGGCGACATGACGGCGCCGGGCAGGCCCGCCGCGACGACGCCCGGCAGCCGCGACGGCGCCCGGCGCAGGTGCCAGGCGCTGACCCCGACCAGGAGGAACGCGCCCGCCATGAGGCACGCGCCGACGACGTGCAGCGCGGACACCAGGGCCGCCGGGTTCGTGATCAGCGCCGCCGCGTCGGTCACGCGGGCCACGCCGTCGACCATCTCGTAGCCGACCGGGTTCCGCAGGAAGCCGTTCGCCACCTTCACGGTGAACGCCGAGAGGTAGCCCGTGACCACCACCGCCCAGAACGCCGCCGTGTGCGCCCAGCGGGGCAGCACGTGCCACCCGAACACCCACAGCCCGAGGAACGTGGACTCGAGGAAGAAGGCCGCCATCGTCTCGATCACCAGCGGGGCGCCGAACACGCCGCCGGCGACGTCGAGCAGGCCCGGGAAGTTCAGCCCGAGCTGCAGCTCCATGACGATGCCGGCGGCGATGCCCAGGGCGTAGTTGACGAGGTAGAGCTGCCCCCAGAAGCGGGTGGCGGTCTCGAGCGTCGCCGCCCGGCCGGCGTCGCGGGCGAGCGCCCACCGGGTCTGCAGGATCGCCACGACGGGCCCCAGCCCCAGCGTCACCAGGACGAAGAGGAAGTGGGTCCCGGCGAGCAGCGCGAACTGCAGGCGGGCGGCGTCGACGGCGGTCATGCGGCTGACGCTAGGGCGCCCGGGCCCCGCGGTCCCAGGGTTTTCGGGACCTTCGGGGGACAACCCTGAGCGATTTCGGGGGACTCCCCTACCGGGGTGGACGACACGAGCCCGCCCGGTCGTACGACGGGGCGGGCTCGTGCGGGCTCGGGTCGGAAGAGCGGCGCCTCGCGGCGCCCGCCTCAGTCCGCCGGCAGGTAGACCCGCTGAGGGATCGACTCGTACGTCTCCGGGTCGAGGTCCGCGATCGACCCGTCCGCGACCGCGTCGACCAGCCCGCCCAGGCCGACCTCGATCTGGGCGCGCAGCATGCCGTTGCGCTTCATGCCGTCGTACTGCGTCTGGCTCGACGTCTCGAAGAGCACGGTGGCGCTGCCGCGCAGGGCGAACGACCCGAGCGCGGTGCCCGGCAGGTTGGTGTCCTGCGGGTACAGCGTGAGGTCACCGAACCCGGAGCCCCCTCGCGTCTGCAGGGCCTCGTACACGGCGACGTTGGCGCGGCGCGACGCGTCGTAGTCGAACTTCGGCCAGTCGCCGAACTCCGCCGGGTCGGCGATGAACCGCGCCGAGATCGACAGCGGCGACATGTGCTCCAGGTCCTCGGTGGCGTAGCAGGACCACTGGTTGTGCAGGTCCACGAAGTAGTCGACGGTGCCGAACTCGCCCTCGAGCCCGCGGTACACGTCGCGCACGGTCTGCGACTCGGGGGTGATGTACCAGCCCGTGTCCGCGCTGTCGCCCGGGAAGTCCTCGGGCTGCGGCACGTAGTCCAGGTCGGGGTTGAAGTCGCGGTTGACGTCGAACCCGCCCACCCGCGCGTTGTAGTTCCAGGCGGGCTGAACGCCCTCGAGCTGCGGGAACGCGGCGACGACGTCGTCCCACGTGGTGGCGTCCTGCCGCTGGTCGAGCTCGCCCCCGTCGACGTTGAGCCGCGGTATCGCGACGATCGTCACCGCGTCGCGCAGCGCCTGCGCCTCGGGCGTGCTGCCGCCCCACTGCCGCAGCAGGGCGAGCAGCGCCTCCGTGCCGTGCATCTCGTTGCCGTGGATCTGCGACTGCACCAGCAGCACGGTGTCGCCGTGACCCACGCGGGCGGTGTAGATCTCCCGGCCCTGCGTGCTGAGGCCGGCCACCTCGACGTCGACCTCTCCGCGCGTGGTGCGCTCGATGCTCTGCAGGGTCCTCGTGAGCTGGGCGTGGTCGACGAACCCGTTGTTGCCGGAGCCTGAGGCCTCGGTGCCGCAGTGCGACTCCGGCGGGATCGCCGCTGCCGGGGCGGCCGTCGTCACCGCCACGGCCCCGCCGATCAGCATCGCCGAGCCGGTGGCCAGCGCCACCAGGCGTCGTCGTGTCGTCATGGTCACTCCTTCTGTCGCGGGAGGTCCTGGCGTCGTTGCCCGGACCGGGACTTTCGGGTGCGATCTGGAACACTACGGGCGAACGCCGACGACGGCGCGTCCGGGCCGGCCTCAGGCCGACCTCAGGGCACGTGACCAGGAGAGCCGGCCGCCGGTCTGCAGCAGCGCGCCGCGGTAGGCCCGCTCGCTCACGAGCAGGGCGGCGACGGCGAACGCGGCGAGGATCAGCAGCGAGACGATCGGCTCCCACCAGGCCGCGTCGCCGGACAGCACCCGCACAGGCATCGAGACGACGTTCGCCACGGGGACGTAGGACAGGACCGTCTCGAACGTGCCGCTGGCGGAGAACGTCAGGAAGTACACGCCCATGATCGCCATCGTCATCGGGGTGGTCGTGTGCTGCAGGTCCTCGGTGCGCGACGCGAGCGCGCCCGCCACCGCGTACAGGGCGGCCAGGCCGAGGAAGCCGACCGCGAAGAACAGCACGAACCAGACGAGCGACGTCGACAGGGACGGCAGGATCGACGCGGTCGGCGTGAACGACAGGGCCGCGAGGCCGACGGCGGCGAACACCACGTTCTGCGCCAGCGCCACGACCGAGCTGCCGAGGATCTTCCCGGCCAGCAGGTGCCGCAGCGGCACGGCGGTGGCCATGATCTCCACCAGCCGCGACTGCTTCTCCTCGACCACGCTGCCCGCGATCATCTGCCCGGAGCCGAGCGCCCCGATGAAGAACAGCAGGGCGAGGGCGAACGACGCGAAGAACAGCGTCTGCGAGTCCACGGCGTCGCCGTCCACCCGGTCGGTGGTCAGCGTGCCGCCCGCGGTGAGCTCGGCGGCGGTGGTGCCGGCGGCCTCCGCGTTGGCGTCCAGCGTCTCCGCCGCCACCCCGGCCGTGAGCAGGCGGGTCAGCGTGCTGTCGGGGGCCGCCTCGCCGGTGAGCACCCAGCCGTCACCCCCCGGCGCCGGGTGCAGCCACCCGTCCGCGTCGCCGTCGGCGAGCGCGGCGCGGGCCGCGGCGTCGTCCGGCACCTCGAGGGTGGTGAGCTCGGCGCCGCCGCCCTGCTCCTCGGGGATCGCGGCCGCGGACTCGACGGCGGCCGTCGCCGCGGCGTCGCCGGCGGGGACGGCGACC
Source organism: Isoptericola variabilis (assembly GCF_050311655.1). GTDB lineage: Bacteria > Actinomycetota > Actinomycetes > Actinomycetales > Cellulomonadaceae > Isoptericola > Isoptericola variabilis. Next base: position 162,904 of record NZ_JBNOZM010000003.1, read on the forward strand.
GTGAAGCTGTCCGTCCTGCTGCCCTGCCAGGCCATGAACGCCGCCAGCGCGGCGATGATCGCCACCGAGACGAGCAGGCCCACGAGGAACGTCTTGTTGAGCGCGCGCACCACGATCTCGCGCTTCATCACGACGAGCCACGCGCCGCGGGTGCTCTCCGCGTCGTCCGGGGGCGCGGTCGTGCCGGTCGGGGCGGGAAGGGTGGAGGTCATGCCGTCACCTCGCGGTAGATCTGGGCCAGCGTGGGCCGGACGGGGGTGAGCTCGCGGACGCCGCCGCGCTCGAGGCCGGTGGCGAGCAGCCGTTGCAGGGCGGCGTCGTCGGCCACCTCGAGCAGGGCGACGGGGCCGTCGACGTCGACCGCGTGCACGCCGGGGACGCCGCGCACCCAGCCGGCGTCGCCGACCGAGACGAGCCGGTGGCGCAGCGCGCCGGTGGCCTGGAGGTCGGCGGGCGCGCCGTCGGCCATGACACGGCCGGACTTGAGGATGACGAGCCGCTCGCACAGCCGCTCCACGAGGTCGAGCTGGTGCGAGCTGAACAGCACCGGCACGCCTCGGGCGGTGTGCTCCGCGAGCAGGTCCACCATGCCGTCGACGGCGGCCGGGTCGAGGCCGCTGAACGGCTCGTCGAGCACCAGCAGCCGCGGCGTGCCCATGAGCGCGGCGACGATCTGCACGCGCTGCTGGTTGCCGAGCGACAGCTTCTCGACGTGCTCCTTGGACCGGCCGGCCAGGCCGAGCCGGTCGAGCATGTCGAGCACCTCGGCGCGGGCCCGCGGGGCCGCGATGCCGCGCAGCCGCGCCAGGTAGACGAGCTGGTCGAGCACCGGCTGCTTCGGATAGAGGCCGCGCTCCTCCGGCATGTACCCGAACGCGCGGCGGTCCGCGCGCGTCACCGGGTCGCCGCCGAACCGCACCTCGCCGGCCGTCGGCGCCAGGACGCCCATGATCATGCGCATGGTCGTCGTCTTGCCCGCGCCGTTGCCGCCGACGAACCCGGTGAGCAGCCCGGCCGGGGCCGCGAACGAGACGTCGTCGACGGCCGTGAGGTCGCCGAACGTCCGGGTCAGGCCCCGGACCTCGAGGGAGTCGTTGTCCATGACGACGACGCTACGGACCGTGCGGCCCCGTGTGATCCGCCCGGCGGCGGAGATCCGCGCCTCCCCCGCCGGGCGGACCCCTGCTCCCGCGTCACTCGCGGGTGTCGGAGACCCAGTCCGGGTTCGACTGGTCGGAGCGGGCGCCCACCACGCGGCCGGCCAGCTCGTCGAGCGCCGCCAGGGCCTCCGCGTCGAGGGCCAGGCCGAGGGACGCGAGGTTCTCGTCCACCCGCGTGGCCCGCCGGGAGCCGGGGATCGGCACCACGGGCAGCCCCAGCGCCTCCCCCTGCTGGCGGAGCCAGGCGAGCGCCACCTGGGCGGGCGTCGCGCCGCGCTCGTGGGCGATCCCGCGGACGACGGCCACGAGCGCCTGGTTGGCCTCGAACGCCGGCCCGCGGAACCGCTCGAGGTTGCTGCGCCAGTCGCCGGCCAGCTCGTCGGCGCCCGCGAGGCCGCCGGCGAGGAAGCCGCGGCTCAGCGGCGAGTACGGCACGAAGCCCACCCCGAGCTCGGCCGCCGTCGGTACCACCGACCGCTCCACGTCGCGGCTCCACAGCGACCACTCGCTCTGCACCGCGGCGATCGGGTGCACGGCCTGCGCCGCCCGCAGCTCGGCCGCCGTGACCTCCGACAGGCCGAGGTGGCGCACCTTGCCCGCCGTCACCAGGTCCGCCATCGCGCCGACGACGTCCTCGACCGGCACCCGCGGGTCCCGGCGGTGCAGGTAGTAGAGGTCGATGACGTCGACGCCGAGGCGCCGCAGGCTCGCGTCCGCCGCCTCGGCGACGTACGCCGGGTCGTTGCGGGCCGACATGCGCGTGTACGTGTCGTCCTCGGGCACGATGCCGAACTTCGTCGCGAGCGTGACCTCGTCCCGGCGGTCGGCGAGCAGCCTCCCGACGAGCCGCTCGTTGGAGCCCTGGCCGTACAGGTCGGCCGTGTCGATCAGGTCGATGCCGACGTCGACGACGTGGTGCAGCGTCGCGAGCGCGTCGTCCTCGCCCACCGCGCCGTACACCTGGGCGAGGCCCATGGCGCCGTACCCGAGCAGCGAGGTGTCGAGGCCGTCGCCCAGCGTGGTGCGGGGCGTGCCGGTGGTCGTGGTCATGAGGCGGTCCTCTCGGTCCGGACGGTCGTGAGACGCTGCGCCGCCGCGACCTCGGGCGTCACGGGGAGGCCCTCGCAGTCGAGGCCGGCGTCGATGAGCTCCTGGTAGTGCCCGATCTTGTGGTCGACGGCGGCGAGGTCGTCGGCGAGCTGTGCCTGCTGGCGCAGGATGTTCTGGCGCTGCCGCTCCAGCAGGGCCATGCGGCGCCCGTGCGACGCGGCGCCGTCGTCGGCGAGCGCCACGAAGTCGCGCACGTCCGCCACGGGCATGCCGGTGCGGCGCAGCGCCACCACCAGCCGGACGAACCCGACCAGCCGCTCCGGGTAGCGCCGCCTGCCGTCCGGCCCGCGCGGCGCCCGGGGCAGCAGCCCCTCCCGCTCGTACCAGCGCAGGGCGTCCACGCTCAGGCCGCTGTGCTCCGCGACCTCCCGGATGCCGACCGTCGTCCCGGTCTCGGTCTCCACCGTCGTCATGCGTCGACCGTAGGAGCTGGAGTCCACTCCAGCGCAAGGGCTGTCCCGGATCCGCCGCCGACCCCCGACCTTCGTCGCGGGGCGACCGACGGCGGTCGGTACCGGGGGTCGCGGTGCCCTGGCACCGTGCCTCGGGACGCGCCATCCACCGGCGAGCACCTGGCGCCCCGACGAAGGAGAGCACGATGACGTTCACGAACCCTCAGGGCACGCGCGGCGCCCACCAGCCCCGCGGACGCTTCCTCGCCGGTCGCAATCGGCGGGCGGCACGTCGCGCGGGTCGGTCCGCCGGCGGCCCCCTCGCCCTGACGACGATCGGCCGCAAGACCGGCCAGGAGCGGTCCGCCCCCGTCGGCGGGTTCCCCGACGGGGACGGCGGCTGGATCGTCGTCGCGTCCGCCGCCGGCGCCCGGGCGAACCCCGCCTGGTACCTCAACCTCGCGGCCCACCCCGACCGCGCGACCGTCACGACCGGCGGCCGGACCGTCCCCGTCGTCGCCGAGGAGCTGCACGGCGCCGAGCGCGCCGCCGCCTGGCGGGTCGTCACGACCACGTCCCCCGGGTTCGCCGGGTACCAGGCCCGGACCGACCGCGAGCTGCCCGTCATCCGGCTCACCCCCCGCGCGTGAGCATCGACGTAGCGATCGGTCCTCGTCCGGATCGAGGACCGGGACCGATCGCTACGTCGACCACCCGACGCTGTGGATGAGCTCCGCCGCGCCGCCCTCGGATCTGGTCTGCTTCCCGGGTGCATCGTCGCCTCGTCGTCCCCGCCGCCCTCCGGCAGGTCGCCGCCGCGCAGGAAGGTCTGGTGTCGTCCGGACAGTGCCACGAGCGCGGGCTCACGAAGCAGAACGTCGCCGCCCTGGTGGGACGCCACGAGTGGAGCCGCGTGGCTCGCGGGGTGTTCGACACCGGCGTGGCGGGCGACACGACCGATCCCTTCGACCTCTCCCGACGGCGCTCGGCGCTCCTCGGTGTCCTCGCCCGCCCCGGCTCGGTCGCCACCGGGCTGTGCGCCCTCGTCTGGCAGGGCGTGCAGGGCGCGCCCGCGCGCATCGCACCGGAGGTGACGTTCCCCGACGGCTCCCCACGGTCCGGCGGGCCCGGGCGGGTGCGCCGCGAGCAGGTGCGCCGGTGGGTCGTCGTCGGAGGCGTCCCCTGCGTCCCGGCGGAGCTTGCGCTGGCGCAGGCGGTCCCTGAGCTCGACCGCGGGCACGCCGTCGCGCTGATGGACTCCGCCCGGCACCGGCGAGTCGTCACCGAGGGCGAGTTCCGCCGGGCCCGCGAGGCTGCGCGCGGTCGTCGCGGCGCCGCCCGCTGTGCCGCGTGGTGGGACGAGTCGGACCCGCGGGCGGAGTCCCCGATCGAGACGGCGGCGCGACTCGCCTGCACCGACGCGAATCTCCCGCCCGACGCCCTCCAGCTCGTGGTGCGGGATGCGCGCGGCCGCTTTCTGGCCCGGGTGGACCTGGCGTGGCTCCTGCCGAGCGGCCGGGTGCTCCTCCTGGAGCTCGACGGGCGCGACGCCCACACGACGCCGCAGGCCCTCTTCGGCGACCGTCACCGGCAGAACGGGCTGACGAGCCACGGGGCCGTCGTCCTGCGGTTCACCGGACGGGACGTCACGCGAGGAGTGGTGGTCGAGGAGGTACGACGGGTCCTCGCTGCCGCGGGCTGGTTCCCGCATCCCTGGCCCGCGGACCGGGCTTTCGTCCTGCCGACGTAGCGGTGGGTCGTCGTGCAGGCGCCCGACGACGAGCCACCGCTACGTCAGGGTGCGGTGGTAGAAGACGACGGCCTGGACGCGGTCGCGCAGGTGCAGCTTGGCCAGCACGTTGGAGACGTGGGTCTTGACCGTGGCCTCGCCGAGGAACAGCTCGCCCGCGATCTCGGCGTTGGACAGCCCCTGCCCGACGAGCACCAGCACCTCCCGCTCCCGGGGCGTGAGCCGGTCCAGCCGGGGGTCGGACGGCGCGCGGACAGGAGGGGCGTCGGCGGGGTCGGCGGGTGGCCCGGCCGGTCGGCCCTCGCCGGACACCATGCGCTCGATGACGCGCTTCGTGACCTCCGGCGCGAGCAGTGCGTGGCCCTCCGCGACGGTGCGGACGGCGTCGACCAGCCGGTCGGCGTCGGAGTTCTTCAGCAGGAAGCCGGACGCGCCGGCGCGCAGGGCGTCGTCCACGTAGGCGTCGTCGTCGAAGGTGGTGAGCACGAGCACGGTGGCGAGGTCGTCGGCGACGATGCGCCGGGTGGCCTCGATGCCGTCCATCACCGGCATCTGCACGTCCATGAGCACGACGTCGGGGCGCAGCGCCCGCACCTGCTCCAGCGCCTGCGCGCCGTCGGCGGCCTCGCCCACCACCTCGAGGTCGGGCTCGACGCCGAGGATCATCGCGAAGCCGGACCGCACCAGCTTCTGGTCGTCGACCAGAAGCACCCGGACGGGCGCGTCGGGGCCGCTCATGGGCGGTCCGGGGACGTCGGACGGGGCAGGGGCAGGCGCACCCGCACACGGTAGCCGCCGGTGGCGCGGGGCCCGACCTCGGCGACGCCGCCGTGCGTCGCGACCCGCTCGCGCACGCCGACCAGGCCGAGCCCCGTCCCGGTGGAGCCGGGGCGCGGGCGGCCGTCGTCGAGCACCTCGACCTCGGCGAAGCCGTGCGGGAACCGGTCGGCCGCGGGCTCGTCACGACGCGCCGGGCGGCGGTCCACGCGCACGACGACGCGCGCCGACCGCGCCGTGGAGTGCTTGCGCACGTTGCTCAGCGCCTCCTGCGCGGTGCGGTACAGGCTGAGGCCGACCGGCGCGGGGACGTCGTCGACGGCGCCCGGCTCGGCGACGACCCGCACCTCGACGTCGAGCCCCGCGTCGTCGGCGAGCGCGGGCACGTCGCCCAGCCCGGGCTCCGGCGCGCGCCCGCCGCCCGAGGCCCCACCGCCCGGGCCCGCGCCGTCCTCGACCCCCCGCAGCGTGCCGAGCAGCCCGCGCATCTGCGCCACGGCCTCGCGCGACTCGCCCTCGATGGTGGCCAGGGGCGCGGCCGCGGCGGCCGGGTCGCCAGAGAGCATCCGCCGGGCCGCGGCGGCCTGGATCCCGATGACGGACACGTGGTGCGCGACGACGTCGTGCAGCTCCCGCGCGATGCGCAGCCGCTCGGTGACGACCGCCTGCCGCTGGAGCTCCACCGTCTGGCGCTCGATGGTCGCGGCCTGCTCCTCGAGCTGCTCGCGACGGCGCGCGCCGTGCCACATGAGCTGGCCGGCCACGACCGCCCCGTAGAAGTAGGCGAGGTTGATGAGCAGGTTGTACGCGGTGAACGCGACGCCGGGGTCGACCAGGCCGGGCCGCTCGTCGGCCAGGCCCATCGACTCGACGATCCCGTCGATGCCGGCCCCGACGGCGAACTGCCAGGCCAGCCACCCGAACATCGCGAGCAGCGCGGCGCCCACGACGAGCACCATCGCCTGCCGGTCGCGCGCCCACGCCACCGCGCTGAACAGCGCGACGAAGTAGACGACCTGCAGCGGCACGAGGATCGTCACCATCGGGACCGTCAGCCCCACCACGAGGAAGTGCAGGTACACCACCGACAGCACGACCAGCGGGAACCGGCGCCGCCACATGAGGGGCGCGGCGCCCACGGCCGAGAGCAGGTAGAGAAGCCACGTCGGGGCGGTCTCGTCCTCGAAGTACCCGAAGCTGCGGGCGAGCTCGGCGCCCACCAGGGACACGACGACGAACGCCCCGCCCAGCCACAGGTCGTGGCGGTAGGCGCGGGCAGGGTCGGCGGGCACGCGCTCCCACCCGGAGTCGATCCCCCACCAGTCGGCGAGGCGGGCGGTCCACCCGGCGGGTCGCTGCGGCATCCGACCAGCCTAGGGAGCGCGGCCCGGTGGGCGCCTCCGCCGCGAGGTGGAAGTCTGGGCCCATGAGCCTCCCCGCACCGGCGGACTTCTGGGTCTGCCGCACCTGCGCCGTCGAGCACGCCACCCGACCGGAGGTCTGCGCGATCTGCGCGGACGAGCGCCAGTGGGTGCCCGCGACCGGCCAGGAGTGGACCACCCTGGACGAGCTCGCGGCCGAGGGCCTCGCCGTCGAGGTCGCCGAGCTCGAGCCCGGCCTGCTCGCCCTGCACGCGACGCCGCGCGTCGGCATCGGCCAGCAGGCGAAGGTCGTGCGCACGCCCGCGGGCGCGCTGCTGTGGGACCCGCTCGGCTTCGTGGACGACGGCGGCGTGGCGGCGGTCGTCGAGGCCGCCGGGGGCGGCGACGTCGTGATCGCCGCCAGCCACCCGCACATGTTCGGCGTGCAGGTGGAGTGGAGCCGGCGCCTCACCGCGGCCACCGGGCGCGCCGTCCCGGTGCTCGTGAGCGAGGCCGACGCGGGGTGGGTCGCGCGCCCGGACGACGTGATCGAGACGTGGGCGCCGGGACCGGACGGCGAGCGCGAGGTGCTGCCCGGCGTCGTGCTCAGCCAGCCCGGCGGCCACTTCCCCGGCTCGGCGGTGGTGCACTGGACCGGCGCCGACGGGCGCGGCGTGCTGCTGTCCGGCGACACGATCTTCGCCAACCCGGACCGCACGGCGAGCTTCATGCGCAGCTACCCCAACCGCATCCCGCTGTCCGGTGCGGTCGTGACGCGCGTCGCCGAGCACGTGGCCCGCCGCCCGTTCGACCGGCTCTACAACAACTTCGACGGCGTCATCCCGGCCGACGCGCGGGACGTCGTGCTGCGCTCCGCCGAGCGGCACGCGGCCTGGGTGCGCGGTGACTTCGACCACCTCACGTGATCCCGGTGCCGGCGCCCTGGTATCCCACGGCTAGGATCCGGTGATCGTGGCAACCATCGTGACCGGGCGGCAGCGCGCCGTGGGCGTGGCGCTCGCGATCGTCGCGGGGTTCGCCGCCGCCCTGCAGAGCCGGGTCAACGGCACCCTCGCCACCGAGACGGGCACGGCGTTCGGCACGGCCGCCCTGTCGTTCGGTTCGGGCCTCGTGCTCCTCACCCTCGCGCTCCCGTTCTCCCGCGCGGGGCGCGCCGCGCTCGGCCAGGTCGCCGCCGGCCTGCGCCGCGGCGGTGCCGCCGGCGGCCTGCGCTGGTGGGAGTGCCTGGGCGGCCTCGGCGGCGCGTTCTACGTGATGTCGCAGGGGCTGACGGTCGACGCGCTCGGCGTGGCCGTGTTCACCATCGCGCTCGTGGCCGGGCAGTCGGTGAGCTCGCTCGTCATCGACCGGCTCGGGCTCGCGCCGGGCGGCGTGCGCCTGGTGACCGTGGGCCGCGCGCTCGGCCCCGTGCTCACCGTCGTCGCCGTCGTCGTGGTCTCCGGCGCGGGCGCGGCGACCGCCGCCCTCGGGCTGGCGCTGTTCCCCCTCGTGGCGGGCGTGCTCCAGTCGTTCCAGCAGGCCCTCAACGGCCGCGTGCGCGCGGCGGTGCGGCCGTCCGACGACGCCACCACCGGCCGCGACGGCGGCGTGCTGGCCGCGACGTTCGTGAGCTTCCTCGTCGGGACGGCGGCGCTGCTCGTGGTGTTCGGGGTGTCGCTCGTCGTCGACGGCGCGCCCACCGGCGCCCTGCCCACCCGGATGCCCGCCGACCTGCTGCTCTACTCCGGCGGCCTGCTCGGCATCGTGTTCATCGCCCTGCAGGCGGCGGTCGTGCAGCGCATCGGTGTGCTCCTGCTCGGGCTGGGCATGATCGCGGGCCAGGTGGTCGGCGCGCTCGTGCTCGACGTCGTCTCCCCCGCCGTCGCGCCGCCCGGCGCCGCGACCTACGTCGGCGCCGCGCTCACCCTCGTCGCCGTCGCCGTCCCCCTCCTCGAGGGCGCCCTCCGCCGCCACCGCTGACCGCCCGAACGGCCCGGACACGACGACGCCGCCGCGACCTGCTCGGTCGAGGCGGCGTCGTCGCGCGTGGTGCTCAGCGGGTGACGTGGTGCGTCACTTCTGCCAGCCCCAGTTCTCCGGGTGCGGGGCGAGGCCCTGGAACCCGGAGGTGCGCCAGCCGAAGTTGGCCAGGCCCTTCTTCACGGCGGTCATCTCCGGGCCGAAGTCGATCGGGAAGGTGCCGTACTGCTCCAGCGCCTTCTTCTCCGCCTCGTTGAACGCGGCGATCGCGGTCGGGATGTCCTCGATGGTGCCCGGCTTCTTCATCAGCTCGTCGATCTCCTTCGAGCCGATGTAGGTGAAGTTCGAGTCCGAGTCGGAGCCGTAGAGCTGGTAGCCCGAGGTGCTGTAGCCGTACGGGTCGGAGGACGACCAGGCCATGATGAGCATCTCGTACTTGCCGCCCAGCACGGTGTCCGAGAACTTCGACGAGTCCTGGTTGTCGAGCTCGACCTCGATGCCGGCGGCCTTGAGCATCGCCTGCACGGCGTTCGCCATGGCGGTCTGCGTCGGGCTGTCACCGAAGAACGTGTACTTGAGGTGGACGGGCTTCCCGTCCTTCTCGTAGTAGCCGGAGGACTCGTTGAGGGTGTAGCCCGCGCCCTCGAGCGTCGCCTTGGCGTTCTCCACCGAGTACGCGGCGTCGGCCGGCATGTTGTTCTCGTAGCCGTCCTGGAGGGGCGACATCACCTCGGACCCGGCCGGGTCCTCCTCCCAGCCGAGACCCTGGAAGTCGATCTCCGCCAGCTTCGTGACGTCGGTCGCCTGGGTGACGGCCTTGCGGACTGCGATGTCCTGGAGCGCCTCGGCCTTGGTGTTCAGCGTGAACACGCCGGTCGAGAGGGCGTAGTTGATGAGGATCTGGACGTCGTCCATGCCGCGTGCCACCTTGAGGCGGTCGGCCGCGGCGACGCCGGTGGAATCGATCTCCCCGTTCTGGAACGCGTTGATCGAGGCGGCCTCCTCCATCTGCTTGAAGACGATCTTCTCCAGCTTCGGCGTCTCGCCCCACCACTGGGGGTTCGGCACGAAGGTGGCCTGCGTCTCGTCCTGCGAGTCCACGATGAACGGACCGGCGGCCCACTCGTTGTGCGGCTCGTTCACCCATCCCTTGGTGTACGTCTTGGCATCCAGGCTGTCCGGGTGCAGCAGGTTGATGAACAGGAACTGGTACGGGAAGAAGGGCTTGTCGAAGGTGACGACGACCTGCTTGTCGTCCTTGCCCTTCTCCACCGACTTCACCTGGTCGTAGCCGGTGGTCGACGTCGGGTTGTAGCCCTTGGACTTGCCCGACTGCGCCTTCCAGGTGGCCTCGAAGGCCGTCCAGTCGATCGGCGTGCCGTCGTTCCAGGTGGCCTTCGGGTTGACGTCGTACGTGACGACCAGCGGGTCCTTGCTGGTGACCTCGACGTTCGACAGGTAGTCCGGGTTCGGCGTCGGGTTGCCCGCGGGGTCGTAGTCCCACAGCGACGCCTGGTACAGCTTCCAGAAGTCGCCCATGTAGCGGGTGTTGCCGTCGACCGAGAAGGCGTTCCAGTTCGGGGTGACCTCTTCGATCGGCAGCGTGAGCGTGCCGCCGTCCTTGACGTTCTCGCGGTCCTGCGGGTTGTTGTACGCCTTGCCGGCCTCGGGCATGGGCAGCTTGCCCTGGTACGACGAGGGGACGCCGTCGGCGGGCTGCGTCGTCATCGACGCGTCGCCGTTGCCCTCGGCCGTGCCCTCGTCGTCGCCGCCGCCGGAGCCGCACGCGGCCAGGGTGAGCGCGAGCACCGCGGCAGCAGCGACCGCACCGACGCCCTTCTTGCGGATCGTTGTCATGTTTCTCCTTGAGAAGCGTCTACCCGTCGGGTAGATGACCCGGACGGGTCAGGCGCGGGTGGTCTCCCGCACGTCTGTGGTGCCCGCCGACGCCGGGGTCAGCGGGAAGTGGCAGGCCGTGAGCTGGTCGTCGTCTCCCGTGAGCACCGGCAGCGCGGTGTCGCAGCGCCGCTGGTCGTCGGCCGACAGCGTGGCGCGCACGGGGCAGCGGCTGGCGAAGCGGCAGCCGGGGATCTCCTCGACCGGGCTGGGCAGGTCGCCCTCCAGCACGACGCGCTTGCGTCCCCGTTCGAGCTGCGGGTCGGGCAACGGCACGGCGGACAGCAGCGCCTGCGTGTACGGGTGCCGCGGCGAGGTGAACACGGCCTCCGTGTCACCGGACTCGACCACCTGCCCCAGGTACATCACGGCGATGCGGCTCGAGATGTGCCGGATCACGGACAGGTCGTGCGCGACGAACAGGAACGCGACGCCGAGCTGCGCCTGCAGGTCCTCGAGCAGGTTGATGACGCCGGCCTGGATCGACACGTCGAGGGCGGACACCGGCTCGTCGAGCACGATGAGCCGCGGGTTCACGGCCAGGGCACGCGCGATGGCGATGCGCTGGCGCTGACCGCCGGAGAACTGCGACGGGAACCGGTCGACGTGGTCGGGGTTGAGGCCCACGAGCTTCATGAGCTCGCCGATGCGGTCGTTGGTCTTCTGCCGCGACCAGCCGTGCACCTTGAGCGGCTCGGCGAGCACGTCGTAGACGGGCATGCGCGGGTCGAGCGAGCTCATCGGGTCCTGGAACACGATCTGCAGGTCGCGCCGCAGCGCCGCCCGCTCGCGCTTCGTGAGCTCCTCGAGGTTCTTGCCGAGGACGGCGACCCGGCCGCCCTGCGGCGCCTCGAGCTTCATGATCTCGAGCAGCGTCGTCGTCTTGCCCGAGCCGGACTCGCCGACCAGGGCGACCGTCTCCCCGGCCCGGACGTCGAACGTCACGCCGTCCACCGCCTTGACGGTGCCGACCCGGCGGCGCAGGAGGCCGCCCTTGGTGAGCGGGAAGTGCCGCTTGAGCCCCTCGACCTCGAGCACCACCTCGCGCTCGGAGCGCGGCACCGACTCGAGGCTCGACTCGGCGGCCTCGGCGACCTCGTACGCCTCCTCGAAGGTGACGCCCTGCTCGGCGAGCTCGTCGGCGCGCACGCACGCGGCGAGGGTCTCGGGTCGCCCCGCCACCGGCAGCAGCTCGGGCTCGGCCGTGCGGCAGCGGTCCTCGGCCAGCGGGCAGCGCGCCGCGAACGGGCAGCCGACGGGCAGGTCGACCAGTGACGGCGGGTTGCCCTGGATGGGGATCAGGCGCCGGTTCTCCCCGCGGTCGGGGCGCGGCACGGCGCCGAGCAGCCCCATCGTGTACGGCATGGCGGGCCGGGCGAACAGCTCGTCGACGGGAGCCTGTTCCACCGGGCGGCCCGCGTACATCACGAGCACGTCGTCGGCCACGCCCGCGACGACGCCGAGGTCGTGCGTGATCATGACGACCGCCGCGCCGGTCTCGCGCTGCGCCTTCTTGAGGACGTCGAGCACCTGCGCCTGGATCGTCACGTCGAGGGCGGTGGTGGGCTCGTCGGCGATGATGACGTCGGGGTCGTTCGCGATGGCGATCGCGATCATCACGCGCTGGCGCATGCCGCCCGAGAACTGGTGCGGGTACGCCTTGAGCCGCTCGGCCGGGTTGGGGATGCCGACCAGGTCCAGCAGCTCGATCGACCGCTCCCGCACCTGCTTGCGGGTCAGGTCCTGGTGCAGATCGAGCGCCTCGGCGAGCTGGTCGCCGATGGAGAACACCGGGGTCAGCGCCGACAGCGGGTCCTGGAAGACCATCGCCATCTCGTTGCCGCGGTACTTCGACAGCTCGAGCTCGCTCAGCCCTAGCAGCTCGGTGCCCTTGAGCTTGATGGAGCCCTCGACGCGGGCGTTCTCGTCGAGCAGCCCCATGACCGACAGCGACGTCACGGACTTGCCCGACCCGGACTCGCCCACGATGCCGAGCGTGCGCCCCGGCATGAGGTCGAAGTTCACGCCCCGCACGGCGCGGACGGTGCCCGCCTCGGACGCGAAGCTCACGTGCAGGTCGCGCACGCTCAGGACGGGGTTCATGCTCGGCCTCCCGACCGCGAGTTCGGATCGATGGCGTCGCGCAGGCCGTCGCCGATGAGCTGCACGGAGAACGTGAGCAGCACGAGGGCGATCGACGGCGCGATCAGCACCCACGGCGCGGTGAGGACGACGCTCTGCCCGGCCTGGAGGATGGTGCCGAGCGAGGTGTCGGGGGCCTTGATGCCGAGGCCCAGGAAGGAGAGCGCCGTCTCGGAGTTCACCGCGGAGACCACGCCGAGCACGGTCTGGATGATGAGCACCGAGCCGAGGTTCGGGATGAGGTGCCGGCGGATGATCGTGAACGACCGCACGCCCATGTACTTCGCCGCGTGCACGTAGTCGAGCTCGCGCAACGACAGCGTCAGGGTGCGCAGCACGCGGGCGTACCCGATCCAGCCGAACACCGTGATGCCCAGCGTGAGCCAGAGCCAGCCGTTCGCGCCGGACGACGACCGCACGATCATCGCGATGAGCAGGAACGACGGGATCACCAGCAGCATGTCGAGGATCCACATGCCGACGCGCTCCACCCAGCCCTCGAAGAAGGCGATGGTGGTGCCGATGACCGCGGCGATCACCGTGATCGCCACCGACGACAGGATGCCGATGGCGAGCGAACGGCCGAGGCCTCGCGCGACGAGGGCGAAGACGTCGGACCCGCCCGTCGTCGTGCCGAACCAGTGCTCGGCCGAGGGGGCCTGCGCGAGGGCGAGGAAGTCGGGCTCGTCGTAGCCCCACTGCGCGATGCGCGGGCCCACGAACGCGAACACGACGAGCAGCACCAGCATCACGAGCCCGACGACGGCGGACGGGCGGCGCGCGAAGCGACGGGCTATGAGGGTGAGGCGCCCGGTGCGCCGCAGCCCGGTGCTCTGCTCCTCCTCCCCCGTGAGGACGGCGGCGGAGGTGACGGTCAGCTCGGAGTCAGCCATGTGTCCAGCCCTCTCAGCTGATCCGGATGCGCGGGTCGAGCCACGCGACCACGACGTCGGCCAGCAGCGCGCCCACGAGCGCGCACACGCCCGCGAACGCCGCGATGCACGTCGCGCCGTTGATGTCGTTGTTGTTGATCGTCGTGACGAAGTACCGGCCCAGGCCGTTGATCGCGAAGATCGTCTCGGTGATCACCGCGCCCGTGAACACCGCGGCGATGGAGAACGCGACGTTCACGGCCGTCGGGATGAGCGACGTGCGCAGCGCGTGCTTGCGGATCGCCAGGTGCAGCGGCAGGCCCTTGGCGCGCGCCGTGCGGACGTAGTCGGCCTTCATCGTGTCGAGCAGGTAGGTGCGCTGCGTGAGGTGGTAGCTCACGGCACCGATGATCGTCAGCACGATCGTGGGCAGGATGAGGTGCTGGGCGAAGTCCAGCAACCACGGGAAGAACTGGTCTCCCTCATAGCTGTGCAACCCGGTGACGTAGAAGAGCCGGAACCCGAGCGCCTCGTTGAGGTAGATCGCGCCGATGACGACGAACAGCGCCAGCACTGCCGTCGGGATCACGAGGAAGAAGGTCGCGAAGCCGCCCAGCACGCGGTCCTGCCACTTGTACTGGCGGATCGCGGTGTAGACGCCGATCGCGACGCCGATGACGATCGCGAGCACCGTGGCGAGCGTGACGAGCTGCGTCGACGCACCGATGCGAGCCGCGACGGCGGCCCCGACCGGTTCCTGGTCGGGGCTCAGGCCCCAGTTCCAGTGCAGGACGATGTCCGTCAGCCAGCGCCAGTAGCGCAGCAGCAGCGGGTCCTCGTCGTTGATGTTCGCCGCCGTGAGGGACGCGTTGATCGAGTCCATCGGCGGGCGCGGGTTGCGCGACAGGTAGTTGGACCGGGGGTCCATGAAGACCGAGGCCAGCAGGTACGTCGCCGAGACGGCGACGAAGAGCATCGCGACGTAGTTGACCGTACGTCGCAGGAGGAACCTGCCCATCAGGCGCGACCGACCAGATCGATCGGCCCGGGCACGGGAGTGCCTCCTCGTCCGGGCGGCTGGTTCCCGGTCAGCATGGCGAGAGGCGCGACACGCATGGACTTCCCTGTGCACTTGGGGCTCGTGGCCCGACGGCGCGCGAGGCCCACCCGTGGGCACCGGCCTCGCGCTCTGATGACGAAGACGCAGGTCCCGTGGGTTTGGCAGGACGCCTCACGAGACCCGTGCAACAGTCGCTGACCTTAGCCGCGCTCTGTTTCGCCGTGGTTCACGTCGCGTCACCGGGGCATTCAGCGCACCGGAGATGAGACACGGAACACACCATACGGCCGATAAAATTGCAGGTCAGCCCCTCCGTGACCGACGAACATATCGATTCGATCACGATTGTCGTCTCGGCCACCTATCTCGGCCTCCCACCGAGCGCGACGTCGGCCGGCCCACCGCGGAGGGTGGACCGGCCGACGTCGTCGCTCCCGGCGGGTGACGCCGGGCTCAGCGACTCAGAACTTCTCCTGCATCTGCGGGTTCAGCGACCTGAGGTTGGTCTTCGCCTTCCCGTCGATCCGGTCGTCGATGTCGAACGTGTCGAAACCGATCGCGAGGTCGTTCGAGTAGGCGTAGCCGTTGTACCAGTAGGTGGACCAGGTGCCCCCGTCGGAGACGCCCGCGCCGCGGTCGAACCAGGCGAGCTCCGTCGGGTTCTTCGAGTCGGTGAAGTCGAACACCGAGACGCCGCCCTGGTACCAGGACTGGACCATGAGGTCCTTGCCCGCGACGGGGATCAGCGAGCCGTTGTGCGCCACGCAGTTCTCGGTGGCGTCGTTGATGCGCGGGATCTTGTAGTAGCTCTGGAACACGAGCTTCGTGCCGTCCTTCCCGCCCTTCTTCCGGTCCTTCTCGATGTCGTAGATGCCGTTCGCGCCCAGCTCCGGGGCGTACTCGCCAGTGCAGGTGGCCAGCCCGCCGCCGCCGAGCTCGTCGGTGAACACGACCTTGGTCGCATCGTTGTTGAAGGTGGCCGAGTGCCAGAACGCGAAGTTCTCGGTGTCACGGACCGTGCTGATCACCTTCGGGTGGGCGCGGTCCTTGATGTCCATGAGGATGCCGTCGCCCATGCACGCGCCCGCCGCGATGTCCTTCTGCACGTAGGTGGTGATGTCGTGGCAGCCGGACGTCGCCGAGGCGCGACGGTCCGGGTCACCCTGGTAGCCGCCCTCCGGGAAGAGGTTCGGCGTGCCGACGAGCTCCGCCCCGGCCGGGTTCTTCACCGGGATCTTCACGACCGAGATGATGTCGTGCGGCGGCTGGCAGTCCGGGTAGGACGAGCTCGGGCTGTACGACGAGACGTAGACGTACAGGTCCTTGCCGTTCTTCGTCGGCGCGAGCGAGTGGGTGTGGGAGCCGCACGCCGTCTCCACGGACTTCACGTACTCGGGCGCCAGCGGGTCGGAGATGTCCCAGACCTTGATGCCCTCCCAGGCGTCCTTCTCGGTCGCCGGGCGGGTCGTCGAGGCGCACGAGTCGTCGCTGCGCGACGAGTCGGTGGAGAGCACCAGGATGTCGCCGTAGACGGAGACGTCGTTCTGCGAGCCGGGGCAGTACACCTGCAGCGCCTGGACGGGCTCCTCCGGGTCGGACAGGTCGTAGACCGTAAAGCCGTCGTAGTTGCCCGCGAACGCATACTCGCCCTGGAACGCGATGTCCGAGCCGGTGCCCTGCAGGGCGCCGTTCTTCGGGCTGTTGCTGAGGTGCTCGATGTTCGACGACGCCACCTCGCCCGGGGGCACGTCGGGGTCGAGGGCGTCGGACGCGGACGCCGGGCCCGCGAGCCCCAGCGCCCCGGCCGTCAGGGTCAGCGAGAGGGCGACACCTGCGGCGCCCCTCGTCCGTGAACTTCTCATCCGTGATCTCAGGGTTGAACGACGCACGGGCGCCACACCTCCTCGTTGGGTGACACTGAGTGTCGCCTGGAAACAATCTCCCAGCCAGGTGGGCGAGCATCTTTTTACGCAGCGGCAACAACCCCACGAGAGGATCCTCCGGTGACCACAGACCCCCGGCTCCGTCGCACCGCCCTGACCTGCGCCGTCGTCCTGGCCGCGCTCGTCGCCGGCTGCACCGCCGAGGAGCCGGCGCCGGCCCCGACGCCGTCGTCGGCCGTGCTCGCGCCGGGGAAGCCCGGCGAACCGGCCGAGACCATCGCCCCCGAGGACTACGAGGGCATGGGCGACGCGGACGTGGTCACCGACGCCGACGCCGACTTCATGACGCGGATGATCGGCCACCACGCCCAGGCCGTGGAGATGGCGCAGCTGGTCCCGGACCGGTCGGAGTCGGCGCCGCTCGCGAAGTTCGCCGACCGCATCCGCCTGACCCAGGCGGGCGAGATCGACTACATGAGCCGCTGGCTCGAGGACCAGGGCCTCCCGGTGCCCGCGGCGGCGACGGCGTCCTCGGCCGCGCCGTCCGACGGGAGCGGGCCGCGCGCCCCGCAGGCCCACGACCACGGCTCCATGCCCGGCATGCTGACCGACGCCGAGATGACCGACCTGGCGGACGCCGAGGGCACCGCGTTCGACCGGCTGTTCCTCGAGGGGATGATCAAGCACCACGCGGGCGCGCTGGAGATGGTCGACGAGCTCAGCTCCGCCGGTCGGGACGAGACGGTCCAGGAGTTCGCCGCGAACGTGGCCGCCGACCAGATCGCGGAGATCGACCGGATGTCCCGGCTGCTCGACGAGCTCCCCGGCTGACTGCGCCCGCGCTCACCCGGCGCCGGCGACCTCCGCGACGAAGGCCCGCAGCAGCGGGGTCGCGTCGGACGCCCGCCAGACCAGCGCCCAGCGCACCGCGGGCGCGCCGTCGAGCGGGAGGTACGTGACGCCCGGCCACGGGAAGTAGCGGCGGCCCTCGTCGGGCACGGGGCACACCACCTTCCCCGCGGCGACGAGGGCGAGGATCTCCTGGTAGGTGGCGGCGGCCGGCCCGCGCGGGACCTCTCGGCCGGCCGGCGTTCGCTCGGGCAGCACGCCGGACAGCCAGGACGCGGGCGCGGGACCGCGGACCGTCGGTACCGCATGGTCGGCGAGCGTCTCGACGTCGGCCCGGCCCGCCGCGGTCAGCGGGTGGTCGGCCGCCACCAGGAGCCACAACGGCTCGGACCGCAGCACGGGTCCCACGGCGAGGTCCGGCTCCGTGACGGGGAGCCACGTCGTCAGCAGGTCGACGTCGCCACGTCGCAACGCGGCGAACGGGTCGCTGAAGACCACCTCGTGGAAGCGCAGCTCGACGTCCGGGTGCCGCGCGCGGAACCGGGCGAGGTCGGGCTCCAGCTCGTGAGCCTCCGCACCCATGAAGCCGAGCACCAGCGTGCCGGACACGCGCCGCGCCGCGGCCGACGCGGCGGCGACGGCCTGCCCGATGCCCTCGTAGGCCGGCCGGAGCTCGGCGTGGAGCACCTCCCCCACCGCGGTGAGCTCGACCTTGCGGCTGGTGCGCTCGAACAGGGGAGCCCCGACGGCCCGCTCCTGCTTGCGGATCGACTGGCTCACGCGCGACACCGAAACGTGCAGCCGCTCCGCCGTCCGGCCGAAGTGCAGCTCCTCCGCGAGGGTCAGGAAGATCTCGATCTCACGTAGCTCCACGCCCCGTCGCACCCCTCGCCGCCGTGCACCCTCAGCCCGGGGCGACCGATCGTTGACCCGGGGTGAACGAGCGTAACCGGATCGGCCGTTGATCCGTGCCGGGGGCGCGGCGAGCCTGGGAGCGGCCCGCACGGCCGATCGCACCACACCCCAGGAGGTCCTATGCGCCCACCCCTCGTCGACGAGCAGTCCGCACGTCCTCGGGAGCACGCGGGCCTGCGCCGGCACGGGCGCCCGCTGCACCGCCCCGCGCCCGCGCGGCGGCTGCCCCCGGCGTCGGTCCGGCGGCGGCACCGCGCCGCGGCCGCACCCGTCCCGCGCCGGGCCGTGGCCGGCGAGTGGCTCGCGCTCCACGTGGCGGCCGCGGACGACGACGAGGGCGACGACGACGGCGACGGTGAGGACGGTCGCGGTCAGCCCCGACCCAGGGCGGTCACCAGGAGCATCGTGGAGTCGTCGTCGGACTCGAGGCCGGCGAGCTTGTGCTCGATGACCTCGAGGTCGCGGGTCAGGCCCACGGTGGAGCGGAGGTCCTCCAGCCGCTCCAGGAGGCGGGTGCCACGGCGTTCCACCAGACCGTCGGTGTAGAGCAGCAGCGACTCCCCGGGGGCGAGGTCGACCCGGCCCGCGCGCACGGCCTCGCGCATCGCCCCGACCGGAGGGTTGCGGACCACCTCGACGAACCGGGCGCCCTGCGCGTCCGCGACCACGGGGGGCAGGTGACCGGCGCACACGTAGTCGACGGAGCCCGCCCCGGTACCGGGGTCGACCTGGAGGATGCCGACCAGCAGCGTGGCCATGTCGTCGGTGAGGAGCGTCCGGGCGAGGCGGTCAAGCCCCGCCGCCGCCGTCGCGACGTCGCGGTGCTCCAGCAGCAGGGTACGCAGGCCGTTGCGCAGCTGGTTCATCGCCGACGCCGCGGGCAGGCCGTGCCCGGCGACGTCGCCGATGACGAGCGCGGTGCGGCCGTCGGGCAGCTCGAACGCGTCGTACCAGTCGCCCCCGACGCTGCCGCCGTCCGCGGGCCGGTAGCGGGCCTCCAGCCGCCACCCGGGCAGGGTGGGCAGCTCCGCCGGCAGCGAGGAGTGCTGGAGCACCAGCGCGGCGCCCAGGTCGGGCCGGGAGCGCCGGTACAGGAGCTCGACGACGGTCCGGCGCGCCACGAGGGCGGCGCGCACGTCGTGGTCCGACCAGGGCTCGCACGTGCCGTGCACGGCCTCGCGCCACGCCGCGAACGACTGCCGCGGGCCCACCCGGACGACCGCGCCGCTCTCGTCCCGGTCGACAGTCTTCGCCCGCGGGTCGCCGCCCCACGTCACCTCGCGCGCGACCTCGCGACGGAACAGCGCGAGCAGGTCGCCGTCCGGCAGCGGGGCGACGAGCGCGCCCGCGACCTCGCCCAGCCGGTCCGCCAGCCCCGGGTGCTCGGCCCGCAGGTCGTGCGACGTGTACACGGGTTCCGTCCCGCCGTCGCGGCGCGCCC
The DNA here is from genome assembly GCF_050311655.1 of Isoptericola variabilis. Taxonomy (GTDB): domain Bacteria; phylum Actinomycetota; class Actinomycetes; order Actinomycetales; family Cellulomonadaceae; genus Isoptericola; species Isoptericola variabilis. Next base: position 182,492 of record NZ_JBNOZM010000003.1, read on the forward strand.
GGGCCGTGCGCCGCACCACGTCGACCACCTCGTCGGGGGCGTCGGGGACCAGCCCGACCGAGGCCGTCACCTCGCCGGTGCGGACCACGGCGCCGTCGACGCCGAGGATCCGCAGCAGCTCCGGCTGGGCGACGGCGTCGGCCACGGGGTCGTCCTCCACCTGCACCAGCGCCTCGAGCGCGCGCGAGACGTCGCGGGCGTGCTGCGCGTCGTCGGCGGCGGCACGCACCACCATCTGCAGCGACAGCCCCGACGCGAGCGCCTCGGCCGCCGCGCGGACCTCGAGCGACGGCGTGTGCGGGCCGTCGACGTGGTGGCACGCGACCATCCCCCACAGCCGCCCGCCCCGCAGCAGGGAGATCGACATCGAGGAGCGGACCCCCATGTTCCGCAGGTACTCGACGTGCACGGGGGACACGGCGCGCAGGCTCGCGAAGGAGAGGTCGGTCGGCTCGCCGGTGCCCGGCAGCAGCGCGGGCACCAGGTGCCGCGGCACGGCCTCGACGTCGGAGATGAGCCGCAACCAGCTCTTCTCGTACAGGGCGCGGGCCTGGGGCGGGATGTCGCCGGCGGGATAGCGGTGACCGAGGAAGGGCTCGAGGTCGTCGCGGCGCGCCTCGCCCACGACCTGGCCGTGGTGGTCCTCGTCGAACCGGTAGACCATCACCCGGTCGAACCCGGTCACCTCGCGCACCCCGCGGGCGGTGAGCTCGTACAGCTCCTCCAGCGAGCCGGCCGTCGCCGCCTGGCCGAGCACGGTGTACGCGGCGCGGTACGGCTCGGCCGGGTCGGCGTGCTGGTCCGCGAGCGGCTCGAGCTCGACGATCACGACGGACTGCGGGTTGCGGTGGGTGGAGGCCACCCAGGTGCGGCCGTCGAGCACCACGCGCCGCAGGCCGTCGGCGAGCGGCCCGCCCTCGGTGACGTCGTCGAGCCGGAGCGCCTCCGCCGCGTCGTCCCCCAGCAGGGCGGGGAGGGTGCACCCGAGCACGTCCTCGGCCGCCGTGCCCAGGAGGTCCTCGGTGGTCTCCGACGCCTGGACGACGACGCCGTCGGCGAGCGCCAGCAGCACTCCGCGGGGCTGGATCGAGCCCGGCACGTGGATGGGTTCGGCCGCACAGACCTCGAGGTCGGCGTCGTCGGCACTCGTGGGGGCGGAGCTCTGCATGGTCGATCAGCCTCGTCCCGGCCTCGTCAGTGCGCGGCAGCCGCTTCTGGACGTGCGCGAGCGAACCATCCCACGCCGCACAGGGCGGCTCCAAACCCGCAGGCGGCGCCCGTGGCGACCCGGGCCGCTCAGGGGGCGGTGACGAAGACGTCGAAGAGCTCGGGGTGGTGCCCGTGCACCAGCACCGCGAAGACGACGAGGTCGAACAGCAGGTGCACCGCCACCACGTAGGTGAGGCTCTTGTAGCGGCTGAAGATCCACCCCTGCACGAGCGCGAACGGCACGGTGAGCAGCGGCCCCCACTCGCGATACCCCAGCTCCCACAGGAACGACACGAAGATCGCCGCCTGGAGCACGTTCGCCGTCCACAGCCCGAAGTGGCGGCGCAGCAGCGCGAACACCGTGCACACGAAGAACAGCTCGTCCCAGATGCCCACGGCGTTGACGCCGACGAACAGCCGGGCGACGTCCTGCCCGCCCTCGAGCTCGGGCCAGTTGAGGTAGGCGCCGGAGCCCAGGAAGTACCAGGGCAGCACGAGGTAGCCCACCGCCACGACGACGACCAGGTAGACGTACTGCCCGCGCGACCAGCGCCGTCCCGTCGCGACGGGGAAGCGCACGGCTCCGGAGCCGTCGTCGTCCCGGAACAGGTAGCGCGACGCCGCCCAGGGCACCAGCACGGCCAGCGAGAGGACGACGGCGAAGCGCGCGATGCCGGCGTCGGACAGGTCCGCCTCGAGGGAGATCGTCGAGATGATGCCGAGCGCGACGGCGATCAGCGCGAGGTCGCGGCCGAGCCGCCGGTCGACGAGCAGGCCGAGCGCGACGCCGGCCACCAGCGGCACGTAGGCGAGGGGGCGCACGTGCACCGCGAACAGCAGCACGGCCGACCCGGACACGAGGGCGGCGGCCAGGATCCGCGGCAGCGCGGCGGGGACACGGCGGGTGACGTCCATCGTCCGGCGAGGATATCCGGCGGCCTGCGTGGGAGAATCCGGGGCATGGTCGCGGGTCGCGGAGCGCACAGCCGTGACGGGGGTGCGTGCCCGTGACCTCTCGATCCTTCGACCGAGCCGCGCCGGCCCAGGACGCGCCGACCGCCGGCGCCGTGCAGGCGCTCGTCGCGGCGGGCCTCGCCCGGCCGGTCGCCGACGAGTCGTTCGACCGCTTCGCCCGGCTGGTGCAGCGCCAGCTCGGCGTCCCCACCGCCCTCGTGACGCTCGTGCTCCCCGACTCCCAGGTGTACCCCGGCGCGCTCGGGCTGCCGGACCCGTTCCAGGCCACCCGGCGCACCACCCTGCGCGAGCCGCTGTGCGGCGAGACCATCCGCTCCGGCGCGCCCCTCGTCGTCGAGGACCTGCGCGCCGACCCGCGCTTCGCGAGCCGGGAGACGGTCACCGAGCTCGGCATGGGGTCCTACGCGGGCTTCCCGATCTTCGACCGGCACGGCACCGCCGTCGGCACGGTGTGCGCGCTGGACACCGAGGCGCACGCGTGGAGCGCGACCGACCTCGCCACCCTCGCCGACCTGGCCGCCGCCTGCACCGCCGAGCTGCGCCTGCGCCTGGAGCGGCAGCGCGCGCACCGCATCCAGCAGGTGGCGGTGCACGCCACCCGCCGCACCCGGATGCTGCTCGACCTCACCGACCGGTTCGCCGCCGCGACCACCCTCGACGAGATCGTGGACGCGCTGCGCGCGTCCGGCCCCGGGCTGGGCACCGTGTGGGCCGCGCTCGCGCTCGCGGAGCCCGGCGCGTCCGGCCTCACCCTCGTGGAGCGCGACGGCGCCTACCCGTACCTGCCGCGGCACTGGCGCTTCTCCGACCCGGCGGTGGCGTCCGTCGCCCGCGCCCGCCGCCCCGCGTTCTACCGCGACGGCGCGGCCGCGCTGCGCGACCAGCCCACCTGGGAGCCGTGGATCGACCCGTCCCTCGGCGGGCTGGCGCTGCTGCCCATGGTGGTGGACGACCGCCTGCTCGGCGTCGTCGTGCTGCTGTGGCGCGGCCCGCACGACCACGACGACGAGAGCCGCCGCACGGCCGCCACGCTCGCGTCGTGCGTGGCGCAGGCGCTGGTGCGGATCCGGGTGCTGGAGGACCGGCACCGCGTGGCCACCACGCTGCAGGCCGCGATGCTCACCGACCTGCCCCGGGTGCCGTACCTGGAGCTCGCGTCCACCTACGCGTCGGCGACCCGCACCGACAAGGTGGGCGGGGACTGGTACGACGCCGTCGAGCTCGACGCGCGCTCGACGGTGCTGATGATCGGCGACGTCACCGGGCACGACATGCAGGCCGCCGCCCGCATGGGCCAGCTGCGCGCGATGCTGCGCACCCTCGCGTGGTGCCAGGACGCCCCGCCGGCACGCCTGCTGCGCGAGCTGGACCGCGCCAACCGCGGCCTGGGGCTGACGGCGAGCGGCACCGCCGTCGTCGCCCGCCTGGACCGCACCGGCCGCGGCGAGCCGGGCAGCGGCGACGACCGGTGCCGGCTCTGGTGGGCCAGCGCCGGCCACCCGCGTCCGGTCGTGCTGCGCGCCGACGGCCGCGTGCAGGAGCTCCCCGGCCGCCCCGACCTCATGCTCGGCGTCGACCCGTGGGTCGTGCGGCGGGACCACGCGGACGAGCTCGGCCCCGGCGACACGTTGCTGCTCTACACGGACGGGCTCGTGGAGTCGCGCACCGCGACGTTCGCCGCCCGCGCCGCGGACCTGCGCGCCGTGCTGGCCGACCTGCACGGCGCCCCGACGGCGGAGCTGCCGCAGCGGCTCGTCGACCGGATGGTGCACGGCCAGCAGCGCGACGACGTCGCCGTGCTCGCCGCCCGGGTGCGCTGACCCGGGCGGACAGGGCCGTCAGGGGTGCGCCACGCCCAGCTCGACGAACATCGCGCGGTTGAGGCGGAAGGCCTCCTGCGCCTCGGAGACGGCGAGGTCGACCTCGGTGTCGTCCAGGTCGAGGTCGTCGAGTCGCTCGCGGTACACGTCCTTGAACGGCTTGGCCTTCGGGATCTCGGGGAAGTCGTAGAACTCCAGCCCCGCCACGCCCATGCCGTAGTGGCGCTGCATCATCCGCTGGATGACCTGGCCGCCCGAGAGGTCGCCGAGGTACCGCGTGTACGCGTGCGCGGCGTAGCAGGCGACATCGCCGGCGACGGCATCGATCCGCGCGACGTAGCGCTCGGTGGCGGGCAGCACGCGCACGACGTCGCGCCAGCCGGCGCCGTACAGGTGCGCGAGGTCGCGCTCGATGGCGGGCACCCGGGTGAGCTCGTCGAAGACGAGGGTGCGGCCGCGCTCGTCGGCGCGCATGAGGTCGCTCGCCCGCTCGAGCGCCGTGTAGACGACGAGCTGCTGCGCGGCGAGGTCGGCGTACGCGGCGACGTCGAGCCCGCCGGAGAGGAGCCGGTCGACGAAGCCCTCGGACTCCGCCTGCGAGTGCTCGGCTCGCGTGCCCTCGCGCAGCCGGATCGAGAGCGGGGCGAGCTCGGCGAGCACCGTCATGGGACCTCCAGCGTTCGGGTGTCATGACGGGACGTCACGACGTGGCGTCACCATAACAGCCGAAGTAAGGCTTGCCTACCCTGATTCCGAGGCATGGTCGTGCGGGCTGTCGGTACCACCCGGCAGGCTGGGCCGATGACGACGAGCGAGCTTCCCCAGGACGCCAAGGCCGTGCTGCACCGCTACCTGCGCGAGGCGAGACAGGCGCTGGTGTGGAAGGTGGAGGGACTCTCGGAGCGGGAGGCGCGGATGCCCCGCACGCCGACCGGCACCAACCTCCTGGGGCTGGTCAAGCATGCGGCCACGGTGGAGATCGGCTACTTCGGCGACGTCTTCGGCCGCCCGTGGCCCCGCCCCGACGACGCGCCGTGGCTGGCCGCGGCCGACGCCCCCGACGCCGACGCCGACGCGCTCCAGGCGGAGTTCTTCGCCACCGCCGACGAGCCGGCCGAGCGGATCGTCGGCCTGTACCGGCAGGTGTGGGACTTCGCCGACGCCACCATCGACACCCTGTCGCTGGACGCGCCCGGGCACGTCTGGTGGTGGCGCGAGGGGAACCGCGACGTCACGCTGCACCAGATCCTCGTGCACGTGGCCACCGAGCTGAGCCGGCACGCCGGGCACGCCGACATCCTGCGGGAGGAGGCCGACGGCGCCGTCGGGATGCGGCCCGGCAACGACAACCTCGCCGACGGCTTCGACTACGCCGCGTACACCGCCACCCTGCGCGGCATCGCCGAGCGGTTCCCCGAGGAGCCCCGATGACCGACCCCGACGTCCCCACGATCCGGCAGGTCGTGCTCGACACGACCGACGCGCGCGCCCTGGCCGAGTTCTACCGCGAGCTGTTCGGGCTCGCCTACCGCGCCGGCGACGAACCGCCGTCCCCCGGCGCGCCCGACCCGCGGGGCACGGACTGGCTCGTGCTGCGCAACCCGGGCGGCGTCCCGCTCGCGTTCCAGCAGGTGGCGGCGCTGCCGCCCTCCACCTGGCCGGAGGACGGCGTGCCGCAGCAGCTGCACCTCGACGCGACCGTGCCGGACGTCGCCGCGCTGGACCGCCAGCACGAGCGTGCCCTCGCGCTCGGCGCGCGGCTGCTGCTCGACCGGTCCGACGACCCGGAGGAGCCGCTGCGGGTCTACGCCGACCCCGCCGGCCACCCGTTCTGCCTCTTCGTGGGCTGACGGGGTCGCGGCGCTCACCGGAGTCGGGCCACGGGGGACAATGGGCCGGTGCAGTGCCCCCACTTCGACGCCGGCCGCTGCCACTCGTGCACCCTCCTCGCGACGCCGTACCCCACGCAGGTGGACGAGAAGGTGGCGCACGTGCGGGCGCTGCTGGCCGACGACCGTATCGACTGGCTGCCCGCCGTCACGGGCCCCGAGGCCGGGTTCCGCAACAAGGCGAAGATGGTGGTCAGCGGCACGGTCGAGGAGCCGGTGCTGGGCATCCTGGGCTCGGCGGCGGGCCCGTTCGCGGGACAGGGGATCGACCTCACCGACTGCGGCCTGTACCCGCCCGCGCTGCAGGAGTCGTTCCCCGTCCTGGCCGCCCTGATCACGCGGGCGCGGCTGCAGCCCTACGACGCGACGTCGCCGTCGCGCGGGGCACGCCGCCGCGAGACGGCGCGCGAGTCCGCGTGGCGCGGCGAGCTCAAGCACGTGCTCGTGACCCTCTCCGCGGACGGCGAGCTCATGGTGCGGTTCGTGCTGCGCAGCCAGGAGCCGGTCGCGCGCCTGCGCAAGCACCTGCCGTGGCTGCTCGAGGAGCTGCCGCAGGTCGCGGTGGTCAGCGTCAACGTGCAGCCGGCGCACGCCGCCGTCCTCGAGGGCGACCTGGAGATCGTGCTCACCGAGCGGCAGACCCTGCCGATGCGCGTCGGCGGGCAGGCCGGAGGGGACGGCATCACGCTGCACCTGCGCCCGCAGAGCTTCTTCCAGACCAACACCGCCGTCGCCGCCGCCCTGTACGCGCAGGCCCGGGCGTGGGTGGACGAGGTGGCGCCCGCGTCCCTGTGGGACCTGTACTGCGGCGTCGGCGGCTTCGCGCTGCACTGCGCCTCCCCCGGGCGCGCCGTCACCGGCATCGAGATCTCCGCGGAGGCCGTCGCGAGCGCCACCACGACGCGCGACGGGCTCGCCGCGCTGCCCGCGGACGCCGTCGTCGCCGGGCACGACGCCGCGTGGTGGGCCGACGCCGTCGCCGACGTCCGCTTCGCCGCCGGCGACGCCACCGAGCTCGTGCCCGGGTCGTCGCACGACGCCGTCGCCCCCGAGCTGGTGGTCGTCAACCCGCCGCGGCGCGGCATCGGCGCCGGCCTGTCCCGCCGGCTCGAGGAGTCCGCCGTCGGGCACGTGCTGTACTCCAGCTGCAACGCCGTGACGCTCGCCGAGGACCTCGCTCGCATGCCGTCGCTGCGACCGGTCCGTGCGCGCCTGCTCGACATGTTCCCGCAGACCAGCCACTACGAGGTGCTGGTGCTGCTCGAGCGGACCAGCGCCGCGGACTGATCCCAGGGGTTTCCTGCAAGCGCGCTGAGGCCTACGCTCGCGCCAACCGCACCCCGCAGCGTCGCGCGGTGCGTCGAGGGCCCTACCCGGGCCCCGCCGAGTCACCCATCTGGAGGTCGACCGTGAGAGTTCGCACGTTCCCCGCGGCCGTCGCGACCACTGCCCTCGCCGGGCTCGTCGTCGCGGCGTCCCTCACCCCCACGGCGACGGCGGCACCCGCCGTCGCCACCGGCAAGCACGGGACCCACGTGCCAGGGCCGGACCTGTCGAAGAAGGTCACCGGCGAGCGGGTGTTCCGCCACCTGGAGGCGTTCCAGGAGATCGCCGACGAGAACGGCGGCAACCGCGCCGCCGGCAGCCCCGGCTACGAGGCGTCCGCCGCGTACGTGGAGAAGGTGCTCCGCCAGGCCGGGTACTCCCCCGAGCGGCAGTACTTCGAGTTCGACACCTTCGACGTGCTCGACCTGTCGGTCACCGTGCCCGGCGTCGACTTCGAGCCCGTACCGATGACGTACTCCACGTCCACGCCCGACGACGGCGTCACCGCGACGGCGGTGCGGCCCGCGATCGCGGACGGCTGCCCCGCCAGCGACGACCCCGCGGCCCCGCACGAGGACTCGTGGGCCGGCGTCGACGCCACCGGAAAGATCGCTGTCGTGCAGCGCGGTGCGTGCGCGTTCGCCGCGAAGGCGCTCGCGGCCGGCGGGGCCGGCGCCGCCGGGCTCATCATCTACAACAACACCGACGGCGCCCTCAACGGGACGCTGGGCGAGCGCAACGACGGCTACGCGCCGACCGTGGGCGTGACGCAGGCGGAGGGCGCGGCCATCGTCGCGGCGATCGAGGCCGACCCGGCGCTCCAGGTGTCGTTCGACCTGCAGGCCGTGATCGGCACCTCCGAGACGTTCAACGTCATCGCCGAGACGAAGCGCGGGCGGCACGACAACGTCGTCATGCTGGGCGCCCACCTCGACGGCGTGCCGGAAGGCCCGGGCATCAACGACAACGGCACCGGCTCGGCGGCGATCCTGGAGACCGCCGTCCAGCTCAACAAGAAGAGCGCCAAGCTCAACAACGCCGTGCGGTTCGCGTGGTGGGGCGCCGAGGAGCTGGGGCTCGTCGGTTCCGCGCACTACGTCGACGACCTCGTGACGAACGACCCCGAGGCCCTCGACGACATCGCCACGTACCTCAACTTCGACATGGTGGGCTCGCCGAACTACACGATCGGCGTGTACGACGCGAACGAGTCGACGTTCCCCGCCCCCGTCGAGGTGCCCGAGGGCTCCGTCGCCACCGAGGCCGTCTTCACCGACTACTTCGACGGCATCGACCAGGCGTGGGTGGACTCGGAGTTCTCCGGCCGCTCCGACTACGACGCGTTCATCAGCAACGGCATCCCGGCCTCCGGCCTGTTCACCGGGGCGGACGCGATCAAGACGGAGGAGGAGGCCGCCGTCTTCGGCGGGGTCGCCGGCGAGGCCCTCGACCAGAACTACCACTCCGAGGGCGACGACCTGTCCAACGTGAGCCTCGAGGCGCTGGACATCATGTCCCGCGCGATCGGTCACGCCGCGCAGCAGCTGGCGTGGAGCACCGAGGCCGTCAACGGCGTCGAGCCCGGCCGGCCGGGCCACGGCCACGGGAACGGTCACGGTCACGGCGGGGGTCACCACCGCGGGGCGCACGGCTTCGCCACGCGCTGACCTGACCTGAGCAGCGCCGCACAGCGGTCGAGCCTGCAGGGACCCGGTCCCGGCAGGCTCGACCTGTGACCGGCGTCAGGCGGTCAGCAGGTCCAGATCCACTCCGGCCAGTTGTAGATCCGCTCGACGGTCACGCCGGTGTCGGCCCCGGGCGGCGCCTCGACCGTGACGGCGACCTCGCCGACGGCGTTCCGCCACGACGCCACGTACCAGCCGTCGCCGTCTCGTCGGCACTCCTTCGCCCGGAGCCAGCGGCGGTCCTCCGTGACCTTGACGACCTCGGCGTCCGGGTCCGTCGTCGTGACCGCGTAGACCCCGCGCAGGCCGGACGTGGCGACGGTGACCGTGGTCCGCACGGGCGTCGGATCCGGCGTCGGGGAGGGTGTGGGCGTCGGCGTGGGCTTCTGCGTGGGCTTCGACGTGGCGGGGGGCGTCGGGGTCGAGGTCGGCGTCGAGGGCGTCGGGCTCGGCGACGCGGGCGGCGTCGGGCTGGTGGAGCGGGACGGGGACGGCGTCGGCTCGGTCCCCGCGTCGCTGGGCTCCGGCGACGACGGCGGCGTGCCCGGCGGCGACGTGGTCGGGGTGGTGCCGGGCGACGTGGGCTCGGGCGTCGGGTCCGCCGTCGGGTCGCCGGTCGGGGGCGCCGACGGCTCCTCGGACGGGTCCGGATCGGGCGAGGTGCTCGCGCTCGGTCCGGGCTCGGGCGGGGCGTCGGGAGACGAGGGGTCGCCGGGTGCCGGTGCGGGTGCCACGGCCGACGACGTCGGACCGGCCGCGGGCGGCGCCACGGCGGGACCGCCGCCTCCGCCGCTCAGCGCCACGGCGACGGCCGCGACCGTGACGCCCGCCACGGTGCCCGCGCCGACCAGCCCGGCAGTACCCAGCTGTCTGCCGAGCTGGCCGAGCCGCAGCACGAGCGTCCGCACCCACTCCCAGCCCGCGAGCAGCGCGGCTCCGACGGGGCCGGACCACGCGACCGCCCCGGCACCGGTCGTGCCGGCGGCGAGCGCGCCGACCACCACGGGGGCGCCCGCGGCGGCTCCCGCGGCCGTGCCCGCGAGCAGCAGGGGGCCCGCGTCACGCACCGCCCAACCCGCCTCGCGGACGTCGATGAACGCCCGCATGCAGCCCTGGCAGGCGAAGAGGTGCGCCTCGAGGACGGTGCGGCGCGGCGGCGAGAGCCGGTGCCGCACGTACGAGTGCAGCGACTGGCGCGTGTCGACGCAGCCCGGCGGGCACGCGCGGGCGTGGGCGGCGGCGAACGCGGCACCCAGCCGCTCCTCGGCCTGGCGCAGGCGGCGCAGCACTGCGCGGGCGTGCATGCCCAGCTCGGTGGCGATCGCCGAGAGCTCGCGGCCCACGACGTGCCGGTCCCACAGCAGCCGCTGGTCGTCGTGCGGCAACGTCGCGAGCACCGTGCGCAGCACCGCGGGGTCGACCGTGCCGGCGGCCCCCGGGGCGTCGTCGCGCCCCTCCGCCGCGGCCGCGGCGCGCATCTTGCGGATGGCGTCGTCGACGGCGCCACGGCGCACGGGCGCGTCGCCGTCGTGGATCGCGGTCACGCGACGCCCCCGTCCTGCTCGTCAGCGCCCGTCGTCGCGGGCCGTCCCCTGGGCGCCCGACCTGGACGCGCCGGGGGCCATGATCGCAGCGGCGGGCAGGGGCAAGGCAAATCCCCAGGCCCGGGACGGCATGACCTCGGCCGCGCCCGCCCGGACCTCGGGCGGCTCCCGACCTGGTCGCCCGTCCTGCGGCGGGGCGCCGCGCGACGCCCGCGAGCTACTGCGCGGGATCGGTCGGTGCCTCGCCCGGGTCCGTCGGGTCGGACTCCGTCGGGTCCGGGTCCGGGTCCGTCTCGCCCGGGTCGGTCTCGCCCGGGTCCGGGTCCGCCGGGGGCGTGGTGGTCGTCTCGTCCGTCGGTTCCGTCGACGGCGTGGCGGTCGGCGAGCCCTCGTCCGGGGGCGTGGTCGTGGACGACGGCGGACGCGACGTCGGCTTCGACGTCGCCGAGCCGGTCGAGGTCGAGGCGGACGACGTGGGCGACGTGGTCGGTTCGTCGTCGCGGGCGGGCGACGACGTCGGCGAGGTCGACGGCCCGTCCGCCTCCGCGTCGTCGTCCGTCGAGGCGGTCGGCGAGGGTTCGCCCGACGGTGTGGCCGAGGCTCCCTCGGAGGGCGTGGGTCCGGTGCCCGGGGTGCCGTCACCGCGCGGGGTCGCCGACGGCGTCGCCACGGGCGACGTCGCGCCGCCGGGCACCGTCCCCACGGTGGTCGCGCCCGGCGAGGTGCCGGGGTCCGGGGCCGCGGGGGCCGCGTCGCCGGTGCCGAGCGCGATCGCGACGGCCGCGACCGCGACGCACGCGACCGTGCCCGCGACGATCAGCCAGCTCTGCCGACGGGCCGGCCGGGGCGCGCGCGCCGCCGCGTCCGCCGCGCCCTGCGCCACGGTGGCCGCGACCGCGGACGGGCACCATCCGCCCGCGAGCAGCCGGGGCCCGGCGTCGCGCGCCGCCCAGGCGGGATCGCGCACGTCGACGTACGCGCGCAGGCACCCGGCGCAGTCGAGCAGGTGGTCCTCGAGCTCCGCCTCCTGACCGGCGGGCAGGCGGCGGTGGACGAGGTCGAGGACGGCGGCCCGTGTGTCGGCGCAGCCCGGCGGGCAGCCCCGCGCGTGCGCGTCCGCGAGCGCCGTCGCGAGGGCCTGCTCGGCCGGCGGGAGGAGCCGCGCCACCGTGCGGGGGTGCGTGCCGAGCGCGGACGCGACGGTGGACACCTCCTGCCGCTGCACGTGCGTGGCCCACAGCAGCCGCTGGTCGTCGGGCGCGAGGCCCGCGAGCGCGGCGCGCAGCACCTCCGGGTCCGCGGAGCCGGCGGCCCCGGGCGCCCCGCCGCGCCCTGCCGCCGCGGACGCGACCCGCATCCGGCGGATCGCGTCGTCGACGTAACCCGCGCGCGCCGGCGCGTCGTCGCCGCCCGTCTCGGTCACGGTGCCCCCGTCCCTGGGTCCGAACGGCGCGCCGACGGCGCGCTCGCGGGCCACATGATGGCAGCGCGCCCCAGGGTCGCGGCAAGTCCCCGTCCAGCCGGGTCTCAGGTGGCGGGACGACGGCACCCCGGCAGCGGGCGGCCCTGGGGCGGCGCCCGGGGAGGCGCTGGTCGTCGAGGACTCGTCGCGCGGCCTGGCCTCGGCGGTCGCGGCGGGGATCGACTGTGCCGTCGTCCACCACGGCTTCACGGCCGCGCAGGACTTCACGACCGCTACCCACCGGATCCGCACCCTCGCGGAGCTGCCGGCCCTCGTGCTCGACGGCGCGTGACGGCGCCGGCCGTGGCCGCCCCCGGGGAGCGGGCGGCCACGACCGGGTCCGCTGCGGCGACGGCGGTCAGGACCGCGCGGTCGCGAGCGCCTCGACGTGGCCGCGGCCGGCCAGCCCCATGAGGCGGTCGAGGGCGCGGCGGGCGTCGGCGCGGTCGTCCTCCTGGGCCTCGAGCACCAGGGAGTAGAGGTCCTTGGGGTCCTCCGGCTCCGCGACGAGGTCCAGGTGCTGCAGCAGGCCGGCGGGGACGTCGTCGCGCACGAACCGCAGCGCGGTCCAGTCCTCGACGGCGAAGCCGACGGAGTCGAAGACCGTCACGGTGGTGTCGTCCGGGGTGCGCCGGTCGCCCGCGTGGCGCGCGAACGCGTCGCCCGGGCCTCCGGTGGCGGGGGCGCCCCGCCGTCCGTCGCGCCGGCCGGCGACGACCTCCCACAGCTCGGTGACGACGAGGTCCGGCGTCTGCTGGATCTCGCCCTCGACGCGGGTCTGCGGCTCGTACTCGACGAACACCTCGGCGGCGCGCAGGATCGCCGGGTCGAGCTCCGTCTTGCCGGGGCAGTCACCACCGATCGCGTTGACGTGCACGCCCGGTCGGGCGAGGCGGAACACCATGTCGTGCGTGAGCACGGTCGCGTTGGCCTTGTCGGCGGTGCAGGTGGTGATGACGTCGGCGCCCGTGACGGCGTCCTCGCCGCTGGTCGCCTCGTGCACCTCGAAGCCGAGGGCCCGCGCGTGCCGGGCGAGCTTGGCCTGCGCGCCCGGGTCGGTGTCCCAGACGCGCAGGTGCGTGATGCCGAGCGCCGCCCGCATGCCCAGTGCCTGGAACTCCGACTGCGAGCCCGCGCCGATCAGGGCGAGGGTCCGCGAGCCCGCGCGCGCCAGGTACCGGGCGGCGAGGGCGGACGTCGCCGCCGTCCGCAGCGCGGTGAGCAGCGTCATCTCGGCGAGGAAGGTGGGGTAGCCGTTGCGCACGTCGGCGAGGACGCCGAACGCGGTCACGGTCTGGAAGCCGCGGGCCGGGTTGCGGGGGTGGCCGTTGACGAACTTGAAGCCGTACGTGACGTCGTCGGACGTCGGCATGAGCTCGATGACGCCGTCGCGGGAGTGCGACGCGATACGCGGCCGCTTGTCGAGGTCGGGCCAGCGGGCGAAGTCGGCCTCCAGGGCGTCCACGAGGCGTCCGATGACCACCTCCGGGCCGCGGTGCGCCACCCAGCGCGCCATGGACGCGACGTCGAGGAACGGGACCCCGTTCGTGGGCAGGCTCGTCGGCTCGGTCATGCGTGGGCCTCCTTGCTGGTGGGGACGTCGGTGCCGGTCGTGGGTGCGGGGCGGAGCTCGAGGGTGCAGCACTTCACGGAGCCGCCGCCCTTGAGCAGCTCGGACAGGTCGATGCCGACGGGCTCGAAGCCGCGCTCGCGCAGGCGGGCGTGCATGCCGGTGGCGCGGTCGGTGAGGAACACGTGCCGCCCGTCGGAGACGGCGTTGAGGCCGAGCACCGCCGCGTCCTCCGGGGTCGCGAGGATCGCGTCGGGGTAGCGCTCGGCGAGCACGGCCTGCGAGGCGGGGCTGAACGCCTCCGGCAGGTACGCGACCAGCGGCGAGGGGCCGCCGTCGAGCACCGTGAGCGCCGTGTCGAGGTGGTAGTAGCGGGGGTCCACGAGCTCGAGGGTCACGACCTCGACGCCGAGCAGCGCGGCGACCTCGGCGTGCGCGGCGCGGGAGGTGCGGAAGCCGGTGCCCGCGAGCATGACGTCGCCGGCGAGCAGCAGGTCGCCCTCGCCCTCGTTCTGCTCGGCGGCCTGGCCGAGGCTGACGATGCCGTCGCCCGCGCCGGCGAACCAGTTCGAGTACGCGGTCCCCTCCGGCCGCCGCTCCGGGTAGGTGAAGCGCGCGGCGAGGGCGCGCCCGCCGAGCACGACGCCGCCGTTCGCGGCGTACACCATGTCGGGCAGCCCGGGCACCGGGTCGATCACCTCGACGTGGTGGCCGTGGGCCTCGTAGGTGGCGCGCAGGTGCTCCCACTGCGCGAGGGCGCGGCCGGCGTCGACCGGCACGCCGAGGTCCATCCACGGGTTGATCTCGTAGACCACGTCGAAGTAGGTGGGCGGGCACATGAGGAAGCGGCGCGGGGTGGCCGTCCGCTCCGGGGCGCGCTCGCTGCGCGCGGGCTGGGGAACCGTGGCCGACGTCGTCGTCGGCGTGGTGAGGGCCGTCATGACCGGGACGCTAGGGCCGCGGACGTTGCGCTCCACGCGCGATCCGTTGCGCGTTCCGGGGTCCGACCCGGCGGATCGTGCGCGACGGTGGAAGAGATCGGGCATGGTGGCGGCATGGAGACGCGCGTGGAGACCGCATGGACGCGGTGAACCGGAGGATCGTCGGGCACCTGCTGCGGGACGGGCGCGCGACCTACGCCGACATCGGCGCCGACGTCGGGCTGTCCGCGCCGGCGGTGAAGCGCCGGGTGGACGTCATGCTGGCGCGCGGCGAGATCACCGGCTTCACGGTGCGGGTCGCGCCGGAGGAGCTGGGCTGGGGCGTCGAGGCGTACGTGGAGCTGTTCTGCCGCGGCAACGTCTCCCCCGCCACGCTGCGCCGCGACCTGGCGACCATCCCCGAGATCGTCCGTGTCGACACGGTCACCGGCGAGGCCGACGCGATGGTGCAGATCATGGCCGGCAACATGGCCGACGTGGAGCGCACCGTGGAGGCCATCCGCGCCAGCGCCCGCGTGGACAAGACGCGCACGTCGCTGGTCATGACACGCGTCATCGACCGGCCCGCCCGCTCCTCCTCGGCGGAGGGGGCGTGACGTGCGCTCCCTGCGGGTGGGACTGGTCGCGGGGGTCGGCCTCGTCGTCGCGGCGGCCGCCTGCACCTCCCCCGGCGACGACGCCGCACCGCTGCCGAGCGGCGTCGCGCAGGGGCTGAGCGCCGAGCTGCGCCAGGACCGCACCCAGTACGCCGACCGCGCGGCGAAGCTGCACGTCGTCAACGGCTCCGACCGCACGGTGACCCTGCTCGGCGGCACCCTCGACGCGCCGGGCTACGGCCCGAGCAGCCCGGACGGGCCGGCACGCGCCCGTGAGATCCCACCCGGCGTGGGACGCGACGTCCGCCTGCGGCTCGGGGAGGTCGACTGCGGCACCGCGGCGCCGGCGACCCTCACCGGCGCGGAAGCCCAACGGACGCCGGTCGCGACGGCGACGGTGCTCGTCGCGGACGGGGAGGCGGCCGGGAGCACCCCGGCGGGGACCGCGGTCGAGGTGGAGGTCGTCGACCCGCTGGGCCGCCTCGCCGCCGTGCACGCGGAGACGTGCGCGGAGCGCCTCGTCGCCTCCGGCGTCACCCTGCGCGTCACCGACGTGCGGGCCGGGCGGGTGCCCGCGCCCGACGGCGACGTCCCCGGCGGCCGCATCATCCTCGCCGTCGAGCCCGTCCCCGGCGGCCCCGACGTGCGGCTCACGGAGATCTCCGGGACCACGCTGCTCTCCCCCGCCGCCGGCGACGCCTGGACGGGCGACGACCTCCCCGGTGAGACCGCCGGCGCCGGCCACGTGGTGCTCGACGTCGTGCCGGCGCGCTGCGACCCGCACGTCGTGGCGGAGGACAAGCGCGGCACTTTCCTGCCCGTGCACGCCGAGGTCGACGGGGTGCGGCAGCCGGAGATCTACGTGCCCATGACGGACGAGCAGCGCGCCGCCGTCTACGACCTCGTGCACGACGCCTGCGGCTGGGGCTGACCCGCGGAGCGGGTGAAATCGGCGCCGACCTTCCCCTTATTGAGGCAACCTCAGTAGTCTCCCTCCAGACCCGTCGACGACGACGGGCCACGGCCCCGCGCCGTGCCACCTCCCGCGTCGACGAGGACGCGGTCCGGAGTGAGGCCCGATGAACCCCACCGCCCCCGTCCCCCGCCGACCCCGCGGCCACGCCGCCTCCACGGTCACCGCCATCACGGCGCTCGCCCTCGCGGCGCTCGTCGCGCTCGTGGTGCTCGTGCTCCTCGACGGCAAGGTCGCCGACGGCGCCACCCGCCTCGACGCCGGAGCCACCGCCGTCCGCGACGGCGCGGCCGAGCTGTCCGACGGCAGCGGCCGCCTCGCCGAGGGCGCCGGCACGCTCGCCGATGGCGCGGCCGACCTGTCCGACGGCACCGCCCGCCTCGTCGACGGCACCGACGACCTCACGGCCGGGACCGCCGAGCTCTCCTCCGGCGCCGCCGAGCTGTCCGAGGGCCTGAACGACCGCCTGAGCCCCGGCGCCACCCGCGCCTCCGCAGGGATCGTCGAGCTGCACGACGGCACCGTCCTGCTCCGTGACGGCGGCGCCGAGCTCGCGGACGGCACCTCGCAGCTGCACGACGGCAGCGCCGCCCTCGCCGAGGGGGCCGCCCGGGCCGACGCCGGTGCCGGCAAGCTCGCCGACGGCGCCCGGCCGACGGCAGACGGCGCCGCCGCCGTCGCCGGCGGCGTGTTCGCGCTCCGGGACGGCAACCACGTCGTCGCCGACGGCCTCGGCGTCCTGAGCACCGGCACCGGTCTCCTCGCCGATGGCTCGTCCGACCTGGCCGACGGCGCCGCGTCGCTGAAGTCGGGCGCGGCGCAGGTGTCCGCCGGTCTCGACCGGCTCGTGACCTCGGGCGGACAGCTCGCCGCCGGGGCCGACCAGGCCGCGCAGGGAGCGGCCACGGTCGCCGAGGCCGCGCACACCGTCGCCGACGGAGCCCAGGGGGTCTCCGACGGCAGCGCCAAGGTCGCCGACTCCGTGTCCACGCTCGCGAACGGCGCCGGCGCGGCGGCGGCCGGCGCCGTCCAGGCAGGCGAGTCCGGCGCTGCCCTCACCGACGGGCTCGCCGCGGTCTCGGCGGGGGCCACCGACGTCGCGGCCGGCACGGCGCACCTCGACTCGGAGCTCGCGGCGCTCGCCGCGGCGACCGAAGACCCGGCGACCAAGGAGAAGCTCCAGGCCCTCGCCAGTCAGGCCCAGCAGCTCAAGGAGGGGGCGGCCGCCGTCGCCGCCGGAGCGACGAAGAGCCACTCAGGGGCCCAGAAGCTGACCGCCGGGCTGCGGGGCACGGACGACCAGGCCGGCCTCGTGCAGGGGACGGCCGCCGTCGCGAACGGCGCGGACACGCTCCACGCACGGCTGACCGCCGAGGACGGGCTCGTCGCCGGCGCCTCGGCTCTTGCCGCCGGGACCACCACGCTCAGCGCCGGTGCTGACGGCCTCGCCGCGGGCACCGCCACGGTCCGCGGCGGGGTGGCGGCGGTGCTCGCCGGCGGCTCGACCCTGCAGGACGGAGCACGGAAGGTCGCCCAGGGCAACGCGGATCTCGCCACGGGTGCGTCGACGCTCGCGACCCGGATGGGCGAGGCCGACGCGGGGGCTCGCGCGCTCGCGGACGGCACGGCGACGCTGGCCGCCGGCTCCGACGAGGTGGCCGCCGGCTCCCTCACCGTCGCCGGCGCGACCGACCTCGTGGCCTCTGGCGCCGAGAAGCTCGCCCGCAAGACGCCGGACCTCGTTGCGGGCAGCGCGCGCCTCACCACCAAGCTGGCCGACGCGGAGGCGGGCGCGTGGCACCTCACGACCAAGCTGGGCGACGCGGAGGCCGGTGCGCAGAAGCTCGTGGTCGGGCTGGACGAGCTGGCGACAGGGGCCACCGACGCGGCGACCGGCTCCGAGCGGCTGCGCGAGGGCAGCGAGCGGCTCGACAAGGGCGCGGCGGAGCTCGCCACGGGCTCCGCCGAACTCTCCGCCGGGGCGGGGCGGCTGCTGGGCGGCGCGACGGAGCTCGCGGGCGGCAGCACCGAGCTCGCGTCCGGCGCCGGCGAGCTGGCGGCAGGGACGGTCGAGCTGGCGGACGGCACCACGACGATGCGCACCCAGATGGAGTCCAGCCCCGCGGACCCGGCGGCGCTCGCGGGCGGGTTGCTGCTGGCGCTCGGCCTGCTGGGCGGGGTCGCGGCGCTGACGCTGCACCTGCGTCGGCGCTGACCCACCCCGGAACAGACGGACGGCCCGGTTCGAGAGATCGAACCGGGCCGTCCGCGTCCTGTGTCAACCGCGGCGTGTCAGCCGCGGCCGGGCTTGCCGCTCGCGGTGACCTGGATCGTCGTCGTCGCGGACGCGGCCTCGGTGGCGGCGTCGCCGGAGTAGCGCACCTCGACCTCCACGGTGCCCTTGGCGAACGGCCCGACGACGAGCGTCGCGGAGCCGTCGGCCAGGTCGGCGGCGTCGAGCACGCGGCCGCCGACGACGGCCTCGACGGTGCCCGTCGGGGTGGCGCCGTCGGACGTGACGGTCACGTCCAGCTCGGCGCGGCCCTTCTTGTGCTTGATCACGTCGGGGCCGTCCACCGTGACGGTCGCGACAGACTTCGCCACCTCGATCGGCACGGTCACCTCGGTGCCCGTCGCCGCGCCCGTGAGGGTCAGCGACGTGGCGCCGGTCGGGGCGTCGGCGGGGAGCTCGACGGAGACCGCGGCGGTGCCGATCGTGTCGTCCGGCGTGGTGCCCGCCACGGTGGTGACGGCGGCCGTGCCCAGCACCTGGTCGCCGAGGGACACGGTGAGCTCCGGGTCGGTGACGTCGCCGGGGGCCGACATCGACCAGGACGACACGTCGAAGGCGACGGTCGCGCCCGGCGTGTACGCCTCGGGGGCGTCGGCCGGGAAGGAGACGCCGACGGCGCGCTGGCTCGGGTCGACGGCGAGCGGGCCGTCGGCCGTGTGCGTCGCCATGTAGTCGACGAACGCCGCGAGGTCGGCCTTGCCCGTGTCGCGCGCGTTCGCGCCGTCCGCGAAGGCGCGGAAGTTGTCACCGCCCGAGGCGAGGAACGAGTTCACCGTGACGGAGTACGACGCCGCCGGGTCGATCGGCTCGCCGTCCAGCCACATGCCGGTGATGCGGTCGCCCTCGGGGCGGTTCGCGTCGAACGTGGAGGCGAAGCCCTCGGAGACGCCGAGGCGCAGGAACGGACGCGTCGGCACGTTCCCGTCCTTGTCGCGCTGCCACTGCTGCTCGAGGACCGTCTTGAGCTGCGCGCCCGTGAGGTCCATGTTGACGAGCGTGTTGGCGAACGGCTGCACGGCCGCCGCCTGCTTGTAGGTGAGCGTGCGCGGGAAGGCGCCCGTGCCGCTGCCGACCATGTCGTCCCGCAGGCCGCCCGGGTTCATGAACGCGATCTGCGCCGAGCCCGACTCGGGAGCCTGCGTGGCCCAGCGCTGCACCTCGGCGACGAGGTTGCCCAGCGTGGACTCCCCGCCACGGTTCTCCCCGCCGGAGGACAGCCTGGCGCGGTTGAACGCCCCGCCGATCTGGCCCAGCGGCTCGGCACCGAGCACGTCGGCCTGCTTGACCGCGTCGGACACGATCGACGTGACGGCCGGGTCGGCCGGGTACTGGCCCGCCAGCGGCAGGATCCCCGTCTCGACGCCGACCGGCTCGCCCGTCGCGGCGTCCACCGAGTAGGTGAGCTGGTTGAGGTTGTAGCCGTACTGCCCCGCGGAGACGACCGGGCGCTCCGTCACCGCTTCCCCGGCCCACTCGTCCACCGGGAACCGGCAGTCGTAGGCGAGGTGCGTGTGCCCGGAGACGATGGCGTCGACGTCAGGGCTGACGTCGTTGACGATCTTCGCGAACGCGTCGCCCGCCGTCGGCATCGCGGCGCAGTCCGTGGACTTCGCACCCTCGTGCACCAGCATGACGACGAGGTCGGCGCCCTCGGCCTTGAGCGCGTCGGCCTCCGCGTTCACGGAGCCGACGACGCCGCGCACGTCGACGTCCGCGATGCCGGCCGGGCTGACGAGGGCCTCCAGCTCCTCGGTGACCGCGCCGACGAAGCCGACCTGCACGTCGCCGAAGTCCTTGATCCACGTGGCGGGGACGGCGTCGTCGCCGGTCGCCTTCATCTTGAGGTTGGCGGCCACGTACTGCCACTGCGCGCCGCCGTACGGGTTGGTCTCGGCGTCGTAGGGCGCCATCACCCGGTTCACCAGGTCGTCGTAGCCCTGGTCGAGCTCGTGGTTGCCGACCGCCGACACGTCGAGGCCCGCGGCGTTGAGGGCGTCGATCGTGGGCTTGTCGTGCTGGATGAACGACTCGAACGTGGACGCGCCGATGAGGTCGCCGGCCGCCGCGAAGACGGTGTTCGGGTTCTCGGCGCGCAGCTGCTGCACCGCGCCGGCCAGCACCGCGGCGCCGGCCTCGGTGCCGTTCGCCTGGATGCGGCCGTGGAAGTCGTTGGTGGCGAGGATCTGGACGTCGACGATCGGGTCGGCGCTGGCCGACACGGCGCCGGCGGTCGTGATCCCCGCGAAGGCGAGGGTCACGCACGCGACGCCGGCGGTCCGCCGGCGTGCGAGGGGACGGACGAAGGACATGGGTGCTCCCTGATCTGAGGAGATACCTGTGAGGAGATATCAGGGGCACCGTAGCGACGTCTCACGACGCCGGCGTGGCGTACGGGGTAACGATCAGGAAACCGTCGCCTCGTCGTCGGCCCGGGTCTCGACCGGCTCTGCCGACGACGGTGCCGACGACGGCGCCGCGGGCTCGCTCAGGTGGCCCGTGCGGCGCAGCCACCACTCGGCGAGCAGCGTCGTCAGGGGCGGGACGGCGGCCGCGAGCGCCACCAGCGTGCGGAACCAGCCCCAGCGCAGCCGCACCGCGGCGACCAGGGCGACCACGACGTACGCCACGAACGCGGCGCCGTGCAGGCGGCCGAACAGCCAGACGCCCGCCTCCGTCGTCTCGGTGACGTACTTGAGGAACATGCCGACCAGCAGGCCCGCCCAGGTGAACGCCTCGATCACGGCGACGACGGCGAAGACGCGGCCCACGGCGGACAGCGGCGGGCGGGGGGACGTGGGCGTCGTGGGCATGCGGACCTCTCGGCGGTGCGGGACGGCGGTGCGCCCAGTCTGCCCGACGCGCGCCGTCGTCCCGCCCGAGGAGGTGACAGCCCGTCGGCTCGGGGTCGGGTCAGCCGAGGGGGCCGAGGGCGGCGCGGCGGTCGGTGCCGGACAGGGCGGCGGCGAGCGCGGGCTCGTCGAGCGCGTCCACCAGCCGCTTCTCCTCGTACCGGAAGTGCGTCTCCATGACCGCGTCGATGCCGTCCAGGTGCCGGTCGAGCGTGGCCGCGTCCGCGCCGGCGTCCACCGCGCGGGTCAGCTCGCCGAGCAGGTGGTCGAGCGTGCGGTGGTCGCGCTGCAGCTCGGCGACGACGCCGGCCAGGTCGGGTCGCAGCTCGAGGAGCGCGGTGAAGACGCTGACGTCCTCGCCGCGGTGGTGGCCCTCCAGCGCCTGGCAGAACCCGTGGCAGTAGAGGCCGAGCATCCGGCGGGGGTCGGCGGCGGCCGGGGCGGGGCCGGCGTCGTCGGCGGGATCGACGGCGGTGTCGACGGCCTCCCGTGCGACCTCCAGCGCGTCGCGGAGGCGGGCGTGGACGGCGAGCAGCTCCTGGCCCCACGCGACGAGGCGGGCGGCGTCGGGGGTGCCGGGCCGATCGGTGGGCGGTGTGTTGGTCTCTCGGTTCAGGTCGGTCACGATGCGCCCGAACCTAGCAGCGGCCCGGCAGCGAGGCGGGCGGCGTGACGGCGCGGGTACGGTGGCGGCCGTGCCCGACTCCCCCACCGCGCCCGACGGCGTCCCGCTGATCGGCGCGCCCGACGCCGACCTGCTGCACGTCATGAGCCTCAACGTCCGCTGCGCCATCGACGACACGGTGCCCGGCAGCCCGGACCACTGGCCCGACCGCGCGCCGCTCGTCGCCGAGCTGCTGGGCCGGGAGCGGCCCACGCTGCTCGGGGTCCAGGAGGCACGGTTCGCGCAGCTCGCCGCGGTGACCGCCGCCCTCGGGGACGGCTATCGCGCGGTGGGGCACGGGCGTGAGGGTGGCGCCGCCGGGGAGCACGCGGCGATCGTCTACGACGCGCGACGCCTGACGCTGCTGTGGTGGGACCAGTACTGGTTGTCCGACACGCCCCGGCTGGCGGGCTCGACGTGGGACCACGTCTACCCGCGCGTCGTGACGTCGGCCCGGTTCCGCGACGAGCGCACCGGCCATGAGCTGCTGCACGTGAACTCCCACCTGGACCACCAGTCCGCCGACGCGCGGGAGCGCGGCGCCCGCGTCGTGCTCGACGAGATCGCGCGAGCCGGGCTGCCGGCGGTGTTCACGGCCGACACGAACGCCCCGGCGGGGGCCTCCGCCCCGTACGACGTGCTCGTCACCGACGGCGGGCTGCTCGACACGTGGCGCGCGGCGGCCGAGCGGCTGACGCCGGAGGTCGGCACGTTCCCGGACTACGCCGACCCCGTGCCCCGCGGCGAGCGCATCGACTGGATCCTGGCGACCGCCGGCACCGACGTGCGCGCCGCCGGCATCAACACGTGGCGGCGCGACGGTCGTTGGCCCAGCGACCACACCCCGGTGCAGGCGCTGCTCCGCCTCCCGACCGCCTGAGCATTCCGGAGGGCCGAGCGCTCGGGGCGGCAGCTTCAGCTCGGGGCGGCAGCTCGAACTGCCGCCCCGGGCCGAGAGTGCCGCGCTCGGCGGTCGCCGCCGGGCGGGATCCGGACGGCGACGTCCGACGCCGTCGTGCGATGAGTCCGGCGGCCGCGCGTCGTCCCTCCTGCATGACGCGACCTGCAGACGCCCCGACCGTGGGCCCCGCGGACGGCGACGCCCTCGGCCCGGAACGCTTCACGGACGGCGGTCCGCGGCTGTGCTTCCAGGCGGCCGGCGACCCGGCCGACCCGACGCTGCTGCTGATCGGCGGCGTCGCGTCGTCGATGGACTGGTGGCCCGCCGACCTCGTCGCGGCGCTCGCCGGCGGCGGCCGGTACGTCGTCCGGTACGACCACCGCGACACGGGCCGCTCGGCCACCTGCCCGCCCGGCGCCCCCGACTACACGGGCCGCGACGTCACCGAGGACGCGCTGCGCGTGCTCGACGCCGTGGGCGCGGCCCGGGCGCACCTCGTGGGGCTGTCGATGGGCGGCGCCATCGTGCAGGAGCTCGCGCTCGAGCACCCCGACCGCGTCGCGTCGGCCACGCTGATGTCCACGACGCGCGCCGTCTCCGCGCCCGACGACGCCCCGCTCGCACCGTCCGCCCCCGAGCTCGCGGGCCTGTGGGACGGCGAGTCGCCCGATCCCGCAGACACGGCCGCGCTGGTGGACGCCGTCGTCGCCGAGGACCGCGCGCTCACCGGCCGGGGCGACTTCGACGAGGCGCGCACCCGCGCCGTCGCGGCCCGCGCCGTCGAGCGGTCGATCGACCCGACCGCCGGGACGAACCACTTCGCCGCGGAGCCCGGGCCACCGTTCGAGGGCACGCTCGCGGACCTGCGCGTCCCGACGCTCGTCGTGCACGGCAGCGAGGACCCGCTGTTCCCCGGCCACGGCGCGGCGCTGGCGGCGGAGATCCCCGGGGCGCGGCTGCTGGTGCTCGACGGCGTCGGCCACCAGGTCGCGCCACCGTCGTCGTGGGACGTGCTCCTGCCGGCCCTGCTCGAGCACACCGCTGAGCACACATCCAGGTAACAGGGCCAGGATGGGCAGCATGTCCTCCCTCACCCTCACCACCTGGGGCCACGCCGGCGTGCGCCTGGAGCGCGACGACCGCGTCCTCGCCATCGACCCCGGCACGTTCACCGACCCGCGCATCCTCGACGGCGCCGACGCCGTGCTCGTGACCCACGAGCACGTCGACCACGTGGACGTCCCTCGCGTGGCCGCCGCGCTGGCCGCCGACGGCGGGCCCGACCTGTGGGCCCCGGCCTCCGTCGTCGAGCAGCTGACCGCCGCGGGCGCCCCCGCCGACCGGCTGCACGCGGTGGACGGCGGGGCGTCGTTCGACGCGGCCGGGTTCGCCGTGCAGGCCCTCGGCCACGTGCACGCGACCATCCACCCGGACATGCCGCCGCCGGCCAACGTCGCGTTCCTCGTCGACGGCGCGGTGCTGCACCCCGGCGACTCGTTCACGCCCGCACCCGCCGGGGTGCGGGTCGACGTGCTGGCGCTGCCGGTGGCGGCGCCGTGGCTCAAGCTGGCGGAGGCGGTCGACTACGTGCGCCAGGTGGCGCCGCGCGTCGCCGTGCCGATCCACGACGCGATCCTCAACGACGCGGGCCTGGCGCTCGTCGACCGCGTCGCGGGCGGCCTCGGCGGGGCCGAGTACCGGCGGCTCTCGCCCGGCGAGGCGCTGGAGGTCCGCACGGCCTGACCCGCAGCACGCCCGAAGGTCAGCCGCGGCTCAACGGGACGACGTCGGCGAGCGGCGCCTGCAGCTCCGCCGACCCGCCCGCGGGGCGGAACCCCAGCGCCACGTTGATCGCCAGCATCGGGGCGTTCGTCTCGTTGTTCCACGTGGAGATGCGCCGCGCGGCGGGGCGCAGGCGCGTGTGCTCCCGCAGGTTCACCGCCTTGAGGAGCAGGCCGAGCCGGTGGCCGCGGTGCGCGGCCAGCACCACGGTGCTCTCCTGCTCGGTGAGCTCGGGGCGGTCGTCGGCCCACTCGAGGATCGTCATGCCCGCCAGGGTGCCGGTCGGCACGTGCTCGGCGGCGGTGACCAGCAGCGTCATCCCCCGCTCGGCGCGCTTGGCCTCCTCGACGCGGACGCGCCGCCCGTCCCACCGCTCGGGCTCCAGCGCGAGGCCGCCGTTCGGCTCGTCCTCAGACAGGCTGTGCTCGAGCGCCGCGACCTGCTCGACCCACGACTCGGGCGCCGGGCCCTGCCAGGTGTGCAGGCGGTAGGCGTCCCCGGCGCGGGCCGCGGCGCCGGCCACGACCTCGTCGACGACGTCGTCCGGGAGCGGGACGTCGAGGACGGAGCGGCGGGCCACGATCTCCAGCCCCAGGCCGGCCCGGCGCGCGAACCGCATGCCCGGCAGGTCGGCGGAGACGCGCCCCGGGCCCTCCCGGGGCGCGAGCGCGTCGGGGGCGCCGTCGGGCGGCTCGTGGGCGAGCTCGACCTCCGCGAACACGGTCGTGCGGCACTCGGTGAGCGCGACCCGGCGCAGGCGGTCCGCGATCGCCGACCCGATCCCGCGCCCGCGGTGCGAGGGCAGCACCGCGATGCGCACGACGGCGAGGTGCCGGTTGTCGGAGACGGGCAGCACGAGCTCCCCGTGCCCGACGACGCGCGGCGCGCCGTGCGAGGTCTCGCCGTCCACGGCGGCCAGCCGGTGGGTGCGCGCGTGCTCCTGGTGCCGGTCGCCGACCAGCAGGTCGACGGCACGGGGCGCGAGGTCGTCGTGGCCCAGGTCGGCCAGCCCGACGGCCCGCTCCAGCGCGGCGACGCCGTGGTAGGCCCAGGCCTCGGGGGCGTCGAGGCGGTCGGCGCGGGGCGGTTCGACCAGGCGCCACGTCGGTGTGGCCGCGGGGGTGCTCATGACTTCACGGTGCGCCGCGGACGTCGTCCCGTCACGCGCTTTTCCGGGCGGGCGGGCGCCTGACGTCGCGGTTCGCCCGCCGTGGCGCGTAGGGTGCCTCACCGTGACGACCGAGACCCCGCTGCCGGTGACCACGGGCCGGCTGGTCCTGCGCGCGCACCGCGCGGAGGACCTCGAGCCGCTGCTCGCCTACTACGCCGACCCCGAGGTGGCCCGCTACCTGCTCGAAGAGCCGTGGACGCCGGAGGTCGCCGAGGCGCAGCTCGCGAAGCGGCTCGCGCGCACCCGCATCGACGAGCCCGGCTCCGCCCTGGCGCTCGTCGTCGAGCACGACGGCCAGGTCGTCGGCGACGTCGCCCTGTGGACGACGGGCGACACCGTCTCCCGCGGCGAGATCGGCTGGGTCTTCCACCCCGACCACACCGGCCAGGGCTTCGCGACCGAGGCGGTGCGCGCCGTCCTCGACCTGGCGTTCGGCTTCTACCGCATGCACCGCGTCGTCGCGCAGCTCGACTCCCGCAACGCACCGTCCGCCCGCCTGTGCGAGCGCGTCGGCATGCGCCGCGAGGGCCACCTGCGCCAGGACTGGTGGTCCAAGGGCGAGTGGACCGACACGCTCGTGTACGGGGTCCTCAAGGACGACCGGGCGACCCTCGCCCCTCGGTGAGCCTGACGTCGACGTCACGGTCGGTCCTCGTCTCTGCACAGGACGGGGACCGACCGCGACGTCGACACCCCCTGTGGAGGACGGCCGGGCTGCCGGGCACGATGGGGCGATGACGTCCGACATCGTCGTCCGGCCCGCGAACGAGGCGTCGTGGGACGACCTGCAGACCGTGCTCGGCCCGCGGGGCGAGGGGGCGCGCTGCCAGTGCCGGTGGTTCCAGACGCCGTCGTCCGACTGGCGCGAGAGCGCCCGCGAGGAGCGGGCGGCCGCGCTGCGCCGTGACACGCACTGCGGCGAGCCGGACGCCCCCACCACCAGCGGGCTGGTCGCCTGGCTCGACGGCGAGCCCGCCGGCTGGTGCGCCGTCGAGCCCCGCACCGCGTACGCCCGGCTGCGCACCGCCCGGGTGCCCTGGTCGGGCCGCGACGAGGACAAGGACGACGACGGCGTGTGGGCCGTGGTCTGCTTCGTGACCCGCGCCGGGTACCGCCGTCGCGGGGTCAGCGCGGCCCTCACGGCCGCCGCCGTCGAGCACGCCCGCTCCCGCGGGGCGCGCGCCGTCGAGGGCTATCCGATGGTCGTCGAGCCCGGGTACAGCGACTCGTGGGGCGAGCTCTACGTCGGGGTGGCGTCGGTGTTCGAGGCCGCCGGGTTCCGCGAGGTGAGCCGCCCGACGTCGCGCCGCGCGGTGATGCGCGTCGACCTCTGATCCCTGCCGAGCACCGTCAGCGTCGCTCGACGTGCTCCGCGAGGAACTCGCCCCACGTCTGCTTGCCGACGGCGCGGTCGGGCGCGAGGTTGCCGCCCGCCGCGTACGCCCGCGACGCCGCGCCCGGCACGCGGACCGGCATCGTGGGGCGTCGCGACCCGACGGCGTCGAGGTAGTCCCGCACCATCCCGCGGAACGTGAGCACCTCGGGACCGGCGAGGTCGGGCACGCGGCCCTGCGGGTCGCCGAGGGCCAGCTCGACCAGGCGCGCCGCGACCTCGTCGGCCGCGATCGGCTGCGCCCGCCAGCCCGACGGCGTGGGCACCACCGGCAGCTTCGCGAGCGCCCGGGCGGCGATGAGCACCAGCTCGTGGAACTGCGTGGCGCGCAGGTTGGACCACGCGATCCCGGACTCCTCCAGCACCCGCTCCTGGGCCAGCTTGCTCGCCATGTAGCCGAGGGCGCGGCGGTCGAAGCCGGACCTCACCGGGACCTTCTCCGCGCCCACCACCGAGACGTTCACCAGGTGCGGGTCAGTGCCGGCGTCCCGGACCGCCCGCACCAGCGCCCGCGCCATCGGCTCGTTGTGGAGCTGGTCGCCGGCGAGGTGGACGATCGTGTCCGCGTCGCCGACCGCCTGCGCCAGGCCGTCGCCCGTCGTCCAGTCGGCGACGACGTACCGCACCCCGTCGCCGTCCGCGCGCGGGCTGCGGCTGACCACCCTGACCTGTGCTCCCGTCCGCACCAGCCGCGGCACCACCAGCCTGCCGAGGTGTCCCGTCCCGCCGGTGACCAGGATGCGTGCTGCCGACGTCATCTGCCGTCCTCCTCCGTCGTCGCGCGACCACCGCGCGTCCTGCCACCCCGACGACGCCGGAGGCCCGGACGTGACGGCCTGGCTCAGGCGCCCGGGACCGGGTCGACGCGGCTCGTCCGCAGATGCTCGAACACCACGGACGTCCGCACGTCCGCGACCGCACGGTGCTGTGTGAGTCGGTCGATGACGAACGCGTAGAGCCGGTCGTTGTCGGGTACGGCGACGTGCAGGACGAAGTCGGCCGTGCCGGTGGTCACGAAGACCCCGAGCATTTCAGGGAGGTCCTGCGCCCAGTCTCGGAACTCCTCGATCACCTCGCGCGACGGTGGCCGGACACGCACCGAGACCAGCGCCTGCACCGGCCGGCCGATCGCCGCGAGGTCGACGTCGAGCAGGGCACCGCGGATCACGCCGCGACCGCGCAGCGACCGGGTGCGCTCCAACGCGGTGCTCGGCGACACCCCGACCGCCGCCGCGACGTCCCGGTTGGTGCGCCGTGCATCCGACTGGAGCTCCCGGAGGATCGCCCGATCAAGTTCGTCCATATGGTCGATTCTGGCACTTCTGCCGAATGTCGTACGGATTCTGCGCACACTGTCCGAGCGCTGTCGTAGCGTCAGCCGCGATATGCCGCACGAACGACCAGGAATGAGGCAGGCATGACCGGCATCGGGTTCGCCCCGGAGGAGATCGACACGTCCACCCCGACCCGTCGGGCCCGGCTCAAGTGGGTGGTCGCGGTCCGCGACACGCTGACGCCCGGCCAGGCGGCGAACGCGGCGATCTGCGTGGCGGCGGCGACCGTGCCACACGTGGACGGCCTGCTCGGCCCGGACGCCAAGGACGCCGACGGCACGGTCCATCCCGGCTTGCCGTGGACCGGCTGCTCGATCGTCACGGCGGACGCCGGAACCTTGCGGGACATCCGTGCCAGGGCCGGGGCGCACGAGCTCACCTTCGTCGCCGACATGCCCGCCGTGGGCCAGGCTGTCCGCGTCTACGACGAGTACCTCGACGCCGTGGCACAGACCCCGGGTGAGGCCTTCGAGTACGCGGCCGTCGGGATCGTCGGACCGCGGAACAGGGTCGACCGGATCATCCGCAGCCTGCCGCTGCTGTGAGGAGCTTCCGGCACCCCTGCCGGCGGCGGACGGGGCCCGTGGAGCAGGTGCGGACCGGAGCGGCGACGACCCGGACGACCGGCTCCACCGGGATCCGACCGCGGCTCACCGTCCTCCCGTGTTCGGCCCGGCGTCGAGCGGGAAGCGGCGGCGCAGCAGGATCCGCTGGACCAGCGTCCACGCGACCGTCACGAGCAGGTACAGCCCCGCGGCGAGCGGCACGAAGCACGCGACGGCGGCGGTGACGAACTGCAGCGCGCCGAGCGCACGCTGCATCCCCGCCGGGGCCGCGGCCGTGGCGGTCATGCGGGGGACGGCGATCGGTCCGCCGGGCAGCGTGGCGCGCCGCGTCAGCTCCGCCACGACGGCGACGGCGAGCACGAGCGCGCCGAGGACGGCGACGGCCGCGACGCCGGGCGCCCCGCCGGAGAGCACCCCGACGAGGCTGGTGCCCAGCGGCACCCCGAACAGGGTGTGGCCCAGCAGGGCGTTGGCGCCGCCGGCGATCTCCGCGTGCACGAACACGGCGTAGATGACCCCGACCACCGGGGCCTGCAGCAGCATCGGCAGGCAGCCGGCCAGGGGCGTGGTGCCCTCGTCGGCGTAGAGCTGCATCGTGGCGCGCTGCAACGCCTCGGGGTCCTTTCGGTGCCGCCGCTGCAGCTCGGCGATGCGGGGTGCGAGCCGCACCCGGGTGCGCTCGGCCCGCGCCTGCGAGACGCCGACGGGGATCAGGGCGGCGCGGACGGCGAGGGTCACGGCGACGACGGCGGCCGCCGCGGCTCCGGCGCCGAGGGCCGGCTCGAGCAGGTGCGACAGGCCCATCAGGGCGCGGTACGCGCCGCCGAGCACGGCGGCGACAGGGGGCAGGGCAAAGAGATCCATGGGGGTTTCCTCGGTCGAACGGCAGGGGTACGCGTTCGCCGATCACCCCGCGGGCGTGCGGGGTCGCCGCGCGCGGCGCGCACGACGGCGCGCCGTCCGGGCGGGGACGGTCCGGGCAGTGCCCGAGGGGGATCAGCCGCCGAGGCGACCGGGAGCGCGGGGCCGGGGGCGGCCGGGCGCGTGGGGATCGCTCTGGGTGACGAGCGGCGGGAGCTCGTCGTCGCGCCGCAGGACGGGCGCGGTCACGGGCAGCAGGCGCGGCCCGACCGTCGTCACGCGGGCCACGAAGGTCAGGGCCATCGCGACCAGACCGGCGGCACCGACCAGGAGGAGCAGGGTCGTCAGCGTGGGCGTGCCGAGCAGGACGGCGAGCGACGACGACACGTCGCGCGCCAGCACGAGCAGGGCGTCACCCATGCCGTCTCCCCTCGTGGTCGCGCGCCTCGTCCCGAGGCGCTCCCGTCACGATAGCGCGCCGCTCACCCCTCGTCGGAGAGCCGGGCGAACGTCGCGAGCGGCCCGGCGAGCACTCCGCCCTCCACGGGCAGCGTGACGCCCGTGATCCACGCGGCGTCGTCGGACGCGAGGAACGCGACGGCGGCGGCCACGTCCGCCGGCTCGCCGACGCGCCCCAGCGGGTACATCGGCGCGAGGCGGTCCGGGCCGCCCTGGTCGTCCCAGACGCGGGTCCGGACGGTGCCGGGCGCGACGACGTTGACGCGCACGCCGTCGGGCCCGAGCCGGACGGCGAGGTTCTTCGCCAGCACGCCGAGCCCGGCCTTCGCCGCGGAGTACGCGTCGCCGCCGAAGGCCGCGAGCCCGTTGACCGACCCGACCAGCACGACGGCGCCGCCCGGGCGGGTCAGGTGCGGCGCGGCGGCGCGCACCACGCGCGCGGGCCCGGCGAGGTTGAGGTCCACCGTGGCGGCCCAGTCGGCGTCGGTGCCGCCGTCGAGCTGGTCCGGGTGCGCCAGCGCCCCGCCGGCGACGTTCACGACGACGTCGAGCCGCTCCCGCCGCGCGACGGCGGCGGCCACGGCGGCGGCGACCGACTCCGGGTCGGTGAGGTCGCACGACACGACGAGCGCCTCCGGGCCGAGGGCCGCCGCCGTCTGCTCGGCCGCGGCCGTGTCGACGTCGGCGAGCACCACCGACGCTCCCTCGGCGGCCAGCCGCCGCACCACGGCGGCGCCGATGCCGTGCGCGGCCCCCGTCACGAGCGCGACGCGCCCCGCGAAGCGGTCCATCACCCTCACCCGCCGTCCCTCATCAGGCGCCGACGTAGTCCGCGAGATGCTCGCCGGTCACGGTGGAGCGGGCGGCCACGAGGTCGGCGGGCGTGCCCTCGAAGACGACCGTCCCGCCGTCGTGCCCGGCGCCCGGGCCCAGGTCGATGATCCAGTCGGCGTGCGCCATGACGGCCTGGTGGTGCTCGATGACGATCACGGTCTTGCCGGCGTCGACCAGCCGGTCCAGCAGGCCGAGCAGGTTGGCGACGTCGGCCAGGTGCAGGCCGGTGGTGGGCTCGTCGAGGATGTACGTGCCGCCCTGCTCGCCCATGTGCATGGCGAGCTTGAGCCGCTGCCGCTCGCCGCCGGACAGGGTGTTGAGGGGCTGGCCGAGCTTCACGTAGCCGAGCCCGACGTCCTCCAGGTGGGCGAGGATCTTGTGCGCCGCGGGGATCTTCGCCTCGCCCTCGCGGAAGAAGGCGTGCGCCTGCGCGACCGACAGGTCGAAGACCTCGGCGATGTTCTTGCCGCCGAGCGTGTACTCCAGCACCGACGCCATGAACCGCTTGCCGCCGCAGTCCTCGCACGGCGTCTCGACCGTCTCCATGAAGCCGAGCTCGGTGTAGATGCGGCCGTTGCCCTTGCAGGTGGGGCACGCGCCCTCCGAGTTGGCGCTGAACAGGGCCGGCTTCACCCCGTTGGCCTTGGCGAACGCCTTGCGGATCGGCTCCAGCAGCCCGGTGTACGTGGCGGGGTTGGAGCGCCGCGAGCCCTTGATCGCGCCCTGGTCGACGACGACCACGCCCTCCCGCCCCGCGAGGTTGCCGTGGATGAGGGAGCTCTTGCCGGAGCCCGCCACACCCGTCACGACCGTCAGGACACCGGCCGGGACGTCGACGTCGACGTCGCGCAGGTTGTTCTGCGAGGCGCCGCGGATCTCGAGCGAGCCGGACGGCGCGCGCACGCTCGGCTTCACGGAGACCCGGTCGTCCAGGTGCCGCCCGGTGAGGGTGTCGCTCGCGCGCAGCCCCTCGAGCGTGCCCTCGAAGCAGATGGTGCCGCCGTCGGTGCCGGCGCCCGGGCCGAGGTCGATCACGTGGTCGGCGATCGCGATCGCCTCGGGCTTGTGCTCGACGACGAGCACCGTGTTGCCCTTGTCCCGCAGCTCCAGGAGCAGGCCGTTCATCCGCTCGATGTCGTGCGGGTGCAGGCCGACGGTCGGCTCGTCGAAGACGTACGTGACGTCGGTGAGCGCGGACCCGAGGTGCCGGATCATCTTGGTGCGCTGCGCCTCGCCGCCCGACAGGGTGCCCGCCGGCCGCTCCAGCGACAGGTAGCCCAGCCCGATCTCGACGAACTTGTCGAACAGGTGCAGCAGGGCGCCGACCAGCGGCGCGACGCCCGGGTCGTCGATCCCGCGCGCCCACTCGGCGGCGTCGGTGATCTGCATGCGGCACACGTCGGCGATGCCGGCGCCGTTGACCTTCGCCGACCGCGCGGACTCGTTGAGCCGGGTGCCGTCGCAGGCGGGGCACGGCACGAACACCGCGGCACGCTCCACGAACGCCCGGATGTGCGGCTGGAGCGACTCGGGCGCCTTGCTGAACATCGACTCGCGCAGCTTGGGGATGAGGCCCTGGTAGGTCATGTTCATCCCGAGCGCCTTGATCTTCCCCTTTTCTTTGTAGAGGAAGTCGTGCCGCTCGGCGTCGGTGAAGTCCTTGACGGGCTTGTCGCCGTCGAGCATCCCGGACTCGGAGAAGCCGCGGACCATCCACCCGTCGGCCTTGTAGCCCGGCACGAGGATCGCGCCGTCGTTGAGGGACCGCGACTCGTCGACGATGACCGACAGGTCGAGGTCGGAGACCGTGCCGCGGCCCTCGCACTCCGGGCACATGCCGCCCAGGTACACCTGGTTGCGGACGACCTTCTTGTCGACCTCGCCCCCGGCCTTGCCGGTGCTGAACACACCGCTCGCCGTCGACGTCGGGATGTTGAACGAGAATGCCGTCGGTGGCCCGACGTACGGCTCGCCGACGCGGCTGAACAGGTTGCGCAGCATCGCGTTCGCGTCGGTGACCGTGCCGACCGTCGACCGGACGTTGGCGCCCATCCGCTCCTGGTCCACGAGGATCGCGGTGGTGATGCCCTCCAGGACGTCCACGTCCGGGCGCGGCAGCGACGGCATGAAGCCCTGCACGAACGTCGAGTACGTCTCGTCGATGAGCCGTCGCGACTCGGCCGCGATCGTGGCGAACACGAGCGAGCTCTTGCCCGACCCCGACACCCCCGTGAACACGGTGAGGCGGCGCTTGGGGATCTCGACGTCCACGTCGCGCAGGTTGTTCTCGCGGGCGCCCTGCACGCGGATGACGTCGTGCGCGTCGGCGGCGTGGTCGGGCGTGGTCGCGGTCGTGGTCACGGAGCGGCTCCTCGGGTCGTCGATGGTCGGCGGCGGCACGGTCACACCCGCGCGGTCAGACACGGGTCAGCGGCAGGTGCGGCGGGGCGGGCAGCTCGACGGCGATCGCGTCCCCGGGCCGGACGGTGCCGCCGCGCGAGACGATCCCCATCACCCCGGCGAGCCGCTCGACCTGGCCGTCGTCGCCGCGGCGCAGCACCTGCTTGAGCAGGCCCGGCTGGAAGTCGTTGATCTGCTGGCAGGGGTTGCGCAGGCCGGTGACGGTCACGACGGCCCCGCCGATCGTCAGCCGGGTGCCCACCGGCAGCCCGAGCAGGTCGATCCCACGGGTGGTGACGTTCTCCCCCAGGTCACCGGGGGCCACGTCGTGCCCGGCCTCGCGCAGCAGGTCGAACAGCTCGGCGTGGACGAGGTGCACCTGGCGCACGTTGGGCTGCGACGGGTCGGCGGCGACCCGGCTGCGGTGCTGCACGGTGACGCCGGCGTGCGCGTCGCCCGCGACACCGACGCCCTCGACCAGGAGCACCTCGTCGACGGCCGGCTTGCTGAAGCCGTGGACGGCGCTCGCGTGCACCGAGACGACGCTCGCCGTCGTGCCGGACGACGGGGTGCTGGTCGAGGGGTCCGTGACGGTCACCTGTGCTCCTTCGATCGGGGGTGCGGCGGGTGCGGCTCAGCCCCGCAGCTCGGCCAGAGCCTTGTCGATGCGGCGGGCCCGTGTCGAGGCCTGCTTGGCGCCGTCGACGTCGAGCACGAGACGCCGTCGACGGCCCGGCGGAAGGGCATCGTACGCCGTACGGGCGGCGGGATCGGCGTCGAGCGCGCGGGCCAGGTCGTCGGGCTCGACGACGACGCGGGGCTCGGTGTCGAGCGCCAGCTCGACCTCCACCTCCGCGCCGACCTCGAGGCCCGCGGCCTCCCGGTTCGCGCGGCTGAGGCCGAGCAGGTGCCGACCCCGCATGATCGCGACGCGGCTGCGCCAGGTGTGGCCGTTCACGGTGATGACCACCGGGGGCCGGGCGCCGCCGTCGAGGGCCTCGACGACCTCCGGCGGCACCTCGAGGCCCTGCATCTTCTCCGCGGGTTCGACGACGGCACGAAACCTCAGGACCGTTCCCTCGCCTTCCCGGGTGGTCCGGGTGAGACGCGGGGCTCCCGGGACGCACACCGTCGTCACCCGACCTGGTCGATGCGGACCATGTTGCCCGCGGGGTCGCGGAACGCGCAGTCGCGCACGCCCCACGGCTGCTCGGTGGGCTCGGAGACCACCTCGGCGTCGGCGGCCTGCAGCTTGGCGAAGACGCCGTCGAGGTCCTTCGTGCCGAGGATGAGGGACTGGTAGGCCCCCTTGGCCATGAGCTCGCGGATGGTGCGCCGCTCGTCCTCGGTGATGCCGGGGTCGACGGCGGGCGGGGTGAGGACGAGGCGGGTCTCGGGCTGCGCCGGGGAGACGAACGTCAGCCAGCGCATCTCGCCCTGGCCGACGTCCTGGACCAGCTCGAAGCCGAGCAGGTCGCGGTAGAAGCCCAGCGAGGCCTCCGGGTCGGTGTGCGGGAGGAAGGTCGTGTGGATGGTGATGTCGATGTCGCTCATGGAATTCACGCTAGGTGGAGGTCCACCGCGGGCGCTTCTCGATTCCTGACCGGTCGGGTCACCTGCTTCGTGACGCACGACGGCAGCTCCCCCGCCGCCGACGACCGCGCCCGCCGCGCGTACTCGCTGGGCGACATCCCCACCAGCTCCGTGAACCGCGTGCTGAACGTGCCGAGCGACGACGACCCCACCTCGAAGCACACCTCCGTGACGCTCAGGTCGCCGCGCCGGAGCAGCGTCATCGCGCGCTCGATGCGCCGCGTCATGAGGTAGCTGTACGGCGACTCCCCGAACGCCGCCTTGAACTGCCGGCTCAGGTGCCCGGCCGACATGTGCACGCCGCGGGCCAACGCCTCCACGTCCAGCGGTTGCGCGAACTCCCGGTCCATCCGGTCGCGCACACGCCGCAGCAGCGCGAGGTCGCGCAACCGGTCGGCGTCGGTGCTGGTCACGGTGCGATGCTTCCACGGCCCGCCGACGCCCGCTTGCCGTGGGTCCGGTCGTCCGACCTCAGGGCGTCGCGACCCGGGCGTGCACGTGCATGTCGTGCCAGCCGTCGAGGTGCCGCACGGACTGCCGCAGCACGCCCTCGGCCTCGAACCCCGCCTTCTGGGCGACCCGGCACGACGGCGCGTTGTCGGTGGAGTGCACCAGCTCGAGACGGTGGAAGCCCGCCTCGAACGCCCACGCGGCGGCGACGCCGAGCGCGGCCGGCGCGACACCTCGGCCGCGCGCCGCCGGGGCCGTCCAGTACGCGACGACGCCCACGCCGTGCGGGTCGAACGTCTTGACGACCATGCGCCCGAGCACGACAGCGGCGTCCGCGGCGTCCGCCACCGCCCAGCTCGACTCGCGCCCGTCGGACCAGCCCGCACGCCAGCCGTCGATCACCTCGCGCGCCTCGTCGTCCGACTCCAGGACGCGCACGTGCCACCGCTGGATCGCCTCGTCGGCGTACACCTCGCGCACCGCCGGGGCGTCCTCCGGGCGCCACGGGCGCAGCAGGGCCCCCGCGGCGGGCACGTCGAGCACCGGCTGCTCGGGGTCGGTGAAGGGCGCGAACGTCACGGGCAGCAGGGTGGGCACCCGGCGATCCTGGCACCGCCGTCGGCCGCTGCGCCAGCCCGTTCGTGCAGGTCAGTCGTGCCGGTGCGCGGTGGCGGACCGTCGTGGGCCGTACCCGTCACCCACGACGGGACCGGTGGCGTCGTGCCCGCTGTCATGACCGCCGTCGTCCCCCGACAACGCCGCCGACGGCCCGGGACGCGCGTCGGACCCCGGCTCGACGACGAGGAGCTGGCCCATCATCCCCTCGTCCTCGTGCAGCAGCATGTGGCAGTGGTACATGTACGGCAGCACGTCGTCCGTGTAGTCCTCGAACCGCATGAGCAGCCGGTAGGTGCGGCGCGGCTCCAGGTAGACCGTGTCCTTGGGGCCGGCGAGCTCGGGCGGCGGCGCCTCGCCGTCGACGGTGAGGACCCGGAACTGCACGTCGTGCACGTGGAAGCTGTGCGGCATGGGGATGGTGTTGCGCACCTCCCACACCTCCGTGCTGCCGACGGTCGCCACCTCGTCGATGCGGCCGGCGTCCATGCGCTCGCCGTTGATGGTGCGCTCGTCGAGGTCGAACGTGCGGGTCACGGTCGCGTCCTCCTCGTGCAGGGCGTCCCCGGCGGCGTGCTCCGACGGCGCCCACGCGGGCTCCGGCGACGGCGCGAGCTCGTCCGCGGCGCGCAGCTCCAGCACGTCGAACGCGTCGTTGCCGCCCATCGCGAACGGTGCGGCGACGCCGCCCAGGTCGGCCTCGGACGAGTGCAGGCGCGTCGTCTCGCCCGGACGCATCGCGACCACCACCTCCGCCCGCTCCCCCGGTGCGAGGCGCACCCGGTCCAGCCGGACGGGCGCGTCCAGCAGCCCGCCGTCCGTGGCGACGAGGTCCATCCCCCGGTCCGCGAACCCCAGGGAGTACGTGCGCGCCGTCGACCCGTTGAGCAGCCGCAGCCGCACCCGCTCGGTCGTGACGCGCTGGTACGCGCCCGCGACGCCGTTCGTCACGACCGTGCTCCCGAGCGTGCCCGGCTCGCCGCCGTCGTCCTTGAGGACCAGCCGCCCGTCGTCGTCGAGCACCTTGTCCTGCACGACCACGGGGACGTCGTCGACGCCGTACTCCTGCGGCAGGTCGGCGGCGCGCGACGCGTCGTCGTCGAGCAGGAACAGCCCGGCGAGGCCGCGGTAGACGTGCTTCTCGGTCTCGCCGTGCGGGTGCGGGTGGTACCAGAGCGTCGCGGCGGGCTGGTCGATCGTCCACGTCGGCCGCCACGTGGCACCCGGCTCGACCGCCTGGTGCGGGCCGCCGTCCATCGCCGCCGGCAGGTGCATGCCGTGCCAGTGCACGCTGGTGGTCTCGGGCAGGTCGTTGGTCACGTCGACGGCGACCCGCTCGCCGCGCTCGGCGCGCAGCGTCGGGCCCAGGTACGGGCCGTCGTAACCCCACGTCGGGGTGTCGACGCCGGGCAGCAGCTCGGTCGTGCCCTCCTGGGCGGTGAGGCTGAAGGTGCGCACGCCGTCCACCACCTCGGACTCCGCGAGCGGCGGGATCGGCAGCGCTCGGTCGAACTCCGGCTCGTCGACGGACGTCACCGAGCCGGGGATCGCACCGCACCCGGCGGCCAGCAGGGGGACGACGGCGGCGAGCACCGCCGCGCGCAGCACCGCGCGGCGGGTCGGTCGCCGCGGGTGTGCCGGGCGCGCCGTCATCGGGCGCCGCCGCGGGCCTTCTGGACGCCGAGCGCGACGACGCCGGCGAGCGCGCCCCACCCGGCGTCCATCGCGAGCGCCGGGACCGCGGTCCACGCGGCCGCGCCCTCGCCGCCCAGGCCGACGCCGCCGAACAGCGTCGAGACGAGCAGGGCGACGACGCCGGACGCGAGGCCCGTCATCGTCAGGGTGAGCACGGGCCGAGGCACGCGGCCGAA
This sequence comes from Isoptericola variabilis, assembly GCF_050311655.1. Lineage (GTDB taxonomy): Bacteria > Actinomycetota > Actinomycetes > Actinomycetales > Cellulomonadaceae > Isoptericola > Isoptericola variabilis. The sequence continues at coordinate 220,518 of NZ_JBNOZM010000003.1, forward strand.
GCCGACGACGCCGATCCACACGACGGCCGTGAGCGCGACGATGGCCAGGGCGCGCGGCGCGCCCGCGCCGCCGATGCCGGTGAGCCCGGTGAGCGGCCAGAGCAGCGCCATCGACGCGAGCCCCGCCACGAGCGGCCAGGAGATGCCGGCGCGCGTCGGAGTGTCCGACGGCGTGGGCTGTGGACCGGGCTGGGGAGAAGGCAGGTTCGAGGTCATGCCTCGACCCTCCCCGCCGGGCGGGGGACGCCACATCGGCCCGGGAGCGTCTCCTGCTGTCGCCCCGGGGCGACACCGACCCTGACCTCCACCCCGACCGCCCGCTGGCGAACAGGCGGTTCGGCACTCTCCTGGGGCGACGCCTAGCCTGGCGGCATGTCCTCGTCCGCGACGCCGCCACCGAGCCCGTGGGTGACCGACGTGGTCCTGGCGCTGGCGTCGACGCTCGTCGTCGCGGTCGTCATCGCGGCCGACCCGTCGGGCCAGGGCGACGCCGGCGCGGCGGCGTACCTGTTCGCCGTCGGGTTCGGCGCCCTGGTGCTGCTGCGCCGGGTCGCGCCGCGCACGATGCTCGTGCTCACGTTCCTCGGCGTGTGCGCCTACTACGCCCTCGGCTTCGCGCCGATCGGGATGGTGCTGCCCGCCGTCGCCGCGCTGTACGCGGCGGCGGAGCGGGGGCGCACCGGCTGGGCGGCGGGCACCGGCGTCGTGCTGGTCGCCGTCGCCACCTGGTTCCGCGTGACCGACGACGACGTCGACCCGAGCGCCGCGCTCACGGCCTACGACCTGGTCACCAACGTCGCGCTCACCGCGGCGGCGGTCGCCCTCGGCGTCGCCGTCCGGCTGGCGCGCGAGGCCCGCGAGCGCGCCGTGCTGGTCCGCGAGCTCACGGCGGAGCAGGAGGCGCACGCCGCGCAGGAGCGGCTCCAGGCCGAGCGGCTGCGGATCGCCCGCGACCTGCACGACACCGTCGGCCACCATCTCTCGGTCGTCGCGCTGCACGCCGGCGTCGCGGACGAGGCGGTCGGGCGGGACGACGACGCCGCGCGCGACGCGCTCGCCCGCGTCCGGGAGGCGGCGTCGGGCACCCTCGACGAGCTGCGCGCCACGGTGAAGGTGCTGCGCGAGCCCGCGCCCGACGCCCTGCCTCGCGGGGCCCTCGGCCTGGCGGGCCTCGACGGGCTCGTCGCGCCGGTGCGGGCGGCCGGCCTCGACGTCGAGGTGGTCGACGCCGTCGCGCCCGGAGCGCTGAGCGACGCGATCGACGCCGCCGCGTACCGCATCGCCCAGGAGGCGCTGACGAACGTGCTGCGCCACGCGCGCGCCCGGCACGTGCGGGTCGAGGCGCGCGTCGACGACGGGCACCTGCGCCTGGCGGTGACGGACGACGGCCGCGGCGCCGGCACCTCGCCGGGCCCCGGGGCCGGGCTGGCGGGCATGCGCGAGCGGGCGAGGCTGCTGGGCGGCACGCTCACCGCGGGCGACGCGCCGGGCGGCGGGTTCGCCGTCGTCGCCGACCTCCCGGCCACGCTCCCCCGCTGAGGCCCGGGCCCGCTCGCCGCGGCAGTTCGCGTTCGGCGCGGCAGTCCGGACTGCCGCGCCGAACGCGAACTGCCGACGTGACGGCGCCGACCGGCCAGACTGGAGCCATGATCCGGATCGTGCTGGTCGACGACCAGGAGCTGGTGCGCGCGGGGCTGCGCCCGCTGGCGGAGCTCGACGGCGACATCGCGGTCGTCGGCGAGGCGGCCGACGGCCGCGCCGGCCTGTCGCGGGTGCGCGAGCTGCGGCCCGACGTCGTGCTGATGGACGTGCGGATGCCCGGGCTGGACGGCATCGAGGCGACGCGGGCCGTCGTCGCGGACCCGACCTTGCGCGACGTCCGCGTCCTGATGCTCACCACGTTCGACGAGGATGAGCACGTGGTCGAGGCGATCCGCGCGGGCGCCGCCGGCTACCTGCTCAAGGACGTCTCGCCCGGCGACCTGCGCGCCGCGATCCGCGCGGTAGCCGCCGGCGACTCGCTGCTCTCCCCCGCCGTCACCGCCGCCGCGATGCGCGCCGTGGCCGACGCTCCCCGCCGGCTCGACGACGCCGCCGTCGCCGGGCTCACCGAGCGGGAGCGGGAGGTGCTCACCCTCGTGGGCCGCGGGCTGACCAACGACGAGGTCGCCCGCGAGCTGTACCTCAGCCCCGCCACGGCCCGCACCTACGTGAGCCGGCTGCTCACCCGGCTCGACGCCCGCGACCGCGCCGCGCTGGTCGTGCTGGCCTACGAGACGGGTCTGGTGCGCCCGGGCGCGTAGAGCACCGAAGTCGTACAGTCATGTTCAAGAACTGCGGTGGCGCGCCGACCGAGGAGCTGACCATGGCCACGACCTACACCTTCGACGTCTTCTCCAGCCTGGACGGGTTCGGCGCCGCGCACGGCGACTGGACCGGCTACTGGGGCAAGCAGGGACCCGAGCTGCTCGAGCACCGGCTCCATCTGTTCGACACCGAGCAGCGGATGGTCCTCGGCGCCACCACGTACCGGGCCTTCGTGCAGATGCTCGCCGCGAGTGCCGCCGATTCCGACGTCCGCGACCCGTGGGTCACCCGCATGGTCCACAGCCCCGCGACCGTCGTGTCGAGCACCTGTTCCCCGTGATCACCGGGCAGACCGGCGTCGACCCGCTGTTCCGCGGCGCCGCCGGCTTCGACCTCGAGCTGGTCGAGACCCGGACGCTCGACGGCCGCACGCAGGAGCTCGTCTACGTGCCGCGGCTGCACGGCTGACGGCGGCTCAGACCAGGCCCAGCTCCCGCGCCCGCACGCCCGCCTGAAACCTCGAGGTGGCGCCGAGGGCCGCCATCAGCTCGGCGACGCGGCGGCGGTAGGTGCGCACGCCCATCCCCATCGCGCGGGCGGCGGTCTCGTCCTTGACGCCCTGCCCGAGCAGGTCGAGCACCTGCGGCGCGATGGCGCGGATCTCGGCGATGCGGGCGTCGAAGACGTCGAGGTCGACGGCGGACCGCCACACGGCCTCGAACAGCGACGCCACCCCCTGCACCGCCTCGGGCTGCGTGACGATGCCGTAGCTGCGCCGCCCCGCCCGGACGTCGCCGGCGAGGATCGCCAGCCGGCGGTCGAAGAGGATGGTCTCGTTGACCTCCTCGGTGGTGATGCGGACGTGCGCGCCGTGCTCGTCCCGCGCCCGGGCCAGCCCGCGCGCGGCCACCGGGTCGAGCAGCACGCCCGGTCGGAAGACCTTGCGCAGGCGGAGGACGTCCCGGCCGGGCGGCGCGACGGCGTCCTGCGGGCCGTGCGTGACGACCCACGTGCCCAGGTCGTTCGCGGCGCACGAGATCTCGGTCGCGTGGGCGAACAGGTGCGCCGTGCGGGCGAGGAGCTCCTCCTCGCCCTGGACGACGGCGACGGCCTCTCCGGTCTGCATCTCTCGATCCTGCACCCGGCGGCAGGGTGCTGCCAGGGTCGGCAACAAGCTGCCACCCGCGTGATCCCCGCCGCGACCGCGCCGAGGCTGGACGACATGACGACCTCCACGACCACCACCCCCACCACCACCGCTCCCGACGCCTCCGCCGCCGGCACCTGGCAGCTCGGCGACCGCACCGTGAACCGCATGGGCTTCGGCGCCATGCGCCTGATCGGCACCCTCGGCTCCGCGACAGTCCGGCCGCGCGAGGACTCCCTCGCGGTGCTGCGCCGCGCCGTCGAGCTCGGCGTCAACCACATCGACACCGCCGCGTTCTACTTCTTCCCCACCCGGTCGGCGAACGAGCTGATCGGGGCCGCGCTGCAGCCGTACGGCGACGACCTGGTGATCACCACGAAGATCGGCGCCTCCCAGTCCCGCGACGGCGCCTTCGAGCCGTACGCGCGGCCCGACCAGCTGCGCGGACAGGTCGAGGAGAACATCCGCCAGCTCGGCCTCGACCAGCTCGACGTCGTGAACCTGCGCTGGGGCACGGGCCTCACGACTGAGCCCGGCTCCGTGGCCGAGCACGTCGGCGCGCTCACCGAGCTCCGCGACGCGGGCCTGGTCCGGAACATCGGCATCTCCAACGTGCTGCCCGAGCAGCTGACCGAGGCGCTCGAGATCGCCCCGATCGTGTGCGTGCAGAACCGGTACGGACTCACGGAGCGGGCCGACGACGGCCTGCTCGCGCGCTGCGGCGAGCTCGGCATCGCCTTCGTGCCGTTCTTCTCCGTGGGCGCGTCCGTCGCGGGCGCCATCCCGGACGGCACCCACCACGACGCCGGCGCGGCCGAGGTCGCGGCGATCGCCGCGGCCCACGGCGCGACGCCGGCCCAGGTGCGGCTGGCATGGACCCTGCACCGCGGCCCGCACGTCCTCGCCATCCCCGGCACGGGGAGCGTCGCGCACCTGGAGCAGAACGTCGCCGCCGCGAGCCTCCGCCTGTCCGACGACGACCTCGCCGTCCTCGACGCGATCGCCCCGGCCGCCGACTGACCGGCGCCGCTCAGCCCTTGAGGCCCGTGTGCGCGAGCCCCTGGACGAACTGCTTCTGGGCCACGAGGAAGACGACCAGCACGGGCAGCACGGTGAGCGTGGTCGCCGCGAGCTGCACGTTCCACATCGGACCGCCGTAGGCGTCGACGTACTGGGTGAGCGCCTGCGGCAGCGTGAAGTTGTTCTTGGAGGACAGGTAGACGATGGGCTCGAGGTAGAGATTCCACGACTTGAGGAACGTGAAGATCGCGACGGCCGCGAGCGCCGACCGGGACAGCGGCATCGCCACCCGCCAGAACAGGCCCCACCGGCCGAGACCGTCCAGGCGCCCCGCCTCCTCGAGCTCGTGCGGCAGGCCCAGGAAGAACTGCCGCATGATGAACGTGGCGAGCACGCTCGGCGCGCCGAGCACCGGGATCACGATGAGCGGCCAGTGCGTGTCGATCAGCCCGGCGGAGTTCACCAGCCGGAACAGGGGCACGATCGTCACCTCGGACGGCACGAGCAGCCCGACCAGCACCAGCAGGAACAGCGCGTTCGCCCCGGGGAACCGGATGCGCGCGAAGGCGTACCCGGCCATCGCGGACACCAGCATCGTGCCGCCGGTGACCAGCGCCGCGATGTACAGCGAGTTCCAGTACTGCTCGGCGAACGGTTGCAGGGCGAACACGCGGCCGTAGGCCTCGAAGGTCGGGTCCTGCGGCCAGAGCGTGGGGACCGACCGCAGGATCTCGCTCATCGGCTTGAGGCTCGACGTCGCCATCCACCAGGTGGGGAACACGAACGGGAGGCTGAGCACGAGCAGCACCGCGACCAGCCCCCACCGGCCCCGGCGTCGCCGCCGCCCTCCGGCACGACGGGCGGGGGCGGCCGGGGCGCCCGAGCCGGTGGGGCCGGCCGTGCCGGCGCCGCCCGGCGACGGCGGCCCGGCGGCCGCGGGACGGTCCGTGAGCACGTCAGACTTCATGGAAGACCCACTTCTTGCGCGACTGCCACTGCAGCAGGGTGAGGACGAGGACGATGGCGAACAGCAGGACGGCGATCGCGCTGGCGTACCCGAAGTCGTTGAACTGGAACGCCTGCTGGTACAGGTAGTAGACGAGCACCGTGGTCGAGCTGCCGGGGCCGCCGCCGGTGAGGACGTCGATCTGAGCGAACACCTCGAGCGAGCCGACGATCGTGATGATCGAGACCAGCAGGATCGTCGGACTGATGAGCGGGAGGGTGATCGACCGGAACCGGCGCCAGGCGCCCGCGCCGTCGAGACGGGCCGCCTCCTGCAGCTCCTCCGGCACGCCCTGCAGAGCCGCGAGGAACAGGATCATGTTGAGGCCGACGTTCTTGAAGACCTGCACCACGATCACGGAGAGCATCGCCGTGGTCGGCTGCCGCAGCCAGTTGGGCCCCTCGACCCCGAGCAGCGACAGGAACCCGTTGATCCCGCCGTCCGCCTGCAGCAGGAAGCTCCAGACGATGGTCCAGGCGACGAGGGAGACCACCACGGGCGAGAAGAAGAACGTGCGGAACGTCGTCGTGCCGGGGAGCTTCTGGTCGAGCAGCACGGCCAGCAGCAGGGCCAGCGCGATGTTGAGCACGACCAGCCCGATCGAGAACCAGAGCGTCGCCCACAGCGCGTCGTGCAGGCCCTGATCCTCGACGAGGCGCTGGTAGTTCTCCGCGCCGCTGAACTGGAAGGTGTTCGCCAGCACGTTCCACTCGTGCAGCGAGTACCACACCACCATCCCGAGGGGGACGACGACGAACAGCAGCGCGCCGAGCACGACCGGGCTGACCATGGCGTACCCGACCCACCAGTCGCGGCGGGCGCGTGCCGAGGCGGTGGTGAGGGACACGTCAGTCCTCCAGCAGCGGCGTGATCGCGGCGCAGGTGTCGCCGAGCACGGCCTCGACGTCCGCGTCCGCCGTCCACATCGCGTCGAGCTCGGAGCGCACCGTCTCCTGCAGCTTCGCGAAGTTCTGGTGCGCCGGCTTCGTGACGGCGTCCTGGATGCCCTCGACGACGACGGCCTGGAGCTGGTCCTCGCTGAGCTGCGGGTTGGCGGCGGCGAGCGTCTCGGAGTTCAGCAGGGACTCGCGCGGCGGCGGGAAGTACGCGGCCAGCTCCTTCGCGTTGTCGGGGTTCGTGAAGTACGCGAGGAAGTCGGCCGCGACGTCCGGGTGCTTACCGGCGGCGAAGACGCCGATGCCGGCCTGACCGATGACGTTCTGCTTGCCTGTCGGCCCCGCAGGCAGCGGGACGACGTCCCAGTCGAACGAGCCGTCGAGCGAGGACGCGCGGCTGATCTGCGTGATCGTCATCGCGGCGTCGCCGGCGAAGAAGTCGGCGGTGGTCCCCGGCCCGGGCATCGCGTCGTCGTCGAAGATCGCGTCGTGGATCCACGTCATCGCGTCGACCATCGCGGGGTCGGTGAAGGTGCACTGCGTGCCGTCCGCGCTCCACGGAGCGGCGCTCCACCCCGACCAGACGGTGGCGAGGTTCTCCCAGAACTGGAAGTCGAAGTCGCGCACGACCAGGCCCTGCTTGCCCGAGTCGGCGGCGGTCTTGGCGGCGATGTCGCGCGCCTCGTCGAAGGTCCACGTCCCGTCGGCGACGAGGTCGGCCGGGTTCGGCTGGCCGGCGGCCTCGAGCTGGTCGGTGTTGACGAACATCGCGAACGGGCTGTTGGAGAACGGGTAGGCGTACAGGCCGTCACCCTCGCTCCACAGCTCCAGGGCGCTCGGCGTCAGGTCGTCGTACTGGTACCCCTCGGTGCCCTGGAGCACCGGGGCGAGGTCGACGAGCGCCCCGCTGGAGACGAACTCCGGCGCGTTGCTCTCGAAGACCCACGCCAGGTCGGGCGCGTTCCCGCCGGCGAGCTGGGTGGTGAGCGCGGTCGTGTAGTCCTCGAACGGGATGGTCTCGAAAGACACGCTCGACACGAGGTCCGGGTTGTCGGCGACGTAGGCGTCGGCGATCGCCTGGAACATCGCGAGCTGCTTCTCGTCGGCGGTCCAGACGGTCATGCGCAGGTCGACGGGCTCGTCGGGGGGTCTCCGGGTCGCCGGCGACGCCCTGCCCGTCGCCGCCACAGGCGGTGAGAGCGAGCAGCGCCGCGACGGCGGCGGCCGCGGCGAGGGCCGCGCGGGGGCGGCGGACGGTGCGGGGGTTCATCAGTGCTCCTTCGGACTGAGAGTGCTCGAGGACGTGGTGCGGACCGCGGTCAGTACGGATGGACCTGGCCCGTGGGCCAGCGGAGCTCGACACCGGCCGAGACGAGCTCGGCCTGAAAGTCGGCGAGGAGGTCGGGCTTCGCCTGGACCTCGTGCGGTGCGCGCCCCGTCGCGAGGCAGTGGGCGGCGAGGTGGCCGGCCGCCTCGCCGATGTTCCACTCGACGGGATGCAGCCGGTAGCAGCCGTTGGTGATGTGCGTGGTGCCGATGTTCTTGTTCGCGGCCAGCAGGTTGGTGACGCGCTGCGGCAGCAGCGCGCCCAGCGGGATCTCGAACGGGGTGGACGGCACGTCGATGTACGTGTCGCCGCCGGTGGAGGGGTGCAGGTCGATCCGGTACATGCCCACGCCGACGGTGTCGTCGTAGCGGGTGGCGCCCGCGTCGCCGCGCACGGCGTACGACACGTCGTTCTCGGTGACGGTCGTGACGGCGCGGATCCGGCGCGACTCGCGGTGGTACACCGCCTGGGCGAGACCGTCCGCGGAGCCCATGACGTCGGGCCGCAGCCGCAGCCCGGGGAAGCCGGTGCCGCCGTCGGCCCGCGGCGCCTCGGTCTGCATCCAGTAGAGCATCGAGAGGCTGAGCTGCCGGGCGTCGGCCACGCGTGCCTCCTCGACGTCGCGCGGGACGTCGAGGACGGGCGCGAGGAAGTAGTCGATGCTAGGCCAGTTCACCAGGCACAGGTCGCTCGCGTAGTGGCCGGGGGCGAACAGGTCGCGGGCGGCGATGCGGCGGAACGTCCACAGGTTGCCGTCGCCGGGGTTCTTCGACTGGTCGGCCGCGACCGCGCGGGCGTCGTCCCCCGGGTTCGGGGTGAACGTCCGGACGTCCATGGCGAGCGTGCGCGGGTTGGGCGCCTCCCACGACAGCATCCGGCGCCCGTTCCAGGCGTGGGGCCGGTAGGAGCTCCAGAAGTCGTAGCGCTCGGGCCGGTCGATCGTGTGGTCGCCGTCCACGTGCTCGACGGCGAAGCAGACGCTGAGCGCCTGGACGTTGTCCGGCTGCGCCTCGTCCGGTGCGCTGGGCTCGCCGGTCTCCCGGCTCGACTCGAAGCCGGTCACGTACTCGGTGCCCGTGAGCGGCAGCAGCTCGCCCGTCTCGGTGGCGTCGACGACGAGCGCGGCGGCGACGGTGACGGGCTCGCCGCCCACGACGGACCCGAGCGTCACCGAGGTGACGCGGTCGCCGTCGGTGGTGGCCGACATCGGGCGCACGCGCTCCAGCAGCGTCAGTCGACCGGACGACCGCCACGGCGCCAGCATCTCCTCGAGCACGCCGAGGGCCACCCGCGGCTCGTGGCACAGCTTCGACACCCAGCCGGCGCCGGGGTTGAGGGCGTCCCACGACCGGGCGGCGTCGGTCAGCGGGTACGACCGCCGGTACACGTCGCGGATGCCGTCGCGCAGCCGCCGGTAGCGGGCGGTGACGCCGAAGTCCTCGACCCACGCGCTCTCGTCCGGCGGCACGCCCTGCGACGTGAGCTGGCCGCCGATCCACGGGTGCTCCTCGGTGAGGACCACGCGCGCCCCGCGGTCCACCGCGGCGAGTGCGGCGGCGATGCCGCCGAGGCCGGCTCCGACGACGAGCACGTCGGTCTGGATGTCCTGGGGAGTCACGCGGTTTCTTCCGTCCTGTCGTCCTGTGATGGGTGGTGCGAGGTCTGGCCCGTCAGGCAGGCGGCGGCGCGAGGGTCTCGCCGTCGACGTCCACGCAGTCGAGCAGCTGGCGCAGCTCGTCGTCGGGCACCTGCGCCCCGCCGCGGCGGCCCGACCGTCCGGCGTCCGCCGCCACGAGGCGCGACAGCAGGTGCAGGGCACGGGCGCCCATCTCCTCGCGGGGGATGAAGAACCCCGACCACGGGCGGCCGCCCGGGCGGGGTCGGTGCGGCTGCCCGAGGAGCAGCACGGAGACGTCGTCGGGCACGCGCAGCCCGCGGCGCTCAAGCTCGTCGGCGAGCTCCTCCGGGGAGTTCTCCGGCGCGACGACGATGGCGGTGAAGCGCTGGTCGACGATCTCCGCCGCCGCGGCCGCCACGTCGTCCAGCTCCACGAACCGTGCGGTGAGCCCGCGCTGCTTCATGGTGAGGCGGTACCCCTCGACGCGGTCGAGCGTGGGCTGGTCGGTGCCCCGTGGCCCGACGTAGCCGATGCGGGTGTGTCCCAGCACCGCGAGGCGCTCCACCTGCCGGCTCGTCGCGGTGACGTAGTCGACGCCCACGTAGGGCAGACGCCCGCCGTCGCTGCCACGCTTGCCGATGAACACGAACGGGTAGTTCGTGTCGAGCAGGTGCTGCAGCTCGCCGCGGTCCTCCTGCTGCCCCAGGAGCAGGCAGCCGTCGGCGACGCCGAGCCGCTGCCAGCCCTCGCGGGTCAGCCGGCGGCGGCCGTCCTCCACGCGGGCGCTGGTGAAGAGCAGGATGTCGACGCCGAGCCTCTCGGCGGCGTGCTCGATGCCGACGAGGAACGGTCCGTAGAAGTCCCGGCCGCCCTGGGGGAACGTCGCCTCGTAGGTGAAGACGCCGAGGATCTGCGTGAGCCCGCCCGCGAGGCGCTGCGCGGCGGGGTTGGCGGAGTACCCGGTGATGCGGATCGCGTCGAGCACCCGCTGCCGGGTCTCCTCGCTGATCCGCACGCCGCTCGGGTTGTTGTCGTTGAGGACGAACGACACGGTGGCCTGGCTGACGCCGGCCATGGCGGCGACGTCGGCCTGCGTGATGCGACGACGGGGCAACGCTCCTCCTCGAGCTCGGACGTCGGCGGTGACGTGCCAGGAGTCTCGGGGGTCCGCTGAACCGGGGTCAACATGATGATGCGCATTATTAATGACGGTGAGATCACGGCCAGGAGGGCGCTGCCGCCCGGTTTCCCGGGAGTCCTGCCGTCGGGGGATCAGATGCGGCGCATTATCGAGCGACCTGCTCATGGGTTCGATAAGGCTCCTTGACCGGCGGCCGTCCGGCGCCGAAGGCTGCAGCGGTGCGGTCGCCGACGACGGCGCCGCCGTCACCGACATCCCCGCCACGAAGGAGTGCGCGTCATGTCCGCCAGAACCGTCAGAGGGGCCCGGCTGGTCGCCGGCCTCGCCGTCGCCGTCGTCATCGCTCTCGGCGCCGACGCAGGTCACGCTCTCCCGCACGCCGACGACGACACCGGTCCGCGCGCCGTCGAGGGCACGGAAGCCCCGGACGAGCCGTTCACCTTTCCGGAGTTCAGCTACGTCGGGACCGCTTTCGACAAGGCCGACCTGGCCTACAACCCGACGAACGAGTTCATCTTTCCCAGCGTCATCCGCGCGGCCGACTACTTCAGCGAGCCGCTGGGCACGTACTACATGTACTACGCCCCGCACGAGCGGCCCGGCGGCATCGCCCTGGCCTACTCCGACTCGATCGACGGGCCGTGGACCGAGTACGACGGCAACCCGCTGATCAGCAACAGCTGGTCGCCGCACTACGAGGCGGTCAGCCACATCTCGTCGCCGCACGCCGTGTGGGTGGAGGGCGAGCAGAAGCTGTTCCTGTACTTCCACGGCGAGAACACGATCACCCGCTACGCCACCTCGGACGACGGGGTCCATTTCGACTACGGCGGGACCGCCGTCCAGCGCGACGACACCACCGGCCGGGAGACCTCGTACGCGAAGGTCTTCGAGCAGTCGGTGCCCGGGCTCGGGAACCGCTACCTGATGCTGTTCATGGACAACCCGGCGAACGCGCTGCCCGGCCAGGACGGGCCCGTCGCCCGACGGATCCGCTGGGCCGTGTCCGACGACGCGCGCAGCTGGGAGATCCAGCCCGAGCCCCTCGTGACGCCGCGCGGGATCGAGGAACCGAACGCCTCGGGACCGTTCTTCCTGCGCTGGGAGGGCCGTCACCTCGTCGTCTTCCACGCGAGCGACGGCAACATGCACGCGGTGGACGTGGGGCAGAACTTCGACCAGGAGATCCACCTCGGCGTGGTCCACGACTCGCTCGCCGACGCCCCCGACAGCGGGCGGTCGGCGGCCCCGACCTTCTACTTCGACGGCCGCACCGCCCACATGTACTACGAGGCCGGCGGGCGGTTGACCGCCACCATCGGCCACGCCGTCGCCGCCCTGGACGAGCCCGTTCCGACGAGGGAGCTGGACTGCACCGTCGACCGGCCCGTGCTCTGGCCGCCGAACGGCAAGCTGGTGGACGTGTCCGTCGACGTCGACCTCCGGGACGGAGTCCTGGGGCCGCGCGCGTTCGAGCTCGTCGACGTCGCCGGGGGCGGCGACGGGGACGTGTCCGGCTTCGTCCCGGGGACGCCGTCGACATCCGGCCAGCTGCGCGCCGAGCGCGCGGGCGACGGTGACCGCGTCTACGCGCTGACGTACGCCGGCCACGACGAGCTCGGCCGCGCGGTGGGCTGCACCGTCGACGTCACCGTCCCGCACGACCGCGGGCGCTGACCGGCCCGACAGACCTCCCCGACCATGCACCTGTGCACCTTCTGACGCGTCGGAAGGTGCACAGGTGCATGGTCGGCGCTGGTATCGGTACACGAGAACCTGTACCGTCGCGCCCATGGAGACGGTCACGCTCACGCACACCGCCGCGCTGGCGCGGCTCGGGCACGCGCTGTCGGACGGCACCCGCGCGCGGATCCTGCTCGCGCTGCGCGACGCGCCCGCCTACCCGTCCGACCTCGCCGCGACGCTCGGCGTCTCCAAGCAGGTGATGAGCAACCAGCTCGCGTGCCTGCGCGGCTGCGGCCTGGTCGTGGGCCGCCCGGACGGGCGCCGCACCGAGTACCGGCTGTCCGACCCGCACCTGGCGCACGCGCTCGGCGACATGCTGCGGCTGGCGCTCGTCGTCGACCCGGACTGCTGCGGCCCGGACTGCACGTGCGCGACGGCGCACGGTCCCACCGGCGCGGAGGACGCCGCGTGAGCCACGACCACGACCACGCCCAGGTCGCCGCCGACCACCGGGGCCGGCTCGCGATCGCGTTCGGCATCACGGCCGCGATCCTCGTGGCCCAGGCGGTGGGCGCGCTGCTCACCGGCAGCCTCGCGCTGCTGGTCGACACCGCCCACATGCTCACCGACGCCGGCGGCCTCGCGCTGGCGCTGTTCGCCGCGCACCTGTCGCTGCGGCCGGCATCGCCGCAGCGCACGTGGGGCTACCGACGGGCCGAGGTGCTGGCCGCGCTCGCCCAGGCCGCGGTGCTCCTCGTCGTCGGGGTGTACGTGCTGGTCGAGGCGGTGCTGCGGCTCGCGGAGCCGCCGGAGATCCCGTCCACGCAGCTCGTGGTCTTCGGCGTCGTCGGGCTCGTCGGCAACCTCGCGTCGATGGCGGTCCTGGCGAGCCGCCGCGACGCCAACCTCAACCTGCGGGCCGCGTTCCTCGAGGTGGTCAACGACGCCCTCGGGTCGGTGGGCGTCATCGTCGCCGCGATCGTCATCGCCACCACCGGCTGGCAGCGGGCCGACGCCGTCGCCGCGCTGCTCATCGGGGCGCTCATCCTGCCGCGCGCGGTGAGGCTGCTCCGGGCCGCCGGGTCGGTGCTGCTGGAGTCCACCCCGCCCGGGCTGGACCTCGAGGAGGTGCGCGCCCACCTGCTGGAGGTGGAGCACGTGCGCGACGTGCACGACGTCCACGCCTCCCTCATCGCCACCGGCCTGCCCATCCTGTCGGCGCACGTCGTGGTCGACTCCGGCTGCTTCACCGACGGGCACGCCGGGCGCATCCTCGACGAGCTGCAGGAGTGCGTGGCCACCCACTTCGACGTCGCGGTCGAGCACTCCACCTTCCAGGTCGAGCCGGACACGCACCCGGAGCACGAGCACCCCACGCACGCCTGACCTGCGGGCTCGCGGAGCCGGGCGCCCGATGCTGTGCTGGGCACATGTCCGAGCGCACCGACACCGACCCGACCAGCCACCCCGGCGAGCCGCACGCCGGCGGCCTGGCCCAGCGGCTGAACTGGCTGCGGGCGGGCGTGCTGGGCGCGAACGACGGCATCGTCTCCGTGGCCGCCGTCGTCGTGGGCGTCGCCGGCGCGACGCCGGAGCGCGCGCCGGTGCTCACGGCCGGGCTCGCGGCCCTGGTGGGCGGCGCGATCTCGATGGCGCTCGGCGAGTACGTGTCGGTGTCCAGCCAGTCGGACAGCGAGAAGGCGCTCATCGCCAAGGAGAAGCACGAGCTCGCGACCATGCCGGACGAGGAGTTCGACGAGCTCGTCGGCCTCTACCGGCAGCAGGGCCTCAGCGAGCGCACCGCCCACCAGGTCGCCACCGAGCTCACCCACCACGACGCGCTCGGCGCGCACCTGTCCGCCGAGCTGAACATCGACCCCGACGACGTCGTCAGCCCCTGGCACGCCGCGTGGGCGTCGCTGCTCGCGTTCCTGTCCGGCGGCGTGCTGCCCATGCTGGCCGTGCTGCTCATCCCCGAGCCGTGGAAGGTCGCAGGGACGTTCGTCGTCGTCCTCGCCGCCCTCGGCACGGCCGGTTCGATCGCCGCCTGGATCGGGGGGTCGTCGCGCGCCCGGTCCGTCACGCGCGTCGTCGTGGGCGGCGCGCTGGCGCTCGGCGTCACCTTCGCCCTCGGCTCGCTGCTGGGCACCACCGGCGTCGTCTGACCCTTCCCGCTGCCCGACCCCGACCCGCGAAGGAGCCTCCGTTGCCCGCACCGCACGCCGCCACCGACCTCGCCCCGCACCTGGGCCGCACCGTGCTCTACCAGCTGTACCCGCAGAGCTTCGCCGACACGAACGACGACGGGATCGGCGACCTCGCCGGCATCACCGCCCGCCTCGACTACCTGCGGTGGCTCGGCGTCGGCGCCGTCTGGCTGGACCCGTGCTTCGTGTCCCCGTTCGCCGACGCCGGCTACGACGTCGCCGACTTCCTCACGATCGCACCGCGGTACGGCACCAACGACGACCTGGCGGAGCTCACGGAGGAGGCCGGCAAGCGAGGCATCTCCGTGCTGCTCGACCTCGTGGCCGGGCACACCTCCGACCAGCACCCGTGGTTCGTCGCGTCGGCGGACGACCCCGACGACCACCGCTACGTCTGGAGCGACGTGCCCGTCGACGGCTTCCAGCCCGGGCCCGGCAGCCGCAGCGGGTACTACCTGCCGAACTTCTTCCCGGTGCAGCCGGCGCTGAACTTCGGGTACGCGCGCACGCACCCGGACGAGCCGTGGCGGCAGCCCGTCGACGCCCCCGGCCCGCGGGCCAACCGGGCGGCGCTGCGGGAGATCATGGCGCACTGGTTCGACCTGGGCGTCGCGGGGTTCCGCGTCGACATGGCCGCGTCGCTCGTCAAGGACGACCCGGGCCTCGTCGAGACGGGCCGGCTGTGGCGCGAGAACCGCGAGTGGTTGGAGGCGACCTACCCCGGCCGCGTGCTGATCAGCGAGTGGGGCGACCCGCGGGTCTCCGTCCCGTCCGGGTTCCACGCCGACTTCTTCCTGCAGTTCGGTGGCGACGACGACGGCCTGCCGCTGCGGTCGTTGTGGAACAACGGCGCCGGCACGGTCAACCCGTCGTGGGGTGACGTCCCGAGCTGGGCGGACGCCGACGCGAAGGGCGACGCGGCCACGTTCGTCCGCGCCTGGGAGGAGGCCACGGGCGCGATCGCCGCGGCCGGGCGCGGCGGCCTCACCGGCCTGCCGACGTCGAACCACGACTTCACCCGCCTCGTCGCCGGGGCGCGCGACGCCGAGCAGGCGCGGGCGGCCCTCGTCCTCACGCTGACCTGGCCGTCGATGCCGTCGATCTACTACGGCGACGAGATCGGCATGCGGTTCGTCCCCGACACCCCGACGCTCGAGGGCTCGCGGCTGAGCCCGACCTACGACCGGGCGGGGTCGCGCACCCCGATGCAGTGGGGCGACGTGCCGCCCGGCCGGCTCGGCCCGGACGTGGCGGAGTCGCGCTACCTGCCGCAGGACCCGGACCCCGACCGCCCCACCGTGGCCGCCCAGCTCGACGACGAGGGCTCCCTGCTGCACCTCGTGCGGCGGCTCGCCCATCTGCGGACGACGGACGGGCGCCTCGACGCCTCCGCCCCCGTGGAGGTGCTGGCCACCGGCTACCCGTTCGCCTACCTGCGCGGCGGCACGCTCGCCGTCGTCCTCAACCCGGGCCGCGCGCCCGTGTCGATCGCCGTGCCGGGTGCCGCGGGCGCCCGGGCCGTCGAGGCACGCGGGCTCCGCACCGAGGGCGACGTCGTCCACCTCGACGGGCACGGGTACGCCGTCCTCGATCTCGCCTGACCTCCCGTGAGCCGGTCAGTGTCAGGAGGTCGCGGCACGCTGGGCCCATGGAGCTCGAGGTGCACGGCGAGGTGTTCCAGTGGCGCGGCCCCGCGCCGTACTACTACGTCGCGGTGCCGGACGCCGAGGCCGAGCGCATCGCCGCCGTCGCGCCGCTGGTCACGTACGGCTGGGGCGTCATCCCCGTCACCGGACGCCTCGGCGCGACGACGTTCACCACGTCCCTGTTCCCCAAGGACGGCGGCTACCTCGTGCCGCTCAAGGACGCCGTGCGCCGGCCCGAGGGCGTGGACGACGGCGACCGGGTCGTCGTGCACCTGACGCTCGACGGCGTGTGAGCGGCTCAGGTCCCCCAGCGCAGCAGCCGGACCGTGGTGATCCCCGGCGTGGGGCCGCCGTCGACCGCCGCGAGCTGGAGCTCCACCGTCCCGGCGTCCGTACCGTCAGGACCGTCGGTACCGGCCGCCGCCAGGATCCCCGCGACGTCGTAGTCGAGCTCGAGGAACTCCTCGCCGGGCTCGAACGACTCGACGGCGACCGTCCGGCCGGCCAGCCGGATCGTCACGCGGGTGGGCTCGTCCGTGGTGCGGAAGCCCACGCGCAGGCTCCGACCGGCGCCGTCGGCGTTCGCCAGCCGGACGGACATCCGGTCGGTGGTGCTGCGCCAGTGGCGGTCGCCCTGGACACCGGGTGTGCCCTCGCCCCGGAACGCGTGGTCGGACTCCGGCTGCTGCTCGCCGAACGCCACCGCGTCGAGGGTGCGGGCGTCGAGGGCGAGGCCGCGGTCCAGGACGGCGAGCTCGGCGCGACGGGCCGGCACGTCGCCGTCGGCGACCGGCCAGTACACGGTGTACCGCGCATCGTGGAGCCGGAAGAAGGGCTCGAGCTCGACGGGGGCGCCCGACCTCGGCGTGAGCCGGTAGCGCAGAGGCCCCGACTCCGTCACCGCGTCGCTGCACGGCGCCACGACCGGCAGGTCGGCGAACGGCCGCAGCGGCCCGTGCGCGACGTGCCCCATCCGGCTGTCGTCGGCGACCAGCCCGTCGAGGCGACGCGTGTCGCCCCGGCCGGCCAGGACCAGCGGGCCCGCGAGGTACGCCTGCCACGCGGACCCGTCGGGCAGGCGTTCGGCCCGCAGCGCCAGCGGCATCCGGTAACGGATCACGTCGCCCGGCCGCCACTCGCGCTCGAGGAGCACGGCGCCCGGCACCGCCGACCTCGTGACGTCGGTGTCCTCCAGGGCCACGCCGTCCAGCGTGAGGTCGACGAGGCCGTCGAGCCAGCCGGGCACCCGGAGCCGGACGGCGAAGCGCGCGGGCCGGTCGAGGTCCAGCGTCAGCGCGACGCGGTCGTCGTCGGGGAACGACGTCTCGAGCCGCACCCGGCCGAACCCGTCGAGGTCCAGCTCGGCGCCGATCGGGAGGTTGACCGCGAGGGCCCCGCCCTCCAGGCCGAACACCCACTCGCCGTGCCGGACGTGGGCCTCCATCCCGGTGCCCACGCAGCACCAGAAGCCGTCGTCCGCGGCCGAGTACACCCGGTAGTGACCCGGCCGGAGAGGCGTGAAGTAGACGAAGCCGCCGTGGTCGGGGTGCTGGGACGCGAGGACCTGGTTGAACAGCGCGCGCTCGACGTAGTCGAGGTGCTCGGGACGCAGCCGCGCCTCCGCCAGACGGCGCGTCAGGCGCAGCATGTTGACCGTGTTGCAGAACTCCGGGCCCTCGCGGTCGTCGATCATCGGCGTGAAGTCGCCCGCGTCGTGGAAGTGCTCGCGGACGCTGTTGCCGCCGATCGCGACCGTCCGCCGCTCGGTCACCGCGCGCCAGAAGGTGTCCGCCGCCGTCAGGAGCGCCGGGTCGCCGGTCGCCGTCCCCGTGGACGCGTAACCGACCACCTTCGGGATCTGGGTGTTGGCGTGACGTCCCGTGAGGTCGTCACGCCCCTCGAGCAGCGGGTCCAGGATCGCGCGGTGCGAGAAGCGCCGCGCCATGCGCGCGTAGTCGTCGCGCCCGGTGAGCAGGGCGAGCTGCGCGTAGGCGTCGTTCATCCCGCCGAACTCGGTGTCGAGCATCTCCTCGAACGCCTCGGCGCCGACGGTCGACGCGATGTCGAGCCACCAGTCCGCGAGCCGGACGACGACGTCGAGCGCACGCCGCTCCCCCGCGACCGCGTACGCGTCCGTCAGCCCTTGGAACACCTTGTGCAGGTTGTACCAGGGCACCCAGTGGTCGCTCGAGCCGAGCGCCCGCACCGCGTCGAGCGCTGCGTCGGGGGCCGCGTCCCGCAGGGCCTCGAAGAGCGCGGCGCCGCCGGGGACCCCGCCGACCCACCCGGTGCCGACGGCGTCCTGGGCCCGGTCGAGCTCGTCGACGACGTACCGCACCCGGGCCCCGGCCTCGGTGTCCCCGGTCGCGGCGACCAGGTGCGACAGGGCGGACAGGTAGTGGCCCAGGGTGTGGCCGTCGAGCCCGGAGCTCTCCCAGTTGCCGTAGCTCGGCGCCCGCGGGGGCAGGCCCGCCTCCCGGAGGTACGGCGCGAGCAGGCGGTCGGGGTCGAGGTGCAGGAGGTATCGACGGTCGGTCTGCAGCGCTCGCGCGAACGGCCCGTCGGTGAGCCGCACGCGGTCGGCGGGGAACAGTCTCATCGGTTCGCGGTCCCCCGCCGGTCAGGCCAGCTCGAGCTCGACCGTGAGGTACGAGTGCGCGGGCAGCACGATCTCGAGGCCGTCGGGGACCTGACGCAGGTCGTCGAACGGCACCGGGGTGACCGCCTCGGGCGCCTCCGGGGTGTTGTGGGCGGCGAGCGCGGGGGCCGTGAGCACGCGCGCACGGGCCCCGGACACGGTGCGGCCGCGCAGGTCGAGCGTGACGGCGTGGTCGCGCGTCGCGTCGAGGTTCGACAGGGAGACGAGGGCCGTGTCGCCGCGCGTCGAGGCCGACGCGGAGACGAGCGGGAGGGCACGACCGTCGGACTCGATCTCGGGCGCCCCCTTGAGGTGCACCGCGAGCGAGTCGGCGTCGTGGTGGCCCGCGTTCATCGCGAACACGTGGTAGGTCGGCGTCAGCACGAGGGCGCCGGACTCCGGGTCCGTGAGGATCATCGCCTGCAGCACGTTGACGGTCTGGGCGATGTTCGCCATGACCACCCGGTCGGCGTGCCGGTGGAAGGCGTCGAAGTGGAGGCTGGCGACGAGCGCGTCCCGCAGGGTGTTCTGCTGGTACAGGAACCCGGGGTTGGTGCCTCGCTCGACGTTCCACCAGGTGCCCCACTCGTCCACGACGAGCCCCACCTTCTTCTGCGGGTCGTAGCGGTCCATCACCGTGGAGTGCCGCGCCAGGAGGGTCTCCATGCGACCGGCGCGGGACAGGGCCCGGTACCACTCGTCCTCGGTGAAGCGCGTCGCGTCGCCCTTGTCGGACCACGGTCCGGTCATCGTGTAGTAGTGCAGCGACAGGGCCTGGTAGGGGCCGGCGGGTCGGTCGTCCTCGTCGAGCGGGTCGAACGACCGCATGAGGGTCTCGGTCCAGTGGTAGTCGTCGGCGTTGGCGCCGGCGGCGATGCGGTAGACCGTGTTGTCGCCGTGGTCGCGGGTGTAGGTGGCGTACTGCCGGGCGAGCGAGGCGAACTGCTCGGCGCGCAGGTTGCCCCCGCAGCCCCACGCCTCGTTGCCGAGCCCCC
This sequence comes from Isoptericola variabilis, assembly GCF_050311655.1. Lineage (GTDB taxonomy): Bacteria > Actinomycetota > Actinomycetes > Actinomycetales > Cellulomonadaceae > Isoptericola > Isoptericola variabilis. Next base: position 240,152 of record NZ_JBNOZM010000003.1, read on the forward strand.
AGAACGGCACGCGCCAGGGCTCGTCCCGGCCGTTGGCGCGGCGGCGCGCCGCCATCGGGGAGTCGTCGGCGCGGGTCAGGTACTCGACCCAGTCGCTCATCTCGCGCACGGTGCCCGAGCCGACGTTGCCGCTGACGTAGGGGTCGGCGCCCAGGAGCTCGCAGAGGTCCATGAACTCGTGCGTCCCGAAGGAGTTGTCCTCCACGACGTCGCCCCAGTGCGAGTTCACCATGCGGGGCCGCTGGTCGCGCGGTCCGATGCCGTCCTCCCAGTGGTAGTCGTCGGCGAAGCACCCTCCCGGCCAGCGCAGGTTGGGGATGCGGACGGCGCGGAGCGCCTCGACGACGTCGCTGCGGATGCCGCGCACGTTCGGCGTCGCGGAGTCCTCGCCGACCCAGAACCCGCCGTAGATGCACCGGCCCAGGTGCTCGGCGAAGTGTCCGTACACGTGCCGGGAGATCCGCGGGCCGGGCAGGTCGAGGTCGATGACGGCGGAGAGGGAGGTGCTCACAGGTTTCCTCACGGGGTGCTGACGGGACTGGATCGAGGGACTGGCTGAAGGGTGTGAAAAGGCAGGTCAGGCGTGGATCGTGACGGCGGTGACGGACCACGGGGGCAGCAGGATCTCGAGCCTCCCGTCGCCGCCGAGCTCCGTGGTCACGGGCGGGTGCGGCCAGGTCTCGAAGGGCTCGCCCTCGTCGGGGTCGGGCCCGCTGAGCGTCTCGGCGCTGGCGTGCACCCGGCCCGTCCCGGGCAGGTCGACGACGGTCTCGCGCGCGGTCGGGGAGGCGTTGACCACCCGGACCGTGCGGCTGCCGTCGGCCCGCGCGGTCGCGCCCGCGACGACGCGCTGCTCGGGCAGGTCGACGTCGACGACGTCGTGCACGAGCGCCTCGTCGACCCAGGCGCGCACGCGCGTCCCGTCGTCGACCGGCTCGGAGCGGACCCGCACGGTGCGGGGGACGCCGGTGCGCAGGCCGCGGAAGGGGTGCGGCCCGTCGATCTCGTTGTCGAGGCCGTCGTCGGTCCGGGTGAGCACCGTCGACTTGTTCTCCCACGACCCGACCTGGAACGTGTACGCCGACGACGCGCCGCCGTCGCCGCCGAACGTGAGCACGACTCCCTCCGTGCCGGCGGTGCGCACGAGCTGCGCCGAGATCTCGGCGCCCTCCCGCGGCCAGGCGCCGACGTCGCGGGCCGCGCCGTCGGCCGTGGTACGCACGTCGTCCACCCGCACGCCGTCGACCTCGACGTCGGTCCAGGTCACGTCCGCGCCGCGGCTCGAGAGGCGGACGCGCTGCGGGCCCGAGGGGCGCCGCACGACGTCGTCCGCGCCGGCGACGGTGACCTCGCAGACGCGGTCCCCGCGGGTCTGGGCGAACATCCGCTGCACGTGATAGCTCGCGGTGGGGCGCACGTCCGTGGCGGTGAAGTAGAGGAGGTCGGGCTGCCACGCCGTCCCCCCGACCCGGGCGAGCAGGGGCGCGTAGGACGCCAGCCGGACGACGTCGCCGTTGCGCTCGAGCCCGACCATCCACGCGGCCTCGGCGAGCGCCGAGCGCAGGCGGGTGGACCGGGCGGCGTACTCGCCGACGTACACCGCCGGTCCCGTCCGGTCGTAGGCGTCGTAGCGGTCCACCTGCTGGTGAAACCAGTGCGGCGTCCGGTAGCCGTGCTCGTCGACGACCGCGACCCCCTGCTCGCGGGCCATCGCCCACCCGGCGTCGAAGTCGCGCCCGGTGAGCTGCGGGCCGGAGGTGCCGATCACGGTGATCTCCGGGTGCTCGGCCCGGAGCGCGTCGTGGATCGGCACGAAGCGGTCCCGGAACTCCGCGGTGATCTCGTCCTCGTTGCCCACGCCCACGTAGCGCAGCCCGAACGGCTCCGGGTGCCCCATCTCGGCCCGCAGGGCGCCCCACGTCGTGTCCGGCGCACCGTTGGCGAACTCCACGAGGTCGAGGACGTCCTGGATGTACGCCGGCATGTCGTCGGGCGAGATCGCGCGCGCCCGGCCGGGGATGTTCTGGCAGCAGACGCCCGCCGCGACGACCGGCACCGGGGCGGCGTCCAGCGCCTCGCACAGCTCGAAGTACTCGAAGTACCCGATCGCCATCGACTGGTGGTAGCCCCAGACGTTGCGCAGGTGGCGCCGCTGGTGGCGCGGGCCGACGGTCGACTTCCAGTGGTACAGGTTGTCGAGGCCGTAGCCGTGCGCGATGCAGCCGCCCGGGAACCGCACGAAGGCGGGGGCCAGCCCCGCGAGGGCGGCGACGAGGTCGGCGCGGAAGGTGCGCGGCTCGCCCGTCGCCGGGTCCACGGGGCGCAGGCTCACCACGTCGACGTCGGCCACGCCGGCGGGGAGCTCCAGTCGCAGCTCGGCGGCGTCGAGCGCGTCGACGACGTCGAGGGTCGCGTCGACGAACGCCCACGCGCCGACCGCGGCACCCAGGGGCACGTCGGCGGCCGCTCCCCCGAGGTCCGCGCGGATCTCCCGGGCGTCGTCGTCGACCCGTCTCACGGCGAGCGCGAGGCGGTACCGACCCGCCGGCGCGGTGATGCCGTCGTCGTACCCGAGGTTGCCGAGCCGTGCCGGCGCGCCGCGCGCGTCGAGGCGGGCGTGGACGGCGTTCTCCGGGTGCAGGGGGTCGGCCCGCCGCACCCGCACCGCGCCCTCGGTGGTCCACGCGGTCAGGGGACCCCAGTCCTCGTGGTCGTCGGGGCCGTACTCGAAGCCGCCGTTCTGGACCAGGTCGGCGTTGAGCCCGCCGTCGAGGGCCCAGTTGATGTCCTCCAGGAAGATGCCCCACAGGTCGGGGCTGATCTCGCGCTCGGTCGGCTCGCCGACGACGATGCGCAGCGGGGCGGGGGCGGTGCCGGTCATGGAACTCCGTCGTTCGTGGGAGGCAGGCGTCGGGTCCGTGCCGTCGAGGAAAACTACTTTATGGATAAAGCGGGTGTCCAGACCCCGCCGGAACCACGGGTCGTGCCCGGCCTCAGCGCCGGGTCGACTCGCGCTCCACCAGCGTGAACGGGGCCGTCTCGTCGCCGCCGCCGACCCGCGAGCCGTCGAGCCGGCCGAGCAGCATCCCGACGGCACGGCGGGCCACCCACGCGTGGTCCGGCGCCACCGTCGTCAGCGACGGCGTGAGGTACTCCGCCTCGGGGACGTCGTCGAACCCCGCCAGCAGCATGTCCGCCGGGACGCGGACGCCGACGTCGGCCAGGCCGCGCGCCACCCCGATCGCGACCGTGTCGGTGACGCCGACGACCCCGTCCACCCGGGCGGATCCGCGGAAGCGGGTCCCGAGCTCGGCGCCCGCGCGCCGTCCTTCCGCCATCGTGTACGCGCCGGTGGGGATCACCAGGTCCGGCTCGTACGGCAACCCGGCGTCCTGCAGGGCCGCCCGATACCCGCCCAGCCGGAGGCTGAGCATCGTGGTCGCGTCGGTGGGACGCCCCCCGACGAGCGCGATCCTGCGGCAGCCGCGCTCGATGAGCAGCGCGGTGGCGGCGCGGGCCCCCTCGTGGTTCGGGAGCGCCACATGATCCACGCCGGTCGGAGCGACCCGCTCGCCGAGCAGCACGATCGGGAGCTGCCCCGCGTCGGTGAGCTGGGTCTGCAGGTCGAGGCCGACCGCGCTGAGGATCAACCCGTCGTACGACAACGTCTGCGACAGCCGGATCGCCGCGAGCTCGCCCTCGGCCTGCGCGCCGGTCTCCTCGACGGCCACCCGATACCCCTCGGCGGCAGCCGCCGCGGTCACCAGCGCCCCGAGCTGACCGAAGTACGGCCGGTCCAGCTCGGGCACGGCCAGGCCGATCACGCCGCTCCGCCCCGCGCGCAGCGTGCGAGCCGCGACGTTCATGCGGTAGCCGGACCGCTCGAGCTCCCGCAGGACGCGCCGTCGCACCTCGTCGCTGACGCCGCTGCGACCGTTGACGACGTTGGAGACCGTCATGGACGACACGCCCGCCGCCCGTGCGACGTCGTTCATCGTCACCACGGCGCCTGCTCCCCCGACGATCGAGCTGGTCCACCGGCGCTCCCGCCGGAGTCCCGGGCCGCGTCCGGCCCCGGGCGGAGCCTATCTCGGGCCGCCTGCCGCGCCTGGAGCGACGCCGTCGTCTCGGCGGTCGAGCGCCTCGCCGCCCGTCGCCCTCGCTCTGTAGCGTCGGCCCCGCACCTGCGACGTTGGAGGATCCCCCCGTGACCGACCTGCCCACGACCACGCCCGACGCGAGTCTCGCCCTCGACGCCGTCGTCGACCTCGACGTCCCCGGCCCGACGATCAGCCGCCACCTGTACGGCCACTTCGCGGAGCACCTGGGCCGGTGCATCTACGAGGGGTTCTGGGTGGGCGAGGACTCCGACATCCCGAACGTCGGCGGCATCCGCACCGACGTCGTCGAGGCGCTCCGTGAGCTGCAGATCCCCAACCTGCGCTGGCCGGGCGGCTGCTTCGCCGACACGTATCACTGGCGCGACGGCGTGGGCCCGGCGGCCGACCGCCCGCGCATCGTCAACGCGCACTGGGGCGACGTCGTCGAGGACAACGCCTTCGGCACGCACGAGTTCATGGCGCTGTGCGACCTGCTCGGCACGGCCCCGTACATCTCGGGGAACGTCGGCTCGGGCACGGTGCAGGAGACCGCGGACTGGGTCGAGTACCTGACGCGCGGCGACGACTCGCCGATGGCGCGCCTGCGTCGCGAGCACGGTCGGGACGAGCCGTGGGGCCTGTCGTTCTTCGGCATCGGCAACGAGCCCTGGGGTTGCGGCGGCAACCTGCGCGCCGACCAGTTCGCGTCGCTGGCCCGCCAGCACGCGACGTACGCGCGCGACCACGGCGGCAACCGCCTGGTGCGCGTCGCGGCGGGCGCGTCGGACGACGACTACGCGTGGACCGAGACGCTCATGCAGCAGGTCGCGAAGCTCGGCGACGCGGAGCCGCGCAACCTGTGGCAGATGGTGTCGTTCCACTTCTACACGTTCGCCGGGACCTGGGGCGAGAAGGGCAGCGCCACGCGGTTCACGCGCGACCAGTACTGGGCCACGATGCGCAAGGCGCTCGACGTGCGCCGCATCCTCGCCGGGCACTCGGCCGTGATGGACGCCTACGACCCGCAGGCGAAGATCGGGCTCGCGCTCGACGAGTGGGGAACCTGGTGGGACGTGGAGCCCGGCACCAACCCCGGCTTCCTGTACCAGCAGAACGCCATGCGCGACGCGCTCGTCGCGGCGGTGCACTTCGACGCCTTCCACGACCACGCGCGCCGGCTGCGCCTCGCCAACATCGCGCAGACGGTCAACGTGCTGCAGTCCATGCTGCTCACCGACGGCGCGAAGATGATCAAGACGCCCACGTTCCACGCCTTCGCGATGAGCGCCGGCCACCACGACGCCGCGAGCCTGCCCGTGCGCGAGCGGTCGCCGCGGGCCACGCACGACGTCGACGGCACGGCGGTCGGGACGGTCTCGGCGTCGGCGTCCACGAAGGACGGCGCGGTGCTGGTGTCGCTGACCAACCTCGACCCGGACGCCCCCGCCACGGTGCGGATCGACCTGCGCGGCCATGCGGTGAGCGAGCCCGTCGCCACCGTGCTCGCCGCCGACGACCCCGCCGCGCACAACACCTTCGACGCGCCCGAGGCCGTCGCGCCGCGGCCGCTCGACGGCGTGACGGTGACCGACGGCGTCCTCACGGCGCAGCTGCCGCCCGCGGCGTTCGCGACCGTTCGCCTGACGCTCGCCTGAGGTCTGCCGTTCGATATCTGAGACATATAGTCCCATTCAGCGGACGGCGGGTGTAGACCTGGGGCATGAGCAGCCCTGACGTCGATAACCCCGCGGTCGCCGACCCCGAGCAGCGGTACTGGCGGCGCAACCTCGCCGTCGGCACGGTCGGGTCGTTCACCACGCTCGTCGCGATGACGCTGCTGGTGCCGTTCCTGCCGGAGTACGTGCGGCAGCTCGGCGTCGACGACCCGGCCGCCGTCGTGCGTTGGTCGGGAGTCGCCTACGGGGCCACGTTCCTCACGGCGGCGCTCACCGCACCGCTGTGGGGGATGCTCGGCGACCGGTTCGGCCGCAAGTCCATGCTGGTGCGCGCCAGCCTGGGCATGGCGGTCGCGATGACGCTGCTCGGGTTCGTGCAGAGCGTCGAGCAGCTCGTCGCGGTCCGGCTGCTGGTCGGACTGCTCGGCGGCTACTCCTCGGGGGCCACCATTCTCGTGGCGGCGCAGACGCCGAAGGACCGCAGCGCCTGGGCGCTCGGGGTGCTGTCGTCGGGCATCCTCGCGGGCAACGTCGTCGGGCCGCTGGTGGGTGGGTTCGTGCCCGCGTGGGTGGGCATCCGGTCGACGTTCGTCGTGTGCGGAGCGGTCATCTTCCTCGCGTTCCTCGCCACGACGTTCCTCCTGCGCGAGCCGCGCACCGCCTCGCGCGCGCCCCGCGCGGCGACCGCCCCGCGCCGCGGCGTGTGGTCGCAGGTGCAGCGCCCGGGCGCCGTCGTCGCGCTGCTGGCGACGTCGAGCCTGCTGCTGTTCTCGACGATGTCGATCGAGCCGATCGTCACCGTCTACGTCGAGGACCTGGGTCAGCTCTCGCACGCGGCCGGGGTGGCGGGGATCCTCGTCGCGCTGACCGCCGTCGGGAGCGTCGTCGCGGCGCCGCGGGTGGGCCGGCTCGCGGACCGCGTCGGCCACACGCGTGTGGTGATCGCCTGCCTCGCGGCGGCGGGCGTGCTGGCTCTGGCACAGGCGTTCGTCGCGAACGTCTGGCAGCTCGGCGTCCTGCGCGTGCTGCTCGGCCTCAGCCTCGGCGGCCTGCTGCCGTCCATCACCGCGGCCGTGCGCCACCTCGCCCCGCCGGACGCCGTCGGCCGCGTGCTGGGGCTCGGCGTCTCCGCGCAGTACGTGGGGCAGGTCGCGGGGCCGGTGCTCGGCGGCCTGGTCGCCGCGCAGGCCGGCCTGCGCGCGGTCTTCGTCGCCACCGCCGTCGTGCTGCTCGCCGCGGCGACGCTCAACCTCGTCGTCCTGCGCCGCGGCGGAGCTCGAGATCGGTCGACCACGACGCCAGAGATCGCGACAGCCCCGCCCACCGCCTGAGATCGGTCGAGCGGTGCGAGTTCGGTCCACTTCCCGACCGATCTCGTACCGGATGACCGACCTCGCCACGCCAGTCATCTAATGAATCCTTCCAATCGACGATTGAATCGTGCTAATTTCCCGTGGCATGACCACATCGGCCGCAATGACGCGGCGCACGTTCGGGAAGCTGGCCGGGATCACCGCAACAGCGCTGCTGCCGTGGGCCCCGGCTCCACGCGCCTCCGCCTCGGGTCCGCCTGAGGTCGTCGAGACGGACACCCATGTCGTCGTGGACAACGGCCTCGTCCGCCTCACCGTCGACAAGTCGAATGGTCGGACCACCTCGCTCGTCCACGACGGCGTGAACCTGGTGGGCCGCGGGAACTACGACATGAACACCGTCCGCGAGGGCGGCGGCCTGCCGCTCCCGCCGGCGGACAACCACCTCACCGTCCGGCGCGAGCAGGACTTCGTCGACGTCGCGTACCACCACAGCCCGACCGGCGACATGCCGTGCTGGCTGGTGCGGCACCACGTCGTGCGCTCCGGCGAGGCCGGCATCCACCTCGCCTACAGCTACGACCACCCGGCCGCGCTGCACGGTTTCCGCACCGACCAGCACCGGTACGTCTTCTACACCGCGGGCGGCGTCTTCACGCACGCGTCGGTGGAGGACGACGCCGACGCCGTCCGGTGGCGCGAGGCCGCGGCCCGGATGCCCACGGGCGCCGAGATCTCGCGCGCCGAGATGGTGATGGACGCGACCTACGACCTCGAGGGCACCGGCTCCGCCTACCCCCGCCGCTACTACACGAAGTACGACTGGGCCGTGTCCATGAAGGACCACAGCCTGCACGGGCTGTACGGCGGCGGCTTCGGCATGTGGGCGGCGCTGCCGAACCTGGAGGGGTTCAGCGGCGGCCCGGTGCGGCAGGACCTGATCCTGCACCAGACCGGCGACACCCCGGTACTGCTCGTCGAGCCGCAGGCCACCCACTACGGCGCTCCGCCGGTGCGCGTCGCCGCCGGGCAGGCGTGGCAGAAGACGTACGGCCCGTACTTCGTCTACGTCAACAAGGGCGACGACCCGAAGGCGATGCGCCGCGACGCCGCCCGCCAGGCGCGGTTCGAGCGGCACGCGGAGTTCTACGACCGGCTCGCGATCGAGGGCTGGACGCCCACCGCGAAGCGCTCCCGCGTGCGCGGCACCGTCCAGGTTCCCGGCACGCCGAACCTCGACGGAGCCGTCGTCGTGCTGTCCGACGACGGCACGCCCATGCAGGACTCGGTGCTCGGCTACAACTACTGGGCGGACGTCGAGGAGGGCGGCCGATTCGTCCTGGACCACGTGCGGCCCGGCACCTACCGCCTCACGGTGTACGGCGGCGGCCTGTGGGGCGAGTACGTGATCGACGGCGTCGAGGTCGGCGCCGGCCAGGAGGTGACGCTGGGCCGCATGCTGTGGGAGCCCACGAGCCACGGGCGCACGGTGTTCCAGCTCGGCACCCCCACGCGCGACTCCCGGGAGTTCCGCCACGGCCGCGAGTTCCGACGGTACGGGCTGTTCGAGTCGTTCCACGACGACTTCCCCGACGGCGTCACCTACACGGTCGGGACGAGCACCCCGCAGGACTGGAACTACATCCAGTACCAGCGGTCCTACCCGGTGCAGGCGCCGGAGGGCACCGTGCTCCCCGAGGAGGCCGACGGCGTCTGGCTGTTCGACTTCGGCACCGCGTCCAGCCCCGTCGCCGACGGGTACCGGCGGGTCGCCCAGAACACCCTGTACGCCGCGGGCGGCGGGTTCGGCCTCGACCGCGCCGTCGACTCCCGCGACCGCGGGTCGGACGGCGACCTGCAGCGCGACTTCGTCGTCGGGTCCGGCTACACCTTCGCGGTTGACCTGCCCGACGGCGAGTACGAGGTCACCGTGCTCTCCGGCGACGACATCGCAGCGAACAGGACCCGGGTCTCGTTCGCCGGCGGGGAGCCGGTGGCTCTCGACTCGGCACGCGGCGAGTACGCCGTGCACACGGCGACGGTGACCGTCACCGGGGGCCGGCTCGACCTGGCGGCGAGCGGCGACGGCCGGATCAACGCCGTCGAGATCCTCGCCGCGGACGCCGCCCTCCCGGTGCTCGGGAGCCTCGAGGTCGACGGCGCGGACCTGGTGCCGGGCTTCAGCACCTTCCGGTCCGACTTCGCCGCGGACCTGCCCTGGGACCAGCAGTCCGTGACGGTCCGCGCCACCGGCCGCGGTGACGCACGGGTGACGATCGGGGGCGACGTCGTGCCGGAGGCGGGGCTCGCCGTCCCGCTCGACGCGCAGCGCACCGTCGTCGAGATCGTGGTGAGCGACGACGACGGGTCGGCGGCGCCGACGACGTACCGGCTGCACGTCACGCGGCAGGAGAGCCCGTGGCGCATCCTGTTCGACCTCGACCGCGCGCCGGAGGCGGGCGCGCAGGCGACCCTGACGATCGCGCTGGCGGCGTGGGCCATGGGCTCGGCGCTGCCGGTGCCGCCCGAGAACAGCAACCTCACGATCACGGTCAACGGCGAGCCGTTCGTCTGGACCTTCGGCCCCGAGGACGCCAAGGGGGCCACCTACCGCAGCGCCCGCGGCGGGCGGAACCACACCCGCGAGATCACGTTCGACGCGGGCCTGCTGAAGCGGACCGGCAACGAGATCACGCTGCAGATCAACGCCGGCGCCGAGCACCTGTGGAACGAGGCCGCCTACGACGCCGTCCGGCTCGAGATCGCCTGACCGACGCCGACCATGCAGCTGCGCACGTTCTGGAGTCCCAGAGCGTGCGCAGCTGCCTGTTCGGCGGCGTCCTAGCGGTCAAGGACCTCGCGGGACACGACGTCGGGCCGCAGGTCCAGGCGCCGCAGCAGCTGCGCGTTGAGCGCCACCACCACGGTGGACAGCGACATGAGCAGCGCGCCGACGGACATCGGCAGCACGAACCCGACCGGGGCGAGCACGCCCGCCGCCAGCGGCACCGACAGCAGGTTGTAGCCCGCCGCCCACCAGAGGTTCTGCTTCATCTTGCGGTAGCTGGCCCGCGACAGCTCGATCACGGACAGCACCGACCGGGGGTCGTCGCTGGCGAGGATGACCCCCGCCGACGCGATGGCGACGTCCGTGCCCGCGCCGATGGCGATGCCGACGTCGGCCTGCGCGAGCGCCGGGGCGTCGTTGACGCCGTCGCCGACCATCGCCACCTTGTGGCCCTCGGCCTGCAGCCCCGCCACGCGCGCCGACTTGTCCTCCGGCCGCACGCCGGCGAAGTACCGGTCGACGCCGAGCTCGTCCGCGACGGACCGGGCCACCGCCTCGGCGTCGCCCGTGATCATCACGACCTGCACGCCCAGCCGGTGCAGCGCCTCCACGGCCTCGGCGGACTCCGGCCGCACCTCGTCCGCGAGCTTCAGCCCGCCGACGACGACGCCGTCGCGCACCACGTGCAGGATGATGGCGCCGTCCGCGCGCCAGGCGTCCGCCTCGGCCACCTCGCCCACGCCCTGCTCCTCCAGCAGGCGCGGCCCTCCCACGCGCACCTCGTGCCCGTCGACCCTCGCGACGACGCCGACGGCGGGCGACGACGAGAAGTCCGTCGCGCGTCGGACGGCGACGCCGCGAGCCTCGGCCGCCCGGACGATCGCGCGGGCCAGCGGGTGCTCGCTGTCCGCCTCGGCGGCCGCCGCGAGCGCCAGCACGGCGTCCACGTCCAGGGCCGTGCCGGCCACCGTCGCGACGTCCGCCACCGTCGGCTCCCCCTTGGTAAGCGTGCCGGTCTTGTCGAAGAGGACGGCGTCCACGGTGCGCATGCTCTCGAGGGCCAGCCGGTCCTTGACGAGGACGCCGCCACGGGCGGCCCGCTCGGTGGCGATGGAGACGACCAGCGGGATGGCCAGCCCCAGCGCGTGGGGGCAGGCGATGACGAGGACGGTGATGGTGCGGATCACGGCGTCGTCCGGCAGCCCGAAGGCCGTCCACGCGACGGCGGTGACGACCGCCGCGCCCAGGGCGAACCAGAACAGCCACCCCGCGGCGCGGTCCGCGAGCCGCTGGGCCCGCGACGACGACGCCTGCGCCTCGGCGACCAGCCGCTGGATGCCGGCGAGGGCGGTGTCGTCGCCGGTCGCGGTGACCTCGACCCGCAGGCCGGAGTCGGTCGCGACCGTGCCGGCCGTGACGGCGTCGCCCACCGTGCGTCCCACCGTGCGCGACTCGCCGGTGACCATCGACTCGTCCATCTCCGCGCGACCGTCGACCACGCGGCCGTCGGCGGGGACGCTCCCGCCCGGCCGGACGAGGACGACGTCGCCCACCCGCAGGTCCGCCGGCGGCACGGTGACGACCTGCTCGCCCGCCGTGCCCTGCTCGACGCGCTCCGCCTCGTCCGGCAGCAGCGCCGCGAGCGAGTCGAGCGCGGAGGTGGTCTGCGCCAGGGACCGCATCTCGATCCAGTGGCCCAGCAGCATGATCACGACCAGCAGCGCGAGCTCCCACCAGAAGTCGAGCTGGTGGTCGAGCACGCCCAGGCTGGCGCCCAGCGACGCGACGAACGCGACGGTGATCGCCAGGCCGATGAGCAGCATCATCCCGGGCTTGCGCGCCCGCAGCTCCGACACCGCCCCCGTGAGGAACGGCCGGCCGCCCCACAGGTAGATCACCGTGCCGAGCACCGGCGAGACCCAGTCGACCCACGCCGCGTCCGGGAGCTCGTAGCCGAGCACCATCGCGAACATCGGCGACAGCGCGACGGTCGGCACCGCCAGCGCCAGCATGATCCAGAACAGGCGGCGGAACTGCCCGACATGGTCACCGTGACCGCCGTGACCGCCGTGGCTCGACATGTCGTGGCCGGCGTGCATGTCATGGCCGGCGTGCGGGTCGTGCGCGGTCATGTCGTGACCGGCGTGCATGTCGTGACCCTCGTGCGCGTGGTCGTTCTCCAGGACGCGCGCGGCGTCGGGGCGGCGGTGCCCCGTGTGCTGGTCGTGAGAGGAGTGGTCCACAGCTCGATCCTTGCCTCGGACGGACGGGTTCGCGATCTCGATGGATACCCCTAAGGGGTATCCCCGCTGCCGCCAACCATATACCCCCTCCCCGTATTCCGCGACCCCTAGCCTGTCGTCGCCGCGCCCGCGACCTGCCCCATCACCCTTGCCTTCGATCTACAACGATGGAAACATTCCTCGGGCACGCGAACGCTCACTGCGAGACCTCGACGAAGAGGAGCACCATGAACGCCCGCACCGCCTGGACCAGACTCGTCGCGACGGCCACCACGGCCGTGACCGCCGTCGCGCTCACCGCCGGCTCCGCCGTCGTCACGACCGCCGCGGCCGCCGACTACCCCGGACCCGGCGTCGTCACCGGCGACACCGGGGTGCACGACCCCGACGTCGTGCGCAAGCCCGACGGCACCTACCTCGTCGCCAGCACCGGCGAGGGTGTCCGCCTCAAGACGTCCACCGACCGCACGCGCTGGACCGACGTCGGCGCCGCGTTCCCGGGCGGCACGCCCTGGGCCGACCCGTACACCCGCGGCAGCACCCACCTGTGGGCGCCGGAGATCCATCACGCGAACGGCCAGTACTACCTCTGGTACTCGGCGTCGTCGTTCGGCGTGAACACGTCCGCGATCTTCCTGGCCACGAGCCCCACCGGCGACCCGGGCACCTGGACGCACCGGGGCAAGGTCGTCGAGTCGAGCACCTCCGACGACTTCAACGCCATCGATCCCGCGCTCGTCGTCGACGCCGACGGCGGGTGGTGGCTGAGCTTCGGCTCGTTCTGGTCGGGCATCAAGATGATCCGCCTCGACCCGACGTCCGGCCTGCGCTCGGGCACCGCGTTCCACGCGATCGCAGGCCGGGGCGGCGGCGCGATCGAGGCGCCCACCATCCACCGGCGCGGCGACTACTACTACCTCTACGTGTCGTTCGACGCGTGCTGCCAGGGCGCGGCCTCCACCTACCGCGTCATGGTCGGGCGCTCGACGTCGGTCACCGGCCCGTACGTCGACCGCGCCGGCGTGCCCATGACCCAGGGCGGCGGCACGCAGGTGCTCGCCGGTCACGGGTCGATCCACGGGCCCGGCCACCAGACCGTCTTCTCCGACGTCGACGCCGACGTGCTGATGTACCACTACTACGCGGACTCCGGGGCGTCGTTCCTCGGCATCAACCTGCTCGGCTACGACGCCGCCGGCTGGCCGTACGTCTACTGACGCTGCCACCCACCGCCGAACAGGCAGTTGTGCACGTTCTGACGGTTGAGATGGTGCACAACTGCCTGTTCGGCGCCGGGGCGGGCGGGCCCAGGGAACAATCGCGCGAGGCCGTGCGTTGGGGCAGGGCCCCGTACACCGTACGAAAGAGGTCCCGTGCCCCAGCCCTCCCCGCAGGTCTCCACCACCACCACGACCGACGCCGACGCCGACGCCGTCACGAGCGCGATCGAGGAGGAGCAGGCCGCGCTCGACGCCGCATGGTCACGACGCACCACGGTCCTCGACGACCTGGAGGCCGCGCTCGCCAGCGCCCGCCCCGAGGACGCCGCGGCCCGCGCGCGGATCGCGCGGCTGCGGGCGCGGCGCGCGGAGGTGCGTGCGGCGGACCACGGCCTGATCTTCGGCCGGCTCGACGGCGACGACGGCTCGGTGCGCCGGCTCGGCCGCGTCGGGCTGCCCGGCGCCACGGATGACGACGAGCCGCTGGTCGTGGACTGGCGTGCCGCCGTCGCCCGTCCGTTCTACACGGCGACGCCGGTGGACCCGCAGGGCGTGCGCCGCCGCCGGCACGTGCGCACCCGCGGGCCGGAGGTGGTGGGCGTCGACGACGAGCCGCTCGACGGAGGGCTCGACGACTCGGGCCTCGTCGGCGAGGGGGCGCTGCTCGCCGCGCTGGACGAGCGGCGCACCGGCCGGATGGGCACCGCCGTCGCCACCCTGCAGCGGGAGCAGGACGACGTGGTGCGCGCGGACGCCCGCACCCCGCTCGTGGTGCAGGGCGGCCCGGGCACGGGCAAGACGGTCGTGGCGCTGCACCGCGTGGCCTACCTGCTGTTCGCGCAGCCGCACCTGGCGGAGCGCGGCGTGCTCGTGCTGGGCCCGTCGACGCGGTTCCTCGACTACATCGCCCAGGTGCTCCCGGCGCTCGGGGAGACGGCGGTCGTCTCCGCCACCTGCGACACGCTCGTGCCGGGCGTGCGGCCCACGCGCTCCGAGGGTCGCGACGTCGCGGAGCTCAAGGGGCGGTCGTCGTGGCTCCCGGCGCTGCGCGGGTTCGCCGCGTCGCTCGAACCGGACGACGGCCCGCTGGCCCTGGTGCTCGACGGCGAGGAGTACGTGCTCCCCGCGGCCCAGGTGGCCGCCGCGCGCCGCGCCGCGGCCGGCGCGGGCTCCTACCACCGCGCCCGCGACCGGGTGACCGACCGCGTGCACGACCTCCTCGTCGACGCCGTCGCCGACCGCCAGGCCGAGCTCCTCGCCCGCGCGGAGGAGGGGTTCGAGGACGTGCTGGGCCAGCTCGACGCCCGGCTCGCCGCCGCCGACGACCGCGCCCTGCCCACCGGGGCGACGGGCTCCGACGTCGACGGCGTGCTCTCGGACGCGGACCTGGAGGCGCTGCGCGAGCGCGTCGCCGTCGACCCCGGCGTCGCCGCCACGCTCGACGCCTGGTGGCCGCGCCGCGACCCGGCGACCGAGCTCGCCCGCCTGCTGCACGACCCTGACCTCCTGGCCGCGCACGCCCCCGACCTCGCCCCCGCGGAGGTCGCGCGCGTCGTCGCCGAGCCCGCCGGAGGCGCGGACGGCTGGGCGAGCAGCGACGTCCCGCTCCTCGACGCCCTCGCCGACCTGCTCGGCGAACCGCGCGACGACGGCGCCGAACAGCCCGACGACGCCGACAGTGCCGACGGTGCCGACGACGAGCCCGACGGCGGCGTCTTCGTCGCCGCGCGGGCTGCCGCGCGCCAGGACTGGACGTACGGGCACGTCGTCGTGGACGAGGCGCAGGAGCTGTCCGGCATGCAGTGGCACATGGTGGTGCGCCGCTGCCCCACCCGGTCCGTCACTGCCGTCGGCGACATCGACCAGGCCTCGTCGGCGCACCGGCAGACCGACTGGGGCGAGGCCGTCGGCGACGCGCTCGGCGACCGCTGGCGGCGCGCCGACCTCACCATCTGCTACCGCACCCCGCGCGAGGTCATGGAGCTCACCGTCCCCGTGCTGCGCCGCGCGGGCAGCCGCAACGACCCGCCGCGCGCCGTCCGGTCCGCCCCGGTCACGCCCTGGCGGGCCGACGCCGACGAGCGCACCTGGCCGGACGTCGCCGCCGACGCCGTCGTCGGGATGGCCGGGCGTTACGAGGGCGGCACGGTCGGCGTCGTCGCCCCCGCGGCCCGGCTGGCCGCGCTGCGCGAGACGCTGCCGGAGGGCGTGCCCGCGCTGTCCGCGACGGACGCCAAGGGCCTCGAGTGGGACGGCGCCGTCGTGGTCGACCCGGACGGGATCGCGGCCGAGCCGCGGGGCTGGAACGGGCTCTACGTGGCGCTCACCCGGTGCACGCAGGAGCTGGCCCAGGTGACGGTCTCCTGACGGTCGAGTGCGGGTTTGCACCCTCTGACCTTCCTCAAATCTCCTGCGGGCGCTCGGCCCCGGCCGCCAAGATGACGACGCGACATCAACCGCCGTGAGCAGTGAAGCGAGGAACTCCCATGCGCGTCCTGGTGACCGGAGGCGCCGGGTACGTCGGGTCTCACACGGTGCTCCGGCTCCTCGGGGCCGGGCACGACGTCGTCGTGGTGGACGACTTCTCCCGGGGCGTCCCGGCGGCGCTGGAGCGGGTCGAGATCCTGGCGGGCCGGCCCGTGCCGGTGCACGTCTTCGACGGTGCGGACATCGACGCCCTCGAGCGGCTCTTCGACGCCGAGGGCTTCGACGCCGTGCTGCACCTGGCCGGCATCAAGAGCCCGAGCGCCCGCGGCGTACGGCCGCTGGACAGTTACGAGACCAACCTCGGCACCACGTTCACGCTGCTGCGCTGCATGGCCTGGTACGGCGTCGACCGCCTCGTCGTGTCGTCGTCGGGCGCCGTGTACGGGGAGGGCCGCGACCTGCCGCACGCCGAGGACGCCCCGCTCGCGCCCACCGGCCCGGTCGGCCGCAGCCACGCGATGAACGAGCAGATCCTGCGCGACGTCGTGGCCGACGCCGGCCCCGCCCTGCGGGTGGGCGTCGTACGGCACTTCTCCGCGGCGGGCGCGCACCCCTCGGGCTCCCTCGGGCCCGACCGGACCGGGGCGTCGGCGAGCCTGCTCACCGCGGTCGCGGAGGCGGCGGCGGGGCTGCGCGACGGCCTCGAGGTGTACGGCGTCGACCACCCGACCCCCGACGGCACGACCATGCGCGACTACGTGCACGTGGACGACCTGGCCGCCGGGCACGTCGCGGCCCTGGCCGCGCTCGGCGACACGGACGAGCAGCTGTCCACCTGGAACCTCGGCAGCGGTCGCCCCACCAGCGTGCTCGAGCTGGTCCGGGCGTTCGAGGCCGCCACGGGCCGCACCGTGCCGTACCGCGTCGGCGCCCGCCGGGAGGGTGACGTCGCCGTGTCGTACGCGGACCCCGCCCGCGCGGAGGCCGAGCTCGGCTGGAGCGCTTCCCGCGGCATCGAGGACATCTGCCTGGACCTGTGGCGCTGGCACCAGCGCAACCCGGCCGGGTACCCCACGTCCCTCGCCCCGTCCGCCCCGTGGCGCGGCGGCGTCGGCCACCGGCTGCGCCTCGTCTCCGCCGTGCCGGCCGCCGCGGCCTGGTAGACGCCCTCGGCCCTAGTCCTTGGTGTCGCGGTAGTACCGCAGCGCGCCGGGGTGCAGCTCCACCGGGTCGGTGAAGATCGCCCGCACCCGGTCGAGGTTCGCCGCCGACGGCACCTGCGCCGCGATCTGCCCCCGCGCGTCGAACAGGGTGGACACCAGCGTGCGGGCCTCGGCCTCCGGCATGTCGGCGCGCACCATGAGGAAGTTCGGCACCGCGAGCGTCTCGACCACGCGCGACGACCCGTACATGCCCTCGGGCACGATGCCGTGCCGGTAGCCGCTGCCGTACCGGGACCGCACCTCCTCGACCAGGTCGCCCAGCGGCACGAGCCGCACCGGGACGTCGTCGGCGAGCGCCGTCAGGCCCGGGGTGCGCAGGCCGCCGGACCAGAAGAACGCGTCGATCTCCCCCGTCCGCAGCGCCTCGAGCGAGGCGTCCAGGCCGAGGCGGGCGTCGGTGAGGTCGGCGGAGGGCACGTCCGCCGCCGCGAGCAGCCGGTGGGCGATGAGGGCCGTGCCGGACTGCGGCGCCCCGAGGGAGACCTTCTTGCCCCGGAGGTCGTCGATGGTGCGCACGTCGGAGTCGGCGGGGACCACGAGGTGCAGGAAGTCGTCGTACACGCGGGCCAGGGCGCGCACCTCGAGCGGCTCGTCGAAGTCGCCCTCCCCCGCGACGGCGTCCCGTGCGGCGTCGGCGGCGCTGAACGCCACCTGGGCCGAGCCGGCGTCGAGGCTCTCGAGGTTCTCCACCGACCCGCCGGACTCGTCGACCTCGACCGGCAGGTCGTAGCGGTCCTCGAGCACCTGCGCCAGCGCCGTCCCGTACGCGTGGTAGATCCCGGTCGAGCCGCCGGTCGCCACGGTGAGCGCGTCGGGGCGCTGCCCGTCCCACGGGTCGCCGGCGCCGTCGTCCCCGACGCAGCCGGCGACCGCGGGCAGGGCCAGCAGCGTCGCGGCCAGCGCGGCCGTCAGGCGCGCCGCCCTCACGAGACCACCTCCGCCGGACCGGCGGCGGGCGCCCCCACCGCGAGCGCGGGCACGCGCAGCCGCACCTCCAGGCCGCCGCCGTCGGGCAGGCCGAGGCGCAGCCCGCCCCCGCCCGTGGCGAGCAGCTCGGACGCGATGGCGAGGCCCAGCCCGGAGCCCCGCACCGTACTGTGGCCGGGCGAGCGCCAGAACCGCTCCGCGAGGCGGTCCAGCTCCTCGGGCGGCACGCCCGCGCCGTGGTCGCGCACCACCACCTCGACGACGCCGCCGGGCGGTCCGTCCCCCGTGGTCACCGAGACGTCGACGCGGCCGCCGTCGGGCGAGAACTTCACCGCGTTGTCGAGGACGGCGTCGAACGCGCACTCGAGCACGATGGAGCTCAGCTCGGCCCACGCGGCGTCGTCGGGGCCGGTGAAGGTGAGCTCCCGCCCGACGGCGACGAGCCGCCAGCTGTCCACCCGCCGCGCGATCAGCTCGGCGACGTCCAGCGGGCGGGCGTCCGCGGCCAGGTTCGCGTCGTCGGCCAGGAGCAGCAGGGCGTCGAGGATGTGCGCCATGCGCACCGCCTCAGCGCGGACGTGCGCCACCTCGGTGGCGTGCTCGGGCGGCGTCGACAACGCCAGGTCCTCCACGCGCAGCATCAGCGCGTTGAGGGGGTTGCGCAGCTCGTGCGACGCGTTCGAGACGAACTCCTGCTGCCGGTGCATGGAGTGCTCCACCTGGGCGGCCATCGCGTTGAACCGCGTGATGACCTCGCGCAGCTCGGGCGGCCCGGTGGACGGCGGGATGCGGGCGTCGAGCCGCCCCCGCCCGATCTCGCCCATCGCCGTGTCGACGGCGCGCACCGGCCGCAGTACCCAGCCGGCGGTGCGGTGCGCGATGACGACGGCCAGCACGCACATGGCCAGGCCCGCCGCGACGAGGATGCCCCAGCTCGACCAGATGCTGCGGGAGACCTCCTCCGCGTCGGACACGGTGACGACCGCCCCCACCAGGTCGCCGCCGTCGTACACGGGCTCGGCGACGACCACCCGGTCGGCCTTCCACGGCAGCGCGCGAGCGCCGCCTGCCGCTCGTCCACCCCCTGCGGGTCGAGCCCGTTCGTGGCCCACGTGGCACCCGACTGGTCGATGACGGCGGCCTCCACCCCGTACACCTCGCGGTAGCGGTCCAGGTCGCCCTGGACGATCGCCGGGTCGTCCGCGGTCAGCGACTGCCGGGCCGTGATCACGAGGTAGCCCGAGTCCGCGAGCCGGTCGAGGTAGACCTCCTGCTGGTTCGCCCGCGCGACGTTGCCCGCGTACGCGGTGCCGAGCAGCGCCAGGACCAGCACGCAGGGCACGAACAGGATGATCGCCAGCCGGGTCCGCATCGACGCCTACGCCCCCGCGCCCGCGGGCCCGCCGCCGTCGGGCGCCGCCACCCGGTAGCCCACGCCACGCACCGTCTCCACGACGTCGGGCTCGCCGAGCTTGCGGCGCAGCGACGCGACGTGCACCTCGAGCGTGCGGCCCAGGCCCTTCCAGCTGGAGCCCCACACGTCGCGCAGGATCCGCTCGCGCGTGAGCACCGAGCCCTGCTGGCGCACGAGCAGCGCGAACAGGTCGAACTCCTTGCGGGTCAGCTCGACGACGGCGCCCACGGTGTCCCCCACCAGGTCGCTCGTGCGGCGCACCTCGCGCCGGGCCAGGTCCACCACCAGGCCGCGGACCCGGACGCGCGCGTCGGGGGTCTCGGCGCGGGCGCCGTCCCACTCGCGCCCCCGGCCGCGCCGCATGACGGCGTCGATGCGGGCGAGCACCTCGCGCACGTCGTACGGCTTGGTCACGTAGTCGTCCGCACCGAGCTCGAGGCCGCGGATGCGCGCGTCGAGCCGCGTGCGCGCCGTGACCATGATGATCGGGGTGTCCGAGACGCGGCGGATGCGGCGGCAGACCTCGAAGCCGTCGACGTCGGGGAGCGACAGGTCGAGCAGCACCATGTCGGTGCGCGGGCTCAGCTCGCGCAGCGCGGACGCGCCGTCGCGCGCGCGGACCACCTCGTAGCCGTGCCGTCCGAGCACGGACACGAGCGCGCCGGCGACATGGTCGTCGTCCTCGACCACGAGCAGCTGCACGGGACCGTCCCTCCGTCGGGCGCTTCGAGGGCGCCAGGGTAGCGGAGCGTCGCCCCGCCGTCAGAGCCAGCCCACACGGCGGAAGACGCGGTAGAGCACCACGCAGCCGACCGCCATGAGGAGCAGCGCGAACGGGTAGCCGAGCAGCCAGTGCAGCTCGGGCATGTGGTGGAAGTTCATGCCGTAGATCCCCGCGATCACCGTGGGGTACACGAGGATCGCCGCCCACGCCGAGATCTTGCGCATGTCCTCGTTCTGCCGCACCGACACCTGTGACAGGTGCACCTGGAGCATGTCGGAGAGCAGGTCGTCGTGGGCGTCGAGGTGCCGGTCGATGCGCTCGACGGTCGACGCCACCCGCTCCAGCGTGCGCCGGTCGGCGACGACGCGGCGCTCGTCGGTGGTGAGCTCGGGCAGCTCCGCGGACACCGGCAGCAGCGCCCGCCGCGCCTCCGTGATCTCCCGCTTGAGGTCGTACAAGCGCTGCACCGGGTCCGCCGTCGCGCGGTCGAAGACGACGCGCTCCGTGTCGGCGACGGCGTCACCCAGCGCGACCTCCACCTCCGACGCCACCCCCACCAGGCCCAGCACGACGGCGAGCGCCACCCGTTGCGCTCCCGACCCGTGCGTGGGGCCCGGGCCGCGCAGGCGGTCCAGCGCGTGCTCGCGCACGCCCGCGTCGCCGGCCTCGAACGTCAGCACCGCGTCCGGGCCGGCGAGCACGCCCAGCTCGCCGGTGTGCACCTGCCGGTCGTGCTCGGTGTACCAGACCGTCGGCGTGAGCACCGCCACCCAGTCGTCGTCGAGCCAGCGCACCGCCGCCACCGGGCGCTTCGGCACGGCTTTCGTCTCGAGGTGGACGTGCGCGAGCCGCTCCCGCAGCGCCGGGTCGATCTCCTCCGCCGCGGTCAGGAACGACGCCTTGTCCGTGACGTGCAGCCAGCGCGCCGGGTGGTCGTCGTCCGCGGACGACGCCGGAGCACCGCGCGGCCCGACGAACCACTCCCCCGCGCCCGCCGGCGTCTCCGTCCTGCTCGTCCGGTCCGTCACTCCCGCATTCTCAGACGAACCGGGCCGAACGGCGCGGCGGGACGCGGTCCTCGCCCGTCACGGCGGCACTTCGGGCTCGCCGCGGCAGTTCGAACTGCCGCGGCGAGACGAAACTGCCGCGCTGGTCGTCACCTGCCGACCGGCACCGCCTCGGGGGCCGGACGGGCGTCCGCCGCCCGCCGCGCGACCCATGCCGCGCCCGCCCCGGCGACGACGAAGACCGCGCCCAGCACCAGCCAGCCGGGCGTGCCGAAGCGGATGGGCAGCGCGGTGACGACGACGGGCGCGGCCATGCCGGCGAGCGCGTACCCGGTCTGCGACAGCCCCTGGTAGGCGCCGGCGCGGCGCGGGTCGGCGAGCTCGAACGCCATGCCCCATCCGCCGGCCTCCGACAGCACCTCGCCGAGGGAGTGCGCGACGGCGGCGAGCAGCAGCAGCGCGGTCGCGGCGACGAGGCTGCCGTACCCGGCCGCCGCGTACAGCACGCACGCGCCTGCCAGCAGGACGGCGCCCCGGCGCACGGCCCGCCCGGCCGCCCGCACGTCGTGGGTGCCGCGGGACGCGCGCACCTGGAGCAGCGCCACCAGCGCCGTGTTGACCACCAGCAGCGCGGAGACGACGGCGGTCGGCGCGTCGGTGGTCGCGACCCACAGCGGCACCCCCACGGTCATGACGCCGAACTGCATGGCGACGACGGCGTTGAGCACGACGCTGGCGACGTACGTGCGGTCGCGCAGGGGGTGCACCCCGGCGACGGCCCGGTCGCCGGGCTCGGTGGTCGAGCCCGTGTCCCGCGCGACGGCGGCGGGCGCGTCGGCGAGCATCCGCGCGGCCAGCTCGGGCACGCGGCGCGGCAGCCGGACCAGCGGCACGACGGCGCCGAGCAGCAGCACCGCCGTCGCGACCATCGCGGTGCGGTAGGCGGCCGCGGTGTCGACCAGCAGCGCGACGGCCGCGGCGAGGGTGCCGAGCCCGATGAGCACGTTGGTCACGACGCGCAGCCGGGCGCGGACGTCGACGCGCTCGGGCCCGGTGAACCACCGGGCCAGCAGCGCCTGGCGCGCCGTGGACTGCACGCCGCGACCCGCGCTGACGACGACCGCCACGGCGGTGAACGTCACGGCGTCGGAGGTGAACGAGTACGCCGCGAGCGCCAGCGCCTGCGCGAGCAGGCCCCACACCTGCACGCGGTGCGCGCCGCGCCGGTCCGACCAGCGCCCGGCGAAGTACGACCCGAGCACGCCCGCGCCGCCGGCGATGCCGAGACCCAGCCCGACCGTCCCGGCGGACAGCCCGACGACGCGCGTGAAGTACAGCACGGACACCGTGTAGAAGATCCCCGTCGACGCGGCGAACGCCATGGTCGAGACGGTGAGGGCGCGCGCCACGGGGTCCCGCGGCAGGAGGGTCTGGATCACGGCACCAGTAGGGACCGTCCGTCCGCGCCCCGGAACGGATGTAGCGCTGCGCTACATCTATGCTCACGAGGTGGGACGGAGCCGCTGATGGGATGGATGCACTACGAGCTGGCCGGCATGGACCTCGCCGACGTCCGTTTCGCCGTCTCCCCGCTGAACGAGCTGGTGCTGTCGCTGCGGGCGTGGCGCGACCCCGGTCGCTTCCCCGTGCACCTGCCGTGGCTGCGTCGCGTGCAGGAGGCCCGTCCCACGCTCGACGGCGAGATGCTGCTCGCGCTGACCAACGACGTGATGTGGACGCCGGACTTCCTCACGCCACGCCCGGGCAGCCCGCTCACCCGGCTCGACGACGAGCTCGCCGGCGTGGCCGCCGTCGACGACGCGGTCGTGCTGCACGACCTCGCCGCGGTGCACCCGGGCGGCCTGCCCGCCCCGCTGCGCGGCCCGCTCCCCCGGGTGCGGCGCCGGATGCTCGATGCGCTCACCGGCTACTGGGACGCGTGCTTCGCGCCCGTCTGGCCGCGGATGCGCGCCGTGCTCCAGGCCGACGTCGTGCACCGCGGCACGGTGATCTCGGCCCGCGGCGCGGGCGCGATGTTCGCCGACCTCTCCCCACGGGTCTCGTTCGCCGACGGCGTGGTGAGCGTCCGCCTCGGGACGCTCAGCGGAGAGTTCCACCGCTCCACCACCGGCGCGGGGCTCACGCTCGTGCCCACGCTGTTCACCCGCGCGGCGTCGGCCCCGATCTCGCCGGAGGAGCCGCCCATGATCATGTACGGCGCGCGCGGCACGGGCACGCTGTGGCAGGCCGAGCGGCACGTGGCGGGCGACGCCCTCGTCGCGGTCCTGGGTCGCGCTCGGGCCGGGCTCCTCACGGCCCTGGAGCAGCCGGCGTCGTCCACCGACCTCGCCCGCCGCCTCGACGTCACGACGAGCGCCGTCAACCAGCACCTGCGGGTGCTGCGCGACGCCGGCCTGCTGACCTCTGCCCGCTCCGGCCGGTCCGTGCTGTACCTGCGCTCGGAGGTGGGCGACGCCCTGGTGGGCGGCAGCGGCCGCGAGGCCCGGTGACAAACTCCACAGTCCGGCCTCCCTTCTCCCGACAGTTTCCCGACGTCGCGTTGGTATCGTTCCCGACGTGACGTCGGCAACTGATGCCGGCGCGGAAGGGAGCACGATGTTTCTGGCGTGGCGCGAGCTGGTGTTCGCGCGGGCACGGTTCGGCCTGATGGGAGGTGTCGTCGCCCTCGTGGCGATCCTCGTCGTCATCCTCTCGGGCCTCTCCTCGGGGCTCGTGAACGACGGCGTCTCCGGGCTCAAGAAGCTCCCCGTGACGGCGTTCGCGTTCGACGAGGGCACCCCCGTCGACTCGGCGTTCTCCCGCAGCACGGTGGAGCGGGACCAGGCGGCCCGGTGGGCGGAGCAGGACGGCGTCGCCGACGCCGCGCTGTTCGGCAACCAGCTCGTCAACGCGGAGGGCCCCGACGGCGAGGCCGTCGACCTGGCCCTCTTCGGCGTCGAGCCCGACTCGTTCCTCGCCCCCGCCCCCGGCCTCGTCACCCAGGGCGACGGGCTCGGGCCGCGCGACGGGATCGTCGTCAGCGAGACCGTGACCGACCTCGGGCTCGGCGTCGGCGACACCGTGACCGTGGACCGGCTCGGCACCGAGCTGACGATCGTCGGCGTGCTCGACGGCCAGCACACCTACGGGCACGTGGACGTCGCGTACGTCCCCCTCGCCACCTGGCAGGAGATCCACGCCGGCGCCGGGCCCGGCGACGAGGTGCGGCCCGACGCCTACGACGAGGCGACCGCCGTCGCGCTCGCCGAGGCCGACGGCGCGGACCTCGACCTCGCGGCCGCCTCCGCGGGCACCGGCACCGCCGCCGTGCCCCTCGAGGACTCGTTCGAGGGGTCGCCGGGGTACGCGGCCGAGACGCTCACGCTCGACCTCATCCAGACGTTCCTGTACGCCATCTCCGCCCTCGTGGTCGGCGCCTTCTTCACGGTGTGGACCATCCAGCGCCGGCACGAGATCGCCGTCGCCCGCGCCATGGGCGCCCGCACGGGCTACCTGGTCCGCGACGCCCTGGGGCAGGCGGCGGTCGTCCTCGTCGGCTCGACGGCGGTGGGCGTGGGCGTCGGCGTCGGGTTCGGCGCCCTCCTGACGTCCACGCCCATGCCGTTCTCGCTCGAGCCCGTGCCGGTGGCAGCCGCCGCCGCGCTGCTGATCGTGCTCGGGCTCCTCGGCGCGGCCGCCGCCGTCGGCCGCATCGCCCGCGTCGACCCGCTCACCGCCCTCGGAGGACAGCGATGACCCAGCCCGCCCCCACCACCCTCGCCGCCGAGCCGCGCTCCGCCGCGGGCGACGGCCTCCGCCTGAGGGACGTCACCCTCACCCTGGGCGACGGCGACACCACCGTGACGGCGCTCGACCACGTCGACCTCGCCGTCCCGGCGGGCGAGCTGCTCGCCGTCGTCGGCCCGTCCGGCGCCGGCAAGTCGAGCCTGCTCGCCGTCGCCGGGGCGCTCACCCGGCCGGACTCCGGCACCGTCCTGGTGGACGGCGCGGACGTCGGCTCCCTCTCCGCCTCGCGCCAGGCGCGGCTGCGGCGCGAACGGATCGGCTTCGTGTTCCAGTCGGGCAACCTCCTGCCCGCGCTCTCCGCTGTCGACCAGCTGCGCTTCGCCCTGCACGCCACGGGGCGCAAGGCCACGGGCTCCGCGCGGTCGCCGCTCGAGCTCCTGGAGCAGGTCGGCATGGCGCACAAGGCCGGCCGCCGGCCGCACGAGCTGTCGGGCGGCGAGCGCCAGCGCGTCGGCATCGCCCGCGCGCTGGTGACGACCCCGGCGCTCCTGCTCGTCGACGAGCCGACCGCGGCGCTCGACCGCGCGCGCAGCCACGACGTCGTCGAGCTGCTCGCGGCCGAGACGCACGAGCACGGCGTCGCGACCGTCATGGTCACGCACGACCACGACGTGCTGGAGCACTGCGACCGGGTGGTGCGGATGGAGGATGGGAGACTGGTCGACTGACCGTCACGCCCCGGGCCTGCGGGCCCGGGGCACCCGCGAGGAGGAGTGCCCGTGCCGCGCATCAGCGCCCCCACCGTCGTCGAGCACCGCGCGGCGCAGCAGCGGGCGCTCCTCGACGCCGCGCGCACGCTCCTCGCCGAGACGGGGCGCCCGCCGACGTTCGCGGCGCTCGCCGAGCGCTCCGGCCTCGCCCGGCCGAGCATCTACCAGTACTTCCGCTCCGCCGACGACCTCCTGCGCGCGATGGTCGAGGACGTCTTCCCCCGGTGGGCGGCGACGGTCGCGAGGGCCATGGACGACGCCGGCGACGACGCCGGTCGGGTCCTCGCCTACGCGCGGACCAACCTCGAGCTCGTGGCCGAGGGCGAGCACGCGCTCGCCACCGCCCTGGCGAGCGCCGGCCCCGCCCCCGCCGTGGCCGAGGGGATGCGAGCGATGCACGGGGAGCTCCTGAGGCCGCTGATCGACACGCTGCGCGCGCTCGAGGTGCCGCACCCCGACCGCACCGCCGAGTTGGTCAACGCCGTCGTCAACACCGCGTCGCGGATGCTCGAGTCCGGGGCCCCGTTCGACGAGGTCTGGTCCAGCGTCGAGGAGCTCCTGGCGCCGTTCGTCGCGCGGCACGGCCACGGCGGCGCCGCGACCTCCTGAGCGCCTCGGGCGTCAGGCGGCGACGCGCGCCAGGTGCGCGTCGAGCACGCCGAGCGCCCAGCCGGCGTCGTCGCCGGGCTCCTGCCGCACGACGTGCAGCGCGAGGCCGTCGACGAGCGCGTGCAGCTCACGCACCTCGACGTCGGACGGCGGGCGGCCGGTGCGGGCGGCGAGCGCGCGGGCGCACACGTCGCGGATCGCGACCTGCGCGGCGCGGTGGCCCTCGCGCAGGGCGGGGTCGGTCATGGCCGCCGTGCCGAGCGCGAGGTAGGCCTCCATCTCGGTGCGCCGCTCGGCGTCGAGCGGCAGCAGCTGCGCCAGGACGGCGCGCGGCCACCCCTCGCCGGCCTCGACCGCGTCCACCCGCTCCTGCAGGCGTTCCAGGACGAGGGCGACGGCGCGCTCGCGCACGCTCGCGACGGTGGGGAACGTGTAGCGCAGGGAGCTCTGCGGCAGGCCGGCCTCGGCGGCGACGTTGCGGACGGAGAGGGCCTCGAGGCCGTCGCGGACGAGGACGCGCCACGCGGCCTCGGACACCTGGCGGCGGCGTTCGTCACGGTCGAGCTTCTGGGGCACGCGCCCATGTTCGCACAGTCGTGCGAAGTGTGCTAGAACTGTCTTCGCACGAACGTGCGAAGAACTTCCAGCAGAGATCCCGACGGTGCACGACAGAGGGGAAGTGAGAGCCGTGGACTGGCTGATCCTCATCGCCGCCGGCGTGATGGAGGCCGTGTGGGCGACCGCGCTGGCCGCGTCGCGCGGCTTCAAGCGCCCGGTGCCGACGGTGGTGTTCGTCGTCGGCCTGGCCCTGAGCATGTGGGGGCTCGCGCACGCGATGCTCACCATCCCGGTCGGCACCGCCTACGCCGTCTGGGTGGGCATCGGCGCGGTGCTCACCGTGCTGGTCGCCATCGTGCGCGGCGACGAGCGGCTGACCGTCGCGCGCGCCCTGCTGCTGGTCGGCCTCGTCGGGTCGGTCGTCGGTCTCAAGGTGGTGAGCTGACATGAGCGCGAAGAACACGAACGGCCTGGCCTGGGGCGTGCTGCTGGCCAGCGCCGTCCTGGAGGCGGTGTGGGCCACCGCCCTGCACGCGAGCCACGGCTTCACGGTGCTCGGCGACACGATCGTGTTCGTCGTGGCCCTGTCGGCGAGCATGCTCGGCCTGGGCTACGCCGCGAAGCACATCCCCATCGGCACCGCGTACGCCATCTGGACGGGCGTCGGCGCCGCGCTGACCGTCGCGTGGGCGATGGTCACCGGCACGGAGACCGCGTCGCTGCTCAAGGCGCTGTTCCTCGTGGGCATCATCGGCTGCGCCATCGGCCTCAAGGTGGTCGGGCACGACGACGGCGCGCAGGACGGCGCCGACGACGTCAGCGCCGGTGGACCACCTGCGCCGCGGCCTGGTCGCGGGGCATGAGCAGCACCTGGTCGACGTTGACGTGCGCCGGGCGCGTGGCGATCCACGCCACTGTCTCGGCGACGTCCTCGGCCGTGAGCGGCTCGACCCCGGCGTAGACGGCGTCGGCCTTCTCCTGGTCGCCCTTGAACCGGACCAGGGAGAAGTCGGTGTGCACCATGCCGGGGTCGATCTCGCTCACCCGCACCGGCTGGCCGAGCAGCTCCAGCCGCAGCACGCGGGTCAGCGCGGCCTCGGCGTGCTTGGCCGCGTTGTAGCCGGCACCGCCCTTGTACGGCTCGCGGCCCGCGATGGAGCCGATGGTGATCACCTGGCCGTCACCGCTCGCGATCAGCCGCGGAAGCAGCGCCTTCGTGACGCGGACGGTGCCGAGCACGTTGATGTCGTACATGCGCTGCCAGTCGGCGAGGTCGGCGTCGGCCACCGACTCCGTCCCCAGCGCCCCGCCCGCGTTGTTGACGAGCAGGTCGCAGCGCCCGAGCTTCTCCTCGACGGCGGCGGCGAACGCCTCGACGGACGCGTCGTCCGTGACGTCGAGCGGCAGTGCCGTCCCGCCCGTCTCGGCGGCCACCTCCTCGAGCCGGTCCATCCGGCGGGCGCCGAGGACCACGTGGAAGCCCGCCGCCGCGAGCGCGCGGGCGCTGGCGGCGCCGATCCCGCTGCTGGCTCCGGTGACGACGGCGACGCGAGCGGTGACGGGCATGAGGACTCCTCGGGACGGTCGACGGTGCCGTCCCAGCGTAGGCGCCCAGCACCACGCCCCCGACAGCGTTGTGGGTGGGCTCGTGGCCCTGTTTCGCGACGACACAGGGCCACGAGCCCACCCACGACGACCTGCAGGGCGCGCCGGGTCAGCCGTTGAACGACGCGGGGTGGGGGCCGGTGCGGCCGTCGCGCTCGAGCCCGTCGATGGCGGCCAGCTCGGCGTCGGTGAGGTCGAAGCCGAAGACGTCGAGGTTCGCCGCGATGCGCGCGGGCGTCACGGACTTGGGGATGACGACGCGGCCCTGCTGCAGGTGCCAGCGCAGCACCACCTGGGCGGGCGTGACGCCGTGCGCGCGGGCGGCGTCGACGACGGGCGCGTCGCCCAGGACGGCGCCCTGCGCCAGCGGGCTCCACGCCTCGGTCACCGCGCCGTGGCGGACGTTCGCCGCGACGGTCTCGCGGTTCTGCAGCGCCGGGTGCAGCTCCACCTGGTTGACGACCGGGGTGCTGCCGCCGAGCGCCGCGACGCGGTCGAGGTGCTCGGGCAGGAAGTTCGAGACGCCGATCGACGTGGCGAGGCCGGCGTCGCGCAGGTCCTCCAGGCCCTGCCAGGCGTCGAGGTAGTCGTCCGTGGCGGGGGTCGGCCAGTGGATGAGGTACAGGTCGACGCGGTCGAGGCCGAGCTTCTCGAGGCTCGCCTCGAGGCCCTCGCGGGCCGCGGCACGGCCCAGCCTGTCGACCCACAGCTTGGTGGTGACGAACAGCTCGTCGCGGGCGACGTCCGACTCGGCCAGCGCGCGACCCACGCCGCGCTCGTTGCCGTAGACGGCGGCGGTGTCGATGCTGCGGTAGCCCGCCTCGAGCGCGGCGCTCACCGCGGCCGTGGTCTCGGCGTCGGGCACCTGGAAGACGCCGAAGCCGAGCTGGGGCATGGTGCGGCCGTCGGAGAGGGTGACGGTGGGGACGTTCGTGCTCAAGGGAGGTTCCTTCCGGTGGTGCGGTACTGACGTTCTGGAGATGGAGGGTCAGACGCCGGCGGGCGCGGGCTCGCGCGGGGCGTCACTCCCGGCGACGCGCGGCCGGGCGAGCTCGCCGCCGCGGGTGCGCACGGCGACCAGCAGGACGCCGAGCCCGACGACCGTGACGGCCGCGCCGACCCACAGCGGCGACGTGTAGCCGAGGCCCGCGGCGAGGGCGAGGCCCGCGGCCCAGGCACCGAAGGCGTTGCCGACGTTGAAGGCGGCGATGTTGGCGCCGGAGCCGAGGGTCGGAGCAGCCTCGGCGTACTGCATGATGCGGGCCTGGAGGCCGGGCACGGTGGCGAAGCCGAAGCCGCCCATGAGGAGCAGCGCCACGACGGTCGCGACCTTGCTCTGCGCGGTGAGCGCGAAGACCACGAGCACGACGGCGAGCGCGGAGATGATCACGGTCAGCGCCCTGACGAGGTTCTTGTCGGCGGCGCGACCGCCCAGCACGTTGCCCGCGAACAGCCCGACGCCGAAGACGACGAGCAGCCACGGGACGGCGGCGCTGCTGAAGCCGCTCACCTCGGTGAGCGTGAACGCGATGTAGCTGAACGCGCCGAACATGCCGCCGTAGCCCAGCACGGTGACGGCCATGGAGAGCCACACCTGGCGGTCGCGGAAGATGCGGAACTCCGACAGCACGGAGCCGGTGGAGCGGTGCTCGGTGCGCGGCACGAGCACGGCGATGCCGGCCAGGCCGATCACGCCGATCACGGTGATGGCCCAGAACGTCGCCCGCCAGCCGGCCGCCTGGCCGAGGAAGGTGCCGAGCGGCACGCCCGCCACGTTCGCGATGGTGAGCCCGGCGAACATCACGGAGATGGCGGCGGCGCGGCGGTTCGCGGGCACGAGGTCGGCCGCGACGACCGCGCCGATGCCGAAGAACGCGCCGTGGCACAGGGCCGCGACGACCCGTCCGACCATCGTCATCCCGTACGTGGGCGCGACGGCGGACAGCAGGTTGCCCGCGATGAACAGGACCATGAGCAGCATCAGCGCCCGCTTGCGCAGCACCCGCGAGAGGGCGGCGGTCAGGGCGATGCCGCCGACGGCGACGGACAGGGCGTAGCCGGAGATGAGGTAGCCGGCTACCGTCTCGGTGACGCCGAAGTCGGCGGCCACCTCCGGCAGCAGGCCCATGATGACGAACTCGGTGAGTCCGATGCCGAAGCCCCCGAGGGCGAGGGCGTACAGCGCGGCAGGCATCGAGGCCTCCAGGATCGGGGAACGGGAACGTTGCGTGCGCAGTAGTTGCAGACGCAACGTTCTAGATAGTTGCACGCGCGCGCTATCCGCGCAAGGCGCTATGCTGTGACCCAGACGACGGGCCGCCACGGGCCCGATGACGAGGCCCGGCGACGAGGCCTGCGAGGAGGCGCTGACATGGGAATCGCCGACGACGCCGTCGAGATCCGCGCGCGCGGCTGGCGCACGCTCGCCGCGCTGCACGGGCTGATCGAGACGGACCTGGAGCGCGCGCTGCAGAAGGAGCACCAGCTCTCCGTGGTGGAGTTCACCGTGCTCGACGCCCTGAGCCGCCAGGACGGGTGGCACATGCGCATGCAGCAGCTCGCGCGCGCCGCCGCGCTCTCCAGCAGCGCCACGACCCGTCTCGTCACCCGGCTCGAGGACCGCGGGCTGCTCACGCGCATCCTCTGCGCCGACGACCGCCGCGGCATCTACACCGAGCTCACGCCCGCCGGCCGCAAGCTCCTGGAGAAGGCCCGGCCCACGCACGACCGCGCCCTCGAGGACGCCCTCACCCGCGCCGAGGACATCCCCGAGATCGCCCCGCTCGCGTCGTCGCTGCACGAGGTCGCCGCGGTCTGACGCGACCCGGTCAGTCGACGACCTCCGCGCCGCGCGAGATGCCCGCCGTGGCGAGCAGGTCCTCGTGCAGCTCCATCCACACCCCGTGCACGGACGCCGCGCCCAGGCCGGCCACGCGCGCGCCGTCCCCGACCCGTGCCGCGGCCAGGGCGTCGTCGAGCCGCCGGTCGTAGCCCGCGAAGCGGGCGAGCTCGCCCGCGAGACCGGCGAGCACCGGGCGCACGCCGTCGACGACGGCGGCGAGTTCGTCGAGCACGCGGCCGTCCCACGACGCGTCCCGGTGGTCGTTGACGTCCAGCCGGCCGCCGGCCCCGGGGCGCAGCTGCCAGTCGGTGCACGCCCGGAGCAGCCGGGCGTTCAGCGGGCCGAACGCGGCGACCGCCTCGCGCACGACGGCGGCGGCGCGGCCGGTCGGGTCGCTGGCCAGCTCGGCGGCGAGGCGGCGCTCGCCCTCGGTCCGGCCCCGCTCGGTGAGGGTCCAGCCGCCCGTGCCGGCGAACTCCGCCCAGGTCACGTGGCCGAACGCCTCGAGGTCGAGCAGGTGCTCGCGGGCGGCCTCGACGGCGACGCCCGACCGCTCGGCGACGGCCGCGTCGTCCGCCGTCCCGCGCACGCGGACGGCGTGCAGCACGAGGAACTCGGGCTCGGACGCGCGGCTCACGGCGCCTCCCCCGCTCCCCCGGACCGTGCGACGAGCCGGTCGAGCCGCTGCTGCACCGCCTGCGGGGAGCCGAGGCCCAGCGCGGACGCCATCCGTCCCCACGTGTGCCCGGCGGCGCGGGCGGAGAACAGCGCGGCGGTCTCGAGCTGCGCCGCCTCCGCGCGTGCCGCGGGCACGAGCGCGAGCGCGGCGAGCGCCCCCGCGGCGTCCTGCTCCGGTGTGAGCTCCCCGCGCGCGGACCGCCACAGGTAGTGGCGCACGAGGTCGGTCGCCGACGGCGGCACGGACGCCGGCTGCCAGGGTCGCGGCGCGAGCGCGTCGGCGCCCAGGTCGAGCAGCACGCGGCGGGCGCGGGCCTCGTCGGTGGCGGCGCCTTGATCCGCGGCGTGGTCGGCGGCGGGGGGCTTGCGTTCCATCCCGCGACCGTGCACCATCAACGGACCGTTGTCAACGCGATGTTGAACTCGCGGCCGACGACGGCACACGAGGACGACGCACGACGACGCACGACGACGGAGGTGGGCGGTGCCCGACACGGTCCCGCTGGACGACGCGGCCCCCGAGCACGGCGGCAAGGCCGCCGCCCTGGGGGCGCTGCGCCGCGCCGGGCTGCCCGTGCCGGACGGCTTCGTCGTCCCGGCCACCCTCCCGGGGCCGGAGCTGGCCGGAGCCGTCGCGGCGGGCCTCGGCCGGCTCGGCACGTCCGGGGCCGTGGCGGTGCGCTCGTCGGCGGCGGACGAGGACGGCGCCCGGGCGTCGGCGGCCGGGCAGTACGACACGGTGCTCGGCGCGGTCGGCACGGACCGCGTCGTCGCAGCGGTCGCGACGTGTCGGGCGTCGGCGGCCGGGCCGCGGGCCACGGCCTACCGGGCGGCGACGTCCGGCACCGGCCGCCACGACGGCCCCGCCGACGTCGCCGTCGTCGTGCAGCGGCTGGTCGACGCGCGCGCCGCGGGCGTGCTGTTCACGGGCCCACCCACAGGAACGGCGCACACCGTCGTCGAGGCGTCGTGGGGGCTGGGCGAGAGCGTGGTGCAGGGCGCCGTCGACCCCGACCGCTGGACCGTCGCGCTCGGCTCTGTCGACGGCGGCCGCATCACCGACCGCCGCACCGGCGGCAAGCGCACCCGCGTGGACCGCTCCCCCGGCGGCACCGCCGTCCGCGACGTCCCGGCCGCGGACCGCGACCGCCCCTGCCTCGACGACGACACCGTGCTGCGCCTCGCCGACCTCGGGCAGCGGGTCGCGGACGTGCGCGGCGGGCCGCAGGACGTCGAGTGGGCGGTGGACGACGCCGGCACCCTCTGGCTCCTCCAGGCCCGCCCCGTCACGGCGGCCCTCCCCGCCTCGCCCGCAGAACGTGGTGAGCGCAACGACGGCGGGGTGCTGCGGGGCGCGGGCGCGAGCGGTGGCCGGGCGAGCGGGCCGGCGCGGGTGGTGCGCGGGCCGGACGACTTCGCCGCCGTCCGCCCGGGCGACGTCCTCGTGTGCCGCGAGACGGACCCGGCGTGGACGCCGCTGTTCGGCGTCGTCGCCGCCGTCGTCACCGAGACGGGCGGGCTGCTGTCGCACGCGGCGATCGTCGCACGCGAGCTGCGCCTGCCGGCCGTGCTCGGCGTGCCCGCCGCGACCGCGGCCCTGCGCGACGCGGGGACGGTGACGGTCGACGGCGACGCGGGCACCGTCGTGACCGCCTGACCTGGGCACGGGCTGGACACCCCGTGGACGTCCCCGCCCGGTCGTGGAACCATCCGGCCATGACGACGACGGCGCCGCGCGCGCCCCGGCCGACCCTCGACGGCGCGCTCGGCCCGTTCACCGACGACCGCCCCTGCGCGGCCTGGGGGCTGCGGGTGCTGGCGACGCTGCTCGACTCCGCGCTCGTGGCGACGGTGGTCTTCGTCGCCACGGGCGCCTCGCCGACCCTCGCCTCGCTGCCGGGCCTGGGCAAGCCCGGCGGGGCGGGCGGCGCGGCCTGGACGGCAGGCACGCTGCTGGTGCTCGGCGTCCTCCAGGCGTACACGGGCATGACGCCGGGCAAGCGGGTGGCGCACGTCGCGGTGGTCGACGACCGCACCGGCCGGCCGATCGGACTGCCCGGCACCGTGCTGCGCTGGTTCGCGCACGTGCTCGACGCGATCCTGCTGATCGGCTACCTGCGGTCCGCGTTCCGCACGGACGGCCGCACCTTCGCCGACTCCCTGCTCGGCACCGTCGCCGTCCGCACCACGGCGCCGCCCCCGCACCCGCTCGTCGCGCGCCTCCGCCGTGCCCGTGACGCCCGTGCGCCGTGGTTGCGCTGGCCGCGGCAGGTCACCTCCGGCGTCGCGCTCGTGCTGTGCGCGGCGGCAGCCGCGGCGAGCGTCACCTCGAGCAGCGGCGGCTCCTTCCAGACCTCCGAGGCCGAGACGACCTGCGCCGGCAGGGGCGAGATGTCGGCGACGGCGAGGATCGGCACCTCACGGGAGACGCAGTGGGACTCGCGGTGGGGGATCTCGCACATCACCCGGCAGCACTGGCAGGTCGGGTCCGCCTGGACCGTGGGCGAGGAAGGCGACCCTGGGGCCGATCCGGACGCCGCCGCGGCCACCGCCCGACTGACGGTTCGCGGCCCGGACGGCCTGAGCTACTTCGCTGAACAGGCCACGCCCGGCGGCCCTTCCGAGGACGTCGGTGAGGGCAGCGACCTGTGGTGGTCGGAGGACGGGACGGTCGCCGAAGCCGTGGTCGACGTGCCGGAGGACGTGAGCGGCTGGACCGTCCACGCGGTCCTCGTCGACGGGCGCGGGAGCGTCCTCGCCGAGTGCACCGCCCCCGCGCCCGGAGTCGACGCCGACCCGTACCCGTCGTGACTCGCCGCGGCCGGTTCATGGGCGCGCTGCCGGCCGACCCTCAGAACCGGAACGTCGTCTGGCCGTGCGGCGCCTTGGCGAACGCGAGCACCTTGTCGACCACGACGCGGTAGACGAGCGCGCGCTCGCCGTGCGGGTCGAAGGACTCGTCGTCGTTCTCGAAGTCCCAGGCGTCGCGGTACTTGGCGCGGAAGCCGTCGGCGAGCCGGCGCAGCTCCGGTCCGCCGGTCGCGCGCACGACGACGCCCTCCACCACGACGTCGAGGCCGGCGTCCCACTCGGGGGACCCGATCGTCACGGCGACGTGCGGGCTGTGGGCGAGGTTGTGCGCCTTCTGCTCGCCGGGGCCGGTGCAGAAGACGAAGCCGTCGTCCGCCCACAGCCCGACGAGCGGGGTGACGTGCGGACGGCCGTCCGCCCGCACGGTGACGAGCTGGTACGAGGGGGCGGCCGCGAGCGCGGCCTCCACCTCCGCCCACGGGGTGGGAGCGGTGGCCACGCCGAAGCGGGCGTCGAGGGTGCCGGTGCGTGTCATGACAGGACAGACCCGCCGGGCCGACGGAACTCGTCGGCCCGGCGGGTCCGGGATCCTCGGCGGCGGCTCAGCGGCTGTGCGCCGCGATGTCGCCCATCGTCGTGGTGGCGCGGATCGCCACCTGGACGTCGCCGCCGCTGTTCGTGATCGCGTTGCTGACGCGGCCGAGCGTCGTGCCGGCGTCGAGCGACGCCGTGACGCCCGACGCGACGCCCACGGTGATGTCGCCGGCCTGGGTGCGCAGCTCGAGCGCGCCCTGCACGGCCTCGTCCACGCGGAGGTCACCCTTCGCGGTGCTGAGCGTGCCGTCGCCGGTGAGGCGGCCGACGGTGACGTCGCCGGCCTGCGTGGCGAGGCGCGCGCTCGCCGCCTCGTCGAGCTTGATGTCGCCGTGCGCCGTCTCGACGACGACGGCGCCGAGGCGCCCGACGCCGCGCAGCGGGGCGCTCGCGGCCGTGACCTCGACGGCGGAGCCGGCGGGAAGCTGGACGCTGACGTCGACCGAGCCGGAGGGACCGAAGGCACGGTGCCC
Organism: Isoptericola variabilis; assembly: GCF_050311655.1. Lineage (GTDB taxonomy): Bacteria > Actinomycetota > Actinomycetes > Actinomycetales > Cellulomonadaceae > Isoptericola > Isoptericola variabilis. Next base: position 275,901 of record NZ_JBNOZM010000003.1, read on the forward strand.
GTCGGGGGCGGTGACGCGCAGGACGCCGTCGGCGAACGCGACGGTGGTCTGCTCGGCGGCCTCGACGTCGCGGCGCTTCGAGGCGTCGGCGGGCCGCACCTCGACGGTGGTGTCGGCCCGGTCGGCGGCGACGAACGTGAGGCGGCCGGCCGGGACGTCGACGACGGCGGAGACGGGGGCGGGGGTGGCGAAGTTCTGCATCGTGCTCAGCTCCTGCGATGGTCGGTGCGGTGACTTTCTGACATACGAAACGCTACGTTGCGTTCGCAAGTTGGGCAAGAGCAGTGTTGCACCAGAAGGATGTCATCGCAGGTCAGAGCGCACATATCGTTGCATCGAGCCTGAACGTCAACGCAATCTCCGCCGAGGGTCGTTGCATCCGCCCGGAAGTGAACGTAACGTGGGCGCGGCCCGACCCGCGGGCCTCGACCCCAGGAGGACGCCCATGCCGGGAGGCCGGCTCACCGCCCAGGAGCGCCAGCAGATCGCGCTGGGCCTCGCGGACGACCTCGCGTACGCCGAGATCGCCCGCCGGCTCGACCGCCCGACGTCGACGATCACGCGCGAGGTGATGCGCAACGGCGGCCCGGGCGGCTACCGCGCCGACCTCGCGCAGCGCGCCACCCAGCAGCGTGCGCACCGCCGTCGACCCGCCACGCCGCGCACGTCCTCAGCCGCCGCGGCCGCGCCCGACGACACGGCCCTGCGGGAGTACGAGGAGACGTTCACGACGCTGCTCATGCAGTCCGGCCTCCCCCGTATGGCCGCGGCCGTGCTCACGCGGCTGTACGTGGCGGACTCGGGCAGCCTCACCGCGGCGGAGCTGGTCGAGAGGCTGCAGGTGAGCCCGGCGTCGGTGTCCAAGGCGGTCGCGCTGCTGGAGAACCTGGGGCTGGTCCGCCGCGAGCGCGAGGACGGCCGCCGCGAGCGCTACGCCGCCGACGGCGACGCCTGGTACCAGTCGATGATCGCCGCCGCGCGCTCCAACGCCGCCCTCGCCGCCACCGCCCGGCAGGGGGTCGACGTCCTGGGCCGTGACTCGGCCGCGGGCGCCCGCCTGGAGAACATGGCGCGCTTCATCGACTTCGTCGCCGACAGCATCACGCGCGCGGCCGAGCAGGCCCGCGACCTGCTCCACACCGGCCCGGCACCGGCATCCCCGCCCGACGACGCGCCGGAGGCCTGAGAGCGTCAGCCCGGGTCGCGCTCCACCCACCGGTCGACGCCCCACAGCACGGCGAGCGCGAGCCCGGGATCGGTGCCGTCGGCGACGTCCAGCGTGTAGGTGTCGCGGACGGTCACCCACTTCTGCGTGATCACGGCGACCGGGGCACCGCCCGCGGTGACCGTGTACTCCTTCTCGACGAGGTTGCCCCGGAGCTCCCACGCGGGACCGCCGGGCACGGTGAGCGTCATCGCCGAGCGGATCGGCGAGAAGAGCTTGCCGTTCAGCTCCGCGACCTCGGTGCCCGCCGCGTCGGTGATCGTCATCCGCTTCGGGAGGTTGATGACGCGGCCGCGCACGCGGTACAGCACGGCGCCCGCGGCGTCGAGCACGTCGGCGCGCTCGCGCGGCCCGACCTTGCCGTCGACGACGAACGCATCGGCGCCCGCGAGATCCGTGACGGTGAAGTCGCGGCCCATCGAGACGAGCTTCGCCTTCACGACGTAGCGCGACCAGCCGGCCGGGGGCGGAGGGAGAGCCATGCGGCCCAGGATGCCCTACTTGATCGCGCCCATCGACAGGCCGCGCACGAGCTGCTTCTGCGCGATCCAGCCGGCGAGGATCACCGGCAGCGACGCGAGCAGGGCCGCGGCGCACAGCCGCGCGAGGAACAGGCCCTCGCTCGTCATCGTCGAGACGATGAAGATCGGCACGGTGGCGGCACGCGACGCCGTGAGGTTGAGCGCGAAGAAGAACTCGTTCCACGCGAAGATCACGCAGATGAGCGCCGTCGCGGCGATGCCGGGCGCCACCATGGGGATGAGCACGGAGCGCAGCGTCTTCATCAGCCCCGCGCCGTCGACGGCGGCGGCCTCGAGCACCTCCGCCGGGATCTCCTGGAAGAACGACCGCATCATCCACACCGCGATCGGCAGGTTCATCGCCGTGTACAGCACGACCAGGGTCCAGATGTTGTCGAGCACCTTGAGCTGGCCCGCGATGACGTAGATCGGCACGATGACGGCGACGACCGGCAGCATCTTGGTGGAGATGAAGAAGAACAGCACGTCGCTGACCTTCTCCACCGGCCGGATCGACAGCGCGTACGCGGCGGGGATGCCGAGCAGCAGCACGAGGACGGTCGAGACGCCGGTCGCGATCGCCGAGTTGGCGACGTACGACCCGGACTCCCCGATCACCGCCCGGAACTGGTCGAGCGTCGGGCTGAAGAACCACGTGGGAGGGTCGGACGACGCCTGGTTCTCCTGCTTGAAGGCCGTCATCGCCATCCACGCGACGGGGAAGAAGAACCCGAGCGCGAGGATCCAGGTGAGGGCCGTGAGCAGGCCGCCACCGGCGCCGCCACGCCGCGGGCGCCGCAGCGGCGGGGGCGACGACGGCGCGGCGGGCGTGCGCGAGGCCGTGGTGGTGGCGGTCATGCTCACTCCTTGACGTCGAAGCTGCGGAAGATGAGCCGCAGCGCGGCGGAGGCGACGATGATCGTGGCGATGACGACGACGACGCCCATCGCGGCGGCCTGCCCGACGTCGAAGCCGAGGAAGGCGCGCTGATAGATGTAGAACGGCAGGTTGGCGCTGGCCGTCCCGGGGCCGCCGGCGGTCATGAGGTAGATCTGGTCGAACGTGTTGACCACGTAGATGATCCCGAGCAGCACGCCCAGCTCGATGTACCGGCGCAGCTGCGGCAGGGTGATCGAGGCGAAGGTGCGCCACCAGCCCGCGCCGTCCATCGCGGCGGCCTCCAGCACGTCCTTCGGCTGGGCCTGCAGCCCGGCGAGGACCAGCAGCATCATGAACGGCGTCCACTGCCACACCAGGGCCATGAGGATCGCGACGATCGGGTACGTCGAGGTCCAGTCGACCGGGTCGATGCCCACCAGCCCGAGCGTCCAGTTGAACAGCCCGTACGTGGGGTTGAGCATCGCCATCGACCACAGCACCGAGCTGGCCACCGGCATGATGAGGAACGGCGTGATGAGGAGCGTGCGGGCCACCCCGCGACCGCGGAACGGCCGGTCCAGCAGGATGGCGAGCACGATGCCCAGCACCATCGCGACCAGCACGCAGCCCAGCGTGATGATCACCGAGTTCAGCGCCGTCTGGCGGAACACCGAGTCCCGCGCGATGTCGACGTAGTTGGCGAGCCCGACGAAGAGGTCGGAGTCGGGGCGCAGCAGGTTCCGCGAGTGCAGCGAGTACCAGATCGTCACGAGGAACGGGATCTGCGTGACGACGATCGTGAAGACCAGCGCGGGCAGCAGCGGCCCGCGCCGGCGCCACCGCTCGGCGCGGGAGAACTGGTGCTTGTCCGCGCGGGCGGCGCGCTGGGCCTGCGCGCGCCGCAGGTTCCCGGCCTGCGTGGTGACGGCGGTCATCGCTCGTTCTCCTTGCGGTACGTCTCGGCGACGGTGTCGGCGTACTGCTGCGACTGCTTCAACGCGTCCGCCACGGACTTCTGGCCCGCGATGGCGGCCGACATCTGCTGCCCCACGCGGGTGCCGAGATCCTGGAACTCGGGGATGCCGACGAACTGGATGCCCGGGTACGGCACCGGCGCGACCATCGTCTTGTCCTGCGTGGCCTCGCTCATCGCGGTGAGGGTCGCGTCGGCGTACGCCTCGGAGACCTCCGCGTACTGCGGGATCTCGTACGTGGACAGCCGGCTGCCGGGTGGCACCCGCTCCCAGGAGAGCCTCTCGCCGACGAGCTTGATGTAGTCCTTGTCCGTCATCCACGAGACGAAGTCCCAGGCGGCGTCCTTGTGCTCGCTGGTGGACGGGATCGCCAGGGACCAGGAGTACAACCAGCCCGCCGCGTCGGTCTCGCTCACCGGCGCGGGCACGTAGCCCGTCTTGCCCGCCACGGTCGACGACGCCGGGTCCTCGATCGAGGACACCATCGACGTCGCGTCGTACCACATGGCCGCCTGGCCCTGCGCGAAGCGCGTGAGGCAGTCGCCGAAGCCGGAGGTCGCGGCGCCCGGCTGGCCGTACTGCTGCACCGTGTCGACGTAGGTCTCGACGGCCTCGCGCACCTCGGGCGAGTCGAGCCGGGCGTTCCAGTCCTCGTCGAACCACTGCCCGCCGTAGGTGTTCATCACCGTCGTCATCGGGGCCATGACCTCGCCCCACCCGGCCAGGCCGCGCAGGCAGATGCCCGCGAAGTCCTGCGACGGGTCGTTCAGCTCGGCGGCCAGCTCGCGGACGTCGTCCCAGGTGGGGCGGTCCGGCATGGTGAGGCCGGCCTGCTGGAAGAGGTCCTTGCGGTAGGCGAGGAACGAGGACTCTCCGTAGAACGGCACCGAGTAGAGGTCGCCGTCCACCGACAGCGCCTCGCGCACGCTGGGCACGAAGTCGTCGGGGTCGTAGCCCTCGGTCGTGTCGGCGTAGGGCTGCAGGTTCTCGATCCAGCCGTTCTCGGCCCACATCGGCGTCTCGTAGTTGGAGATCATCACGACGTCGAACTCGCCGCCGCCCGTGGCGACGGACGCGGTGATCTTGGCGCGGGCCTCGTTCTCCGGGAGGGACACGAAGCGCACGTCGATGCCGGGGTGCTCCTTGCGGAACTCGTCCTGCAGCGAGATCGCGTCCTGCATCTGCGGGTTCGAGACGATCGCGACGACGATCTGCTCGCCGTCTCCCCCGCCCACGGCGCCCGCGCCCGCGCAGGCGGCCAGGGAGAGCCCGAGGACGGCGGCGGCGCCTGCGGCGGCCAGCCTCCGGGTTCGTGGTCGGAACATCGCGGTCCTCACGTCGTCGGTTCGATCGCTGTCTCGACGAGCCCCACCGCGCACAGATGAGATGCGGCGCTGCGCTCATCTGTCTGGACAGTAGTGGGTGATGCTCAGCTGAGCAAGACCCGAGCGCTCAGAGTGGCGCGGCGACCGGACCAGCGAGGAGGATGACCCCGTGACCGACGCCGAGCACGCCCGCCTCCTCGTGGAGGTCAGCCGCGACTACTACCTCGACAACCGCTCCAAGGTGGACATCGCGTCCGCCCGCGGCATCTCCCGCTTCCAGGTGGCCCGGCTCCTCGCCGAGGCGCGCGAGAGTGGCGTCGTGCGGATCGAGATCTCGCCGCCCGCCCACCTCGACACCGACCGCGCCCGGCGGCTGGCCGACCGCCTCGGCGCGCGTGAGGTGGTGATCGCGGGCTCGGGCGGCTCCCCCGCCACGACCCGGGAGTCCGTGGCGCGCGCGCTCGCCGGCGTCGTGGCCGGTCACGTCCGCGAGGGCGCGACCCTGGGCGTCTCCTGGTCGCGCACGATCGAGCTCGCCGTCCGGCACCTCGAGCCGCTGCCGGCCTGCGACGTCGTCCAGCTCGTCGGGGCGCTGCCCGTGGACGGCTCGGGCGACTCCCTCGACATGATCCAGGCGTTCCGGCGGATGCCCGCGGTGCGGACCTGGCCGGTCTGGTCGCCCCTGCTCGTGGCCGACCCGGGCACGGCGGCCGGCATGCGTCGCCAGCCCGAGATCGCCGCCGCCCTCGACCGTGCCGACGGCCTCGACGTCGCCGTCGTCGCGATCGGCGCGTGGACGGCCACCGGGTCCACCGTGTTCCCGCGGGTCACGGGCGACGAGCGGCGCGCCGCCACCGCCGCCGGGACGGTCGCCGAGTGCTCCGGCCGGCTGTTCGACGCCGAGGGGCGCCGCGTCGTCACCCCGCTCGACGCCCGCGTGGTCGGCGTGACCTTCGACCAGCTGGTGCGCACCCCCGAGGTCGTCACCGCCGGCTACGGGCGCGAGGCCGCCCGGGGCCTGCGCGCCGCCGTCGCCGGCGGCATCGCCACGACCGTCGTCTGCGACGACGCCGCCGCGGGCGCGCTCGAGGAGCTGCTCGACGCCGCGAGCGCCTGACGTCCGATTGCGGGCATCCGCGGACGCATCGAGCCTGGTGGTGACCCTGGCGGAACCCGCCGCCGCGCCCGAGGAGGTCCCGTGACCGACACGCACGAGCCCCGCACCGAGCCGGCTCCCGACGACCCGCGCAAGCCCGACTCCCCGCCGGACCTCGAGAAGCCGTCCTGGAAGCTGGCCTTCAAGGGGACCGTGCGGGAGTTCATGGACGACGAGTGCACCGATCTGGCTGCGGGGCTGACGTACTACGCGGTGCTGGCTGCGGCCCCCGCCCTGCTGGCCCTGGTCTCGCTGCTCCGCTTCGTCGGCGACGCCGAGGCCGCGCTCGACTCGATCCTGACGACGCTGGGTGACTTCCTGCCCGACGAGACGCTCGCCATCGTGGAACCGCTGGTGGAGCGGCTGGTGGGATCGACCGGGGCCGGCCTCGCCCTCGTCGTCGGTCTCGTCATCGCCCTCTGGTCGGCGTCCGGGTACGTGACGGCGTTCGGGCGGGCGATGAACCGGGTGTACGAGGTCGAGGAGGGGCGCCCGATCTGGAAGCTCCGCCCGCTGCTGCTGCTGGTGACCCTCGTCGTCGTGGTGCTCGCCGCGGTGATCGTGGCGAGCCTCGTGCTCTCCGGCCCGGTCGCGAGGTCCGTCGGCGCCGCGATCGGCCTGGGGGACGTCGCGCTCACGGTGTGGAACATCGCCAAGTGGCCCGTGGCGGTCCTGCTGGTCGTGGTCGTCGTCGCGCTCCTGTACCACCTGACACCGAACGTGAAGCAGCCGAAGTTCCGCTGGATCAGCGTCGGCGCCCTGGTCGCGATCGTGGCGTGGGCGATCGCCTCGGCAGCGTTCGGCTTCTACGTGGCGAACTTCGGCAGCTACGGGTCGTACGGGATGCTCGGCACCGTCATCGTGTTCCTCCTGTGGCTGTGGATCACCAACCTGGCGCTCCTCTTCGGTGCAGAGCTGGACGCGGAGCTGGAGCGCAGCCGGCAGCTGCAGGGCGGGATCGCGGCGGAGGAGACCCTCCAGCTTCCGCCACGCGACACCAGGGCCAGCGACAAGAAGGCCGGCAAGCGACGCGACGCTGTCGCGGAGGCCCGCAAGATCCGGGAGGCCGCGGCCCACGACCGCACGACAGGCTGACGGCCGCCGCCGCGCTCAGCCCGCGACGAGGCGCTCCACCGTCGCGCGGGCCCCGAGCGTGTGCAGCGAGTCCAGCGCGGCGGTGTACGCCTCGACGAAGCGCGGTTCGGCCGCCAGGTCGCCGAACAGCTCCTCGTCGCGCACGAAGGCGAGCGGGTCCTCGCGGTTGCGCGCCGCGGCGGCCTTGAGCCGGTCGGCGAGGCGGTCGACGATCGCGATGGGCTCGCCCTGCTCGTCCACGGCCTCGTCGTACCGCGCCCAGGCGGCGACGACGGCCGCGGACCGGTGCACCTCGCCGCCGGAGGCGAGGTTCGCCCGGATCACCGGGACGAGCCACGTGGGGATGCGGTCGGAGGACTCGGCGCACAGCCGGGCGAGCGTGTCGCGCACGTGCGGGTTGGCGAACCGCTCGATCAGCGTGGCCTCGTACTCCTCGAGGTCCACGCCCGGCACGGGCAGCAGCGTCGGGGCTCCCTCGCGGGCCATGTAGTCGCGCAGGAACCGCACGAACGTCGCGTCGGCGCAGACCTCGTGCGCGTACCGGTACCCGGCCAGGTAGCCGAGGTAGCACAGGGCCTGGTGGCTGGCGTTGAGCAGCCGCAGCTTCATCAGCTCGTACGGCTCCACGTCCTCGACGAGCTGCGCGCCCACCTTCTCCCACGACGGCCGCCCGTCCGCGAACCGGTCCTCGACCACCCACTGCGTGAACGGCTCCGCCACGACCGGCCACGCGTCGTCGACCCCGAACCGTTCGGCCACCATGGCGCGGTCGTCGTCCGTGGTGACGGGGGTGATGCGGTCGACCATCGAGTTGGGGAACGGGACGTGCTCCTCGATCCACGCCGCGAGCCCCGGGTCCTTGAGCCGGGCGAACGCGGCGAACATCCGGTGCGCGACGTCGCCGTTGCCCTGGATGTTGTCGCAGCTCTGCACCGTGAACGGCGGGACCCCGCGGTCGCGACGACGGCGCAGCGCCTCCGTGACCAGCCCGAACGTGGTGGCCGGCACGGCGCCGGGCTCGAGGTCGGCGCGCACGGCCGGGTCGTCGGCGTCGAACTCCCCCGTGACGGGGTTGACGTTGTAGCCGCCCTCGGTGACGGTCAGCGAGACGATGCGGATCTCGGGCGACGCCATGCGCTCGACGACCGCCTCGGGGTCGTCCGGGGCCAGCAGGAACTCGACGATCGAGCCGACGACGCGGCCCTCGAGCGTGCCGTCCGGGTGCTTGAGCACCAGCGTGTACAGCCCGTCCTGCGCGGTGAGGGCGTCGCGCATGCGGGCGTCGTGGGGCAGCACCCCGACGCCGCAGATCGCCCAGTCGAGCGCCTCGCCGGCGTTCATCAGCCGGTCCAGGTACATCGCCTGGTGCGCGCGGTGGAACCCGCCCACGCCGAGGTGCACGATGCCGGCGCGCAGGCGGCTGCGGTCGTACTGCGGGACGGCCAGGTCGTCGCTCGCGAGCGACTCCACGGTCTCGGCGCTGAGTGCGGTCATGGTGCGTCCTTGCTCCGTCGGGTACAGGGAAGAACCAACGTAGCAAACGAGCGGCATCGACGTCACAGATGAGCACGATCAGGTCGTCGCCGCGACCCCGGCATCCCCGCCCGCGCGTCCACCATCCGCGCCCCGGTGAGCGCGCAGGCCAGCCCCCGCCGGTCGCCGGTCGCGACGACGCCGACCAGCGCGGCGAGCGCCACCACGTTCTGCAGCGCGCCGGCCCACGCGTTCGACGCGTCGCCCGGCGGCACCGCCTCCACGATCCCCAGCGCCCCGTACAGGCCGAGCAGCAGGTACCCGCGGGCGAGACGGCGCGCGAGCGACCCGCGTCGCAGCGCCCCCGCGCCGTCGGGCCAGCGCGGCTCCAGCCACACCGCCCGCTGCCCCAGCGACGCGCCCGAGCCGACCCACGGCGGCACGAGGAAGACCGCGACCGCGGGCACCACCGTGCCGAGCAGCACGTCGGGCCACGTCGTGGCCGTGGGCACGTCCCGGCCGGCGACCAGCATCCCCACCCGGTAGGCGAGCTGGAGCGCCGACCCGAGCACGAAGGCGGCGAGCAGGTCGGTGACCATGCCCAGGAGGCGGCGCCAGAACGTCACCGGCCGCGGCTCCAGACGCGCGGCGGCGAGCTCGCGCGACTGCGGCATCCAGCGCAGCACCACCGGTGCGACGAGCGCGCCGAGGAGGCCGCCGAGCGTGTTGGTGAGGACGTCGTCGACGTCGGCCACGCGATACGAGCACGGGATCAGCCCGAGGATGCCGGTGTACTGCACGGTCTCGATCGCGACCGACGCGACGAGCGCGCTGAGGGTGGACGCGGCCACGCCCCACCCGAGGTACCGCCGCGCCAGCACACCCCACGGCACGAAGAGCAGCACGTTGAACGCCACCTGCAGGACGGCGGCGCTGCGCAGCGTGGCCAGCAGCCCGAGGCCCGCCGTGTCCCGGCGGATGTCGTCCAGGGAGTGCAGGGGCACCAGCTCCGCGCCGGACACCCCGTGCGCGGCGCACCACGCGGCCAGGTCCCCCGACGGCAGCGGCAGCAGCGTGTACGCGAGCAGCGTCACCACGTAGACCGCGAGCGCCGCCGCGCCGAGCACCCGCCGGGCGTCGAGCCGCCCGTACCGGCGCTGCTGCACCAGGAGCACGGGGATCAGCACCCCGAGGAAGACCAGCACCCCGAAGCCGACGCCCACCGCGGCCGGCCATGTCCATCGATCGATCACGCCGCCGACGGTATGCGGCTACGGCTGGGTCAGCGCGCTCAGGTCGCCGATCGTGCCGTCGAACACGTTCATGTCGATGTGATCCTCCTCGCCCGCGTAGCCGGGGAGGGTGTCGCGGTCGGAGTACTGCCAGAACTCCCAGTCGCGGCGCGGCAGGTCGGGGGTGGAGGCGACCGACCGGATCCACAGCGGGTACCGGTCGTAGTCGTCGCCCAGGTAGTCCGCCCGGATCTGCTGCGTCGTGTAGAGGATCGGCGGCACGCCGTAGTGCTCCTCGAGCGCGTCCAGCATCGGGTCGAGGACGCCGCGCAGCTCGTCGACGGTCGGCGGGTCGGCGGCGAACTCGCCGTAGTACTCGACGTCGACGACGGGCGGCAGGGTGCCTCTCTCGGCGGGCACGACGTCGATCATGTGCGCCGCCTGGTCCGCGCCGGGGCTCTCGAAGCTGAGGAAGTGGTACGCGCCGACGAGCAGGTCGGTGGCGCGCGCGCCCTCCCAGCTCGCCGCGAACCGCTCGTCCACGTGCGAGGAGCCCTCGGTGGCCTTGACGAACGCGAAGTCCAGGTCCTGCGCCGCCAGGACCGGCCAGTCGATCTCGCCCTGGTAGGCGGACACGTCGACGCCGCGCACGGCGTACTTGTCGGCGGCCAGGCGGTTGGGCCAGAGCACCCCGTTCCACACGAGCAGCGCCAGCACGCCCAGCAGCACGACGACGGCCCCGGCGGTGATCCCGAGGACCCGCCAGGGCCGTCGTCGGGGTCTGGTGTCGCTCACCCCGCGATCTTGCCGCAGCGGTGACGCCCGGGGCTAGCCGCCCCGACCGTCACCGCCGCCGTCACTTGATCCCCGTCGTGGCGATGCCGCGCACCAGGAATCGCTGGCCGAAGAGGAACACGAAGAACACGGGCAGCAGCGACACGATGGACATCGCGAACATCGCTCCCCAGTTGCTCTCCCCCTGCGAGTCGACGAACAGTCGCAGCGCCACCGGCACGGTCATCATGTCCGTGTCGGTGAGGTAGATGAGGGCGCTGAAGAACTGGTTCCAGGTCCCGATGAACGTGAAGATCGCGGTCGTCGCGAGGGCCGGCGTCATCAGCGGCAGGATGATGCGCAGGAAGATGCGGGCGTGCCCGGCGCCGTCGATGCGGGCCGCCTCGTCCAGCTCCTTGGGCAGCCCGCGGATGAACTGGACCATGAGGAAGATGAAGAACGAGTCGGTGGCGAGCATGTTCGGCCCGACCAGCGGCCAGAAGGTGTTCACCATGCCGAGCTGGGAGAACAGCACGTACTGCGGCACCAGCGTGACGTGCCCGGGGAGCATGATCGTGATGAGCATGATCGCGAAGAGCAGCGTCTTGGCAGTGAAGCGCATCCGCGCGAACGCGTAGGCCGCCATCGAGCAGGAGACGAGCGTGCCGAGCACGGACCCCAGCACCACGACCGCCGAGTTGAGCATGTAGCGGCCGAAGGGGTGGCTCAGCGCGTTCCACCCGTCCGGGTAGTGCGACAGGTCGACGTCGCTGAGCCACAGGCCGGGCTGGCTGAAGATGAGGTCGTCGGGCCGCAGGGACGAGACCACCATCCACAGGAGCGGGTAGATCATCACGGCGCCCGTGACGATCAGCACGAGGTGCTTGAGGAGGCTCCGCACGGGGTGGGAGGAGCGCCGACGTCGCGGGGCGACCGGCGCGGGCTCCTGGGCGGCCGGTGCGGCCGCGACGTCCCTCTGGATGGTGTCAGTCATCGTAGTGGACCCAATACTTCGAGGCGATGAAGTTGACGGCGGTGAGGGCGCCCACGATGAGGACGAGCAACCACGCCATCGCGGAGGCGTAGCCCATCTCGAAGTCCTTGAACCCCGTGTTGTAGAGGTACATCGTGTAGAAGAGCGTCGAGTCGGACGGGCCGCCGATCCCGCCCGAGATGATGAACGCCTGCGTGAACGACTGGAACGCCCCGATCGTCTGCAGCACGATGTTGAAGAAGATGATCGGGGTGAGCATCGGCATCGTGATGCGCCAGAACTGCTCGGCCTTGGTGGCCCCGTCGACGGCGGCCGCCTCGTAGTACATCGTCGGGATCTGGCGGAGCCCGGCGAGGAAGATGATCATCGGCGACCCGAACGTCCACACGTGCAGCAGGATGATCGTGCCGAGCGCGGTGTCCGGGCTGGAGATCCAGCCCATCCCCTCGATGCCGAACAGCCCGAGCACCTGGTTGACCAGGCCCGTGGTGCCGAAGATCTGGCGCCACAGGATGGCGATGGCCACCGAGCCGCCCAGCAGCGACGGCAGGTAGAACACCGAGCGGTAGAACGACAGCCCGCGCATCCCCCGGTTGAGCGCCACGGCGATGAAGAGGGCGACGGCGAGCTGGAGCGGGACACCCACGACGACGTACGTGAGGGTCACCTTGAGCGACTGGTGCAGGCGCTCGTCGCTCAGCATCCGGAGGTAGTTCTCCACCCCGACCCAGTTCGGGTCCTCGAGCAGGTTGTAGTCCGTGAAGGACAGGTAGAACGACGCGACCATCGGGCCCGCGGTGATGACCACGAGGCCCAGGAGCCACGGGAGCAGGAAGACCAGGGCCGCCTTGTTGTCCCGGCGCGCCGCCTTCCGCTCGCGCGGGTCCACCGGGCGACCGCCCCGCCTCAGCTTCGAGAGCTCGGTGATCGCGCTCATCCGGGAGCGCCCATCGGCGCTATGGAACGATTCATCGCGTGGACCTCCTCGACCACGGAGCGCTGCGCTCCAGCGCGCAACTTTTGGGGTAACCGTTGACCACAGTATCGAAATCTTCGTAGTGTGGGAAGCGCCTTCCCGCTCGCTGACGCCGACCGTCGCGAGCCTTCCAGGGGATGGGCTGCTCGTACAGGGAGGTACGACCCCATGCAGAGACTCAACTTCAGGACGACCGTCGCGACGGCCGGCGCCGGCCTCGTCGTGCTGACGACGGCGGCCGGCTGCGCCGTCGACCAGCCGGGGACCGACGCCGCCCCCTACGACCCCGACGAGAAGGTGACGATCACCTTCGCGTGGTGGGGCGGGGAGGAGCGCAACCAGATCACGAAGGAGGCGATCAAGGGGTTCGAGGAGGAGCACCCGAACATCACCGTCGAGACCCAGAGCAGCGACTTCGGCAGCTACTGGGACATGCTCGCGACGCAGGTCGCGGGCGGTGACGCCCCCGACCTGATCACGATGGGTGGCTCCTACCCGAGCGAGTACGCCGGGCGCGGCGCGCTGCTGGACCTCGGCACCGTGTCCGACTACCTCGACACCTCCAAGGTGCCGGCCGACACGCTCGAGATCGGTCAGATCGAGGGCAAGCAGTACACGGTCCCGTCCGGCGTCAACGCGCTGGCGGCCTTCCTCAACCCGGCCGTCTTCGAGGCGGCGGGCGTCGACCTCCCCGACACCTCGACCTGGACCTGGGAGGACTTCGCCGCGCTCACGCAGGAGCTCTCCGACAAGAGCCCGAAGGGCACCTACGGCACCGTGCCGTTCGCCAACTCCTCGCTGCTGGACGCCTGGGCGCACCAGCACGGCGAGGCCATCTTCGCCGAGGACGGCACCGTGGGCGTGAGCCCCGAGACTGTGTCCGCCTGGTTCCAGCTCTGGCTCGACGCCCAGAAGAACGGCGCCACCCCCGAGGCCAGCATCTTCGTGGAGGACTCGACGGCCGTGCCCGAGCAGTCGCTGTTCGGCACCGGCAAGCAGGGGATCGCGTTCGCGTGGAGCAACTTCAAGGCCGACGCGCTCGGCGACTCCGTCGTCGAGGCGAACCTTCCCGGTGAGGCCGAGGCGCGCGGCAACCGCGTCGGCTCCACGATGGAGTACGCCATCACCTCGAAGACCGAGCACCCCGAGGCCGCGGCGATGCTGCTCGACTACCTCATCAACGACCCGCGGGTGGTCGACGCGGTCGGCACCGACCGCGGCGTCCCGGCGAACGAGGAGGTGCGCGACCACCTGCGCGGGAGCCTCACCACGGTGCAGCAGAAGGAGGTCGACCTCATCGACGAGATCACCGCCTCCGACGCCGGCGCCCGCATGCCCGCCCCCGAAGGCGCCAGCAGCACCGGAGACATCTTCACGCGGCTGATGCAGGACGTCCTCTTCGAGCGGACGACGCCGGACGACGCGGCCGAGCAGTTCATCTCCGAGGTCGAAAGCTCGCTGAAGTGACCGCCCCCGGCGTCGCCCTCGTCGGCGGCCACGGCTACGCGTCCCGCCACCTGGACCACCTGCGGAGCGCCGAGCGCTCGGGGCGGGCCCGGCTGCTCGGCGTCGCGGACCCTCGCCCGCCCGAGGGCGACGCCGGCGGCGTGCCCTGGTTCGACTCGCTCGACGCCCTGCTGGACGCCGGCGTCGAGCCCGACGTGGTGGTGGTCTCGACCCCGCCGCACACCCACGCCGCCCTCGCCCTGCGGGCGATCGCGGCCGGCGCGGACGTCTACGTGGAAAAGCCTCCGGTGGCTTCCTGGGCGCAGTACGTGGAGCTCGAGCGGGCGGCTCGCGACGCCGGGCGTGCGGTCCAGGTCGGGTTCCAGAGCCTCGGGGCGGAGGCGCTGGGGATCATCGACGACAGCCTCCGCGCCGGCGAGATCGGCGACGTGCTGGCCGTGGGCGTCGTCGGCACCTGGTCGCGCACCGTCGGCTACTACGACCGCTCCCCGTGGGCGGGCCGGCGCGTGCTCGACGGCGTCGACGTGGTGGACGGCGTGGTCACCAACCCGCTCGCCCACGCCGTCGTCACGGCGCTGCGCCTCGCGGGCGCCCGGCGCGCGGACGACGTGCTCCACGTCGACGCCGACCTCTACCACGCGCACGCGATCGACGCCGACGACACGTCGGTCGTCCGCGTCCGCACGGCGAGCGGCGTCGCCGTGACCCTGGGCCTGACGCTGTGCGCGCAGGAGCAGACCGCGCCGGTGGTCCGCGTGCGCGGCACCCGCGGCACGATCGAGCTGAGCTACACCACCGACGAGCTCACCATCGACGGCACGGGCGGGCGGCGCACGCTCACCACCGGCCGCGCGCACCTGCTCGACGACCTGCTGGACCACCGCCTGCAGAAGCACCGCGCGACCGGCACGGAGCTCCTCAGCCCGCTGGCCGACTCGGGCGCGTTCATGCGCGTGCTCGAGGCCGTGCGCGTGGCCGACCCGCCACGGCAGATCCCCGCGGAGGCGGTGACCTGGACCGGCGCGGGTCGCGACCGCCGGCCCGTCGTGCACGACGTCGAGGCGATCCTCGCGCGGGCCGTCACCGCGCAGGCGACGCTCGCCGAGCTGGGCGTGCCGTGGGCGCGGAGGCTCCCCGCGTCCGACGTGCTCGACGTCGGCGGGGTGCCCGTGGCCGAGCTCCGCGACGGCTCCGACGTGGCGGCGACGCTCTCCCCGCGTCCCTACCTGCACCCGGTCACCACCCTCGACGGCGTCGTCGTGACCGACCACCTGCCCGCCGACCACGCCTGGCACCTCGGCGCCGGCGTGGCGATCCAGGACGTGGACGGCACCAACCTCTGGGGCGGCCGCACGTTCACGGCCGAGGACCGCGAGTACGTCTGGCGACCCGACCACGGGCGCGTGCGCGTCGACCGGCACGCGCGGGAGGCCGGCGTCGTCGACCAGGAGCTCACCTGGTGCGACCCGACGGGCGATCCCCTGCTGACGGAGCACCGCCGGTGGGAGGCGACGCCCTCCCCCGACGGCTGGTGGCTGGACCTGCGGACCGAGCTCCGCAGCGCCACCGGAGCCCCCGTATCCCTGGGCGGCCCGGGCAGCAACGGCCGCGCCGGCGGCGGCTACGGTGGCTTCTTCTGGCGCATCGCCCCGTGCTCGGACGTCCGCGTACGCACGGCCGACGCCCACGGCGAGCCGGCCGTGCACGGCACCGCGTCCTCCTGGCTCGCCTGGACCGCCGAGTTCGCCGCGGGGCCCGCCACGCTCGTCTTCGTCGCCCCGCACGACGACGACGCCGACCCGTGGTTCGTCCGCTCCGCCGGCTATCCCGGCGTCGGGCTCGCGCTCGCGTGGGACCGCCGCACCACCGCGCCCGTGGACCGGCCGCTGCGCCGCCGTGTCCGCGTGCTGGTCGCCGACGGCGTCCTCGACGACGAGCACGTCGCGCGGCTCGCCGGCGACGCCCTGGAGCGCGACCTCGCGCCCGCACCGCTCGCCGCCCGACCCGCCTGAAGGGGCCCCACCGTGCACCCCCAGCCCATCGACCGGCGCACGCTCGTGCGCCGCCACCACGTCGTGCAGACCGCCCTGGACCCGCGCAGCCCGGTGTCCGTGGGGAACGGCGAGCTCGGCTTCACCGTCGACCTCACGGGCCTGCAGTCGATGCCCGCCGAGTACCCCGTGCACAAGCGGGGCCACGAGCCGGACCGGGACGCCCCCGGGACGCTGCTGGGCACGCAGTCGCAGTGGGCCTGGCACACGATCCCGGGCGAGCGCGAGTACGCGCTCGAGGAGACCACGCGGTACCACGCGGTGGACGGCCGCCACGTGCCGTACCTCGAGGAGAGCCGCCGAGGCACGCCGGGATACGACGCCAACCGGTGGTTCCGGGCCAACCCGCACCGCCTCGACCTCGGCCGCATCGGCTTCGTCGCGGTGCCCGACGGCGACGACGGCGCCGATGACCAGCGGCTCGTCGCGCTGCGTCCGGACGACCTCGCCGACACCCGCCAGGTGCTCGACCTCTGGTCGGGGACGGTGGACAGTGCCTTCTCCCACCGCGGCGTGCCGGTGCGGGTGCGGACCGCCGTCCACCCGACGCGAGACCGGGTCGGCGTCACCGTCGCGTCCGCCCTGTCCGCCGGGCTCGCGATCGCCGTCGACTTCCCGTACGGCTCGTCGGACTGGCACAACGCCGCGGACTGGGACTCCCCCGACGCCCACTCGACGAGCGTCCGGGCCGTGCCCGGCGGCTGGCTCGTGGAGCGGGCGCTCGACGACTCGACGTACCGGGTGCACGTCGTCGCGACCGGTGCGGAGTTGGCGCACGTCGCGCCGCACCGCGTGGTGCTGCGGCCCACGGCGGACGACGTGGACGTCGCCGTCGAGCTCACCACCGACGGCCAGGGCGACATGGTGCTGCTGCCCTCCCGGGCCGGGAACGCGGACACCGCGGCGACCGCGGGCGACGCCCGGGAGGTGCTCCGGGCGGCGGCACAGCACTGGCAGCGGTTCTGGGAGTCCGGCGCGGCCCTGCAGCTCGCGGGGACCGACGACCCGCGCGCCCTCGAGCTCGAACGGCGCGTCGTGCTGTCGCAGTACGTCACGGCCGTGAACTGCGCGGGCTCCCTCCCGCCGCAGGAGACCGGGCTGGTGTGCAGCTCGTGGCGCGGCAAGTTCCACCTCGAGATGCACTGGTGGCACGCCGCGCACTTCCCGATGTGGGGGCGCCCGGAGCTGCTGCGGCCGAGCCTGGGGTGGTACCGGCAGGCGCTGCCGCTGGCCCGGGAGACCGCGCGTGCCCAGGGCTATGCCGGGGCGCGCTGGCCCAAGCAGCTCGGGTCCGTGCTGCGGGAGACGCCCAGCTCGATCGGCGTCCACCTCGTGTGGCAGCAGCCCCACGTCGTCTACCTCTCGGAGCTGGTCCACCGGGTCACCGGCGACGACGCGTTCCTGCGGGAGCAGGCCGAGGTCGTCTTCGCGACGGCGGAGTTCATGGCCGACTTCGCCCAGGAGGGGCCGGACGGGTACACGCTGGGCCCGCCGCTCGTGCCCGCGCAGGAGAGCTACGCGGGCGTCCGGGACCGCATGTCCAACCCGCCGTTCGAGCTGGCGTACTGGCGCTGGGCGCTGCGCACCGCGAACGCGTGGCGCGAGCGGCTGGGCCTGCCGCGCGAGGAGCGGTGGGCCGAGGTCGCCGAGGGCATGGTGGTGCCGCACGTGCGCGACGGCGTCTACACCGGCGTCGACGTCGAGCCCTACACGATCCGGGCCGACCACCCCTCGATGCTCGGCGCGCTGGGCATCGTCCCGGACGTCGAGCTCGTCGACCCCGACATCATGCGCGCCACGTACCTGGACGTGCTGCGCGACTGGGACTGGGGCTCCACCTGGGGCTGGGACTACCCCATGATGGCGATGACCGCGACGCGCCTCGGCGAGCCCGGGTGGGCGGTCGACGCACTCATGGACGCGGCGGGCAAGAACGTCGTGCTGCCGAACGGCCACAACCACCAGACGGACTCGCTGCCGCTGTACCTGCCGGGCAACGGCGGCCTGCTCGCCGCCGTCGCGCTCATGGCGCGCACCCACCTCGACGGCGGGGCGGGGTTTCCCTCCGGCTGGGACGTCCAGCTGGAGGGCTTCCCCGCCACGGTCTGACGCCGGCCGGTCCCGTCACGTCACGGCGCCCCCGGCAGGGTGCGGACCTCCAGCGGCGCGGAGGGTTCCGATGCGCCCGCCGCGTTCACCGCCACCACCCGGTAGGTGTACGCGGTCCCGGGCTCGGCGGTCCGGTCGTAGGTGGTGTGCACCTTCGCCGTACCGACCTCCTGCGGCTCGCCGCCGGCCTCCGACCGCAGCACGCGGTACTCGGTGGCGCCGCCGGCGGACGTCCAGACCAGCCCGGTGAACGTGGCGCCCTGGAGCCCGACCCGCAGGTCGGTGGGCGGCGCGGGCACCGGCAGCGCGACGGTGACGGCCTCGCTGCGGTCCGACTCCCCGAGCTCGTTCACCGCCGTGACGGCGTAGTCGTAGGAGGCCACGGAGGCACTGATCGTGTCGTCCTCGTACCCCGGCTCCGTGGTGGTGCCGACCAGGGCGAGCTCGCCCCCGCCGTCCCGCCGGTACACGCGGTACGTCTCGGCGCCCGGTTCAGCCTCCCACCCCAGCCTGACCGCCGTGGCTGACTCCTCCAGGACCCGGACCTGCCCCGGCGCCCCGACCGGGTCGAGCGGTCCGCCCGTCGTGGCGGCGACCGGGGCAGAGCGCTGCGACTCCCCGCCCGGCGAGTACGTCGTCACGGCGTAGCGGTAGGACGACGACGGCTCCGCGGTGTCGTCGGTGAACCCCGGGTCGGGCACGTACGCGAGCAGCTCGAACGCGCCGCCGTCCGCGGGTGCGCGGTAGACGCCGTACGCGGTGGCGCCGTCGACGGCGGACCACCCGAGGTCGACGGAGTAGCTCCGTGCGGCGGCGACGTCCACGTCGTCGGGCGCGGGCGCCGTCGTCGACCCCGACGTCACCAGCGCGCTCACCTGGGCCGACGCGTCGGAGGCGCCGCCCGGACCGACCGCCGTCACCTGGTACCGGTAGGGCACGCCTGCCTCGACGTCGGCGTCGCGGAACGAGGTGCCCGCGGTGGTACCGACGATCCGCATCCCCGGCTCGGACGGCGACTCCCGGGCTACGAGGTAGGCCGTCGCGCCGGCCGAACCCGTCCACGAGAGCGCGACCCCGGACTCGCCCGAGGCCTCCGCGCGGAGGTCGCCCGGAGGGGCGGCCACCGGCTCGTTCCCACCCGGCACCGGGTCCACGGCGACGAAGTAGTTGAGCACCGTGCCGCCCGCATTGGCCCCGGTCACGACGTGCGACCCGGCGGGGAAGCGCGCCTTGAAGAGGTTCCACGACCCGCCGTGGTCGTCGGCGACGGTGAGGCCCGTGGCCTCGTAGCCGTCGGTCAGCCAGGCCGGGCGCGGCGAGACGCGGGTGTCGTGCGCGACCCAGACGTCCGCGTCCACGGGCAGGTAGAAGGAGAGCAGGTCGTCGTTCGTGGCGGCGCGAGACTCGACGGCCGACCGGACCCACTCGAGCCCCTGGATCTCCGCGGGCACCGACGTGAACCGGTAGGCCTTGCTGCCGGTCATCCGGTCCCCGGCGACGAAGTCGCCCACCTGCAGGTCCTGCTGGATCGACCAGAGCGCGGCGTTGGCGGCCCCGTCGGCGCTCGAGTCCGTGACGACGGCGCTGCGGATCGCGTCGCCCTCCAGCGGCGCCGTCGGGGCGACCTCCGGGGCCTCGGGCACCGGCGGCTCGAAGACGTCGCCGGACCACTCCACCGGCGTCATCGGGTACCCCTTCGGGAAGCCGGGCGCCGCGAGCTCGTTCAGGTACTCCTCCAGGTTCGTGTACCGGTCGCCGTCGTCGTCGCCGTTGCGGTCCTCCGGATCCGTCGGGTCGAGGCCCCGCGCGAGCTCCCAGTCGTCGGCCATGCCGTCCCGGTCGGCGTCGGTCGCCGGGGTGCCCTCGTCGAGGTCGGGGTAGCCGCCGACGTCGGCCTCGTCGCCGATGATCGCGCCGGTCTGGTGGCGCACCTCGTCGACGACGCGCGCGTCCACCGCGTCGCGCACCACCGAGGCGCCGGCGTGGTCGAGCGTCAGGTCGAGCGCGCGGCGGGGGCTCTGGGTGTGCACCGGCGGGTAGGCGAAGCGCTCGTCCACACGGACCGCCGGGCGAGCGGCCTCGATCATCCCCGCGCCCGTGTCCCGGCCGTTCAGCACGCCGTCGCGGTCGCTGTCGATCCGGTTGTCGTCGAGGAACACCTGGTAGTTCTCGTTGCCCCGCACGACCGCCTCGCCGGGGTTCGCGGAGTTCACGCCGGCCACGAAGTAGTTGCCCACCACGTTGCCGTACCCCTTGGTGCCGGACTCGCCGCCGGCCACGTAGGGGAAGTCGCCCCAGTTGTAGACGACGTTGTTCACGAAGTCCATGACGCCCTTGGTCTTCGGGTTCCGGTCGTTGTTGTGGGCGTAGAGGTTGTGGTGCATCGAGATGGTGTTCATCTCGACGAGCCCGCCCATGGAGTGGGTCAGCCGGCCCTCGGACATGATCGACCACTGCACCGTGATGTTCTTCGACCGCGGGTCGTCGTAGTCCTTGCTCTTGATGGACAGCACCTCGTCCCCCGCCCAGGAGAACGACGAGTGGTCCACGATGACGTCCTGCGAGTCCTCGATGTACATGGCGTCGTCCGTGGACGCCGAGCCGAGGCGAAAGCGCATGTTCCGGATGACGATGTCGCTGCTGTCGACGAAGCGCACCGTGTTGCCGCGGATCGTCACGCCGTCCCCGGGCGCCGTCTGGCCGGCGATCGTGATGCCGTGCTTGTCGCGCACGACGATCTGCGGGATCGTCACGTTCCCGGCCACCTCGAAGACGATCGTCCGCGGGGTGTCGCCGGCCGTGGTCAGCGCGTCGTGGAAGGTACCGGGCCCCGTGAGCTCCTTGCTCGTGACGTGGTAGACCTCGCCGCCACGTCCTCCCGTCGCGGCGTACCCGAAGCCCTCCGCCCCGGGGAACGCCGGCAGGGCGTCGTCGCCCGCCGAGGCCGGTGCCGCGGGGACCGCGACGGCCAGCGCGGCCGCCACTCCGGCGGCGGCTGCCACCGCGGATCGTGCTGCTGACCGTCGTGCCCTCATCCGTCCGTACCTCTCTGTACGTGCGCAACATTGTGGGAATGCGGTTTCCTGAAGGTAGCGCCGACGGTGGTGCTCGTCAACAGGAACTCGGGTTCGGGGCCCGGACGGCCCCGCGTGTCAGAGACCCGGCGTCGTCGATCCGCGCGGCACGAGCTCGCAGGGCATGGCGACGACGCCGGGCTCGAGGCCGCCGCCCGCGAGCGCGCCGTGCAGCCGCCGCGCCGCCTCGCGCCCCATCTCCTCGAGCAGCATGTCGACGCTCGTGATGGCCGGGTCGGAATTCCAGACCAGCGGGGCGAAGTTCTCGTACCCGACGACCGCGACATCCTCCGGCACGCGCAGGGACTCCCGGCGGAGCAGGTCGATGACACCGAGCGCGATCGCGTCGGAGTCGCACACGACGGCGTCGACGCCGTCGCGGCCGACGCTCTCGAGGACGCGGAGCATCGCCGCGCGACCCCAGAGCGCGGTCCGCGGGCCGTCGGCGAGCTCGGCGACGAGGTGCAGGCCCAGGGCCTCCGCCGCCTCGGCGACGCCGACCTTGCGGTCGGCGGCCACCCGGTACTGCGGTCGCCCGCTGAGGTGCGCGACGCGGGTCCGGCCGAGCGCCGCGAGGTGCTCGACCTGGAGGCGGCCGCCCTGGGCGTCGTCCACGACCAGCGAGGCGTCCCGCGGGTCGCGGGACCGGCTGTGCACGTAGACGACCGGGACGGGCAGGTCCTCGCCGACCGGGTCGCGCTCCTCGGTGCGCCCGCCCACCACGATCAACCCGTCCACCCGGCGGTCCAGCAGCGCGTTGAGCTGGTGCCGCTCGCGCAGCCGGTCGCCGCGGGCGTTGACGAGGTGCACGAAGGACGACGACGAGCTCAGCCCGTCCTCCAGGCCGTCGAGGATGGGCAGCGAGAACCGGGACTCGAGGTCGGCGGCGAGCACCCCGACGGACGTGACCGGCTGCCGCCCCGGGCCGCTGCTGGCGACGAAGCCGAGCTCGCGAGCGCTGTCCAGGATGCGCCGCCGGGTGGCGGCGGAGATCCTGCCGCGCCCGTTGATGGCCTTCGACGCCGTCGACATCGACACGCCTGCGGCCTCGGCCACGTCCGCCAGCCTCGCACGATGTCTGCGCACGCCAACGCTCCTTTTCGTCGTCGCGCCACCTGGGAGCGTCCCCGCTGAGGACCCGACCGTACTGCACACGGGAACGCGCAGCCGTTCGATCGAGGTGCCGCCGTCCGGGAACACCAGCCGCCGCTTGCGCGTTATGTCACAAGATTCACCCGCACCCTGAGGAGCACTCTTGCGACGCATCCCCCGAAAGGTCGAGGTCGAGCACGAGCCGGGGAAGTTCACCCGGTACCTCCGGCACGACAACGGCGAGGGCTTCGTCTCGCCGCACGCGAGCGTCCACCCGGACGCCACGATCAGGCCCGGCGCGTACGTCGAGGCCGGCGCCCGCGTGGGCGCGCACGCCAAGGTGGGCCGGTTCAGCTGGGTCGACGTCGACGCCGTCGTCGGGCGCGGAGCCCGCGTGGACGAGAACGTGCACGTCGGCGTCCGCGGCGTCGTCGGCGACGACGCCCGCGTCGGCTCCGGCACGCGCCTCGGCACCGACAGCCGCGTGCCGTCCGGCGTCGTCGTGCCGCCCGACGCGATCATCCCCGACGGCGAGACCGCCCACGGCGCACGCCGCCGGAAGGACTTCGGCACGGCGGCCTGACCTCCCCCACGACACCTCTCACGACACCACCGACGTCCCGCCGGCGGGCCTCGCCCGGCCCCGGCGGGACGTTGCTATGGTGGCCCGTTCATCGTCCCGTCTGGAGGCGAGTGGAGGTGAACTCCCGTGGCCAAGAACTCGAAGAAGCAGCCGGCGCTCTCCCTCAAGGAGAAGCGGGCGCAGAAGCGCGAGAGAACTGCCGAGACCACCGTCAAGGCGCGTCAGCGATAGACCGTCCGCGCACGGGCCGGCCGTCCCCGGGGCGGCCGGCCCGTTCGCGCTCCGGTGGCACGACGGCGCCCGCGCGGGATGATGCTCGGGACCGACCCGAGGAGAACCGTGCCCCACCAGGATCCCGAGCCCACCACGACGACGGCGCGGCACCCCGGCGACGGCGTGCTGCGGCTCGGCCGGATCGGGTGGGCCGTCGTCGGGATCGCCGCCGCCGCGGTGGTGGTCTACGCCGCCGTGTCGGCGATCAGCGGGCTCGCCGTCCCCCTCGTGGTCGCCGCCGTGCTGGGCGTGCTGCTGCACCCGGTGGTCGACCGCCTCGAACGCCTCGGCCTGCGGCGCGGCCTGGGCTCCCTCGCGGTGCTCGTCGCGCTGGGCGCGGTCCTCGCGGTCGCCGTCTGGGTCACGGCCGACGGCGTCGTCGACCAGGGCGCCGAGATCGCCGACCGGCTGGGCAGCGGCCTCGACACCCTCCAGCAGCAGCTCGCCGGGACCACGCTCGACCTGTCCGGCATCGACCTGAGCGAGACGACGGGCTCCCTGGCCGGCGGCGTCGCCAGCCTGTTCGGGAGCGTCTTCTCCAGCGCCGCGGCGTTCGTCGTCGGCACCTTCGTCGCCGTCTTCTTCCTCTTCTACGTGATGGCCGACTGGCCCCGCATCGAGCGGTTCGCGGCGCGCCACTCGTCCGTCGGCAGCACGCGCGGCGACGTCGTGATCGACGAGGCGACGACGACGCTACGCCGCTACTTCGGCGCTCTCACGACGTCGAGCCTGGTCACTGCGGTGCTCATCGGCCTCGGCGCGATCCTGCTCGACGTGCCGCTGGCGTTCTCCATCGCGCTCGTCACCTTCGTGACGTCGTACATCCCGTACCTGGGAGCGATCTTCTCCGGCGCCTTCGCCGTCCTCATCGCCCTGGGTTCGCAGGGGCCGACGTCGGCGCTCATCCTGCTCGCCGTCATCCTCGTGGTGCAGAACGTGGTGCAGACGCTGATGCTCACCAAGCTGTCCTCCGACCAGCTGCGGCTGCACCCGATCGTCAACCTCGGCTCGACGATCGTCGGCGCCGTCCTCGCCGGCCTGCTGGGAGCCATGCTGTCCGCGCCCGCGACCGTCATCGTGCGGGACGTCCTCGGACATGCGCGCGCCCGCACGGACGACGGCCGTGCGGGCGACGCGACGACGGGCTGAGCAGCCCGGACAGCGATCAGGTCACGTTCTTCCGGCGGCCACCCATCCCGGCGACGATCGAGACGCCGATCGCGGCCAGGACGATCTGGAAGATCAGCTCGATCCAGTCGATGCCGCCCGTGTCGCTCACGTCGAAGAGGCTCGCGATCCACGTGCCCAGCAGGGCGGCGACGATCCCGATGAGGATCGTCACGAGGATCGAGATGTTCTGCTTCCCCCGGACGAACAGCCGGCCCAGCGCCCCGATGATCGCGCCGATGATGATCGCGGTGATGATGCCCGAGATGGTCACGGTCGTGCTCCCCTCCTCGACGACGGCGCAGGTCGCGCCCATGTCGAACGTACGGCGGACTCCGGCTGCACGCTCCCGGAACACCGACGGCGCCGGCCCCGTGACCAGGGTCGGCGCCGTCGGTGTCGCGATCAGTGCTGCTGGCGCCGCCGGATCCCGAGGGCGATCACGCCCGCCGCGACGAGCAGGACGGCGAGCCCCACCCACAGGGCGATGTCCGCGCCCGTCGTGGGCAGCCAGCCGCCCCCGCCGTCACCGTCGTCGCCGCCGCCGGGCGGCGGCGGGACCGCGTCGAACGTGTTCGTCACCGTGACCGACGCCGGGTCGGCCGCGATCGTGACCGCGCCCGGCTCGCCGTCGCCCACCGTCGAGACCGTGGACGACGCCGCACCCCCGTCGTCCGTCTCCGTCACGACGCACTCCGCGCCGATCGGCAGCCCGGCGTAGGAGACCGTGTCGCCCCCCGCGATCTCGCGCGCCGCGCCACCCGGGATCTCGATGTCCTCGCCCTGGAACGTGCAGGCGAGAGTCACCTCGAACGGCCCGACGTCGTACGCGTCGCCCGCGAAGTCGACCACCTTGTCCACCGCCAGCGAGCCGACGTCGAACGTGTTCGTCACCGTGATCAGCGCCGGGTCGGCGTCCCCGGCCGGGACGACGACCTGGCCCGGCTCGCCGTCCTCGACCGCCGTCGACACGGTGGACGACGTCGCGCCCGCCGCGTCCGTCTCCGTCACGACGCACTCCGCGCCCACCGGGAGGCCGTCGTAGGTGGCCGGCTCGTCCGGCGTCACCGTGCGGGTGGCACCGCCCGGCACCTCGATCTCCTCCCCCTGGAACGTGCAGGCCAGGGAGACCTCGAACGGCGCCGTGACGAAGGGCGCGCCATCACCGTCGAGCACCTTCTCCACCTGGATCGACCCGGCATCGTACGTGTTCGTCACCGTGGCGACGTCGACGGTCTCGGTGTTGGCGTCGATCTCGACAGGGTCCGGGTCGACGGTCACGCTCGTCGCGCCGCCGATGCCCGTCTCCGTGACGGTGCACTGGTCGCCGTCCTGCAGCCCGAAGTACACCGCCGGGACGCCCGGCCCGAACCGGCGGTCCGGACCGCCGAGGATCGTCTCGACCGGCTGGCCCTGGTTGTCCGTGCACTCGAGGGTGACCTGGTACGGCAGGTCCTGGTACGCCTGCCGTGCGGCGGCGAACCACTCGGTCGCCGCGTCGATCAGCGCGTCGATCTCGTCGGGATCGGTGGGCAGCGGGTCCGGGATCTCCGGGAACGGCGGGAGCTCCGGCATCGCCGGGGCGAAGTCCGCACCGTCACCGTCCACCGTCTTCTGGACCAGCAGGGGGGCCGTGAGGAACGTGTTCTCCACGGTCACGGTGACCTCGGTAGGCCCGTCCTCGTCGTTCGGAGGCACGACCACGCCGTCCACCGACGTCCCGTCGACCGGGTCCCCACCGTCGACCGCGATGGTCGTCGACGACGCGCCGAAGTCGTCCGTCTCGGTGACCGTGCACTCGGCGCCCACCGGCAGGCCCTCGAAGATCGCCGGGTCGCCGGGCATGAACTCGCGGACCGCCCCACCCGGGATCGCCAGGTCGACGCCCTCGTAGGTGCATTCGAGGGTCACCTCGAAGGGCCCGGGCCCGTAGAGCGAGCCGAGGCCAGCGAGCTCCTTGTCCACCTCGATCGTGCCGACGTCGAACGTGTTGGTGATGACGACCTCGGCGGGCTCGTCGGCGCCAACCGTCACCGTGTCCGGCACCACGACGGACCCGGTCGCGCCGCCGTCGTCGATCTCCGTGACGGTGCACTCCGCACCCACCGGCAGATTCGCGATCTGCGCGTCGAGCGGACCGGCCCCGCCGAGCACTACGGTGCCGTCGTAGACCGTTCCCGGTTCGCCTGGACCCTCCCCGTCGGCGTCGTAGGTGCACACCACCTGGATGGTGAAGGGCCCTGCCCCGTAGGCCGGGCCGCCCTCGCCGTCGACCACCTTCTGCAGGTTGATCGCGCCGACCTCGAACGCGTTCGTCGCCACGAGCTGGGTTCCCGCCGTGCCGGCATCGTTCGGGACGATGACGACGTCGGCCGACGGCCCGTCCGTCTCGACCGGGTCCTCGCCCGGCTGCGTCACCGTCATCGACGTCGACGCCGCGTTCGCGGTGTTCGACTCCGTGACCGTGCACTCGGCGTTCACGGGCAGGCCCGTCAGGGTGACGGGCGTGCCGTCCCCGGCCAGCTCCACGACCATCGGGTTCTCCGCGTCGTACCCGTCAGCGAAGACCGGCTCACCGAGGAACGTGCACTCGACCGTGGCCTCGAACGGCCCGTACGAGACCGGGTCGCCGTTCTCGTCGACCGCGTCGCTCTCGACCGACTTCGACAGCTCGAGCGAGCCGAGCTCGTACCAGTTCACGGCCGTGATGCCCGTGACGTCCGGCTCCTCGCCGATCGTCACGGTCCCGACGATGAGCTCGGTCTCCCCGTTCACCCCGTCGTCCTCGGTGATGGTGCACTCGGCGCCGTACGGCAGGTCGTCGACCGTCGCCGGGTTAGACGGACTCACGGTGATCGGGATCGGGTCGAGCTCCTGCTCCACCCACGTCCCGACGGCGGACGTGCACTGCACGTTCACCTGGAACTCGTCCGGTGCGTACTCCGCCCCCGGCCCGGCGGCGAACTTCACGACGTTGAGCGAGCCGCTGGCGGTGGCGACGCCGACCTTCGTGCCCTCGGTGGGCAGCATCCGCACCTGGTTCCCGCCGGGACCGATCGCCACGGCCGAGGCGGCGGCGGAGTTCCAGGCGATGGAGCGGTCCCCGGCATCGGGAGCGGTCGGCGGGGTGGTGGTCACGCCCTGGAGCGCGAGGAACTCGCCCGGCTGGAACATCTCGTCCTCGGGGAACGTGATCACGGCCTTGAACGCGGTGATCTCCTCGTAGAGCGACTCCGGCTCGTCGCCGGTGAGCTGCACCCACCCGCTGGTCGGGTCGTCGGTGGGGCACACCGGCTCGTTGATCGGGTCGTTGATGTCGTCCATGCAGTAGTCCTGCACGGTCGAGTAGTAGAAGGTCGCCTCGGCTCCCTCCGGCGCGTTCACGAGCTCCGGCGGGTAGTCGTTGTTGAGGAGCGGCGCCCAGGCCGACCCGCGCTCCGCGGGGTCGAAGGAGCCGGTGTCGCCCGGCGTGGGGAGGCGATCGTAGAGCACCACCTTGTTCATGGGCAGGTTGCCGACGTTGTCCACGCGGATCCGCCACGTCTCGTCGTGGCCCGGCGCGATGACCGGCGTGCACGGGTAGGCGTAGAAGCCGAACACGTTCGTCGTGCACTCGTCCGGGGGGTTCGTCGCCTCCGGGTCGACGATGACGTCGAGCTCGTCGTCATTGGTCGCCTTGACGAACTT
Source organism: Isoptericola variabilis (assembly GCF_050311655.1). Lineage (GTDB taxonomy): Bacteria > Actinomycetota > Actinomycetes > Actinomycetales > Cellulomonadaceae > Isoptericola > Isoptericola variabilis. The sequence continues at coordinate 304,028 of NZ_JBNOZM010000003.1, forward strand.
CGACTGGCTCAGCGCGGCCGTGGCGGTCGACTGCACGTCGGAGTCCGCCTCGCAGGCGCCGGTCTCCTCGTCCAGCCGCGTCTCGCACTCGTCCCACGGCCTGTCGCCGACGACGCCCGCGGTGTTCTCCACCACCGTCTGCGGCGGCAGGGTGACGCGGAAGCTCACCATCACCGTGATCGTGTAGCTCTGGTCGACCTCGAGCACCGATCCCTCCGGAAAGGCGAACTCGAGGCTCTCGATGTCGCCCTGCTGGTCGACCGTCACGTCGGCGGCGTCGGTGGGCAGGTCCGGAGTGCCGGGGTCGGGGTCGTCGCCCGTCAGCGCGTACCGGTACGGGTCGTCGACGTCGGCCAGACGCAGCTGCGCGCCCTCGTCGTCCACCGGCATCGGGTCGGTCACCACGGGATCGACGATCGGCCGGTCGCCCGTGTTGGTGACCGTGATGTTCATCGGGAACACCGCGTTCGGCGCCTCGGTGCCGCCGGTGACCGTCCCGTCGAAGTCCTTGACGATCATCACGCCGTTCGTGGCGTGCTGGTACAGGATCGATGCCTCGGCCTCGTCCTCGGCGCTCACCGGCACCAGCTCGCCGCTCTCCGGGTCGACGACGAGGTCGGCGCCGGTCGTGGTGCCCCGGACGGAGTTGCTCGCCACGCCCGGGTCCGTCTCGCCGGGACCCGGCGGGTTGGCCGCCAGGTCGGGCAGCACCGGACCGCCGGAGCGCATCTCGTCGCGTCGCTCGACCGAGATCGGGACGCTCTGCGTCGGCGTGGCCGGGTTCTCCCAGACCGAGCCGTCCGTCCGGGTGAACGTGAACCGCAGGCCCTGCACGTCCTCCGGCGCGACCCCGGCGGGCAGGGCGAAGGTTCCCGACGGCGTGCCCTCGACCCAGGCGCCACCGGTCACGGTCACCGGGTCGGAGGATCCCGGGTCACCGGTGAACGTGCCGCCCGTGAACGCGTCGACCTGCACCTGCTGGATCGGCGCGGTGAGGCTGGCGCCGTCGAACCCGACGAAGTCGTACTGGTTCCAGAACTGCGGGTCGTCGTCGGTCAGCACCATCTCGACGCTGCGCGACGGGCCGAGCGGCTGGCCGGTGAGCGTCATCGTCACCGGGCCCGTGCCGGGCTCGACGATCGTGTCGGGGGTGAACGACTTCCCCACCTCGAGGCCGATGGCGGCGTCCTGCAGCTGCATCGAGGCGTCGTCGTCGGCCTCGCGGACGTCGTCTCCCGTCACGCCGCCCGGGTCGTCGATCGTCGCCGCGGCCCGGTTGGGGACCGGGTCGTAGCCGCTCACGGTCACGGGCTGGTCCGTGTAGCGGTCGTTCTCGCGCAGCTGGAGCGTGAGGTCCATCGTGCCGCTCGCGCCCGGCTCGATCAGCCCGTCGTACGCGACCTCCACGCCGACGACGTCCGTCAGGTCCCCCGCCGTGAGCGCCTCGGCGCCTGCCTCGTCGAAGGTCGCGGTGGTGTCGTCGTCGTAGTGCAGCGTGACCGTGGTGCTCGTCGCCCCCGCGGGCGGCGTGAGGTCGATCGCCGTCAGTGTGAACGCGTCGAAGGGCTTGGTGCCGTCGGCCGTCACCACGTCGCCGGAGCCCTGGGCCACCGGGTCCGCCAGGCGGAGCTGCTCCACCTTGGCCGCCGAGGCGTTGGTCCCCGTGATCGTGACCGTCGTCGAGGGGTAGAACTCGTCCGGCGTGTCCGCCGGGGGCACGGAGATCGGGCCGCCCGTCCAGTCCTTGCTCACCGTGACGTTGAGCGGCCGGTCGATGATCAGCACGTCGGCGTCGTCGGTGTCCGTGTAGTCGTTGCCGTCGAACGTGCCGGTTCCTCGCGCGGTGTCGTTGACCAGCCCGGGGTCGTCGGTGTTGTAGAGGGTGCCGTTCGTGGACCCGAGCACGGGGTCACCGTTGCTGCGCTTGTAGTCCCGCACCTGGAACGTCAGGTTCAGGTGCCGGCCGTCCGACAGCGTGGACCGCGCCACGCCGTCGCCGACGGCCGGCTCGGTCGGGTCGGCCGGAGTCGTGGACCGCGACGGCGACTCCGTGTACACGATCCGGACGGACGTCGTGGACTCCTGCTCCGCCGCGGTGAGGTCCACCGCGGGCATCCCGCCGTCGCACGGCGTGGCCTCGGTGCAGGTGGAGTTCGTCGCCTGCACCCAGGCCGACCCGTTCCAGAGCTCGACGCCGACGATCGCGTCGTACTCGATCAGCGGGTCCAGCGAGCTGTCGATCGCGGGGATGCTCACCAGGTTGAAGGCGTCGTAGAACGAGTCCTGGATCTCCGTCGTCTGCGGGTCGGCGACGTCCGAGATCACCATCGGGTCCACGCCGGAGAAGCCGTTGGTGGACCAGGTGATCTGCGCCGTCGCCTGATCGTCGGACCGGGCCAGGACGCTGACGGGCGGCTCGCCGAGGAACGTCTTCTCGATGAAGTCCAGGTCGCCCGTGCCGTCCACGGGGAACGGATCGACGGTGGCACAGCCCTCGGCCGGCTCGGTGGGCGAGACCGACCCCGACGACGCGCTGGAGGCGCCACAGTTCTCGATCGGGGCGTCGCGATCCGTGGGGCCGGTGTACTCCGCGACGAAGTTCGGCTGGAAGCTGGTACCGGGCGGGAAGCCGTCCCCCGTGGAGTCGTAGACGAACTGCACGCCCTGCGCGTCGGCAGGCAGGTCGCAGCTCACCGTGTCCGGGCCGGTGAACGGGCCGCACCCGGGTGCGGGCTCCCACGAGTCGCCGTCCCAGTAGTTGACGGTCAGCGTCGAGTTCGCCGGCACGTCCGTGGACCGCACTGCGGTCGGCACGAAGTTCTCCGACCACTCTCCAGGGTTCTCCGGGTCGGTCGGATCCTGGATCACGACCTGGTCCGCGTTGGTGGTCGACCCGTCCGGCCCGAACGGCAGGAGCTGCGTCGGGAGCTGCACGATGACGCTCTGACCCGGGATCGCGGGGATCTCCGACGGCGAGATGAGCTTGTCGGTCTCCGTCGCCAGCCGGTCCACCAGGGTGACGAGGTCGGCGGACGCCGTGTCCTCGGCGTTGGGCACGGTCGCGGTGATCTCGTTGGTGTGCGTGACGTCCTCGACCTCCTGGTCGGGGTCGGTGTCCGCCGTGAACGGGATCGACGCCTCGGCGCCGGTGGGCAGGTCGCCCGTGAAGGTGACCGTGAACCCCTCGACCACGCAGTCGGCGGGCGGGTTCGGCAGGGTGTTCGGCGCCGTGGCCTCCACCGTGGGCGAGGTGCCGTCGGCGCACGTGAAGGTCACGCTCGCCTCGCTGGCCCCGTTGGGCCACTGCACCCCCGTGCCGTCGCCGTCGGGGCCGAAGCCGGTGAAGGTGAGCGGGTCGTCACCGGTGAACGGGTTCGGACCGTCCGGCGACGGTTCCGTGATCGTCATCGTGTCCACCGCGGTGCCGGCGTTGGTGGCGCCGATCGTCACCGTCGTCGGGTCGCCGGCGCTCACGGTGGCGGGGTCGAAGCTCTTGCTCGCCGTGACGGAGTTGTTCGGCGGCGTGATGACGTAGGTGTCCTCGGCCGTCGTCGTGTCGGACTCGTCGTCGCCGTGCGTGACGTACGACGACGTGTCGTTGGTGACGGTCAGGGGGCCCGTCAGCTCGGTGACGGCCTCGCTCTGCTGCACCTCGACCGGCACCGACGCCTCGGCGCCCGGCTGGATGTCACCGCTGAACGTGTACCGCACGCCCTGCACGGTGGACGGGTCCACCGCGTCGTCCAGCGGCTCCCACGAGTCGCCGTCCCAGTACTCCTGCGTCACCTCGGTCGCATTCGGCGGCATGGTGATGTCGCCCGTGCCGGTGTACTCGAGGTAGGTGAACGGGTTGGGGTCGGCGGTCGGGTCGACCGGGTCCTGGATCACCAGCGTGTCGACGGGGTCGTTCGACGTGTTCGTGGCGCCGATCGTCATCGTCGCCGCGGTGCCGGGCGCCGCGAGCGCCCCCTCGGGATCGATCGACTTGGTCGTCTCGGATCCCAGTTCCAGGTCGACGACGGGCGTGACGGTCGCGTCGGCGGTCGCCGGGTCGGTGTTGTCGCCGTCGACGGTCGCCGTGTTGGTGATGGGCACCCCGTTGGCGCTGTAGGGCAGGTCGGGGTCGACCTGCGCCGTGACGGTGATGACCGCCTGCGAGCCGTTCGGGGCGGTGTCGTCGGAGTAGGTGACGGTGTTGGTGTCGGTGTCGACGTCCAAGTCGCCGTCGCCCGTCGAGACGCTCGCGTCGACGAGGATCAGCCCCTCGGGGAGCTCGTCCGTCATGACGCTGTTGGTGCAGGGCTGGGCGTTCGGGTCCGAGCAGGAGATCTGGATCGCGAACTGCACCTGCTGGCCCGGCTGGTACGGCCCCTCGCTGGTGACGATCTTCTGGATCCCCCAGCTCGCGGCAGACGCCGTGGTCGCCGGGATGACTGCGCCTGCCAGCCCGAGCGCGAGCACGCCGAGCACGGACGCGCCGCGCCGGATCCTTCTGCGCGCGCGCTCCCGCGCGTGACGACGTGCCCTGGTCATCGCAGACCTGCGACCTTCCACCATCAGTGCCCCTCCACACATCGGTGCAAACCGCCCGCGCGCGACGCTGTGCGCAGGCACCATCTCCGAAGGTGTCAGACATCGGGGGACATGGCTCGGCGAACGGCGGTTCGTCCGCAATGGTCGGGAACGCCCGGATCGCGGGCGGGATGCCGCTGCGCGAGCGAGCGCACCGCAGGACGGCGACAGTCGAGGTGAGGGCGTCGGAGCACGACGAAGGAGTCGACCATGGGCCGGGCGAGGGCACGACACGGGTACGTGAGGGTGGGGACGACGGCGGTGGGCGCGGCGGCCCTGCTGCTGGCGGGGTGCGGCGAGTCCAGCACGGACGCCATGGGCGACGACACGACCCAGGTGTGCCAGGACCTCTCCGCCTACTCGGACGCGCTGCGCAACCTCGCGGGCACGCTCGGCCCGGACGCGTCCGTCGCGCAGGTGCAGGCCGCGCGCGACCAGGCCGCGGAGGCGCAGCGCACGCTGCACGAGAGCCTGGCGAACGTGTCCGACGACCGCACCGACGACGTCGAGCAGGCCTGGGACGCGCTCGTGACGGCGTTCGGCCAGGTCGACGACGATGCGACGCTCTCCGAGGCGGCCGCCTCCCTCAAGGACGAGGCGCAGCGCGTCGTCGACGCCACCGCGTCCGTGGGCCAGGACCTCGACTGCAGCTGAGTCGCTTCCCGAGGGCGGTGCCCGGGGACGCCGCGACTAGCGGTCGCGGTGTTCCCCCTGCTGGGGCAAGGTGCTTGATGCATCGGCGGCCACCGAGGAGGGCACCCAGTGAGCGAGGCGAGCGACGCGGCGGGCCCGAAGACCCGGAAACTGCCCCGGCCGACCCCTCGCGACGTCGTCTCCGGCTTCGTGACGGGCCTGTTCTCGATCCCGGAGGGCATGGCGTACGCGACGGTCGGCGGGTTCTCCGCGCCGATGGGCCTGTGGTCGGGCGCGGTGCCGACGATCGTCGGCTCGTTCTTCTCGCGCACGGTGCTCATGGTCACGACGCTCACCAGCGCCATCGCGCTGTCCGCGAAGAGCGTGCTCACGGACGCCGGGCTGGACCCGTCGGACCTGGGCTCGGTCGCCGCGCTCACGGTGATGGTGGGCCTGTGGATGGCGCTGCTGGGCGTGCTGCGGCTCGGGTCGGTGATGTCGTTCGTGTCGACGGCGGTGATGACGGGCTTCACCGCCGGCATCGCGGTGCAGATCGTGGCCGGGGTGGTGAAGGACGCGACCGGGTACGTGCCGCAGTCGCACAACACGGTGGGCAAGCTCGTCGAGGCGGTGGCGCACGTCGGCGACTGGGACGGCCCAACGGTCGCCGTCGCCGTCGCGACGGTCGCCGCGTGGGCGGCGCTGAGCCTGGTGCCGCGGCTGCGCAAGACGGCGACGCTGCTGGCGCTCGTCGTGGTCACGGTCGTCGTCGCGGTGCTCGGCACGGACGTCGAGCTGGTGTCCGACATCGCCGCCATCCCCCGGTCCCTGCCGCCGTTCACGCTGCCCGACGTCGGGGCCCTGCCCGACCTGGTGTCCGGCGGGTTCGCCATCGCGCTCATCGCGCTCGCGCAGGCGGCGGGCATCGGCGCGGCCGTGCCGAACCCCGACGGGTCGCGCACCAACGTCTCGAAGGACTTCACCGCGCAGGGCCTCGCCAACGTGGCCGGCGGGTTCTTCGGCGCCCTGCCGACCGGCGGGTCGCTGTCCCGCACGGGCGTCGCGACCAGCGGCGGCGCGCAGACCCGCTGGGCGGGCATCTTCTCCGGCGTCTGGCTGATCGTCATCGTGCTGGCCGTGGGCCCGCTGGCCGGCACCATCCCGATGGCCGTCATCGGCGGCCTGCTGCTCGTCATCGGCGGCGAGCTGGTGGTGGGCCGTTGGGCCGACATCGTGCTGGTCTTCCGCACGTCGTGGCTGTCCGCGACGGCGCTCGTGGTGACGTTCGCGGCCACCACGCAGCTGCCGCTGCAGCAGGCCATCTTCCTCGGCGCCGGCCTGTCGATCGTGCTGTTCGCGGTGCAGGCGGCCAAGCGCGGCAGGCTGGTGCAGCTCGTCCCGCGGGGCGACGGCGACTTCGGCGTCGAGGACCCGCCCGCCGTCCTGCCCAGCGGCCGCACCACCGTGCTGCACTACGTGGGCACCGGCTTCTTCGCCGAGGTGAACCGCCTCGAGGAGGAGTGGCCGCACACCGCCGACACGCGCGACGCCGGCCTCGTGATCTCGCTGCGCGGCTCCGCCGGCATCCCGTCGACGACGTTCCTCAAGTCGCTCGACCGGCTGCTGGACCGCTGGCACGCGCACGGGGTCGAGGTCGTCGTCTGCGGCGTCCCCGAGGAGCTGGCGCGCCGGTTCGCCACCGGCGGCGTCTCGTCGCGCCTCCAGGACGCCGTCGTGCCGCAGACCGACGTGCTGCTCGGCTCCGTGCGCGAGGCCTACGACCTCGCGGAGCGCCGGCGCACCCGCCGGGCGTCCGCCGACGGCTGAACCCTCGCCGCGCGCCGCATGGCAGGCGGTGCCATCGTGGCGCCATGCCTACCGCACCGAAGCCAGCCACGCCCACCATCGCTGCGCAGCAGCGGGCTCTGCTGAACAGCCTGCCGTTCTCCGACCGCCAGGACTTCGAGGACGCGACGCGTGGCCTCGTCGCCCGCCGATCGCCCAACGCTGTGCCGAACGGCGCGGGCGACGTCGTGTGGGACAACGACACGTACGCGTTCCTCGATGGCGACGCCCCGGACACCGTGAACCCCAGCCTGTGGCGGCAGTCGCAGCTCAACGCCGTCCAGGGCCTCTTCGAGGTGGTGCCCGGCATCTACCAGGTGCGCGGCATGGACCTGTCGAACACGTCGATCATCGAGGGCGACGAGGGCGTCATCGTCATCGACACCCTGCTCACGAAGGAGACCGGCGCGGCCGCGCTCGCGCTGTACCGCGAGCACCGCGGCGACCGCCCCGTCAAGGCGATCATCTACACGCACTCGCACGCCGACCACTTCGGCGGCACCAAGGGGTTCGTGTCCCAAGAAGACGTCGACTCCGGCAAGGTACGCATCTACGCCCCCGAGGGCTTCGTGGAGCACGCCGTCTCGGAGAACGTGTACGCGGGCGTCGCGATGAATCGTCGTGCGGCCTACATGTACGGGGCGGCGCTCGCCCGGGGACCCCAGGGCGGCGTCGGTGCCGGGCTGGGGCAGACGATCTCCACGGGCGAGGTCACGTTCATGCCCCCGACGGACACCATCTCGACGACGGGCCACGAGGAGGTCATCGACGGCGTCCGCTTCGTCTTCCAGATGGCGCCCGGCACCGAGGCGCCGTCCGAGATGCTCATCTACCTGCCCGACCACCAGGCGCTGTGCGCTGCCGAGGACGCCACGCACACGCTGCACAACCTGCTCACGCTGCGCGGCGCCGTCGTGCGCGACCCGCACGCGTGGTCGCGGTACCTCACGGAGTCGATCGACCTCTTCTCCGACGTCGAGGTCGTCTTCGCCTCGCACCACTGGCCCACCTGGGGGCACGACCGTGTCGTGAAGTACCTGCAGGACCAGCGGGACATCTACGCCTACCTGCACGACCAGACTCTCCGCCTGCTCAACAAGGGCCTCACCGGCCCGGAGATCGCGGAGGAGATCCAGCTCCCGCCTGCGCTGGAGAACGCCTGGAACGCCCGCGGCTACTACGGCTCCGTCAGCCACAACGTCAAGGCGATCTACCAGCGTTACCTCGGCTGGTTCGACGGCAACCCCGCCCACCTGTGGGAGCACACGCCCGTCGAGCGCGCCAAGCGGTACGCGAAGCTCGCCGGCGGGGTCGACGCGCTCGTCGCGAACGCGCGCGAGGCGTTCGACGCCGGCGACTTCCGGTGGGCTGCGGAGGCCGCGAACCACGCCGTCTTCGCCGAGCCCGCCCACGCCGCCGCCCGCGAGCTGCTCGCCGACACCTACGAGCAGCTCGGGTACGGCTCGGAGAACGGCACCTGGCGTGACTTCTACCTGTCCGGCGCGACCGAGCTGCGCGACGGCCAGTTCGGCACCCCGACCGAGACCAACGCGCCCGACGTCATCGCCAACCTGTCCCCCGAGATGCTCTTCGACGCCATCGCCATCCAGGTGAACGGCCCGCGGGCATGGGACGAGAACCTCACGATCGACGTCGTCGTGCCCGACACCGACCAGCGCTACCGGGTGCGGCTTGCCAACGGCGTCCTCACCTACAGCGCCGCGGAACAGCAGGGGGACGCCGACGCGACCATCAGCGCCCGTCGCGCCGCCCTGCCCGTGCTCGCTGCCGGCGACCCTGCCGCGCTCGCGGCCGCGGGCATCGAGATCTCCGGCGACGCCTCGGTTCTCGGCCGGCTCACCGCGGTCCTCGACCCCGGCGACAAGAACTTCGCCATCGTCACGCCGTGACGACGCCTCCCGGCCCGCTCAGCGCACGAGCGGGCGGGCCGGGAGCGCCCGGTCGACGGCGACGATGAGCAGTCCGAGGACGTAGAACGCGCCGCCGTAGATCACGAGGTTGAGCCCCAGCCCGGCCCATCCGAGGGCGTCCAGGTCGATGAACCCGTAGGGGTACTCGCTGCCCGGGCTGAGCTGCCCGCGCAGCAGGATCGCGCCGAAGTACAGCACCGGGAAGAGCATCCACAGGCCCGCGTCGCGCAGGCGGGCGCGACGGTGCGGGTCGAGCAGCAGGAAGTCCGCCACGACGGCGATCGGCAGCGCCCGGTGCTCCACCTGCCCGTCGGTGAGGCCGAGGAAGACGGCCGGCGCGTCCGGCGACTCCGGCTCGAGGACCAGCCACGCGACCAGCCCCGTGATGGCGGCGGCGAGCGTCACCAGGCCCTTCGCCCAGACGGGCGGCGGCTCCCGGCGCCACAGCGTCGTGACGGCGGCCCAGCCGAAGACCGCCACCGCCAGGAAGCTGGTGAGGTTGGTGAAGTAGACGAAGCCCTCGACGTCGCCGTCCCGCCAGATGGCGCGCGTGCCGACCAGGCCGAGCGCGACGACGAGGAGCCGGAACAGGCCCACGAGCACGAACATGGGCACAGTGAACCGCATCGGGCGGCGGTGCCCCGCCGCCGCCTCGGAGACCGCCGCCTCAGAAGACGAGGATCGCCACCAGCCCCGCGAGGCCGAGCAGGGCCGTGCCCGCGCACATGAGCACGATCCGCCGGCCGTGCCGCAGGCGCGGCTCGTCGGTGTCGAGGTGCCGGTGCGTGTGCCGGGCGTGGCGCTTCGCGAACCACCACAGCGGCGGCGTGAGTGCCAGCCCGACGGCTGCGGCGAGGAGGAACGACGTCGGGCCGTCCACGCCCGGCAGCGTCTGCCAGGCCACCGCGCACGCCGCCGTGAACGACAGCAGCGTGCGGCGCCACGCGAGCGCCGTCCGCTCGGCCTGGAGGCCCCGGTCGCGCTCGGGCCCGACGAGGGGCGGGGGACGGTCGGTCATGTCGGTCCGGTCATGTCCGTCAGTGCAGCAGCAGGGCGAGCAGCACGAGGATGCCCACGACGGTGATGGTCACGACCAGCACGAACCCGGTGATCGCGCCAGGGAGCGGGCCGTGCTCACGCATCGCCCGCTCCGAGCGGGCCCACTCGACCGCCGCCGCGACCGGCACGACGGCGCCCGCCACGAGCAGCACGATCGCGGACGTGAGGCGCAGGTGCGGCTCCATGGGCAGGTCCAGCGCCTCGAGCGCCGTGCCGCCGGCGATCAGCCCCAGGGCCGTTCGCAGCCACGCGAGGATCGTGCGCTCGTTGGCCAGCGAGAACCGCGGGTCGGGCTCCGTGCCCCTCTCGTACACCCACCGGGGGAAGCGTTCGCGGCTCACGAGGCCCGAGCCTATCCAGCGCGGGCGCGTCGGGCGCGGGCGCGACGGCGTCGGAGGCGGCGGCTAGCGTCGGGCGCATGACGTCGACCCTGCGCGCGGACTTCCTGGCCCTGCACCGCCCCGGCGACCCCCTCCTGCTGCCGAACGCGTGGGACGCCGGGTCCGCGCGGATCCTCGCCGCCCTGGGCTTCGCCGCGGTCGCGACGACGAGCAGCGGGTTCGCCGCGACGCTCGGCCGGCCCGACGGCGGGGCGACGCGGGACGAGACGCTCGCACACGCCGCCGCGCTGGCGTCCGCGGTCGACGTCCCGGTGAACGCGGACCTGGAGAACGGCTTCGCGGACTCCCCCGCCGACGTCGCCCGCACCATGGCCGGCGCCCGCGCGACCGGGCTCGCCGGGGGCTCCGTCGAGGACGCGACCGGCCGCGACGACGAACCCGTCTACGACCGCGCCCTCGCCGTCGAGCGCGTGGCCGCCGCGGCCGAGGCCGCCGGCGACCTGGTGCTCACCGCCCGCTGCGAGAACCACCTGTACGGCCGCGACGACCTCGCCGACACGATCGCGCGGCTGCAGGCCTACCAGGAGGCCGGCGCAGACGTGCTGTACGCGCCGGGGCTGCGCGACGCCGCCGCGGTCGCGACCGTGTGCCGGGAGGTGGACCGGCCCGTCAACGCGCTGCTCGTCGCGGGCGGGCCCACCCCTCAGGAGCTGGCCGACGCCGGCGTCGCGCGGATCTCCGTCGGCGGCACGTTCGCCTGGAACGCCCTGGCCGCGCTGGTCGACGCCGCCCGCGAGCTCCAGTCCGGCGACGTCGGGTTCCTCGACCGCACCGGCCCGGCGCGCGACGTCATGCCGCGGGCGTTCCGGGGCTGACGGCGCGACCGACTCAGCACGCCGCTCGGCGCCCGTGCGACTCACGGCACGAGCCGCTGGGTGATCACCGACTCCTCGCGCCCGTGCTGCACGCGCGCGAGCGCGCCGTTGACCAGTGCAAGGTACGGCGGCACGTGCCCGCACTCGACGTCGGCGAGCAGCGGGATCCCCAGGTCGCCGAGCGCGTCCCGGACGGCGTCGTCCTGGGTGAGCCCGTCCGCGTCCGGCGCGTGCGTGCGGCTCACCAGCACCGCGTTCGCGGCGTCGAACCAGCCTGCGTGCCGCATCGCCCACAGCGCCCGGGCGACCTCGAACGCGCCCCACTCCAGGACGTCGAGGTAGACGACCAGGCCCTCCGGCGCGTGCTCGGCCGCGAAGCGTGCGACGTCGCCGTACGGCGTGCCCGCGAGCAGCGACACCGTCTCCAGGCAGCCGCCGATCAGCCGGCCGGAGACGTCGACCGGCGCGGCCGGGTCCCCACCGTCGAGGCGCCGCCAGGCGCCCGCCGTGTCGAGGGTCCAGGTGCTGGCGTCCGGGTGTTGCTCCCAGTCGTCCCATCCCGACGCACGGAACCGGCGCGGCGACCGTTGCACCAGCGCCTCGCCCTGCTGCGCCGCCGCGGCGACCTCCCACCAGCCGAGGAGACCGTCCGGCACGTCGTACGGCGTGTCCATGAGGTTCTGGCCGTGCAGCGTCGCGACGCCGGTGCGCAGGGTCAGAGGTAGCTGGACCGTCGAGACGTCGGAGTACCCCACCAGCCACGTCGGGTCCGCGCCCAGCGCGTCCCAGTCGAGGCGGCCCAGCAGGTCGGTCGCGAGCTCCCCGCCCCACGGCGGCACGACGGCGCGCACCGCCGGGTCCGTGAGCATCGCGGTGAGCTCGGCGGCGCGCACGTCGGCCGGTGCACTGACGATCCCCCTCCCCGTGGGCGTCTCTCCGAGGCGTACGTCGTAGCCCTTGGCCCGCACGACGTCGACGGCATGGTGGAGCCGTGCGTGCAGCGGGGCCGCGACGCCCGACGACGGCGCGGTCACGCCGATCGCGTCGCCGGGACTGAGTGGACGCGGGTAGCGGATCGTCATGCCCGGACTGTGCCCTGCTGCGCCGTCCCGGACAAGGCGATTTCCGGTGGCGACCGGTTGTCCACAGGTCGGTATCGGTCCTGGTCGCGGGGTTCGGGTGGACGCTAGGATCGAACTAGTGTTCGAACAAGGAGGTCGTGACTCGACGGCGAGGAGGTGACAGGCGTGTCCACGACAACATCCACGGCGATGCCCGTGACGGCGCCCGACGACGCTCTCGACGACCCGCCGGTCGTCACCACTCCGTGGGACGACCTCTTGTCCCCGGCCGGACCGACGACGGTGCACGACGTCTCGGCCGCGCTCGACGACCTCGCCCACCTCCAGGCACGGATCGACGCCCTGGAGGGCGAGAAGCTCCTCACCGTGGAGCGCGCCCGTCGCGCGGCCGTGCGGTGCAAGCCCGACCTGCTCGCCGGCGAACAGCTGCGCGTGCAGCGCGCCGGCACGGCGAGGCAGCACGAGCTGGCCCGGCGGGCGTTCGTCGCGGACGTCGCGACCACGTTGCGCGTCTCCGAGCGACAGGCGGACCACCTCGTCGAGACGGCGCGGACCCTGACGTCGTCCGGGTCCGCCACCCTGGCCGAGCTGTGCCGTGGCCGGATCGGGTCCCGTCAGGCCACCGCGATGGCCGACGTGCTCGCCGAGCTCCCCGACGCCCAGGCGCGGGCAGCCGTGCAGGCCGACGCGCTCCCGCGGGCCGCGACGGCCACGCCGGCCCAGTTCCGTTCCTTCCTGCGCCGGGCCCGTGACCGGGCACACCCCGAGCCCTTCACCGTGCGGCACGCGAGGGTTGCGGCCAAGCGCGGGGTGTTCGTCGACCCCGCCCCAGACGGCATGGCCTGGCTCAGCGCCTACCTCCCCGCCACCACCGCCCACGCCGCCCACGACCGCCTCAGCACCGCCGCCCGGACCGCCCGCGACGCCGGTGACCCGCGCACGCTCGCCCAGCTCCGCGCCGACACCCTCGCCGCACTCCTGCTCGCCGGCGCCGAGGGCGACGTCGCGGATGACCTCGCCGGCGAGCACGTCCCGGACCTCGCCGACCACGCGCGCCGGATCACGCCACGCGTTCAGGTCACGGTCCCGGTGATGGCGCTGCTCGGCCGCACCGCCGACCCCGCCGAGCTGACGGGTCACGGCGCGATCGACCCCGAGACCGCGGCAGCCCTCACGGCCCAGGCACCCTCGATGCGCCGGCTGTTGGTCGACCCGATCACCGGGGAGCTGCTGTCCGCCGACCCCGACACCTACACCGTTCCCGCAGCCCTGCGCGCCTACCTCCAGGCCCGCGACGGCAGCTGCCGCTTCCCCGGCTGCACCCGCCCGGCACCCCGCTGCGACGTCGACCACACCCTCGCGTGGGCCGGCGGCGGACGGACGACCGCGGACAACCTCGCACATCTGTGCCGCCGGCACCATAAACTCGGCTTATGGCATACAAGGAGAAGGGGCCTCAGCAGCCGCGCCGCGCGGCCATCTACGGGCGGCAGAGCAAGGACAACGCCGACGGCATCGACCGCCAGGTGCGGCGCTGCACGGCGCTGATCGAGGCGCGCGGGTGGACCCTCGTGGACACCTACGTGGACGACGACACCAGCGCGTCCAAGCCGCGCGGGAAGGGCACGCGCTGGGCGGCGATGCTTGCCGACGCCGAGGCCGGGCGCGTGGACCTCGTGGTGGCCGTGGACCTGGACCGGCTGCTGCGCTCCACGCGCGACTTGAACACCCTGATCGACGCCGGGCTGATGACCGTCACGGTGGATGGGGAGATTGACCTGAGCACGGCCGACGGCGAGTTCCGCGCCACGATGCTGGCGGGCATCGCTCGGTTCGAGGTGCGGCGCAAGGGTGAGCGTCAGCGCCGCGCCAACGAGCAGATGGCCGAGCGGGGGCAGCCCATCTACCGGGGCCGCCGGTTCGGCTACCAGCACGGCAACAAGAAGTTGGACGAGACTGAGGCGCGCCTGATCCGCGAGGCCTACGACGCCATCATGAACGGCGGCTCCCAGTCCGGCGTGGCCCGCGAGTGGACCCGGATCGGGGCGCGCACGGAACGCGGCGGGCAGTGGAGCGCACAGCGCGTGAACCAGGTGCTGAGGAACCCTGTCTACGCGGGCCTGGGCACCTACAGAGGCGAGTTGACCGGCGTCGCGGGCGACTGGGAGGCGGTCTTCACCGAGGACGAGTGGCGGGCGTTCATGGCGGTCACGGACAAGCGCCGTACCGGCCCGCGCACGGGCAAGGCCGTGGCGTCGCTGCTGACCGGGCTGGCCCGCTGCGGCCGGTGCGCGGCCGTAGGCGAGGACGTAACCGTGGTGGGGGGCCGCAACAACCGCAACACCCCCACCTACCGGTGCAGCGTGCACCCCCACCTGGCGCGAGGCCGCGCCCCCATCGATGCCCTCGTGGTGGAGACCATCGTGGAGCGCCTGAGCCGCCCCGACGCCGTGGCCCTCGTGGAGGACACCGAGCGTGTGGAGCGGCTGCGCGAGGTGCGCGGCGAGGCTGCCATCGTGCGCGCCCGGCTGGACGAAATCGCCGTCCTGTTCGGTGACGGGGACATGACCCCGGCCCAGTTCAAGGCCGCCAGCAACACCGCCCGCGAGAAGTTGACCACCCTGGAGGCTCAGCAGGTGGCGCTGGCGGGCGGCAACGTGCTGGCGGGCCTGGTCGGTGCCCCCGACGTGCGCGCGGCCTGGGACGGGCTGGACATTGACCGCCAGCGGGCCATCGTGGCGCGGCTGCTGCACGTCACGATCAACCCCACCGGGCCGGGCAACCGGCGCACGTTCCAGCCCGAGACCATCGCGCTGGTCTGGCGCGACGGCGAGGACGCATAGCAGCCCGCCAAGTCGTGAGCGTTCTGCCGTTGACTCTGGCGATGACTCACGTAATGTGGCCCCCACCACAGCCCCACCGTTGACCCCAACGGTTGGGGGGTGGGCCTCGCCGGACGGCGGCGACCGAGGTTCGAGCCCTCGGGAGGCACGTAGATGGGTGAGGTGCAGATGAGCCACCTCGGGACGGCCGCCATGTAGTGCCGTGTCCCGGCTGACTCATGCCCCCTGTCTACGGCCCACAACCGTGGTCCGACGTCCTGGACCAACGGGGAGTGAGCCCGATGAGTCGCACCACCACCCTGCCCGAGCCCTACTGGAGCGTGGCGGACACCGCCCACGCTGGCCAGGTCAACCACATGACCGTGCGCCGGGCCATCGACCGGGGAGACCTCCCCGCCTACCGGATCGGGCGCGTGCTGCGCATCCGGCCCGAGGACGCCCAGGCCTGGATCACCGCCAAGCCCGCCACCCCTTCCGGCGGTGCCAACGACGGGGGCGCGGCCTGATGCTGGACGCCCAGACCCTGGCCCGCATCCATGAAGCCGCCGTGCGCAAGGCCGACGAAGCCCCACCCCTGACGCCGCACCAGCAGGCCGTCATCAAGGCGATGTTCTCCGGGCAGTCCATCGTGGCTGCCCGCCCCGCCACGACGTCGGCCACCACGTCGGCCCCCGCGAACGGGGGTGACCACTCGTGACGCGCAAGGAAGCCCCCGGCGCGCGAACGCCGGGGGCCGAAGACCAGAACGTCACCCGCCGAGGCAGCCGGACTAGTCGTGTCCAGGCTACCGAGGCGACCCGGCCGCGCACAGCCTTGGAGGAAGCGATCCTGCATCCCGGTGCGGCGAGGGCCTGCCCGCACTGCGGGGCGCGGCCCGAGGCCATGAACCGCGCCGACCGCCGCCTGGCCGCCCGGCAGAGCATCAACGCCCCGGCGGGCATCTACAGGCACGCACGGGGCTGCACGGCGGCACACGTCGGCCCTGACGCATTCGGCCCGCCGACCGGGCCACGACGGGCTGGGGGTGGTCGGTCATGACGACGACCGAGACGACGATGGACAAGGCCATCTGCACCGTCTGTGGCGAGGTGTTGGACCGGCTCGCGCGGCTGATCGGCAAGGGCTACCACGAGCACTGCGAATCGGCCGCCCAAGCCATGCGCAAGAGCGAGGCCGCCGAGCGGTTGGTGGAGTTCCTGAGGACCAGCAAGCGGGCGACGGGGAATGGCATCACGACCAACGTGAAGGGGAAGCGGGCATGGCTGCTGGGCGTCGTTGGTGAACTGGTGGACGCCGGGGTGGTGCGCCGCGAGGATGGCCCGCGCGGGGCGTTCGTCCACCACCTGACCGACGACCACGCCGAGCGGTTCGAGCAGTGGCGCGCGGCCGTGCTGGCCGTGGTCCCCGATCCCCACCACCTCGAGG
This sequence comes from Isoptericola variabilis, assembly GCF_050311655.1. Classification (GTDB taxonomy): domain Bacteria; phylum Actinomycetota; class Actinomycetes; order Actinomycetales; family Cellulomonadaceae; genus Isoptericola; species Isoptericola variabilis. The sequence continues at coordinate 320,634 of NZ_JBNOZM010000003.1, forward strand.
CCCAGCCCCACCTCGAGGTGGAGCCCGTGTCCGACGACGGCGCCAAGCCGAGCGACCTGGCCCGCTTCCTCCAGGCCTGCGGCTACCGCGACGGCGACCGGGTGGCCCTGTGCACGATGCCCCCCGGCGAGGCGTTCAACGTCACCTGGGTGACGCCCGCCGAACTGCTGGCGCGGGACCTGTCCGACCAGGCCGACACCTGGCTGAGCGTCAACGCCTTCCGGGCGGGGGTGACCTCGCGCACCTCGGCCAACGTGTCGGGGGTCATCGCGTTCCCGGCCGACCTGGACGTGGGCGGGACGGGCAAGCACCTGCCGACCTGGGAGGCGGCCCACGCGGTCAAGGATGAGGTGTCCGGGCGTCTCGGCGGCGCTCAGCCCGCCGTCGTGGTGTTCAGCGGGCACGGGCTCCAGCCCCGCTGGCGCGTGGACGACGGGGGCGACGTCGCCCGAGCCCAAGCCCTAGGACGCGCGTTCGCCCGCCTCGTGGCCGGGGTGGCCGAGCGGCACGGCGGCACGGTCGATACCGTCTCGGACGCCGCGCGCGTCATGCGCGTCCCTGGGACGTGGAACGTCGGCAAGGGCGAGCCGATGGCCGTCATGCTGCTGGACGCCGTCGAGCCCGACGAGACCGACGTCCTGACGCTAGACGACGTGGAGGACCGCCTGACGGCGGCCGGGGTGCGCGTCGTGGCCGAGGACCACGATGCCGTGGGCGAGGTGGTCACCCCGCCGAGCAAGTGGCCCGAGGGGCTGGCCAAGCCGTGCCGCTACGTGGCCCGCATGATCGACGCCTGGGCCACCGACACCCCGCCCGGTCGGCACCCATGGCTGCTCTCGCAGATGATCCGGCTCGCGTGCGCCCGGCGCCTGGGGTGCCTGAACGACGACACCTGGGCTGAGGCTCAGCGCACCCTCGTCGCCAGGTTCGCCTGGCTGCTGGAGAACACCGAGCCCCGCCGCGCCCCGGCGCTCGGGGAGGTGGCCGGGGCAGCCGACTATGCCGTGCGCAAAGCCTCGGAGAAGACCGAGGACGAGGCGGCCGGGGAACTGGGCAAGCACCTGCCGCACGGCCCTGGCCCGGACGACGAGGCGTTGATGGCCGGACTGATGGCCACCAACCCCCCTACCGTGCCCGCCCTCGCTGACGTGACGGCGGGCGCGGTAGACCGGCCAGGCGACGCTGGCGAGGCTGACGAGTTGTTCTGGACCGCAAGGCCTGAGTTGGACCACATCAGGCAGGCTGCTCGGGCCAGGCGGGCGGGGCCGTGGGCCGTGCTCAGCATCGTGCTGGCGCGTGTCGTCGCGCTCATCCCGCCGTCGGTAGTACTGCCCGACCAACTGGGCGACCACGCTTCCCTCAACCTCATGGCGGTGATCGTGGCGCCATCGGGTGGGGGCAAGGGCGCCGCCAACGGCGTGGCCCGTCGGCTACTGCCCCTGCCCGCGCCTGAGTTCGAGCAGCCCATCGGGTCGGGCGAGGGTCTGGTGAAGTCGCTCACCGAGAAGTACAGGGACATGGACACTGACGGCAAGCCCGTGGGGCCGTCCCAGCGGCGCCCCCACGGGCTCGGCCGTCTCGTGAACGTGGCCGAGGTCGATGCTCTCGTGGCGGTTGGCATGGACCGCAGGGGCGCCACGATCATGGCCATGCTGCGCTCGGTGTTCTCGGGTGAGCAGTTGGGCTTCATGAACGCCGACGACGAACGCCGCATCGTCGTCAATGACCACGGCTACCGGGTGTGCCTCGTCATCGGCGCGCAACCCGCGCGCTGCGGGCCGATCCTGAACGACGCCGACGGCGGCACGCCCCAACGGCTGGCCTGGATGCCCGCCAAGGACCCCGGCGCGCCCGACGTGCAGCCCGCCTGGCCGGGACCGCTGGGCTGGCGCGTGCCCGCGCTGCCCCCGCTGCCGCCCTACGACCCCGCAGCAGCCGGGCGACGGCCCATGACGGTACCGCCCTCGGTCCAGGACGAGATTGATGCCGTACGCCTCCCCGTCGTGCGAGGGGATGCGGACGTGGACCCGTTGGCCAGCCACCGTGCCCTGGTGCGGTTGAAGTACGCGGCGGCCCTCGCGCTGCTTGCGGGCCGCGTGGACGTGCGCGAGGACGACTGGGCACTGGCGGGCCACATCCTGCGCGTCTCCAACGTCACCCTCCAGGACGTGCTGGCCGTCCAGGCGCGCGAGGTGGCCAAGAAGGGCGAGGCCCACGCCCGCCAGCACGCGCGCAACGCCGTGGCCGTGGAGGACGCCAAGGCCAACCGGGACAGGAAGCGCGTGGCGGCCCGTGTGCTGAAGATCGTCACGGCCGCCGCGTCAGCGGGCATCACCGGCGGCCCTCTGAAGAGGCAACTGCCGGGCAGGGACCGCTATCTGGTGGACGAGGTCGTGGAGTCCCTCGTGAGCCTGGGCCAGATAGAGGCCGCCGAGACGACGAACAAGGGTGCTCGCGGGGTGCGCTACTGGGCCGCCGGGCGCGAGGGGCTGAGGTGGCCGCCGTAGGGGTGGACAGGGTGGACAAGTGTCCACCCCTACGACGCGCGAACCCCGTACGTACGAGTCCATGCTTTCTCTCTCACCTGGGGTTTTACCCCCGCAGGTTTGAACCGCAGAGAGCCATAGGGGTGGACAACTGTCCACCCTGTCCACCCCTATGGGGTGTCGGTGTCCCCCGCTAGGTTGCCCTCACGACGCGCACCAGGACGCGCACGACGGTGGAGGGGCCAGATGCCGCAGGACTACGACGTGGAATGGGCCGCTAATCGGCTGGAGTGGTGGATCATCACAGCCGAGGGACTGCTTGCGACCAAGCCCACTACCTCAAGCGGCCTCATCAAGGAAAGGCACACCTCCCCCCTCCGCGAGCGCGAGGACCAGACCTCCCAGATCGTCGCCCGAGTCATGGGCCAGAAGTCCTTGCCTAACCTCATCCTCATCGTTGGGGGGAGCGGGTACGCGGAGATCACTTCAGGCCTGGCCACAGTGAAGATCGCACTGGGGAAGGTCAGGACCGAGGCCGAGACTCGGGAGCACCTCGGTACCAGCGCCCCGGCGATGGCGGCCGACTCACTGCACCCGACGGTCTGGGCGGCGGCGTCCCCGCTGTGGTCCAGCGAGCACTACCGCCAGGCCGTGCAGACGGCCGCCACGGTCCTGAACGCCGACGTCCAGAAGCGCGTTGGTCGCCGCGACGTTTCGGACCAGAGCCTCATGACCGAGGTGTTCCGCGACGGCGCGCCCCAGCCGGGCAAGCCCCGCCTGCGCTGGCCCGGTGAGGACACCGACCAGACCGTGAAGGCCATGCGCGACGGCATCCGGGCTTTCGCTCAGGGGTGCTTCATGGCTATCAGGAACCCCAGCACGCACGGCACCGACGAGATGCCCCGGCAAGAGGCGTTCGAGCAGTTGGCCAGCCTGTCCACGTTGGCGCGATGGATCGATCAGTGCCAACTCCTCCCGCATGAGGACGACGCCCAGTCTTAGCCGCCGGTCGGGCCTAGCCGTCCCCCGCAGCGCCGGGGCTGCACGACTTTCTCTCTGCGGTGTTCGGACATCCGAAACCCTCGCTATTCCGCTCGGCTACCTGGACAATCGCGGGTATGGGAACCAGGGGTTGGACCACGAGGCGGCGGGCGCTGGCGAGGCTGGCCCCGTTCCTGAGCCGCGAGGACGTCGAGGCCGCCGCGCACGCGCTTGCCACCGAGGTCGGCCTGGAGGTCACGGGCGTGGAGGTGGTGACGGTGCAGCAGGTGCACGAACTGGACGGCGACGAGGACGTGGTGCACGAGGTCCCGCACGACGTGGAGCCCGTGCCCGACGTGGCCGGGCGCCCCACGCCGCTGGCGCCCCTGACCGGCGACGCCCACCAGATCCCCGAGGCCCACCCCGAGCCCGACAAGGTCGATGCCGACGAGCGCGACGCCGAGGCCGAGCGCGAGGCTCAGCGCGCCCTGGCCGAACGTCGCCGCGCGGTGCTGGCCGAGACCGAGGCTGCCCTGGCCAAGGGCCGCCAGTGGGACGAACTGGTGGCGGGCCGATGACGACGACGAACAGCTACCCCACCACCCCCGATGAGCGGGCCGCGCTCGCGCGCGGCGTGCACGACCACCTGCCCGAGGACCGCCGCGTGCAGATCCGTCAGGACGACCTGGAACGTCTCGCGGAAGGGCTGCCCAACCAGTTCACGGCAGACGAGACGGCCGCCGCGCTGCTGCGCTGGACCGCGCCGGACGACCTCGCCGACGTGCCCTGGACGGCCTCCAGGGCAGGCTACGACGCCGTGGTGGCCGCCCGTGCCCGGCGCGAGGAACCACGCGGGGTGTTTGAGGCCTACAGCCCGCGCTCCAGGATCGTGACCGGCAACGTCATGCCCGACTTTGCAGTCTCCCAGCACGACGGCCACACCGTGACCCACGTCGGCCCGGTGGACGTGGTGTCCCTGGACGTGGCCGAGGTCCCGGTGCACTGGGCGCACGAGACCGGCGTGCGGTGCGGCGCCCTCGTCGGCATCGAACGGCGCGACGAGGGGCTGAAGGTCTGGCTAGCGCTGGCCGAGGGCGAACTGGAGGACCGAATCTTGGCGTTGACGGACCTCGGCCGGGTCGGCCTCAGCGCCGGATTCAACGCCCTGATGACCACGCCGGAGGTCGGCGCCATCGTCGGCCAGCGACGCGCCCAGGGCATGCGGCTAGGCGAGGTGAGCCTGACCGAGACCCCGGCGTTCGGCATGGACGAGACCGGCGTCAAGCGCGTCGCGGACGTGCCCCGGTTCGCCTCCGAGGCGCTACGCCGCGAGCGCCACGACGAGCACGAGGTACGCGCCCTTGAGGCCGGAATACGCGCACGGGGCAGGGCCGCCAGCCAGGTACAGACGCGCTACTACCCCCAGCGCCCGCGTGCACGTCCGGTAGCCCTGAGACCACGGTGACCCCGGCTGGGTCAATCCCACCTGGCGGCGGCGAGTCGGCCAGGGTCACCGCGCCCCACCCCCTCGTCGTGGAGCACCACCCCCACCTCAGGCACGAGGGCACCCCCTGCCCAGCAGCAGATACCCCCACCCCTGAGCAAGGGCCCCCGGCCTACAGGCCCCCCGCCTGCGGTACGCCCCGGCCCCTCAGGCGCCCCATAGCCCCACCAGGCCCAGGGGTGGCAGGGCCAGGGCTCCAGGCCCGCACAGACACGCACGTGCACGTCGCGGTCAGGGCTGAGCAGCAGCACGACCAGCAGCACCACGAGGGCCGAGCCGCCAGCCCAGCGAGACCGAGGCTCACGGCTCAGTCGTAGCGCCGAGCACGAAGACGACCACGAGGTGGTCACGACCAGCGCGTGGTGGTGCTGAGCGTCGTGACGGCCCGATGCAGATGCATCACAGCGACGCGCACGAACACCAACGAGTTGGAGCCCGGCGATTCGTCACGGCGCGCGCCGCCGTCGCCACAGGCCCCCCACGTTTTTTGAGCGCGGCCGGTCGGGTGACCCCGTGCCAGTCTTTTTCTCTGTGCGGGCAAAGGAAAGGTCAAGCATTCGGGCCGAGCCTAGCCGGGGCGTCCAGGCGCTGGCCGATGGCCACGGATCAGGTCCGGGGCGTCCCCGGGCACCAAGGACTAGCGCTTCTTGGCGTCCCGCTTCGACGGGGGCGTGATCACGATCCGCTTTGACGGCGCCGCCGACGCCCGAAGCGTCGTTGTGCTGGAAGATCCAACCTTGCGCGCGCCAACGGCTGCACCCTGGCCGGACCGGTAGACGTTGGTCCCGGCGTTGTTGAGCATCACTAGCGCACCTCCTGGGGTGGATTGAGCCGAGTGTCGAAGTAGTGCTTGCGCTTGACCCACTTGAACCCCTCGTGCTTGGTGATCGTAGCAATCTCGATGGGGCCGCCAACAGTGGGGTTACCAGGGCAAAATCGGACGAACTGGATGGTGGCGTAGACCAGGAACTCGGCCAGGTCGATGGCGTCCTGGATGGGCATGGCCGGGGGAATCATCTGCGGAGCAACCTGAGCACGGACAGCGTTGTAGAACGGCACCACCTCGTCCGGCGAGATGCCAACGTTGACCATCGCGGGGAGCGCGTCGAGGCTCATCCCGCCGACGATGCGAGCGATGGCCTCGGGCTGCCCCCACCACATCGCGCCGGTGTCGTCCACCAAGTGCTCGGTCACCTGGTCGCCGCCGTCCTCGCCGAGGCTGACCGTGAAGACGTGCGGATCGTCCGAGTCGCACGAGTATCCCGCCGTGAGGAAGCCGAGGACGCGCCCCTGTTCCTCTGGGGTCGCAGGCTCCGCCCCGTGAACAGGGACGTACTTGTCCCACAGGAAGTCCCGCACGCGGTCTGCCACATGTTCGATCGTGTAGTCGCTGGGGTCGATCCGCCACTCGGGCCGCTTCGATGACTCGCCATGGAATGCGCGGCGGACGTCCTTGGCGAGGGTCGCGATCGACGCAGGCCCGACGTTACCGAGCCCCCAGGTCATTGCCCCGATCGGCAGCCCCTTGTGCAGGTTGAACACCTTGTTGGCGTTGTTGTAGATGTTCATCACCTGCAGCGAGCCGTCCGGCCCCACGCTGCCCATGGTGGTGGCACTATCAGCGGCCAGGACGACACCGTCGTTGACCTTGATCACGAGCGCGATGGTCACGCCGCCATCATGGCCGACCACTCGACCGAGAGTCTGCAGGCCACGCCCGCGCACCGGGTGAATAGTCACCCGTGGGAGCACCGATGTTGTAAGACGCGCACACCGCATCACGTGATGAAGCACGAGACACGATGGCAGTCACGACAGGAGCCCGACGGCACCCTCGTCTGGACGTCACCCACCGGCCGGACGTCCCGCGACCCCGTCGCCGATCCCGTCGACCTCACCGGCCGCGACCTGGTCCCACCTGAGCTACCAGACCCACCCGAGCCGCCAGACCCGCTGCCCGACCCCGGCGACCCACCGTTCTGAGCCGCTCGGCCCATCCGCTCACCCTTCGGAGAGGGGCGCTCCGTCGTCACTCGCCTCTGTGGCCACGTCCGCGCCGCGTTGATCCGCAGCAGGGTGGTTGCCGCTGCGGGCTCAGAGCATCCCGCGCTCTCGGGCGACGGCGGCGGCCTCGGTGCGGGACTGGGTGCCCAGCTTGGTGTTGATGTGCGCCAGGTGGGACTTCACGGTGGCGACGGAGACGAAGAGCTCGCGCGCGATGGCGTCGTTGGACCGGCCGGCGGTGACGAGGCGCAGCACCTCGAGCTCGCGGGCGCTCAGGGTCTCGCCCGGCGACCGCATGCGGCCGAGGAGCCGGCGCTGGACGTCGGCGCCAAGGGTGACCTCGCCGGCGGCGGCGGAACGGATGGCGCGGGCCAGCTCCTCGGTGGGCGCGTCCTTGAGCAGGTAGCCCGTGGCGCCGGCTTCGATGGCGGCGAGGATGTCGGCGTCGGTGCCGTAGGTGGTCACGACGAGCACCGGCGTCGCATGCCGGTGCACCACGGTGCCGGTCGCCTCGGCGCCCCCGAGCCGGGTCCGCCCGGGGCCGGCGTCGCCGAACCGCAGGTCGAGCAGGACGACGTCGGCCCGCCCGCCGTCGTCGAGCCAGGCGAGGAGGTCCTCGGCGGTGCCGGTCTCGTGCACGACGCGCATGTCCGGCTGCCCGTCGACCACGGCCCGCAGCCCGGCGCGCACGACCGGGTGGTCGTCGGCGAGCACGACGTCGATCATGGCTCCTCCACGGGCAGCGTCACCGCGAGGGCGGTTCCCGCGCCCGGCGACGTCTCGAGCGTGACGGTGCCACCCAGCTCGCGCGCCCGCGACCGGACCGAGGGCAGCCCGAAGCCGCGCCCGGGCGCGCCCGTGGCGAGCTCGGGGTCGAAGCCTCGGCCGTCGTCCACGACGTCGAGGGTGACGGTGTCCTGCTCGTAGGTGAGCGTGAGCCGGGCGCGGTCGGCGCCCGAGTGCTGTGCCACGTTGGCGAGCGCGGACTGGGCGATGCGCAGCAGCGCGGTCTCGACGGGCACGGGCAGGGGGCGGACGTCGCCGGCGGTGTGCACGGACACGTCGAGCGGCTGCCGTTCGGCCACGCGGCGCAGCGCGGCGACGAGGGTGGTGCGGTCGAGGTCGGGCGGCGTGAGGTCCTGCACGACGCGGCGTGCCTCGGCGAGGCTGTCGCGGGCTGCGCCGCGCGCCTGGCCGACGAGGTCGTGGGCCCGCTCGTCGTCGGTGCCGACGGCGTCGTCGGCGGCCCGCAGCAGCAGCTCGATCGCGGACAGCGACTGGGCCAGGGTGTCGTGGATGTCGCGGGCCAGGCGGGCGCGCTCGTCGGTGACGGCCCGGTCCCGCTCGGCCTGGGCGAGGTGCTGGCGCACCTGGGTGAGCTCGTCGACGGTCCGCTGCCGCGTCTGGGACTCGCGGACGAACGCCTCGATCCCCAGCACGACCCCCACGGCGACGGCGCCGCCGAGCACGGGCCCGAGCACGAAGCCGGTCCAGGGGTCGTCGGCGTCGGCCTGCACGAGGAGCCCCTCGGCGACGGCGAGCGCCGTCGTCACGGCCACCGCGATGACGCCGCGGTGCGGCCCGAGCACGTGCATCTGCAGGATCATCAGCGGGAACGCGAGCCACAGTGCCGCCGGCGAGAGCCAGAGCAGCACCACCCACGGGAGTACGAGGGCGGCGATCCACGCCGTGTCGGGCCACCAGGCGCCGCGCGGGGTGTCGACGGCCCGGTCGTGCACCCGCACGGCCCGGCGTCCGGCGACGTAGACGGCGACGAGCGCCGCCGCGACGACGGCCGCCGCCCACGCCCGCCCCGGCGGGGCCTGCACCACGGCGACGACGGCGAGCGCCGCGAGCAGGACATCGAGCCCCAGGATGAGGGCGCGCGTCGCCGACGGCTGGGGGTGGATCACCCGATCCACGGTAGCGGCGCGGGCCGCCGGCGCATCGTCCGAAAGGTGGAACGGGCGGGCCATCCTTCGGCGCCGCAGGATCACCCCGGGTCCCGATGATCGCGGGCGCCCCGACGCGGAGGCTGGAGGCAGTCCGGAACACCCGTCCTGTGGAGGTCATCCCCGTGTTCGTCGCCCTGCGCGATCTGAAGCATGCCCGCGGCCGCTTCGTCCTCATGTCCGTGGTGATCGTGCTGATCACGTTCCTCGTCACGTTCCTCGCGTCGCTCACGGCGGGCCTGGCCCGCGAGTCGACGTCGGCCGTCACGGACCTGCCCGCCGACCACCTGGCGTTCTCCATGCCCGCCGCCGGCGACTCCCCCGAGTTCACGGCGTCGCGCGTGACGAGCGACCAGTGGGAGGGCTGGGCCGACGCGCCGGGCGTGGAGTCCGCCGAGCCGCTGGGCCTCGCGACGACGCGCGCCGGCTCGGACAGCACGACGGCGTCCGTCACGGCGCTCGGGGTCGGGGAGGGCTCGGGCCTCGTGCCGGGCGGGCAGGACGTCGAGCCGGGCACGATCGTGCTCACTCCCGCCGCGGCGGACGCCCTCGGCGCGAGCGCGGGCGACACGGTCACGCTCGGCGGCGCCGACCTCACGGTCGCGGCCACGGTCGACGCCGACGAGTCGTTCTCGCACACCCCCGTCGTGTGGACGACGCTCGACGACTGGCAGGCGGTCGGCGCGCGCGGCGCGGGTGGGGGCGACGACGTCGCGACCGTCGTCGCGCTCACGACGACCGACGACGCGGACGACGCGGACGACACCACCCTCGCGGACACCGACGCCGCGCTCGGCACGACGACGGTCACGACGTCGGGTGCTCGCTCGGCGGTGGCGTCGTTCGTCGGGGAGAACACCTCGCTCTCGACGATGCAGGCGTTCCTGCTGGTCATCTCCGCTCTGGTGGTGGGCGCGTTCTTCACCGTGTGGACCATCGGCCGGTCGGGGGACGTCGCGGTGCTCAAGGCGCTGGGCGCCTCGACCCGCTACCTGCTGCGCGACGCGCTCGGGCAGGCGGCGGTGCTGCTGGTCGGCGGCGTTGCGGTGGGCACCGGCCTCACGGTCGCGGGGGCGGCGCTGCTGCCCGACGTCGTCCCGGTGGTCGTGACGACCGCGACGACGCTCGTGCCCGCCGCGGCGCTCGTGGTGCTCGGCCTGGCCGGCGCCGCCGTCTCGATCGCCCGCATCACCCGGATCGACCCGCACGCCGCGCTCGCGGCCCGCTGACCCGCCGACAGGCAGACCACCCAGGAGGATCCCGATGGACCTGCACCTCGACCACATCACGCTCGTCTACCCCGACGGCGACGGCACGCTCACCGCCGTGGACGACGTCGACCTCGCCGTCCCGGCGGGCACGACGACCGCGCTGCTCGGCCCGTCAGGCGCCGGCAAGTCCAGCCTGCTGGCTGTGGCCGCCGGGCTGACCAACCCGACCCGCGGCACGGTCCGCTTCGGCGACGACGTCGTCTTCACCCCCGCCACGAGCGTCGCCGACGCGACCCGAGCCCGCCTGGACCGGATCGGCATGGTGTTCCAGTCGCCGCAGCTGCTGGGTTCGCTCACCGCGCTGGAGCAGCTGGAGCTGCACGCGCACCTGCGCGGCCGGCGCCCGTCGACCGTCCGCGCCCGGGCGATGGAGCTGTTGGACGCCGTCGGCGTCGCCGACCACGCGCGCAAGCGGCCCGCGCAGCTGTCGGGCGGGCAGCGCCAGCGCGTCGCGATCGCGCGCGCCCTGGTCGGCCGGCCGCAGGTGCTGCTGGTCGACGAGCCGACGTCGGCCATCGACCACGAGCGCGGCACCCGAGTGGTCGAGCTGATCACGGGCCTGGCCCGCGAGACGGGCGCGGCCACGCTGCTGGTGTCGCACGACGCGTCCACCCTGGCCAGCGTGGACGCGACGGTCCGGATGCTCGACGCCCGCCTCGAGCGGGTCGCCGAGCCGGTCTAGCAGCTGGGGCAGGGCTCCGGGGTGCGCCGCGGACGGCGGGCGAGGCGTGCGGCGTCGACGGCCTCCGCGATCCGTTCGCCCCACGTCGCGCGCCGCAGCCGCACGCGGAAGGTGCCCGCGGCGGCGACGTCGGACGTCACGGCGCCGACCTTCTCCGGCGTGCACCGGCCGTACTTCGCGAGGTAGGCGTCGTCGAGCAGCCCGTGCAGCTCCGGGGCCACCTCGGCGAGCACCACCGGGTGGCGGACGCCGTCCAGCTGCAGGTGCGCGCGGCCGGTGGCGCCGGGCGCCGCGCCCGGCGCCGCACGCACGTACAGGTCGTGACCCAGCTGCACCACCCAGCCGCGCCACGGCCGGCCGGGTTCGCGCGGAAGGACCACCTGCACGGCGGTCGCGGCCTCGAGGGCCTCGAGGACGTCGAGCTCGTGGAGGAAGGCGGTGGCGCGCGTCAGGAGGGTCACGACGGGTCGAACAGTGACCTGGGCCACGCGTATTCCGCGCGGGCGCAGGTCAGTCGGTCACCAGTCGATCGGGTCGCGCGAGATCGGGCAGGTCATGCAGTGCCCGCCGCCGCGGCCGCGGCCGAGCTCGGCGCCGACGATGGTGATGACCTCGACGCCCGCGCGGCGCAGGGCGGCGTTGGTCAGCGTGTTGCGGTCGTAGGTGAAGACGACGCCGGGCTCGAGGGCGACGGCGTTGTTCCCCGAGTCCCACTGCTGCCGCTCGGAGGCGTACACGTCGCCCGCCGTCTCGACGACGCGCAGCTTCGGGAGGCCCAGCGACCGGGCGACGACGTCGACGAACGGGGTGTCGCCCTCGTCGGTGACCTCCACGCCGGGCGCGGCGTCCGACGGACGGAGGGTGAACGCGTGGATGCCGTCGACGATCGTGGGGTGCACGGTGACGAGGTCGCGGTCCGCGAACGTGAACACGGTGTCCAGGTGCATCGCGGCGCGCAGTCGCGGCATCCCGGCGACGACGACCTGCTCGACGTCGCCGCCGTCGAACAGCGCCTTGGCGAACTGGGTGATGCCCTGCCGCGACGTCCGCTCGCTCATCCCCACGAGGACGGTGCCGTTGCCGACGGGCATGACGTCGCCGCCCTCGATGGTGGCCTGCGCCCAGTCCTGCTCCGGGTCGCCCCACCACACCCGCGACCCGACGTAGTCCGGGTGGAACGAGTAGATCGCCTTCATCAGCAGCGTCTCGTCCTTGCGCGCCGGCCAGTACAGCGGGTTGAGGGTGAGGCCGCCGTAGATCCAGCAGGTCGTGTCGCGGGTGTACAGGGTGTTGGGCAGCGGCGGCAGCAGGTACTCGGGGGTGCCGGTGGACTCGCGGGCCAGGTTCACGTAGTCGCTGCGGAAGTCCTCGGGCAGGTCGTGCGTCGACAGGCCGCCGATGAGGAAGCGCGACAGCTCGCGGTCCGTGAGCGAGTCGAGGTACGCCCGCGTGCCCTCCACCAGGCCGAGGCCCACCTGGTTCGGCACCACCTTGCGGTCCAGGAGCCACGACCGCGCCTGCGGGATGGCCATCGTCTGGGCCAGCAGGTCGTGCAGCTCGACCACCTCGACGCCCCGGTTGGTGAGCTTGTTGACGAAGTCCAGGTGGTCGCGCTGCGCGGACTCCACCCACATGACGTCGTCGAACAGCAGGTCGTCGGAGTTCGTGGGGGTGAGCCGCTCGTGGGCGAGCCCGGGCGAGCAGACCAGCACCTTGCGCAGCCGGCCGACCTCCGAGTGGACGCCGTGGACCGGGGCGGCGGGCTGGGCGGACGGTGCGGAGGTCATGGGCAGAACCTTTCGGTCGGACGACGGACGGTGCGGTCGGCGGTGACGGTCAGATGGAGATCCAGCCGGCGACGAGGCCGATCACCGCGAGGACGGCGATCGCGACCACGACGACGAACAGCACCAGCTCGGCGGGGGTGAACGCCCTGCGGCCCTGCTCGCGCCGCGTCATGACGAACAGGATCGTCGCGGGCGCGTAGAAGAGGAACGAGACGAGCACGAGGCTCAGGCCGGCCGCGAAGACGAGGAAGGCGGTGTAGACGGTCGCCAGGACCGTGACGACCAGGTCCCCGCGCAGGGTCGACGGCGGGTCGCCGTCGTACGTCTCGCGCGTGGCGCGCAGCTTCACCGCGTAGAGGGCCGCCAGCAGGAACGGGATGAGCGTCATCACGGCGGTCATGTCGAGCGCGAAGTCGAACGCGTCCTCGGAGAAGTACGTGAGGATCAGCACCACCTGCGACAGGGACGTGCTGAGCAGCAGCGCGTTGACGGGCACGTCGCGGTCGGTCGACCGGGCGAGGAAGCGCGGCATGTCGCGGTCCTTCGCGGCGACGAACAGCACCTCGGCGGCCATCAAGGTCCACGCCAGGTAGGCGCCGAGCACCGAGATGATGAGCCCGACGCCGACGAAGATGCTGCCCCACTCGCCGACGGCCGCCTCGAGCACACCCGCCATCGACGGCTGCCGCAGCTCGGCGATCTCGGCCATCGGCATGATGCCGTACGACACGATCGTCACCGACGCGAAGATGGCGAACACGCTGACGAAGCCGAGGATCGTGGCCCGGCCGACGTCCTCGCGCCGGCGCGCGTGCCGGGAGTAGACGCTCGCGCCCTCGACGCCGAGGAACACGAAGACCGTGACCAGCATGGTGCCGCGCACCTGCTCGAACAGGTTCCCGGCGTAGTCGGCGCCGCCCCAGTTCTCCGCGAACGCGCTCGGGTCGAAGACGAACAGCGCCAGCAGGACGAAGACGATGATGGGGATGATCTTGGCGACGGTGACGATCCGGTTGATCGCCGTCGCCTCCTTGATGCCGCGCCGCACCAGCAGGAAGAACAGCCACAGACCCACGGTCGACAGGGCGAGCGCGAGCACCGTGTCCCCCGCGCCGAGGGCGGGGATCCACTGCCCCAGCGTCGACATGATGAGCACCCAGTACGTGACGTTCCCGACGCACGCGCTGGCCCAGTAGCCGGCGGCCGCGAAGAAGCCCGTGTACTCGCCGAAGCCCGCCTTCGCGTACGCGTAGACGCCGGCGTCGAGGTCGGGCTTGCGCATCGCGAGCCGCTGGAACACGAACGCGAGCATCAGCATGCCTGCGCCCGCGACGACCCACGCGATGAGCGCGCCCATCACGCCCGTCTCCTGGGCGAACCGCCGCGGCAGGGAGAACACCCCCGCGCCGACCATGGACCCGACGACCATCGCGGTGAGGGTCAGCAGCGAAACCTTCGTCGTCGTGCCGGCCCCCGACGTCGTCTCCTGCGCCATCTGTCGCGTCCTCCTGGGGTGGGACCTACCGGGTGCTGCGGCCGATCGTTCCACCGTCGCGCCTGGTCCGCGCGTCGACCGGGCGATCGACGCTGCCGTCAGCGCTGCGATCGAAGCCCCGCGCGACGGCCTCCAGGAGGTCGCCGGCGGGGATGCGCAGGGTGCGCGTCCAGGCGGGCAGGACGCCGGCCCGGGCGGCGGCGAGGACGAGCCCCGCGACGGCCAGCCCGAGCAGGATCGGCCACGCCGCGCCCCAGGCCGTCACGGCGTCGAGGCCGGGCACCTTCTCCGGCGGCAGCCACAGCCACGCCAGCACCCAGGTGCCCACGGTCCCGCCGACGGCGAGCACGGCCCAGGACCACAACCCGGCGTCGGGATCGGCCGGGCCGGCGTGTCCCGACGCGCGCAGCAGCACCAGCGCGCGGACGAGCAGCAACGTGGAGACGGTCGCGACGAACGGCAGCACCGCCGTGACGTCGACGAGGAACGGCGCGTCGCCCACGGCCCGCTTGGCGGTGTACTTGGCCACGGCGCCGCTGCCCAGGGGCGCGCCGGTGATCGCGAGCCCGAGCACGAGCGCCCCGCCCAGCACGACCGCGCGGGCGCGGCCGGCGCCGTACCGCTCCCAGACCTCCACCGCCATGATCAGCCCGCCCTTGGCCATGCCGTGGTGCACCGCGTAGACGACGGCGGTGAGCACGCACGCCTCCGCCAGGTCCGGGGCCCCGAGCGCGACCCCGACGACCATCGCGAGGAACCCCATCTGCCCCACGGTGCTGTAGGCGAGGGAGACCTCCGGGTCGTCGGTGAGGACGCCCGGCACGAGGACCCCGAACGCCCCGACCAGCGCCGCGACGACCAGCACCGTGCCCCAGCCCGGCATCGCCTCGTGCCCCAGGGGGAGGAACCGGAGCCAGCCCACGAGACCGACCTTGACGACCGTGCCGCTCAGCACCGCCCCGACTGGCACGGACGCCGCCGCCTCGTCGATCGGCAGCCACCCGTGCAGCGGGAAGGTCGCGGCCTTGATGCCGAACCCCAGCAGGAGCAGCCCGACGATCACCCCGCCCGCGGGCGCGGCGGCGACGGCTGCGGGGGCGTCGGCCAGCCGGAGCCCGCCCGCCGCGACGACGAGCACGACGGCGACGGCCAGGACGGCGTCGCTCGCCACCGCCAGGACGAGGTAGAGCCGGCCCGCACGCCGCGCCGTCACGGTCCGCGGGTGCAGGATCAGCCGGTGCGCGCCGACCGTCGTCACCACGCACCCGGCGAGGAACGTCACCGCGTCGGCGGCGACGAGCACCGTCGCGGTGCCGACGAACGCGACGAGCAGCAGCCCGCTGCGCGACGCCGTCCGGGCGTCCGCCGACCGCGCGGTGAGGGCGAGCGCGGCCGCGTACAGCACCCCGACGAACAGCAGCAGCGGGCGACCCACCAGGTCCAGCCGCAGCACCACGCCGCCGGCCGGGCCGAGCAGGTCCACCGCCACGACCGGGACGAGCGCGAGCGGCGCCGCGCGGACCAGGCCGTCCGGCGCACGGGTCAGCAGCACCACGGCCACCACCACGGGCACCGCGAGCGCGACGAGCAGCAGCCAGGTCATGTGCGCCTACCCGTGGGCGAGCACCTCGAGGGCCACGACCGCCAGCCCGAGCACCACCTCGGCCAGCAGGAGCAGCCACTTCTGCCAGGTGGGGATCGCCGCGCGACGCACCGCCACGTACCCGATCAGGCCGAGGCTCGCGACGAGCGCGTAGGTCGAGGCGGTGAGCGCACCCGCCGTCGTCCACGCCCCGGTCGCGGCCACCCACAGGAACACGAGCGGCAGGACGACGACGCCGGCGGCGCTGGAGACCACGCCCACCATGTGGCGCCCCTCGGCGCGCGACGGGAGGTGGTTGTGCACGACGACGTGCGACACGAGGTCGGCGAGGAAGACGGCCAGCAGCGTGCCGCCGACGGTGATGACCAGCGTGGTCGCCGCCCGGCCGGGCGTCAGGCCCTCGACGTGGCCACGCAGCGCCAGCACCACCGCCAGCGCCGCGAACGTGACGTACACGCGCTCCTTGAGCCGGTCGGCGCGCTGGTCCGGCGTGAGCCGGTCCTGACGACGTGCGCTCACCGGTCGTGCCCGGCGCGTGCACGGCCCACGGCCTTGACCACCTCGACGAGCAGGAAGACCACGATGGCGAGGCCGAGCGTCTTGCCCCACTCCTCGAGGCCGATGGGGGCGGCGTCGAACCAGTCGTGCATGAACGGCGCGTACACGAACACGCACTGCAGGGCGATCAGCGCGACGGCGGAGAGCCAGATGACGCGGTTGCCGCGCAGCACGTCCACGGTGAGGCTCGACCGGTCGAGGAACCGGCAGTTGAACAGGTACGCGAGCTGGCCGAGCGCCAGCATGGTCACCGCCGTGGTCTGCGCCTCGGCGAGCGGCGCGCCCTGCGCGCGCTCGGCGTAGAAGACGACCAGCGTGGCGCCGCCGATGAGCACCGACACGATGAGGATGCGGCGCACGAACGCGGCGTCGAGGATCGACGCCTTCGGGTCGCGTGGCGGCCTCGACATGACGTCCGGCTCCGCCTTCTCGTAGGCGAGGCCGAGGGACAGCGTGACGGCCGTGATCATGTTGATCCACAGCACCTGCACCGGCGCGAGCGGCAGCACCAGCCCGAACAGCACGGCCACGAGGATGACCAGCGACTGCGCGCCGTTGGTGGGCAGCAGGAAGAGCACCGACTTGCGGATGTTGTCGTAGATCCGCCGCCCCTCCTCCACGGCCCGCTCGATGGTGGCGAAGTTGTCGTCGGCGAGCACCACCTCGGCCGCGTCCTTGGTGGCCTCGGTGCCCTTGATGCCCATCGCGACGCCGACGTCCGCCTGCGTGAGCGCGGGGGCGTCGTTGACGCCGTCGCCCGTCATCGCGACCACCTCGCCGTGGGCCTGCAGCGCCGAGACGATGCGGATCTTGTGCTCCGGGCTCGTGCGGGCGTACACGTGCACGTCCTGCACGACGGCGCGCAGCTGCTCGGTGCTCATCGCCTCCAGCTCGGCCCCGGTGAGGACGGCGGGGCCCGTGCCGTCGGGCGCGGCGTCGTCGTGGACGATGCCCATCTCGCGGCCGATCGCCACCGCCGTGCCGGCGTGGTCGCCGGTGATCATCGTGACGGCGATGCCGGCGTCGCGGCACTGCGCGATGGCGTCGATCGCCTCCGGGCGCGGCGGGTCGACGATGCCCACCAGCCCGCACAGCTCGAGCCCGGTGAGGGAGTCGGCGAGCGGGCCCGACGGCGCCGGGCCCCGGGCCGCGGCGAGCACCCGCAGGCCGCGGCCGCCGATCTCGTCGATCTGCGCCTCCCAGAACGCGCGGTCGATCGGCTGCCCGGTGCCGTCCGGCGCGGTCTGCGTGGTGCACCGGTCCAGCACGCGGTCGGGCGCACCCTTGAGGTGCACCACCAGGCCGCCGTCCGCGTCCCGGTCGAGGGTGGCCATGTACTTGTTCTCGGACTCGAACGGCACCAGGTCCCGCCGCGACCAGCCCGTGGTGTCGAAGCCGGCCTTCATGCCGAGGCTGCGCAGCGCGCCCTCCGTCGGCTCGCCGACCAGCCGCCAGTCCTCGCCCGCTCCGGCGTCCCCGGGCACGACGCGCGCGTCGTTGCACAGCATCATCGCCGCGACGACGGCGCCGAGGTCGGGGTCGTCGACGAGGTCGGCGTGCCGCGACCCCTCGCCCGCGAGCGTGAGCTCGCCGGCGGGCGCGTAGCCGGCGCCCGCGACGGCGAACGACCGGCCGGCCGTGCGCACCAGCCGCGCGGTCATCTCGTTCTTGGTGAGGGTGCCCGTCTTGTCCGAGCAGATCGTCGTGACGGAGCCGAGGGTCTCGACGGCGGGCAGCTTGCGCGTGATGGCACGACGGCGCGCCATCTGCTGCACGCCGAGCGCGAGGGTGATCGTCACCAGGGCGGGCAGGCCCTCGGGGACGGCGGCGACGGCGAATCCGATGGATGCGGAGACGAGCTCCGGCACGGAGAAGTCGTGCACCACGCGCCCGATGACGACCATCACCACGGCCATGCCCAGGATGAGCACCGCGAGCAGCTTGCCGAACCGGTCGAGCTGCTTGGTCAGCGGGGTCTCCAGGCTCGTGACCTCCGAGATCATCGTCTGGATGCGGCCGATCTCGGTGCGCTCGCCGGTGGCCGTGACCACCCCGACGCCCTGGCCCGCGGCCACGAGCGTGCCGGAGAACAGCATGCTGGTGCGGTCGCCGACGCCGGCCTCGGGGTCCACGGCGTCGACCCGTTTGCTGGCCGCGACCGACTCGCCCGTGAGCGCCGACTCCTCGACGCGCAGGTTGGTGGCCTGCAGCAGGCGCACGTCGGCGGGGACGCGGTCGCCGGAGCGCACGCGCACGACGTCGCCGGGCACGACGTCGTCGGCGTCGATCTTGGCCCACGCACCGTCCCGGCGCGCCTCGGCGTGCACGGACAGCATCTGCCGGATGCCGTTCAGCGCGCTCTCCGCGCGCCCCTCCTGGATGAAGCCGATCGCCGCGTTCACCACCGCGACCAGCAGGATCACGGTGAAGTCGACCCAGTCGCCGAGGATCGCCTTGAGCACCGCGGAGACCAGCAGGATGTAGATGAGCACGTCGTCGAAGTGCACGAGGATCCGCTTCCACAGCGGGTCCTTCTCCGGCGGTGGCAGCCGGTTGGGTCCGACCTCCGCGAGCCGCGCCGCCGCGTCCGCGGCGCTCAGGCCGCCGTCGTCCGTGCGCAGCGCGGCGAGCACCTCGGCGGGCGGTCGTGACCAGGGGGTCGCGTCCGTGGCGACGTCCTGCGCAGATCCCATGGGGCCCATTCGACCCCCGTTCGCCCCGGGCCGCGCGGCGGGTCAGCGACCTGTGTCGTACGGCACCAGCTCGAACACCGGGTGCCGGTCCGCCTCGGCGACGAAGGCCTCCACCGGCGAGTCGACGGTCGCCGCGAAGTACGGCCGCGTGGGCCGGGACCGGCGCACGTACTGCCGCAGCACGGGCCCTGCCTCGTCCGCCGACGCCGCCCGCACCACGTACACGCGCCGCGCGAGGCCCCGGCGCAGCAGGACGCGCGGGTCGGCGCGGACGTTGTGCACCCAGGAGACGACGCCGTACGGGGCCACCAGCCAGCGCCGCCCGTCGAGGGTGACGAGGGTCGCGGGGTTCGTGCGGGGCAGCCCGGAACGCCTGCCCTTGGTGGTCAGCAGCGACGTGCCCGGCACCAGCCCGAGGCGGACGAACACGCTGGTCACCGCGTCGCCGACGTCGCGGGCGCGGCTGCGGGTGAAGGTGCGCGGCACCTGCTGGCCGTTCTCCTGCGGGCCGGTCATGCCGGGTCCCCTCCCCCGAACTCCTGCGCCCGCAGCCAGGCGAGGTGCGCGTGCACCAGCGGCAGCACGGACGCGCCCTCGCCGCTGGCGGACGCGACGCGCTTCATCGAGCCGGCCCGCACGTCGCCGACGGCGAACACGCCGCGCAGCGTCGTCTCCAGGCTGGCGGGCGGGCGGCCGTCCTCCCAGCGCTCCTGCGGCACGTCGCGCCCGGTGAGGACGAAGCCGTGGTCGTCGCGCGCGACGCCGTCGGGCAGCCACCCGCAGTCCGGCTCGGCACCCAGCAGGCAGAACAGGCCGTCGGCGTGGGTCTTCGACCGCTCGCCCGTGTCCAGGTCCTCGGTGATCAGCCACTGCAGGCGGCCGTCCCCGCCGCCGTCGACCACCGCCGTGCGCGGCCGCACCGCGATCGTCGGCGTCGCGGCGATCTCGCGGACCAGGTAGTCCGACATGGTCTCGGCGATGCTCCCGCGCCGCACGAGGATCGTCACGGAGCCGGCGAACTTCGCCAGGTGCACGGCGGCCTGGCCCGCGGAGTTGCCGCCGCCCACCACGACGACGTCCCGGTCCGTCATCTCGCGCGCCACCGAGCTCGCCGCGCCGTAGTGCACCCCGGTGCCGACGTGCTGGTCGACGCCCGGCACCCCGAGCCGGCGGTACGAGACGCCGGTCGCGAGGACGACCGTGCGGGCGCACAGCTGCGCGCCGTCGACGTGCACGTGGTGGTGCTCCGGCTCGTCCGCCGGTCCCGGCTCGATCCGCGCGACCGGGCGGCCCGTGTAGAAGCGGGCGCCGAACCGCCCGGCCTGCACGCGGGAACGCTGCGCCAGCCGCATCCCCGAGATGCCGCGCGGGAAGCCGAGGTAGTTGCGGATCATCGAGCTCGACCCGGCCTGCCCACCGATGGCGTCGCGCTCCAGCACCACGGTCGCCAGCCCCTCCGACGCCGCGTACACGGCGGCCGCCAGCCCTGCCGGCCCCGCCCCGACCACGGCGACGTCCGCGATCTCGCCCGGCGGGATGGAGTCGTAGCCGCCGTACATCGCCTCCGCCACGGCCGACGGCGTCGCCCCCGACAGCACCCGGCCGGCGAACGTGCGCACCACGGGCAGGACGGCGCCCGGACCGGCCTCGCCGAGGATCTCGCGCGCCGCGGCGTCGTCGGGCGCGAGCACCCGGTTCGGGACGCCCAGCCGCTCGAGCAGGTCGCGGACGGCGGCCGCGACCCGGTCGCCGGGCGCCGCGACGATCTCCGTGGACGTCACGGTGGGGCGGGCCACCGACCAGCCCCACTCCGACAGCAG
The DNA here is from genome assembly GCF_050311655.1 of Isoptericola variabilis. Lineage (GTDB taxonomy): Bacteria > Actinomycetota > Actinomycetes > Actinomycetales > Cellulomonadaceae > Isoptericola > Isoptericola variabilis. The sequence goes on from NZ_JBNOZM010000003.1 coordinate 341,470, forward strand.
CTCGACCAGCGCCGTGTGGAACTCCTCGTCGCGCGCGCCGCGCGGGATGCCGACGAACGTGTCCATGTCGCGCCGCAGCAGCGCGGCCCGCATCTCGTCCAGGGCGTCGGCGTACTCGTCGCCGGAGATCAGCGCCACCCGTCGCGCCGTCGACACGACCGCCGGCACCTGGTGCAGCAGCTCGACGCCCGTGGCGTCGGGCAGCCGGCGTTCCGCCGCGATCATCGCCACCGGCTCCCGCGCGGCCACCAGGTCGCGCAGCCGGTCCAGCGCCGCGTCGGCGGTGCGCACGAGCTCGACGCGGTAGTCACGGTCGTAGCGGGCCCGGAACTCCTCCTCGACCCGGGAGGCGTGCGCGTCGGCGACGAGCAGGACCACCGGACGGTCGGAGGGGTTCTCGGCGCGTGCTTCCGGACGCTCGGACATGCGGTCAGGGTAGGCGGAGCCGGAATCCTGAGCAGATCTTGAGCCAAACCTGCCGGCGCACGGCGGTCACCTCGAGGTTCGCGCCGCAGGATCGGTATCGCAAGCCCACGATCACCTCCCGGAGCACCATGTCGACCTCGCCGTCCGGACCCCCCGGAGCACCCGAGCACACCTCCCCCTGGGTGCGCGGTCGTGCCCCGCGGCCGGCGGGACCGGTGGTGCTCCGGGAGGAACGCTCCGGACCCCGGCCGTGAACCCGGGCCTGACCCCCACCATGGCGGCCGCGTGGCAGTCGCTCGAGGACGACCTCGACGGCGACCGTGCGGCGGTCGCCGGGTTCGCGGGCTCCTGGGCGGGCCTCCTGCCGCACCGCGTGGGGACGCTCTGGGCGGCGTTGACGCGCGCGGACGCGGACGCCGCCTGCGAGGTGCTCCTCACCCTCTCCTGCACCGCGGACATGCTCGGCATGGACGCCCTCGCGGACGCCGCCACGCGCGGGCTCGACGCTCTCGAGGCCGAGGGGGTCGAGGGCGCACGGCGGCACGTCGACCAGATCGCCGACGAGTCCCGGACCGCCGCGGTCGTCGTCGCCAGCGCCCTCGCTCAGGAGGGGTGGTCGAACCTGTAGCCCACGCCCCGCACGGTGCGGATCCAGCGGGGCGACGCGGCGTCGTCGCCGAGCTTGCGGCGCAGGTTGGTCAGGTGCACCTCGACGCTGCGGCGGTCCTGGTCGGTGACCGGGGTCCCCGTGTCGTACTCGTCCGCCCACAGCACCCTGACCAGGGCGTCCTTGGGGATCGCGTGCCCGGGGGCGTTCGTGAGCGCGACGAGCAGGTCGAACTCGCTGCGCGTGAGGTGCACCTCGGCCCCGTCGACCGTCACCGTGCGCGCCGCCGCGTTCACGACGAGCCCGACGGCGGCCGGAGCGGCCGCACCCGCGGCGGCCGGCGGCACGTCCCGCCGCGGACGGCGGAGCATCGCCTCGATCCGGGCGCGCAGCTCCCGCGGCCGGAACGGTTTGGTCTGGTAGTCGTCGGCGCCCGCGTCCAGGCCCATGAGCGCGTCGATCTCCTCCGCGCGCGCGGTGAGCATCACCACGTACGTGTCGGACACGGCACGGATCCGGCGGCACACCTCGAAGCCGTCGATGTCGGGCAGCCCCACGTCGAGCGTCGTGACCAGCGGGTCGAACGTGCGCACGAGCTCGACCCCCTCGAGGCCCGACGCCGCCGTGCGCGTGACGAAGCCGGCCTGGGTCAGCACCGCGTCGAGCAGGTCTCGGACGTCGGGGTCGTCCTCCACGACGACGGCCGTGCGCTCACGGGCGTCGCCGCTGTGCGGATGGGGTCCGACGAGCATGACGACACGCTAGCGAGGTGGCGCCCAGGCCGCAGCAGACGCCGCACCTTCCTAGACTCGCCGGTGGCGGCGACCGACCCGCCGGAGAGGGCGTCACCATGACGGGCACCTGCACACATCTGGACCAGATCGTCCCGGTAGCGCCGGAGGTGGTCGGCGAGTGCCCGCAGTGCGTGGCCGCCGGCGGCACCTGGGTGCACCTGCGCGCCTGCCTGGAGTGCGGGCACGTCGGCTGCTGCGACTCGTCGCCGGCGAAGCACGCGACGGCGCACTTCCACGCCACCGGGCACCCCGTGATGCGATCCGTCGAGCCCGGGGAGCACTGGGGCTGGTGCTTCGTGGACGAGGTGCTCGTGCCCGGCCGGGAGATGCCCGCGCCCGCCTGACCGCTACGCCCGGCTCACCCGACGGGGCGGACGCGCAGGATCTCGGTCCGCGCGATCGCGCGGTCGCGGACGTCGAGCCGCGCCTCCCGGTCGGGGTCGGCCATGAAGTCCGCGAGCGCCTCCTCGTCGGGCATCTCGATGAGCTGCACCTCGGTGGGCTGCACGGCGCCGTGCGCGGCGTCGTCGGTGTGCGCCACGTTGGTCACGCGGTGCAGCACCCGTCCGCCGTGCCGCGGCACGAGCGCCAGCACCTCGGTCTCGTAGTCGGCCAGCGCCGGGGCCTCGCCGTCGGCCGCCCACAGCAGCACGCACAGGGTGATCGCCATCGTCCACCTTCTCTCGTCGTCGTGCGGACGATCCTGTCAGGCGAGCGGCACTCCCCGGCGGACGGCGCGCGCGAGACGCGCCGGGACCTGCGCGACGCCGTCGGGCGTGGTGACGGGCACGAGCGTCACGGGCGCGGCCTTCCACCGGGCCCGGCGGCTGCGGGTGCGAGAGCGGGAGGTCTTGCGCTTGGGGACGGCCACGGCCGCTCCTCTCGTCGGTGGGGGGAGAACCCCCGGTTCAGCCCTGGCGGGCCTTGAACCGGGGGTTCTGCTTGTTGATGACGAACGTCCTGCCGCGGCGGCGGACGACCTTGGCGCCCGGCAGCCGCTTCAGCGACCGCAGCGAGGCCCGGACCTTCATCGGGCGCCCTGCCCGTAGCGACGACGGAACTTCTCGACGCGGCCGGCGGTGTCGACGACGCGCGCGGCGCCGGTCCAGAACGGGTGGCTGGCGCTCGAGATCTCGACGTCGACGACGGGGTAGGTGTTCCCGTCCTCCCACTCGATCGTGCGGGTGGGCCGTCCGGGCCCGGACGCGGCGTCCCCCGCCAGCGTGGAGCGCGTGAGGAACGCGGTGCCGGCGCTGGTGTCGCGGAAGACGACGGGGCCGTAGGTGGGGTGGATGCTCTGCTTCATGGTGGTGTCTCCTCTCACCAGCTGGACTTGGTGACGCCGGGCAGCTCGCCTCGCAGCGCCAGCTCGCGCAGGCGGATGCGGGACAGGCCGAAGCGGCGCAGGTAGCCGCGGGGGCGGCCGTCGACGACGTCGCGGTGGCGCAGGCGGGTGCGGCTCGCGTCGCGGGGCTGGCGCTGCAGCTCCATGACGGCCGTGGCCCGCTCCTCCGCCGTGGACGACGGCGACGCGACGACGCGCTTGAGCTCGGCTCGCCGGGCGGCGTACCGCGCGACGACGTCGCGGCGCCGCGCGTCGGCGGCGATCTTGGACGTCTTGGCCATCAGCGCTCCTCGCGGAAGTCGACGTGCCGGCGCACGACGGGGTCGTACTTGCGCAGCACGACGCGGTCGGGGTCGTTGCGGCGGTTCTTGCGGGTGACGTACGTGAAGCCCGTGCCCGCCGTCGAGCGGAGCTTGATGATCGGGCGCAGGTCGGTGCGGGTGGCCATCAGACCTTCTCTCCTCGTGCCTGGATCCTGGCGACCACGACGTCGATGCCGTCGCGGTCGATGGTCTTGATGCCCCGGGCGCTCACCCGCAGCGTGACCGTGCGGCCGAGCGAGGGCACCCAGTAGCGCTTCTTCTGGACGTTGGGGTCCCAGCGACGCTTCGTCCGCACGTGCGAGTGCGAGATCGCGTGACCGAACCCCGGGACGGTGCCGAGCACCTGGCAGCGGGCGGACATCGTGAACCTCCTGAGATGAGAACCGTTCTCATCAGGGCGCTAGAGTGACAGACTTGAGAACTGTTCTCAAGTGCCGTCATCCCCAACCCACCGGAGGTGCTCGTGATTCCCGACCGCCCGCACGCGCCCACCACGCCCGCCGCACCGGCGCTGAGCGTGCTCGTCGCCGTCGACCCCGTGCTGCGCGACGCCGCCGCCGCGAGCCTGACCCTGGGCGCTCCCGGCGTCGCCGTGGTGCGCCACGACCTGCTGCCCGACGACGGCGCGCTGCGCCGCGTCGTCGTCGACGCGACCGGCGTCCTGGAGGACGAGACGGTGGCGCTCGAGCACGCGTGCGTGTCGTGCAGCGTGCGCGAGGACGCCGTGCCGGCCCTCGCCCGCCTCGCCGAGGACGGCCGCTGGGCCCACCTCGTGCTGGCCCTGCCCGTCACCGCGGAGCCGCTGCCCGTGGCGCGCGCCCTCGCGACGCAGGCCGAGCCGGGCGGGGCGCTGGGGGGTCTCCGGCTCGCCGCGACGGTCGGCGTCGTCGACCTCGACGCCCTGGAGGCCGACCTCCTCGGCGACGACCTGGTCGACGAGCGCGGGCTCGCGCTCACCGACGACGACCAGCGTCCCGTCGGCGAGGCGCTGGCCGCGCAGCTCGAGCAGGTGGACGTGGTCGTCACGACCGGCGGCTCCGCCACGGGTGGCGGCCTCGTCGACCGGTTGCGCGCCGTCGACAGCCACCGCGTCGACGGCCTGCACGACCTCGACCCCGTCGCGCTCGCCGTCCGCTCGCACGCCCCCGCCGCGGCGGAGCGGCGCGCCCATCCCCTCGGCGCGCGCGGTGCCCGCCGCCGGGCCAAGGACCCCCGCGACCGGAGCTGGAGCCTCCTGCTGCGCAGCGACCGGCCCTTCCACCCGGAACGGCTGCTCGCGCACGTCGAGGACCTCGGTACGGGTCCGGTGCGCAGCCGCGGCGTCTTCCACGTGCCGAACCGGCCCGACTCCGCGTGCCTGTGGGACGGCGCGGGCGGCGCCCTGTGCGTCGCGGACCTCGGCACCTGGGACGAGGTCGCGGCCGGGCACCCGCCCGTCACCCGCATCCTCGTGGTGGGGGCGGGCGAGCCCCGCGACGCCCGCGAGGTGCACGACCGCATCCTCGACGCCTTCGGCGAGGCCCTGGCCACGGGCGACGAGGTGGCGGACGGCGGGCTGCGCTGGCTGGGCCGCGAGGACGTCCTGGAGCCCTGGCTGGGAACACGGACCGCGTGACCGCTGTTGCTCCCCGCGCGGGCCACCGTGCCGGTCCCCGCGACCGGAGCCCGGGGGCGTCATAGGCTCCTCGCGGACCCGCACCCACGACGGACGGGAGACACGCATGGCCGCACGCGCGCTCGCCGAACGGCTGCGCACCGAGTCCGGTGCGGCGCTCCTGCTCGTGGGCGTGACGCTGCTGGCGCTGGTGTGGGCGAACTCGCCGCTCTCCGGCTGGTACGAGCGCCTGTGGGAGCTGCCGATCCACCTCGACGTCGGCGACCTGCGCTTCGACATGGACCTGCACCACTGGGTCAACGACGGCCTCATGGTGCTGTTCTTCTTCGTCGTCGGCCTCGAGGTGCGCCAGGAGCTGGCCATCGGGTCGCTGCGGCAGCGCAGCCAGCGCCTGGTGCCGCTCGTCGCCGGCACGCTCGGCGTGATCGTGCCCGCGCTGGTCTTCCTCGCCGTCGCCGGGCACGCCGACCCGCACGGCTGGGGCGTCGTCGTCGGCACGGACACGGCGTTCCTGCTGGGCGTGCTCGCGCTGGTCGGGCCGGCGATGTCGAGCCAGCTGCGCGTCTTCCTGCTGACGCTGTCCGTGGTGGACGACTTCCTCGCCGTCGGCATCATCGGCGTCGTCTACTCCGAGGACGTGCGGCTCGCCCCGCTCCTCGTCGCCGTGGCCGCGCTCGGCGTGCTGTGGCTGCTGGGCCGGATGCGCGAGTGGCGCAGCTCGCCGTACGTCCTCGTCGTGGTGGTGCTGTGGGGCGCGACCGTGCAGGCCGGCGTGCACCCGTCGATCGCGGGGATGCTCGCCGGCCTGCTCGTGCCCGCCGTCGCCACGCGGCGCGACGACGTGCTGCAGGCCAAGAGCCTGTTCCGCGACTACTGGCAGTCGCCCAGCGCGAGCGTGGCACGCAACGCCCGCGTCGGGCTCGCCCGCTCCATCTCCGTCAACCACCGCCTGCACGACGTGCTGCGCGGCCCCGTGTCCCTCGTCGTCGTGCCGCTGTTCGCGCTCGCCAACGCCGGGATCGACCTGCGCGGCGGCGCGCTGGGCGCGGCGCTCGGGTCGGTGATCACGTGGGGCGTCGTGGCGGGGCTGGTCGTGGGCAAGCTCGTGGGCATCGCGCTCGGCACGTGGGGCGCGGTCCGCGCGGGTCTCGGCCGGCTGCCCGACGGCGTCGGCCCGGGCAGCGTGCTCGGCGGCGCGGCCCTGTCCGGCATCGGCTTCACCGTGTCCCTGCTGGTGGTGGACCTCGCGTTCGACGGCACGCCCGCCGGGCAGGCCGCGACGGTCGGCATCCTCATCGCGATGGTGCTGTCCACCCTGCTCGGCTGGGCGATCTTCACCGTCGCCCGCGTGCGGTACGGCGAGGCGAGCGCCGACCTGCCCGTCACGCTCTCCCCCGCCGTCGACCCCGAGCGCGACCACGTGAAGGGCGAGCCCGACGCCGCGCACACGGTCGTCGAGTACCTCGACTTCGAGTGCCCGTTCTGCGCCCGCGCCACCGGGATGGGGGCCGAGCTGCGCGAGCACTTCGGCGACCGGGTGCGGTACGTCGTGCGACACCTGCCGCTGGAGGACGTGCACCCGCACGCCTACCTGGCCGCCGTCGCGGCCGAGGCCGCGCACCGGCAGGGTCGGTTCTGGGAGATGCACGACGCGCTGTTCGCCCACCAGTCCCGGCTGGAGCCGGACGACCTGCGCGAGCACGCGGCCGCGATCGGCCTCGACCTCGAGCGGTTCGACGCCGACCTGGCCGACGAGGCCCTGCACGCCCGCGTGCGCGCCGACGAGGCGAGCGCCGCGGCCTCCGGCGCCCGCGGCACGCCGACGTTCTTCCTCGACGGCGCCCGCCACCGCGGGCCCCACGACGCGCGCACCCTCATCGCCGCCCTCGAGGCGAACGAGGACGACCCGGCGCTGCGGCGCCGGTCGTGACGACGCCGGGGCGGGTACGAGAGGATGGGGATATGGGATACCAAACCGAACCCGTGACCGACGGCGACCTGCCGTACCTGCGCCGGTGCGTAAACCTCGCGCGCGAGGCGCTGGACGACGGCGACGAGCCGTTCGGCTCGCTGCTCGTCGACGCGACCGGCACCGTCGTGTTCGAGGACCGCAACCGCGTGAAGGACGGCGACCAGACCCGTCACCCCGAGCTCGAGATCGCTCGCTGGGCGGCCGCGCACCTCAGCCCCGTGGAGCGGGCGGGCGCCACCGCGTACACCTCGGGCGAGCACTGCGCCATGTGCAGCGCGGCGCACGCCTGGGTGGGCCTCGGCCCCATCGTGTACGCGACGAGCACCGCCCAGCTCACCGCGTGGCTGCACGAGTGGGGCGTGGCTCCCGGCCCCGTGACCCCGCTGCCGGTGGGCGACGTCGCGCCCGGCGTCCCCACCCGCGGACCCGCGCCGGCGCTGGCCGACGAGGTGCGCTCCCTGCACGCCCGCCTGCACGGCGTGCGCGACCCCGCCTGACGATGTTTGCCTGGGGAGCATGAGCGACACCCCGGAGCCCACCCCGAGCCGCAGCCCCTGGACCTGGCGGGTGGTCGTGCTCGCCGCCGTCGTGGTGGTGGCCGTCGTCGTCTGGCTGGTCGTGCGGGACGACGGCGGCGACGGCGCGACGGCCGCGTCACCGTCCCCCACCGCTCCCGCGTCCCAGGACGCCTCGCCCGCCCCCTCGTCGTCGCCCACGACGACGGGGGCCGCCGGCTGCGCGGCCACCGACGACGGCACCCCGGAGGGCGCGGACGCGCACGAGATCGTCGACGTGGACGGCGACGGCGAGGCGGACACCGCCTGGCTCACCGGGGGCGCCGAGCGCCGGTTCGGGATCACGACGGCGTCGGGCGCCACGTTCTCGGCGGCGATCGACTCGGCGAGCCCGCAGCGCGCGTCCGCCGTCGTGAACGTCGTGGCGGCGGGCGACGACACCGCGCCGATCGCCCTCGTCGACACCGGCCGCGAGGTGCTGCTGTTCTCGGCGGCCGACTGCGACCTCGCGGCGACGCAGAACCTCGCCGGCGCGCCCTACACCTTCGACAAGGGCTTCACCGGCCAGGGCACCGGCGTCGGGTGCACGGAGGTCGACGGGGCGCTGCGCCTGGCCGGCCTGAACGCGACGTCCGCCGACGGCAGCTCCTTCACGGTCGAGCGCACGTTCGTGGACCTGGACGACGGCGCGCTGGCGGCGTCCAACGGCGAGGCGTCGACGGTCGCGGACGGCGCCGGCCCGGACGACCCGGTGGTCGTCACCGCGCAGGAGACCAGCTGCGGCGATCTGGTCGTGGGCGAGGACGGGCCGGTCGAGCCGCAGTCCTGAGCCCCGCCCGCCGGCCCCTTGCGTCGCGCATCGACGTCGATCAATATGAGGGCATGCCCGCCCTCCCCGACGACGGTGCCCGGCCGTCCGCCCTGTTCGTCTGCGTGCACAACGCCGGCCGCTCCCAGATGGCCGCGGGCTTCCTGCGCGCCCTGTCGGGAGGCGCCGTCGAGGTGCGGTCCGCCGGGTCCGTGCCCGCCGACCGGATCAACCCCGTCGCCGTCGAGGCGATGGCCGAGGCCGGCATCGACATCACCGCCGAGCAGCCCAAGGTGCTCACGACCGAGGCGGTCCAGGCGTCCGACGTCGTCATCACCATGGGCTGCGGCGACGCCTGCCCGATCTTCCCCGGCAAGCGTTACGAGGACTGGGAGCTCGACGACCCCGCCGGCCAGGGCCTCGACGCGGTCCGCCCCATCCGCGACGAGATCCGGCGCCGGGTGCTCGGGCTGCTGGCGTCCCTCGGCGTCGACCCCGTCGCGCACTGAGCCCGCCCGCCGATCAGGCGCCCGCGTCGCCCGAGCGGCCGTGGGCGACGCCGGTCGCGAAGCCGACGCCGGCCGGGGCACCGACCCCGAGCTCGACGAGCTGCGGCTCCGCCGGCGCGGTGCCGCAGCAGGACCCGGCCGACGACTCGCCGTCGGCGGCCAGCGCCAGGTCGCTGGAGCAGACGCCGGTGGCGGGCAGGTCGAGCTGGACGGCGTCGGCCGCGGCCCGGTCGCCCGCCAGCGCGGCCGCCACGGAGCGCACCTGCTCGTAGCCGGTGGCCAGCAGGAACGTCGGCGCTCGGCCGTACGACTTCATGCCCACGAGGTAGAAGCCGTCGTCCGGGTGCGAGAGGACCTGCTCGCCGTGCGGGGGCACCGTGCCGCAGGAGTGCTGGTTCGGGTCGATGAGCGGCGCCAGCGCGCTCGGCGCCTCGACGACGGGGTCGAGGTCGAGCCGCACCTCGCGCAGCATGCCGAGGTCGGGGCGGAAGCCCGTCGCGTTGACGATCGCGTGCACGTCGAGCGCCAGCGGCTCGTCCTTGGCCGTGCCGAGCACCTGGACCGAGTCACCGGCCGGGACGAGCTGCTCGATCGAGACCCGGGTCAGCAGGCGCAGGCGGCCGGCGTCGACGGCCTCGCGCAGCCGGGTGCCGAGCAGCCCCCGGGCGGGGAGCTCGTCGTCGGCCCCACCACCGAACAGGCGCCGGGCCGAGCCGCCGCGGATCGCCCACGTGACCGTCGTGCCGGGCTCGGACTCGGCCAGCTCCGCCAGGCTCAGCAGCGTGTTCGCCGCCGAGTGCCCCATCCCGACGACGAGCGTGTGCCGCCCGGCGAAGCGGTCGCGGTCGGCACCCAGGACGTCGGGCAGCGGCCCGGTGACGAACGGCGCGGCGTCGGCCTCGCCGGCCGCGGGCAGGCCGCTCACGCCGAGCGGGTTCGACGTCGAGAACGTCCCGGACGCGTCGATCACCGCGCGGGCGAGGATGTCGGCCACGCGCCCCGAAGCGTCCACCGTCCGCACGCGGTAGCCGCGCCGCTCCCGGCCCAGGGAGCGGGTCTTGTCCGCGCCGTCCCGGGCGACGGCGAGCACGCGCGTGCCGGTGCGCAGCCGGGACGCGATCGCCGGCGTCGCGGCCAGCGGGGCGAGGTAGCCCTCGACGAGCTCGCCGCCGGTCGGGAGGGCGTCGGGGTCGGGCGACGTCCACCCCGTCGGCTCGAGCAGGCGCCGCGCCGCGGCGTCGACGTCGTACCGCCACGGCGAGAACAGGCGCACGTGCCCCCACGACGCGACGGCCGCCCCGACGCTCCCGCCGGCCTCCAGCACCAGGGGCTCCAGGCCGCGCTCCAGCAGGTGCGCCGCTGCCGCCAGGCCCACCGGGCCCGCGCCGATCACGGCCACCGGCAGCTCGGCCCGCACCGTCTCGACCATCTCGTGCTCCTTCGTGTCGATCCGCTCGTATCGATGAACTTCGATGACTGAACGGGGACAACGTATCCACGTTCTTCGATGCGTGGCAAGATGGAGGCATGACGACGACCGACCTGCCGCTGACGCCCGTGGCCGCCGACGGCGGCTGCTGCGGCCCGGCCGCTCCCCCGATGGACGTCGCCGCGGCCCGCGACCTCGCCCGCACGTTCAAGGCGCTCGCCGACCCGACGCGCGTGCAGCTCCTGTCGATCGTCACCTCGCACGAGGGCCACGAGGCGTGCGTCTGCGACCTCACCGAGCCGGTGGGCCTGGCGCAGCCGACCGTCAGCCACCACCTCAAGATCCTCGTCGAGGCGGGCCTGCTCGAGCGCGAGCAGCGCGGGCGCTGGGCGTACTACCGCGCGGTGCCGGGCGCCGTCGACGGCGTCGTCGGGTCGCTGTCGTCGCTCACGCCGGTGACGGCGCCGACCGGCGCGTGAGGAACAGCACCGGGATCAGCAGCAGCGACAGGACGCCGCCGCCGAGGGCCAGGGTCGCGTAGCTCGACCCCGCCATCACGACTCCGGACATCGCGCCCCCGCCCGCGCCGGCGAGCGCGATGAGCACGTCGACCGTGCCCTGGGTGCGGGCGCGGGTGGCCGGCGTCGTCGCGTCGACGATGAGCGCCGTGCCGGCGATGAGGCCGAAGTTCCACCCCAGCCCGAGCAGCGCGAGCGACAGCACGAGCAGCACCATCGAGTCGCCCGGCGCGACGGCGCCCGTGATCCCCGCGAGCAGCAGCGTCACGCCCGACGCGACCGCCATCGGCACCCGTCCGATCCGGTCGACCAGCACGCCCGTGACGAGCGACGGCAGGAACATCGCCGCCACGTGGATGCCGATGACGAGGCCGACGTCGCCCAGGTCGTGGCCGTGGCCGCGCATGTGCACGGGCGTCATCGTCATGATCGCGACCATCGCGATCTGCGTCAGCACCATCACCGTGGCGCCGACGACGACGCCGGCCGGCACGCGCCGCGTGCCGGCCTCGTCCGGCGCCGACGGCGCGCCGTCGACCGCGCCGTCGGTGTCGGACGAGGCCGCCAGCTCCTTCGCGACGAGGAACGGGTCGGGCCGCAGGAAGGCGAACAGCGTGCCGCCGGCGGCGAGGAAGGCGACCGCCGCGAGCAGGAACGGGCCGGCGAGCGCGGGCAACCCGAGCGACGTCGCGAGGCCGCCGAGCGGCTCGACGAGGTTCGGCCCGGCCACCGCGCCGAGCGTCGTGGACACCATCGCGACGCTGGCCGCCGTCGCGCGCCGGTCCGGGGCGGCCAGGTCCGTGCCCGCGTACCGGGCCTGCAGGTTGGTGGACGTGCCCGCGCCGTAGACGAACAGGGACACGAGCAGCAGCGGGACGGCGCCGAGCGCGGCGGCCGCGACCACGCCGACGGCGCCCAGGCCGCCCGCGGCGAAGCCCAGCCCCAGGCCGAGCCGGCGGCCCGCGCGCTGCGTGACCCGCCCGACGAGGAACGCCGCGAGCGCCGAGCCGAGCGTGAACAGCATGGTCGGCACGCCGGCGAGCCGGTCCGTGCCGAGCATGTCCTGCGCGAGCAGCGCCCCGACCGTGACACCCGCGGCCAGGCCGGCGCCGCCGAGCACCTGGCTCGCGACGACGACGGTCAGCGTGCGGCGCTGCAGCGTGCGCAGCTCGTCGGGCGACGGCAGCACCGGGCACCTCCGGGGTCGGGTCGTGGGGCACCGGCAGCGTAGCCGCCCGCCCAGATCGCCGAACATGCACTTGCGCACCTTCTGGGGGCTCAGAACGTGCGCAACTGCATGGTCGGCAGTGGTCAGACGGCGGTGACGGCGTCCGGCGGGCGAGCGCCGTCCGCCCACGCGACGCCGAGCCGCCGCGTGGTGCGGGGCTCCAGCGGCACGTAGACCGGGTCGGCGGCGTCGGGCCGCTCGGGCCGGGGCAGCACGGCCACGCCCATCCCCGCGGCGACGAGGCCGCGGATGGTGTCGACCTCGCTGGACTCGAACGCGACCTCGACCTCCACGCCGGCCGCGCCGAGCATGCCCTCGACGACGCCGCGCAGCTCGGTGGTGCGCGAGAACGCGACGAACCGCTCCCCCGCCAGGTCGTCCACGCCCACGCCGGTGCGCCCGGCCAGACGGTGCCCCGGGGGGACGGCGACGCACAGCACCTGCTCGTGCAGCAGCCGCCAGCCCGTGGTGCGGGCAGGGGGCGGGGGCGTGACGAGCGCGAGGTCGAGCACGTCGTCGTCGAGCCAGCCGAACAGGTCCTGCGCGAAGCCCTGGCGGAGCTCGAAGCGCCGGTCCGGATCCTCACGACGCAGCTCGGTCACGACGCGCGGCACCAGCCACCGCGCCACGGACTGCAGGAAGCCGAGGCGCACCGTGCGCGCGCCGAGCGCCTCCTGGCGGACGTGCCGGCGCGCCACCTCGATCTCGTCGAGCACGCGGGCCGCGTCGCCGCGGAAGCTCACGCCGGCCCGGTTGAGCGCGATGCGGCGCCCGTGCCGTCGGAACAGCTCGACGCCGAGCCCCGCCTCCAGCCGGGCGAGCGTGCGGGAGACCGTCGACTGGTCCACCCGCAGCAGCGCCGCCGTGTCGCGGGTGCTCTCCGTCTCGCACAGCGAGAGGAACACCCGCAGGGTCTGCTCGTCCATGTCATCCCTCCCACCGGGTGGCCAGATGCGATTGTGGCATCAGACCCGGCGTTCGGATCATTTGGCGCATCGGAACGACGGGCGCATCGTGGACCGGTGACCACCGCCCCGCCCGCGCCGCCCGCTCCGACGCCGTCGCCCACCATCGCTCCCCTGGAGGGCCACCGGCCCGGGTCGCGGGCGTACCGCCGCACGCTGCTCGGGCTCGCGGCGGGCGGCCTCGCGAACTTCTCGCTGCTCTACTACGTGCAGCCGCTGCTCCCGCAGGTCGCCGCCCACTTCGACGTCTCCGCGGGCGCGTCGGCCCAGGTGCTGTCAGTGACGACGGCGGCGATGGCGGTCGCGCTGCTGGCCGTCGGGCCGGTCGCGGACCGGTTCGGGCGGGTCGAGGTGATGCGCTGGTCGCTGCTCGCGTCCGGCGTGCTGGGGCTGGCGAGCGCCTTCGCGCCCACGTGGGGCAGCCTGCTGGTGCTGCGCGGCCTGGCGGGCGTCGCGCTGGCCGGCCTGCCCGCCGTCGCGCTCGCGTACCTGCGCGAGGAGATGCACCCGGGCGCGCACGCCCGTGCCAACGCCGCGTACATCGCGGGCACCGCGGTGGGCGGTGCGGTCGGGCGGCTCGTGCCCGGCCCGCTCGCCGCCCTCGGCGGGTGGACGCTGGCCACCGAGGTGCTGAGCGTCACCACGCTCCTCGCCGCCGTCGCCCTGTGGGCGTTCGTGCCGAGGTCGGCCCGGTTCACGCCGCGCCCGCTGCGGCTCGGCAGCGTGCTGACCGGCACGGCGTCGGCGTTCCGCGACCCGGTCGTGGCGCTGCTGTGCGCCGTCGGCTTCGCGAGCATGGGCACGTTCGTCGGCGTCTACAACGCGGTCGCGTTCCGGCTCGAGGCCCCGCCGTTCTCCCTCGGGCACGCGGTGACGCTCGTGTACCTGGCGTACCCGGTCGGCATCGTCACGCCGTCCGTCGCGCAGCTCCTGGCCCGACGGCGCGGGCGCGGCCCCGCCGCCGTCACCGGCCTCGTCCTGCTCGCCGTCGGGGTCGCGGTGACCGTGCCGTCCTCCGTCGTGGCCGTCGTCGCCGGGCTCGGGATCCTCACCGTCGGGTTCTTCTGCGCCCACTCCCTGGTGAGCGGCTGGGCCGTGGACCGCGCGCACCGGCAGGGCCGCGGCACCGCCCAGGCGTCCAGCGCGTACCTCTTCGCGTACTACGTGGGCAGCGCCGTCATGGGCGCCGTCGCGACGCACGTCTGGGAGGACGCCGGCTGGGCGGGGGTGGTCGGGCTGGCGACCACCACGACCGCGGTCGCCGTCGCCGCCGCGGCCGTCGCGGCCCGCCTGGACCGCCAGCCCCTGGATCAGCGCGGCCGGGTCGCCGACAGGTAGGCGGTCGAGACGAAGCCGGTGCGCGTGCCCGCCTTGACCTTCTGCCAGCCCTTCGACGCCGCCCCGACGTGCGTCACCTTGGTGCCCTTCGCCAGCCGGGCGAGGACGGGGGACGACGTCGACGCCTTGGCCCGCAGGTTGAGCGACGAGACGGTCACGTACGAGACCTTGGCGGCGGGCGTCGTCGTGCCGGGCTTGGCGGCGGGCGCCTTGGTGGTCAGGTAGGACGTCGCGACGTAGCCGGTGCGCGCGCCCGCCTTGACCTTGACCCAGCCCTTCGACGGCGCGGCCACCTGCGTCACCTTGGTGCCCTTCGCCAGGCGGGCCACGACGGCCGACGACGTCGACGGCTTCGCGCGCAGGTTCAGGGACGACGTGTTCACGTAGGCCACGGTCGCCGCCGGGGCGCTGGGCGTGGTCGGCGTGGTCGGCGTCGCCGGTGCCGTGGAGGTCAGGTACGCCGTCGACACGTAGCCCGTGCGCGTCCCGGCCTTCACCTTGACCCAGCCCTTCGACGCCGCGGCCAGGTGAGTCACCTTGGTGCCCTTCGCCAGCCGGGCGACGACGGCCGACGACGTCGACGGCTTCGCGCGCAGGTTGAGCGACGAGACGGCGACGTAGGAGACCTTCGACGGCGCCGGGGCCGTGGGCGTCGTGGGCGGGGCGGTCGCGGGGCGGCGCGGGGTGACGTACGACGCGGAGACCCAGCCGGTGCGCGCGCCGTACGTCACCTCCCGCCAGGTGCCGGACGCCGCGCCCGGCTTCGCGGTGAGCGTCGCGGCCCGCGGCACGACGGCGAGCACGGGCGACGTGGTCGACGGCCCGGAGCGCAGGTTGACGGAGCTGCTCGCGTAGTAGGTGCACGATGTGGGCGTGCTGCGCACGGCGACCCGCGTCGCGGTGGCACGCAGGTCGACCCCGCGGCCGCGGAGGTAGGTGAGCGGGTCGGTGTGCGTCGCGCCCGCCCCGTAGGTGCCGTTCCACACCTCCAGGTGCAGGTGCGGGCCGGTGGAGTTGCCGCTGGAGCCGACGTCGGCGATGCGCTGCCCCGCGGAGACTTTCTGGCCCGCGCGCACGTACCGGTCACCGTCGACCACGTGCCCGTACACGGACGAGACGGTGCGCCCGCCGATGGTGTGCCGCACCACCACGACCTGCCCGAAGCCGGAGGTGGCGCCGGCCTTCAGCACCACCCCGTCGGCGATGGCGTTCACGCGCACGCCGCGCGCGGCGCCCATGTCCTGCCCGAGGTGCCACGTCGACGCGCCCGCGACGGGCATGCAGCGGGGCCCGTAGTACGACGAGAGGGAGTACGTCTTCGCAGGCAGCGGCGCCACGACGCCGGAGGACGCCCCGGCCGGCGGGGCGACGAGCACCGAGGCCACCCCGATGCCGAGGGCGAGGGTGGCTGCCCCCAGGACCGCGCCGAGGCGCTGCTGAACCGACGATGTCTTCACTGCGCCCCCTGGCACCGATACGGCCACGACCGACGTGTCGGGTTGACACCGTCAGCAGGACGGTAGATCGAGACGCTTCGTTGCGCGCGGCGAACGTCGGCCCGCTCTCTCTAGGGTGGTTCCCGTGCCGTTCGCGATCGCCGAGGACTCCGCCACGATCGCCTACCAGGTGCAGGGCTCGGGCGCCCCGCTGGTGCTGCTCGCCGGCCAGGCCAACTCGCACCGCTGGTGGGACCCGGCGCGCGACGGCCTCGGTGCCGGGCGGCGCACGATCACGCTCGACTGGCGCGGCACCGGCGCCTCCGGCCCCACGGACCTGGAGCTCACCACCCGGCGGCTCGCGGGCGACGTGGCCGCCGTCCTCGACGACCTGCGCGTCGAGCGCGCCGACGTGTACGGCACGTCGATGGGCGGCCGCGTGGCGCAGTGGTTCGCCGTCGACCATCCCCACCGGCTCGGGCGGCTCGTACTGGGCTGCACGACGCCGGGCGGCGCGCACGCCGTCGAGCGCTCGCTCGAGGTCCGCCGCGCGATGGTGCAGCCGGACCGGCGCGCGGCCCGGCGCGCCCTGCTCGACCTCATGTACACGCCCGCGTGGCTGGCCGCCCACCCCGGCCCGACGACGGTCGAGGGCGACCCGTCCATGACCCCGCAGGCGCGCCGCGACCACCTGCGCGCCAGCGACGGCCACGACGCCTGGGACGCGCTGCCCCGGGTGCTGGCGCCCACGCTGGTGCTGCACGGCGCGGACGACGTGCTCGCGCCGGCCGTCAACGCGGCCCTGCTGGGCGAGCGGATCCCGGGGGCACGCGTCGAGGTGCTGCCCGGCCTGCGGCACGCGTAATTCCACGAGGGCGAGGCCGTCGCGACGCCGCTGGTGCGCGGGTTCCTCAGGTGAGCCCTCCGGCGAACCCCTGGCCCCGGCCCTGAGCCCGGCGTCCCCCTCGGGTCGTACGCGGCGCCCCCGAGGTTCCGCTCCGGGGCCGACGACGACGCCACCTGCGCGTTCGTAGCGTCGAGGACATGACGCAGCACGAGAACCACCACGACCACCGCAGCACCCCTCACGCCGACCGCGGCGACGTCTCCACCGTCACGACCTCGCCCGCGCGGCGCTACCGCGGCGTCGGCGTCCTGGCCCTCGCGTCCGTCGTCGCCGTCACGACGACGGCGTGCGGCGCCATCTCGGAGGCGCTGCAGGACCGGGGCTCCGGCCACACCCGGGCGTTCACGTACGACAGCGGCGCGGACGGCAAGGCCGACGAGGGGCTGCCCTCCTGGGTGCCCGACGACGCCTCCGACATCCGCGGCGTCTTCCGCACCACCGGCGACGAGATGATCCTCACGATGGACGCCGACGTGACGTCCCTGCCGGCCGACTGCACGTCCGTCGACGCCGGCCACCCGCTCGTCGCGAAGCCCACGCGCGGCACCCTCACCGCCGACGACTACCGCACCGGCTCGACCCTCGAGGCCGGCTGGTGGACCGCCGGCCAGGAGCAGGACGCCTCGCTGCAGTGCGACGGCTGGTGGGTGGGCACGAAGGACGGCGCCCTGTTCGCGTTCCACCCCGAGCTCAAGGCCGTGCAGGTCGAGGACCAGCCCGACCCGGCGTGACCGGCACGACGCCACGGGCCGGCCGAACTTCACCCGCCCCCGGTCGTCCGGGCAGCGGCGTGGACGGGACGACGGACGGATCCTGGAGGGGTCCGGCACCCTCGTGGCGGCTCCCCACGCCCGGGGACCGGCGATCACGAGGGAGTGGAACGGCGATGGTCACGACTCGGCGCGGGTTCTCCAGCTTCTCGGTGGACGACCTCGACGCGGCACGCAGCTTCTACGCGGACACCCTCGGGCTCCGCGTCACGACCCTGGACGAGGGCATGGGCCTGGTGCTCCACCTCGACACGAGCTCACCGGTGTTCGTGTACCCCAAGGAGGACCACACGCCCGCCGCGTTCACCGTCTTCCACCTCGCGGTGGACGACGTCGACCCGGTGGTGGACGACCTCGTCGCGAAGGGCGTGAGCCTGGAGCGCTACGAGGGCTTCGACCAGGACGAGAAGGGCGTCGCCCGCGGCTTCATGGAGGGCGGCGACGGCGCCTGGTTCACCGACCCGGCGGGCAACGTCATCGGCCTGATGGACGGCGAGGGGGTGCGACAGCTCCTCGACGAGGTCGGCGCCTGAGCCGCCCGATGCCGCACCACCCCCGTCGTCGTCACTCGACGGTGACGGACTTGGCCAGGTTGCGCGGACGGTCGACGTCCTCGCCGAGGGCGACGGCCGCGTGGTAGCCGAGCAGCTGGGTGGGGATCGTCAGCAGGATCGGGTCGAGCTCCACCTCGTTGCGCGGCACCTCGATGCGCGCCGTCGCGGCGTCCCCGAGCTCGACGCCCGGGTGCGTGATCGCGACGACGGCGCCGCCGCGCGCGCGGATCTCCTGCGCGGCGGTGATGTTGCGCTCCAGCAGGTCGTCGGCGGGCATGATCGCGACGGTCGGCAGCTCGGGGCTGATGAGCGCGAGGGGGCCGTGCTTGAGCTCGCTGGTCGGGTACGCCTCGGCGTGCCGGTAGGTGATCTCCTTGAACTTCTGCGCGCCCTCGCGCGCCACCGGGTAGCCCCGCACACGGCCGATGAAGAACAGGCTCGGCGCCTCGGAGAGCTCCTTGGCAGCGCTCGCGAGGTCCTCCTCGTCGGCCAGGATCTGCGCGATCTGGCCGGGGATCGCGCGCAGGCCGGCGATGATCCGCTTGCCGTCCGCGAAGGACAGGTCGCGCACGCGGCCCAGCGCCAGCGCGAGCAGCGCGAACCCGACGCCCATGTGCGTGAGCGCCTTGGTCGACGCGACCGCCACCTCGGGGCCGGCGTGCAGGTAGATGCCGCCGTCCACCTCGCGGGCGATGGACGACCCGACGGCGTTGACCAGCCCGACGACGGTGCCGCCCTTGCGCTGCACCTCGCGGACGGCGAAGAGGGTGTCGGCGGTCTCGCCGGACTGGCTGACCACCACGTACAGGGTGGACGGCTCGATGATCGGGTTGCGGTAGCGGAACTCGCTCGCGGGCTCGGCGTCCGCGGGGATGCGCGCCAGGTCCTCGATCATCGACGCCCCGAGCTGGCCCACGTAGTACGCGGAGCCGCAGCCGAGGATCTTCACGCGCGTGAAGCGGCGCAGCTGGCGCGGGTCCAGGTTGAGGCCGTCGAGCTTGGCCGTGCCGAACCGGTCGTCGAGCCGACCGGACAGCATCCGCTCCACCGTCTCCGGCTGCTCGTGGATCTCCTTGTGCATGAAGTGGGCGTGGCCGCCCAGCTCCAGCTCCTCGACGGTGAGGTCGATGGTGACGGCGTCGCGCGCCGTGTGCTCCTCGTCGTTCGTGAAGGTGCGGAACCCGTCGGCCGTCACGGAGGCGAAGTCGCCGTCGTCGAGCAGCACGACCTGGCTCGTGTGCCGCACGATCGCCGCTGCGTCGGAGGCCACGAACATCTCTCCGTCGCCGACGCCGAGCAGCAGCGGCGAGCCGTTGCGCGCGACGACGATCCGGTCCGGCGTCTCGACGTCGAGCACCGCGAGCGCGTAGGTGCCGTCGATCTGCGCGACGGCGGCGCGCACGGCGTCCTCGAACGCCAGCCCGGCCTGCAGCTCGCGCGCCACGAGGTGCGCGACGACCTCGGTGTCCGTGTCGGAGGTGAGCTCGACGCCGTCGGCGGTGAGGCGCGAGCGCAGGGCGTGGAAGTTGTCGATGATGCCGTTGTGCACCACGTGGACGCGGCCGTCGTACGACGTGTGCGGGTGGGCGTTGCGCTCGCTCGGCTCGCCGTGCGTCGCCCAGCGGGTGTGGCCGATGCCGGTCGTGCCGGCGAGGCGCGCGGGCAGGGCGGCCTCGAGGTCGCGCACGCGGCCCTTGGCCCGGACGACGCGCGACGGGTGCGCGCTGGAGCGCGGGTTGAGCACGGCGATGCCGGCCGAGTCGTAGCCGCGGTACTCCAGCCGCGTGAGGCCCTCGACGAGGACGGGCGCTGCCTGCTGGGGGCCGACGTAGCCGACGATTCCGCACATGGGTGGTTGCTCCTAGCCGTTGATGATCAGTCGTTGACGATCAGCCGTAGATGACACGACGGACCTGACGCTCGCTGAGCTCCGGGGCGGCCACGAGGCGCTCACGGAGCTCGGCGGCGATCTGCGCGTAGATCTCCTCGTTGCGGCGCCCGTAGGTGCGCAGCGACGCGTGCCGACGACGGACGTACTCCTCGACCGGTTCGCGGTACCAGGCGAGGACGTCCTCGACGACCCGCGCCGCCTCGGCCGGGGAGAGCCCCGTGGAGGTCGCGATGCGGGCGACGAGATCGGCGTCGGTCACCGGGACATCATGCTCCGCTCGACAACGACATGCCAGATCTTGCCCGAAATCGGGCAGAGGCGCCTCATCTACGCCCGGACGGCGTCCCCGTAGGCGTCCGCGAACCGCTCCAGCTGCTCGAGGAACGTGCCCGCGTCGGCGCCGAGCACGGCGAGGCCGTCGGCGTAGGCGCCGAGCGCCTGGCTCGTCGCTTCCTCGAACCGGGCCCGCCCCTCCTCGGTCGGCTCGTGGAGCCGGGCCGAGCGGCCGGGCGCGGTGAACCGGCGCAGCAGCCCGGCCGCGAGCGCCCCGTTCACCTGCCGATTGACCGTGGACTGCTCGAGCCGCAGCGCCTCGGCGATCTCCCGCAGCGTGCGAGGCCGGCCGTCGGAGAGCAGCCACAGGAGGCGGCCGTCGGCGGTGCCGAGCGGGCTGCGCTGCTCCGCCAGCCGGCGGTGGAGGTCGAGCCGGAAGAGCAGGCCGGCGACACGGCGGTCGTCGGTCAGGTCAGCAGGGTCGGACGACGAGGGCGACGGCACGGACGACGGTGTCACGGTCGGCATCGGGATCCTTCGGGGGTTGACGCTGGTCGATATGCAGGTAGCATACACACGGTCTTATGTAAGTTACACATCCTGAGGTGTGCCGTGAGCCCTTCCCCGTCCCCCGTGCCCGACGCGCCGCCGCGCACCGACCGGCGCGCCGTCGCCGTCGTCGTGGTCGTCTGCTTCAGCAGCCTCTGCGCCGCGCTCATGCAGTCGCTCGTCATCCCGATCCAGAGCGAGCTCCCCGAGCTCCTGTCCACCTCCGCCAGCACGGCGTCGTGGGTGGTCACCGCCACCCTGCTGGGCGGCGGCGTCGCGATGCCGGTGACCGGCCGGCTCGCCGACCTCTACGGCAAGAAGCCCGTGCTCGTCGCCTCCGCGGCCGTGCTCGTGGTCGGCTCGCTGGTCTGCGCGGTCTCCGACTCCGTGGGCCCCGTGCTGGTGGGCCGCGTGCTGCAGGGCGTCGCGATGGGCTACATCCCCGTCGCGATCAGCCTGGTCCGGGAGATCGCACCGCCGCACCTGCGCAACACCGCGGTCGCGGGCGTCAGCGCCACGCTCGGCGTCGGCGGCGCGCTCGGCCTGCCGATCGCCGCCTGGATCGCGCAGGACTTCGACTGGCACGTGCTGTTCTGGGTCTCCGTCGTCCTCGCCCTCGTCATGACGGCCCTCACCGCGACGGTCGTGCCGCACGTGCACGACGCGCACCCCGGCCGCCTCGACGTCGTGGGCGCGATCGGCCTGGCGATCGGCCTGGTCGGCGTGCTCGTCGGCGTGTCGAAGGGCAACGACTGGGGCTGGGGCTCCGCGAGCACCCTCGGCATGGTGGTGGGCGGCGTCGTCGTGCTGCTGCTGTGGGGCTGGTACGAGCTGCGCCACGACGACCCGTTGGTCGACCTGCGCACCACCGCCCGCCGTCCCGTGCTGCTCACCAACCTCGCGGCCGTCCTCATCGGCTTCGGCATGATGGCCCAGTCCATCGTGGTGCCGCAGCTGCTCGAGATGCCCGAGGCCACCGGCTACGGACTGGGCCAGACGATCCTCGAGGCCGGGCTGTGGATGGCGCCGGCGGGCCTCATGATGATGCTCTTCACGCCGGTCTCGTCCCGCCTGCTCACCCGCCTCGGCGGCCGCAGCACCATGGCGATCGGCGCGGGCGTGCTCGCGCTCGGCTACGTCGTCGCGGTCTTCCTCATGGACGCGCCGTGGCAGCTCATGCTCGCCTCGTGCGTGGCGTCCGCGGGCGTCGGCATCGGGTACGCGGCGATGCCCACGCTCATCCTCACGAACGTGCCGGCCGCCGAGTCCGCCGCGAGCGTCGGGCTGAACAGCCTCATGCGCTCCATCGGCACCACCGTGGCGGGCGCCGTCATGGCCATCGTGCTCACCAGCCGGACCACCGTGCTCGCGCCGGGCACGCCGCCGATCCCCACCGGAGGCGCGTTCCAGCTCTGCTTCGTCATCGGCGCCGTCGCGGCCGCCGTCGGCGCGGCGATCGTGCTGTGCATCCCGCGGCAGCGCGGCGGGCAGGAGGAGGGTCGGCACCTGGCCGCCGTCCCCGACGCCGAGGCCGCCCTGGTGCGCTGACCTCAGCGCGCCGGGACGACGGCGGACGGCTCGCCCGTGACCAGCTCGCGGGCGAGCCGGCGCCGCGCGTCGGCCACCTCGCCGAGGCGCCGCGCCAGGGCGGGCTCCGCCAGGGCGACCTCGCGGGCGACCGCCGCCGGGACGAGCACGGCCCGCGTCTCCTCGAGCGCCCGCGCCGTGAACGGTTCGGGCTGGCGCGCGAGGCACGCCTCGCCCGTGTAGCCGCCGCGCTCGACCGGCGCCTCGACGGCCCGCGCCTCCGGGTCGGACGACGTGACGAGCCGCAGGCGCCCGCCCAGCACGAAGCACAGCCCGCGCGACCGCTCCCCCGCCCGGTGCACCACCTCGCCGGTGCCGTAGACGACCAGGCGGGCGCGGTCGCGGGCGGCCACCGCGACGTCGTCCGGGACGCCGAAGAGCTCTCCCACCTCGGCCAGCGCGGCTCTCGACGCGTCGTCCCCCGCGGCCGGCCCCGGCGCCCCGCCGTCGAGCGAGAGCCCCGCCCGGCGCGCGGCGTACCAGAGCCAGAGCCGGAACTGCGAGGCCGCCTCCCCCGCGTCGACCACGCTCCGCACCGGCAGCGTGGTGGTGAACGCGTGCGGCCCGGTGAGGGCCACCGACGCACGGGCGCCGGGACGCAGCAGCGGCAGGTCGCGGGCGACGTCGAGCAGCACGCGGACCACCGCGGCGGGCGCGTCGTCCACCCCGAACGACGCCTCCACGGTCGTGTCGTGCCGCCCCTCCGGCTGGCTGCGGTTGACGAAGCTCGCGCCGCCGAGCGACGAGTTGGGGATGATGTGCACGCCCGAGCCCGTCTCGATGTGGACGGACCGCCAGTTCACCTCGACCACCCGGCCCGACGTGCCGTCGGCCGTGAGGTGGTCGCCGATCGCGAACGGCTGCTCGAAGAGCAGGAGCAGCCCGGACACGACCGACCCGATCGCGCCCTGGAGGGCGAAGCCGAGCACGATGCCGGTGACGCCGAGCGCCGCGAACATGCCGCCCACGTCGGCTCCCCACACCCACGACAGCACGAGAGCGATGCCGACGACGACGAGGACGAGGCGCGCGATCTCCACGAAGATCGACGGGATGCGGGCCCGCCAGGACCCCTCGCGCGCGCGAGCGAACATCATGGCGTTCAGCGCGGACAGCACGAACACCAGCAGGGTCACCGCGGCGAGGGTCGCGAGGACCTGCGCCCACACGTTCCCGGCGGGCACCTCGGCGGCGAACCGCACCAGCACGAAGAGCCCGAACGCCGGCACCACGACGTTGCGCAGGAACGCGACCGGGCCCAGGAGCGCGCTGCCGCGGCGCCGCAGCAGGTCCTGCACCTGCGTGAGCACGAACAGCAGGACCGGGACGCCGACCACCACCACGACGACCCAGGCGAACCACGGCTCGGCCAGCAGCGAGGTCATGCCCTGTCCTCCAGCCGCCACACCGGGTGCTCCCCGTCCGGCCCGCGGATCGTTCCCGCCTCGACGAGGTCGAACTGGCCGCGGACCGTGTCGTAGACGAGGTCGGTGACGTAGATGCCGGGCTCCGGCTCCTGCGCGTGCATCCGGTAGGCGAGGTCGACGGCGTCGCCCCACAGGTCGTACATCACGCTCGCCCGGCCGACGATGCCGCTGGTCACGGTGCCGACGTTCACCCCGGCCCGCAGCGCGAGGTCGGCGCCGTGCCGGGCGTTGAACGCCGCGACCGCGGCCTGGAGCTCCTGGGCGAACTCGACGACGCGGCGCGTGTGGTCCACCCGGGGCACCACGAGCCCGCAGCTCGCGAGGAACCCGTTGCGCAGGGACCGCACCTTCTCGACGCCGGTCCGCTCGGCGGCCTCGTCGAACGACCGCACCAGCTCGTTGAGGTGGTCCAACGACTGCCGCGAGTCCATGCCGGCGGTGAACTCCTCGAAGCCCACCAGGTCGGCGAACACCACGGACACGTCCTGGTAGTCCTGCGCGATCGTCTCCTCGCCGCCCTTGACCTGCTCCGCCACGTCGGGCGGCATGAGGCTGAGCAGGATGCGGTCCTTCTCCTGCTGCTCGGCGTCCAGCAGCTCCTGCTTGGTGCGCAGGCTGCGGCTCATCTCGTTGAACGCCTCGGACAGGTCGCCCACCTCGTCGTTGGTGCGCACCCGCACCTGGGCGTCGAGGTCGCCGCCGGACACGGCGCGCACCCCCGTGACGAGCGACCGGATCGGCCGCACGAACACCTGGGCCAGCGCGAGCGACGCGATCGCCGCGAGCAGCAGCATGCCCGCGATGGCGAGCACGAGCTGGCGCTGGAAGTCGCTCACCGGGGCGAACACCTCGGACGGGTCGACCGCGGCCGCGATCACCCAGTTCAGACCGGGGACGTCAACCGGCCCGTAGGCCACGATGACGTCCTTGCCGCGGTAGCCCGTGGTGCGGACGATGCCGGTGTCGCCGTCGAGCGCCGACTCGACCGCCCTCGACTCCACCGACTGCCGCAGGATCGGGTTGCCGAGCCGCACGACCGTCTCCGCCACCTCGCGCGGGGTGCCGGCGGCGACCACCCGACGCTGGTACTCCTCAGGATCCTCGACGAGTAGCCGCGAGGTGGAGCGCATCAGGCCGTCCGGGCCCACCAGGTAGGTCTCGCCCGTCTCCCCGAACCCGGCCTCGCGCCAGTGCCCGTCGCTCGTGAGGACCTGGTTCAGCCGGTCGGTCGACGCCTGGATCGCCAGCACGCCGATCGTGCGCCCGTCGTCCTGGATCGGCGACATGACGAACTGCGTGGGCGCGTCGGCCAGCGGCTGGTACGGCTCGAAGTCGGCCATGCCCACGTAGTCCTGGCCGTTCGAGGTGATCGTGTCGCGGAAGGTGGCCTCCAGCGACCCGCCGGCGTACGGGCCGGTCAGCACGTTGGTGCCGAGGTCCACCCCCTTGTACGCCGAGTACACGACGTTGCCGTCGGGGTCGATGAGCAGCAGGTCCTCGAAGTCGTTCTGCGTGACG
Organism: Isoptericola variabilis; assembly: GCF_050311655.1. Lineage (GTDB taxonomy): Bacteria > Actinomycetota > Actinomycetes > Actinomycetales > Cellulomonadaceae > Isoptericola > Isoptericola variabilis. The sequence goes on from NZ_JBNOZM010000003.1 coordinate 366,774, forward strand.
ATCTCGCGCAGCGTGTCGTGGAACCGGGCGTGCGCGGTGGACCAGGCGCTGCCGTCGCCGGCGTCGTCCACGCCGATGGCCTCGTCGTAGTCGAGTCCTGGTTCCAGGTAGTGTGCCTGGAGGTACCACGCGGCCGGGTCGGTGGGCAGGAACGACTCGACGGTGAACTCCTGGCCGGTGTTCTCCGCGAGCTGCGGCAGCAGGACGTCGGTGTACGCCGACGTGACCCGCGCCCGCTCGGCGGCCGAGACCGAGGCGTCCGCCAGCCCGCGCCAGCCCGCCTCGAACGCGGCCATCGAGCGCTCGGCGGTGCGCGAGTTGAGCACCACCGCACGCTCCAGCCCGGTGAAGTAGGACACGACCTCCCGCGCGCGGCTCTCCCGGACCTGCGTCACCTGCTGCTCGGCGGCGCGCTCGAGCGCGGCGCTGCCCGACCGGTAGCCGATCCAGCCCACGACCAGGGCGGTGACCAGCGCGATGCCGAGCAGCATCACGAGCAGCTTCGTCTGGATCTCGATGCGCAGCCGGCGACGACGACGCGACGGCCCGGCGGGCGGCACGGCGTCGGCCGGCTGCCGGACGGGCAGGGCGCCCTCGTCGTCGGGCGCGACGGAACGGACGGTCTGAGTGCTCACGGACTTCCCCCCGGTGCCCGAGTCGACCGATGCGGCAGTGCTGCGGTGACGTCAGTCTGCGTCGCCCGGGGCGATCGTGCGCGTCGAAACGGTACGAGGGCGCCCGCGCTACAGCCCGGAGACCGCGACGACGGTCACGATCGCCGCGACGAGGACGATGCCGGCCGCCACGACGACGTGCACCGCGGGGTGGCGGCGCAGCACCGCGACGAACTCGCGCAGGTACGCGCTGGGGAAGAAGTAGCCCGCCGTCGGGGCGCCCACCGCGTGCACGTCGAGGCCGAGGTCCATCGCCTCCATGGCCGCGCGCGGCGCGTGGTAGTTGTTCGTCGCGACGAGGTACGGCCCGTCGGTGCCGTGCTCCCGCAGGACGGCGGCGCCGAGGGTGAGGTTCTCGCGGGTGGTCCGCGCCCGGTCCTCCACGAGCACGCGGTCGGCGGGCATGCCGCGGTCGACGAGCCACTCCCCCATCGCGACGCCCTCCGGCCGGTCCTCGTCCGCGCCCTGCCCGCCAGAGGGGACGATGGGCACCGGGACGCCGTCGGACCCGAGGCGGACCGCGGCGTCCCGGCCGGCCGTGAGCCGGGCCGCGAGCAGCGGCGGCACCCGGCCGCCCACCACCTTGGAGCCCAGCACGATGACGCCGCGGGCGGGCACGCGGGCCGCGTACCGGCGGTACAGCAGCGTCTGGGTCACGAACCCCAGGAACACGAACCCGAGCCACGCCGTGCCCATCGCCAGCCCCACGACCAGCCCGACGGCCCAGGGCACCCGCAGCAGGAACGGCGCGGCGACGACGAACGGCGCGGCCAGCATGGCCACCCCGACCAGCAGCGACAGGAGGTTGCCGAGGCTGCGGCGCTCGCGGCGCACCATCGTCAGCCCGTTGGCCACCAGGAAGACCGGGAGCACGAGGAGCCCCAGGCCGAGGACGCCGAACAGGAGGAAGGTGATCAGCCCCATGGCGGTGGTGCCGCCGGGCACCAGCGCGACGAGCTGCCCCAGCAGCCCCACGCCCGTGTAGACGACGGCGAGGGCGAGGAACCCGTTGCGCAGGCGGCGTCGGTCCACCCGCAGCGAGTGCACCAGCCAGGCGACCCACAGGCCGCAGATCACCGCCGAGACGACGACGGACCAGACGGTGGCGTTGACCTCGGCACTCACGTCCGCAGGATAGGGGGGACCGGCCGCGATAAAGCCTGGGTGCGCGGGGCGCGTCGTGGTCGGATGCGGAGATGACCTCCCGCATCTCGCACACGACGTTCGACTGCCGCGACGCCTACGCCCAGTCCGAGTGGTGGAAGCAGGTGCTCGGCTACGTCGACGTGCCGGGCGACCCCAACCTGCCCGGCCACGAGGAGTGCATGATCGTGCCGCCCGCCGGCCACGACGCGCCCGCCGAGAGCCACGGCCGCCTGCTGTTCATCGAGGTGCCCGAGCCCAAGACGGTGAAGAACCGCGGCCACCTCGACCTACGCCCCACCGACCGCACGCAGGCCGAGGAGGTGGAGCGTCTGCTCGCCCTCGGCGCCACGCAGGTGGCCGACCGCCGCAGCCCGGAGGGCCAGGGCGGCTGGGTGGTGCTCGCCGACCCGGAGGGCAACGAGTTCTGCATCCTGCTCAGCGAGCCCGAGCGGGCCGCGGTGCTGGCGGCCCGGGAGGCGTGACCCGGGGGCGCGGCGCGGCGGCGCGGGCGGCGAAGGCCGCCACGACGAGCAGCACGACGACGGCGAGCATCGCGAGCCGCAGCCCCAGGTGCTCGCCGAGGAAGCCGAGCAGCGGCGGGCCCACGAGGAACGCGAGGTAGCCGCTGGTGGCGACGGCGCTGACGCGCTCGGCCCCGCGCTCCGGGTCGTCGCCCGCCGCGGAGATCGCCACCGGGAACCCGAGGGACGCGCCCAGGCCCCACAGCGCCACGGCGACGCCCGCCACGACCGGGCTCGGCGCGAACACCACGGCGAGGATGCCGGCGATCGCGCACACGGCGCTCACGGACAGCACCGCGGCGCGGCCGAACCGCTCGACCACCGGCCCGCCGGCGAACCGGCCCACCGTCATCGCCGCGGCGAAGCCGGCGTAGACCAGCGACCCGTGCGTGGCCGACATCCCGTGGCCGTCGACCATGAGCAGGGGCAGCCAGTCGTTGGCCGCGCCCTCCGCGAACGCCATCGCGAGCACGACGACGCCGATGAGCACCAGGCGCCCGTCGCGCCACACGCTGGGGCGGCGTTCACGCGGGGCGCTCGCCCGCGCCCTCCCCGCCTCGTCGCGCCCCGTGCCCGCCGGGATCCCCGGCATCGCCCAGGCCACGAGCGCGGCCATGACGGCCGCCATCGCGAGCAGGTGCCACACCACGGGGAAGTCCAGCGCCGTGAGCGCGATGCCCACGAGGGCGCCGACCACGGTGCCGAGGCTGAAGCTGCCGTGCAGGGCGGGCAGCACCGGCCGCCCGGACTCGGCCTCGAGTGCCGCGCCCTCGATGTTGAGGCCGATCTCGCCGAGCCCGCCGCCCAGGCCCACGAGCAGCAGGCCCGCGAACGCCCCCGCCGCGAGGCCCGCGGCGGCGGCCAGGCCGATGACCACGACGCCGCCCACCACCAGCAGCGAGCCGACGAGGATCACCGGGCGGGCGCCCCGGCGACGCACGACCGGCCCCGCCGACAGCACGCCCGTCATCGAGCCGACGGACAGCCCGAAGAGGACCAGCCCCATCCCCGCCGTGGAGGCACCGAGCGCGTCCCGGACGTCGGGCGTGCGCGTGATCCAGGACGACATGCCGAGCCCGACGAGCAGCGTCAGCGAGAACAGCGACAGGCGACGGCGGAGCTGGTCGGGCATGCGGTCGATCGTATCCGCGATCCTCGTATCGATTCGACCCCGGGTGAGGTCTCGTCGTCGCCGCGCGCCGGAGCCCCGCGCCGTCTACTTTTCCCGCAGGGGCGTCCGCCCCGGCGGCACGGGAGACGGGGACGGGCAATGGGCGGCGACATCGAGGGCACGGGCACCCCGGGACGGTCCTCGGGCTGGCAGGACTTCTGGGAGCGCGGCGGCCTGTGGCGGGCGGTGCTGGCGGCCGCGGCCTACCTGGCGCTGTACCTCGGCGCGAGCCGAGTGGTCGGCGCCTGGTTCGCGCACTCCGTGGACCCGGACGACCTCTTCGCCACCCCCGCCGGGGTCTTCGTGGCCCTCGCGCTGCCGCTGCTCGTCGGCGCCGTCGTGCTCGTCGTCTTCGTCGCGTCGCTGCGGTGGTTCCCGGTGCTCTTCGGGCCGCAGCCCGCGGGCCGGGGCTGGATGTGGGTGGCGCCCGCGCTCGTCCTGGCGCCCGTGCTGCTGCGCGCCCTCGGCGTCGACTACGGCGCGTACGCGGCCGGCGTCGTCGCGACGACCCTTTTCGCCGGACTGCTCGTCGGGTTCGTCGAGGAGGTGCTGTGCCGCGGCGTCGTGGTGACCCTGCTGCGCCGGGGCGGGTCGTCCGAGTGGGTCGTGATGGTCGTGTCGTCGGTGATCTTCGCGCTGCTGCACTCGGCGAACGCGCTGTCGGGGATGGCCCCGACGACGGTCGCCGTCACGGTCGTGTACACGTTCGGGTTCGGCGTCGCGATGTACCTGACGCTGCGGGTCACCGGGAACCTGGTGTGGCCGATCCTGCTGCACGGCCTGTTCGACCCGATGCTGTTCCTCGCCACCGGCGGGATCGACGAGACCACGACCGTCACGCCGACGAGCCCGCTGCTCGCCCTCGCCACCCCGACGAACGTCCTCTTCATCACGCTCGGCGTGGTCGTGCTGTTCCTCGCGCGCGCCGTCGACGTCCGCGCCGCCGGGCACGACACGCCCCGGGCCACGACGGCCTGACGCCCGGGCGCTCCGCTAGGTTCGCCGGCATGTCTCCCACGGTCGTGCTGGTCCACGGCGCCTTCGCCAACTCCTTCTCGTTCGCGCCGCTGCAGGCGGAGCTCGCCCTGCGCGGCCTCCGCTCCCTCGCCGTCGACCTCCCCGGCCACGGGTTCGCCGCCACGTATCCCGCGGAGTACCAGGCGCCGCAGGACCTCGCGGGGCTCGCGACGGCGCCCGGCGCGATCAAGGGCGTGACGCTCGCGGACAACGCCGCGCACGTGATCGGCGTGCTCGAGCGGGTGCGCGAGCACGGGCCGGTGGTCCTCGTGGGGCACAGCCGCGGCGGCGTCACCCTGACCGCGGTGGCCAACGCGCGACCCGATCTCGTCGACCGCCTCGTGTACGTGTCGGCCTGGGCCCCCGTGGACCTCGACGTCGGCGACTACTACGCCGAGCCGGAGATGGCGTCCTTCGACGCGACGGCCGTCGCGGGTGCGATGGTCGCGAACCCCGCCGACGTCGGCCTCCTGCGCTCCAACTTCCGCACCGCGGACCCGGGCGTGCTCGCGGGGCTCAAGGCCGCGTTCCTCGCCGACGGCACCGACGACGAGCTCCGCGCCTTCCTCGCCACCTTCCAGCCCGACGAGAACCTCGACGCCGGCTCCCCGGACGACCGTGCCCAGGCCGCGACCTGGGGCACGGTGCCCCGCGCCTACGTGCGGCTGAGCGAGGACGCCAGCATGCCGCTCGCGATGCAGGACCGGTTGATCCGCGAGGGCGACGCGCTCACGCCGGACAACCCCTACGTCGTGCGGACGCTGCCCTCCAGCCACCTCAGCTGGCTGGTGCACCCCGCTCCGGCCGCCGACGTGCTCGCGGAGCTCGCGGCTCGCTGAGCGGCGGGTGCAGCACCAGCACCACGACGACCGCCACCATGATCACGGCGGTGAGGGTGACCGGGACCGGCACGACCGGGTCGAGCAGGACGAGCACCGCGCCCGCTGGCAGCGCCACGTTGACGACGCGGTCGGCGTTCTCGCGGATCGCGATCCACCAGATGCCCAGCACGAAGACGGCGATGGGGATCGTCACGGTGAACGACGCCCCGACGTCGGACAGCGCGGTGTGCCCGGTGAGCGCGTCGATCTCCACCTCGATGCCCGCCGAGAAGGCGCCGGCGGCGGCGAAGACGAAGTAGTGCACGTAGCCGTACCGCAGCGACCGGCTCAGCCGGCCGTCGAGGGCGTGATGGTGCGGCGGCCAGAAGTAGACCCACCACAGGGCGGCGGTCACGACGACGGTGAGGACGGCGATCGATACCAGGGAGCCGAGGTCCTGCTGGTCGTGCAGCGCCTCGATGATCGCGTTGGACGACGCCAGCAGGCTCTCGCCGAGCAGGATCAGGGTGAACAGGCCGTACCGCTCCGCGATGTGGTGCGGGTGCCACGGGGTGCGGCCGCGGCGCTCGGCGATCACGGGCACGGCCAGCTCCGCCGCGGCGAGCACCACCCACACGATCCCCTGCGCCCCCGGAGGCACCGCGAGGAAGGCCAGCCAGCAGACCTGGACGACGGCGATGCCCGCGGCGTAGGCGCGCGTCGCGGCGCGGGTGGGCCCGTCCGTGCCCGACGCGCGCAGCCACTGGGCGATCATCGCCACCCGCATGACGACGTAGCCGGCGACCACCACCGTGAAGTCGCCGTCGACGAACACCGGCTCGATCCCGGCCGCGAGCACGAGCACGCCCGACATCTGCACGATCGTCAGCACCCGGTAGAGCCAGTCGTCGGTGTCGAACGACGTGGCGAACCAGGTGAAGTTCATCCACGCCCACCAGATCGCGAAGAACACCATCCCGTACGAGGCCAGGCCGCTGCCCACGTGCCCCTCCGTGAGGGCGTGGTGCAGCTGCACGGACGCGACGCTCACCGCGACCACGAACACGAGGTCGAAGAACAGCTCCAACGGGCTCGCGGTGCGGCCGGGCTCCTGCGGGTCGCGGGCGGCCATGCGCACGAGGCGCGACCGCGGTGTCTCGGGTGTGCTCACGCGAGTCATCGTGCACCCGCCTCGCCCGCCGGGCCACGGGTCGCGGGCCCGGCTACGCTGCCGGGGATGTTCTCGGACCACAGACGCCGGCGCGCCGCGCGCCGGATCAGGCCCGGGGACGGGCACGCCCTGCAGCGGTTCCGGTGGTGGCAGCCCCTGTCCCGCGCCCTCTTCCACCTGGACCTCGTGGGCGACGGCGGCGCCCCCGAGCGGTGGTCGGTCGACGTGCGGCTCTGGGGCGACTCCGACGACGGTGACGTGCGGGCCCGGCTCTACCGCGACGGCGTGCACGTCGCGACGTCGAAGCTCCCCGCCGAGCTCCCCGTCACCGGCGGCGCGATCCAGGTGGCCACCAGCAGCTACGGCCTGCGTCGCTGCCACTACGTGACCCCGGACGGCCGCGAGTGCCAGCTCGAACCCGACCCCGCCTCCGCCGAGGGCCGGCGGGCCCGTCTGGAGCGGGACCGCCCAGGCCTGAGCCGCACGGTCGGCGCCGTCTCCTGGGCCGTCCTCGCCGTCGCGCTGGTGCTCGGCGTCCCGCAGCTCGTCGAGCAGGTCTCGCAGATCCCGCCCGTCGCCGAGCGGTTCGGCACGTTCACCTCGCCGGTCCGGCTGCCGGCGGGCCTCAACGTCGCGCTCCTGGTCGCGACGATCCTGGCCAGCACCGAGCGGGCGCTGCGACTCCGGTACCACTGGCTGCTCGACGGCGGGCTGTTCGAGGGCGAGGACTGAGCACGGGGAGATCCTGCGAAGACGCCGCGAAGCGATCGATATCTATTGACTTTCGATAGGCGGGACGCCACGCTCGTCCGCATGTCCCGCACCCAGCGCCTCGTCGGACCGCTCCGCGGCCTGCTCGTCGCCGTCTTCGCCGCCCTCGTCGTCACCCAGGTCGTCGTCCTGCCCGCCGCGTTCGCGCGGATGGCGGAGGAGTCGCCCGACCTCGCTCCCCTGCGCTGGCCGCTCCTCGTGCTCGCCCTCGTCGGGCTGGTCTGCGTGGAGGCGGTCATCGTGTGCACCTGGCGGCTGCTGACGATGGTCCGCGACGACCGGATCTTCTCCGACCACGCGCTCGTGTGGGTCAACGGCATCGTGGCCGCCGTGGCGGGCGCCTGGGTGCTCGTGCTCGCCGCGTTCGTGCTGCTCGTGGCCGCGGAGGGGCTGGCCGGTCTCGCCGCGCTGCTGCTCGGCGTGCTGCTCGTGGGCGCGGCCGTCGGCCTGCTCGTGGTGGTGCTGCGTGCGCTGCTGCGGCAGGCCACGGAGCTGCGCACCGACCTCGACGGGGTGATCTGATGCCGATCGTCGTCCGCCTCGACGTGGAGCTCGCCCGGCGCAAGCTGAGCGTCGGCGAGTTCGCCGAGCGCGTCGGGCTCACGCCCGCCAACGTCGCCGTGCTCAAGAACGGGCGCGCCAAGGCCGTCCGCTTCGCCACCCTCGAGGCCATGTGCCGGGTGCTCGACTGCCAGCCGGGCGACCTGCTGGAGTGGGTCGACGACGAGCCCGGCGACGGGGCGCACGATGCGCGCTGACGTGCTCGTCGTCGGGGCCGGCCTGGCCGGGCTGTGGACGGCGACGGAGCTCGCGCGCCGCGGGCACGACGTCGTCCTCGCGGACCGGCGCACCCGTCTCGACGCCACCGTCCGCACCACGGGCATCTTCGTGCGCCGCACGCTGGAGGACTTCGACCTGCCGCCCGAGCACCTCGGCCCGCCGGTCCGGCGGATGGTGCTCTACCCGCCGTCGCACCGGGACCCGGTCACCCTCGACAGCCGGCACGACGAGTTCCGCGTGGGCGACATGGCCGCGCTGTACCTGGAGCTGGCCGCGCGCGCCGCCGTCGCCGGCGTGCGGCTCGAGCTCGGCACCCGGTACCTCGGCACGCACGGCGACACGCACCTGCTGCACGGCCCCGGCGGCCCGGTCGAGGCGAGCGCGACGTTCGTCGTCGGGGCCGACGGCGCCCGGTCCGCCGTCGCGCGGGAGCTGGGCCTCGATCGCAACCGCGAGCTGCTGGTCGGGGCCGAGGAGGTCTTCGAGGTGCCGCGACGCGACGTCGTGCCGGCCTTCCACTGCGTGCTCGACCCGCGCCTCGCGCCCGGCTACCTCGCGTGGGTGCTCGACGACGGCCAGCACGCGCACGTGGGTGTCGCCGGGTATCCCGACCGGTACCCGCACGGCCTGCGCGACGCGCTGCGCCGTTTCGCCGCCACGGCGCCCGGCCTCGCGGGCGTGCCGGTGCCCGACGCCGTCGAGCGTCGCGCCGGCCCCATCCCCGTGGGCGGGCTGCTGCGCCGGGTCGCCGCGCCGCGCGGCCTGCTCGTGGGCGACGCCGCGGGCGCCGTCTCTCCCCTCACCGCGGGCGGGCTCGACCCGTGCCTGCGCCTGTCCGCGCACGCGGCCGACGTCCTCGACCGTGCCCTGCGCACCGGCGACCGGCGCGAGCTCGCGCGCTACGACGGCGCGGCGCTGCGCGCCCGGTTCCGCGGGCGGCTCGCGATGCGTCGCGGCCTGTCGCTGGTGCGCACCCCCGCCGTCGCGGCCGCCGGCGTCGCCGCGCTGCGCACGCCGCCCGGTCGCGCCGCCGCCCGGCGCATCCTCTTCGGGCACGGGTCGTTCCCGGACCCCGCGCCGGCGAGCCGGAAGATCGCCCTCGCCACGCCTGGTGTGCGGGGCTAGATTCCCCTTGTGCCGCCGGTGGACTCGCTCCTCGCCTTCGCGCTCGCCTCGGTCGTGCTCGTCGCGATCCCGGGGCCCAGCGTGCTGTTCGTGATCGGCCGGTCGCTGTCGCTCGGGCGACGGGGCGGGCTGCTGAGCGTGGTCGGCAACGAGCTCGGGTCGCTGGTGCCGATCACCCTGGTGGCGCTCGGCGTCGGCTCGGTCGTGGCCCAGTCGGTCGCCGTGTTCACGGTGGTCAAGCTGCTCGGCGCCGCCTACCTGGGGTACCTCGGGGTCCAGGCGATCCGGCACCGCCGCGAGGGCACCGACGTCGCGGTCGACCCGCGGGCGCGACCCGCGTCGTCGTGGACCACGCTGCGGCAGGGATTCGTCGTCGGCGCGACCAACCCCAAGACGATCGTGTTCTTCGTCGCCGCGCTCCCCCAGTTCGTCGACTTCCACGCCGGCGCGGTGCCGCTGCAGATGCTCGTGCTGGGCCTGGTGTTCACGCTCATCGCGCTGGTGCTCGACGGCACCTGGGCCGTCCTGGCCGGCACGGCGCGCGCGTGGTTCGCGCGGTCGCCGCGGCGGCTGTCCGCCGTCCGCGCCACCGGCGGCGGGATGATGCTCGGCCTCGCCGGCACGCTGGTGCTCACGCCCGCGAAGGCCTGAGCGCCGGGCGAGCCGCCCGAGCCGCCCCTGAGCGCGTGGCCTGGCAGGATGGCCGGCACTCCCCACGAAGGACGGACGACCCATGGCCTACTTCCGCCGCACCGGCGCGACGACGTTCCAGCCCACCGAGCACGTCGGCGGCGCCTGGAAGACCGACGAGCAGCACGTGGCTCCCACGCTCGGGCTGCTCACGCACCTCGTGGAGGCGGACCGGGAGAAGCGGGGCCGCGACGACCTGGCCGTCACCCGGCTGACGTTCGACATCTGGGGTCCGTACCGCCTGGAGGAGATGACCGCCGACGTGCGCGTGCTGCGCCCGGGGCGCGGCGTCGAGCTGGTCGAGGCGTCGGTGGCCTGCTCCGGCCGCACGGTCGTGACGCTGCGGGCCTGGCTCACCGGCGTCGGCGACACGACGGCGCTCGCCGGGGGCGAGCCGGCGGCGCTGCCCGGGCCCGATGCGACCCCCGTGTGGGACCCGGGTGCGGACTGGCCGGGCGGCTTCGTCGAGTCGATCGAGGCGCGCCGCGACCTGGCCGAGCCGGGCCGCGGTCACGTCTGGGTCCGCACGGGGCACGCGCTCGTCGAGGACGAGGACGTGAGCGCCCTCGCCCGCACCGTCGGGCTGTTCGACCTCGCGAACGGGATGACGGTGCGGGCCGACCCGCGCCGCGTCGCCTTCCCGAACGTCGACCTCTCGGCGCACCTGCACCGCGCGCCCGAGGGCGAGTGGCTGGGCCTCGACACGAGCGTCGTCTTCGGCGCGACGGGCGCCGGCCTCACGTCCAGCGTGCTGCACGACGAGCGGGGCGCGTTCGGCGCCCTCGCGCAGGGGCTCGTGGTCCGCGCCTTCGACGCGCCGTGACCACGAACGTGTCGTCCGGCGTGTCGGCAACGGGTGTCCGCGGATCGTCAGGCAGGGGCGTCCTCGCGTGAGTCGTCGACCTTGCGCCGCACGAGCTCGACGATGCGTCCGACGTTGAGCGTCCAGCCCACGCCGAAGACGTGCGGGCTGAGGATGTGCTCGCCCTGCGGGTCCCAGACGCGCTCGCGGACACGCTCGACGGTGGGGAGGCGGAACTCGTAGGGGACGAACCCGGCGACGGTGCCGTGCCAGGTGCGGTCCTCCTTGTCCTTCTGCAGCTCCTTGGTGACGGCCGCGACGACCAGACCGACCACGATCAGCTGGAACAGCCCCGGTCCTCGCTTCCGGCCGCGCCCCGGCTTCCCGTGCTGGATCTCCTGCTTCGTGCCCATCTCGGCCTCCGCTCGTCGGCTGTCGGTGTCCCCACCCATCGTGCACCAGGTGCGCGCCCCAGGTCAGCGGGAGGGCCGGGTGACCAGGACGGCGGCGGCCGCGACCACGCACACGACGGCCGTGGTCAGCAGCCCCACGGAGAACGAGGTGCCCGCGGCGATGAACCCGACGACGAGCGACCCGAGGCCGGTGCCGGCGTCGAACCCGATGTTCCACACCGCGCTGGCGGTGCTGTGCTGCCGGGCGGGCACGGCCGCGAACGCGGCGACGAGCGTGAGGTTCTGCAGGCTGCCGTATGAGACGCCGACCATCGTCATCCCCAGCACGAGGAGCACGGGCCGGGGGCCGCCGTCGGCGATCGCCCCCGCGCACACCGCCAGCCCGGCGGCGCAGAAGGCGAGCAGCGGCGCCAGGAAGACGCGCGGCCCGAAGCGGTCGGCGAGGCCGCCCACGCCCCAGCGGGACAGCGCCGTCGCGGCCGTGAAGCCGAGCAGGCCCGCCACCGCCGCGCCCGCTCCCCCGGCGAACTGCGGCGCGAACGTCAGCAGCGCGCCGCCGGGCGTCGTCACCGCCAGCAGCACGAGCGACGGCATGACCAGCGCGAGCAGGACGCGGCCGCGCCCCGGCCCACCGGCGTCGACGGCCTGGCCGGCCGGGGCGGCGTCGGCGCCCGCGTCGGCGTCGAGGGCGTCCAGGCGACGCCCGAGCAGCGAGGCGAAGGGCGCCGCGAGCACGGGCAGCGCACCGAGCGCGAAGACGACACGGAAGTCGAGCGTCTCGGCGATCCACGCGGCGCTGGGGACCAGCACCAGCTGCGGGAACGCGATGGACAGTCCGTACAGCCCGATGGCACGGCCGTGCCGCGGGCCGTCCACGAGGGCGGCCACGGCGCTCGAGCCGCACACGGTCAGCACCGCGAACCCCATGCCGCGCACGGCCGAGAGCCCGAGCAGCCACGCGAGCTGGTCCGTGGCCATGAACAGCAGCGACGGCGCGCCGAGCAGCACGACGCCCACCGTCATCGTGAGCCGCCAGCCCACCTTCCGCAGCAGCCACGGCACGGTGGTCTGCGTGAGGACCGTGGCGAGCATGAGCACCGCGTTGACGAGCCCGGCGCCACCCTCGCTCGCGCCGCCGCGCACTGCCCACAGCGGCGCTGCAGGCAGCAGCAGCGCGTAGCCCGAGAAGCCCAGCGCCGACATCGCCAGCAGCGGCCGGAACCCCGGCACGCGCGCGACGGACGACGAGGGCTGAGGAGCAGGTCGACGCATCGGGCGAACCTATCGCGCGGCCCACGCCGTGCCGCCGGGCGATCAGCCCCCGACCAGCGCCTCCCCCAGCGGCGTGCGCTCGTGCAGCACGCGCGGGCCGTCGCGCCGCGAGTCGACCAGGCGCGCGGCGCGCAGCAGCGCGAGGTGGTGCGACGCCGTCGACACGGCGAGGCCGCCGGCCGCGGCGACCTCGCTCGTGGACAGCGGCCCGCGCAGCGCGAGCAGCACGCCCGCCCGGCCCGTCCCGAGCAGGTCCGCGAGCGCCCCGGACGTGTCGGGGACGTCGTCGGACCAGCGCTCGGAGATGCCCAGCGCCGGGTAGAAGAGCGTCGGCTGCGCGGGCGGCTCGGTGACCACCGAGCAGCGGGGGGCCATCACCGACGGGACCAGCACCAGGCCGCTGCCCGCGCAGTCGAGCACCTCGCCGTGCATCCGCAGCCGCACCCGGACGGCGTCGGGAGCCCAGGTGACGGCCGCGTGCAGCGTGTCGACCATGGTGCCGAGGCCGTGCGTCGTGACGCGGCGGGAGCGGGCGCCGATGTCGGCGCGCAGGATCCGCTCGAGCTGCGGCCACGACGGTGCCAGCACCGCGTCCCACACCTGCCGCCAGGCGTCGACGGCGAGGTCGCGGGCGTGCGCCGGGTCGTCGGCGAGCGCCTGCAGCAGCCGCCGGTCGGCGCCGGCGGTGCGGTCGACCCGCTTGAGCAGGTCGACGCGCAGGGGCCCGAGGTCCGCCTCGCGCAGGCGGTCGAGCTCCTCGTCGGGGCCGAGGTCCCAGCCGGGCGTCGAGGTGAGGAAGTCCGGCAGGTACCCGTCGGCGCCGACCAGCAGGGTCAGCAGCGCGAGGGGACGCGCCGGGGCCCGGCCCCGTGCCGCACGGAGCCACCCCCACTGCAGCGGGTGGTACGCCGGCTGGGCCAGCACGCGCACCGCGTGCGCCAGCTCGTGGCCGGGCGAGACGCCGAACCGGATCGCCGAGACGTCGTCGGGCGCGAGGCGGAACTCGACGGTGCGGTCACGGCGGGGGCGGGGCACGGCGTCACCGTAGCGCCGTGCCCCGCCCGCCCTCACTTCAGCAGCCCGTTGACCCGGTCGTTCACCTCCGTGAGCGTGGCGGGGTCGCGGTCGCCGATGTAGATCTCGTCCATCATCGGCGTCATGAGGGCGTCGATCGCGCCGAACTCCTCGGTCACGGGGAAGAAGAGGGTCTGCTTCTTCTCCACCATGTCCGTGAAGACGGAGGCGTCCAGGCCGCGGTCGGCGAAGGCCTCGACCGCCGCCTGGGTGCCCGCGGGCCGCGCGGGGAGCACGACGCCGGCCTCGCCCACGATGCGCTGGCAGTCGTCCGACCCGAGGAACTCGACCCACCGGGCCGCCTCCTCGGGGTCGGGGGTCTGGGCGCTGATCGAGTCGGCGAGCCCGTTGTACATCGACACCGGGTGCCCGACAGGCCCGCTGGGCGGGGGCGCGATGCCCAGGTCCACGCCCGCCAGGTTGGCGTAGGTGCCGAGCATCCAGGAGCCGTTCGCCGAGATCGCCGCCCGGCCCGAGCCGAGGGCCTGCTGCGGGTTGGGCTCGGTGCCCACCTCCTCGTACGGCGCCATGTAGCCCTTGTCGACGAGGCCGAACAGCCACTCGAGCGACTTCTGCACGCGCGGGTCGTCGAAGTGGTACTCGGTGCCCCACACGTCCTTGTCGGTGAACGTCCAGCCGGTCGCGCCCGCCAGCCACGACCACGTCGTCTGCCCGGACATGCCGCCCGAGCCGTTCGACGCCAGACCGTAGACGGCCACGTTCTCGGCGTCGAAGCCCTCCTCGTCGCCGCGGACGCCGTTCTCGTCCACGGTGAGGTGGGCGAGCACCTCCTCGAAGCTGCCGCCGTCGTCCGGGTTCCAGTCGAGGTCCGCGAGGTCCTCCGGGGTCATCCCCGCCTCGGCGATGACGTTCTCGTCGTAGAACAGCGCGACGGTGTCGAAGTCCTTGGGCATGCCGTACTGGGCGCCGTCCTGCCCCACCCACAGGTCCGCGAGGCCCTCCTGGAACCCGCCGTAGTCGACGTCGGCCGTCGCCTCGAGGTCGTTTAGGTCCAGCAGCAGGCCACGCTGTGCGAAGCCGGGGTACTGGGTGAGGTGGTCGGTGAACACGTCCGGCCCGGCGCCGGCGACGAACCCCGCCGTGAGCTTGCGCCAGTAGTCGTTCCAGCCGTACTGGCTGATCCGCACCTGCAGGTCCGGGTTCTGCCGCTCGAACTCGTCCGCGCAGCGCTGGTAGGCGGGCAGCTGGTTCGCGTCCCAGAGCCAGTAGTCCAGGACGACGGCGTCATCGGCCGCCGCGTCGTCCGGCCCGGCGCAGCCCGCCAGGGCGAGGGAGCCGGCGGCCACCGCCGCGGCGAGGGTCGCCGTCGTGCGACGTGCGTGGTGCATGGTCCGCCTCCTCACTTGATCCCGCTGAAGCCGATGGAGTTGACGATCCGCCTCGCGAACACGACGAACAGCAGGATCATCGGCAGCGCGGCCACCAGGGTCGCGGCCATCAGCCCCGCCCAGTCCGGCCCGGTCTGCGGCGTCTGCGCGTTGAAGTTCCCGAGCGCGACGGTGAGCACCCGCGAGTCGTCGGTGTAGGAGACCATCAGCGGCCAGAAGTAGTCGTTCCAGGACCCGATGTACGTGAGGATCGAGATCGTCGCGATCGGGCCCACGGACATCGGGATGATGATCGAGAAGAACACCCGCACCTTGCTGGCGCCGTCGATCAGTGCGGCCTCCTCCACCTCGGTGGAGACGTTCATGAAGAACTGCCGCAGGAAGAAGATCGCGAACGGCGTCATGAACAGCCCGGGCAGCATGATGCCGAGCAGCGTGTCGATCAGCCCGAGCTCCCGGACCAGCACGAAGTTCGGCAGCAGCGTGAAGATCACCGGCACCATCAGGGACAGCAGGAAGACGGCGAACACGGCGTTGCGCCACCGCCAGCGCAGCCGCGAGAACGCGTACGCGGCCATCGCGGAGAAGAACACCTGGCACGCCGTGACGACCGTGGCCACCACGACGGAGTTGCGCAGGTAGAGCCAGAAGTCGATGGAGGCCCCGGAGCCGCCCTGGGCGATGGACTCCTCGGTGGACTGCAGCCCGAAGACGCGCTCGAACCCGCCCCAGCTGAAGTCAACCGGCAGCAGGGACGTCGAGTTGGCGTACAGGGCCCCGTTGCTGGACAGCGCCGTGCGCAGCATCCAGTAGAAGGGGAACAGGGTGACGAGCAGGACGATGATCATCACCGCCCAGGCCAGCACGCGGCCGGGCGTGACCCGGCGTCGACGACGGCGTGGGGGCGCCGTCGTGCCCGTCTCGGGCGCGGGGGCGGTCGTGGGTGCGGCAGGTGCCGTCGTGGTCTCGGTCATGGTCGCCGCCCTTCCTAGTTGAGGTCCGTCTGGCCGGCCCGCGTCATGCGGTACTGGAAGAAGGTGACGACCACCAGGATCAGCAGCATGGCCACGCTCAGCGCCGAGGCGTACCCGAAGTCGAACTGACCGAACGCCTTGTCGTAGATGTAGAGCTGCAGCACGCGACTGGCGTCCACGGGGCCACCGTTCGTCGTGACCGCGACGGTGTCGAACACCTGGAACGACCCGATCACCGAGATGATCAGCACGAGGCCGAGGATGGGGCGCAGCAGCGGGAGCGTGATGCCGAAGAACGTCCGCACCTCCGACGCGCCGTCGACCCGCGCCGCCTCGTACGTGGTGGGCGGGATGGCCTGCAGGCCCGCGAAGATCAGCAGCGCGGTGTACCCCATGTGCCGCCAGACGTTCACCATCGCGATGGTGGGGATGGCCCAGGTCTCGGAGGTGAAGAACCCGATGCGTTCCAGGCCGACCCACTCCAGCAGCTGGTTCCCGATCCCCAGCTGGAAGTCGAGGATCCACAGGAACACCAGCGCGGCGACCACGTTCGACACGAGGTACGGCGCGAGCACCAGCGACCGCAGCAGCGTCGACCGGCTGAGGCGCTGCATCAGCACCGCGATCACCAGCGCCACGACCGTCTGCAGGCCGATGTTGATCACGACGTACAGCAGCGTGACCCGGACGGCGTTCCAGAACACCGGGTCGGCCACCATCTCGCGGTAGTTGTCGAGACCGACGAACTCGGCCGGGCTGAGCAGGTCCCAGGACGTGAAGCTCAGCCAGATGCCGCGGACCAGCGGCCAGAAGTAGAAGACGAGCAGGCCGATGCTGGCCGGCAGGATGAAGAGCAGGGCGAGCCGGGTGTCGTCCCGGCGGCCCGACCGTCTCCCACGGACGGTCGGTACGGGTGGCGCGGACGGTGCAGCCATCAGGTTCCTCCTTGCGTCGTTGCAAGCAGTGCTCGGACAGTGCGGTGCGGTGCGGCCCGGCGTCGTCGGCGACGCCGGGCCGCGGGGGTGACGCTCAGTCGCGCTCGGGGCGGTCCCCGAAGTCCGGGATCGGCAGGCGCTCGCCGCCGGCCAGCGCCGAGGCGTGCGCCACGATGCCGGGCGCCGTGAACTTCGCGGACAGCCAGGCGTCGACGGGCGGGTGCTCGCCGGTGACCACCGCGCGGACGAAGTCGTCGGCGAGGAAGTGGTGGGAGCCCTCGTGACCGTTCGGCGCGTCGGCGTACGTGGCGGGCAGCCGCGTCCGGTCGTGGACCGGCGCCGAGCCGGAGGTGAACGCCTCGCGCAGCGCGGGGTCGACGTCGGCGAGGTCCGCGTCGTCGCCCCCGCCGCGGACCGGGACGAAGTCGGCGGACACGTCCGTGGACGTCTCCTTGTCGTTCCACACGCTCTGGTGGGCGAGCTGCTCGAAGCTGGCCTCGGTGCCGAAGAAGCGGAACCGCGACTCCCGGATGTGCGAGGGATAACCCACCCGGCGCATCTCGTTGGTGCGCATCGCGCCGCCGTCGGCCAGCTCGAACAGCGCCGTGGCGTTGGAGAAGCTGTTCCCGAACTGGCTGACCTCACGGTCGAAGACGCCGTCGCCGCGGCGGTCCTCGACGCCGATGCAGCTCACGCTCACCGCGCGGGTGGGCAGCGCGCCGAGCACGCCGCCGATGGCGTGCGTCGGGTAGAGCATGGGCGGGTAGCTCGCGGTGGCCTTCCAGTTCTCGCCGCCGCTGTACTGGTACGCGGCGTAGAAGCCGAGGTCCATGTCGTGGACGTAGTCGCCCTCGGCGTAGAAGACCTGGCCGAGAGCGCCCTCGCGGACCTTCTCCCTCACGAAGACGGTGGCCGGGTTGTAGTAGCTCGTCTCGCCCATCATGTAGGTGAGGCCGGTGCGCCCGACGGCGGCGATGATCTCCTCGATGTCGGTGAGCTCGGTGGCCATCGGCACGGCCGAGTAGACGTGCTTGCCCGCCTCCAGCGCGGCCAGCACCAGCGGCGCGTGCGTCCAGCGCTGGGTGAAGATGGCGACGGCGTCGACGTCCGAGTCGAGCATCTCCTCGAAGCTGTCGACGACGGTGGCGCGGTCGTAGCGGTCGGCCAGCGACTTGGCCCGCTCGGGGACCAGGTCGGTGATGGTGAGCCGGTCGACGTTCGGGTGCAGGTCCCAGAGCGTCGCGAAGCTGCGCGAGAACTGGCCCGCGCCGACGATGCCGATGCTGATCGAGCCGGCATCCTGCGCGAGCGGGGCGGTCGGGTCGAGGGGAAGTGCGGACAACGGTGCCTCCTGCTGGTGTGTCGGGTCAGGCGGGGTGTCGGGTCAGGTGGGTGCGGTGGGACGGCGGATCGACGAGCATCCACTGACAGGCGACGACGGCGGCGCCGCGGGCCCACTCGTCGAAGCCGGAGGAGAACGCCACGACCTCCGGCCGCGTGGCGTTCGGGTCGAGGTGGTCGGCGAGCGCGGCGTCGAGGGCGGGCCGGGCGTGGGCGAGCATGCCGAGCCCGTCGCCCGCGAGGATCACGGCGGGCAGGCCGAGCACGTTCGCGAGCTGGGCGATCAGCACGCCCAGGGCGTGGCCCGCGTCGGCGAAGACGCGCAGCGCGACCGGGTCGCCGTCGTCCGCCAGCGCGAGCGCGGCATCGAGGTCCAGGTCGGCCCGCCCGCGCGGCACCCCGATGCCGCGGGTGATGGCCGCGGTCGTGAGGAACGCCGACGCGCAGCCGCGGTGCCCGCGCTCGCACACCGGGCCGGAGTCCGCGACCCGCATGTGCCCGATCCGGCCGACCCTGCCCGACGGGCCGGCGAGCACCCGGTCCTCGATGACGATGCCCAGCCCGACGCCGACGCCGACCGTCAGCACGGCGAGGTCGCTCATGCCGCGGCCGGGACCGGACCACTGCACCCCCGCGGTCAGCGCACGGGCGTCCTCACTGAGCACGGTGGGGATGCCGGTCGCCCGCTCCAGGATGTCGGCGAGCGGCACCTGGTCCCAGCCCAGGAAGGGGTTGTGGCGCACGATGTCGTCGAACCGGGACATCCGGCCGGCCAGCCCGACGCCGAGCGCCTGGATCTCGCCCGACCCGCGGAGTTCGTTCACCAGTTCAAGGATCTGGCCGACGACGGTACCCTGCTCGACGTCCGCGAGGTCGCGATGGCCGGACGCCTCGACGAGCCCGGCGGCATCCGTGCGGACCGCGAACACCTCGTCCGACGTGACCTTGACCCCGATGAACCGGTGGCGCCCGGCCTGCAGGACCAGGGGGACGCCGGGGCGGCCGCGGCTCTCCCCGGGCGACGCCGAGTCCTCGGTGATCAGGCCGGCGGCGAGCAGCGGCTGCGTGATCTTGGTGATGCTCGCCGGCGAGCGCTCCAGGCGCCGTGCGAGCTCCGCCCGGGACAGGGGCCCGGCCAGCAGCAGGGCGCGCACGACCGCTCGGGCGGAAGGCTCCAGGGAGCCGAGGCGGGGGACGTCTGCGCGGCGCTGCACGTCCCGAGCCTGGCCCTCTTTCCTTCACTCTGTCAATGAATAGAAGCGATCTCCTCGAGGCTCGCGACGGCCGCGGGCCACGCCTTTCGACGTCGGTCGAAACCCTCGTCGGACGATGTCGCCCCGGCGAGGCTGGACGACGTCAGCCCACCGACCACCACCGAGGAGCCACCATGGCCGCCGTCGTCCCCGCCGACACCATCCGCCTGCCGCACTCGCGCACGCTGCGCTTCGAGGGCCGGCAGCACGGTTCGGGCGTGTCGTTCTTCCTCGTCACCAACGACCCCGGCCAGGGCCCGGACCTGCACCGTCACCCCTACACGGAGACGTGGTCGGTGCTGGAGGGCGAGGCGACGATCCGCATCGGCGCCGAGACCGTCGTCGCCCGCACCGGCGACACCGCCGTCGTCGGGCCCGACGTCTGGCACGGGTTCACCAACACCGGCACCGGCGTGCTGCGCATGATGTGCATCCACGCGTCCGCCACGATGATCCAGCAGAACAAGAGCGAGGAGCACCGCTGATGTCGTTCCAGGCCTACCTCGACGCCGTCGAGACGAAGACCGGGCTCACGCCCCGCCAGATCGTCGACGCCGCCGCGGAGCAGGGCTTCGGCCCCGACAGCAAGACCATGGCCGTCGTCGGGTGGCTCAAGGAGACGTACGGGATCGGGCACGGGCACGCCCAGGCCATGGCGCACGTGATCGTCAAGGGCGACCGGATCAGCTCGAAGCACGTCGGCACGGACGGCACGCACCGCGACGCGAGCGACCGGCTGTGGCTCGACGGCAAGGACGCCCGGCCCGCGGACGGGTGAGGACCCCGGGTGCGCGTCAGGCCGGCCCGAGGAGCCGCTCCGTCGAGACGCACGACACGAGGCACCGCTCCTTGCGGTCGCCGAGCAGGCGCGCGGTCCAGTCGGTGAGGCCCCCGTCGCCGAGTTCCGCCTCGTCGTCCGTCACGACCCGGAGCGCGACGCCGTCGTAGTAGCCGCGGGCGCGCTCGCGGGCGGGGTCCGCCACCACGGGTACGACGTCGTCGCGGACGGCGGGCAGCACCGTGTCCGCGACGCGCTCGGCCACGCCGCCGTCGCCCCAGACGGTGAGCAGGATCCGGGGCCGGCGGGGCGCGACCGTCGCGGCCAGCAGCCGCTGCCACGCCCGCACGTGGGTGACGAGCAGCCCCGCCTCGGTCTGCGCCGAGCCCGTCGCGCGAGCGCTGGACACCAGCACGAGGAGCCGGAAGTGCGCGGCCGCCCCCGGGCCGAAGACCTGCGCCCGCAGCTGGCGCTGGATCGCGGCGACGTGCACCGGCTCGTCGCGCGGGCGGGACGAGCGGCGGTCCGCGGCCTCGACGGCGAGCACGTTGCTGGAGTCGCTCACCACCTCGGTGAGCCGCGTCGTCGTCACGACGCGCTGCTGGCTCACCCCGCCGAGCGCCGCGGCGGTGGCGAGCGGCGCGACGGGCGCGGGCTCGACCGCGGCGAACTCGTCGGGCAGCTCCGCCCACAGGCGCGCCTCCAGCGCCCAGAGGCGGCGCGGGTCGACGGCCGCCGGCCGCACCATGCGGTCGCGGCGCCACTGCGCGAGGACGTCGGCGGGCCGCGTCGTGGCGGCGCGGGCGGCGGCGACGTCGAGCAGCAGCGTGCGCAGGTCGGCGCCGGGCAGGCCGCCCTCGAGCAGCGACCGCGCCCCGCCGGGCACCCGCCGCCACACCCGGTCGGCGGGCCGCGGGACCGTCGGCCGGGGGTCCGTGGTCACCGGGTCAGTCGCCCGGCCACTCGCCCGTCCAGCGCTCGAACGCGCGAGCGCCGCCGCGGTCGATGGCCGCCTTCACGACGGCGAAGATCGCGCCCTGCAGCAGCGACGCGAGCAGGATCTCCCGCAGCCGGTACTCGGACTGCAGGGGCGTGGGCGCGTCGTCGGGGTGCCCGGGCGCGACCCGCTTGTAGACCTGCTTGAAGACCTGCCCCGCCACGATGCCGCCAACGATCGAGCTGACGATCCCCACCGGCCGGTACAGGATCTTCGCGGCCTTGCCGCCCGACTTCTCGGTACGGACCACGTCGTTGTCCTCGCTCATGCCCCGACGCTAGGCCGGGCCGGGGCGGCCCGCACGGGGCGACGGCTGGCGACGGCCCGAGCGGCGGTTACAGTGCCAGGGTTGGTCGGCCGCCGGCGCGGCCCCGACGCACCACCACGACGAACCCGCCACGACGATCACGCGAGGGAGGACGCATGATCCGCACCGTGCGCCCCCTGCTGACGAGTCGTCGCGGGCGCCTGGCCGGCGTGCTGCTCGTGCTCGCGCTCGTCGTCGGCGTCGTCCTCATGCACGCCATGAGCGGCTCCGCGACCCGGCACGCCGAGCACCACGCCCCCGTCGCCGTGGTGACCCAGGCCCACACGGCACCGGGCACGACGGCGGGCACGACGACGCACGCCGACGCCCCGGCCGTGCACAGCTCCGACGCCCCCACCGGGTGCGGCGCCGGCGGCTGCGGCGGGCACGAGCTGGTCACGGCCATGTGCCTCATGATCCTGGCGGTGCTGCTCACGCTCGTCGGCCCCGGCGCCCGCGCGCTGCTGCGCGCCGAGGGCCCGCGCGCCGTGGCGTGGCTCCCGCTCCCGGCCCTCTCGCTCCCGGCGGCCGGCCCCAGCCTGCACGCCCTCGGGATCTCTCGGACGTAGGACCGCCCGGGCCCGCCCCCAGACCGGGGCGCCGGCCCGCCGCGACTCCCACCGAGAACCCCGAGAAAGGCACGACCCCATGACCCACACGTTCCTCGCGCGCGCCCGCGTGCCCGCGCTCGTCCTCGCCGTCGGCCTCACGCTCGCCGCGTGCGGCATGGACGACGGCACCGGCCACGGCATGGACGGCATGGACGGCATGTCCCCCACCGCCGGCGCCTCGTCCGACGCGCCTACCGACGCCGGTTCGGACGCCGCGGCCAACGCCGCCGACGTGATGTTCGCGCAGATGATGCTCCCCCACCACGAGCAGGCGATCGAGATGTCCGACGCCCTGCTCGCCAAGGACGGCATCAGCCCCGAGCTGGTCGGCCTGGCGGAGCAGATCAAGGCCGCCCAGGGCCCCGAGATCGACACGCTCACCGGCTGGCTCGACGACTGGGGCGCCGACCCCGAGGCCGGCGCCGGCTCGGGCCACGGCGACCACGGCATGGCGGGCATGATGTCGCCCGAGGACCTGCAGGCCCTCGGGGACGCGACCGGGACGGACGCCGAGCGGCTGTTCCTCGAGCAGATGGTCGCCCACCACGAGGGCGCGGTCGAGATGGCGCAGGCCGAGGTGTCCGGCGGCCGGCACGCCGGCGCCGTCGAGATGGCGCAGGCCGTCGTCGACACCCAGACGGCCGAGATCCAGCAGATGCGGGACCTCCTGGCGTCCCGGTGACGCACCGGTGACCCGGGCCCCGACGGCCCGGGTCACCGCGGGCCGACCAGCTCGTGATCGTTTCGTGACATTCCACCCGCCGGTGCGGTACGTTCCTCCGGGCCGGTGGTTCAGGCAGCAGGAGAGGTCGCATGACAACCCACGTTCACAGGAGCACCGCGCACCGCGGCGCACCCGCTCCGTCCGACGCGTCGGCGCAGGCCGCGCGATGACGCAGACCCAGCCCGCACCGGCCCCCGCCACCCGCACGTACCCGAGCCGTCGCGACCCCGGACGCGGCGGGCGCAGCCGCCCCGTCACCGCCGTCCGGCACGTGCCGGAGCCGGTGCGCGAGCCCGCCCCGACCCGCCCCGCGACCCCTGCCGCTCCCTTCCCCGCCGCGTCCCCCGTCGCGCCCGCCGCCCCCGTGCACGCCCCGGCGACGGCCGCGCCCGCCGTCGTGCACGCCCACGTGTTCGACCCCGTGCGGCCCGCCGCCGGCCGCGCGACCCCGCGCAGCGAGACCACCCGCGGCGAGACGACCCGCTCGGAGCGCCGTCCGGTGCGCAAGTCGGCGCGCAAGCGCGTCCCGGGCCGCCTGGCGGGACTGGGCGTCGGGCTGACCGTCGCCGTCGCGACCACCACGACGCTCACCGCCATCGCGCCGCAGGCCTCGGCGCCAGAGCCCGACGACCAGCCGACGACGGGCTCGCTCGAGGCGATCACCGCCGCGGCGGCCGCCGCCGTCGACGACCGCGACGGCGGTGCGTCGCGCAGCGGCGCTCGGGCCGCGGTCGCGAAGGTCTCGACCGTGCAGCAGACCGCGGCCGGCGCGACCGTCACGGTGTCCGACAAGGCGAAGATGTCGGTCGAGAAGCTCGCCCGGGGCGAGATCGAGGCGCCCCCGCCCGTGCTGCCGGGCTGCGACGGCAAGGCCGCCGGCACCGGCTCCAACGGGCAGATCCCGTCCAGCGAGCTGTGCACCCTGTGGGACGGGCGCACGCAGGTCCGCGCCGACGCGGCCGTCGCGCTCGCCGAGCTCAACGAGGCCTACAAGGCGGCGTGGGGCGAGTCCATGTGCATCACGGACGGCTTCCGCAGCTATTCGCAGCAGGTCGCGACCAAGGCCGCCAAGGGATACCTCGCGGCCGTGCCCGGCACGTCGAACCACGGCTGGGGCCTCGCCGTCGACATCTGCCCCGAGACCTACTCCGGCTCCCGGTGGGACTGGCTCGCCGCGAACGCCCCCGCCTACGGCTGGGACAACCCCGACTGGGCCCGGCCCGGCGGCTCGAAGTACGAGCCGTGGCACTGGGAGTACACCGCGGGCGTCACGCAGATGGGCGGCTACTGACCGGTCGGGCGCGACGTGCGGACCTCGGCGCGATGTCGGTGCCGCAGCCCGCTCCCGGGACCGTCGACGCGCCCGACGACGCCCACGGGCGCCGTCGCGAGCCCGGGCGTACAGTCGGGCCGGACACCCTGACCAGCGACGACGTCGACGACGGCGGAGGAGCCGATGACCTTCACCCACCCGCAGGGCACGCGCGGGGCGCGGCAGCCGCGCGGCCCGTTCCTCGCCTGGATGAACCGGCGGATGGCGCACCGGATCCGGCGGCGGAGCAGCCGGGCAGGGGCAGGTGACACGCTCGTGCTGACCACGATCGGTCGGAGGAGCGGCGAGGAGCGGCCGGTGCCGGTCGCGTCCTTCCCGGCCGGCGACGGGTCCTGGTACGTGGTCGCCTCCGCGGCCGGCGCGGCGAAGAACCCGGCCTGGTACCTGAACCTGGCGGCCGCCCCCGACCGCGCGACCGTCGAGACGGGCGGCGAGAAGGTCCCGGTCTCCGCCACCGAGCTGCACGGCGAGGAGCGCGCCGAGGTGTGGCGGACCATCGTCGCCACCGCGCCCGGTTTCGCGCGGTACGGGGAGCGGACGGACCGCGAGCTCCCGGTCATCCGCCTGACCCGGCGCTGAGCGTCGTGACCGCCACGGACGGACCCGGGCCGCCGGCACGCGGGGGCCGGCCCTGGCTGCGGCGCACGCTCCGGGCCGTGATCGCCGTCCTGCTCGGGGTGCTGCTCGCGCTCGGCTGGTACCAGGTGTCCGTGCAGCCGGGCGCGGCGATGCTGCGGGCGCTGTTCGACTCCGCACCCGGGGTCACGCCGCCGCCCGACGTCGAGGACGCGCGGGCGAAGGTCGCAGCGCCGCAGACGGTGCCGATCCCCACCCCGGACGCCCCCGACGCGAGCGTCGTCGTGTACGCGCCGCGGGCCGAGGGGCCGCACCCGGTGGTGGTGTGGGTGCACGGCGGGGGCTTCGTCTCGGGCTCGCCCGCGACCGTCGAGGACTTCTCCGTCCTGCTCGCGAGCCGCGGGTACACGGTCGTCAGCGTGGACTACACGCTGGCCCCGGAGGCGCAGTACCCCGTGCCGGTGCGGCAGGCCAACGCCGCGCTCGGCTTCGTGCAGGACCGGATCGGGGAGTACGGCGGCGACCCCGCGCGCGTCGTCCTGGGCGGCGACTCCGCGGGCGCGCAGATCGCGAGCCAGCTGGCCGCCGTGCAGACGAACCCCGGGCTCGCCGCCGACCTCGGCCTCACCCCGGGCGTGCCGACGGACCGCCTGCGCGGCGTCGTCCTGTACTGCGGCGCGTACGACCTGGACACCCTGGCCGCCACCGGCTTCCCCGGCCTGCGCACGTTCCTCTGGGCGTACACGGGCCACCGCGACTGGGCGGACGCCCCGTTCGCCGACCAGCTCTCCACCACGGAGCAGGCGACCGCGGACTACCCGCCGACCTACCTCACCGTCGGCGACGCGGACCCGTTCGAGAGCCAGGGGCGCGAGCTCGCGACCGCGCTCGAGGGGCGCGGCGTCCCGACCGAGACCCTGTTCTGGGACGAGGGCGAAGGCCTCGGGCACGAGTACCAGTTCGACTTCGACCGTCCGCAGGCCGTCCGGTCGTTCGACGCCACGCTCGACTTCCTGGAGGACCGGACCGGATGACCGAGCCAGCACCGCGCGCCGGGCGCGCACGACGCGTCGTCGGCTGGATCGCCCTGGCCCTGCTAGCGGCGGCCACGGCCGCGGTCACCTACGCCGTCGTCGTCTTCCTCGGGCACTGACGCGCGGCCCGGGCGGGCGCCTGGACACCGGACGGGACCCCCGGTCTACTATCTGCGTATGAGCGAAGATACGAAGTCGTGCACGTTCGACGAGAGCTCGGCGTACGTCGACCTGGCCGTCGAGGTGTTCGCCCTGCTCGCCGACCCGACCCGCGTGCGGATCATCCTGGCCCTGCGCGGCGAGGAGATGTCGGTCAACCACCTCGCCGACGTCGTCGACAAGTCCCCGACCGCCGTCTCGCAGCACCTCGCGAAGCTCCGGTGGGGCCGGATCGTCCGGGCGCGACAGGACGGCAACCGCGTCTTCTACTCGCTCGTCGACGAGCACGCGCGCAAGCTCGTCACCCAGGCGGTGTTCCAGGCGCAGCACGCCGTCGACGCCACGCCCGCGCACCACGCGGCGCACCCCGACGACCACGGCTCCGTGTCATGACGACCCACCCCTCACCGGGCCGCACCCACGAGCACGACCAGCACGACCATGAGCACGACCATGACCACCAGCACGAGCACTCGACCGGGCTCCGCGGCTGGCTGCACGACGTGTTCGTGCCACACTCGCACGACGCGGCGGACTCCATCGACGACGCGCTGGAGGCGAGCGGGCAGGGCATCCGGGCCGTCAAGGCCAGCCTCGTCGTCCTCGGCCTGACGGCGGCCGCGCAGCTCGGCATCGTCGCGATCAGCGGGTCGGTGGCCCTGCTGGCCGACACGATCCACAACTTCTCCGACGCCCTCACCGCGGTGCCGCTGTGGATCGCGTTCGTGCTCGGCCGCCGCGCCGCCACCTCCCGCTACACGCACGGGTACGGCCGCGCCGAGGATCTCGCCGGGCTGTTCATCGTCGCGATGATCGCCCTGTCCGCCCTGGTGGCCGGGATCGAGTCGGTCCGTCGGCTCGCCGACCCGCAGCCGCTGGCGAACCTCGGCTGGGTGGTCGCCGCCGGCGTGGTCGGCTTCGCCGGCAACGAGGCGGTGGCGGTCTACCGCATCCGGGTCGGCCGCCGGATCGGCTCCGCGGCGCTCGTCGCCGACGGCGTGCACGCCCGCACGGACGGGTTCACCTCGCTCGCGGTCGTCGTCGGCGCCCTGGGCGTGTGGGCCGGACTCCCGCTCGCCGACCCGGTCGTCGGCCTGCTCATCACCGCCGCGATCGTCGTGCTGCTGTGGGGCACCGCCCGGGACGTCGGGCGACGGCTGCTCGACGGCGTCGACCCCGACCTCACGCTCCGCGCGCGTCACGCCCTGTCGGAGGTGCCGGGCGTCGAGGCCGTGGAGAACCTCCGCCTGCGCTGGACCGGCCACCGCCTCGCGGTCCAGGCGACGATCCGCGTCGCACCCGGCGCCGCCGTCGCGGACGCCGACGTCATCGGCGCAGCGGGCGAGCACGCCGTCATCGACGCCCTGCCGGGCGTGGGGACGGTCGACCTGGTGCCGCGGGCGGGCTGACGGGTCCGGTGGTCGCCCTCCGGGTCCGGCCCTAGGGTGGCGAGCGCGATGCGGCACCCGTCGGGAGAGGGCGAGGCACGGTGACCGGAGACGGCGACGACGACGTCCGTCCGGCGAGCCCGCCGCCGCGACGGTGGCCCCGGCACCTCCACCTGCGGCGCTTCTCGCTGCGACGCCGGTCGCTCGAGGCGGAGCCCGTGGTGGACGCCGCGTCCGAGCGGCTCCAGGAGTTCCTGGTGCTGCTCGGGGGCGCGCTGCTCACGGTCGGGACGGCGGCCACGGACATCCAGCACACGCTCAAGCGGGTCGCCGTCGCGCTCGGGTCGCCGCAGACCACGCTGTTCGTGTTCCCGACGCTGATCCTCATCAAGATGCCGGGCGACACCGAGACCCGGTTCGACGTCGCCGAGTCCGCCGGGGGCGAGGTCCGCTTCGACCGCGCCGCGCAGGTGTACGCCGTCGTGGACGACGCCGTCGCGGGCCGGATCGACGCGTCGGAGGGGGTGCAGCGGCTGCAGCAGGTCCGGGACGCGCACCCGCGGTTCCCGCGCTGGGTGCGCACCGCCGGGCACGGGCTGGCCGCGGCGGGGCTGGGCCTCGTGCTGCTGGGCGGCAACCCCGTCAGCCTGCTGTACGCGTTCGTGCTCGGCGTGCTGGTGGGCGCGGTCAAGCTCACCGTGCGGCCCGGCACGTACGCCGCGACCCTGCTCCCCGTCGTCACCGCGTTCGTGCTGGCGCTGCTCGTCTTCGGGCTCGCGGACACCGCCGTCGTGAGCGAGCCGCTGCAGGTGCTGGTGCCCCCGCTGGTCACGCTGCTGCCCGGGGCGGCGCTCACCACCGGGGTGCAGGAGCTGGCCGCGGGAGACATGGTCGCCGGGTCCAGCCGCCTCGTCTCCGGCCTGGCGCAGCTGCTGTTCCTCGCGTTCGGGATCCTCGCGGCCCTGGCGATCACCCACGTGCCCAGCGCCGACGCGCTGGCCTCCTCCCCCACGACGCTCGGGGCGTTCCAGCCGTGGGTCGGCGTGCTGCTCTTCTCGCTCGGCATCTTCCTGTACCACTGCGGGCCGCCCCGGTCGCTCTTCTTCCTCACCGTCGTGCTGCTGGTGGCGTACGGCGGGCAGGTCGTCGGCGCGACCGTCACCAGCGGCGTCTACAGCGGTTTCCTCGGCGCCGCCGCGCTCACGCTGTGCGCGTACCTGGTGCAGACCGTCAAGGGCGCCCCGCCCGCCGTCGTCTGCTTCCTCCCCGCGTTCTGGCTGCTCGTGCCCGGCGCCACCGGGCTGATCGGTCTCACCCAGACCGCCAGCGGCGACGCCGTCAGCTCCACGAGCCTGCCCACCATCGCCGGGTCGATCGTCGCCATCGCGCTCGGCGTCCTCGTCGGCACCGCGCTGTACCGGCAGATCTACACGATGGCGCCGGCCCGCTGGGGCCTGCGGCCGACGTGACGGGGCCGCCTCAGAGCAGCAGCAGGTTGAGGGCCGCGACCGCCACCAGCACGGTGACGAGGCGCTCGAAGAGCTGCTGGTCCACGTGCCCGATGACGCGCCGGCCGATCCAGGTGCCGACCAGCACGACCGGCGCCAGCACGGCCCACAGCCCCACCGTGTCCGCGCCGACGATCCCGACGCCGACGGCGACCGGCAGCTTGATGACGTTCACCGTGAAGAAGAACCACGCCGTCGTGCCGAGGAACCGCCACTTCTCGTAGCGCGCGGCCAGCAGGTAGAGGCTCATCGGCGGGCCGCCGGCGTTCGCGACCATCGTCGTGAAGCCCGCCAGGCCGCCGTACCCGAGCGTCGCGGCGCGCGTGTCGACCCGCAGCCGGTCGCGCCAGAGGTTGAGGACCAGCAGGGCCAGCAGGATGCCGCCGATCGTGCGGCGCATGACGTCGTCGCTGACCCACGTGAGGAACGCCGCGCCGAGCGCCACGCCGGCCAGCACCGGCGCGAGCAGCCGCCCGATCACCCGGAAGTCCGCGTGCTTGCGGTAGGCCCAGATCGCGACCAGGTCGCCCGTGACGAGGAGCAGCAGCACCGCGCCGGTGGACTCCTTCGCCGGGACGACGAGCGCCATGAGCGCCGCCGCGATCATGCCCAGCCCACCCAGCGCCGTCTTCGAGAAGCCGACGAGCAGCGCGACGAGGACGACGACGGCCCACCCGGTCCACGGCAGTCCGGTGATCAGGGGGGCGGGTTCGAGCACCGGGGCAGCGTAGTCGCGGGCGGGCCGTCGGCGGGCGCGGGGTCCGCGCGTCAGCTCGAGGCGCGGAAGCTCAGGCCGTCGAAACCGCCGAAGCTGTGGATGTCCGTCGTCGGGAAGTGCAGCGCGGGGCCGCTGCAGTCGGGCGTCGCGTAGACGTCGATGCCGGTGGAGCTCGCGTTGTACTCGGCGTGGGCGACGAACGGGAGGCTGGTGCAGCCGTCCGTGACCGGGAGGGTGACCGACTGCCCGGTGAACGACGTCGTCGCCCAGAACGTCACGTCGCCGTACGACTCCGCGGCCGAGGCCGACGCCGCCGTCGCCACGAGGCCCGCGGCGAGACCGAGACCGGCGGCGGCGGTGAGGATCTTCCTGGTGGTGGGCATGGGATGCTCTCCTTCGAGTCGGGACGGCGCACCACGGCGCCGGTCGTGCCGTCACCGTACCCGGTCGTAGACCGCGGCAACCTCCCCCTGCGCACCCACGACCTGCGAGGACACCGTCCAGGTGGTGCCCGGCAGGCCGTCGTCGAACAGGCGCTCGCCACCACCGACGATCGCCGGGACGACCAGGAGGTACAGCCGGTCGACCAGGTCCGCGGCGAGCAGCGGCTTGATCACGCTCGGGCTGCTGTTCACGAGGATCTCGCCGGCGCCCGCGCCCCGGAGCTCCCGCACGACGTCGGGTGCGGGCGCGTCCACGACCCGGGCCCGTGGCCACGGCGACGTCGCGAGGGTGCGCGAGAGCACGACCTTCTCCGTGTCGACCAGCCAGCGCGCGTACGCCCGGTCGCGCGGGTCGGCGTCCGCGTCGTCCGCGACGGACGGCCAGTAGCCCAGGAAGCCCTCCGCGTTGACGCGCCCCAGCACCGCCGTCGTCGCGGCTGCGCACATCCGGGTCATCTGGTCCCGCGCGGTGTCCGTGGCGACGTACGGCAGGAACGCCCCGAAGTCAGCCGGCCCGCCGGGGCCGTGGTACCGGCCGTCGAGGCTGAGGCTGAGGTTGGCGGCCACCGTGCGGCCGGTGGGGTGCGACATGGTCGGCTCCTTCGGTCCGGGCGCCCCGGACGGGCACCTCACCCCGGGGACGGAGCCGCGCGACGGTTCTCGACATCCGCGCCCGCCGCCGGCGGCGGCGCCGTCGAGCCGCGGACCACGAGGGTGGTGGCGAGCTCCTCGCGCGGTGCGTCCACGGGTGGCTGCGCGGGCGGCTCGTCGCCGAGGCGCAGGAGCATCCGCAGCGCCGCGGCGCCCATCTCCGCGATCGGCTGGTGCACGGTCGTGAGCCCGGGGCGGACCCACTCCCCCTCGGGCAGGTCGTCGAAGCCGACGACGGCGAGGTTGTCCGGCACGCGCAGCCCGGCGGCGGCCACGGCGTCGTACACCCCGAGGGCCATCGTGTCCGAGCAGGCGAAGACGGCGGTCGGGCGGTCCGGGCCGGCGAGCAGGCCGGCCGCGAGCGCGGCGGCGCCGGCGCGCGTCCAGTCGCCGTGCACGACGCGGTCGTCGGGCAGGTCGGCGCCCGCCTCCGCGGCCGCGGAGCGGAAGCCGTCCACGCGGGCCTGGCTGTACAGGTGCCGGCGCCGCCCCCCGAGGACGGCGAGCCGCCGGTGCCCCAGGCCCAGCAGGTGCTCGGCGGCCGCCCGCCCTCCGGCCCAGTTGGTGGCGCCGACGCTCGCGACGGTCCGCGGCGGCTGGGTCACCGGGTCGAGCAGGACGACGGGGACGCGCGCCGCGGTGAGGGTGGCCAGCTGCTCGCGGGTCGTGTCGACGAGCGCGACGACGGCCCCGCGCGAGTGGCGCGCGAGCAGGCGCGTGAGCCACGCGTCGTCGGGCTGCCGCGCCACGGAGACGACGATGTCGAGGCCGGCCGCGGTGGCCGCCTGCTCGACGCCGCTGAGCGCGCGGTTGGCCCAGGTGCCGTCCACGCCGCTGAGCACGAGGTCCACCAGCGGCGGCCGGTCGCCCCGCGGGGCCAGGCCCCGGCCCGCCCGGCCGCGGTAACCGAGGTCGTCGACGGCGGCCATCACGCGGGCGCGGGTCGCGGCGGAGACGTCGGAGCGGCCGCGCAGCACCTTGGAGACGGTCGGGACGGTGGTCCCGGCGGCGGCGGCGACGTCGGCGAGCGTGGTGGGACGGTCGGCGGGCACACAGGGACCCTAGCGGCGGCGTCAGAAGTTGCGCAACTAACTCGACAGCGCCTCCTCGAGACAGCTCTTGATGGCCGGCGTTGCTCCGTGGAAGACTCGTCGGGCACATCCGAGAGACACCATGAAGTTGCGCAACAATGGGAGTTGCAGATGGCAGACCGCAGACAGCGACGGGCGCTGGTCGTGAGGGGCGGGTGGGACGGGCACCAGCCCGTGGAGACCACCGACTCGTTCGTCCCGTTCCTCACCGAGCACGGCTACGAGGTGCACGTCGAGGACGAGACCACCGTGTA
The DNA here is from genome assembly GCF_050311655.1 of Isoptericola variabilis. GTDB lineage: Bacteria > Actinomycetota > Actinomycetes > Actinomycetales > Cellulomonadaceae > Isoptericola > Isoptericola variabilis. The sequence goes on from NZ_JBNOZM010000003.1 coordinate 398,646, forward strand.
CGCCGACGCCGACTACATGGCCGGCGTGGACGTCGTCGTGCAGACCGTCACGATGAGCACCATCGCCGACGACGAGCTGCGCGGCCTGACCGCCGCCGTCCGGGCGGGCACCGGCCTCGCGGGCTGGCACGGCGGCATCGCCGACGCGTACCGCAGCAGCGCCGACTACCTGCACCTCATCGGTGGGCAGTTCGCCACGCACCCGGCCAAGGCGCCGCGCGAGGAGCTCCCCGGCGACGGCACGGACTGCTTCGTGCGGTACACGGTGGACATCGTTCCGGAGCAGGCCGACCACCCGATCGTCGCGGGGATCTCCGACTTCGAGCTCACCACCGAGCAGTACTGGGTGCTCACCGACGAGTACAACGACGTGCTGGCGACCACCACGATCGCCGCGCCGGACTACCAGCCGTGGCACCGGCCCGTGACCTGCCCGGCGGTGTGGACGCGCCAGTGGGGCGACGGCCGCGTCTTCGTGTCCACGCCGGGGCACAGCCTCGACGTCGTGAACGACCCGAACGTCCGCACCATCATCGAGAGGGGCATCCTGTGGGCCAGCCGCTGAGGATCGGCATCGTGGGCGTCGGGGCGATCTCCGGCGCGTACCTGAGCACGTTCGAGCGGCTCGCGGCAGCGGAGGACCCGGCCGTGCGGCTCGTCGCCGTCGCGGACCTCGACGCCGCGCGGGCGGCCGCCGTCGCCGCCGAGCAGGGCGTGCGTGCCCTCACCGTCGACGAGCTCGTCGCTGACCCCGAGGTCGACGTCGTGCTCAACCTGACGATCCCCGCCGCGCACGCCGAGATCGCCCTGAAGACGATCGCGGCGGGCAAGGACGTGTACGGCGAGAAGCCGCTCGCCGCGACCACCGACGAGGCCCGCGCGATCGTCGAGGCCGGCCGCGCCGCGGGTGTGCGGGTGGGCTGCGCCCCGGACACCGTGCTGGGCACCGGCGTCCAGACGGCGCGCAAGGCGGTGGACGACGGCCTGGTCGGCACGCCCGTCGCGGCGACCGCGACGATGGTGACGCCCGGGCACGAGCGCTGGCACCCGAACCCGGACTTCTACTACCAGCCCGGCGGCGGCCCGCTGCTGGACATGGGCCCCTACTACGTGACGGCGCTGGTCACGCTGCTGGGACCCGTCGAGTCCGTGGTCGGCAGCGCCAGCCGGGCGCGGACGACCCGCACCATCGGGTCCGGCCCGCGCGAGGGCGAGCAGGTGCCGGTCGACGTCGACACCCACGTCTCGGGCGTGCTGCGGCACGAGTCCGGCGCCCTGTCGACGCTCGTCATGAGCTTCGACGCCGTCGCGACCCACGCGTCGCGCATCGAGGTCCACGGGGACCAGGGGTCGCTCGTCGTGCCGGACCCCAACAACTTCGACGGCACCGTCGAGCTGCACCGGCTCGGCGGCGAGTGGGAGGACCTCCCCGTGAGCGCCGGCTACCGCGACGCCGCCCGGGGCTACGGCCTCGCCGACCTGGCCGCCACCCCGCCCGGCGAGACCGCCCGGGCGAACGGCGACCTGGCGTACCACGTGCTCGACGTCATGACGTCGCTGCTCACCGCCGCCGAGAAGGGGACGCCCGTCTCCGTCGCCAGCACCTGCGAACGGCCCGCGGCCGTGCCGCTCTCGGACGCGCCGCGCGTCTGACGGGCTGTCAGAGCGTCGTCGTCAGCACGCCACCGTCGGCGCGCAGGGCCGCGCCGTTGGTGGCCGAGGAGACGGTGCCCGCCAGGTAGGCGACGAGGTGCGCGATCTCGGCCGGCTCGATGAACCGCTGCAGGAGCGACGTCCGGTTCGCCGCCTCGATCGCGCTCCGCACCTGGTCCGCGGGGACGCCCTGGGCCCGAGAGAGCTCCTCGACGGCCCGGGCGACGCCGTCGGAGTACGTCGGACCGCCGAGGACCGTGTTGACCGTGACGCCCGTCCCTCGGGTGAGCTTGGCCAGGCCGTTGGCCAGGGCCAGCGCTCCGGCCTTCGTCGTCCCGTAGTGGATCATGTCGGCGGGGACGTTCACGCCGGACTCGCTGCTCACGAACACGACACGGCCCCATCCCCGGTCCAGCATGCCGGGCAGCGTGTGCCGGGACAGGCGCACACCGCTCATGACGTTGATGTCGAAGTACCGCTGCCACACGTCGTCGGGCACGTCCTCGAACGCCTGGACGTCGAAGACGCCCACGTTGTTCACCAGGACGTCCACCTCACCCAGAGTGTCGATCAGCCGCCGGACCTGGTCGGGCTCCGCGAAGTCCGCCGCGATCCCGGACACCGCGGCGCCGGGCACCGCCGCCTCCAGCCGTCGCACCGCCGCCGCGACGCCGCCCTCGGTCCGCCCGTTGACGACCACCGACGCCCCTTCGGCGAGCAGCGTCGCGGCCACGGCGAAGCCGATGCCCTGCGTCGACCCGCTCACGAACGCCCTCTTGCCTGCCAGCCCCAGGTCCACCTGCTGCCCTCCCGTCGTCGTCGTCCGCCTGCTTCACTTGCCCAGGCAAGCGCAGACTAGGCAGGATTGACTTTCCTGAGCAAGTCACTTCGGCTACTGGTCGGGCTGAGAACCCGTACGCTGACGGTCATGCAGGACCCTGAGACGCGCGCCGTCGCACCCGAGGAGCTCACGGGCGAGGAGCTCGAGACCTGGGCCGCCCTGGCGACCGTGCTGGAGTGGTTGCCGCCCGCGCTGGACGCCCAGCTCCAGCGCGACTCGCAGCTGTCCCACTTCGAGTACGGCGTGCTGTATGCGCTGGCCCAGGCGCCCGACGGCAGCCTCCGGATGAGCGTCCTGGCCGGCTATGCGAACAGCACGCTCTCCCGCCTCTCGCGGGCGGCCGTGCGTCTGGAAAGGCAGGGGTGGATGCGGCGCACCCCCGACCCCTCGGACGGGCGTTACACCCTGGCCGTCCTCACCGAGCCCGGCCGGGCGAAGGTCCGGGACGCGACCCCCGGCCACGTCCGCCTCGTCCACCAGCTGGTGCTGGACCGGCTGACGGCGCCGCAGACCCGTCAGCTGCGGGAGATCAGCCGGCGGATCGGGCGCGCCGTGCGGGAGGACGGCGGCTGGCAGCCACGCTGACGCACCCCCGCTCCGGGTCGGCGCGCCGGCGACACGCTCACCCGAGCAGGTGACGCAGGTAGCGGCCGGGCGCGTCGAGGAAGGCGCGCCAGTGCTGCACCAGCTCGAGGTCGTCCCACGTCGTCGGCCGCAGGCCCCACGGCCCGACCTCCAGGATCGTCGCGCCGGGCAGTGCCGCCAGCACGGGCGAGTGCGTGGCGCAGAGGATCTGGCCGCCGTGCCCGGCGAGGTCCTCGAGCACGCTCATGAGGCTGAGCGTGGAGGAGAAGCTGAGCGCCGCCTCCGGCTCGTCGAGGCAGTACAGGCCCGGCCCGTCGAAGCGGGACTCGAGGACCGCGAGGAACGACTCGCCGTGGCTCATCTCGTGGAACACCGGGTCCCTCGGCCCCGGGTGCTCCTCGAGGAACGTGTACCAGCCGTGCATCGTCTCCGCGCGCAGGAAGAAGCCCCACCGCCCCGACCCGACGCCCCGCTGCAGCCGGACGGCACGGTGCAGCGGCGACTCGGTCTCGCGGGTCGAGTGCCGGCCGTGCGCCGTCCCCCCTTCGGGAGACAGCCCGTAGGCGACCGCCACCGCCTCCACGAGCGTCGACTTGCCGCTGCCGTTCTCCCCCACCAGGAACGTCACGCCCGGCGCGAGCTCCAGCCCGTCACGCAGCACCTGCTCGACGGCGGGGACGGTGCGCGGCCACACGCCCGCCGGCAGCGGGTGCTCGGCGTCCGGCGCGACCCGGACCACCGGCGGCTGCGAGAAGTCCACGAGGGCATCATGCCCCGCAGCACGGACCGCGACTTCACCACCTCGTGCGACCACGGCTCCCCCGCGCGACGATCAGGTGGAGTGCGCAGCTCGCCGTCCACCACCGAAGGAGACACCGTGAGCGGCTCAGAGAACTCCGACCAGCGTCCGCCGACGAGTCCCGGCAAGCCCACCGACCCGGCCAGGCGTCGCGCCGACGATCCCCTGGACGAGCCGAAGAGCCCCGGCCCACCGGCCCGTCCAGGGACGCCGAACTCCACGACCGATCCCCTCGACGAGCCGAAGAGCCCCGGCCCGCCGCCCGGCTCGGTCCCCGGAGAGTCGGACTAGACGAACCGCGCCGCGACGCTGTCCTGATCGGGGCCTGGAACTCGACGTGTCCACCGGGGAGGGTTCGTGCAGCGGCGTGGCGTCTTTCACTACTCCGGGATCAGGACTGCATGTCGACGAACCTCGAGTAGTGCCCCTGGAACGCCACGGTGATGGTGTCGGTGGGGCCGTTACGGTGCTTGGCGACGATCAGGTCGGCCTCGCCCGCACGGGGTGATTCCTTCTCGTACGCGTCCTCGCGGTGCAGCAGGATCACCATGTCGGCGTCCTGCTCGATAGAGCCCGACTCGCGCAAATCGGACATCGCAGGCTTCTTGTCCTGTCGCTGCTCAGGACCACGGTTCAGCTGCGACAGCGCGATGACCGGGACGCCGATCTCCTTCGCGAGGAGCTTGAGCGCACGGGAGAACTCGGAGACCTCCTGCTGTCGCGACTCGACCTTCTTGCCGGAGGTCATGAGCTGCAGGTAGTCGATGACGACGAGCTTGAGGTCGTGCTTCTGCTTGAGCCGTCGGCACTTGGCGCGGATCTCGGTGAGCGACATGTTCGGCGAGTCGTCGATGAACATCGGTGCCTCGGAGACCCGGCCCATCACCTTGGCGACCTTCTGCCAGTCATCCTCGCCCATGGAGCCGTTCCGCAGCTTCTGCAGGTGGACCCGCGCCTCCGCGGACAGCAGACGCATCGTGATCTCGTTGCGGCTCATCTCCAGCGAGAAGACGACGGACGACTGTTGGTGTTTAATTGACGCTGCCCTGGCAATATCGATTGCCAGCGTTGACTTGCCCATGGCAGGCCGGGCGGCGATAACGATCATCTGGCCGGGGTGGAGGCCGTTGGTCAGCCGGTCGAGGTCGGCGAAGCCGGTGGGGACGCCGACCATCCCCTCGCCACGGTTCCCGGCGGCCTCGATCTCGTCCATGGTGCCGCCGATGATCTCGGCGAGCGGCAGGTAGTCCTCGGAGGTCTTGCGCTCGGTGACGGCGTAGATCTCGGCCTGCGCGGTGTTGACGATGCCCTCGACGTCGCCGCCGTCGGTGGCGTAGCCGAGCTGCACGATCTTGGTGCCGGCCTCGACGAGGCGACGCAGGACGGCGCGCTCCTGGACGATGCGCGCGTAGTAGCCGGCGTTGGCGGCGGTGGGGACGCCGGCCATGAGGTCGTGGATGTACGGGGCGCCGCCGACGCGGGCGAGCTCGCCGCGCTTGGTGAGCTCGGCGACGACGGTGATGGCGTCGGCCGGCTCGCCGCGGCCGTACAGGTCGATGATGGCGTCGTAGATCGCCTCGTGGGCGGGGCGGTAGAAGTCGTTGCCGCGGATCTGCTCGACGACGTCGGCGATGGCGTCCTTGGAGAGCAGCATGCCGCCGAGCACGCTCATCTCGGCGGCGACGTCCTGAGGAGGTGTGCGGTCGAAGGTGGCGCCGGGCGCCCCCTGATATCCCGCCTCGAGCTCCTCGATCGACATGCTCACCCCGCTCCCCCGCCGTCGCCGGCGTCCGGTCCGTCACCGGACATCGACTCCCGCTGTCAGGTCCACGTTCTACCGTGGCCCTCTGACACCGCGGACGACGCTAGGCGCGCCCGCGACCGTGCGCAATCGACGGTGTGGACACAGGTGTGGACGGGCCTGTGGATATGCGCCTGAGCCTGTGCACGGGCAGTGGACAGGCATGTGCACAACTGGGGATATCGGCTGTGTACAACTTTTCGCAAGGCTCTGACCTGCGACGACGTTACCCTCAGGCTGTGGAGGAGAAGAAAGTTGGGTGAGGTGCACCGCACCCCGGATCCAGACGGCGGACACCCCGGCGCCACCCCTCCTTCACCGACGCCGCCGGAGGGTCACCCGCCCGCCGAGGCCGCCCACAAGGTTGTCCACAGGGGCGAGAACCGGGGCGACCACAAGGACGACCGCCGCCGCATCGACCGCGACATCCTCGCCCTGGCGCTGCCCGCGCTGGGCGCCCTCGTCGCCGAGCCGCTGTTCGTGCTCGTCGACAGCGCCGTCGTCGGCCATCTCGGCACGGCGCAGCTCGCCGGCCTGTCCGTCGCGTCCACGCTGCTCGTCACGCTCGTCGGGCTGTGCGTGTTCCTCGCCTACGCCACCACGGCCGCCGTCGCCCGCCTGGTCGGCGCGGGACGCACCCGCGACGCCCTGCAGTCCGGCATCGACGGGATGTGGCTCGCCCTCGGCCTGGGCGTCGTGCTGGCCGCCGTCCTCGCCGTCGGGGCCCACTGGGCCGTCGGGGCGATGGGCGCCGGCGCGGACGTCGCGGGCTACGCCGCCATCTACCTGCGCTGGTCGGTGATCGGGCTGCCCGGGATGCTCGTCGTCCTGGCGTCCACGGGCGTGCTGCGCGGCCTGCAGGACACGCGCACGCCCCTGTGGGTGGCGTCCACGGGCGCCGTCGTCAACGCGATCCTGTCCGTCGTCCTCGTGTACGGCGCGGGCCTGGGCATCGCCGGCTCCGCCATCGGCACCGCCGCGACCCAGCTCGGCATGGGCGCGGTCCTCACGGTCGTCGTGGTGCGCGGCGCCCGCCGCCACCACGCGTCGCTGCGGCCGCACCACGCGGGCATCTGGGCCAACGCCCGGGCGGGGGCGCCGCTGTTCGTCCGGACGGCGTCGCTGCGCCTCGCCATCCTGCTCACCGTCGCGGTCGCGACCAGCCTCGGCGCGACGGCGCTGGCCGGGTACCAGGTCGTCAACAGCCTGTGGGGGCTCGCCGCGTTCGCCCTCGACGCGCTCGCCATCGCGGGCCAGGCGCTCGTGGGCCACGGCCTCGGGGCCGGCGACGTCGGGCGCGTGCGCGCCGTCCTGCGCCGCTCGCTCCAGTGGGGGGTCGGCGCCGGCGTCGTCATCGGCGTCGTGTTCGCCGTCTCGGGCTGGTGGCTCGCGCCGCTGTTCACGTCCGACCACGACGTGCGCGTCGCGATCACTGCGGGCCTCGTCGTCACGGGCGTGCTCATGCCGATGGCGGGCTGGGTCTTCGTGCTCGACGGCGTCCTCATCGGCGCCGGCGACGGCCGGTTCCTCGCCTGGGCGGGGCTGCTCACCCTGGTGGTCTACGTGCCGTTCGCCCTCGCGGTCCGCGCCTGGGCGCCCGACGGCGCGATCGGGCTGGCGTGGCTGTGGGGCGCGTTCGCCGGCGTGTTCATGCTCGCCCGCGCCCTCACGACCGGCCTGCGCGCCCGGGGCGACCGGTGGATGGTGACGGGCGCGTGACTCGGACGACGAAGGTCCCGGTCCCCTCGCGGGGGCCGGGACCTTCGGCTGTCAGGTGTCAGGCGTTCAGCCGGCGACGACCTTGACGGCGATCTTCGCGGAGACCTCGGGGTGCAGGCGCACCGACACGGTGTACTCACCGGTCGTCTTGATCGGCTGGCCGATCTCGATCTTGCGCTTGTCGACCTGCGGGCCCTCGGCGGCCACGACCGCGTCGGCGATGTCACCGGTGGTGACCGCACCGAACAGACGGCCGGACTCGCCGGCGTGCGCCGTGACGACGACCGTCTTGGCGGCGAGCGAGTCGGCCACCGCCTTGGCCTCGTCCAGCGTGGCGATCTCGCGGGCCTTGCGGGCCTTGCGGATCGCGGAGACCTGGGACTCGGCGCCCTTGGTCCAGGGGGTGGCCAGACGGCGCGGGATGAGGAAGTTCCGGGCGTACCCGTCCTTCACCTCGACGACGTCGCCAGGCTCACCGAGACCGGTGACCTCGTGGGTCAGGATCAGCTTCGACATGATTCAGTGATCCTTCCGGTCAGCGGGCCGAGGACGAGTACGGCAGCAGCGCCATCTCACGGGCGTTCTTCACCGCACGGGCGATCTGGCGCTGCTCCTGGACGGAGACGCCGGTCACGCGACGCGCGCGGATCTTGCCGCGGTCGGAGATGAACTTGCGCAGCAGCGCGGTGTCCTTGTAGTCGACGGACTCGATCTTGGCCGTCTTGAGCGGGTTGGCCTTCTTCTTGGGCTTGCGCACCACAGGCTTCGCCATGGTGTTGCTCCTTCACAGGTGCTGTCCTCACGAGGCGACGGCCGCGAGGGCCGACGTCGGGGGACGGGTGATCTGGGGACTGGCGCCGATCAGAACGGGGGCTCGTCCGAGAACCCGCCACCGGAGGAGGCGGGACCGGCCGTGGCCCACGGGTCGTTGCTCTGACCGCCGCCGGAAGAACCGAAGCCTCCGCCGGGCTGGCCGCCACCCTGGGGGCCGCCGTAGCCGCCCCCCTGGTTGCCGCCGCCACCGCCGAAGCCGCCGCCACCCGAGCGCTGGGCGCGGGTGACCTTCGCCGAGGCGTACCTCAGCGACGGGCCGACCTCGTCGACCTGCAGCTCCATGACGGTGCGCTTCTCCCCCTCGCGGGTCTCGTACGAGCGCTGCGTCAGACGGCCCTGCACGATGACGCGCATGCCCTTCGTCAGCGACTCGGCGACGTTCTCCGCGGCCTCGCGCCAGACCGAGCAGGACAGGAACAGCGCTTCGCCGTCCTTCCACTCGTTGGTCTGGCGGTCGAACGTGCGCGGCGTGGACGCGATGCGGAAGTTGGCGACGGCAGCCCCTGAGGGGGTGAAGCGCAGCTCCGGGTCCGCGACCAGGTTTCCGACGACCGTGATGACGGTCTCACCAGCCATGCCATGCTCCTTCGTTCGTCCGAGAGTCGTGAGGGGATCCCATCACGGGGCTGTGACATCCGCGCCGTGGATATCCACAGCGGCCAGGACGCCGCCCGCGACGGGGGCAGAGATTCGGTTCAGGTCTCAGCGGGCGTCGGTGCGCAGGATCTTGGTGCGCAGCACGGCCTCGTTCAGGCCGAGCTGGCGGTCCAGCTCCTTCGCGGTGGCCGGCGTCGAGGTGAAGTCGACGACGGCGTAGATGCCCTCGGAACGCTTGTTGATGTCGTACGCCATGCGGCGACGACCCCAGATGTCGACCTTGTCGACGGAACCACCCTCGGTCGAGATGACCGACAGGTACTTGTCCAGCGACGGGGCCACGGTGCGCTCCTCGACCTCCGGGTCCAGGATCACCATCAGCTCGTACTGACGCATGTGTTCAACCCACCTCCTCTGGTCTCAGCGGTCACGGTCGTTCCGTGACAGGAGGGTTCTTGCGTGCGTCGGCCGCGCACCACCCCGGAACGGTCCGGGGTGGTGGGCACAGCCAGTCGACCAGGATACCCGCCGGTGCGGGCGTCCCGGAAATCGTCATTCCTCGGCGCCGTCCAGCGGCCAGTCGATGCCCGGACTCTCGCTCTCGTCCGGGTCGGGCGACGGCGAGTTGCCGTTCCCGTTGCCGTTGCCGTTGTCGCCGTTGCCGGGCTCGGGGCCCTTCGAGACGATCAGCGTCACGGTGGAGCCCTGGTCGACGCTGGTGCCCTGACCGGGGTCGGTGTCGATGACGGTGCCGACGGGCTGGTCGCTGAACTCCTCGCGCACCGCAGGCTGGAGCGCGTCGCCGTAGATCATCTGCTCGGCGGTCGTCCGGGGCTGCCCGACGACGTTCGGCACCACGACCTGTTCCGGCTGGTCCGGCTGGCCGGTGGAGACGACGAGAGTGACCGTCGTGCCGACCGGCACCTCGGTGTTCGCGCCCGACATCTCCAGCACGGTCCCCTTGGGCTGGTCGCTGTTCTGCGCCCTCGTGCTCACCTTGAGCTGCAGCTTCTCCAGCTCGCGGGTGGCCTTGGCGATGTCCCAGCCGGTGACGTCCGGGACGGTGACCGTCTCCTCCTCCGTCTCGGACGGCGTCGGCGACGGGGTGAACGTCGGCTGCGCCGGCACGTACTCCGGGAAGTCCTCGGACTCCATGCCCTCGGTCGCGACCTGCATGAAGTCGGTCCAGGCGCGGACGGGCCAGCTGCCGCCCGTGATCTCCTGCCACTCGCCGAAGCCGTCGATCTCGTCCTGGCCGGCGATCTTGCCCGCCTCGAGGTCGAGCGTCGTGTACTGCCGCAGGCCGACGACGGTCGTGAGCTGCGGCACGAAGCCCGCGAACCACGCCGACTTGTTGTCGTTCGACGTACCGGTCTTGCCGGCCACGGGGCGGCCCAGCTCCTGCGCGACCCGGCCCGAGCCGGTCGGGTCCTCGACGACCTTGGTCATCGCGTAGGTGGCCGCCGTGGTGACGTCCGCGTCGAACTCCTTCTCCTGCTCCTGCGGCCCCTCGTAGAGCACGGTGCCGTCGAGCGTCTCGACCTTCGCCACGATGTGCGGGGTCGTGCGGTAGCCGCCCGCCGCGATGGTCGAGTAGGCCCGGGCGAGGTCGATCGGCCGCACGGAGTCGACGCCGAGGACGTTCGACAGCCCTGCCGTCAGCGGGTAGTTCTCGTCCTTGCGGATCCCCGCACGCTCGGCGACCTCGCGGGTCTTCTCGGGGCCGACCTCGTCGTTGAGCTGCACGTACGCGGTGTTCACCGAGTGCGCGGTCGCCGTGGTGAGGTCGATGCTGCCGCCGTAGTTGGCTCCGCCGAAGTTGGGGACCTTCCAGTCCTCGCCGTTGTTCGCGGCGGGGAAGACCTTGCCGGAGTTCCCGTCGAACCTGTCCTCGAGCGTGACGCCGTTCTCGAGGCCCGCCATGAGCGCGAACGGCTTGAACGTCGAGCCGGCCTGGACGACGTCCTGCGTCGCCGTGTTCAGCGACTGCTTCACGTAGTCCGGCCCACCGTAGAGCGCCTTGACGGCACCGGTCTGCGGGTCCATCGACACGAGCGACATGCGGACGTTCTTGTTCGCCTTGCCGTACGTGCCGTCCTCGTGCAGCGTCTTCTCCACCTCGACGGCCGTCTTCTGCAGCTTCTGGTCGATCGTGGTGGTGATCTTGAGCCCTCGGGTCGCGAGCTCGTCCTCGGACTCGAGGGGCGCGTCGGGGTTGCTCTTCGACTTCACGAGCTCCTTGCGCACCTGGTCCATGAGGTAGCCCTTCTGACCGCCCCAGGTGTTGGTCGCTTCCTTCCGCTCCTTGAACTTCGGGAACTCGGCCTTGTCGTGCTCGTCCTTGGTGATGTACCCCTGCTGGTACATCCGGTTGATGCTGCGCTCCCAGCGCTCCTTGGCCCGGTCCGGGTTGATCGACGGGTCCCAGTTGTTCGGCGACGGGATGATGCCCGAGAGCAGCGCGGCCTCGGACGGCGTGAGGTCCTTGGCGTCCTTGCCGAAGAACTCCTGCGACGCGGCCTGGATGCCGTACGTGTTGCGGCCCCAGTAGATGGTGTTGAGGTAGCTCTCCAGCACCTGCTCCTTGGGCTGGGTCTGCGCCACCTTGAGCGCGATGATCGCCTCGCGCGCCTTGCCGGCGTACGAGTCCTCGGTGTTGAGGTAGTACCGCTCGACGTACTGCTGCGTCAGCGTGGACGCGCCCTGCCGGCCGCCGCCCTTGAGGTTGTTGACCGCCGCGCGCGCGATGCCCTTGAGGTCGATGCCGTTGTTGGTCCAGAACGTGTCGTCCTCGGACGCGACGACGGCGTTGCCCACGTAGGGCGGCAGGTCCTCGAGCTGGACGAGCTCGCGCTTCTGCTCGGCGAACTGGCCGATCTGCTTGCCGTTCGACCAGTAGACGGTCGTGGCCTGGTTGTTCACCTCGTCGAGGTTCTTCGGGATCGTCGTCGTGCTCCACGCGGCGACGAACAGACCCGCGCCCAGCGCCGTCCCCGTGAGCAGGGTGCCGACGACGATGCGCCAGGACGGCAGCCAGCGCTGCACCGGGCCCTTGCGCGGGCGCGGGTAGTTCCAGAAGCGACGTCTCCTCGCCACGTCAAGCCTTTCGTCGTGCGGGACCGGCGGGCTGCTCGTAGAGTGCGCCGGCCTGCGGACCACAGGGAACACTAGGCGATGCCATGGGGCCAGAGGGAGCCTCGCGCGCCCGGGGCGACGGTTCGTCCCCAGGCGTCCGCAGCCCTCTGGCCTGCGCTCCGCGGAACCTTCACAACTGCGCGGACCTGACGCGCGGTCGCCTCCCGTTGCACGACCATGTCGGCGAGTCCTATTCTCGCGATGTATCGACTCGATACGTCGTGACGACGGGTCGGCAGCAACGGGACGACAGGGCGGAAGGGGGACCCTCGTGCGCAGCAGGTCTGTGGTGCTCGAGACGGCCATCCTCGGCCTGCTCAACTCCGCCCCGCTGCACGGGTACGAGCTGCGCAAGCGGCTCAACCTGCTGCTCGGCTCGTTCCGCGCGTTCTCCTACGGCACGCTCTACCCGGCGCTCAAGTCCCTCGTCGCCCGCGGTCTCATCGAGACCACGGAGCGCGAGGCTTCGGCCCCCACGGGCCGGGCGTCGGGTTCCCGGCAGTCGGGGGCCAAGGCCAACGGCAAGGCACCCCTGTCGGGCCGCCGCGGGCGGATCGTGTACCGGCTCACCGCGGACGGCAAGGAGCACCTCCAGACCGTCCTCGCGTCGTCCGGGCCGGCCGCCTGGGAGGACGAGAACTTCGACGTCCGCTTCGCGTTCTTCGCGCAGACGGACGCCGAGACCCGCATCCGTATCCTCGAGGGCCGGCGCACCCGGCTCACCGAGCGGCTGGAGGCGGTCCGAGAGTCTGCCGCACGCACCCGCGAGCGGCTCGACGAGTACACCCTCGAGCTGCAGCGTCACGGGCTCGAACAGGTCGAGCGCGAGGTGCGTTGGCTCGACGGACTCATCACCACGGAACGCGACCGTGCTCTCGGCCGCGCCCGCGACCACAACGCCGGGGCGTCCGACGCGCCGGCCCAGAGAAACAAGGAGCGAGGATGACCTCCGTCCGCGTTGCCATCGTCGGTGTCGGAAACTGTGCATCGTCCCTGATCCAGGGCGTGCACTTCTACCGCGACGCCGCCCCGACCGACACCGTCCCCGGCCTCATGCACGTGCAGCTCGGCGACTACCACGTGCGTGACCTGGAGTTCGTCGCGGCGTTCGACGTCGACGCGAAGAAGGTCGGCTTCGACCTCGCCGAGGCGATCCACGCCTCCGAGAACAACACCATCAAGTTCGCGGACGTGCCGCCCACCGGCGTCACCGTCCAGCGCGGCCACACCCTCGACGGTCTCGGCGACTACTACTCCGCGACGATCGACGAGTCGGACGCCGAGCCGGTCGACGTCGTGCAGGCGCTGAAGGACGCGAAGGTCGACGTCCTCGTCTCCTACCTGCCCGTCGGCTCCGAGGAGGCGGACAAGTTCTACGCGCAGTGCGCCATCGACGCGAAGGTCGCCTTCGTCAACGCGCTGCCCGTCTTCATCGCCTCCGACCCCGAGTGGGCCAAGAAGTTCGAGGACGCCGGCGTGCCGATCGTCGGCGACGACATCAAGTCGCAGGTCGGTGCCACGATCACGCACCGCGTGCTCGCCAAGCTGTTCGAGGACCGCGGCGTCGTGCTCGACCGCACCTACCAGCTCAACGTCGGCGGCAACATGGACTTCAAGAACATGCTGCAGCGCGACCGCCTCGAGTCGAAGAAGGTCTCCAAGACGCAGGCGGTGACCTCGAACCTCGAGGGCCCGCTCGGCGGCAAGAAGGAGGACCGCAACGTCCACATCGGCCCGTCGGACTACGTCGCGTGGCTCGACGACCGCAAGTGGGCGTACGTCCGCCTCGAGGGCCGCGCGTTCGGCGAGGTGCCCCTGAACCTGGAGTACAAGCTCGAGGTGTGGGACTCCCCCAACTCGGCCGGCATCATCATCGACGCCGTCCGCGCCGCCAAGATCGCGCTGGACCGCGGCATCGGCGGCCCGATCCTCTCGGCGTCGACGTACTTCATGAAGTCCCCGCCCGTGCAGATGGAGGACACCGCGGGCCGCGCCCAGCTCGAGGCGTTCATCCGCGGCGACGTCGAGCGCTGACCTGGAGCGCTGCGAAGGGTGAGGGCCGAGGAACGAGGCACTCGCCCGGAGCGGAGCGCAAGGGCGGCGCGAACATCGGGATCGAGCGCTGACGACGCCGGTCCGGAGAGGCCTCCCCCCGCCCGCGCGGGGGAAGGCCTCTCTGTCTGGTCGGGGACGGGCGTGGGAGGGTAAGGACGTGGGAGCGATCGGCGAGACCTGGTACGAGCTGCGCGCGCTGCTGCGGCTGGAGGGCTTCCGCAAGCTCTTCACCGTCCGGCTCGTCTCCCAGGCCGGCGACGGCATGTTCCAGGTGGGCCTGGCCTCCCTGCTGTTCTTCTCCCCCGAGTCGCAGGGCACGGCGGCGGCCATCGCCGGAGCGTTCGCCGTCATGCTGGCTCCGTTCACGATCGTCGGGCCCTTCGCGGGCGTCCTGCTCGACCGGTGGCAGCGCCGCCAGGTGCTGGTGTGGGGCAACGCGGTGCGCGTGGTGCTCACGCTCGCGATGGCGAGCGTGATGCTGGCGGGCGGCGTCGGCTGGGCCATCTACGCGATCGGCCTCGCGGCCCTGTCCGTCAACCGCTTCCTCCTCGCCGGCCTGTCCGCCGGCCTGCCGCGCGTCGTCGACGGGCCCCTGCTGCTCACCGCCAACTCGCTGTCCCCCACGCTCGGCGCGGGCGCCGCGTTCGTGGGCGGCGGCATCGGCTTCGTCCTCGGCCTGATGTTCGAGCCCGGCCGGGTCAAGGACTCCTCCGCGCTCGTGTGCGCGGCCCTCGTCTTCGGCGTCGCGTCCCTGCTCGCCACGCGCCTGCGGCGCACCCAGCTCGGCCCCGAGCAGCCGGCCGAGGCCGACCTGCGGGGCGAGATCGCCAAGGTCGCCCGCGGGCTCGCCAACGGCGCCCGCTACCTCGTCGCCCGCCGCACCCCCGGCCAGGCGCTCCTCGCGATGGCCGTGCACCGCTTCCTCTACGGCGTCGTGTTCATCGCGTCGATCCTCATCTCGCGCAACCTGCTCGACCCCGGCAGCCAGAGCGCCGGCATGGCGACCTTCGCCGTCGTCATCGGGCTCACCGGCGCCGGCGGCGCCCTCGCGATGGTGCTGACGCCCACCCTCTCGCGCCGCACCGGCCCCCAGGGCTGGATCGCCGTCATGCTGCTCCTCGCCGCCGCGAGCCAGCTGCTCCTCGTCACGACGCCGGAGCGCGTCGTCGTCTACACGGGCGCCGCGCTCCTCGGGCTCGCCGCGCAGGGCACCAAGATCGCCGTCGACACGATCGTGCAGCGCGACGCCGAGGACGAGTTCCGCGGCCGCGCCTTCGCCTTCTACGACGTGCTCTACAACGCCGCGTTCGTCGGCGCCGCCGCCCTCGCCGCCTTCACCCTGCCGGACACGGGCTGGTCCCGCGGCGTCTTCGTCGGCCTCGCCGTCGCCTACGTGCTCGCCGCGCTGCTCATGGCGACGCGCGGTGCCCGCACCCCCGTCGAGGTGCCCGCTCGCGTCCGCCGCTCCGGGGGCGCCGAGGACGCCGCCGCGCGCGCCTGACTCCCTCCCGGTCGTGAACCCACGGTTCACGACCGTTCTCGGACCGGCCGTTGTTCCCGGCCCGCTCCAGGCCGCAGGCTGAGGTTCCGCGGTCCCCCGACGCTCTCCCGACTCCGCGCGCCGTCGACCGACGAGTTCCGACCGAAAATCAGGTCGTCACGGCAAGCGGGAATATCGCAGGATGGTTCGTGGTCGTACACAGTACGGTCTCGCCCGTCCGGCGACCGTACGACGTTCGCACCGAGGGTGACCGCCCCCGCGACCACGACCGACCACGACGACGTGCCGCGCCCACCCGGCGTCGGCCCTCCCCTGCCCTCCGCCGGGCTCACCCGGCACGACGCGAGCGGAGCACAGCGTGCCAGCCCCCCGACAGACCGACACCACCGTCACCCCCGACGCGCAACCCCCGGAGGCCACCCTGACGACTCCCGCCACCACCGAGTCCGGCACCGCCGACGCGACGATGCCCGCCCACGGCATCGTCGTCGACGAGGCCGTGCCCCAGCGCCTCACCCGCCAGCAGTTCACCGTCATCGCGCTGCTGCTGGGGTCGGCGTTCGTCGTCATCCTCAACGAGACGACGATGAGCGTGGCGCTCGCCCCGCTCATGGCCGACCTCGGCATCACCGCGAGCACGGGCCAGTGGCTCACCACCGCGTTCATGCTCACGATGTCGGTGATCATCCCCGCGACCGGGTTCCTCCTGCAGCGCCTCGGCACGCGCGGGGCCTACCTGCTCGCGATGTCGCTGTTCAGCGCGGGCACGCTCCTCGCGGCGCTCTCCCCCGGCTTCGGGTGGCTGCTGGGCGGCCGCATCGTGCAGGCGTCGGGCACCGCGATCATGATGCCCCTGCTCATGACGACGATCATGACCGTGGTGCCGCCGGCCATCCGCGGCAAGGTGATGGGCAACATCTCCATCGTCATGGCGGCCGCGCCGGCGCTCGGCCCGGCCATCTCGGGCGTCATCCTCGACCTGCTGAGCTGGCGCTGGGTCTTCGGCATCGTGCTGCCGATCGCCGTCCTCGCCCTGGTCATGGGCTTCTTGTACGTCCGGGACGTCGCAGACCGTACACATTCGCGCCTCGACCCCCTGTCGCTGTTCCTCGCGGCCGTCGCGTTCGGCGGCCTGGTGTACGGCCTGTCCAGCATCGGAGAGGCCGCGCGCCACGCGCCGCCCGTCGCGCCGTGGATCCCGATCGTCGTGGGCGTCGCGGTGCTCGGCCTGTTCGCGTGGCGCCAGCTCCTGCTGGCCCGCGACGACCGCGCGCTGCTCGACCTGAGCGTGTTCCGGTTCCGCGGGTTCTCGGTCGGCCTCGCCATCATGGCGGTCGGCATGCTCGCGATGTTCGGCTCGCTGATCCTGCTGCCGCTGTTCCTCCAGGACGCGATGGGCCTCGAGCCCCTGGCCACCGGCCTCGTCGTGCTGCCCGGGGGCCTGCTCATGGGTCTGCTCGGCCCGACGGTCGGACGCCTCTACGACAAGGTGGGCCCGCGCCCGCTGGTCACGCCCGGCCTGGTCGTCGTGACGATCGCGCTGGCCCTGTTCACGCAGGTGCACGCCGACTCGTCGCCCTGGTACATCCTGGCGCTGCACGTGACGCTGAGCCTCGGCCTGGCGTTCATGTTCACGCCGCTGTTCACCTCGGCGCTGTCGTCGCTCACGCCGCACCTGTACTCGCACGGGTCGGCCGCGATCGGCACGGTGCAGCAGCTCGCCGGTGCGGCCGGCACCGCGATGTTCGTCGCGGTCATGACCACCCGGTCCGTCGCCCTCCTGGAGGACGGCGCGACCGCGCAGGTCGCGCTGGCGGAGGGCGTCGGCGACGCGTTCGTCTGGGGCGCGGCGATCATGCTCGTCGCGGTGGGGCTGTCGCTCCTGCTGCGGCGCGTGCCCGCGTCTCCCGAGGGCGAGGGCATGCCGGCGGCGCACTGACCGGTCGCCGGCCCCGTCACGGGCCGGCGGCGCCGCCGCGGCCGCCACGGGCGGTCACCGTCGCACGACGGTGGCCGCCCGTCGTCGTCCCCGCCCGTCCCCGACCGTCAGCGCGTCGCGGCCGGTGACGCGACGTCGTCGCGGGCCGCGACCCTGAACGCCGGCGCCAGCGCGACGACGCCCAGAGCCAGCAGCGCGGGGACGGCGAACGCGAGGCGCATGCTCAGCAGCTCGGCGACGCCCCCGATCAGGCCCGCCCCCACGACGAACCCCACGTAGTTGAAGAGGTTCACGCGCGCGACGGCGATCCCGGTCCCCTCGGGGTCGAGGCGGCCCGCCACGGAGAACGACAGCGGCACCACGACGCTCAGGCCGAGCCCGGTGAGCCCGAACCCGACGACGGCGACCCACGGCCCCGGCGCGAGCGTCACGGCGGCGAGGCCCGCCGTCCCGACGATCCCGCCGACGGCCACCGGCACCACCGGCCCGAACCGGTTGACCTGCCGGTCCGCCGCGAGCCGGCCCAGGAGCTGGCAGCCCAGGTAGGCGGCGAGCCCCAGCGGCGCCACGTTCGCCGCAGCCCCCAGCGCGTCCTGGATGTACTTGGTGGACCAGTTCGACGTCGCCGAGTCCGCGACGTACACGATCGTCACGGCGAGGCCCACCAGGATCAGCGGCCCCCACGGCGGGCGGGCGGCGCGCGACGCACCGGCGTCCGGCCGCGGGGCGACGGCGGGCTGCTCCGCCAGCACCAGTCCCGGCACCGCCTCCCGCTCGGCCGCGCGCGGCACGCCGCCGCCGGACGCGGCCGCGGCGACGAGGTCGACGGCGACGCCCACCGCGGCGACGAGCCCCAGCCCGGCGGCGAGCGACCACCCCAGCGAGTGCGCCAGCACGGCCGCCAGGGACCCGAGGATGCCGCCCACGCTCCACGCGCCGTGGAACGAGTTGAGCAGGCTGCGGCCGTACCGCTGCTCGACCTCCACGCCTTGCATGTTCATGCTCGCGTCGACCAGGCCGAGCAGCAGCCCCACCGCCGCGACGACGGGATAGAGGATCGCGACGGTCGGCGCCAGGCCCGCGCCCAGCACGGCGAGCGCCACGAGCGGCCCGCACACGTGCAGCAGACGGGCGCTGCCGACCCGCGGGGCGAGGGCCCCGGCGAGCACGCTGCCGACGCCGGCCACGACCGGCACCAGCAGCAGGATCAGCGTCAGCGTGCCGTCCGAGATGCCGAGGTCGTGCTGCAGCGTCGGCACCTGCGCGAGCAGGCCGGCGAAGCACATGCCCTGCACCAGGTAGAACGCCGTCACGACGAGGCGCGCCCGCCGGTCCGCGGCGTCGCCGCCCGTCCCGCCCGGGCCGCCGGACGTCACACCGGACCCGCTCATGCCCCGCCTCCGCTCGTCGCGCTCCGGGGCTCGCGTCGGGCCCGCGCGCAAGCGTGAGGATAGACCCGCCGCAGCGCGGAGCGGGAGGGTCCGTCAGGCCTCGCGGCCCGCCCACCAGGCGCGCAGCTCCTGCTCGGCGCGCTCCTCGCCGAGGGGTCCGTGCTCCATCCGCAGGCCGAGCAGGTGCTTGTACGCCTGGCCGACGGCGGGCCCGGGCGCGATACCGAGGATCGCCATGATCTGCGAGCCGTCCAGGTCGGGGCGGATCGCGTCGATCTCCTCCTGCTCGCGCAGGGCGGCGATGCGGTGCTCGAGGTCGGTGTACGAGTCGGCGAGGCGCTGCGCCTTGCGCTTGTTCCGGGTGGTGGAGTCGGCGCGGGTGAGCCGGTGCAGCCGCTCCAGCAGCGGGCCGGCGTCCGTGACGTAGCGGCGCACGGCGGAGTCGGTCCACTGCCCGTCGCCGTACCCGTGGAAGCGCAGGTGCAGCTCCACCAGGCGGGCGACGTCCTTGACCACCTGCTTCTCGTACTTCAGCGCGCGCAGCCGCTTGGCCACCAGCTTGGCGCCGACCACCTCGTGGTGGTGGAAGCTCACGCCGCCGCCGGGCTCGAAGCGGCGGGTGGCCGGCTTGCCGACGTCGTGCAGCAGGGAGGCGAGGCGCAGCACCAGGTCGGGCGCGGGCACCGGGCCGTCGGGGCCGGTCTCCTGCGCGATGGCCTGCTCCAGCACGGTGAGGGAGTGCTGGTAGACGTCCTTGTGGCGGTGGTGCTCGTCGATCTCCAGCCGCAGCGCGGGCAGCTCGGGCAGCACGTGGTCGGCCAGGCCCGTGTCGACCAGCACCTCGAGCCCGGCGCGGGGCCGGTCGCTCAGCAGCAGCTTGGTGATCTCCGCCTGCACGCGCTCGGCCGAGACGATGTCGATCCGGCCCGCCATGTCGACGATCGCCTGCCGGGTCGCGGGCTCGACGTCGAACCCGAGCTGGGCGGCGAACCGGGCCGCGCGCATCATGCGCAGCGGGTCGTCGTCGAACGACCGCTCCGGCGCGATCGGGGTGCGCAGCACGCCCCGGGCCAGGTCGGACAGCCCGTCGAACGGGTCGACGAAGGTGAGGTCGGGCAGCCGCACCGCCATCGCGTTCACCGTGAAGTCCCGCCGCGACAGGTCGCCGTCGAGCGTGTCCCCGAACGCCACGACGGGCTTGCGGGAGGCGGGGTCGTACTCGTCGCTGCGGTAGGTGGTGACCTCGACGACGACGTCCCCGCCGTCGGGCCCCCCGCGGCCCGTGCGCGCGAAGCGCCGCGCACCGATGGTGCCGAACTCCTTGCCGATGTCCCAGTGGGCGTCGCCCCAGCGGGCCAGGAGCGCCTGCGTCTCGTCGGGCGAGGCCGACGTCGCGAAGTCGAGGTCGTTGCTGGTGCGGCCGAGGAAGGCGTCGCGGACGGGCCCGCCGACCAGCGCGAGCTCGTGCCCGGCGGCACGGAACACCTCGCCCAGCTCGACGGCCGCGGGGGCCATCTCGGTCAGCACGGCGAGGGCGCGGCGCAGCAGCGCGGCAGGGGCCGGGGGTTCAGGGGTCGACACGGCGTCCCATCCTCCCAGATCCCGGCCGTGCGCGCCCCGTCGGCTGGGTCGGCGGGGCGTCGTCACTCGGTAGGGTGGGGCGCATGTCATCCCCGGCCCCGGTTCCCGGCCCGCGGCGCCGGCGCCCGGCCGCGCCGGTCCCCGTGCCACCGGGAGGACACCCGCTCAAGGTCGACCCTGCGCGCCTCGCCGGCCCGCGCGGCACGACCACCCCCGCCGTCGTGGGCGTGGCACCGTCGGGCACGACGACGCACCTGCCGGTCCACGAGGAGACGTCGGCGGGCGGGCTCGTGGTGCAGGTCACGGCGAGCGGCCCGGAGGCGGCCGTGATCGTGCGGCGCAACCGCGGCGGACGGCTCGAGTGGTGCCTGCCCAAGGGCCACCTCGAGGGCGAGGAGACGCCGGAGCAGGCCGCCGTCCGCGAGATCCGCGAGGAGACGGGCATCCTGGGCACGATCCGCACGCGCCTGGGCGTCATCGACTACTGGTTCAGCGGCGAGGACCACCGCGTCCACAAGCTGGTGCACCACTTCCTCCTGCGCGCGGAGGGCGGCACGATCACCGCCGAGGGCGACCCCGACGGCGAGGCGGAGGACGCCCTGTGGGTCCCCGTCGAGCAGCTGACGGACCGTCTCTCCTACCCCAACGAGCAACGCCTCGCGATCGTCGCGCAGCAGGTGCTGCGCCGGACGCCCGAGGTGCTCGGTCACCCCGGCCTCGGGGCTGTCGAATGAGGCGCCGTCGAGTGAGGCCCGCCGCGTGATCACCTCCCGACCCTCGGGTGCTGTCGCCGCACCCGCACCGCCGCCCGCCCGCCCGGCCCGCCTGCTCAGCGTCGTCCTCGTGCTCGCGGGGCTGCTCCTCACGGGGGCGCTGGTCGCGCTCCCCGGCGCGGGCGCGTCGGCCGCCGTGTCGCCGCCCTCGGCCCTGCCCGCCGCGCGCGACGGCGAGGCGACCGTCGAGCTCGTGAGCTCCGCGCCGGTGCTCGCGGCGCCCGGCTCCACCGTGACCGTCACCCTGCGGGTCACCAACGGCACCGACGAGGTGCTCGAGGGCGCCGCGCTCGACCTCGGCGTCTCGTGGCGACCGCTGACGTCGCGCGAGGACCTGGCCGCCTGGGCCGAGGACGACGGCACCGGCGTCGCGGGACGGGCCCAGGAGACCGAGGCCGTCGACCGGCTCGCGCCCGGCGGCTCCGCCCAGGTGACGATGGAGCTCGACGTCGACGCCCTCGGCCTCAGCGCGGAGAACCCCTGGGGGCCGCGGGAGATGTCCGTCGCGCTGACGCGTGGCGGCTCGACGCTCGACGTCGTCCACACCTTCCTCCTCTTCGCGCCGGAGGGCGACGCGCCCGACCCGGTCGCGGTGAGCGTCGCCGCACCCGTCACCGGCCCCGCCGTGGACCCGCTCGACCCGGACGGCTACGACCTGGAGATCGCGACGGCGACCGCGACCGACGGTCGGCTGACCCGCCTGCTCGACGCGGCGGCCGTCACCGGCGCCTCGCCCGGGATGTCCCTCGCCGTCGACCCGGCCCTCGTGTCGGCCGCCGCCCGCACGGACGACGACGACGCGCGGGCGTGGGCCACGCGGCTCACCGGCGCGCCCGTCGACGGCGACGCCGCGGCGGACGACGGCGCTGCCTCGGCGAGCCTCACGAGCAGCATCGTGCGCACCGCGGCCTCCGGCGAGCCGGCGGACGTCGCCGTCCTGCCCGGCTACGACCCCGACCTCGCGGCGGTCGCGCACGCCGACCCGTCCCGGGCGGACGTCGCGGCCGCGACGGGCGGGGAGGCCGCGCTCGGCGCGACGTGGCAGCGGCCGGAGGGCTGGGACCTCACCCTCGCCTGGCCGGAGGGGCGGCCCGACGTCGCCACCCTCGCCGCGGGACGCGACGCCGCCGTCGACCAGGTCGTCGTCACCGACGGGCTCGACCCCGACGACGGTGCGGCCGCCTCCGCCCGCACGGCCGTGGACACGCCGTCGGGCAAGGTGCCGGCCCTGGTGGCCGACGACGGCCTCTCGTCCGCGATCGCCTCCCTCACCGACGACGCCGAGGCGCCCACCGCCGCCGAGGCGTCCGCCCGCGTGCTCGCCGACGCCGCGCTCGTCGCCCTGCAGCAGGCGGAGTCCGGGCAGGAGGGCCTGCACCTGCTGGCCGCGCTGCCGCGAGGCTGGTCCCCCGACCCCGCCCTCGTGGGCGAGGTGCTCGGTGCCCTCGACGACGCGTCGTGGGCCGACGTCGTGCCCCTGTCCGAGACGGTCGCCGCCCCCGCCTCCCGCGTGCCGCGCGACGAGCCCGCGCGCGGCGAGCGCGCCGGCCGGACCAAGGGTGAGCTGGCGTCCTCCTCCGTCCGCCGGCTCCTCGACTCCCACCGCGATCTCGCCGCGTTCTCCACCGTGGCCAGCGACCCCGTCGAGCTGAGCGGCGAGGCCGACCAGGCGCTCGTCGCGCCGCTCGCCGTCGCCGCACGCACCCAGCCCGACGCCCGCGACCACGCCGTCGACCTCGCCGTCGAGCAGTCCGACGCCCTCCAGCAGGGCATCGGCGTCGCCGACCGCTCCAACGTCACGCTCGTCAGCGACACCGGCAAGCTCCCCGTGACGGTCTCGAACGAGCTGCCGGTGGACGCCACCGTCACCGTGGTGCTGCGGCCCGATGCGTCCCGGCTGGTCGTCGAGTCGCGGCCCACCGTCGTCGTCCCCGCCGGCACCTCCATGAACGTGCACGTCCCCGTGCGCGCCATCGGCTCCGGCGACGTCAACCTGCAGGTCGAGGTCCTCGCGCCGAGCGGCACCGTCGTCGCCGGGCCCACCAGCTTCTCCCTGCGCGTCCGTGCCGGCTGGGAGACCGCCGGCACCGCCGTCGTCGCCGCGCTGGTCGCGCTCCTCTTCCTCGGGGGGATCTGGCGTACGGTGCGTCGGGGACGGTCGTCGGCGCGGACCACCGGCGAGGGCGTCGCGGCGGCCGCCGCCGACCCGCAGGGGCCCGACGCCGCCGCACCCGACGCGGCGGGTGCCGGGGCCGACCACGACGACCAGCCGCACGACCAGCCGCACGAACCGCCGGACGACCCCGGTGGCGGCCGCGCCCCCGCCACCCGCACGCCCCCCGCCCAGGCCACGGAGACCGACCCCTCATGACTTCGACGTCCGCCTTCCCCGACGACGGCCGGCCCGAGCTGCCCGGCGAGGGCGACGCGACCGACCCGGCGTCGCCCACCGGTGCCGCCGGCGCGAGCTGGCACCCGGTCGGCGACCCTGCCGTCAGCCGACCGGGCCAGGGCGCCGCTGCCGGTGCGGACGGCGGCGACGCCGGGCCGGGAGGTGGCGCTGACGACGGCAGCGGCGGCGCCGACGCGGTGCGGAGCACCAGCCTCGGCCGCGGCTCCGTCGTGATGACGCTCGGCACCGTGGCGTCCCGCGCCTCCGGACTGATCCGCGCCATGCTGCTGGTGGCCTGCGTCGGCACGGCCGGTACCGTCGCCGACGCGTTCGACATCGCGAACAAGCTGCCCAACATGCTGTTCGCGCTCATCTCCGCCGGCGTGCTCCAGGCCGTGCTCATCCCGCAGATCCTGCGGGCGATGAACGCGCACAACGCCCGCGAGCGGCTGGACAAGCTGCTCAGCCTCTCGGGCCTCGGCCTGCTGCTGCTGACGGCGGTCCTCGTGGTCGCGGCTCCTCTGATCGTCTGGCTGTCCACGATCTCGGTGCCGCTCGACCCCGACGCGCGTCACCTCGCGATCGTGTTCGCCTACTGGTGCATCCCCCAGGTCTTCTTCTACGGCCTGTACATGCTGCTGGGCCAGGTGCTCAACGCGCAGGGCAAGTTCGGCGCCTACGGTGTCGCCCCCGTGGCGAACAACGTCGTCTCGCTGCTCGGGTTCGGTGCGTTCCTCCTGGTGTGGGGGGCGGCACCGGACCAGGGCATCTCCGACTTGTCCCAGTGGTCGACGGCGCAGACGTCGGTGCTCGCCGGCACGGCGACGCTCGGCATCGCGGCGCAAGCGCTCGTGCTCGTCGGCGCCCTGCGCCGCTCCGGCTTCCGGTGGCGGTTCCGCTTCGGTCTGCGAGGCATCGGGCTCCGCGCGGCGGGCGCCGTCGTCGGCTGGACCATCGGGGCGGTGGCGCTCGAGCAGCTCGGCGTCCTCTTCCTCACCAACGTCCTCTGGGCCGCAGGCCGCTCGACGACCGACCCCGACATCGTGATCGCCGGTAACGCCGCGTACACCAACGCGATGACGATCTACCTGCTGCCGCACTCACTCGTCGTCGTCTCCATCGTCACGGTGCTCTTCCCGCGCATGACGGCGGCCGTCCAGGCCGGCGACATCCCCGGGGTGCGGCGAGACATGTCCCTGGGCATGCGCTCGGCCGGGGTCTTCTCGGTCTTCTCGACCGCGGCCCTCGTCGTCCTGGCGGTGCCGCTCACCGGCGCGCTGCTGCCGTCGCTCGGGCGGGACTCCATCGCTGCCGTCGCGCCGATCATCCAGGCGATGGCTGTCGGCATCGTCGCCCTCGGAGCGACCGTGCTGGTCCGCCGCATGTACTTCGCGTTCGAGGACGGTCGCTCGATCTTCGGTATCCAGGTCATCGCGACCGTGTCGATGGTCGTCGTCCTGTGGGTCGCGACCCGCCTGCTGCCTCCCGAGTGGTGGGCCGTCGCCGCCGGTGGCGCGTACGCCCTGTCCACGTGGATCTCGCTGCTGCTGCGGGTGCGCGGCATGCGCCGCAAGCTGCACGGCATGGACGGCCGGCGGGTGCTGCAGCTCTACGTCCGCGCGCTGGTCGGCGCGCTGATCGCCGCCCTCCTGGGATGGCTGACCGTCCGCCTGCTCGACGGCTACGACGTCACGTCGTGGGGGCACTCGCTGCTCGTGACGGCCGTCGCCGGGATCGTCATGGTGGTCGGCTACGTCCTCGCGCTGAAGGTCCTCCACGTGCGCGAGCTCGACGACGCGCTCGCACCGATCCTCCGGCGGATCAAGCGATGACGACGGCCGCGTGCCCGGCGCGGGCGGGTTCCGTGAGGGCCCTGCGGGCACGCCCACCGCGCGCGACCTCGCGGCCACCGGCCCGCCCGTACCATGGTCCGATGGACCGGAGGACCCTCTCCCCCCGCACCCCCACCGAGGAGCACAGGTGAGCACCGCCCATCCCGGGACCGTCATGGTTGATCGCTATCGACTCGTCCAGCTCGCGGCCACCGACCTCGCCGCAGCCGAGGCGTGGGAAGCGCACGACCAGATCCTGGACCGCCCCGTCCGGGTGACGTTCATCGACGGCCAGTACGCGTCCGCCGCGCTCGACGCGGCCCGTCGGGCGGCGCTCGTCGCCGACCCGCGGCTCTCCCGCGTGCTCGACGTCGGCAGCACCGACCTCGGCGCGGGCCAGCGCAGCTACATCATCTCGGAGCCCTACCGCGGCACGACGCTCACGGAGGTCGTCTCCGGCGGCCTCGTCGACGCCCAGCAGGCGCGGGCCGTCGTCGGGGAGGCCGCGGCGGCGCTCGAGGCAGCGGGTCAGCGCGGCGTGCACCACCTGGCGCTGCGGCCCGAGGCCGTCCGGGTGGATGGCCACCGCGTCGTCGTGACCGGGCTCGGCATCGACGCCGCGCTCGCCGGGGTCGACGGCGGACGGGAGCACGTCACGGGCGCGGGCGCGGCCGCGGCCGACGCGCGCGACCTGGTCGCCCTCGCCTACTACGCGCTCACCGCGCGGTGGCCCGGGGACTCGCTCGACGAGCCGTGGATCGCCCCGGACGCCGTACGCCCGCTGCCCGCGCAGCGCGACGAGAACGGCGTCGTCCCCGTGTCGACGCTGGTGCCGCACGTCGACCCCGAGCTCGACGCCCTGGTCCGCCGCACCTTCGGCTCCGGCTCCCCGGACGCGCCGTCCGCCCCGGGCGATGTCGTCGCCGCGCTCGCGCCCTGGGGCGAGGTCTCCGTCGTCGCGTCGCTCCCGCAGTTCGTGCAGCCGTCGACCGAGCCGCCGGTGCGGTCGTCCGTGATGGGCGCCGTCGGGACGGGTGCCGCCCTGCCGGGCACGCCCCCGCCCGCCCCGCCCGTCCGCCGGCCCGCCAGCGGGCGCATCGCCCGCTCGGCCGCCGTCGGCGGAGCGGTCGGCGCGGCAGCGGGCATGGCCGCCCAGCGTGCCGGCGCGGCGGGGCCGGGGGCCACGCAGGCGATGCCGCCCGCCGGTCCCACGGCGGCCCAGCCGCCGGTGCCTCCCACCCAGGCCACCGCGGCGATGGCACCGGTGCAGCAGCCCGCAGGTGTGCAGCCCGGCGCACCCACGCAGGCCTACGCCGGCGCCCCCGCCGCGGGCTACGGCACCCAGAACTACGCGGCTCCCGGCCCGCAGCAGACGGCCCACGCCCCGGTGCCGCCGCCGCCCGGCGGCAGCGAGCCGCGCACGGACACCGGCGGCTTCGCGTCCTCACCCGCGCCCAAGCGGCGCGGGGTGAACCCGACGCCGATCGTGCTCGGCCTCGTCGTCGTGCTCGTGCTCGCGGGCGCGCTCTGGGCCGTCTCGAAGGTCCTGTCGCCGTCGTCCCCGCCGGCCGTGGCCGAGAGCCCGGCCGCCACCGAGGACGCCGGCGGCGGCACCGCCGCGGAGGAGCCCACCACCGAGGAGTCGAGCGAGCCGGAGGAGACGCCCGAGGTCCGGCCCGTCATCGAGTCGGGCGACCAGCTCGACCCCGAGGGCGACGGCCAGCACCCCGAGGCCGTGGACCTCGCGTACGACGGCGACCCGTCGACGTTCTGGTACACGATGTACTTCAACACGCCCGACTTCGCCGGGCTGCGTTCCGGCCTCGGGTACGTCATCGAGCTGGAGAAGCCGGCGCCGGTCACCTCGATCACGCTGAACACCAACTCGGAGGGTGGGCACGTCGAGGTCCGCGCCACCTCGCGCGACAAGCCGACCGACGGCCCGGTGCTCGCGGAGGGCTCGTTCAGCTCCGAGACGACGCTCGACCTCTCGGAGGAGACCGTGGCGGACTCCTTCGTCATCTGGATCACCGAGCTCCCCCAGACGAACGGCAAGAACTACCTCGAGCTCAACGAGATCGTCCTCTCGTGACCGTTCCCGGGCGACCGACCCGTCGCCCGGGAACACCACACCCCCTCGGGGTGTTGAGGGCGATGGCGCCCCAGGACGCGAACGACCACCAGACGAGCAGGAGAGAACGTGACCGATCAGCCGACCAACACCACCGGTGAGGCCACCGTGCACGACATCGTCATCGTGGGCTCGGGGCCGGCGGGCTACACCGCGGCCGTGTACGCCGCGCGGGCTGGTCTGGCACCCGTCGTGATCGCGGGTTCCGTCACCGCGGGTGGCGCCCTGATGAACACCACCGAGGTGGAGAACTTCCCCGGCTTCCCCGCCGGCATCCAGGGCCCGGACCTCATGGAGGCCATGCGCGAGCAGGCCGAGAAGTTCGGTGCCCGCGTGCTGTGGGACGACGCCGAGCAGGTGGAGCTCACGGGCGACGTGAAGACGGTCGTGACCGGCGGCGGCGAGACGTTCAAGGCTCGTGCGGTCATCCTGGCGACCGGCTCCGCGTACCGCGAGCTCGGCCTGCCCGAGGAGAAGCAGCTCTCCGGCCGTGGCGTGTCGTGGTGCGCCACCTGCGACGGGTTCTTCTTCCGCGACCAGCACATCGCCGTCGTCGGCGGCGGGGACTCCGCGATGGAGGAGGCCACCTTCCTCACGCGCTTCGCGTCGAAGGTGACGATCGTGCACCGCCGCGACTCGCTCCGCGCATCGAAGATCATGGCCGACCGCGCCCAGGCCGACCCGAAGATCGAGTTCGCGTGGAACAGCGAGGTCGCCAGCATCTCTGGCGAGGACAAGGTCACCGGCCTCACCCTGCGCGACACCGTCACCGGCGAGGAGCGCCAGCTCGACACCACCGGCCTGTTCGTCGCGATCGGTCACGACCCGCGCACCGACCTGGTCAAGGGCCAGATCGATCTGGACGACGAGGGCTACATCCTCGTCGAGGGTCGCTCCACGCGCACCAACCTCCCCGGCGTCTTCGCCTGCGGCGACGCGGTGGACCACACGTACCGCCAGGCGATCACGGCTGCCGGTTCCGGCTGTGCCGCGGCGCTCGACGCGCAGTCCTACCTCACCGAGGTGGCCGACGCCGAGGGCGAGCAGTCCCTCGCCGGCACCCCGGCCGTCCCGAACCCCGACGGGCTTCCCGCCGCGCTCGCCCGCTGACTCTCTCCCCTACCGATCCCGAAGGAGCGACACATGGCAACCGTCGCCGTCACCGACGACACGTTCAAGGCCGAGGTCCTCGAGTCCGACGTTCCCGTCCTCGTCGACTTCTGGGCGACCTGGTGCGGCCCCTGCCGCATGGTGGCCCCGATCCTCGAGGAGCTCTCGGACGAGTACGAGGGCAAGATCAAGATCGTGAAGCTGGACACCGACGCCAACCAGGCCACCACCATGGCCTACGGCATCACGTCGATCCCGACGCTCAACGTCTACTCCGGCGGCGAGCTCGTGAAGTCCGTGATCGGTGCGCGCCCCAAGCGCGCCCTCCAGGAGGAGATCGACGCGGTCCTCGCGCCGAGCGCCTGACCACCTCGAGAAGGCCCCCGTGTTTCACGTGAAACACGGGGGCCTTCGTCGTGTCGAGTGCGGTCGTGTTCAGGTGGTCATGTTCAGCGGCGACACGGACGTCCGCACCCGACGGCCTCGCGTGCATCGCCATGCACGTCCGGTGGCGTTGGTTCCCGGTCACCTAGCTGATGCCGGTGCACGCCTTCCGTGAGCTCCCGCCGCGCCTCCGCGGTAGGTCTCCGTCGTGACCGGCATCGCGCCCAGGTGTCACGATCTTCGGCGGCCCCAGTGGCGCCGTGTCCACGGAGTGCCGTGTCCGCGCAGCGCCGTCTCTGAAGAGCCGCACCCAGAGGCGTCGGGCGCGGCGCCGTCGAGCGCGGCAAGGTCGCCCGCGACCGACGCACGAGCGCCCGGCCGGGTAGTCGCCCTCGTCGGGCACGTGACCACCCCTGGGGCGCGGCGGCGCTCTGCGCACGTGACGACGTGCCCTTCCGCATCATCCCGCGGACGTCTACCGCCTGGCGGTGCCTCGTCGGTGATCCGACTTCGCAGCAGGACGACAGGCCGGCACACGGCACCGGACTTCGCCGGGCACGCCCGGGGCATGCTGGTTTCCGCGTTCCCCCGTGATCGCGCCCTGGCCTCGAGACGTGGAGCAGTCTCCGGGCACGACGTGCCGCCGCCATGACGCCAGACCGTCCCGCGGATGTTCCCGCCGCCAAGTCCCATCCCGTGGTCGAGAACTCCGATTCCGCGGAACCACCCGATCAGCACCATCTGCCCAAGGTGACCGAGATGTCTTACTGGTCCCGTCATCCGCATTGCCCGCAGCGTGCGCGACGACGTCGGCAGGGCGATCCCCGGTGCTTCGCGTCGTGGAGCACTGCGGGAGGTGCGCGCCGATCGGCTCGGCCTGAAAGGGCATGGGCATGGTGGCCGGCGGTTCCGCCCGGCGGCGTAACCACCCGCTCACTGTCGTCCACAGCATCGGGCCGGCTCCGCCGAACCCTCCGCGCGCTCCTCAACAGGCTGTCGTCGACTGCATTGCGACGCGGAGAGATGCCGAGCCCGTGCTCCCAGGTCGACGCCGCGCGTCATTCCCCTCGTGGCAGGCTTCTCGCGACCCTGGTGGACTCCATCGACCCTGGTCTCCGTGCCGACCGGTCATCGGCCCTGGCGGCCACGTGTCGAGCCGTGAACCATCCGCCGACCTCAAGCTGCCGGGGTGCGTTGGACGGTGCGTTGGACATGGCGAGGTGGACACCATGCCACCTGGCTGGCCTCCGTCGCCCTTGGCTTGGCGACCGCCGTCCTGCTGGGACGGGGGGGGTCGATAGCCGTCCAACCCACCGTCCAACGCAGTGGGCCGGGCGCGGGGTCCACCCCGCGGCCGCCGACGGTGTCCAACCCACGGCGTCCAAACCACGGCGTCCAACCCACGGGGGCGAACCCGGGGAGCACGATGCGCAGCTCAGTTCCGGCGACGCGCCGGTCGTGGGCGGCTCCGCTCGTGGCGCGCCCGCCCGCTACTCCACGAGGCCCCGCACAGTCTCCACTCCCCCGTCGCGGCCCGTCCCCGCGTCGTGAGTAGCCGTTGCGTACGCCGGCGCCGCAACGGAAAGCACGCCGCCCACCCGTCACTGGGTATCGAAGGCTCTGCGAATCGGGTCGGTCTCCCGGATCGCTAGGCGGGACGGAACACGGTGGACCGATCACCCCGCCGTCCGCCTCGAGGTTGTCTTCCCTGATCAGGGCCAACTTCGCGCCCCCACTCTGGGGCGCCCCGCCATGTCCGAGTGTGCTGTCCGGGCGTGCTGTCCGGGCGTGCTGTCCGGGCGTGCTGTCCGGTCGTGCTGTCCGGTCGTGCTGTCCGGGCGTGCTGTCCGGGCGTGCTGTCCGGGCGTGCTGTCCGGTCGTGCTGTCCGGGCGTGCTGTCCGGGCGTGCTGTCCGGGCGTGCTGTCCGCCACGCGTGGTTGTCAGAGCATCGACTCCGCCTTCGGGCCACATTGTCCGACTCTGCCCGTCATCAGGGAGCCGAGCAGCGTCTGACCCGCTAGGCGTTCGTCGGCCCGCTGCCGGCCTTCCTTGCGCGCCTCCTTCAACTCTTCCTGGGCTGGACCTCCCGCACTGGTCTGCCTTGGTCCGGCCCCGCAGTCCGAACCGTGCCACAGCTCCACCGCGCCACCCGGCAGGCCCTCGGCCACCCCCGATCCGTCCTGTCGTACGGGGGTGGCCCTGCGCTGACCGGACTATGCAGCCCACCTGCGCCACAGTCGCCCTCCTGCTCGGCAGACCTGGCGCTCGGATCCGGGAGCCCTCCATGCCACCTGCTCACACCGCGGGGCAAGAAGGCACGACCTCAGATGCGCTCCCCCCCGCCCACGCTCCCTCACGGCAGCTGAACTCCGCGCGCCGGCAGCGTCGTCATTTGTCGTTTCACGTGAAACACGCCCCTCCCCTCTCCCGGTAGATAGCCCAGGATCAGGCCGCTGCGGACCATGAGGCCCACCGACACACGCGCGATCAGGTCGGCGCCGATCCAGGAACTCAGTCCTGGTCTGGTGCTGCGCGGCTGCCATAAGCGGCTCATCCGTACCCGCCACGGACGCCTCCTGGCGACAGGTTCAGTGCCGGCGCGATGTTTCACGTGGAACGGGGAGCCTGCACCACGGAATACTCGCACCGCCTCAAGGCAGGCCGGACGTCAACTCCCGACAACCCTTCACGTCTGCGTCGGTGCGTTCTCCTGGCCACGTGGGGTGCGTGTCAGGGCGTGCATTCGCCGTGATCGGGTCGATGCCCACTCCACCGGCCATCTGCATTGCTCCCGGCACCACAGGCCGCGACCCCCGTGCACAAGACGGGCACCCTTGCTGGGCCACCGCGGAGCATCGCGCGCATTGCCGCCCGGGCCGCGCCGCACGCCCCGAGTCCTCCCTCCTGCCTCGCTTCCGCAGTACGGTGATGGGCCGTCGACCGCGTGGCCGCAGGAGCAGCGGAGACAGATCGTCGGGTTCCACGAACTCGCGAGCATCCCATCGCCGGGCGCGGAGAGGCCACGACGAACCTCCCGGTCAGACCAGTGACGAAGCCCCACGCCACCCCTATCGGGCTTCGTCTGTGCCCTCAGACGTCGCGCCCTGACAACAACGGCATCGCACGCTTCCCCCGCCCACGCCTCCAAGCCTCGGTCACCAGGAATTCTGCTGCCGGTGTCTCACCAGCGAGCGGTCACGCGGAGCAGCTCGGTTCCTGCGCCAGCGGTATCCCTCCCCTCCCGGCAAGGTCGTCGAACAACTTGGGCCGCAATCTCCGGGCCACGGTCGCGGACGCCTGACCATCTGGCCGGAGGCCGCGACCGTGTTTCACGTGAAACGGAGGGCGCCAACGCAGAGCTCGATCAACCCCAGCAACCCGGCGCTCAAGCGGGCGCCTGCGTGTGAACCCAGAACCCTCGAGGTCGCCACACTGAGGGTCAAGCCACGTGATCTGCGGCCAACGACAAACGGGCACCGCTCCCTCAAGGAACGGTGCCCGTTGGCCGGCCGGGTGATCAGGCGGGTCCAGACCTCAAGAGGCCAGGATCCTCCGGCGCCATGACTTCCAGGATTCTGTTGAGGTCTTCGACCGACGCAAACTCGACCGTGAGGCGACCCTTCGTCTTTCCGATGCTCACCTTGACCCTGGTCTCGAAGCGGTCGGCCAAGCGTGTCGCCAGCTCATCCATCGCCTCGCTCCGTTGGCCGGCGCGGGGCGCTCGGCGTGCGGGGGTGCCGGTGTCTCCGCTGGTCAGAAGAGTGACGACTTCTTCGGTGGCGCGCACCGACAGCCCCTCGGAAACGATCCGCTGAGCAAGTCGCTCGATCTCCGCGCCATCGCTCAGCGACAGGAGCGCTCGCGCGTGGCCCGCCGACAGGACGCCTGCGGCGACCCTGCGCTGCACCAGCGGAGGCAGCTTCAGCAGGCGCAAGGTGTTCGAGATCTGCGGGCGAGACCGGGCAATTCGGGTCGCCAGCTCCTCGTGAGTGCACCCGAAGTCGTCCAGGAGCTGCCGATAGGCCGCTGCCTCCTCCAGCGGGTTGAGCGCCGCCCGGTGTAGGTTCTCCAGGAGAGCATCGCGCAACATGTCGCTGTCGTCGGTCTCGCGCACGATGGCCGGAATGGTGTCCAGGCCGGCAGCCTGGCTCGCACGCCACCGCCGCTCACCCATGATGAGTTCGTATCGTCCCTGGTCAGACAGGTCAGGACGCACCACGATCGGCTGAAGCACGCCGATCTCGGAGATCGACGCCACCAGCTCGTCCAGCTCACCGTCATCGAAGACGGTTCGGGGCTGCCAGGTGTTGGGCCTGATCGATTCCACGGGGATCTCTGCGAACCGAGCGCCAGGGACCGGCCTCAGCTCCGTTTCACGTGAAACGGAGGCATCGTCGACCAAGTCACCCTCTTCTGCCGGATCCGCGGTCTCCGGCCGCTCGGCGGCGACCTCACCGTTCGGTGACTCCACGCCCGACGACGCGTCGTCGCCGTCGACCCCCACCTCGGGAATCTCGATGCTCGTGATCAGACCCAAAGAGAGTCCGTCGGCACCGAGTGAGTCCTCATCCGTACGCACCGCCACCGAGTCACGCGGCGCCGTCGACTCTTCTTTCGTCTCGGTCAATGCGGACCCCGACGCAGCCGGGATGGCCGTCGGCTCCTTCGGCTGCGACTCTCCGCCCGTTCGGATGCTCAGCCGACCGCCGGCGATGGCAGAATCCCACGACGCCGACCGGCGCGTCGTCCGTCCCGAGTCTTCAGTGGCGTCCCCGGTGGGGCGATCCGCGCCAACGGTCGCGAGCGCGGCTCCAGTGTCCGAGGAGTCCCGGCCCTCGCCCGAGGGAAAGAAGACGTCGACCGGACGGTCACCCTCCGGACCTGACGGGATCAACGCCCCGAGCCCCCGCCCCAGGCCACGCTTCTTCTGACTCATGCTCCAGCCTCCTGAACCATCTGGCCCCGCGCTCTCCTGGTCATCGTGAAGTTGCTGACGTCTCCCCGGGCCGTCGGGGAGCCTTCCACACCGGCCACCCTCATCGTCATCGCAGGTCAGCGCGCTGCGGTGCGCGCTCCGCGAGCTCGCGGGCGGCCTCGAGATAGGCCAACGACCCCGTCGATCCCGGGTCGTAGGTCATCACCGTCTGAGCGTGACTCGGCGCCTCCGAGATGCGCACCGATCGCGGGACGGTCGTGCGCAGCGTCTGATCGGGGAAGTGCTCGCGTACCTCGGCGGCCACCTGCTGAGCAAGGTTGGTTCTGCCGTCGTACATCGTGAGCAAGATCGTCGAGACGCGCAGCTCGGGGTTGAGGTGGGCCTTGATCAGCTCGATCGTCTTGAGGAGCTGGCTGAGGCCCTCGAGCGCGTAGTACTCGCACTGAATCGGGATCAGGACCTCGCGTCCGACGACGAAAGCGTTGACGGTAAGCAGTCCGAGGCTCGGAGGGCAGTCGACCAGGACGTAATCGATCTGCTCCTCGCCGCGACGCTCCCGCTCTGCCAGATAGGCATCGAGAGCGCGGCGAAGTCGTGTTTCACGTGAAACGAGGGAGACGAGTTCGATCTCTGCCCCAGAGAGATCGATGGTGGCAGGAACTCCGAAGAGGCCAGGGACCGACGGGCACTCCTGCACAGTGTTCGCGAGCGGCTCGTCCTCGACCAGGACCTCGTAGATCGACGGCGTGCCCGCACGGTGCTCGAGGCCCAGCGCCGTGGACGCGTTGCCCTGAGGATCGTTGTCGATGACCAGCACCTTGAGACCGGACTGCGCCAGGCCGGCGGCGAGGTTGACCGTCGTCGTGGTCTTTCCGACGCCGCCCTTCTGGTTCGCGACGGTGATGATGCGGGTGCGCTCCGGTCGCGGGAACTGCCGACCCTGCAGCTCGATCCGCCGTCGCGCGTCGATCGCCAGCTGCGCCGCCAGGGGGGTGGACTCGTCAGCCTCCGGCACAGAGGCCACGAGCGCGGCCCGGTGCCCGTCGATCGCCGGCGGAAGCCCGCCGGCCGCCCAGGCGAGCGTCGGCGCTGTTTCACGTGAAACGTGCGGATCGCCCGTCGTGGTCCCATCGTTCTGCGGGACGTCGTCGACGTGCTCCGTACTCGTGCTCACGTGCCGCTCCTCCGCTTCGTCACAAGACTCTGCACCGAGCTCGCGGCACGTACGCCGCCACGGCCCGGTGCTCCGCGCTCACTCTACGGCCTCACCGGCGTCGCGACGGGTCAAAACTCCGTCCCGTGGACAGACCTGGGTTCGGGAGTGCGGGCGTTCGGCGGTCAGCTGCGCCGGATGCGGAGAATCGTGGTGGGCTCGACATCGTCGATCGTGCGTCCCTCCAGGATCTCCGGCTCCGCCGTCTTGAACGAGCGCAGCACCTTGCGCGCGGGGTCGATCTCACGCTCGACGTTGCGCCCCTTCAGGACGACCATCGCGCCGCCCCTACGGGCGAGCGGAAGGCTCATCCGTGCCAGCTTGCTCAAGGCTGCGACGGCGCGCGACGTCACCACATCGACCTCGAACGCATCGTGGTACTCCTCCGCCCGTCCGCGTTTGACCTGCACGTTCTCGAGGCCGAGGTTGTCGACGCACTCCTGGAGCCACGCCGTCCGCCGCTCCATCGGCTCGATCAGGTGCACGTCCACGTCCGGTCGCTGAATCGCCAGGACGATCCCGGGAAGTCCAGCGCCAGACCCGATGTCGGCGACGGAACGCGCGTCGCCGAGATAGGGAGTCACCGCGGCCGAGTTGAGGATGTGGCGCTCCCACAACCGTGCCACCTCGCGCGGGCCGATGAGGCCCCGCAGCTCACCCTCGTCGCGAAGGCTGTCGGCGAACCTCGCCACCAGTTCGTACCGATCGCCGAAGTACTCCCGGACGGCCACGCTCCGGCCGAGGATCGCATCCTCGTCGCCCGACGGCACCGCAATCTCGTCGCTCACGCTCCCACTTCCCCTCACGCTCCCACTCATGACGAGAGCCCGTCGTTTCACGTGAAACAACGGGCTCTCGTGTCGTCGTTCAGGACTCCGACGCGACACCCTCGTCGGCAGCCGGCTGCACCACGACGTATCGCGCAGGCTCGACGCCGCGCGAGTCGCTGACCAGCCCCGCGGCGGCGACGGCGTCGTGCACGACCTTGCGCTCGAACGCGTTGAGCGGGTCGAGCTCGACCTCGTGCCCGGACTCCTGCACCCGACGGATCGCGTCCTCGGCAAGAGCCGTGAGCTCCTGCCGACGAGCGGCGCGGAATCCGGCGATGTCCAGCATCAGCCGGCTCCGCTCCCCCGTCCGCGCCTGGACGGCGAGCCGCGTGAGCTCCTGCAGGGCCTCGAGCACCTCGCCGTCGCGCCCGACGAGCGCCGACAGGTCCTCGTCCTCGTCCGCGACGATCTCGACTGCGGCGCGGTCGTGCTGGATGTCCAGGTCGATGTCGCCGTCGAGGTCCGCGATGTCGAGGAGCTCCTCGAGGTAGTCCGCCGCGATCTCGCCCTCCTCCTCGAGGCGCTTCGTACGGTCGGGCCCGGGCTCCACCGGAGTGTCCGTCGTCATCGGTGTTCGATTCCTCTCGCTGCTCAGCGGCGCTTCTGGCGGTTCTTGCGCTTGGGCTGCTCACGCTGCCCGCGGGGCTTCTCGGGCTCCGGCTCCGGGGTGGCCTCGATGGCGCCCTTCGCCGCGGCCTTGCGCGCCTGCTTCTCCTTGAGGAGACGCTCCGCCTCCGAGCCGGGTGCCGGCATCCGCTTGATCGTGTAGAACTGCTGACCCATGGACCACAGGTTCGAGATGACCCAGTAGATCAGCACACCGACCGGGAAGTTGATGCCCGAGATCAGGAAGATCACCGGAAGGATGTAGAGCATCATCTTCTGCGTGCTCGCCATCGGCCCCTCCAGGGCCGCCTTCGGCATGTTCTTCATCGTCAGCTGGCGCTGCGTGAAGAACATGGTGGCGCTCATGAGCACGATCAGGCAGATGACCACGATGCGCGACGTCGTCGAGTCCGTGGTCCGGAAGACGTCGGAGAGCTGGGCGCCGAAGAGCTGCGAGTGCTCGATGTCCGCGGCGACCCGCTGGTCGATCGGGCCGATGGTGCGGTAGTTCCCCTCGGCGATCGCCGACAGGTGGTTCAGCACACGGAACAGGGCGAAGAAGATCGGCGACTGCAGGAGGATCGGCAGGCACGACGCCATCGGGTTGGTGCCGTGCTTGCGGTAGAGCTCCATCGTCTCGCGGCCCATGGCCTCGCGGGACGCCGGGTCCGTCTTGCCCTTGTACTTCTTCTGCACCGCCTGCAGCTCGGGCTGCATCATCTGCATGCCGCGCGACGCCTTGATCTGCTTGAAGAACAGCGGGATCAGCGCGATGCGGATGACGATCGTCAGAGCGACGATCGACAGGACCCAGGCCCAACCCGGGCCGTCCTGCATCCCGAGGGTCGTGAAGAGTGCGTGGGCCCCGTACATGATCCAGGCCACGACCCACTCGATGGGGTAGAGGATGGTGTCCATCCCGATATGTCTCCTCTGTCGGAAAGTCTGCGTCCCCGGCGGCGCCGTCCGGGAGGGTCAGTGGCGAGCTGCGCCGCGGTGCTCGTGGGCGTCGACGGCGGTGTCGGCGTGCTTCGCACGAGCGGGTGGGACGTCGTCGACTCCGCCGAGGCTCCACGGGTTGCACCGCAGGATCCGCCACAGAGCGAGGCCGGTTCCCCGAAGGGTCCCGTGCGTACGGATCGCGATGATCGCGTACTGGGAGCACGACGGGTAGTACTTGCAGGTGGGGCCGGTCAGCGGGGAGATCACCGACTGGTAGACGCGCAGGACGCCGATGAGGACCGTTGCCGGGAGGTTCCGCAGAGCGTCACGCCCGCGATCGAACGTCGAGGCGGTCACGTCGTCCTCCGGGCACGCGCGACGGCGCGGTCGAGGCAGCTCTCGAGGTCGTGGTCGAGCTCCGCGTACGTGGCGCCGCTCGACGCGGGCAGGGCGCGGATGACCATCCGGGCCCCGGCCGGAAGCGCAGGAAGGTGCGCCGCGGCGAGGTGCCGCAGACGGCGCTTCACCTGGTTGCGGTGCACGGCGTTCCCCACGGCCTTGGAGACGACAAGACCGACCTGTGACGGTGCACCGCCCGCGACAGCACCGACGCCGGCCTCAGGGCCGGCGTCGGGGTCGACGAGAAGATGCACCACCACGGTCGATCGACCTGCACGCGTGCCGCGGCGCACCGTCCGTTCGAAGTCGACGGAACGGCGCAGTCGGTGCGCCGCGGGCAGCATCCGTCAGGCAGAGAGCTCGGCGCGACCCTTGCGCCGACGGTTCGCCAGGATGGCGCGGCCGGCGCGGGTGCGCATGCGCAGCCGGAAGCCGTGGGTCTTGGCACGACGGCGGTTGTTCGGCTGGAAGGTCCGCTTGCTCACGAGGTACTCCAAGAAACGTCGGGGAGGCACACCGTCAGTTCCTCGACGATGTCGGTCTTGTCGCAGGTCGGACCCGCGCACGAGACGTGGAAGCACCGACCGGGCCGGCCCGAGGACCGGCAGCCCGGTTAAGGGCGCGCGAAAGGACCTGGAACGGCTGTCCGACGTTACGCTGTTGAGGGCCCTCCGGTCAAACCCGCCCGGGGGCGACGCCCGGCCGCCGGTGGCTACGATGTGGACGACCTCACGCACCTCGGCGCGACGTCGCGCCGGCCGCCCGGTACGGTCATCGTCCACAGAATTCTCCACAGGTTCCACAGCATGTGGACAACGCTGTGGACGGAGTTCCGGCGTGGCAGACTCGCGACCTCGTTGACCTACAGCTGCCCCATCCCGAACGACCCGAAGGACGACGCCCGTGGCCCAGCCGGACGAGAACATCACCGACGTCTGGGCACACACGCTCGCCACCCTCGAGGCCCGGCCCGACATGACCGCGCGGCAGCTCGCGTTCATCAAGCTCGCGAAGCCCATGGCCATCCTCGAGGACACGGTGTTCATCGCCGTGCCGCACGAGCAGACGCGCGCCTACCTCGAGACCAGCGTCCGCGACCAGCTCGTCTCCGCGATGGCCTCCACCCTCGGCCGGGACATCCGCTTCGGCATCACGGTGGACCCCGAGCTCAGCAGCGACACCCTCACCGGCCCGTCGCAGGACTACACCGCTCCCCCGGAACCCGGCGTCCCCGACGAGCCCGAGGCGCCGCCGCTGCCGCCCAGCCCGAAGCAGCAGGCCGAGCCGACCCGGCTCAACCCGAAGTACATCTTCGAGACCTTCGTCATCGGCTCGTCCAACCGGTTCGCCCACGCCGCGGCCGTCGCCGTCGCCGAGGCGCCCGCGAAGGCGTACAACCCCCTCTTCATCTACGGGGACTCCGGACTCGGCAAGACGCACCTGCTGCACGCCATCGGCCACTACGCCCACAACCTCTATCCCCATGTGCGCGTGCGGTACGTGAACTCGGAGGAGTTCACCAACGACTTCATCAACAGCATCGGCGAGGGTCGTGCGGGCGCCTTCCAGCGGCGCTACCGCGACGTCGACGTGCTCCTCATCGACGACATCCAGTTCCTCGAGGGCAAGGAACAGACGATGGAGGAGTTCTTCCACACCTTCAACGCGCTCCACAACGCGGACAAGCAGGTGGTGATCACCTCCGACGTCCCGCCCAAGCAGCTGAACGGCTTCGAGGACCGGCTGCGCTCGCGCTTCGAGTGGGGCCTCATCACGGACGTGCAGCCGCCGGACCTCGAGACCCGCATCGCCATCCTGCGCAAGAAGGCGGCGAGCGAGCGGCTCGACGTCCCCGCCGAGGTGCTCAGCTACATCGGCTCACGCATCTCCACGAACATCCGCGAGCTCGAGGGCGCGCTCATCCGGGTCACGGCCTTCGCCAACCTCAACCGGCAGGCCGTCGACCTGGCCCTCGCGGAGATCGTCCTCAAGGACCTCATCACCGACGACGACACGCAGGAGATCACCCCGTCCATGGTGATCGCGCAGACGGCCGCCTACTTCGGGCTCACGATCGACGACCTGTGCGGGTCCTCGCGGTCCCGGGTGCTC
Organism: Isoptericola variabilis; assembly: GCF_050311655.1. GTDB lineage: Bacteria > Actinomycetota > Actinomycetes > Actinomycetales > Cellulomonadaceae > Isoptericola > Isoptericola variabilis. The sequence goes on from NZ_JBNOZM010000003.1 coordinate 438,738, forward strand.
GTCACGGCCCGCCAGATCGCGATGTACCTGTGCCGCGAGCTCACGGACCTGTCGCTGCCGAAGATCGGCCAGCAGTTCGGCGGGCGGGACCACACCACGGTCATGCACGCGAACAAGAAGATCGCGGGCCAGATGGCGGAGCGTCGCTCCACCTACAACCAGGTGACCGAGCTCACGAGCCGCATCAAGCAGCAGCACCGCGGCTGACCTCTTCCGCACGACCGACCGCCTCGCGGGCCCGACCACGCTCTCCACAGGGCTGTGGATCCGGGCCCGTCGGCGTCTCTCCACACCTCCGCCCACAGGGCTATGCCCGGAAACCGCCGGTTGCGGTCCATCTGTCCCCAGGGCTGTGGAGCAATATCGTGGACAACCGACCGTGCGCGGGCGAGAGGACGATTCACACCTGTGGAAAACCTTGTGGACGCGTGTGGACCACTGCCCCAGATCCGTGGACGACGACGACCCGATCGGTGGACGGCTGTGGGTACAGATTCCGTCACCCACAGGCCGCAGGTGTTGTCCACAGCGGCGCCCCCACAGCCTCCACACCCTCATCAACGCCCTGACCTGCATAAACGTTCGTCATCCCCAGATTCCACAACCCCTATGACGATGACGAACGTGTGATCATCAGAAATTTCCCCACACCTTCATCAGGACGGCTCGACCGTCCAGGACCGCCCGGACCCCGGGCTGAGGATCGCGTGCCGAAGAGCCCTTGTCTCGCGTAGGGTTTGGCTCGGACGACGAGGCAGGTCGGGGAACTCCGACGGTCCGGGCAGGTCCTGGGCCACCGACCCCATGCCCGCACGTCCGCTTCGATCGACAAGGGTCGACAACGCGAGGAGTGGGATGAAGTTCCGGGTTGAGCGTGACGTCCTGGCCGAGGCCGTGACCTGGACGGCGCGCACGCTCCCCACGCGCCCGCCGGCACCGGTGCTCGCGGGCGTCCGTATCGAGGTCGACACCGCCGGCACCATCTGGCTGTCCAGCTTCGACTACGAGGTCTCCGCGCGGGCGGAGATCCCGGCCGAGGTCTCCGAGCCCGGGACGGTGCTGGTCTCGGGTCGGCTCCTGGCCGAGATCTCCCGTGCGCTGCCCAACAAGCCCGTGGACGTCACGCTCGAGGGCACCAAGGTCGTCCTGACGTGCGGCGCCTCCCGCTTCACGCTGCTCACCATGCCTGTGGAGGACTACCCGGCACTGCCGCAGATGCCGGAGCTGAGCGGCACCGTGACGGGCGACGCGCTCACGCACGCCGTCGCGCAGGTCAGCGTGGCCGCGAGCCGTGACGACACGCTCCCCCTGCTCACGGGCGTGCGCATGGAGATCGAGGGCGAGCGCATCACCCTCATCGCCACCGACCGGTACCGCCTCGCCCTGCGCGAGCTCACCTGGACGCCGGCCACGCCGGGCTACTCGGCCGTCGCGCTGGTGCGTGCCCGCACCCTGACCGACGTCGCGAAGTCCCTCGGCGGGGGCGGCGGCCTGGTCAACGTGGGCCTGTCCACCGGGCAGGGGGTGGACCTCATCGGGTTCGAGGCCGGCGGGCGCCACACGACGTCGCAGCTCGTCGACGGCGACTACCCGCCGGTGCGCCGCCTCTTCCCGGACGCCACGCCGATCCACGCCGTCGTCGCGACCGCGCCGCTCATCGAGGCCGCCAAGCGCGTGTCCCTCGTGGCGGAGCGGAACACTCCGATCAGGCTGTCGTTCACCGACGGTCAGGTCGTGCTCGACGCCGGCCAGGGCGACGACGCGCAGGCGTCCGAGGCTCTCGAGGCCGTGCTGGTGGGCGAGGACATCCAGGTCGCGTTCAACCCGCAGTTCCTGCTGGACGGGCTGGGCGCGCTCGGCACCGACTTCGTCCGGCTGTCCTTCACGCACCCGAACAAGCCGGTGGAGTTCACCGGTCAGGAGTCGCTCGACGGCGAGGACTCGTCGGAGTACCGCTACCTGCTCGTGCCGATCCGCTTCGCGGGCTGACACGCCCTGCCCATCCGCCCGCACCGCACCTGGAGGTACCCATGGTCAGCCACATCGGACTCGTCGGTCTGGGCAAGATGGGCAACAACATGCGCGAGCGGCTCCGCCACGGCGGCATCGAGGTCACGGGCTACGACCCGCGGCCCGAGGTGTCCGACGTCGCGTCGCTCGCGGACCTCGTGGCCGCCCTTCCCACGGACCGCCGCGTGGTCTGGGTGATGGTGCCGGCCGGCGACCCGACGCGCGGCGTCGTGCAGGAGCTCGGCACGCTGCTGGGTGAGGGCGACGTCGTCGTCGAGGGCGGCAACTCGCACTACCCGGAGGACCAGGCGCGTGCCGCGGAGCTGGCCGAGCGCGGGATCGGGTACGTCGACGTCGGCGTCTCCGGCGGCGTGTGGGGCCTGGAGAACGGGTACGGCCTGATGTGCGGCGGCGACCGTGCGCACGTCGAGGCGCTCATGCCCGTCTTCGACGCGCTGCGTCCCGAGGGTCCCCGCGAGGAGGGCTTCGTGCACGCCGGAGAGGTGGGCGCGGGGCACTTCGCGAAGATGGTCCACAACGGCATCGAGTACGGCCTGATGCAGGCCTACGCCGAGGGCTACGAGCTGCTCGCCGCGAAGAAGGACATCGTCACCGACGTGCACGGCACGATGAAGGCGTGGATGCGCGGGACGGTCGTGCGGTCCTGGCTGCTCGACCTCATGGTGAAGGCGCTCGAGGAGGACCCGGCGCTGGCGGCGATCGACGACTGGGTGGACGACTCGGGCGAGGGCCGCTGGACCGTCGACGAGGCCATCGACAACGCGGTGCCGCTCCCGGTGATCTCGGCGGCGTTGTTCGCGCGGTTCGCGTCCCGCCAGGAGGAGTCCCCGGCGATGAAGGCCGTGGCCGCGCTGCGCCAGCAGTTCGGCGGGCACGCGGTCAAGCCCGCGCAGTGAGGTCGGCGGTGTCGGGCCGCCGAGCAGGTTAGATGTACGTCTCCCACCTCTCCCTCCTCGACTTCCGCTCGTACGCCGCGGCCGACGTCGAGCTACAGCCCGGGTCGAACGCGTTCGTCGGGCGCAACGGCCAGGGCAAGACCAACCTCGTCGAGGCGATCGGGTACGTGGCGACCCTCGGCAGCCATCGGGTCGCGAACGACACCCCGCTGATCCGGGCCGGCGCGGAGCGGGCGGTGGTCCGGACGCGGATCGTCCGCGGTGACCGCGCGTCGACCGTCGAGCTGGAGATCACGGCCGGCAAGGCGAACCGCGCGCGCGTGAACCGCGGACAGCTGGGGCGCGCGCGCGACGTGCTGGGCATCCTGCGCACGGTGCTCTTCGCACCCGAGGACCTGGCGCTCGTCAAGGGCGACCCCGACGGCCGGCGGCGCTTCCTCGACCAGCTGGTGGTCCAGCTGCTCCCCCGGGCCGCGGGCCTGATCGGCGACTACGAGCGGGTCGTGCGGCAACGGTCGGCGCTGCTCAAGTCGCTGCGCGGGGCCCGACGTTCCGGCGGTGGGCCTGTGGACACGAGCACGCTCGAGGTCTGGGACGCGCGGGCCGCGCAGCTGGGCGGGCAGATCCTCGCCATGCGGCTGGCCCTGGTGGAGGCCCTGCGCCCCCACGTCGCGGCCGCGTACGAGCAGGTCAGCGACGCCGACGGCGACGCGCAGCTGACGTACCGGTCGAGCGTCCCGGGGGTCGCGGACGGTGCGACGCCCGCCGCGGAGGACCTGGAGAAGGCGATCCTCGCGGCGATGGCGGAGGCACGGGCGCAGGAGCTGGAGCGCGGCGTCAGCCTCGTCGGCCCGCACCGCGACGACCTCGTCCTCACCCTCGGCGGGCTCCCCGCGAAGGGGTATGCGAGCCACGGGGAGTCGTGGTCGTTCGCGCTGGCGCTGCGGCTGGCGTCGTACCGGCTGCTCGGTGGTGGAGAGGATCCGGAGCACGTGCCGGACGCCGCGTTCTGGGACCCCGACCTCGACACGGATGCCGATCCCGTCCTGATCCTGGATGACGTGTTCGCCGAGCTCGACGTGCGGCGGCGCGAGCGGCTCGCCGAGCTCGTCGCGCCCGCACGGCAGGTGCTGGTCACCGCGGCCGTGCCCGACGACGTCCCGCCCGGGCTGCTCGGCGCGAGGTTCGAGGTCACCCCGGGCCAGGTGCGCCGTGCGGAGTGACGACGAGGGCGTCGACGGCGGCCTCCCGGGCGACCGACCGGTGGACGACGACGGCGCGGCCGGAGCGTCGTCGCGCGCCGAGGATCCGCGACCGGTCAAGGACCGCACCGAGCTGACGCCGCCGTCGGCGGTCGCGCGCGAGGCTCTGAACCGCGCGAAGGCCGCCGCACGGGCGAAGGGCCTGCGGCCGGGGTCGCCCGCACGCCGCTCCCCCCTCGCCGAGCCGCGCCTGTCGGGGCAGGGGCCGGGGGCCCGCGACCCGCAGCTGCTGTCGGAGGTGGTCGGGCGGCTCATGCGGGACAAGGGCTGGACGGCGGACGTCTCCGTGGGAGGGGTGATCGGCCGCTGGCGCGAGGTGGTGGGCGACCAGGTCGCCGACCACTGCCAGCCCGAGACCTTCGAGCAGAAGGTGCTCGTGGTGCGCGCCGACTCGACCGCGTGGGCGACGCAGGTGCGGCTGCTCGTGCCGACGCTCCTGCGTCGGCTCGAGGAGGAGATCGGCGAGGGCGTCGTCGAGCAGGTGACGGTGCTCGGACCCGCGGGGCCCGGGTTCCGACGCGGACGGCGCTCCGTCCGCGGTCCGGGGCCGCGCGACACCTACGGCTGAGCGCTCCTGGGCGCTGTGGATGACGAGCGAGGGGCCCGGCCGCGTCTGCGGCCGGGCCCCTCGCTCCGTGCGTGGTGCGTCAGTGCTGGATGCGCCGGCGGAGCCAGAACAGCACACCGCCACCGACGATCAGCAGCGCGGCGATCCCGGCGACCACACCGACCGTCGCGCCTGTCTGCGGGAGCTCGTCGGCCGCCTCGGCGGAGGCCGGCGGGACGTCGCTGCCGTCCGCGACGACCTCGACGTCAGCGCCGCCCGCGCCGACGGGGTTCGCGCACTCGGTGTTCGCCTCCGGGTAGCTCACGATCTGCGAGTACTCGGGGTTGACCTCGAAGAGCACCTCGACGCCCTCCCGGGTCCACGCGTAGTTGCCGTCGGTCTCGACGTACGAACCGTCGTCCTGCTGCTCCCAGCCCGGCCACTGCTTCGGCGCAGTGTCCGAGGCGCCCGGCCACAGCAGTTGGCCCTCCAGCGGCTGGTCGGTGGCGACGTAGTCGTCGCCGCCGTCCGGGTTCAGGAACGTGATGGTCAGCGGGGTGTCGTCGTCCACCTCGACGCCCTCGGGCAGCGCGACGCCGTAGTCCAGGTAGGGCGTGTCGCCCACGCAGACGGCACCGATGTCACCGGGGATCAGCGCGCAGTCCTCGGCCGAGGGGACGAGCTGCTCGATCGGGAAGATCACGTCGCCGCCCTCGGTGCGGGTGTAGCCGCCCAGGTCGTCGCCGAAGGTGCGGCCTTCCGTCGGCACTGCGAGCACGCCCTGCTCGGTGGTCAGGTAGGTGACGTCCGCGGTGTCCGCGGGGAGGATGACGTCCGACGCGACCGCGCCGCAGACGTCGAGGGCGGCCGGAGCCTGCGGAACGACGGTCTGGGGCTCCTCGACGACCGGGACCTCCGGCTCGGTGGGGGTGGCGCAGTCCTCGGCGGACGGCAGCTCGATGCCGAAGTCGCTCAGCTCCTGGTGCTGCCAGTCGACCAGGTGCCCGTCCATGGAGGAGCCGTCGGGGTAGGTGATCGTCTCCGGCATCGTGTACTCGTCCACGCCGCCGCGCACCAGGTCCTGCTGGATGCCCCAGCCGGTGCACAGGTCGATGTCGTCGAGCGCGTCCGTCTCAGGGAGCTCGGTGTACCAGTGCTGGTCGTTCTTGAGCTCGTCCTCGGGAACGGAGAGCGGCGTCGTGCCGAGCAGCTGCTGCTCGCCGGAGTTCTCCCACGCGGCGGGCTTGTCCTTGTCGAGCTTCGGGTACAGGTAGATGCCGACCTGGACGTCGGTGACTTCCGGAGCCGGGCACGCCTTGGTGCTCTCGCCGTAGGACCAGTCGTACTGCGTGCCGTTGCGGCCGTCCCACGCATCGACCTCGACGGTCCACCGGGCGCTGCCGGAGATGTCGATGTCGTCGTTGTGGTACCGGGTCCCGAAGGACTCCTCGACCACGGTCTTGTCGTCAACCTTCACCGTCACGGTGTTGGTCCGGCCGTCGTGGCCGTCGGCGTATGCCGCCAGGTTCACGGTGAGCGTGTCGCAGGTGGCCGACGCTCCGGGGGTGTGGGCGGAGGCCGGCGCCGCGGTGGCTACGAGCATCCCTCCGACGGCGAGCGTCGTCGCTGCGACGCCGGCCAGAGTCCTCTTCACTGTGGGGTTGTCCCTTCGGTGGTGACCGGTGCACGGGCGCGCGCCAGTCGACGTGCGAAACGGGGAGTCGTGGTGTAGTACACCAGTTTTTGGAGTAAATCGGGAGAGCCGTTGATAACGGTCAGAGCACAAAAACCCGACGTTCCGGAAGAGCCGCCCCGATCACCCCCCAACTGTGGACAACCTTGGGGACAAACCTGTGGACAAGGCTGTGGAGAGCGCGCTTTCCACGACCTGTGGACAACGTGTGCGGAACTTCCCTCCAGCGGCGTCAATCCGCCGTTTCCTTGCCTCTGGCAGGTAGACTGGGACGGTCATTCCGGGTCGTGCTGCGACCTCTCGCACGGCTCGGTCGTGCGCAGCCCGGAACCTGAGAGCCGCGCCGCCTGCACCACGCACGAAGCGCCGGCGCGTGCACGACGACCGAGGAGCAGCTCCGCCTGTGGCAGACCGAACCGACACCCCCCGTCCCGACACAGTCGCCAACGGAGCCAACGGAGCAGCCGGACCGGGGAACGGGTACGACGCCGGCAACATCACCGTCCTGGAGGGCCTCGAGGCGGTCCGCAAGCGCCCGGGCATGTACATCGGCTCCACGGGCGAGCGAGGCCTGCACCACCTCGTCTACGAGATTGTGGACAACTCTGTGGACGAGGCCCTCGCGGGTCACGCCGACAGCGTCGAGGTGACCCTCCTCGCCGACGGCGGCGTCCGGGTCCGCGACAACGGCCGCGGCATCCCCGTCGCGATGCACCCCACCGAGGGCAAGCCGACGCTCGAGGTCGTGATGACGATCCTGCACGCGGGCGGCAAGTTCGGCGGCGGCGGCTACGCCGTCTCCGGTGGCCTGCACGGCGTGGGCATGTCGGTCGTGAACGCGCTGTCCACCCGCTTCGTCTCCGAGGTGAAGCGCGACGGCTTCCACTGGCGCCAGGAGTACCGCGACGGCGGCGAGCCGGTCACCGAGGTGCAGAAGCTCGAGCCGCTGGCCGAGGGCGAGGCCACCGGCACGACGCAGACGTTCTGGGCGGACGACTCGATCTTCGAGACCACCGACTACGACTTCGAGACGCTGCGCTCGCGCTTCCAGCAGTACGCCTTCCTCAACAAGGGCCTGCAGATCACGCTGCGCGACGAGCGCGCGGGTCACGCCGTCGCCGACGACGAGGTGGCCGGGCAGGCGCCGGACGGTGCGGACGCCGACGTGACGTCGGCGGACGGCGCCGCGGACGTCGAGCAGGCGAACCCGGTCCGCACGGTCACGTACCGCTACGACAACGGCCTCACGGACTACGTGGCGCACATCAACGCGGCCAAGAAGTCCGAGCTCATCCACCCCGAGATCATCGACGTCGAGTCGGAGGACACGGAGCGGAAGATCTCCGTGGAGATCGCGATGCAGTGGACCAGCGCGTACAGCGAGTCGGTGCACACGTTCGCGAACACCATCTCCACCACGGAGGGCGGCACGCACGAGGAGGGCTTCCGCGCGGCGCTCACCACCCTGGTGAACAGCTACGCGCGCGACAAGCAGATCATCAAGGAGAAGGACGACAACCTCACGGGTGACGACATCCGCGAGGGCCTCACCGCGGTCATCTCCGTCAAGCTCGGCGAGCCGCAGTTCGAGGGCCAGACCAAGACCAAGCTCGGCAACACCGAGGCGAAGACGTTCGTGCAGCGCGTGGTGCGCGAGAAGCTCGTGGACTGGTTCGACGCCCACCCGACGGAGGCGCGCGACGTCATCCGCAAGGCCATCCAGGCGTCCCAGGCGCGCATCGCGGCCCGCAAGGCCCGTGAGGCCACCCGGCGCAAGGGGATCCTGAGCTCCGGCGGGATGCCCGGCAAGCTCAAGGACTGCCAGTCCAACCGCGCCGAGGACTGCGAGATCTACATCGTGGAGGGCGACTCGGCCGGCGGCTCCGCCGTCCGCGGTCGTAACCCGCACAACCAGGCGATCCTGCCGCTGCGCGGGAAGATCCTCAACGTGGAGCGGGCACGCCTCGACAAGGCGCTCTCCAACCAGGAGATCCAGTCCCTCATCACGGCGTTCGGCACGGGCATCGGCGAGGACTTCGACCTCTCGAAGCTCCGGTACCACAAGATCGTGCTCATGGCCGACGCCGACGTCGACGGCCAGCACATCTGCACCCTGCTGCTCACGCTGCTCTTCCGGTACATGCGTCCGCTCATCGAGCACGGCCACGTGTACCTGGCGCAGCCGCCGCTGTACCGGCTCAAGTGGTCGAACGCGCCGCACGACTACGTGTACTCCGACCGCGAGCGGGACGCCTTCCTCAAGGAGGGGCTGGCCGCCGGCAAGCGGATCCCGAAGGAGAACGGCATCCAGCGCTACAAGGGCCTGGGCGAGATGGACTACACGGAGCTCTGGGACACCACCATGGACCCGGAGCACCGCACCCTGCTGCAGGTGACCATGGACGACGCTGCCGCGGCCGACGAGATCTTCTCGGTGCTCATGGGCGAGGACGTCGAGTCCCGCCGCAGCTTCATCCAGCGCAACGCCAAGGACGTCCGTTTCCTCGACATCTAGCGGCTGAGACCCGCGTCGTACAGATCGTACGCACGCGGTTGTACACGGCCCGACCTCGAGGACGACGGAACCCGCGCCCCGGCGGCGCAGGACAGGAAGAAGGTAGACGGTGACGGACGAGACCCCCGGTCCCGACATGACGGACGGCGCCCCGGACGACGAGGCGATCGACACGACCGACGGCTCGGTCGCGGTGCAGCACGGCCGCATCGACCAGGTGGACCTGCAGCTGGAGATGCAGCGCAGCTACCTCGACTACGCGATGAGCGTCATCGTGGGGCGCGCGCTGCCCGACGTGCGGGACGGCCTCAAGCCGGTGCACCGCCGCGTGCTGTACGCGATGTACGACGGCGGCTACCGCCCCGACCGCGCGTACTCGAAGTGCTCGCGCGTCGTCGGCGACGTCATGGGCAAGTTCCACCCGCACGGCGACACGGCGATCTACGACACGCTCGTGCGCCTCGTGCAGGACTGGGTGCTGCGCTACCCGCTGGTCGCCGGCCAGGGCAACTTCGGCTCGCCCGGCAACGACCCGGCCGCCGCCCCCCGGTACACCGAGTGCCGCATGGCCCCGCTGGCCATGGAGATGGTCCGGGACATCGAGAAGAACACGGTCGACTTCCAGGACAACTACGACGGCCGCACGCAGGAGCCCGTCGTCCTGCCCGCCCGGTTCCCGAACCTCCTGGTCAACGGCTCGGCCGGCATCGCCGTCGGCATGGCGACCAACATTCCGCCGCACAACCTGCGCGAGGTCGCCGAGGGCGTCCGCTGGCACCTGGCCAACCCCGACGCCTCCCGCGAGGAGCTCCTCGCCGCGCTGATGCAGCGCATCAAGGGCCCCGACTTCCCGACCGGCGCGCAGATCCTCGGCACCAAGGGCATCGAGGAGGCGTACCGCACGGGTCGCGGCTCGATCACGATGCGGGCCGTCGTCAACGTCGAGGAGATCCAGAACCGGATCTGCCTCGTCATCACCGAGCTGCCCTACCAGGTCAACCCGGACAACCTGGCCAGCAAGATCGCCGACCTCGTCAACGACGGCAAGCTCGCCGGCATCGCGGACATCCGCGACGAGACGTCCGGCCGTACCGGCCAGCGCCTCGTCATCGTGCTCAAGCGCGACGCGATCGCCAAGGTCGTCCTCAACAACCTGTACAAGCACACGCCGCTGCAGTTCAGCTTCGGCGCGAACATGGTGGCGCTCGTCGACGACGTGCCGCGCACGCTCAGCCTCGACGCCTTCGTGCGGCACTGGACCACGCACCAGATCGAGGTCGTGCGCCGGCGCACCGAGTACCTGCTGGCCGAGGCCGAGCGCCAGATCCACATCCTGCGCGGCTACCTCAAGGCGCTCGACGCGCTGGACGAGGTCATCGCCCTCATCCGCCGCTCCCCCGACGTGGACGAGGCCCGCACGGGCCTCATGGAGCTGCTCGACGTCGACGAGCAGCAGGCCAACGCGATCCTCGCCCTCCAGCTCCGTCGCCTCGCGGCCCTCGAGCGGCAGAAGATCATCGACGAGCACGACGAGCTGCAGCGACAGATCGAGGACTACAAGGACATCCTCGCCAAGCCGGAGCGCCAGCGGACGATCGTCCAGGACGAGCTCGACGACATCGTCGACCGGTACGGCGACGAGCGCCGCACCACGATCCTGCCGTTCGACGGCGACATGTCGGTCGAGGACCTCATCCCCGAGGAGGAGGTCGTCGTCACGATCACGCGCGGTGGCTACGCCAAGCGCACCCGGTCGGACAGCTACCGGGCGCAGCGCCGAGGCGGGAAGGGCGTGCGCGGCGCCGCGCTGCGCGAGGACGACATCGTCGAGCACTTCTTCGTCACGACGACGCACCACTGGCTGCTGTTCTTCACCAACCTGGGCCGCGTCTACCGCGCGAAGGGCTACGAGCTGCCCGAGGGCGGTCGTGACGCCAAGGGCCAGCACGTGGCGAACATGCTGGCGTTCCAGCCGGGCGAGCGCATCGCCCAGGTGCTGGACCTGCCGGACTACGAGGCCGCCGACTACCTCGTGCTCGCCACGCGCCGCGGGCTCGTCAAGAAGACCCGCCTCGGGGAGTACAACTCGCCGAGGTCCGGCGGCCTCATCGCGATCAACCTCCGCGAGGACGACGACGGCCACCCCGACGAGCTGGTCGCCGCGCGCCTCGTGAACGCGGACGACCACCTCATCCTCGTGTCCCGCAAGGGCCAGTCGATCCGCTTCCCCGCCGACGACGACACGCTGCGCCCCATGGGCCGTGCGACGTCGGGCGTCACGGGCATGAAGTTCCGCGAGGAGGACGAGCTGCTCAACGCGGACGTCGTCACCCCCGGCACGGACCTGTTCGTCGTGACCGAGGGCGGCTTCGCCAAGCGCACCGCGATCACCGAGTACCGCGTCCAGGGCCGCGCCGGCTACGGCATCAAGGTCGCCAACCTGGTGGAGGCGCGTGGAGACCTCGTGGGGGCCTTGGTCACAGAGGCGGACGACGAGGTGCTGGTCATCATGGAGCGTGGCAAGATCGTGCGCTCGGCGGTCGCGGAGGTGAACCTCACCGGCCGCACCACGCAGGGCGTGACGTTCGCCAAGCCCGACAAGGGGGACCGCATCATCGCCGTCGCCCGCAACGTCGAACGTCGGGACGTCGACGAGGCAAGCGGCGACGAGTCGGTTAGCGTGGACGAGCAGGCCGCCGACGAGCAGACCACGAGCGGGGACGAGGACTGATGACGGAGAACAGCGCGTCGACCAGGGCGTCGTCGGCGCCTCCCGCCCGGGAGGCGGAGATCGACGACTCGACCCACCGCCGCGGTCCGGCGTCGGGCACGACGTCGACCACCTCGACCGCCCCCGCGACCGGCGCCGTGCGCGTCGGTGAGGTGCCGGCGCCGCCCGCACCGCCCGTCGTCCCGCCGTCGGCCCCTGCGGCCGACGGGACCACCGCCCAGGGCGCCTCCCCCGTGAAGGAGGGCGCCGTGAAGGCGGCGGCCGCGGCCCTCGCCGCGGCACGCAGCGCGGCGAAGAAGGTCCAGTCGGTCATGCCGGAGGGGGCGAGCAAGGGGCAGATCGGCGCCGAGGCCTCCGGGGGCACGAGCACGGCCCCGAGCGCCGCGAAGCCTGCGGAGCCGCGTCCGGAGATGCACTACTCGGCCGGCGGCGTGCAGGGCACGGCCGCCGCCGCAGCGGCGCCCGCAGGAGGCTCGATGGTGGGAGCCGCGACGACCGGAGCCGGCGCGCGGCGCGTGCGGCTGTCTGTCTCGCGGGTCGACCCGTGGTCGATCATGAAGCTCGCGTTCCTGCTGTCCGTCGCGATCGGCTTCATCACCGTCGTCGCCACGATGGTGGTCTGGTACGTGCTCAACGACATGGGCACCTTCGCGAAGATCCAGGGCTTCCTCAGCGAGACGATCGGCCCGCAGGCCGTGAACCTCATGCAGTTCATCGAGTTCGACCGCGTCGTCTCCCTGTCCGTCCTGATCGCCATCGTCAACGTGGTGCTGCTGACCGCGCTCGCCACGATCATGGCCATCCTGTACAACATCACGGCCGCGCTCGTCGGCGGCGTGCACCTCACGCTGACGGACGAGTGAACCCCGTCCCGGCCGGGACCGACGTCACACCGCGTGACGCCGCTCCCGGTTTGGGAACGGACCCGCGCGTACGGTAATGTTCCGTGCTGCACGCGCTCCCTCGTGGGGGCGCGCTCGGGGCTATAGCTCAGACGGTTAGAGCGCTTCCCTGATAAGGAAGAGGTCGGAGGTTCAAGTCCTCCTAGCCCCACTCCAGGCCACCTCAGGCCCGGGCCCGAGACGCACGACGACGGTCGTGACGAGGAGGCAGAAGATGAAGAAGCTGTTCGTCCTCCTGCTCGCGCTGGGCGCGGGTTACCTGGTCTGGCGCCGTCTCAACGAGGACTCGGCCGACCGGGACCTGTGGTCCGAGGTCACCGACACCATCGACTGAGCACGCCCGGCCCGTCTGACGAGGCCGCCAGGGGCCATGGCGCAATTGGTAGCGCACCTGCTTTGCAAGCAGGGGGTTAGGGGTTCGAGTCCCCTTGGCTCCACCACCGAAGACCCCGTACGCCCGACGGCGTGCGGGGTCTCGTCGTCCCGCGGGAGCGTGCCTGCGGTGCCCGGGGGGCTGACCCCTGGTACGCCGCAGGGCCCCGTCCGTGCGGACGAGGCCCTGCGGTTTGTGGTGGAGCGGACGGAGCGGTGCGGTGCCGTCCTGCGGCGGGCGGTCAGGCCTTGTCGCTCTCCCCCGCGTCCTTCGTGTCGTCGGCGGCGTCCGCGGCGGCGTCCTCGGCCTTGCGGGCCGCGGAGCGCGTGCGGCTGGTGGCCTTCTTCGCGGCGTCGGTCGCCTTGTCCTTGGCCTTGTCGACGGCCTCGGTGACCTCCTCGCCGAGCTCAGCCGCCTTCTCGGAGGCGCGCTCGGCGGCCTCACGGCCCTTGGCGACGGCGTGCCCCGCGGCCTCGCCGACGGCCTCCGCCGCGTCGCCGACGGCGTGGCGGGCGTCGCGCGCCGCGCCGTCGAAGTCAGGACCGGACTGCTGCTCCCACGGCTCGGCCCACGGGTCGTTCTGCGGCTGGGCGCGGCGCCAGAAGGCGAAGCCGGCCACCGCCGCCCCGGCGAGCGCGAGGAACCAGAACAGCCCCTTGCCCCTGCCGCCCTTCTCGGCCTCCTTGGCGGCCTTCTCCGCCGCCTTCTCGGCGGCCGCCTGGGCCTTCGCGGCCTCCTTGGCCGCCTGCTTCGCGGCCTTCTTGCCCGCGCGGCCCGCCTTCTCCGCGGCGTCGCGCGCGGCGTCCGCCGCCAGCACGCCGGCCGCCCCGGCGGCTGCACCCGCGCGCGTCGCGGCGTCGTTGAACGCCTGGACGACCCGCGGCAGGTAGTCGTCCACGATCTTGTCGTGCGCCGTGTCCACGAGCGGGCCCGCCTTGTCCGCGGCCTTCTCGACCCGCGGCGCCGCCGCGAGCACGCTCTCGCGCCACGCCTTCTCGGCGCGGGGCACGAGCCACTCGAGGAACGAGTCGACCCGCGGCTCGGCCCAGTCCTTGGCCTGGTTCGCGGCATCCTTCGCCCCGCCCGCCGCACGGGCGCCGACGTCGACCAGCACGGCGGCAGCCTCGGTCGCGGAGCCCTTGAGCTTCTCGGTGTCGATGTCGTTGATCGTCGAGCTCACCTTCTCGGACACCTTCGAGGAGAGCTTCTCGGCCTGGTCCTTGGCAGCGTCCTTGACGCCGTCGCCCACGTTCTTTCGCACCATGGACCCACTGTGCCACCAGGTGCCCTGGCCTGCAGCGCTACGCGCGGGCTGCGTCGTGAGAGTCCGGGGAAGGGAGAGTGAGAGGATGAGGGCATGTTCGCAACCCTCCACACCACCGCCGGTGACATCCGCATCGAGCTGCTGCCGAACCACGCGCCCAAGACCGTCGCGAACTTCGTCGGGCTGGCCAAGGGCACCACGACGTGGACGGACCCGGCCACGGGCGCCGAGCGCAACGACCCCCTGTACGACGGCGTGATCTTCCACCGCGTCATCGACAACTTCATGATCCAGGGCGGGGACCCGCTGGGCACCGGCACCGGCGGCCCCGGCTACACCTTCGACGACGAGATCCACCCGGAGCTCCAGTTCGACGACAAGTACATCCTCGCGATGGCGAACGCCGGCAAGCGCCGCAACCCCGTCACGGGCGCCGTCGAGGGCACCAACGGCTCGCAGTTCTTCATCACCACCGCCGCCACGCCGTGGCTGAACGGCAAGCACAGCATCTTCGGCAAGGTGGCCGACGACGAGTCCCGCGCCGTCGTCGACGCGATCGGCAACACGCCCACGCGCCCCGGCGACCGTCCGGTGCAGGACATCGTCATCAACTCGGTCACGATCGACGACTGAGGTTCGGTCCAGGTCGGGGTCGAGAACCTCGTCGCAGTCCCGTTCACGTGCCCCAGGGGGCGCTCTACTTCGGGAAAGATAGGACTGCGACGAGGTTCCCGACCCCGACCTTTCTCTCGGCTCACGGAGGGCTGACCCATCTCGACCCCGACTCCAGAACCGCAGCCGACGGCCCCGCCGGTGTGCCCGCGGCACCCCGACCGCGTCTCCTACGTGCGCTGTCAGCGCTGCGGCCGGCCGACGTGCCCGGAGTGCCAGCGGCCGGCCGCGGTGGGGATCCAGTGCGTCGACTGCGTCAAGGAGGCGTCGCGCGCGGTGCCGAGCGCGCGCACGATGTTCGGCGGCACCGTCCGCGGCGGTCGGCCGGTCGTCACGCTGACGATCGTCGGCCTGTGCGTCGTGAGCTGGGTGCTGCAGCTCGTCACCGGCGGGGAGTGGACCCAGCGCTGGGCGTTCGCCCCGTCGGTGGGCCTCGACGAGCCGTGGCGCTTCCTCACGGCGGCGTTCCTGCACTCCCGCAGCCCGCTGCACATCTTGTTCAACATGTACGCGCTGTGGCTGACTGGCCCGTTCCTCGAGCAGGCGTTCGGGCGCGGCCGCTTCATCGCGCTCTACGTGCTGTCGGCGATCGCGGGCTCCGTGGGCTACCTGCTGCTCGCCGACCCGATGGGCTACGCCTGGATCACCCCCGTCGTCGGCGCCTCCGGGGCCGTCTTCGGCCTGTTCGGGGCGATCATCCCCGTCCTGCGTCGCACCGGGCGCAGCGCCGCGCAGATCGTCGTGCTCATCGCCATCAACATGGCGATCCCGTTCTTCGTCGGGGGCATCGCCTGGCAGGCGCACCTCGGCGGCCTGGCGGTCGGGCTCGCGATGGGGGCCGGGTTCGCGTTCGCGCCGCGGGAGCGCCAGGCACTGGTCGGGTGGCTGCTCCCGGCGGGCGTCGCCGTCGTGCTCCTGGCCGCGACGCTGTGGAAGTACGCGTCCGTCGGCTGGCTCTGACCTGCGAGGACGTGCCGCCGCCCACAGGGTTGTCCACAGGTGTGGAGCGAACTACACGGGTGCAACCCGCGGCGTCAGCGCCAGCGGGTGGTGAGCCCGAAGCCCGCGATGATCAGCACGAACCCGACGGCAAGGTTCCAGGCGCCCAGCGCCGGGATCGGCAGGCCCAGGCCCTGCGCCGTGAGGTAGTACAGGACGATCCAGGCGAGGCCCAGCAGCATGAGCGTGAGCATCGTGGGGACCAGCCAGCGCGGGTTGCCCTCCGGCTTCGCCTTCGCCGGGGCGGCGGCCTGGTCGGCGGGCGCGCTCTTCTTCTTGCGGGACTTCGACTCGGGCACGGGGAGATCTCCTGTCCGGACGGTGTGGGCGGCGGCCGCGGGCCGGATGCCCGCCACCGTCGGCGATTCTGTCGACTAGCGTAGTCGTCAGCAGGCTCGAGAAGGACAGCGTCCGGACAGCACGGACTGACAGGGGTGCCGATGAACCGCCGACTGCGCCAGAGCGCGACCGTCGCGTGCGTCCTCGCCGCGTCCGGGCTCCTGTTCACCGCCAGCGCGCAGCTCGCAGACACCAAGGACGGCCGCGACCCGCAGGACCTCGCCGAGCTCGTCACCACGGAGTCCGACCGGGTCGCCGACCTCACCGACCGGATGAACGAGCTCGAGGCGGAGATCGACGACCTCGGCAAGCAGGTCGGCACCGACCTGCCCACGCGGAGCGCCGACCTGGTGGCCGACGAGTCGGTCGTCACCGGTGCCGCGCCCGTCTCGGGGCCCGGGCTGCGGGTGGCGCTCGACGACGCACCGGCGTCCAGCCAGTCCATCGCGGGGGCGCGGCCGGACGACCTGGTCGTGCACCAGCAGGACGTGCAGCACGTGATCAACGCGCTGTGGGCGGGCGGCGCCGAGGCGATGACGCTGCAGGGCGAGCGCGTCACGGCGACGTCGGCGTTCCGCTGCTCCGGCAACATCCTGCTGCTGCACGGCAAGGTGTTCTCGCCGCCGTACGTGATCGAGGCGGTCGGCGACCCCGAGCGGCTGCGCGCCTCCCTCGACGCCGACCCGGGGGTCGCGATCTACCAGCAGTACGTCGACTGGGTCGCCCTCGGCTGGTCGGTGAAGGACGCGGGCACGCTCGAGCTGCCCGCGTACACCGGCAGCTCCGAGATGAAGTACGCGACCGTCCCCGCCGGCACGGACGTGTTCTCGTGAGCTCCGCGACCGTCGTGAGCGCCGCGCGGCCCGGCCGGCGATGGCGTGGCCGCCGTCCCGCCCCGCAGCCCGCCTGACCATCTCCCCGAAGCGAGACAGCCATGACCACCCCCACCCCCACGACCGCCGGCCCGCGCATCCTCGTCGTCGACAACTACGACTCGTTCGTCTACACGATCGTCGGGTACCTCGACCAGCTCGGGGCGCGGACCGCCGTCGTGCGCAACGACGCCGTGCCCGAGCCCGACGCGGACGGCGTCTTCCACGACACCGACGGCGCGCCGTTCGACGGCGTGCTCGTCTCCCCCGGCCCGGGCACGCCCAAGGAGGCCGGGTCGTCCGAGGACGTCATCCGTGCCTGCGCCCGCTCCCGCACGCCGATGCTCGGCGTCTGCCTGGGGCACCAGGCCCTCGCCGAGGTGTACGGCGCCACCGTGGCGCACGCGCCGGAGCTCATGCACGGCAAGACCAGCCTCGTGGAGCACGACGGCGAGGGCGTGCTCGACGGCCTCGCGTCGCCGTTCACGGCGACCCGCTACCACTCCCTCGCCGTGCTCCCGGAGAGCGTGCCCGCCGAGCTCGAGGTGACGGGCGCGACGGCGAGCGGCGTCGTCATGGGCCTGCAGCACCGCGAGCTGCCGCTGCACGGCGTGCAGTTCCACCCCGAGTCCGTGCTCACCGAGGGCGGGCACCGGCTGCTCGCCAACTGGCTCGCCGTGTGCGGCGACGACGGCGCGGTGGAGCGGTCCGTCGGCATGGCGCCGCTGGTGCACCAGGGCTGACCGCGGACGCGACGAGCCCCCGGGACCGAGAGGTCCCGGGGGCTCGTCACGTATCAGCCCTCGTCGTCGTTGCCGGGCAGGATGCCGAGCGGGTCGCCCGTGTCGTCCGTCTCGCCGTCGGTGGGCTCGCCGCTCGGCGTCTCCTCCGCCTCGGGGCCGCTGGACACCACGACGGCGACGTCGGAGCCGACCTCCACCTCGCCGCCCTCCGGGTCCTGGGAGATCACGAAGCCGTTCGCCACGTCGTCCGAGGGCTCGAAGGAGATCTGGGGCCTCAGGTTCGCGGCGTTGATGGCGGCCTGGGCCTCGGCGGCCGAGCTCCCGACGACGTTCGGTACGGTCGTCATCTCAGGAGCCTTCTCCTTGGCGATGACGATCTCCACGGAGCTGCCCTGCGGGACGTTGCCCGCCTGGGGGCTCTGCCGGATGACGGTGCCTGCCTTCTTGTCGCTCTCCTCCGTGCTCGTGGAGTTGCTCAGGCCGAGCCCGGACAGCGTGTCCTTGGCCGACTGCTCGGACTTGCCCACGAGGTTCGGCAGCTCGACCCGGCCGTTGGAGAGCACGAGGTCGACGGACGACCCCTCGCTCACCGCCTGCCCCGCGGCCGGGTTCGACTCGATGACGTCACCCTCCTCGACGTCCTTGCTGTTCGCGTCGGACACGTCCCCGAGCGTGAGCTTGGCGTCCTCGAGCGCGGCCTCGGCCTCGTCCTGCGTCATGCCCGCGAGCTTGGGCACGGCGATGGTGTCGGGCCCGGCGGAGAACGTCACCGTGACGACGGTGTCGCGCTCCACCTCGCTCCCACCGGGCGGGTCCTGGCCGAGGAACGTGTTCTCCGGCTCCGTGGACTCGGTGTCCGTGGCCTGCTCGTACTTCAGCCCGGCGGCGGTGATCTCCCGTTCCGCCTCGGCGGGGGTGACGTTGGACTTGAGCTCGGGGACGATCGTCGTGGCGTTGGCGCCGTTCATGACGATGAACGTGATGATCGCGGCCAGCGCGACGGCGCCGATGGCGATGAGCGCCCACATGAGCCCCTTGCGGCTCTTCTTCTCGTCGTCCGGCTCGCCGCCGTTCGCACCCTGGACGCCGGTGGTGCCCCACTGCGACGTGCTCGCGGGGTCCATCACCTGCGTGCTCGCGGGCTGGCCCATGACCTGCGTCGCCGCGGCGCCGGCCGCGGCCGCGCCGATCAGCGGTGCGGTGACGTCGCCGCCGCGCAGGGCGGTCTCGAGGTCGGCACGGAACTCCGCGGCCGTCGAGTAGCGGGCGTCGCGGTCCTTGGCGAGCGACTTGAGGACGATGCGGTCGAGCACCTCCGGCACGTCCGAGGCGAGCTCGCTGGGCCGCTGCGGCGCCTGCCCCACGTGCTGGTACGCCACCGCGACCGGGGAGTCGCCGATGAACGGCGGACGCCCGGTGAGCAGCTCGAAGAGGAGGCAGCCGGTGGAGTACAGGTCGGAGCGGGCGTCGACGGTCTCGCCGCGGGCCTGCTCGGGCGACAGGTACTGGGCCGTGCCGATGACGGCGTGCGTCTGCGTCATCGTCGCGGCGGAGTCGGCCACGGCGCGCGCGATGCCGAAGTCCATCACCTTGACCGCGCCGGTGGGCGTGATCATGACGTTCGCCGGCTTGATGTCGCGGTGCACGATGCCGGCCTGGTGCGAGTACTCCAGGGCGCTCAGCACGCCCGCCGTGATCTCGATGGCCTCCTCGATCGGCACCGCCGCGCCGTCCTGCAGGATGTCGCGGACGGTGTGGCCCTCGACGTACTCCATGACGATGAACGGGACGTGCACGGACGCGCCCTGCGTGTCCGTGTGCGTGTCCTCGCCCGTGTCGTAGACGGCGACGATGGCGGGGTGGTTCAGCGCGGCGGCCGACTGCGCCTCGCGGCGGAACCGCGCCAGGAACGAGGGGTCGCGCGCGAGGTCGGACCGCAGCACCTTGATCGCGACGGTGCGACCCAGGCGCGTGTCGTGCCCGATGTGCACCTCGGCCATGCCGCCGCGGCCGATGAGCTCACCGACCTCGTACCGGCCGGCGAGTACCCGGGGCGTGTTGTCCACCACTCAGATGTCCTTCTCGGTCATGGCCGCGCGCGGGGCGCGCGGCGTGTCTCGGAGCATCATCCCAGAGGAGGGACGCGCATCCGTGCGGGAGGGGCGGGACAGCGCGAGGGCCGGTCCCGCCAGGAGCGCCGCCGCCTGGCCCTCGGCGTCGGCCGCCATGGCCTGCACGAGGGTGGCGAGCAGCAGGACGACGAGGAGCCCGAGCAGCGCGAGCAGCGGCCAGGAGAGGCGGCCGAGCGGGCCGAAGCGCTGACCCGTCGACGTCGACGTCCGACGGGCGGGCTTCGCCTCCGGGGCGGTGCGGGACGCCGCACGGCTGCGGGTGCCGGTCGGCTGCGGCTTGCGCACCGGGGGGCGGCGCGCGTCGCGCACCTCGCGGCGCAGCGGGTAGGCGCGGCCGGCGGCGACGCCGTCGACGGGCGTCTCCGGAGCGGGCTCGTCGCGGTGGGCGGCGCGCGAGGGCTCGGGGGCCGGCGTGCGCTCGTCCTCGGACGACGTCACGGAGGCCCACGCGACGGGCATCGCGGCCGACGGGGGCGTGGCGGGGCCGGCGGGGCCGCCCGGACCGGCAGGGCTCGCGGGGCTCGCAGCACCGGCGGGTCGCGGCGTCGTGGGTGCGGCGTGGGCGGGGACGGCGCGAGCGGGCCGGGCGCCCTGGCGCGCGGCGGCGGCGCGCCGCGCCGAGCGGGACCGGGCCCCGAGCGGGTCCTCCGCGATCTCTCGGGCGAGCGCCTCGAGCTCCCCCGCGAGGGCGGCGGCCGACTCGGGCCGTCGCGACGGGTCCTTCTCGAGCATCCGCCCGATGACGTCCGCGAGGCCGGGGTGCACGTGCGTGGGCAGCGGCGGGACGGGCGCGTTGACGTGCGCCACCGCGATGTCCACCGGCGTCGAGCCGGTGAAGGGGCGCTTGCCCGCCGTCGCCTCGTAGGCGACGACGCCGAGCGCGTAGACGTCCGACGCCGACGTCGCCGGCTGGCCCACGGCCTGCTCGGGCGAGAGGTACTGCGCCGTGCCCATGACCATGCCGGTGGCGGTCATGGGGGCCTGGTTCGCGGCGAGGGAGACGCCGAAGTCGGTGATCTTCACGCTGCCGCCGTGCTCCAGCAGGATGTTGCCGGGTTTGACGTCGCGGTGCACCACCTTGGCCAGGTGCGCGTGGTGCAGGCCCCGTGCCGTGGCGGCGAGGATCGGCAGCAGCTTGCGGGGCGCGACGACGGGCTCGCGCTCCAGCAGGTCGGCCAGCGGCTCGCCCAGCACCAGCTCCATGACGAGGAAGCCGGCGCCGTCCTGCTCGCCGTAGTCGTACATCTGCGCGATGTTCGGGTGCGACAGCGCGGCGCTGTTGCGCGCCTCCGTGCGCAGGCGGCGCAGGAAGTCCTCGTTGCCCGTGTACTCCTCCCGGAGCACCTTCACGGCCACCTCGCGGCCCAGGTAGCCGTCGTCGGCCACCCAGACCTCGCCCATGCCGCCGATCGCGATGCGACGCGTCAGGCGGTACCGCTCGCCGAGCGCGAGCCCCGTGGCCGGCCTCATCCGTTCAGCACCGCTTCCATGACGGCCTTCGCGATCGGCGCGGAGACAGAGCCGCCGGTGGCCTGGCCGCCGAGGTCGCCGCCGTCCTCGACGACGACCGCGACGGCGACCTGCGGATCGTCCGCCGGCGCGAACCCGGTGAACCACACGTGCGGCGGCTCGGAGTTGTCGCCGTGCTGGGCGGTGCCGGTCTTGCCGGCGACGGTGACGCCGGGGATCTGGGCGCTGGTGCCCGACCCGGACTCCACGACGCTCTTCATCATGTCGGTGAGCTGCGACGCCGTCTTGTCCGAGACGGCGCGGCCCAGGCTGGTGGGCGACGTCTGCCGGACCACCTCGAGCTGCGGGTCGCGGACAGTGTCGACGGAGTAGGGCTCCATGACCTCGCCGCCGTTCGCGATCGCGGCGGAGACCATCGCGACCTGCAGCGGGGTGGCGATCACGCTGCCCTGACCGATGCCCGACAGCTCCACCTGCGCCGTGTTCATCGCGTCCGGGTCCTGGTCGTACGAGCTGGCGGCGGTGGAGAACGGGATCTGGAACTTCTTGCCGAACCCGAACTTCTCGGCCTGCTCGTCCATCGTGTCGGCGCCCAGGTCGCCGGCCAGCCCGAGGAAGGCCGTGTTGCAGGAGATCCGCAGCGCGTCCGCCAGCGTCATCTTCCCCGACGAGGCGCAGGAGGTGCCGGCGAAGTTCCCGACCTGCGTGGTGGTGCCGGTGAGGGTGTACGCGGACGGGGCGTCGATGACCGTGTCGGGCGTGTAGTCGCCGCTCTCGAGCGCGGCGGCGGTCGTGACGAGCTTGAACGTCGAGCCCGGCGGGTACGCGTCGGCGGTGGCGTTGCTCTTCAGGGGCTCGCCGTCGGCGTTGAGCAGCTCGGTGTACGCCTCGCCGGCCTTCTTGGTGGAGTGCGACGCGAGGTCGTTGGGGTCGAACGACGGCTTGGACACGAGCGCGAGGATCGCGCCGGTCTTGGGGTCGAGCGCGACGACGGCGCCGCGCTGGTCGCCGAGGCCGTCCCAGGCGGCCTTCTGCGCCTTCGGGTCGACGGTGAGCTCCACCGAGGAGCCCTCCGGGTCACGACCCGTGAGCAGGTTCTGCAGGCGGTCCACCCACAGGGCGTCGGCCTGCCCGTTGAGGTAGTCGTTCTCCGCGTGCTCGATCGCCGTCGTGCCGTTGGCGAGCGAGAAGAAGCCGGTCAGCGGGGCGTAGAGCTTGCCGTCTGTGTACTCGCGCTGGTAGCCGAACTCGTCGTCGACGGGCTTGGACAGCGCGACCGCCTCGCCCCCCACGACGATGGGGCCGCGGGCGCGCCCGTACTCGGCGTAGATCGAGCGGATGTTGCGGGTGTCGCTGTTGAGCTCGTCGGCGTGGAAGAACTGGATCCACGTGGTCGACACCATGAGCGCCAGGAACATGACCATGACGACGCTCGCGAGCCGGCGCAGGGTCGTGTTCACAGGTGCTCACCTCCGTTCGTTCCTCGGGGATCGTCGCGGCGCGGGTCGAGCGGACCGCCCAGCGCCTCGGTGGGGTGAGAGGTGGGGTGCGACGGCGTCGACCCGCGCGACGGCGCGTCCGCGGCCGATCGCCGCACGGGGACGCCGCCGCCCGGCGTCGTGCCGTCGTGCGCGCCGACCACGATGGGGTCGTGCATCGCCCCGCCCTGCGCGATCGTGCCGCGCATCGGCAGCGCCGAGGGACGCCGGGCGTTGTCGGAGATCCGCAGCAGCAGCGCGATGACGATCCAGTTGGCCAGCAGCGACGACCCGCCCTGCGCCATGAACGGCAGCGTCAGGCCGGTGAGCGGGATGATCCGCGTGATGCCGCCGACCACGACGAAGAGCTGCAGCGCCATGACGAACGCGAGGCCGCCGGCCAGCAGCTTGCCGAAGCCGTCGCGCACCGCGATCGCGGTGCGCAGACCGCGCTGCACGATGAGGAGGTACGTCAGCAGGATGGCGAGCAGGCCCGTGAGGCCCAGCTCCTCGCCCAGCGACGAGTAGATGAAGTCGGAGAAGGCGTACGGCACGAGGTACGGGTAGCCCTCGCCCCAGCCCGTGCCGAACAGCCCGCCCGCGGCCAGCGCGAACGTGCCCTGCACGATCTGGTACGACCCGCCCACCGCGTTGTACAGCTCGTTGTCGAACGGGTGCAGCCACACGTCCATGCGCGCGCCGACGTGCGGGAACACGCTCGCGGCGACCAGCGCGCCGGCGGCGAACAGCACGAGGCCGATGAGCACCCAGCTGAACCGCTCGGTGGCGAGGTACAGCATCGCGACGAACAGGCCGAAGAACAGCAGCGAGGTGCCCAGGTCGCGCTCGAAGACGAGGACGGCGAGCGACGCGGCCCACACGATGAGGATCGGGCCGAGGTCGCGGATGCGGGGCAGCTGCAGCCCGAGCACCTTCTTGCCGGCGAGGGCCAGGGTGTCGCGGTTGGCGACCAGGTAGCCGGCGAAGAAGATGGCGAACGCGATCTTCGCGAACTCGGCGGGCTGCACGGAGAAGCCGATGTTGATCCAGATCCGCGCGCCGTTGATCTCTCGGCCGATACCCGGCACCAGCGGCAGCACGACGAGCACCAGGCCGACCAGCATCGCCGTGTACGTGAGGCGGCGGATCCAGCGGTGGTCGCGCAGGAACCAGACGATCAGGATCGCGATGACCGCGCCGAGCGCGGTGTACATCATCTGCGACCACGCGTCGGCGCCCTTCGTGCCCGCGAGCTGCAGGCGCAGGATCATCGCCAGGCCCAGGCCGTTGAGCAGCACGACCGCGGGCAGGATCACCTGGTCGGCCCACGGCGCGCGGAGGCGCAGCACGACGTGCGCGGCCACGGAGATGCCGGTGAGGAGGAGGCTGACCGCCCAGAAGTCGGCGGGCAGCTCGCCCGTGACGCTGCGGCCGACCATCGCGAACGCGCTGATGCCCGCGGCCAGCGCGAGGATCAGCAGGAACAGCTCGGCCAGGCGGGCCGGCCGGCGCTCGGTGGGCTCGACCGTGCGCTCGGGGGTCTCGACGACGGCGCTCACCCCTTCGACCCCCCGTCGGCCGTGCTGTCGGCAGCGCCGTCGGCAGGCTTGGCGGCGGCAGGCTTCGTGGTCGCCGTGTCCTTGGACGGCGTCGCGGTCGGCGTGCTCGAGGGAGTCGCGGAGGGGGTGGGAGTGGGGGTCGGCTCGGGGGCGGCCTCGGCGATGAGCCGGTCCGCGCGCTCGCGAGCCTCGGCCTCGGACGACGCCCGGATGGAACCGTCGAGGCGGTCTGCCCAGTAGTCGGGCAGGTCGGAGACCGGCGTGCCGGTGAGCTCCACGGGCGTGGAGAGCGTCAGCGGGCCGGCGCTGGCGGGGATGCCCTGGAACACGGCGACCTCGCCGTCGGCGACGCCGACGTAGTACTGCTGCTGCGTCCAGCCGTACGCGCGCCACAGGCCGTACCCGACGGCGCCCAGCACCACGAGCACCACGAGCACCGTGAGCCACGGGCGGCGCTTGCGCTCCGGGCGGGCGTCCGCGTCGTCGGCGTCGTCGTCCTCGGGGTCGTCGTCGACGGGGTCCGTGCCCTCGTCGACGGGCGCCGGGTCGTCCGCCGGGTCCTCCGCGGGGGTCGCGAGGACGGCGGGGATCTCGCCCGTCGCCGCCGCGCCCACGACCTGCGGGACCGTGGCGCCCTCGACCGGGGCCGACGCCGTGTCCTCGGCGACCGGTGCGTCGCCGTCGTCCACGACGTCGGCGACGATCACGGTGATGTTGTCGGTGCTGCCCGCCGTCATGGACAGCGTGATCAGCAGGTCGGCGGCCTCGTCGGGGCTGTCGGTCTCGGTGAGCACCTCGGTGATCTGCTCGGGCGAGACGAACCCGGACAGGCCGTCGGAGCACAGCAGCCACCGGTCGCCGGCGCGCGCCTCGCGCACCGACATGTCGGGCGTGAGGTCGACGTCGAAGTCGCCCAGCACCCGCATGACGACGTTGCGCTGCGGGTGGTGCTCCGCCTCCTCCGGGGAGATGCGCCCGGTGTCGACCAGGTGCTGCACGAAGGTGTGGTCGACCGTGACCTGCGTGAGCCGCCCCTCGCGCAGCAGGTAGGCGCGCGAGTCGCCGAGGTGCGCCATCACCAGCGTGGTGCCGGTGTGCAGCAGGGCCGTGACGGTGGTGCCCATGCCGACGAGCTCGGGGTCGGCGTCGCTGGCGCGCACCAGGTCCTGCCGCGCGCGCTCCACTGTGTGCTCGAGGTCGGTCAATGCCTGCTCGGGGCCGTGCTCGGTGCGGTCGAGCGGGGCGAGGGCCGCGATCGCGAGGCGCGACGCGACGTCGCCGCCCGCGTGCCCGCCCATGCCGTCGGCGACGACCAGCAGGTGCGGCCCGGCGTACGCGGAGTCCTGGTTGTTGGACCGCACGAGCCCGACGTCGGACCGCGCGGCGTAGCGCAGGGTGAGGGTCACGGGGCGGTCACCCCTGGAGCTCGACGACGGACTGGCCGATTCGGACGCCGACACCCGGCGCCAGTGGCTGCGGTCCCGACACCTGGGCGTCCCCGATGAAGGTGCCGTTCGTCGACCCGAGGTCCTCCACGTACCACTGGTCGCCCTGCGGGAAGATGCGGGCGTGCCGCGACGACGAGTAGTCGTCGTCGAGCACGAGCGTGCAGCCCGGCGAGCGACCGATGAGGATCGACGCCGAGGACAGCGGGAGCGTGGTGCCCGTGAGCGGCCCGGCCGTCACGACCAGGCGGGTGGGGCCGGAACGTCGAGCGGGCGCGGCCGCGGCGGCCGGAGCGGCTGCCGCGGGTGCGGCCTCGGCGCGGCGGCGCTCGGCCTTGGAGGCCCGGGGGGCGCCGCGCGGCGCCAGGTCGCGGCGCAGCACCGCGATCGCGGAGAGCACGAACACCCAGAGCAGCACCAGGTAGCCCAGCCGCAGCAGGGTGATCGTCAGCTCACTCATCCTGGGGGGATCACCAGCCTTCGTTCTGCTGGCCCGAGGCGCTGCCGGTCCAGAACATGATGCGGGTACGGCCGATGGTCAGGGTGTTGCCGTCGAGCAGGGTGGCGGCGGGCACCTGGTGGCCCTCGACGAACAGGCCGTTCGTGGAGCCGAGGTCGGTCGCGACGACGCCGTCCGGCGTCACGCGGATCTCCAGGTGGCGGCGCGAGACGCCCGGGTCGTCGACGACGATGTCGGCCTCCGCGTCGCGGCCGATGACCGTGACGGGGCCGGTGAGCAGGTAGCGCTGGCCGTCGATGTCGATGAGGGGGTGGCGCGTGGACGGCGCCGCCGACGTGGCGGGCGCGACGTTGCCGCGCACGGTCGCGGAGCGGAGCTGGAAGCGGCCGCCCGGCAGGTCCTCGTGCTCCTCGAACGACACGCTGACCGGGCCCACGAAGGCGTAGTGCTGCGAGGCGGCGTACTCGGTGAGGTTCGTGGCCAGCTCGTCGGCCATCGTCTCCGCGCCCCAGGCGTCGATCTGCGAGAAGTCGGCCGACGACAGCTCGATCGTGAACTCGTTCGGCACGACCGTGCGGTCGCGCCCGACGACGGCGGCGCGGTCGTCGATCTCGCGCCGCAGGCGGCTCGCCAGCTCGACCGGCTTGATCTCGCTGTTGCGACCCACCTTCGCGAACGCGTTGTTCATCACGCGCTCCACGCTCTTCTCGAAGCGATCCAGGGCGCCCATGCCACCTCCTCTCATTGGCCCGACACGTCCGCGGGCAGACTATCTAGATCGTAGGCAGCGCTGCAGCACCACTCCTCCGCGCGGTGTGGATTTCCTGCGAACGCTCGGCGCAGAAGCGGAACCGGCAGGTCACGGTCGGGTGACGGGCGCCACGCTCGCCACCTGCGGCGGGACCCGGCCGTTCTCCGGCGCGCAGCGCCCTCAGCAGGCGATTGGGGAGCACCCCCCGCGCCGTGCTAATCTTCTGCGGCACGCGCGAGTGGCGGAATAGGCAGACGCGCACGGTTCAGGTCCGTGTGCCCGAGAGGGCGTGGGGGTTCAACTCCCCCCTCGCGCACGTGAAGAGAAGGTCCCGGTCAGGTTCTCCTGGCCGGGACCTTCTGCTTTCCCGAGCCGAAATTCCGTCGCGGCCGGCGCCCCCGCGCGGCTAGCGTGCGCCGGAGATCACCGAAGATCTCCGTCGAGAGGTGGGCCCTTGTACCAGCGGTGAGAAGTCCCGAGCGCTGATCGTCGCGCGTCGCACCTGGTGTGCCGCGCTCCGTCGCCACGCCCGACCTCTCACCGAACGGTGCCCTCTCGTGCTCACCTCCTGGTCCGTCGTCCCCACCTGCCTGCCCGCGGTCCTCCGCTCCTGCGCCTCCTGCCCGTCCGGACGGTTCGCCGCCAGCGGCGCGTTCCGTGTCAATGCCCACCACAAGTCGCTCGACGCGTGGCTGCTCGTCCTGTGCGCCGGGTGCGGGAAGACGGCGAAGCTGACCGTCGTCGAGCGTGCGAACGTCCGCGCCGTGTCCCCGGCGCTGCTCGACCGGCTCCATGCCAACGACCCGGCGCTGGTCTCCGAGCTGCTCCGCAGCCCGGACCTGCTCCGGAGGAACCGGGTGCGGCTGGACTGGACCGGCGCGTGGCGCCTCGACGCCCCGCTCCCTCCGGACGCCCCGTCGCTGCGCGACGGCGGCACGCTCGACGTCGAGGTGCGGTTCGCGGCGCAGGTCCCGGTCCGTCCGACGCGGCTCATCGCGCTCGGGCTCGGCGTCACGGGCGGGGAGGTCCGGCGCCTCGTCGCCGCGGGCGCGCTGGTCTCGTCGTCCCGCCTGACGGGGACGCTCGCGAACGACTTCGCGTTCACGCTCCGGGGCGGGCCGCCCACCGCTGTCGATCCGGCGGACTCTCGTTCGACCTAGGGACGACAGGACGGCAAGAGAGCCCCGACAGGAGCGGCACCATGACCCGAGAGCTCGTCTACACCGGCTTCATCACCCTCGACGGCTCGGTCGACTCCCCCGGCGGGACGGCCGAGGGACACCCCGGTGGAGGCTGGGTGTTCGAGACGGACTTCGACCCCGAGGCGTATGCACTCAAGGGTGAGGAGCTCGAGGAGACGACGGCCCTCATGTTCGGCCGCCGCAGCTACGAGGCGTTCTCGGCCGTCTGGCCCGGGTCGGAGGACCATGCGGCGTACGAGGACCTGCCGAAGTACGTCGTGTCGACGACGCTCGACGACGACACCCTCGTGGACGGCTGGGGTCCGACGACCATCCTGCGCAGCACCGAGGACGTCGCCGCGCTCAAGCAGACCGACGGCGGCCCGATCTTCATCCACGGCAGCGCGGAGCTCGCGCTACGGCTGGGCGAGGCCGGCCTCGTCGATCGCTACAACCTGCTGATGTTCCCGTACCTGCTCCCGGGCGGGAAGACGATCTTCGGCTCGACGGGCGCGGACCGTCGCACCCTCGCGCTGCGGGAGTCGGCCGCGTACGCGAACGGTGTCGTGAAGCTGGTGTACGACGTGCGGCGCTGACCATCGGGCGCGGTGCTCTCCCCGCGTGCCAGGACGAGATTGCTCTGGTCGCCGGGCGTTCCGGTGCGCAGGATGACCCCATGACCGTGCCTTCCGGTGCGCCCGCCGTCGTGGAGGTCGCGTGCGACGAGTCGGGCTTCTCCGGGACGAACCTGCTGGACCCGGCGTCGCCGGTGATCGCGCACGCGGCGGTGGACCTCACGGTGGCGGAGGCGGCCGCCGTGCTCGGCACGCTGCGGTCGCGGTTCAACCACCGCCGGACGGCGGAGCACAAGGCCCACCTGCTGCTGCGGCCGGGGCAGCCGGAGGCGGTGGCGTGGTTCCTGGCGGAGCTGGCGGGCCGTTCGACGGTGCACGTGGTCGACAAGCGCGACCACGTCGCGGGCCGGGTGCTCGACCTGCTCACGGGTGAGCCGTCGTACCTCGACGGGACGCGACTCGGCCGCGACCACGGCCGGGCGGTCGCCGTCGTGCGCGAGCGGACCGACGTCCTCGCCGCGTTCGTCGCGATGACCCACCTCAAGCACCGGCGCCGGCCCGACGACGACGCGGTCGACCGGTTCGTCGCCCTCGCCCCGGGCGTGGCGGCCGAGGGCGTCCCGGAGCTGGCGGGCCTGACCCGGCGGGACGTCGTGGCGGTCCTGGACCGGCTGCTCGACGGGGACCCGGCCGTCCCGCCGCCGCTCGAGCCGCTGGTGCCCGCGCTCGCGGAGACGGTGCTGCGGTGGGGCGACGGCCGGCGCTCGGTCGCCGTCGTGCACGACGAGCAGAGCGCGCTCACGCCGCAGCGGACGGCGGTGCTCGCCGCGGCCCTCGCCGCTGCGGTCGCGCCCGCCCCGCCGCCGCTGCTCGCGGTGCGCCAGGTGGACTCCCGGCGCGACCCGCGCGTGCAGGTGGCCGACCTCCTGGCGGGCTGGGCGCGTCGCGCCGCCGGGCCTTCCGCCTGACGCCGGGCTGTCCCGTCGACGACGGCCGGTCCGAGGGTCGGGTGAAAATTGGGGGTTGCGCTTCGGGAAACCGGTCCCCTACGGTCAAGAAACCGGTTGCTGTGATCTGTTCGTGACCAAGGCGGTTTCGGACAGCGGGTGTACCGCCGAGCGGCTCGACCCCGGCACCGGCCTGCAAGTCCCGCGTTCGACGACGAAGGTGAGGCAGCAACGATGAGACGGCAAGCAGCGCGACGACTCCTGGCGGCGGGGGTGACGACATCCCTGGCCGCCGCGATCGGAGTGACCGCTCTGACGCTCCCCGGCGCCCAGGCGGTGGAGACCGGACCGACCGGGTTCGCCACCCAGAACGGTGGCACGACGGGCGGCGCCGGCGGCACGGTCGTGAAGGCGACGACCGGCACCCAGATCCACGAGGCCCTGTGCGGCCGCGCCTCGGAGGACACCCCGATCACGATCCAGGTCGAGGGCACGATCAACCACAGCAACACGAGCAAGGTCTCCGGCGACAGCTGCAACACCGCCGACGGGGTGATCGAGCTGAAGCAGATCAGCAACGTCACGCTCGTCGGGGTGGGCAGCGGCGCCACGTTCGACCAGGTGGGCATCCACGTCCGCGAGGCCAGCAACATCATCATCCAGAACGTCACGGTCAAGAACGTCAAGAAGTCGGGCTCCCCGACGTCCAACGGCGGCGACGCGATCGGCATGGAGTCCGGCGTCTCGAACGTGTGGGCGGACCACGTGACGCTCGAGGCCTCGGGCGGCGAGTCCGAGGGCTACGACGGCCTCTTCGACATGAAGGGCGACACGAAGTACGTGACGCTCTCCTACAGCATCCTGCGGGGCTCCGGCCGCGGCGGTCTTGTCGGGTCCGGCGACAGCGACCTGAACAACGGGCCGGTCACCTACCACCACAACCTCTACGAGAACATCGACTCGCGCCTCCCCCTGCTGCGCGGGGCGACGGCACACATCTACAACAACCACTACGTCGACATCCACGAGTCGGGCATCAACGCCCGCGCGGGCGGCAAGGCGAAGGTCGACAACAACTACTTCCAGGACTCCAAGGACGTGCTCGGCACGTTCTACACCGACCTGCCGGGCTACTGGCAGGTCGCGGGGAACACCTTCGACAACGTCACCTGGTCGGAGCCGGGCGAGGACAACAACCCGGCCGGCCCGAACCCGACGTCCACGACGACGGTCAGCATCCCCTACGCCTACTCGCTCGACGCCGCCGACTGCGTGCCCGACGTCGTCGCCGCGACCGCGGGGGCGAACAAGGGCCTCAAGGTGTCCGACGGCTCGTGCGAGGCGCAGACGCCGACCGATCCGACGGACCCGCCGACCGACCCCACGGACCCGCCGACCGACCCGACCGACCCGCCGACCGACCCGACCGACCCGCCGAGCGGCACCAACCTCAGCGTCGGCGCGGGCGCGGACGGCTCGTCCAAGGCGTCGGGCACCAGCTTCGGCAACGTGATCGACGGCAACCTGAGCACGTTCTGGTCGCCGTCGGGCACCACGGGCCGCGTGTCCGTGAAGTGGGCGACGCCGCAGACCGTGTCGCAGGTGAACGTCGTCGAGGCGGCCGGCTCGGAGGGCACGATCACGGCGTTCCGCGTCGTCAACCACGACACCGGCGCCGTGCTCGCGACCGGCAGCCGCGCGGGCGTCGTGAACCTGCCCTCGACGACGCTGAGCAAGCTCGACCTCGAGATCACCAGTGCCTCCGGCACGCCGAAGGTCGCCGAGCTCGAGACGTACGCCGGCCAGGGCTCGACGGACCCGACGGACCCGCCGACGGACCCCACGGACCCGCCGACCGACCCCACCGACCCGGAGCCGACGGACCCGCCGACCCCGAGCGGTGACGTCATCTACGCGGCCCCCGACGGCTCGGCCGGCGCGGCCGGCACCGAGGCCGACCCGACGACGGTCGCCGCGGCGATCGCCGCCGTCGAGCCGGGCGGCGCGATCTACCTGCGCGGCGGCCAGTACGACCTGGCCGACACGCTCACGATCGAGCCGGGCAACGACGGCACGTCGGCGGAGCGCACGCTGCTGTCGGCGTACCCGGGCGAGAAGCCGGTGCTCGACTTCTCCGCGCAGGCCGAGGACCCCGCCAACCGGGGCCTCGCCATCGGCGGCAACTTCTGGCACGTGTACGGGATCACCGTCCAGAACGCCGGCGACAACGGGATCCTGCTCGGCGGCGACGACAACGTGATCGAGCGCGTCGTCACCCGCGGGAACGCCGACACGGGCCTGCAGATCGCCCGCCTGGTCGCGGGCGCGCCGAAGGAGGAGTGGCCGTCGGACAACCTGGTGCTCTCCTCGGAGTCCTACGACAACGTCGACTCCGACGGCGAGGACGCGGACGGCTTCGCGGCCAAGCTGACGGTCGGCGAGGGCAACGTCTTCCGCGACTGCGTGGCGCACAACAACATCGACGACGGCTGGGACCTGTACGCCAAGACGGACACGGGCCCCATCGGCGTCGTGACGATCGAGCACTCGCTCTCGTACGAGAACGGGACGCTCTCCGACGGCTCGCAGGCCGGCAGCGGCGACCGGAACGGCTTCAAGCTGGGCGGCTCCGACATCCCCGTCG
The DNA here is from genome assembly GCF_050311655.1 of Isoptericola variabilis. Taxonomy (GTDB): domain Bacteria; phylum Actinomycetota; class Actinomycetes; order Actinomycetales; family Cellulomonadaceae; genus Isoptericola; species Isoptericola variabilis. The sequence continues at coordinate 471,219 of NZ_JBNOZM010000003.1, forward strand.
ACCACGTGATCCGCGACTCGATCGCGGTCGACAACGGGCACCACGGGTTCACCTACAACAGCAACCCGGGCTCGATCACCGTCACGGGCAACGTGGGCATCGGCAGCGCCGAGCGCAACTTCGCGTTCGACGAGGGCTCCCACAGGTTCAGCGGGAACGTCTCGTGCGGCGGCGGGTCGAACGACAAGCTGTCCGGCTCGGACGACGGCACCAACGCCTGGAACGGCACCGGCGACTGCGGCGCGTACGACGGCGCTCTCGATTGGTCCTTCGCGGCGGACGGCTCGCTGGAGGTGACCTTCGGCTGACCTGACCCCCTCGACGGCGCGGTCGCGCCGTCACCCCGACCCCGGCCGGCCCGTCGACCCCTCCGACGGGCCGGCCGGTCGTGTGCCGGCCGACGTGACATCCTGGCCGCGTCCAGGACGTCGAGGCCAGGAGACAGCAGATGAGCGCCGGTTCCCCGGACCGCACGAGCGGGCTGCCGTTCGTCACGGGCGACGAGGTCCGCCGCCGGGTCGGGCCCGACGAGGCCCGTCGGCTGGTCGAGCGGGCGCTGCTCGACGGGTTCGACCCGGCCGACGACCCGGCGCGGTCGTCGGTGGCCGCCGGCGCGGGACAGCTGCTGCTCATGCCGTCGGTGTTCGGCGACTGGGCCGGGGTCAAGATCGCGACCGTCGCACCGGACAACCCGGCGCGCGGTCTGCCGCGCATCCAGGCGACCTACCTGCTGCTCGACGCCGCCACGCTCACCCCGCGGCTGCAGCTCGACGGGTCGGCCCTCACCGAGCTGCGCACGCCCGCGACCTCGGCCGTCGCGGCCGACCACCTCGCGGCGCCGGACGCGCGGCGCCTGGTCGTCGTCGGCACCGGGCCGCAGGCCGTCGAGCACGCGGTCGCGATGGCGGCGGTGCGCGACCTCGACGACGTCGCGCTCGTCGGGCGTGACCCGGGACGCCTGGCGGCCGCCGTCGAGACGCTGGTCGCGCGGGGCCTCCCGGCCCGCGAGGGGAGCACGTCCGACGTCGCCGACGCCGACCTCGTGGTGTGCGCGACGTCGGCGGGCGAGCCGCTCTTCGACGGCGCGCTGGTGGGTGACGGCGCGTGCGTCGTGGCCATCGGCTCGCACGAGCCCGGCCGCCGGGAGCTCGACTCCGGGCTCATGGGCCGGGCGCTCGTCGTCGTCGAGGACAGGGCGACCGCGATGCGCGAGTGCGGCGACGTGGTCCTTGCCGTGGACGAGGGCGCGCTGCGGCCCGACGACCTCGTACCCCTGGCCGACCTCGTGCGCGGGCACGCCCGCGCGACCGACCGGCCGAACGTGTTCAAGGGCTCCGGCATGTCGTGGCAGGACCTCGCCGTCGCGGTCGGCGTCGCCGAGGCGGGCGAGGCCTGAGCACGCCCGCCCGTCGGGGAGCTCAGCCGAGGCCGAGGAACGCCGCGGCCTCGGCGAGCACCGCGCCCGCGTGCTCGGTGCCGACGAACCCGTGCTCGGCGCCGGGCAGCTCGACCAGCCGGCAGGGCACGCCGTCGCGGCGGCAGGCGTCGGCCAGGGCCCGTGCCTCGGGACGCAGCGAGTCCAGCTCGCCCACCGCGACCAGCGTCGGCGGCAGGCCGGTCGCCGACCGGTGCAGGCGCGGCGCGTCGGCAGGGTCGACGCCGGTCCACGCGCGCATCGCGAACGTGGACAGCTCGCGGCCCGGGCCGCCCGGCAGGTCGTCGTCGTAGGTCTCGAGCGACAGGTCGAGGTTGGGGTTGGTGAGCAGCAGGCCCGCCAGCGGGCGTGCGGCGCGCTCGGCGGCGAGGACGGCGACCGCGCCGCCCGCGGAGTCGCCGTCGAGGTAGAGGCGGTCGTAGCCCTCGTCCGCGAGCAGGTCCACGGCGGCCAGGGCGTCGGCGACCGCGTCGTCGAGCGTCGCCTCCGGCGCGAGCCGGTAGTCGACGCCGAGCACGACGACGCCGAGCGTCTCCGCGGCCCGCCGGCACCAGGCGTCCTGCAGCTCGAGGTCGCCGAACAGGCCGTACCCGCCGTGCAGGAACACGGCCGCCGCGCCGGGGTGGCGGCGGTCGGGCGTGTAGCGGCGCAGCGCGACGCCACGGGGCACCCAGTCCGTCACCGTTCCCGCGAACGGCCGCCGGGGACGGGCGACGGCGCGCTCGTGGGCGCCGCGCCGCAGCGCCGCGACGTCGGGCGCGCCCTCGGTCACGGGACGATCCGCAGCTCGGCCATGTCGACCACCTTCTCGTAGCCGAGCCGCTCGTACAGCGCGTTGGACACGGGGTTCTCCAGGTCGGTGAACAGGGTGACGCGGTGCCCCGCGTCGCGCAGCACCGCGGAGACGTGCGCGACCAGGGCCCCCGCGTACCCGCGGCCGCGGTGCTCGGCGGGCGTGAAGACCGGCGCGACCCGCGCGACGCCCAGCGCCGGACCGACGTGCCCGACCATGGACACGGGAACGCCGTCCACCTCCCAGAACCAGAGCTGACCTGCCTCGACGCGCGCGGCGACCTGCTCCCGGGTGTGCTGCGGAACGGAGTCGCGCGGCGCCCTGCCCGCCTGCAGGTCGCTCTCGCGCGCGAATCCGGCGAACCAGCGGTGGGCGAGGCCCACGCCGGCCGGGGTGACCGGGCGCGGCTCCCCCGCGGGCGGGTCGGCCGGAGGCGTGAGGGTGCCGAGCTCGAACAGCCGGGACGGCCGGACGACGGTCACGGCCCCGCCGGTGCGCCCGGCGACCCGGTCGACGAACGCCCGGGTCGGGACCAGGTCGCCGTTCGCGGCGGGGACGACCTCGCCGCGCTCCAGGAGCAGGTCGGCCAGGGCGGCGGCCGCCGGTGCCGACGCCGCCATGAGGTAGGCCTGGTGGGGCGGGTGCGGCGCGGTCCGCATGGCCACACCGGCGACGGCGCCGGCGTCGTCCCGGGCCACGGCGAACCAGCAGGGGTGGTCCGGGGCGGGTTCGCCACGTGCGGCGCCGTCGGCCAGGCGTCGGGCCGTCGTCGCGACGACCGTGGCGCGCACCGGGTCGTCGGCGAGCTCGTCGCCGACCTCGTCGAGGAAGGCCTGCGGGTCGTCGATGAGCTCCCACGTCGGGAGCACGCCTGCGCCGGGAGTCGGGTCGGCCATCCGCGCAGGCTAGCGCGTCGGCCGCCCCTCGTCCCCGGCGAGGTCAGGCCCGCAGCGTCCGTGCCACGACGCGTACCGCGATGCCGAGGAGCAGCAGGCCGAGGGCCAGCAGCGGCAGGGTGCCGCCGCCGAACCCCGTCTGCGGGAGCTGGCCGCCGGGCGACCCCGGCTGCTCCGGCGTCGTCGGGCGGGCCGTGTTCGTGAGGGTGACGGCGTTGAGCCGCTCGTCGTCCGCGTGGATCACCACCCAGCCGTCGTCGTCGGGCTCGAGCGCCCGGCCGTCGATCGCCCAGCGCGCCGAGTCCCACGTGCTGCCGTCGACGGCGGGCGGGTCGGCCTCGCGGATCTCGACGGTCGTGCCCAGCGGGACGTCGTCCGCCACGAACGGGTCGCCGAGCACGAGGTCGCCCTGCCGGACCGGGCCGTCGTCCAGGCGGTACTCGACCGGGAAGCGGGTGCCGTCGGGCAGGTCCGCTCCCTCGACCAGCTTCTCGACCCGCAGCGTCGTGGTGGGCACGGCCGAGTTCGTCACCGTGAGCTCCGTGGTGCCCGTGCCCTCGTCGATCGTCAGGCTGCTGCCCGGGGACCAGGTGGGGACGACCCAGGTCCAGCCGTCGGGCAGCATCGCGTCGGCCGGCGGCTCCTCGGTGACGTGCACCGTGGTGCCCACCGGGAACTCGCGGTCCGGGCCGACGGCGGTGCCGTCCGCCGGCACGGTGAGCACGCCCTCGTCGGTGCTGCCGTCGGGCAGGGTCGCCGACCACGGCACGCTGAACCCGTCACCGCTCACGTCGCCCGGGTCCGCGCCCTCGAGCGCCTTCGACACCTCGAACGCGCCGTGCTCCACCGTGGCGGAGTTGGTGACGGTGACGGCGGCGGTCTCGCCGTCGCCCACCGTGATCTCGGCGGGAGAGATCGTGGGCTCGCCCCAGTCCCAGCCGGGCAGGTCGGGCAGGTCGGCCTCGTCGAACGTGACCGTGGTGCCGGCGGGGAAGTCGAGCGGCTCGCCGTCCGCGCCCGTCGGGGCCACCGGCCCGCCGTCGGGTGCGAGGGCGGTGGAGCCGCTGGTCGTCGTGCCGTCGACGTACGTCGCCGTCCACCCCACCGTGAACTCCGTGCCCTCCGGCACGTCCTCGGCGTCCGGCCCGTCGAGCTCCTTGGCCAGCGTGAACGAGCCGGTCGGGACGTGCCCGACGTTCGTCACCTCGAGCGTGACGGTCTCCCCGCCCTCGAGCTCGAGCGGGTAGAACCCGTCCTCGTCGGGGTCGGTGAGCGGCTCGCCGTCCGCCAGCAGGGTCGTCTCGTCCCAGACGATGCCCTCGTCGAAGAGCGGCTCGGGTTCCCGCACCCACACGGTGGTCCCCGTCGGGATCTGCTCGCCGTCCAGCAGCGTGTCGATCGTCACCGGGTCGCCGACGGCGATCTCCCGCTGCCGGCCCTCGCGCGGCCCGCCGGGCGGGTCGAACGTGTACTCGACCGAGAACTGCAGGTCCGGGTCCACCGGTCCGTCGACATCGAGGACCTTCACCACGCTGAACGCGGCGTACTCGGGCAGCGCCGTATTCGTGACGAGCATGTTCGTCACGTGCTCGGCGACCGTTTGGCCCTCCCGGTCGATGGTGATCGTGCGGCCCGGGCTCCACGAGACGCCGCCCCAGGCGAGGTCGGCCGGCAGGTCGTCCCTGGCGACCTCCGCGAGGGTGACCTCCGTGCCGACGGGGAAGGTCACGGGGTCGCCGTCGTTGTCCACGGGACCGGCCGGTGCAAACCTCCCGTCGGCCCCCGCGACCAGGTCGATCGTGCCGGTGCTCCGGTTGTCGTCGGGGTCGACGGCCGTCCAGCGCATCGTGACGGTGGTGCCCTCCGGCACCGCGACCTGGTCGTCCATGCCCGTGCTGACCGTCTTGGTGATCTCGAACGTACCCCGGGTGCGCTCCGCCGTGTTGCTCACGGTCGCGCCCACGACGGCGTCGCCCTCGTCCGTGATGGTCAGCGAGGACGGTGACACCGACGTGCCCGTCCAGGCCCAGCCGGGTACGTCGCCCGGCGGGCGCTCCTCGAACGTCACGACCGTGCCGACGGGGAAGGTGCTCAAGGTGCCGTCCACGTCCTGCGGGCGCACCGCGCTGCCGTCCGCGGGCAGGGCGAGCGTCCCGGACCCGAGCACCTCGCCGTCGGGTGACGTGGCGGTCCAGTCGACCGGGAACGTCGTGCCCTCCGGCAGGTCCTCCGCGGCGATGCCGTCGAGCTCCTTGGACAGCTCGAACGTCCCGTGCGGCTCCCCGCACGGGACGGTGCCGGCGAACAGGAACGAGTGCACCTCACCGCCCAGCAGGGTCACGTCCTGCCCGACGACCTGGCCGTCGAGGGGCGCCGCGTCCACCGTGACGTTCGCGTTCGGGGCGAAGATCGACCCGTCGATCCGCTCGCCGGTGTGTGCGACGGTCACGTCGCCCGTGACCGCGGACAGGTCCCACAGGATGTACGGCGAGTACTGGCCCTGCGGGTCCACCCGCAGCCCGTGCACGTCCGTCGTCCCCGCAGGGACGCGGATGATCAGGGGGTTCTGCGCGCCGGGCACGGCGCTGCCCGGGGAGAACTGGAGCAGGTCGGCACCCGCGACGTCCTCGTAGGCCACCACGTTGGGCCGGTCGGAGGCGAGCGTGGACAGCACCTTGCGCACGCCGTCGTCCTCGGCGACGGTCACGTGGTTCACGTCGTGGCCGCCCGGATCGGTGATCGTCGCGAGGCACGCGGTGGTGTCGTCGAGGCTGGCGTCCTGGTTCGCCTGCACGTACCCCGCGACGACCTCCTGCGTGTCGCCGGTCTGCTCGGTGAAGATCGAGGTGTTGCTGCCCGTGGGCGGCTCAGCATCGGCGGGGAAGGTCTGGGCGGTCGCGTCGATCAGGGGTGGGTTCGACCCCTGCTCCGACTCCCGCACCCAGCCCTCGCCCCGGGCGGACGTGTCGTACGGCCCGAGGTCGCGGTCCACCGTCTTGAGGGTGCCGACGTTCTCGGGCGTGGTCGCGCCGCGGCTCGTGATGTTGACCTGCCCGACGTTGCGCGACTCGTCCGGGTCGAACCGGCCGACGAGGAGGCGCGTCGGGTCGCCGTCGACGGTGGGGATGGTGTAGTCGGCGGTGCCGGCGGCCACGTGGATCACGGCCCACTGCGCCACCGTCGTGTCGGTGAGGTTCCGCCCGGCGGCCAGGGAGCCCTCGAGCTCCTGGTTGCCGACGATCGCGTCGCGCTGCGCGTACACGGTGAACCCGCCGGACGAGGAGAACGGGTTGACCTCCCCGTCCGCCGCGGCGGACGCGGCCGGTGCCGTCGCGGTCTGTGCCCCGAGGCCCACGAGCCCGCCCAGCGCGAGCGCCGCGGCCAGCAGGCCGCTCGTGGTCCTGCGACCGGTCGTCCTGCTCGTCCTGCGCATCCGTCGCCCCCGAGACGTCCCGACATCGCGTACCCTCGCGACACTCTAGGGACCGGCGTCCTCGGGCGCCGGGTGGTCGCGCTCCCAAGTCGTCGGCCGGCTGAGCAGGGCGAACGCTGAACGGGCGGCGAACGCTCGGCGAACTCTCCGCGACGGGCGCCGGACGGTGTCGCGCCGCGGCCATACTTCCGCTGTGCACGACGAGATCGCCCGCCTGGCCCGCCACGTCGCCCCGCGCCGGTCGGCGCGCGCGGCGTCCGTCGGGGAGCTCGCGCAGCCGGTGCTGGTGGTGGGCTCGACGCTGCCCGTCGGGCAGCTGGAGGTGATCTTCCGGCGTCCGGAGGTGGGGTCGGTCGCGGTGCAGGACGACGCCGCGCCGGCCCGCACCGGCATCGTCACGCGGTCGGGCCTCACGGCCGCGCTCACGGGACGCCTGGGCTACGGGCGCGCGGTGCTGGAACGGCGCCCCACCGGGGCGGTCGCGGACTGGTCGCCCCTCGTCGTCGCCCCCGGGACGGCGCTGGCGGACGTCGCCGGGCGCGCGATGGCCCGCACGGCGGACCGGCGCTACGACGACGTCCTGGTCAGCGGCCCCTCGTCGTGGGGCGCCGCGAGCACGGCCGACGTCATGCGCGCCGTCGTCGCGGAGCTGGCCGAGCGTTCCACCCACGACCCGCTGACGCGACTGCCGGGACGCTCCGCCACCTGGTACGCGCTGCGGCACCGCTGCACCCTGGTGCGCGGCGGCGCGACCCGCGTGGTCCTGGTGCTGCTCGACGTGCGGGGCATGGCGCGGCTCAACGCCGACCTCGGGCAGGACGGCGGCGACGAGGTGCTCGCGGAGCTCGCGGCCCGGATCGCGGCGGCGCTGCCCGCCGGCTGCGAGGCGGGTCGGGTGGACGGCGACGTCTTCGCCGTCCTGGCCACCCTGCCGGCGATGGACGACATCCAGGCGGCGGCGTCCGCGGACGCGTTGCGCCGGCACGTGCTCGCGCACGTCGCCGCGCCCTCCGACGGGTTCGACGGCGTGGTCTGGCCGGGGCTGCACGCCGCAGCGGCGTGGTCCGTGGCCGGCGCGGCCGACGCCGACGAGCTCGTCGCCCAGGCGGAGCGACGCCTGCGGCGGGAGCGCCAGGCCGCCGTGCTCGCCTGACGGTGGGTACGAGAAAGCCCGCGGGCTGGAGGTCGAGCCTCCTGCCGTGCTGGACGAGGTCACGGCACCCGCGGGCTCCGGTGGTCGCGAGGAACTCGCTACCCGCCCGACGTTCTAGCGCGCGCGACTAGCGCGCGACCACCTCATGGGTCCGAAGAGTCTTCACTGCTCGGATCACCTCCCTTCTCATGTGCCGACGACGCTACGCCCGCACGGCGAGGGAGGCCAAGGGTTTTCCTCAGGGTGAACTCGGCAGGACGCGCCGACCGCGATCAGGCACGCCGCAGATGCGCCCACTCGCCGGGGTAGTCGTCGAGCCACTGCGCGAGCGAGCGCGCGGGCCGCCCGACGAGCCGGCCGACGTCGTCGGAGACGTGCGCGAGCTCGCCCGCGGCGATGGCGGTGTACGACGAGACCCACCCGTCGAGCTCGAACGGCTCCGCCCCGTACCCGGCGCGGGAGGCGTACGCCTCCTCCTCGGTCTCGGGGTGGTAGGTGAGGTCGCGGCCGGCGGCGCGGCCGAGCGTGGCCGCCACCTCGTCGAGGGTGAGCGCCTGCGGCCCGGTGACCTCGTAGATCGCGCCGTCGTGCCGGGCGGGCCGCTCGTCGAGGATGACGGCGGTCGCGACGTCCGCGACGTCGTCGTGCGACACGGCCGCCACGCGCCCGTCGGCCGCCGGGCCCCGGATCACGCCGTCGTGCCCGACGAACGTGCTCAGCGCGTGGAAGTAGAGGTTGTCGCGCAGCACCGTCCAGCGCAGCCCGGTGCGGGCGCCGACGGCGGCCAGGTGCTCCTCGGTGTGCCAGTGGTCGCGGGCGAACGTGAAGACGGCCTCCGGGGCCGCGCCCGCGAACGACGTGTACACGAGGCGCTCGACGCCGGCCGCGGCGGCGGCGTCGATCATCGCCGTGTGCTGCGCGACGCGGTCCGGCGCCTCGCGCGCGCTCACCAGGAACACCGTCCGCACGCCGTCGAACGCGGCGCGCATCCCCTCCGTGTCGCGGTAGCCGTCGGCCACGGCGACCTGGCACTCGGGCAGCGGCCTCCCGTCCGAGAGGCGCGGGGCGCGCGCCGGGTCCCGCACGACCAGCCGTTGCCGCGCGCCCTCCGCCGCGAGCCGGAACGCCAGTCGTGACCCGAGCCGTCCGCTCGCACCGGTCACGGCGATCAGCCCGTCCGCCGCCCATCTCGCCATGCCACACGGTAGGCACGGATCGGGGGGCAGGGCTCGGCGAGAGGCGAGAATGGGCCGGTGACCGCCACCCCGTACAGCGCCCCGTACCGCGTGATGACCGTCTGCACCGGCAACATCTGCCGCTCCCCCATGGCCGAGATCGTGCTGCGCGACCGGCTCGAGGCCGCCGGCCTCGGCGACCGTGTGGTCGTGGACTCGACCGGCGTGAGCGACGAGGAGCACGGCAACCCCGTGGACGGCCGTGCCCGCCGCACCCTGGCCGCCCACGGCTACCCGACGGGCGACGGGCACCGCGCCCGCCAGGTCACCGCCGCGGACCTCGCCGACCACGACCTGCTGCTGCCCATGACGGCGCAGCACGCCCGCCGCCTGCGGCGTCTCGCCGACCGTGCCGCCGGGTCGCCCGGGCTCGCCGAGATCCGTCTCTACCGGTCGTTCGACCCCGACGCCCCCGTCGTCGAGCCCGGCGGCGACGAGCACCTGCTCGACGTCGACGACCCCTGGTACGGCGACGAGTCCGGCTTCGAGACCACCCTGGCCGAGATCGAGGCCGCCGCCGACGGGATCGTCGAGCACGTGCGGGCGCGCCTCACCGGGTCGTCGACTGACCGAACGGCGACGTCTCGCTGATCTTCAGGCGCCGGAACGCGTCGACGAGCCATGACTCCGCGGCGTCGAGCCGCCGCCGGCGCTGCCACAGCAGGTCGACGGACACGATCCAGTCCGTGTGCGGGTACGCCTCCAGGGAGAGCTCGACGAGCCGCCCCGAGCGCAGCTCGTCGCGCACCAGGAGGCGCGGGAGCGTCGCCCAGCCCACGCCCGAGCGCGCCAGCGAGATGAGGGCCTCGTAGGAGTCCGCCGTCCAGGTCTGGACGGACTGCAGGTACTCGCTGGTCGGCAGGGCGCGCGCGTGCGCGTCGTACGCGATGCGGCGGTGGGCGCGGAGGTCGTCGAACGAGGGCCGGGCGATCTGCGCCAGCGGGTGATCGCGGTGCGCGATGTGCGCCATGATCACCTTGCCGAGCTGGTGGAAGGCCAGGGTCTCGTCGTAGTCCGGGACCGCGAATGCGACGCCCACGCTCGCCTCGCCGCGCAGCACGGCCGCGGCGGCGTCGCCCTGTGCCGGGTTGCGCAGGCGCACATCGGTGTGGGGAAACCTCGTGGCGAACGCCGTGAGGACAGGTTGAATCAGCGCGTACGGTGCGGCGACGGCGAGAGTGACGCTGGTCGGGATGCCCTCGGCCAGGGCGTCCCCGTGCCGCTCGAACGACACGCTGCGGTCGTACAGCGCCTGGGCCTCCAGCAGCATCGCCTCGCCCGCCGCGGTGAGGGACGGACGACGCGTCGAGCGGTCGAAGAGCTCGGTGTCGAGCGCGATCTCGAGGTTCGCGATGGCGACGCTTACCGTCGACTGCGAACGCTGCATCGCGCGTGCGGCCGCGGAGAACGAGCCGTGGCGGGCGACGAGGACGAACGCCTCCACCTGGTCGATCGAGAATCTCACGCGCGCAAACTATCGGATCCGTCGATAGAAACTCAGTTCTGCCATCGACAAGTGCGCCCGTAGTCTCCCGGTCACTGGCAACGAGGCCGATCCCGCCCGAGCAACGACGCCCGGGTCACGAGGAGAGGAGAGCCCCATGACTGTTCAGCTCCGCCCGGGGCGGTCGAACCGCCCGACCGCCACCAGGAACGACCGCCCGACCGACCCCGTCGACGAGATCCTCCCGGCACGGTCGATGATCACGCTCGGCCTGCAGCACGTGCTCGTCATCTACGCCGGCGTGGTGGCCGTGCCGCTCGTCCTGTCCGGCGCGCTCGGCCTGACGTCGTCACAGACCGTCACCCTCGTCAACGCCAACCTGCTGCTCGGGGGACTCGCGACCCTGGTGCAGACCTTCGGGTTCTGGCGCTTCGGCGCGCGGCTGCCGCTGATCCAGGGCGCGTCGTTCATCGCCCTGTCGCCCATGCTGCTCATCGGCACCGAGTACGGGATGACGGCCGTCGTCGGGTCGTGCCTCGTCGCCGGCGCGCTGGCGATCTGCCTGGCGCCCGTCTTCTCGCGCCTGCTGCGGTACTTCCCCCGGGTCGTGATCGGCTGCCTCATCACGGTGGTAGGGATCTCGCTGATGCCCGCCGCGGCGGGGTGGCTCGGCGGTGGCGAGGGAGCCGAGGACTTCGGGGCACCCCGTCACCTGTTGGTCGGGCTGCTGACGATCGTGGTCACGCTGGTGGTGTACGTGCGGTTCACGGGCCTGCTGTCCGCCCTCGCGGTGCTCGTCGGGCTCCTCGTGGGGACGGTGGTGGCCGTCGCCGCCGGCATGAGCGACTTCTCCGGCGTCGGCGACGCGGCGTGGTTCGGTGTCTCCGCGCCGCTCGCGTTCGGCGTCCCGACCTTCGAGCCGGTGCCGATCCTGGTCATGACCCTCGCGATGGTCGTCATCATGGCCGAGACGACCGGCAACACCCTGGCCATCGGACGCATGGTGGGCAGGGAGATCACGCCCCGCAGGCTCGGTGACGCCTTCCGTGCCGAAGGGCTGTCCACTATGGCCTCCAGCCTGGCCAACGGGTTCCCGCTCAACGCCTTCAGCCAGAACACGGGGCTGATCGCGATGACGAAGGTCCGCAGCCGGTACGTCGTCGCGGTCGCGGGCGCGATCCTCGTCGTCCTGGGGCTGGTCCCCAAGCTCGGCGCGGTGATCGCGGCCGTGCCTCCCGCGGTGCTGGGTGGCGGGGCGATCGTGATGTTCGGGATGACGACGGCCGCGGGCATCCAGGAGCTCGCGCAGGTGCGCTACCAGGACACGCCGAACGCGCTGATCGTCGCGATCTCCATCAGCGTCGGCGTCCTTCCGATGGCGATGCCGGAGCTGCTGGCCGACGTCCAGGGCCCGCTGCGGATGGTGCTCGAGAGCGGCATCTTCCTCTGCGCCATCGTCGCCGTGCTCATGAACGCCCTGCTCAACCGCCGTGCCGCGGACGACGCGCCCGCCGAGCCGGCGCCGTCGGCGGAACCGACCGCCGACCCCACTACCCACCCTGTCCCCACCCCGAGGAGCGCCTGATGGCCCACCTGCCGACCGACACCGACCTCTCCCTGCTGCGCGAGGCGATCGCGCTCTCCGCCGACGCGAAGGCGCGGGGACGCCACCCGTTCGCGGCGCTGGTCGCCACTGCCGACGGGCGGGTCGTCTCTCGCCGCGGGAACAACTCGATGCCGCCGGAGGGCGACCCGACCCAGCACGCCGAGCTCATGGCCGCCGCAGAGGCAGCCCGGACGCTGTCGCCCGAGGAGCTGGTGGGCGCCACCCTCTACACGAGCGCCGAACCATGCGTCATGTGCACCGGCGCCGTGTACTGGTGCGGCATCGGTCGCGTCGTCTACGCGCTCTCCGAGACGCGGCTCCTCGACCTCACCGGTGACGACCCGGAGAACCCGACGTTCGCCCTGCCGTGCCGGGACGTGGTCGCGCACGGGCAGCGGGAGATCGAGATCGTGGGCCCGCTCCTGGAGGACGAGGCGGCAGCGCCGCACGTCGGCTTCTGGACCCGCCGGTCCGACGCCGGCGCGGCCTGACCGGCGACGCCGTCCCGCGCCCGTCCAGCCACCGCGGCCCGCCCGGAAATCCCGGCGCGGGCCGTGGCCGTGCGGTGAAAGGATCGGTCCATGACGACACCCCCCGCTCCGCCGACCGTCCGACGCGCCCGCCAGGACGAGTGGCGCGAGACCCGCGACCTGCGCCTGGCGGCGCTGCAGGACCCGGCGGCCCCGGTGGCGTTCCTCGAGACGTACGACGTCGCGGCGGCGCGCCCGGACGCGTTCTGGCAGGAGCGGGCGCGCGGCAACGCGACGAGCGACGCGGTGGCGGCGCTCGTCGCCGTCGACGCGGACGGCAGGTGGGTCGCCACGACGACGGGCCTGATCGAGGAGCCGGGCGCGACCGACGTGCTGGGCGGGCCGGTCGCGCAGCGCCAGGTGCACCTGGTGGGCGTGTTCGTGCGGCCCGAGCACCGCGGCGCCGGTCTGCTGGGGCGGCTGTTCGACGGCGTCCAGGACTGGGCGCGGAGCGCCGGTGTCGCCCGGGCGCGGCTGTGCGTGCACGTCGACAACCCGCGGGCGCAGGCCGCCTACGCCAAGCTCGGGTTCACGCCGTCGGGCGAGCGCTTCGTCCTCGAGCAGGGCGAGGAGATCGAGCTGGTGCGGGCGCTCTGACCCCGCGCCGCGACGGGCGGCCGGCGCCGAAGGTGCGGCGCCACCAGGCGGCCACGCCCGTCGGCTCGGGTTCGGCCGCCGCGGTCGGGGCGGGCACGTAGGCGTGGACCCAGCGGGAGATCTCGCGCCAGACGACGTCGCGCACCGCGGGGGCGGAGAGGGTGACGTCGTGCAGGGCGCCGTCGATCCGGACCAGGGTGACGAGGCTGCCCAGCGCGGGGACGCGGCGCGCGACACCGCCCACCTCGAGCACGGAGTCGGTGGTCATCATCTCGGGGCTCCACCGCACGGGCGCCGTCGAGCGGGTCGACAGCAGCACCAGCACCGGGATGTCGATGCCGAGCCCGCGGGACACGCGCTCCTGCCCCTGGAAGATCGCGGACAGCCACGCCGGGGTGGTGCGCCAGCCCGTGTCGGGGCGCCAGGCCGGGTCGATCTCCCACGCGCCGTCGTACCGGTTGGAGACGCTACGGACGTAGTACCCGAGGTCCACGTTCACCAGGTGGCTGCGCGGCGCGAGCGCGGCCTGCGCGCGCAGGCCCGGCTCCAGCATCCACCGCCCCACGCTGCGGGTCTGGAACTCGAGCCACGGGCTGTTGAGCACCAGCGCGTCCGCGCGCCCCGGCCGGTGCGACACCCACAGGCTCAGCACCAGCCCGCCCGTCGAGTGGCCCATGAGCACCAGGCGGCGGCCCGACGACGGCTTCGGGCCGTGGCCGAGCACGGCCAGCGCGGCCTCGATGTCCTCGTCGTACGTCGCCAGCGCGGTGACGAACCCCGGCGTCTGGTGCTCGCGCAGGCTCCGGCCGTACTTGCGCAGGTCGAGGGCGTAGAACCGCGCGCCCTGCCGCTCCCAGAACGCCGCCAGGTGGGTCTGGAAGAAGTAGTCCACCCAGCCGTGCACGTACAGGACGTCGATGCCGGCGTCCCGCCCGGGCGTCGCGACGCCCGGCTCGACGGCCCTCCGCACCAGCGTCGCGACGACGTCGCCCTCGAAGTCCGGCTCCAGCGGCAGGGTCAGCCGCTCGAAGCCGGGCAGCGCGTCGGGCTCCCACGTGCTGCCCGGGTCGGTCTCGTCCTCCACGCCCCGAACGTAAGGAATGCTGCGCGCTGCCGCGACCCCACCGCCGGGTGAGCCTGTCGGCGGCTAGACGACCAGCCAGAGCAGCCAGGTGAAGACCAGGCCGAGGACGGCGATGATCGTCTCCATCACCGTCCAGGTCTTCAAGGTCTGTCCGACCGTCATGCCGAAGTACTCCTTGACCAGCCAGAACCCGGCGTCGTTGACGTGCGACAGGATCAGCGAGCCGGCGCCGATGGCGAGCACGAGCAGCGCGAGGTGCGTCGGCGTGAGGCCGGTGGCGAGCGGCGCGACGATGCCCGACGCGGTGACGATCGCGACCGTCGCGGACCCGGTCGCGATCCGCACCAGCACGGCGATCAGCCAGCCGAGCAGCAGGATGGACAGGCTCATCGCGACGGCGGCCTTGCCGATGGCGATGCCCGTGCCGCCCTCGACCAGCACGGCCTTGAAGCCGCCGCCGGCACCGACGATCATCGTGGCGCTCGCGATGGGCTTGAGGCTCTCCGTCATCTTCGAGCCGAGGGTGCCGAGCGAGAACCCGACGCTGGTGCCGAACGTGATCATCGCGAGCAGGACGGCGATGAGCAGCGCCACGAGCGGCTCGCCGATGAACGACACGAACGGGAAGAACCACGAGTCCGGGCTGGCCCAGACCTCGACGCCCGCGCGCACCAGCATGAGGATCACCGGGCTGAGGATCGTCACCAGGGTGAGCACGAACGTGGGGTTGTGGGTCTTCACCGTGCCGGGCTCGCCCGACCCCGCGTCGTCCGCCGCGACGATGCCCCCGCCGCCGCCCTGCGCGCCGATCGGCACGAGCTTGGCGGCGAACCGGCCCCACACCGGGCCGGCGATGATCACGGTGGGCACGGCGATGAGCAGGCCGAGCGCCATGGTGATGCCGACGTCGGCGCCGAGGTTGCCGATGGCGGCCAGCGGCCCGGGGTGCGGTGGCACGAAACCGTGCAGCACCGACAGCCCGGCCAGCGCCGGCATGGCCAGCAGCATCGCCGGCAGCCCCGAGCGCCGGACGGCCAGCATGATCACCGGGATCAGGAGGACGAGCCCGACCTCGAAGAACATCGGGATGCCGATGAGGAACGCGATGAGCGCCATCCGCCACGGCAGGCTCCCGGTGCTGCCGCGGAAGATCTTGTCGACGATCTCGTCCGCTCCCCCGGAGTCGGCGAGCAGCTTGCCGAGCATGGCGCCCAGCACCACCAGCACGCCGACGGTGCCCAGGACGTCACCGACGCCGGTCTCGAACACCCCGGCGACGTCGCCGAGCGGGATGCCGGACCCGATCGCCACGAACAGCGACCCGATGGTCAGGGCCAGGAAGCCGTGCATCTTGAGCATCGTGATGAGGAGCACCACCACGGCGATGCCGATGGCGGTGACCACCAGCACCTGCGTGTCGTGCTCCGACCACGGCTGGTTGATCAGCTCGAGCGTGTTGTCGTCGTCCCCCGCGGCCTGCAGCAGCGCGTGCATCGGGTTCCTCCTGTCTCAGCGGGTGCCGCTCCCGGTGCGTCGCAGCGCGCGTCCGGGGAGGGCGTCGGTGCGGGCGCCGTCGTCGATGACGGCGACGCCGTCGACCAGGACCAGGTCGATGCCCGCCGCCTGCTGGCGGGGGTTCTCGAACGTGGCGGTGTCCTGGACGGTGTCGGGGTCGAGCAGCACGAGGTCCGCGGCGTAACCGGGGCGGACCAGCCCGCGGTCGGCCAGCTTCAGGCGGGCCGCGGGCCGGCCCGTGAGGTGGTGCACGCAGTCCTCGAGGGTGAGGACGCCGAGCTCGCGCACGTACCGCGCGAGGTAGCGCGGGAACGTGCCCCACGCGCGCGGGTGCGGGCGGCCGCCCACGAGGATCGCGTCCGAGCCCCCGCAGTGCGTGCGGTGCCGCATGATCGCGCGCACGTTCTCCTCGTGGCCCACGTGCTGCAGGATCGTCGTGCCGAGCCGGTCGGCCACGAGCTGCTCCACGAAGACGTCCCCGGGCTCGCGACCCTCGTCGCGGGCGATCGCCTCGACCGTGCGGCCCACGCGGCCGGACAGCGCCGGGTTCTGCACGCCGCTGATCTCGATCGTGTCCCACTCGGCCACGCAGCCGTGGCAGCCGTCGGTGCCGACGTGCTCCAGCTCGTACAGGATGCGCTCGCGGTCGGCGGGGTCCGCGAGCCGCGCGAGCAGCGCGTCCGTGCCGCCGGAGAACGACCAGCTCGGCAGGATCGCGCTGAGCGTCGTCGAGCCGGGCAGGTACGGGTACGTGTCGAGCGTGACGTCGACGCCGTCGTCCAGCGCCGCGTCGATCAGCGCGAGCAGCTCGCCCGCACGGCCCTTGTTCGGCGCGAAGTTCATCGTCGCGTGCGTGAGGTGCAGCGCGCAGCCCGTGGCGCGGGCCAGGTCGATCATCTCCGCGTACGCCTCGAGGGCGCCCTTGCCGTACGACCGGTGGTGCGGGCTGTAGTAGCCGTCGTGCTCGGCCACGACGCGCAGCAGCGCGGCGAGCTCGTCGTCGTCGGCGTACATGCCGGGCGTGTACGTGAGGCCGCTGCTCATGCCCAGCGCGCCCTCCCGCATCCCCTGCGCGAGCAGCTCGCCCATCCGGGCGACCTCCGCGGCGGTGGCCGGGCGTTCGTCCGGCCCGACGACGAGGAGCCGCAGCGTGCCCTGCGGCACCAGGTAGGCGGCGTGGCACGCGATCCCGCGGTCCAGGCGGTCGAGGTAGCCGGCCACGGACTCCCAGTCCCAGGCGAAGCCCGGCGGGTCGTCGTTCCAGCCCGCGATCTGCGCCCGGATCGCCGCGCGGGTGCGGTCGTCCACGGGCGCGTACGACAGGCCGTCCTGGCCCAGCACCTCGAGCGTGACGCCCTGGCTCACCTTCGCCGTGTGGTCCGGGTGGGCGAGGATCTGCACGTCGGAGTGCGCGTGCATGTCGATGAAGCCGGGCGTCAGCGCGCGGCCCTCGGCGTCGATCGTGCGGTGCGCGCCGGCGGCACGGGCGTCGGCGCGGCCCTCGTCGACGGCGGTGACGCGGCCGTCGGTCACCGCGACGTCGGCGACGACGCCCGGCGCGCCCGTGCCGTCGAGCACCAGCGCGTCGCGGATCAGCCACTCGGCGGCCATGCCGGACCTCCCTGCAGCAGCGTCGTCACGAACCGTTGCGGATCTCGTCCAGATATCCGTACGCCGTCACCTTCGAGATGGACAGTCGCCTCGCGGTGCGTTCGACCGATCGCTTGACGAAAAATGCCCCGCGCTCCTCCAGGTAGCGGAGGATCTCGACGCGCTCGGGCTTCCCGAGGAGTGGTACCGGCTTGCCGACCTGACGGATCGCGGCCTCGATCATGTCGTCGAGCACCGTGGTGATGTCCGGCGCGATGACTTCGCTCACCGGTTGGCTCCGACGCTGCGGCAGCAGATCGTCGAGGACCGTCCGCGCGGTCTGCAGGGCGGTCAGGTCGACGTTGATGCACAGCGAGGCCATGACCTTGCCGTCCTGGTCGCGGAAGTAGATGGAGGAGCAGTTGAGGTCCCGGCCACCGGACGTCCGACCGGGATAGCCGAACCGGTTGTGGTCCTCGCTCTCGGAGCTGAGCACCTCGAGCCCGAGATTGGTCGACGGTCCGCCGACGGAACGGCCCGTGACGTGGCCGTTCTCGATCGCGACGATCGTCCGCTCCATGTGGTGGTCGCGGAGGTCGTGCAGGACGACCTCGCAGTGCGGGCCGACGGCCGTGGCGATCGCCCGCATGACCGGCCTCAGCATGGCGGCGAGAGTCTCGATCGAGTCGACCGCGGGAACGGGCGTGAACAGTGCGCTCATCTCCGGGGTCATCGCGGACACCGGGGTTCCCGGATCTGACACAGGGCCTCCTCGACCTCGTAGCTGGCGTCAGTCTAGCCAGATGTAAAAGTAGTCAAGGCGCTAGACATTCGGTAAATCTCCGTGCTTGACTGCGTGCGCCCTCTACCGGTCGAAGGAGACAGGAGCACCCATGACTGGTCCCCGCGCGCTGCTCGAACAGCTGGTCCGCATCCCCTCGGTGAACCCCCGGGAAGCCGCGACGCCAGCGGAGACGCCGCTGGCCGAGTTCGTCGCCGAGTGGGCGAGAGCCCGGGGCATGCAGGCGGAGCTCGTCCCCGTGCAGGACGGTCGGGCGAACGTCGTCGTGACCCTGGCCGGGGCCTCGGACGACGTGATCCTGCTCGAGACCCACCTCGACACCGTCGAGGCCGACGGCATGACCGTCGCGCCGTACGAGGTGACGTATCAGGACGGCCGCGCGTACGGCCGCGGGACCTGCGACGCCAAGGGGCAGCTCGCCGTCTTCCTCAGCGCGATGGAGGCGGTCGCCGCGGCGGGAGTCCCGTCCCGCACGGTGGTGCTGGCCGGTGTCGTCGACGAGGAGCACCGCTACGTCGGCGTCCAGGAGCTGCGGCGCACCTGGGCGCGCACGCCGCTGGCCGCGATCGTCGGCGAGCCCACCTCGCTGCGCATGGTGGTGGCCCACAAGGGCTGCATGCGTTGTCGGATCACGGTCCGGGGCGACGGCGGGCACAGCTCCGAGCCGTGGGGGCGCAGCAACGCGATCTCGCTCGCGGCCGAGGTCGTCTCCTACCTGCAGGGCCCCGACGTCCAGGGGGCGCTCGACGCACAGGCCCAGGAGCTCGTCGGGCCACCGTCCCTGGCGGTCACGATGATCGAGGGCGGGGCCGGGCCGAACATCCTGCCCGAGACGTGCACCATCACCATCGACCGGCGCACCGTCCCGGGCGAGGATCCGCACCAGGTGTGGGAGGCGCTCGCCGACGACCTGACCTCCCGCTGGCCCGACGTCGTCGAGGTCGCGGAGCCCCACATCGTCGACTACGCCCTGGCAGCGACCGAGAGCCCCGCGCTCGATCAGTTCCAGGCGGTCCTGCGGTCGCACGGGCTCGACGGCGCTCCCCTCGGGGTCGGGCACGGCACCGACGCGTCGAAGCTGGCGCTGGACGGCGTGCCCTGCGTCGTGTTCGGCGCCGGGTCCATCGGCAAGGCGCACACCGCCGACGAGTACGTCCCCCTGGACGAGCTCGACGCGGCGTGCGCGGTCATCACCAGCTTCATCCACTGATCGCCGTCGATCAGCAACCCGGAAGGTCACTCATGGTCACATCTGCCGCGACCACCGTCGGTCGTCGCACGCGAGCGCGCTTCGGCGTCCTCGCCACGAACTTCCTCGTCCTCGGGCTGAACTACTCGGACCGTGCAGCGTTCGGCGTCGCCGCGCCGTTCATCATCGCCGAGTTCGGGTTCAGCTCCTCCGCGTTCGGCTGGCTGGCCGCGGCGTTCGCCTTCACCTACTCGCCGTTCGGCTTCATCGGGGGCTGGCTCGCCGACCGGTACGGGCCGAGGAACGTCATGGCCTGGGCCATCGCGGCATGGTCGGTGTTCACGGCCCTGACCGCGGCTGGCTTCAGCTTCATCAGCTTCCTGATCATCCGCCTGCTCTTTGGCGCAGGCGAGGGCCCGCAGGCGACGGTGACGGCGAAGCTCATGCACAACTGGTTCCCCAAGCGTGAGCTCGGGATGGCCGTAGGTGTCGCCAACGCCTCCACGCCGCTGGGCGGGGCCGTCGGCACGCCGATCGTCGTCGCCATCATGGCGGCGACCGACGGCAACTGGCGCCTCCCGTTCATCATCTTCGGCGCGGTCGGGATCCTCTTCCTGGTGGGCTGGCTGGTCGTCGTGCGGGACACGCCCGAGCAGCACCGCGGCGCCTCCGAGGCCGAGGTTGCCTACATCCGCGAGGGGCAGGCGTCGGCGGGCAAGACCACAGCCGGTCGCGCGTCGGCATGGTGGCGCTACCTCCGCATCTCCAGCGTCTGGGCCACGGCGGTCGCCTACTTCGGCTACGCATGGATCCTGTGGACGTTCCTCAACTGGTTCCCGACGTACCTCGTCCAGGAGCGGGGAATCGACCTCGCCCAGCTGTCCATCGGCGGCTCGCTCCCGTGGATCGGTGGGTGCGTCGGCATGGTGCTCGGCGGTGTCGTGACGGACTGGATCGCGCGCCGGACGGGGCGGTCCATGGAAGCACGACGCTGGACTGTCGTCGTGTGCCTCACGCTCACGGCCCTCTTGTTCGCGTTCGTCGGCGTCGTGGCCTCCACGACCGGAGCCATCTTGCTGATGGCCGTCGTCATCCTGCTGCTCTACTTCACCGGCGCCCAGTACTGGCTGATCATCGGCGAGGCGGTGCCGGGCGACGCCTATGGCTCGGTGTCCGGGGCGGTGCAGATGTTCGCGACCACGGCGTCGATCTTCGCCCCGATCGTGACCGGCTACCTCATCGAGTCGGCGCTCGGCTGGACGGGGACCTTCGCCGTCGGGGGTGCTGTCGCGGTCCTGGGTGCCCTGCTCCTAGGCTTCTTCGGCAAGGAACGATCCGTCGACGCGATCGAGGTGGACTGATGGACGAGGCAAAGATCGACGCGATCGCCGGGGAGGTCCTGCTCCCGGAGCACAAGTCGTTGCCGCCGTCGTCGTGGGGACTGACGCACAGGGAGTACCTCGCTCGTGGGCCACGTCTGAGCGAGCTCAGCACCCCGGTGTTCACGCTGGACCGCGGCGCGCTCGACCACAATCTCGACAGCATGGCGCGATGGTGCGCGGAGCGCGGGCTCGACCTCGCGCCGCACGGCAAGACGACGATGTCGCCCCAGCTCTGGCGCGAGCAGCTCGACCGCGGCGCCTGGGGGATCACGCTCGCGACGGCCTGGCAGGCCCAGATGGCGCGGTGGTACGGCTTCGACCGGATCGTCATCGCCAACCAGCTGATCGACCCCGTCGGCCTCCGCTGGGCGTCCGACGAGCTGCTGGCACACCCGGGCTTCGAGCTCTACTGCTGGATCGACGGCACGACCCAGCTCGACCTGATGACGCAGGTGTTCGACGAGCGCCACGCCGAGCGGCCGCTCCGGGTGCTGGTCGAGCTCGGCGCGGACGGTGGCCGTACCGGGGTCCGTAGCATCGACGCGGCCCTCGAGCTCGCTCGGGAGGTCGACCGGAGACCCGGTCTCGTCCTTGCCGGCGTCGGTGGCTACGAGGGCGCCCTCTCCGGTGATCGGAGCGAGGCAGGCGTGGCCCGGGTGCGGGACTACCTCGCGGCGCTCGCGCACCTGCACCGGCGGATCGACGAGGCCGGCCTCTACCGGGACGGCGCCGTCGTCACCGCCGGTGGCAGCGCGTTCTTCGACGTGGTGGCTGAGGAGTGCGGCGGCCTCGCGGACCCTGACGGCACGCGCGGGACCCCGACCCGGGTGGTGCTCCGTTCCGGGGCGTACGTCGCCCACGACGCGGGACACTATGCGCGCATCTCGGCGCTGGAGCAGCCCGGCGCGACCGCGTCGCTCCGCCCCGCGATGCACGCGTGGACGCGGGTGCTCTCCCACCCGCAGCCCGGCCTGGCCTTCTCCGACGCCGGGCGTCGCGACGTGCCGTTCGACATCGACCTGCCCGTTCCGGAGCGCGTGCTCGGGCATCCCGACGTCGACGTGTCGGGCGTGCGGGTCACCGCGCTCAACGACCAGCACGCGTACCTGCAGTCCGCGCTGCCGGAGGGCGGGCTGGACGTGGGGATGGTGGTGCGCCTCGGGCTGTCCCATCCGTGCACCGCGTTCGACAAGTGGGAGCTCGTCCCGGTGATCGACGACGCCGACGCGGCGGACCCGGTCGTCGTGGACCTCGTGCGCGTGTACTTCTGACCGTGCCCGCGTAGCGATCAGCGACGCCCCATCAGAATCCCGCGGCGTGTCGTGCGCCGTACCACCCGAAAGGACGAGCAGATGGCCGAGCAGACCCCGAAGACCGCGATCTCCACCGACCAGGCCCCGGCGCCGGCGCACACGTTCCACCAGGGCGTGCGGGTCGGCAACCTGCTGCAGGTCTCCGGGCAGGGCCCCGTGGACCCGGCGACCAACGAGTACCTCTACCCGGGCGACGTCGCCGCGCAGACCACGCGCACGCTCCAGAACGTCGAGGCGATCGTCAAGGCCGGCGGCGGCACGATGGCGGACGTCGTGATGCTGCGCGTCTACCTCACGACGCGCGACGACTTCGCCGCCATGAACGACGCCTACGGCGCGTTCCTCACCGAGCGGCTCGGCCCGGACGCCGTGCTGCCGTCGCGCACCACCGTCATGGTCGGGCTGCCGCGCGAGGAGATGCTCGTCGAGATCGACGCGCTCGCCTACGTCGGCTGACCGCCGCCGGGTCCGACCCGCGCCGGCCGGGCGACGTCCGGCGCGGGCAAGAACGTGACCGGCACCTCCGGGACGACGTCGCGCAGCCAGTCGGCGAAGAACGCCATCCCCGCCTGCTCGGCGGGGACGTGCCCCGCCACGACCAGCCCCTTCGGAGCACCCCGGCCGGTCGTGCCGAGGTGCGCGGCGTCCAGGGCGTACGACTGGGTCTCCCACTCGTGCGCCTCCCCCACGACGACGGCGTCCACGTCGTCCCGGCGCAGCACCGCGCGGTTGCGCGCGAAGCCGCGGAACCCCAGGTCCAGGCCCACGCGGCGCACCGGCTGGTCCGGGTCGCCGACGTAGCGGGCGGTGCGGGACCCGAGCGCCGTCGCGACGTGCGCGGCGAGGTCGTCCAGCGTCGTCGGGCCGACGTCGCACACCGACGCCCCCTCGGCGGCGGGGTCGAGCGTCCAGCCCAGCGCGCGGGCCGCACCCTCGTCGACGCCGTCCGGACGGCGGTCGTGCCAGGCGTCGTGCGCGCGCCAGACGACGAGGCCGTGGTCGGCCACGAACGCGCGCTTGGCGGTCAGCACGGGATCGCCCTCGGCCTCCAGGTCCGGCACCGCGGCGCCGGTGTGGTCGTAGTCCGGCGGCTCGTGCGTCACGACGACGTTCGCCCCCGCCGCCACCGCGCGCTCCAGCACCTCGAGCGTGGCCAGCGTCGTCACGGCGACGCCGCGCACCAGCGAGCCGGGGTCGCCGGCGATGAGGCCGTCGACCGTCGTCGGACGCGGCGTCACGGCCAGCGCCGCGGCCGCGCGGGAGACCAGGCACGCGGCGGTGAGGGTCGGGTCGTGGGGGCGCGTCGTCACGGCGCCACGGTAACCGGCGGCGCCGACGCGCTCGTGCCCGGTACCTGCAGAGAACCCGCGAGCACGAGGTCGCGGACCCGCGCCGCGAGGTCGCCGGGCGACGCGCCGTCGTCCCGCAGGGCGGCGTTCGCCGCGCCGTCGTCCGCCGGATGGTCGGCCTCTGCCGCGAACTGCGCGTGCATGGCCCGCGTGGCGTCCGGGTCGTCGAAGCCGTGCCCCGTGCGCGCGGCCACGCGGGCGAGGCACACGTCGACCGGCGGCAGCAGCACGGCGCGGTGCACGGCGACGCCGGCGTCGGCGGCGCGGGCTGCGAGGTCCCGCGCGGCCTCGCGGTGCAGCACGCCGTCGTAGACCACCCAGGCGTCGGAGCGGGCGAACTCGACCGTCGCGGCGAGCGCGGCCCGGCCCGCGGGCGCGGTCTGGACCGCGGCCTCCGGGAGCCAGGGGTCGACGGCGCCGCGCCGCCACCGGCCGAAGAACCAGTCCGCCTCGAGCAGCACGGAGGGGTCGAGCAGGCCGGCCAGGGCCGCCCCGACGGCGGACTTCCCCGAGCCCGGCGGTCCCGTCACCACGACGACGTCGGCCACGGCGGCCTCAGAAGATCCCGCGGGCGCGGCGGCGCTCGCGCCACCGCTGCACCTCGCGCTCGACGTCCCGGGTCGGCGTCACGACCGGCGGCCCGCCGAGCAGCTGCCGGCGGGCGTCGACCACCCGCGCGTTGAACTCCTCGACGGTCGCGCGGACGCGCTCCTCCTCGGGCTCGCGGTCGAGCGTCTCGTCCAGCTCCGCGTCGTCGCGGCGCAGCTGCGCCGCCGGCAGGACGCCGGTGATCTGCTCGCGCTCCACGAGGTTCTTGAGCCACCAGTCCGGGTCGTGCGTGCCGCGCAGCCCGGGGATCGGCTTGCCCTGCAGCGGCAGGTCGTCGAACTCGCCGCGCCGGATCGCCTGGTCGACGACGGTGTCCACCCACAGGGCGCGGTCGTCCATGCGGCGGCGGGGCTGCGCGCCGGCCCGGTCCGCGTCGGTGCCCCCGTCGGCGGCCTCCGCCTCCGGGTCGGCGGCCTCCGCCGCGATCTCGCGGTCCACCTGGTACTGGGCGGCCCGGCGTGCGGGGTCGCCCTGGTCGTCACGGCGGCGTCGGAACATCGGAATCCCTCCGGGTCGTCTGCTCCCAGACTATGCGCGGACCGGGCGCCCACGGCCGGAGGCGACCCGGCATGATGGCCGTATGAAGGTCTCGCGTCGCAGCCACGTGCCGCCGTTCGCCGTCATGCAGGTGCTGGCCACGGCCAACGAGCGCCGCGCGGCGGGGCACGACGTGCTCAACCTGTGCGCGGGCGAGCCGTCCACGGGGGCGTCGGACGTGGTGCGGGAGAAGGCGGCGGAGCTGCTGCGCACCGCCGACCTCGGCTACACGGAGTCGATGGGCGTGCCCGCGCTGCGGCGCGAGATCGCCGGGCACTACCGCCGCTGGTACGACGTCGAGGTGGACCCGGCGCGCATCGCCGTGACGACCGGGTCGAGCGGCGGGTTCCTGCTCGCGTTCCTCGCCGCGTTCGACGTCGGCGACCGGGTCGCGCTCGCCCGCCCGGGCTACCCGGCGTACAAGAACATCCTCGCCGCGCTGGGCTGCGAGGTGGTCGAGCTCGACTGCGGCCCGGACACCCGGTACCAGCCCACGGTCTCCCAGCTCATGGAGGCGTACTACGAGGGCGGCCTGGACGGGCTGGTGGTGGCCTCTCCCGCCAACCCGACCGGCACGATGCTCCCGCCCGCCGAGCTGGCCGCGCTCGCCCGCTGGTGCGACGAGCACGACGTCCGCCTGATCAGCGACGAGATCTACCACGGCATCGCCTACTCGGCAGATGTACAGCAGGCCACGGCCGCGATGTACACGGACGCGGGCGCGGTGGTGGTCAACTCGTTCTCCAAGTACTGGGCCATGACCGGGTGGCGGCTGGGCTGGCTCGTGCTGCCCGACGAGCTGGTCAGCCCCGTCGACGCGCTCGCCGGCAACGTGGCCCTCTCGCCCCCCGCGCTGGCGCAGCACGCGGGCGTCGCGGCCTTCTCCCCCGCCGGCTACGCCGCAGCGGCCGAGAACGTGGCCTGGTACGCCGCGTCGCGCGCGGCGCTGCTCGACCGCGTGGACGAGCTCGGCTGGCGCCCCGTCGCCCCCGCCGACGGGGCGTTCTACCTGTACGGGAACGTCGCGGGCTTCCGCGACGCCGTCGGCGGCGACTCGGTGACCTACTGTCGGCGCCTGCTCGCAGAGGCGGACGTCGCGATCACGCCGGGCGCCGACTTCGACGCCGTGGCCGGCGGCGACTGGGTGCGGCTCTCCTTCGCCGCCGCGCCCGACGTCGTCTCCCGCGCCGTCGACCGCATCGTCGCCTGGCACCGCACCCTCTGACGGGACGTCGGCCGCCGGGCATCGTGGGTGCGAGACGCCGTGGGGTGCGGGAGGCTCGCACCATCTCGCGGACTCATGCACGGCGGACGGAGGACGGATGATCCGGCTGGTGACGGCGAACATCCAGCACGCGCTGGTGGACGGGACGCAGGTGGACCTCGACCGGCTCGAGGCCGCGCTGGCCGCGCTCGACGCCGACGTCGTGGCGCTCCAGGAGGTGGACCACGGCCAGGCGCGGTCCGGCGGCGAGGCGCAGGCCTACCGGCTGGCCGCGGCGCTCGGGATGCCGGAGCACCGCTTCGTCCCCGCGGTCCGCGGGGGCCTCGACCCGGCGTGGCGGCGTCGTCGGGCACCGCGCACGGCCGAGGGCGACGACGGCCGCCTGCCCGCCCCGGCCGGCTACGGCATCGCGCTGCTCAGCCGTCACCCGGTCCGCGCGTGGCGCGCCATGCGGCTCCCCGGCCTGAACCTCCCGGGGCTGCCGCCGCTCGGAGTGGACGAGCCGCGCGTCGCCGTCGCCGCCGCCGTCACGACCCCCGACGGCCCGCTGACCGTCGTCGCCACCCACCTGTCCCAGCGCGAGCCGTGGAAGGCCGCGCAGCTGCGGCGCCTGCGGCGGCGGGTGCGGCACGCGCCGCGGCCCCTGGTGCTGCTCGGGGACCTCAACACGCGCGGCGACCTGCCCGCCCGGCGCACGGGCTGGCGCGAGCTCGTGCACGTGCCGACCTACCCGCGCAGCCGGCCCTGGATCCGCATCGACCACGTGCTGGCCGACGGACCGGTGACCGCGACCTCCGCCGCGCGGGCCGTGGACCTCGGCGTCAGCGACCACCGTGCGGTCGTGGTCGACGTCGTGCTCGGCGAGGAGGCGGCATGACCGAGATGCCCACCGGGGGCGTCCCGGACCGCGGGCACGGCCGACCCGAGACGCCGGAGCAGCGCTCGGACCGCAACTGGAACGAGCTGCTGCAGGAGCTGCGCGTCATGCAGACGGGCGTGCAGATCCTCACCGGCTTCCTGCTGATCCTGCCGTTCCAGAGCCGCTTCGGGGACCTGGACGACTACCAGCGGACCGTGTACCTGGTGCTCGTGCTCGTGTGCGTGGCCACGACGGGCCTGCTGGTGGCGCCGGTCGCGCTGCACCGGGCGCTGTTCCGGCAGCACCTCAAGCGCTCGGTGGTGACCGGGGGCGACCGGATGGCACGCGCGGGGCTGGTGCTCCTCGCGATCGCCCTGGCGGGCACGGCGGAGCTCGTGTTCGACGTCGTCGTGGGCCGCACGGCGGGGATCGTCGTGGGCGTCGTGTCGGCCGTCGTGCTGCTCGGCCTGTGGGCGGTGGTGCCGGCGTTCGTGCGGCACCACCGCGGGTGACCCGTCGTCAGGCGGCGAGGTCCACGCGCTCCTGGCGGGGCAGCTCGGTCACGTCGACGGGCTCGGCGTCGACCAGGGCGTCCGGGACGAGGGCGCCGGCGGCCGGGTCGGCGGCCCCGTCGAGGACGACGACGGCGTGCGGGTCGCCGATCGCCTGCACGGCGGCGAGCTGTGCGGCGGCGGCGCGCTCGGCGCGGCGTGCGCGGGCCAGGGTGCGCAGCGCCGCGGCGCCGATGATCACGGCGGCGACGTTGGACAGCGCGGACGGCCAGATGCCGTTCACGATCGCGATGACGAGCATCACGGCCGCGCCGGCGACGTTGGACAGCTGGAACGGGAGCGAGTCGGCGGTCCAGCGGCCCTTGCTCACCATGCCGTAGGCGAGGACGACGGCGATGGCGCCGACCCAGCCGAGGGCGGTAATCACGGTCAGCAGGGAGATCGTCATGACGGGCACCTCCGGGGGGTCGGCGTGGCACAGGTGTGCCACGGAAGGAAGAAGCTGAGGATGTGGACGCCGCACCCGAGAACCGGGGCCGGGAACCGGGATCCGGAGAAGGTCCGGCCGGCGTCGAAACGATTCTGCAGCACGATCTGCGTTCAGCACAATCAAATCCTTCTCCGACCGGCAGTTAGTATCCCTACATGGCCACAGACCCACGGAGACTTGCCTTCCTCCTTGCCGTGCACCGCGCCGGGGGCGTGCTCGCGGCAGCAGATCTTCTGCATGTCACCCCGTCCGCGGTGTCCCAGCAGATCGCCCGGCTCGAGGCCGAGGAGGGCATCGCCGTCCTCGACCGCGGGCCGCGCGGCGTCACCCTCACCCCGGCGGGCCGAGTGCTGGCCGAGGCGGGTGAACGGATCGAGGCCGAGCTGCTCGAGGCGCGGCAGGCGATCGCCGGGCTCGGCGAGGGGGTGAGCGGCACGGTCGTGCTGGGCGCCTTCCAGACGGGGATCCGCGCCGTCGTGGCGCCCATGCTCCTGGACCTGGCCGAGCAGTACCCCGCCGTCGAGGTGGACGTGCGCGAGCACGAGCCGGCCGAGGCGATCCGCATGCTGCGCGCGGGCGACCTCGACGTCATCCTGCTCGAGCGCGACGCCGACATGGACTCCCCCGCGCCCCGCGGCGTCCACGACGTCCCGCTGCTCGACGAGCCGTGGTGCGTCGTCGTGCCCGCGGGCCTGCCCATGCCGGAGCGCCTCGACGACCTGGCGACTCTGCAGTGGGTGGGCGCGGAAGCCGACACGGCGTCCGACCGCGCGCTGCGCCGCCTGGCCCGCACGCTGGGCACGACCGTCAGCCAGCGGCACCGGTTCTTCGACTTCGACACGGCGCTCGCGCTCGTGGCGGCGAACCAGGGCGTCGCCATGCTGCCCGCCCTGGCGCTGCAGGGCGGCGACGTGCCGGAGGGCGTCGAGGTCGCGCGCCTCGCCGGCCTCGGCACCCGGCGCATCGTCGCGCGGCACCGCGCCACCCGGCACGAGCCGGGCCCCGCCGTGCGCGCCGTCGTCGACGCGATGGTCGAGGTGACCCGCGACCTCGAGCTCGCCTGACGCCCCTCCCGACGCCTCGCCCGGCCCGACGACGGCGCAGGTCGCCGCGCGTCCGGCCGCGGGCGCTCCTACCATCGCGACATGGGTGAGACCACGCCGGGCGCGGCCGCGGCGGACGGGAAGGGCCGCGAGCCCGCGCCGCTGTCGGACCGGACGCTGGGCGTCGCACGCCGACTCTGGGGCCTGACGTACCTGCGCGCGCTGCTCTACCTGGCGGCCGGCATCGTGCTGTTCGCCAACCCGGACCAGGGCCTCACGTGGGTGCGCTGGCTCATCGGGCTCGTGATCCTCGCCCAGGGCGTGCTGCTGACCGTCGAGGGCGCCCCCACCAAGCGCTCGGGTCGGCGGCGGGGCGAGGGCGACGAGGTGAGCTGGCGGCTGCTGGCGGGCGTCGTGAGCATCGCCGCGGGTCTGGTGATCGTGCTCTGGCCGTCGATGTCCGGCCCGGTGATGGTGCTGGTCGTGGCGGTGTGGGCCTGCGCGGCCGGCGTGGCCGGCGTCATCGGCGCGCTGCGGGGCCGGGCCCTGCGCACCACGTCGTGGGACTGGCAGCTGGTCAACGCGGTGCTGTGGATCGTGCTCGGCGTGGTCATGCTCGCGCGGCCCGCGACGAGCGTGTCGACGTCGGCCCAGCTGCTCGCGCTCTACCTGGTGATGGCGGGGGCCGTGCTGGTCGTCGGCGCGTTCTCTGCCGGCACCCGTACCCGCGACGCCCGCAAGGCCCGGGGTGGCGCGGCCGCCGGGTAGGATCGACGGCGTCACACCGCAGCCCTGGCTGCCCCCACAACGCGGCCGTACCCCCGGGTGCGGTTGCCACATAGCCGCTCGAACCGCGACGGGAGAGCTCGCGCCGCGCCCCGCAAGGTGGCCGGCCGGCGCCGAAGGAGCAACCCTCCCCGGGAATCTCTCAGGCACCCGTACCGTCGCGGCGAGGCAACTCTGGAAAGCGGCCCGCTCCGTCCTCGCGACGGGCGCGGCCCACCGACGGTGCAAGTCGGCGCGCCCCGTCGCCGTCGTAGGTCACGTCTGCGACGACGCCACGGCGGACCGGCAAAACTCTCAGGTCGACGCGCGCGCGTCCGATGACAGAGCGGGGAGGACCTGCCAGTCCCCCGCCTGCCCGGCCCGACCTACGGAGCTCCGACGTGACCACCACCCAGGACGACTCGTCCACGTCCCTCGCGGGCGCCCCCACCGGCGTCGACCCCGACGTCTTCGCCGACCGGCACGTGGGCCCGCGCGGCCGCGAGGTCGCCGCGATGCTCGACGTCCTCGGCCACGCGAGCCTCGACGCGCTGGTGGACGCCGCCGTCCCCGCCTCGATCCGCACCGACCGCCCGCTGGACCTGCCGGCCGCCCGCTCCGAGGCCGAGGTGCTCGCGCACCTGCGCGACCTCGCGGGGAAGAACCAGGTCAAGCGCCAGATGATCGGCCTGGGCTACTACGGCACCACCACTCCCCCGGTGATCCGCCGCAACGTTCTCGAGTCCCCCGCCTGGTACACGGCCTACACGCCGTACCAGCCGGAGATCTCGCAGGGCCGCCTCGAGGCGCTGCTCAACTTCCAGCAGGCCGTGGAGGACCTCACCGGCCTCGGCATCGCGGGCGCCTCCCTGCTCGACGAGGCCACCGCCGTCGCGGAGGCGGTCGCGCTGATGTGGCGCGCGTCCCGCGCCAAGAGCGGCTACGTCGTCCTCGACGCGGACCTCTTCCCGCAGAGCCTCTCGGTCACGCGGGGCCGGGCCGAGGCGATCGGCCTGCCGGTGGTCGTGGTGGACCTCGACGGCGGCCTGGCCGCTGGCCTCGACGCGTTCGTCGCGGCGGGCGGCACGCTGCCCGACGGCGACCTCGTCGGCGTCGTGGTGCAGCAGGCGGGCGCGTCGGGCCGTGTGCTGGACGCGCGCGGCGTGGTCGCGGAGGCCAAGGAGCGCGGCGCGCTGGTCACGGTGGCGGCGGACCTCCTGGCCCTCACGCTGCTGACCTCCCCGGGTGAGCTGGGCGCGGACGTCTCGGTGGGCTCGGCGCAGCGCTTCGGCGTCCCCCTCTTCTACGGCGGTCCGCACGCCGCCTTCATGGCGGTCCGCAAGGGCCTCGAGCGCCAGCTCCCGGGTCGCCTGGTCGGCGTCTCGACCGACGCCGACGGCGCCACGGGCCTGCGCCTGGCCCTCGCGACCCGCGAGCAGCACATCCGCCGCGAGAAGGCGACGAGCAACATCTGCACCGCGCAGGCCCTGCTCGCCATCGTGGCCTCGATGTACGCCGTCTACCACGGCCCCGACGGCCTCCGCGCGATCGCCGAGCGCACCCACGCCCGCGCCGCCGCCGTCGCGTCGGGCCTCCGCGCCGCGGGCGTCACGGTCGAGCACGACGTCTTCTTCGACACCGTCCGCGCCGTCGTCCCGGGTCAGGCAGGGCGCGTCGTGGCAGCGGCGGCCGACGCCGGCTACAACCTGTACAAGGCCGACGCCGACCACGTACAGATCGCCTGCGACGAGACCACCACCCAGTCCGACGTCGCGGCAGTCCTCGCCGCCTTCGCAGCCGCCACCCCGCAGGTGGGCGACGTGGTGCAGGAAGCGGGGAGGTCGGCGATGCCCCGCGCGGACGTAAGAAGTCCCGAAGTGGAGGGCGCCCAGGCGCCCGTGAACGCGTCCGCGCGGGGCATCGCCGACCTCCCCGCGTCCGTGACTCGAACGACGCCCTACCTCCAGCACCCCATCTTCCACATCCACCGCAGCGAGACCTCGATGCTCCGCTACCTGCGTGCGCTGAGCGACAAGGACCTGGCGCTGGACCGCACGATGATCCCGCTGGGCTCGTGCACGATGAAGCTCAACGCGACGGCGGAGATGGAGGCGATCAGCTGGCCGGGCTTCGCGGACATCCACCCGTACGTGCCGGCCGACCAGGCGCTGGGCTACGCGGAGCTGGTGTCGACGCTGGAGGCGCAGCTGGCGGAGATCACGGGATACGCGGGGGTGTCGGTGCAGCCGAACGCGGGCTCGCAGGGCGAGTTCGCGGGGCTGCTCGCGATCAAGGGCTACCACCGGTCGCGGGGCGAGGAGCACCGCGACATCGTGCTGATCCCGGCGTCGGCGCACGGCACGAACGCGGCGTCGGCGGCGCTGGCGGGCCTGCGCGTGGTGGTGGTCGCGACGGCGGACGACGGTGAGATCCAGCTGGACGACCTGCGGTCGAAGCTGGAGCAGCACGGCCCGCAGGTGGCCGGGATCATGATCACGTACCCGTCGACGCACGGCGTCTACGAGGAGCACGTGCGCGAGGTCTGCGACCTTGTACACAACGCTGGCGGGCAGGTGTACATCGACGGGGCGAACATCAACGCGCTGGTCGGCCTGGCCCGGCCGGGGGAGTTCGGCGGCGACGTGTCGCACCTCAACCTGCACAAGACGTTCTGCATCCCGCACGGCGGCGGCGGCCCGGGCGTGGGCCCGGTCGCGGTGGCGGCGCACCTGGTGCCGTTCCTGCCGGCGGACCCGACGCCGGGCCTCGGCAGCGCGGACGCGCAGGACGGCGCCGAGGGGATCGCCCCGGTCAGTGCGGCACCGCACGGTTCGGCGGGCATCCTGCCGATCTCGTACGCGTACCTCGCGCTGATGGGCCCGGACGGGCTGACGGAGGCGTCGAAGGCCGCCGTCCTCACCGCGAACTACGTGGCCAAGCGCCTGGACCCGTACTTCCCGGTGCTCTACACGGGGGAGAACGGCCTGGTGGCGCACGAGTGCATCCTCGACCTGCGGCCGCTGACCGCCGAGACGGGCGTGACCGCGGAGGACGTGGCGAAGCGCCTCATCGACTACGGCTTCCACGCGCCGACGATGTCGTTCCCGGTGGCGGGCACGCTCATGGTGGAGCCCACCGAGAGCGAGGACCTGGCCGAGCTGGACCGCTTCGTGGACGCGATGATCGCCATCCGCGGCGAGATCGACCGCGTCGCGGCGGGGGAGTGGAGCGCCGAGGACTCGCCGCTGCGCCACGCCCCGCACACGGCGGCGAGCGTCGTCGCCGACAAGTGGACGCACCCGTACTCCCGTGAGCTGGCGGCGTTCCCGCTGCCCAGCCTGCGCGGGGCGAAGTACTGGGCGCCCGTGCGCCGCATCGACGGCGCCAAGGGCGACCGCAACCTCGTGTGCGCCTGCCCGCCC
Organism: Isoptericola variabilis; assembly: GCF_050311655.1. Classification (GTDB taxonomy): domain Bacteria; phylum Actinomycetota; class Actinomycetes; order Actinomycetales; family Cellulomonadaceae; genus Isoptericola; species Isoptericola variabilis. The sequence continues at coordinate 504,027 of NZ_JBNOZM010000003.1, forward strand.
CTGGAGTCCTACGCGGAGCCCGCCCCCACCCACTGACCGCTGTGAGCACGATTTCGGGGACTATTCGGGCCTCGACCGTCCCCGGAATCGTGCTCACAACACCGAAGGGAGCCTCGATGGCCGAGGACCAGCAGGAGACGCAGGACAAGACCACGCCGCTGCACGACGAGCACGTCGCGCTGGGCGCCAGCCTCACCGGCTTCGGCGGCTGGGAGATGCCGCTGCGGTACACCTCCGACCTGGCGGAGCACCGCGCGGTGCGCGAGGCCGCCGGACTGTTCGACCTGTCGCACATGGGGGAGATCCACCTCGAGGGCCCGGGCTCCGGCGCGGCGCTCGACGGCGCGCTGGTGGGCAACGCGAGCGCGATCGGCGTCGGCCGGGCGCGGTACTCGATGATCTGCGCCGAGGACGGCTCCGTGCTCGACGACCTCATCGTCTACCGCCTGGCCGACGAGCACTTCCTCGTCGTCGCCAACGCCGGCAACGCGCCGCGCGTCGCCGCCGAACTGGTCGCCCGCGCCGCCGGGTTCGACACGGTCGTCACGGACCGGTCGGCCGAGACCGCCCTGCTCGCGGTGCAGGGTCCGCAGGCCGAGGAGATCGTCGCGGGCCTCACGGCGCCGGACGACGTCGAGACGGTCCGCACCATGAAGTACTACGCGTCCGCACCGGCCACGGTCGCGGGCATCCCGGTGCTGACCGCCCGCACGGGGTACACGGGAGAGGACGGCTTCGAGCTGTTCGTGCCCGCGGACCGGGCGGTCGACCTGTGGCGCGCGCTGCTCGCCGCGGGGGAGGGGCGCGGCCTGGTCCCCGCGGGCCTGTCGGCGCGCGACTCGCTGCGCCTGGAGGCGGGGATGCCGCTGTACGGCCACGAGCTCGACGAGACGACCACGCCGTACGAGGCGGGCCTCGGTCGCGTGGTCAAGCTCGACAAGAAGGGCGCCGACGGCGAGCCGCTGCCGTTCGTCGGCCGCGACGCCCTCGCGGCGCGTGCCCAGAGCGCGCCCGCCCGCGTCCTCGTCGGCCTGCGCGGCGAGGGGCGCCGTCCCGCCCGCGCGGGGTACGACGTCGTGCAGCGCGGTCTCGACGGTGCCGCGGGCGCCGTCGTCGGCCACGTGACGTCCGGTGCGCCGTCGCCGACGCTCGGCTACCCGGTGGCGATGGCGTACGTGACGCCCGAGGTGTCCGCCGAGGGCACCGCGCTCGCCGTCGACGTGCGCGGCCGCGCCGAGCCGTTCGTCGTCGTGCCGCTGCCCTTTTACCGGCGGGCATAGGACGATCGTCCTGACCTCTTCCTGATCCCGACCGTCGTCAAGCACGCAGAACTGAAGGAGCAGTCCCCATGGCCGACTTCCCCGAGAACCTCCGCTACTCCGCCGAGCACGAGTGGGTGGACGACGCGTCGCCCGCGACGGTCGGCGTGACGTCCGTCGCCGCCGACGCGCTGGGTGACGTCGTCTACCTCGAGCTGCCCGAGGTGGGCGCGACGATCGAGGCGGGCGCCGTCGTCGGCGAGATCGAGTCCACCAAGTCCGTCTCGGAGCTGTACTCGCCGGTGAGCGGCACCGTGGTGGAGGTCAACCAGTCGGCCGTGGACGACCCGGCCGTCGTGAACTCCGACCCCTTCGGCGCGGGCTGGCTCTTCAAGGTCGACGTGACCTCCCGCGGAGCGCTGCTGACGGCCGAGGAGTACGCCGCCCAGGCCGGCTGACGCTTTCCCGGTTTTCGTGACCGAATCGTGACTATCGGGTCCGAAATGCGTTGATTGCCTGGGATAACCGCGCTGACCTGCGACGACACGGCCGGCCGTGCCCCACGACGCGGCGCGACCGGCCGTGGTCGTCCCCGGGCGACGGCGATCCGCAGGATTTCGCGTCATGACCTCGGCCCGTGCGCATCTTCATCCATGACGGCTTCCCCTGGTCGACCTTCGGTCGGCGGCCGTCGACGGAGGAAGAACGATGAGCACGATCGAAATGGCCCCGGTGACGAACCGCCTGCTGACGCGCCGCGAGCGCGTGGTCCTGTCCAACCTGTCCGAGGACGTCACCCTCGAGCAGATCGCGACCAAGCTGTTCGTCACCCGGAACACGGTGAAGTCGCAGGTGCGCAGCGTGTATCGCAAGATCGGTGTCTCCAACCGGGCCGAGGCCGTCGCATGGGCGCGACAGGCCGGCCTCGGGGTCGGCTGACAGCGGGTAGGTGCGAGCCCCGCCCGACGACAGGGGAGGTCGTCGCGCGGGGCTCTCGCACGTCCGGGCACAGGTCACGACCCGGGCCGTCGGGACCCGGATGGCAGAATTTCCGTCATGACAGCACGCCGCCTCGTGGTCGCCGCCGCGATCGTCGACGACCTCGACAGCCCGGCGCGCCTGCTCGCCGCACGGCGCAGCCGGCCCGAGCACCTCGTGGGCCGGTGGGAGTTCCCGGGCGGCAAGGTGGACCCGGGGGAGACGCCGGTCGAGGCGCTGCACCGCGAGCTCATGGAGGAGCTCGGGGTGCGGGTCGAGCTCGGCGACGAGCTGCCCGGCCCCGACGACGGCGGCTGGATCATCACGGACCGGCACGTGCTGCGCCTGTGGCTGGCGGTCGTCGTCGACGGCGACCCGCGCCCCCTCGTCGAGCACGACCACCTGCGCTGGCTGGACCGGTCCTCGCTGCTCGATGTCGACTGGCTGGACGGCGACGTCCGCATCGTCGAGGCGCTCGAGGGCATCCTCGACGACCCGGTCGACGCCGCTCGCTGACGCCTCGGCGCGCGCCGTCGCCCCGCCCCGCCTACCTTCGGACCATCGCCGGACGGAGGAGCACAGGTGGGCGCAGCGATCGGTCAGTCCCTGCCCGTGGCGGTGGGCGTGCTCATCAGCCCGCTGCCGATCGTGGCTGTGGTGCTCATGCTCGTCAGCCGGCGGGCGAAGGCCAACGCCGCCGCGTTCCTCATCGGCTGGTTCGTCGCCGTCCTGGTGGTCGTCGGCCTGGTCGCCGTGCTCGCCGGCTCGGCCGTCCCCGACGACGAGGGCTCGCCGCTGTGGGCGGCGATCGTCAAGATCGTGCTGGGGCTCGGCCTCCTGCTGCTGGCGGTGAAGCAGTGGCGGGGACGCCCGCGCGAGGGCGTGGCGCCCGAGACGCCGACGTGGATGGCGGCGATCGACCAGTTCACGCCCGGCAAGGCGCTGGGCCTCGCCGTCCTGCTCTCCGCCGTGAACCCGAAGAACCTGCTGCTCGTCGTCTCCGGCGGCGCCGCGATCGCCGCGGCCGCGCCGGGCGACACGAACGCGCAGGTGGTGGCCGCCGTCGTCTTCGCGCTGATCGCCAGCGCCGGCGTCGTGACCCCGCTGGTCATCTACCTCGCGATGGGCGCCCGCGCCGCCCGCGTGCTCGACGGGCTGAAGACGTGGATGGTCCAGAACAACGCCGTGATCATGGCGGTCCTGCTGCTCGTCATCGGCGCCAAGATGATCGGCGACGGCATCAGCGCGCTCTGACTCCTGACGATCTCGTCGGGCGTCACGCCAGGGAGTGCACCCAGCGCTCGACGGCGCGGCGGCTGCGCAGCCGCACGACCTGCAGGTGCGGGGCCTCGCGCGCCAGCCGCGCGTCCAGCCCGCGGAGCTTGTGCCGGGTGCGCCACGCCCACCGCAGGATGTGGTCGCGGTCGGCAAGGACGGTCCACAGGGGCGGCTCGAGGTTCCCGTTCCACAGCTCCGTCCGCCGCAGCCGACGTCGCAGGGTGCGGCGCCCGACCTGCCACAGCGCGACCGGCGTCGGCAGGTCGAGCCACACCAGCAGCTCGGCGCGCTCCAGCAGCAGCGGCCGCACGGGCGTGTACTGCCACTCGCTGACCCAGGCGTCCTGCGCGACGACGGCACGGACGTCGTCCTCGAACTCGGCGCGGGGCGTCCAGCCGGGGCCGTGGAACAGGCTGTCCAGCTCCGTGTACGGCAGGCCGAGGGCGTTCGACACGCGCCGCGCGAGCGTCGACTTGCCGGCTCCGGACGTCCCCGCCACGAGGATGCGGCGGGCGGTGAGGGGCGGGGGAGCGGGAGAGTCCGGGGGCACCCGCCGAGGATACGGAACGGGGCACGTCGCGGGCACGGGACAACGTCCTGAAGACTTGTGCCCGACCGCTAGTACGGTAGGGAGAAATCTGCCAGCACCGGGTCGGCGTCGACCCGAGGACGGAGTTCCCGTGCCGCACCCCGCACGACCCGCCGGCCTGCTCGACGGGCGCGCCGACGACGAAGGGTGGTCGTCCGCGGCGGCCCTCGTCGCGCCGTCGGCGGGCACGGGGGAGGCGTTCGCGGCCGGGCCGGGTGCCGCCCGGGGGACGACGGGCGCCGCGACCCGGTTCGACCTCGCGTCGGTGACGAAGGCCTTCGTGGCGGTCACCGCGGCGACGCTGGTCGACGACGGCCTGCTCGACCCGGACGCCCCGGCGCGCGAGGTGCTCGACGTACCAGCGACGTCGACCGGCGCGACGGCGCGCCGCGCGGGCGCGCCGTGGGGGCAGGCGCTCGGGCTGCGGCGCGGCGATCCGGGGTTCATGGTGTCGGGAGGCCAGGTGGGGCACGCGGGATTCACGGGGACGTCGTTCGTCGCCGACCTCGGCACGGGGGCGACGGCGGTGCTGCTCACGAACCGGGTGCACGGCGGGCGGGCGGCGAGCGTCGAGCCGCGCCGCCGACGGCTGGCGGCCCGGGCCGCGGAGGAGGGGCGATGACGGCACGGAGCACGACGCGCGGCGCCGCGGCGACCGACGGGTACGAGCTGCGCACCGACCTGCTGACGCGGGTGGCGCACGCGCACGACGCGTCGCACTACCTGCTGCGCCCGGAGGTGGTGGTGCGCGCGCACGACGTGGACGGCGTGGTGGCCGCGATGCGGGAGGCGAGCCGCCGCGGCCTCCCGGTGACGTTCCGCTCGGGCGGCACGAGCCTGTCGGGGCAGGCGTCGGGGGCGGGGATGCTCGTCGACACGCGCACCCGGTTCGCGCGGGTGGAGGTGCTGGACGGCGGGGAGCGCGTGCGCTGCCAGCCCGGCGCCACGCTGCGGCTGGTCAACGGGCACCTGGCGCGGCGCGGGCGGCGGCTGGGGCCGGACCCGGCGAGCGAGGTCGCGTGCACCGTCGGCGGAGTGGTGGCGAACAACTCCTCCGGGATGTCGTCGGGCACCACGCGCACCGCGTACCGGACGGTGGAGGCGATGACGGTGGTGCTGGCGAACGGCACCGTGGTCGACACGGGCGCGCCGGACGCCGACCCGCGCCTCGCCGCACTGGAGCCCGACCTGTACTGCGGCCTCGCGGAGCTGCGCGACCGGGTGCGCGGCAGCGCGACGATGCGCGCCGAGGTGGAGCGGCAGTTCGCGATGAAGAACACCATGGGGTACTCGGTGAACGCGCTGCTCGACCACGACAGCCCGGTGAAGATCCTCGAGCACCTGATGATCGGCTCGGAGGGCACGCTGGGCTGGGTCGCGGACGTCACCTTCCGCACGGTGCCGCTGCTGACGCGGGTCGCGACGACGCTGCTCGTCTTCGACTCCCTGGAGCGGGCCACGGACGCTCTCGTCCCGCTGGGCGCGTCCGGTCCGGAGGCGATCGAGCTCATGGACGCGGCGTCGCTGCGCGTCGCGGCGGCCGACCCGAAGGCGGACCCGTCGATGCGGTCGCTGGCCGCGGGCGCCGGCATCACGGGCCAGACGGCGCTGCTCGTGGAGTACCGAGCCGCGACCGACGACGCGCTCGCGCCGCTCCAGGACGCCGCCCGCGCCGTCGTCGACGGCCTCGACCTCGAGCTGCCCGCCACGCTCACGACCGACCCCGCCACGCGCGAGCGCCTGTGGCACGTGCGCAAGGGGTTGTACACGGCGGTCGCGGGCGCCCGGAAGGCCGGCGCGACGGCGCTGCTGGAGGACGTCGTCGTCCCGGTGCCCGACCTCACCGCCACCGTGCGCGACCTGGGCGGCCTGTTCGCGCGCCACGGGTACGACGACGCCGTCACGTTCGGGCACGCGAAGGACGGCAACCTGCACTTCATGATCACGCCGCGCCTCGGCGACGCCGCGGAGCTGGACCGGTACGCGGCGTTCAGCGACGACCTCGTGGACCTGATCCTCGGCCGCGGCGGCTCGCTCAAGGCCGAGCACGGCACGGGCCGCATCATGGCGCCCTTCGTGCGTCGCCAGTACGGCGACGACCTGTACGCCGTCATGCGCGAGATCAAGGGGCTCTTCGACCCGCGAGGGCTGCTCAACCCGGGCGTGATCCTCACCGACGACCCGCACGAGCACCTGCGCGACCTCAAGGTCGAGGCGTCCGCCGGCGGCGAGGACGCGCCGCTCGTCGACCGTTGCGTGGAGTGCGGCTACTGCGAGCCCGGCTGCCCGTCGCGCACCGTGACGACGACGCCGCGCCAGCGCATCGCGCTGCTCAAGGAGCTCGCCGTCGCGCCCGAGCACGAGCGGGAGGAGCTGGAGAAGGCGTACCGGTACTGGGGCGTGCAGACGTGCGCCGCCGACTCCCTGTGCGTCGAGGCCTGCCCCGTCGGCATCGACACCGGCGTGGTGATGAAGGGGCACCGGGCGCGGTCGAACCCCGCGCTCGTGCAGAAGGGCGGCGAGGCGCTCGCGGGGTCGTGGGGGCCGGTCGTGGACGTCCTGCGGGGCGCGCTCGGTGTGGTGCGGCAGGTGCCGACGCCCGTGGTGCGCGTGGCCTCGGAGGTGGCGCGCGGGATCGTCGGCACCGACGTCGTGCCCCGGGTGGACGACGACCTGCCCGGCCCCGGGCCGCAGCGCGAGGTGGACGGCGTCGGCGCGGGCGAGCCGCGGGCCGTGCTGTTCGCCTCGTGCATGGGCGAGCTGTTCGCCCCGGCGGACGGCGGCGTGCCCGAGGGTGGTGGGCCCGCCGACGGGCGCCCGGTGGGCGCCGAGGCGGCGCTCCGCGCGCTGTGCGAGCGCGCCGGGATCGGCCTGGCCGTGCCGGCGGGCATCGGCGGCCTGTGCTGCGGTACGCCGTGGGTGAGCAAGGGCCTGCCCGACGGCGCGGCGCGGATGGCGCGGCAGGTGCTCGACGCGCTGTGGGCGGCGACGCGTGGAGGCGAGCTGCCGGTCGTGTGCGACGCGTCGAGCTGCACGCACGGCCTGGTCGAGACGCCGCACCACCTGTCCGGGGAGGAGGCCGCCCGGTTCGCGCGGCTGCGCATCGTCGACGCCGTGACGTTCGTGCGCACGGACGTGCTGCCGGCGCTCGCGGAGCGCGGCGTCGACGTCGCGCGCCTCCCGAGCGTCGTCGTGCACCCCACCTGCGCGACGGTGCACCTGGGCGCCGTGGACGACCTGAAGGCCGTGGCCGCCGCCGTCGCCGACGACGCCGTCGTGCCCGCGGCGTGGGGCTGCTGCGGCTTCGCCGGCGACCGCGGCATGTTGCACCCCGAGCTCACCGCGGCCGCGACGCACGCCGAGGCGGCCGACGTCGCGGCGGGGGAGCGGGCGCGGCCCGGCGGCCGGTACGACGCCTACGTGTCGAACAACCGCACCTGCGAGATGGGCATGTCCCGCGCCACCGGCCGTGACTACGTGCACGTGCTGGAGCTGCTGGAGGCGGCGACGCGCGGCGCCGGCCTGACCTGAGCGCTCTCGCCCCGTGGCGGTGCGTCGCGCGGGGTCCGGCGCCCCGCGTTCACGAGCGCGACGCTGACGAGCACGAGCCCGATGCCGAGGGCCTGGAGCCCGGTGAGCACCTCGCCCCCCGCGAGGACGCCGAGAGCGACGCCGGTGACGGGGTTCAGCAGGCCGATCACGCCCACGGCCCCGGCGGGGAGGTGGCGGAACCCGCTGAACCAGCAGACGAAGCCGAGCGCCGTGGCGACGAGGCTCACGTACGCGAACGCGAGGGTCTCGGTGAGGGTCAGGGAGGGCGGCGCGCCCTCGACGAGCGCCGCGGCGACGAGCAGCTCGAGCCCGCCGACGACGAGCTGCCACGCCGTGACCGTGAGCACCGGCGTCCCGTCCTGCCACCGCTTGGTGAGGACGGCCCCGACGGACGAGAGCACCATCGAGGCGACGGACGCCGCGATGCCCCAGCCGTCCAGCGCGCCGGTCGCGGTGCCCACGATCAGCAGGACGCCGGCACCGCCCACGGCGGCCGCGACGACGACGCGCGGCGTGGGGCGCTCGCGGAGCAGGAGCCACGCCGCGCCGGCGATCGCCAGCGGGCTGAGCGACATGAGCGAGGCGGCGACGCTGGAGGGGAGCAGCTGAGCCGCGACGTACACGAGGCAGAAGAAGATCCCCATGTTGAGGGTGCCGAGCACGACCGAGCGCCACCACCAGGCGCCGCGCGGCAGCCGGCGTGCGACCAGCAGCAGGACGAGACCCGCCGGGAGCGCGCGGATCGCCGACCCCCACAGGGGCGTGCCCCCCGGGAGGAGGTGGTGCGTCACGACGTAGTTCGACCCGAACGCGACCGGCCCGACCGCCGCGACCAGGGGCCAGCGGACACGGAGCCAGGCCCGGCGCGGCCACGACATACTTTCCATGGAAACCACTCTACTTTCCATGGAAAGTAGAGTGGGTCCATGGCTGAGGTCGATCGCGTCGCGACGTTCGTCGAGCAGTGGCGCCGGGAACGCCCCGACCTCGACCCGAGCCCGATGGCGGTGATCGGGCGGATGCGTCGCATCTCCGACGACTTCACCGCCGCGCTCGTCGCGAACTACCGCCGGTTCGGGATCGGGGAGGGCGAGTTCGACGTCCTCTGCGCGCTGCGGCGCGCGGGCGCACCGTTCGCGCTCCACCCGCGGGAGCTCGCGGAGCACACGATGGTGACGGCGGGCGCGACGTCCAAGCGGGTCGACCGCCTGGAGGCCGCCGGTCTGGCGGTCCGGCAGGCGCGGGCCGACGACGGACGCGGGCGTGTGGTCACCCTGTCGCCGGAGGGTCGCCGCCTCATCGACGAGGCGTACCCCGCGCACCTCGAGCTCGAGGACGGCCTGCTGGCCCCCCTCTCGCAGGAGGAGCGGGAGCAGCTGGAGGCGCTGCTCCGCAAGCTCGTCGGCGGCTGACGCCCGCGGTCGCTACGCTCGCGGGCATGAGGATCCGGCCCGCGGTGCTGGCCGGTGCCGGACGTCGACCGGCGCACCCTCCTGGAGCAGCACAAGCAGCCGCCGCGCCTGGAGCGGCTCACCCGTCGGCCGGGTGCACCACCATGGCCGCGCCGCCACCGCGGCGGCGCGGCTCGGACACGGCGGTGAGCAGGCCGCCGTCGCCGATCTGCACGGCCGTGGCGGCGCCGATCTCCGCGGCGGAGGTGAACGCGTCGCCCGACGCGACGAGCGTGTGCCCGTACCCCTCCAGCGCCGGGCCGTAGGCCTCGATGAACTCCGGCTCGGCGGTGACCGACGCCGTGTTGCGCTGCGCCGCGCGAGGGGCGGCGAGCGCCTCGCCGATCGGCATGCCCCGGTCGAGGTGGTTGGTCAGCGTCTGCAGCACGGTCGTGATGATCGTGGAGCCGCCGGGCGAGCCGAGCGCGAGCACGGGCTCGCCGTCGCGCAGCACGATGGTCGGAGACATCGACGACCGGGGCCGCTTGCCCGGCTCGATGCGGTTCGGGTCGTCCGCCGCCCACACGGTGGAGAAGTCGGTGAGCTCGTTGTTCAGCAGGAAGCCGCGGCCCGGCACGAGCATCCCCGAGCCGCCGGTCTGCTCGATGGTCAGGGTGTACTCGACGACGTTCCCGTCCTTGTCCACCACGGTGAGGTTCGTCGTCGAGACGTTCTCCGTGTCCGAGTCGGCGGGGGCGATCGTCTCGCCGCACGCCGCGTCGTCGGCCTCGACGTCGCCGGGCGCGACGGGCTTGGTGGCCGCCGCCTCCGGGTCGAGCAGGCACGCGCGCTCGGCGGCGAAGTCGTCCGACAGCAGGGTGTCGAGGGGGACGTCCACGAACGCCGGGTCGCCCACGTACGCGCCGCGGTCGGCGAACGCCAGGGCGCTCGCCTCCAGGTAGTGGTGCAGGTAGGCGGCGTCGTCCATCCCCTCCAGGTCGAACGTCTCGAGGATGTTCAGGGCCTCGCCCACCGTGGACCCGCCGCTGGACGACGGCGCCATGCCGTAGACGTCGTAGTCGCGGTAGTCGGACACGGTCGGGTCCTGCACCAGGGCCTCGTACCCCGCCAGGTCGTCGAGCTCGAGGTAGCCGGGCGGCACGGGCAGGTCCGTGTCCGGGGAGACCTGCGGGCGTTGGACGACGTCCACCATCTCGGCCGCGAGGTCGCCGCCGTAGAACGCGTCGGTGCCGTGCTTCGCCAGCAGGTCGTACGTGTCCGCCAGGTCGCGGTTGCGGAACACGCTGCCGACGGCGGGCGGCTCGCCGCCCGGCAGGTACAGCTCCGCCGTGGCGGGGAACGCCGCGAACCGCTCCGCGTTGTCCGCGGTCTGGTCGTGGAACGTCTGGTCGACGACGAAGCCGCGGCGCGCCAGCTGCGTCGCCGGCTTCAGCGCCTTCTTCAGGGAGTAGGTGCCCCACTCGTCGAGCGCGGTCTGCCAGGTGGCGGGCGTGCCCGGGGTGCCCACCGAGACGCCGCTCGTCACCAGGTCCGGCGTGAACGGGTACGGCTTCCCGGTGCCCGGGTCGACGAAGGCGTCGGTCGGCATGTCCGCCGGCGCCGTCTCCCGGCCGTCGATCGTCTGCACCTCGCCGCTGTCGGCGTCGTAGTACACGAAGTACCCGCCGCCCCCGACCCCGGCGCTGTACGGCTCCGTGACCCCCAGCGCGGCGGCGGCCGCCACCGCCGCGTCGACCGCGTTGCCGCCCTTGCGCAGCACCTCCAGCCCGACCCGGCTCGCCTCCGGGTCCACCGTGCTGATCGCGCCGCCGTACCCGACGGCGGTCGGGACCTTCACGTCGTCGCGCGGGTCGGCGCTCGCGGACGTCGCGGCGGTGGTGCCGACGACGGCGGTCGTCGCGGTCAGCGCGGCGGCGCCCAGCGCTGCGAGCGCGCGGGAACGGGCGGGGCGGGCGGTGGAACGGCGGTGGTCCATGCGTCCCACCATGGCGGAACTCGAGGGCGGTCGCGCGTCGTGACCCGGCGCGTCGCCGGTTCGCCACGGCGAAAAGTTTCCCTCCTGGTTGACACTGTGAAAGTTGGTGGCAACCTGGTCGCGGGACGCTGCGACGGCGCACGTCCCGGCCCGACCTAGCGGAGGACCCCAGAATGAGCCGAGCACCGAGCCGAGCTCTGCCCCCTGCCCGACGTACCGTCCCCGCCGGGGTCGGTCTCCTGCTCGGCCTGGCGATGACGGTGCCCGCCGGCGCCGCGGTGGCCGTCCCGCCGGACGAGCCGCTCGACCTGCCGGTCGCGACCGCCGGCGTGGACCCGGCGGCGACGGACGCGCTCACCGACGACGTCGCCGACCTGCCGCTCGACGACGCGGGCGCCGCGATCGTCACCCGGCGCGCGGAGCGCCTGATCGCCCCGGGCCTGGAGCTCACCGAGTTCGCGCGGGTCTCCGCCGACGGCTGGCTCAGCGGCGAGGTGCTCGTCGCGCACCTGGGCCGGGACGGCGGGCCGCGGCTGGGGTACCTCGGCCCCGACGCCGTCGCCGGTCACGCGACCGTGAGCGAGATGGCGGCCGACCGGGGCGCCGTCGCCGCGATCAACGGCGACTTCTTCGACATCAACAACTCCGGGGCCGCGCTCGGCGCGGCCGTGGACGAGGGCACCCTGCTCAAGTCCGCGGCGCCCGGCCGCGAGAAGGCCTTGACGGTCGACGCCTCGGGCGTCGCGCGCCTCGCGGAGCTGTTCCTCGAGGGCACGATCACCCTCGGGTCGGGCGACGGTTCCCGTGAGCTGCCCGTCGCGGGCCTCAACGTCACCGCCGTCCCGGCCGGCGGCGTCGCCGTCTTCGATTCCTCCTGGGGGGACGCCGCGCGCACGCGGCCGCTCGGCGCGGGGGAGCAGGGCGTGGAGGTGCAGGTCCGCGGCGGTGCGGACGGTTCGCCCGGGTCGGTCGTCGCGGTGGGCGCGCCGGGCTCCGGCCGCCTGCCCGACGACGTCCGCGCCGTCGTCGCCCGGCCGGGGGCCGCGGCCGACGCGCTGGCGGCGCTGGCGCCCGGTGGCGAGGTGACGCTCGCCTACGGCCTGCGCGACGACCTCGGCGAGCTCCGCACCGCCATCGGCGGCGACCCCGACGACTGGCTGCTCGAGGACGGCGAGGTCACGTCGTCCACCAGCGACTTCGCGACGCTCCGCCACCCCCGCACCGCGGTGGGCCTCAGCGCGGACGGCGCGACGGCGTACCTCGTGGTCGTGGACGGCCGCCAGGCGCAGAGCATCGGCGCGTCCCTGCCCGAGCTGGGCCGGTTCCTCGCCCAGCTCGGCGCCGACGACGCGATCAACCTCGACGGCGGCGGCTCGACGACGATGGTCGCGCGCCTGCCCGGCGACGCCGGCACCAGCGTGCTGAACAGCCCGTCGGACGGCGGCGAGCGCCTCGACGCCAACGGCCTGGGGCTCTTCACCCCGGAGGGCTCGGGCGAGGTGCACGCGTTCGACGTGCACGCCGCCGTGCCCACGGGCGACGCCCCCGCCGGCGACGCGCTGCGCGTCTTCCCCGGCCTGCACCGCACGCTGACCGCCAAGGGCTACGACGAGTCCCGCGCGCCGGTCGACACCCGGCCCGACTCCTGGACCTCCTCCGACGACGGTGCGGCCACCGTCGCGCGCGCCGACGACGGCGCGGGCGTCGTCACCGGCGTCGCGCCGGGCTCCGCGACCGTCCGCGCCGCGTCCCCCGCGTCGGACGGCGTCGCGACGGGCGCCGCGGACGTCACGGTGCTGGGCGGCCTGCAGCGGCTCACCGTGCCCGAGCCGGTCGTGACGCTCCCCGACGCGGACGCGACCGCGTCCCTCACCGTCGTCGGGCACGACGCCGACGGGTACTCCGCACCGGTCGAGGCGCGCGACGTCGAGGTGACGGGCGGCGACGGCGTCGCCGCGCTGGAGCCGGCGGCGGACGGGTCGTTCGCGGTCCGGGCGCTGCGGGACTCCGGCGCCGCGACCTTCACGCTCGCGGTCGGCGACGAGGAGGTCGACGTCGCCGTCGCGGTGTCGCTCGAGGACGTCGTCGTCGCCGACCTGGCCGACGCCGCCCGCTGGACCTCCGCGCACGACCGGGCACCCGGCGGCTCGGTCGGCCCGGCCGAGGGCCACGAGGGCGCGGCGGGCCTGAAGCTCACCTACGACTTCACGCAGTCCACCGCGACGCGCGGGCAGTACGCCGTCGCGCCGGACGGCGGCGTCGTGGTGCCCGGGCAGCCCCGCACGCTCACGGCGTGGGTGCACGGCGACGGGAACGGCGCGTGGCTGCGGCTCCAGGTGCGCCAGGGCGACGGGGTCGTGACCAACCTCGACGGCCCGACCGTGTCGTGGGAGGGCTGGCGCCAGGTGCAGCTCGCCGTCCCCGAGGGCGTCGCGTTCCCGCTCACCCTCCAGCGCCTGCGCGTGCTCGAGACGCGGGCGGCGGAGCAGTACACGGGCGAGGTCGTCGTCTCCGACCTGCGGGCCCAGGTGCCGCCGGACGTCGAGGCGCCGGCGGCGGAGCGGGTCGAGGACCCGGTTGTCGTCGCCGACGGCGCGACGGACGACGCGCCGCTGCGCGTCGCGGTGCTGTCGGACGCGCAGTTCGTCGCCCGGGACCCGGGGTCCGGGGCGGTGCAGGGCGCGAAGCAGGCGCTGGCGGAGATCGTCGCGGCCGACCCGGACCTGCTCGTCATCAACGGCGACCTGGTGGACGAGGCGTCGCCCGCCGACTTCGACCTGGCCCGCGAGGTGCTCGACGAGGGCCTCGCCGACGCCGACTTCCCCTGGTACTACCTGCCGGGCAACCACGAGGTGATGGGCGGGTCCATCGAGAACTTCGAGGACGAGTTCGGCGAGCGCACGCACGTCGTGGACGTGCCCGCCGCCGGCGGCACCACCCGGCTCGTCATGCTCGACTCGTCGGCCGGGCGGCTGGGCGCCGACTTCGCCCAGCTCAAGGCCCTGCGCCACGCGCTCGACGACGCGGCCACCGACGACACCGTGACCGGCGTGGTCACCCTCTTCCACCACCCGCTCGACGACCCGCTGCCCACGAAGGCCAGCCAGCTCGTCGACCGGGTGGAGGCGGAGACGCTGCGCGGCTGGTTCGAGGACTTCCGCGAGACGTCGGGCAAGCAGCTCGCGTCGGTCGGGTCGCACGTCGGCGTCTTCCACGCCGCCACCGCGGACGGCATCCCGTACGTCGTCAACGGCAACTCGGGCAAGAGCCCGGCCAGCACGCCCGCCGACGGCGGGTTCACCGGCTGGTCGATGATCGGCGTCGACCCGGCGGCCGAGGGCACCGGCGATGACGGCTGGTTCTCCTGGGAGGTCGAGACGCGCGCCGAGAGCGTCGCGGTGAGCGGCCCCGAGGAGCTCGCCGTGGGCACTTCGGGCCAGGTCAGCGCCCTGGTCACGCAGGACGGCACCCGGCAGGTGCCGGTCGCGTGGCCCGTCTCGTCCCGCTGGGGAGGGGACCGGGTGTTCGTCGGCTCGCCCGACGACGCGCCGTCGGGCGCCGTCCTCGCGCTGGACCCGGCGACGCACGACGTCACCGCCGTCGCGCCCGGCCGTGCGACCGTCCAGGTCGAGGTCAACGGCGTCGCCGGCACGCTCGACGTGCTGGTGCCCGCCGGGGCGCCGGGCACCGCGCGGATCAGCGACGACAACGGCTGGGACACCGGGCTGCGCGACGGCGACTACCGCGTCCTCGTCGACCTGTGGTGGGGCGAGAACGCCACCAGCCTGCGGCTCTACGAGGACGGGGAGCTCATCCGCACGGAGAAGCTGACGCACGGCGGCACGGACGCGCAGCGGGTCGCCGTCCCCATCACCGGCAAGGCGAACGGCGAGTACGAGTACACGTGCGAGCTCGTCAACGCGGCCGGGACGACGCCGTGCGCCGGCCCGCACACGGTGCGTGTCACCGACGCGAACCCTGGCACGCCCGTCCTGTCCCACGACAACGCCTCCGACGAGGTGCCCGGCGACGGGGACTACGTCGTCTCCATGGACAAGTGGTGGGGCACGCAGGCGACGGGCTACGTGCTGTACGAGGACGGCGTCGAGGTGGACCGGCAGGAGCTGGTCCCGGGCACCGGGGGAGAGGCGCAGTCCGCCGCGACGGTGCTCACCGGCCGCGAGCCCGGCACGCACCGGTACGTCGCCGTGCTCACCAACGCGGCGGGCGAGACCCGCAGCAAGGAGCTGGCGGTCCGCGTGCGCCGGTGAACGGTCGACGCGCCCGCCGCCTGCCCTGGGGGCGTCAGGCGGCGGGCACGTCGGCCCGCATCACCCACCGCCACTTGGCGATCCGCCGGTCGCGGACGAAGCCGAGCTGCGCGTAGAGCTCCTCCGGGCCGGTGTGGAGGTAGGCGCCGCGTTGCGGCGGCCGGTCGACGGTCTGCTCCGGGTACGCCTCGACCGTCCCGCCGCCCGCCTGCGCGATGGCGTCCAGAGCCGCGCGGACCGCGGCCCGCGCGACGCCGCGCTCCCGGTGCTTCGCGGCGGTGAAGATGCAGCCGATGCGCCAGGTCGGCGGCTCCGCCGCGTCGCGCTCGTAGGCCTTCTGATTCTTGATGTTCGGCAGCTCGGCCGGCGTGCCGTACTGGCACCAGCCCACGCACGCGTCCCCGTCGTAGACGAGGACCTGCCGCACCGTCCCCGCACGCGTGTGCGCCAGCTTCGCCGCGCGGTTGCCCTCCGGCGTGCTGTCCCGGCTCAGGCCCTCGGGATGGAACCCCATGCACCAGCACCCGCCCCAGACTCCGTGGTGGGCCTCGACGAGAGCCGCGAAGTCGTCCCACGTGTCGGTGGTCAGGTGCTTCGTCGCGTACCCCATGTCCGGACGATAGGCACCCGGCGGCGCACAGGCACGGTGCCAGCGGGGGCGGTTCGCCGCGTCCGCCGCGGGCGGCCTATCCTCGGACCATGAGCGACTTCCAGGTCAACCCGCGCGTCAAGTCCGAGCCCACCGGTGCCGTCCTCGGCCGCTTCCTCGGCGCGTTCGTGCTCTTCGCCGCCGGCCTGGTGCTGTTCGGCTCCGGTGCCTCGGGCGGCAACCCGACCCTGGACCCGTACATGGTCGTCGGCGGCATCCTCCTCGTCGGGCTGGCCTTCGGCCTCCCGATGATCGGCGCGCACGAGCGGGGCTGACCCGCGCCCCAGCACTGCCGAGCAGGCGGTTGACACCGTGATCAGGCGCGAGATCGCGCGATCACGGTGTCAACCGCCTGTTCGGTGTCTGGGCTAGCGCGTGACGACGAGGACCGACGAGACGTTGCCCGCACGGTCCGTGGCGCGCGCCTCGACGCGGTCGCGCGGACCGATGCTGATCGCTCCTCGGTAGGTGGCCCACGCGTCGCGGCCGACCCGGTACTCCAGGAGGGCGACGCCGGACGCGTCGTCCGTGGCGTCGAGGGTCAGGGACTTCCGGTTCGGGTGGGCCCACGCGGACGTGACCTCCGGCGCCGTGACGTCCGGCAGCAGGTAGGCGCCGACGCCCTGGGCCGCCGTGCGGGTCGTGTCCTCCAGCAGCCACCGGGTCGCGTCGGCCGGGGCGGTCAGGGTGAGCGAGACGCCGGACGTGGTGCGGCCGTCGACGTCGAGCGCGCCGCCGGTGCCCGCGTTCACCAGGTGCCCGTCGTACGGCTCGGCCTCCGTCGAGGTGTCGGGCACGAACGTCCACCGCTGCCGCGGGTCGTCCGGGTCCGCCTCGACGCCGGCGTACCGCACCTCGGTGTCCGAGACGGCCGTCAGCGCACCGGACCCGTCGGAGGCGGCGATCGTGTACGCGCCGCCGCCCGCGGGGGCGAGGGACCAGACGCCGTCGCCCCACCTCGACCAGACGACGACGTCGCGCTCGGGGTGGTCGGCGTCGCCCGCGTACCGGTCGACCTGGTACTCGGTGCCGATCCCGTCGGTGACGATGCGGAACCTGTCGGCGGCGAAGTCGACGTCCTCGGCGGTGGCGCGCTCGGGCCGCTCCGGGAGCTGGGTGTAGTCGCCGTGGTAGACGTCGGGCGCCGGCTCGTCCCACGGGGCCGGGAGGGTCAGGTCGGCGGGGTAGACCTTGGCGAGGAGCGCGTACGCCTGCGGGTCGTACGCCTTCAGCTCGGCGCGGGTGTTGATCGGGCTGCGCACCCCGTCGGTCCAGTCCGGCTTCTCCGCCATGACGTCGAACCAGATGGCGGACAGCGTGGCGAAGTACTCGTCGATGTTGCCGATCGCGTACGTGTTCGGCCACCGGCCGGTGGACCACGAGTTCTCGTACGCGTCGTACAGCTCGTCGGACAGACCCGTGTCGGCCAGGGTCTCGATGCCCACGAGCCGTACGGCGTGGCCGAACTCGTGGATCAGGATGTTCTCGTTCGGGTAGCCGGTGTTGAGGAACGCGTTCTCGTCCCCGCGGGTGCGCAGCACGTTGCGCTCGGAGATGGACGACACGCAGCCGTTCCACTCGCTCCCGCCGTATCCCTCGACGTCGTACATCTCGGGGTCGTAGCCGCCCCGGTGCTCGGGCACGAGGTAGGCGTTCTCCCGGGACGCGTACACGGCGAGCGAGCAGCCGAAGTCGGCCATCCGCGCCGCGATCCCGTTGTCGGACTTCCCGAGCTGGACGTCCACCTGCGCGGCGGCCAGGTCGAGCGTGGCCGGGTCGACGCGCGGGTTCGCCTTGACGACGATCCCGGACCCGGTCGTCACGGACTGCGTGTAGTAGTCGAGGCGCGGGACGCCCGTGTACGTCGCGTCCCGGGCGGGCCGGCCCTCCGCGTCCTCGATCTGCGACCCGTCCACCGTGACGGTGAGGGGCTCGTCCGGGTCGAGCGTGCCCGTGTAGGCGATGCTCGCCAGGTGCAGGTCCTCGGGCAGACGGGCCATGCTGTTCGCGTCCGACGCCGCGATCTGCCGGTTGTCCTTGTCGAAGAAGATCGTGTCGGTGGGCCCGGTGGCGGGCTTGGGCGTGAGGGTGACGGCCGTGCCGCCCTGGGTGAGCGTGACGTGCTCGGGGCTCACCGCCGCCGTCTCGTCGACGTACCGGTCCCACGAGATCTCGAGGAACTTGCCCTCGTTGATCACGCGGACCTCGGTGACCTGCGGCCCGTCGTACGCCGGGTCGGCGGCCACGGTGCCGTCGGCGGCGACCGGGATCGTCGCGGCGTCCTCGGCCGTGGCGGGGCCCGCCACGGCGAGCAACGACACGGCCGTCGCGGCCGCCGTGACCGCAGCGGCCGCGACCGCCCGGCCGGACCTGGCTCGGATGCTCTTCACTGCAGTGTTCCCTTCGTCTGCGAGGTGGTGCCTGACGTTGGTGCTGCGGTGGTGCGGACCCCGCCCGGGGCGGGGACGTCTCAGACGACGGCGGGCAGCCGCTCCGCCGTCCAGGCCTCGACGCCGGCCGCGTCGATGGGCAGGGCGTCGGACAGCACCTCGTGGCCGTCCGGGGTGACGAGCAGGTCGTCCTCCAGCCGCACGCCGACGCCGCGCAGCTCCGGCGGCACGGTGAGGTCGTGGGCGTGGAAGTACAGGCCCGGCTCCACGGTCATGACGACGCCCGGCTCCAGGTCGGCGCCCATGTACTGCTGCCACTCGCTGTGCGCGCAGTCGTGCACGTCGAGGCCCAGGTGGTGCCCGATGCCGCACACGAGCCAGCGCCGGTGGTGCTGGCCCTGCGGAGAGAGGGCCTCGTCGACGGAGACGGGCAGCAGGCCCCAGTCGTGCAGGCCCTGCGCGATCACCTCCATGGCCGCGTAGTGGAAGTCGAGGTAGTTCACCCCCGGGCGCACGTGCGCCATCCCGGCGCGGTGGCTCTTCTCCACGAGGTCGTGCACGGCCCGCTGCGTGTCCGTGAATCGGCCCGACGGCGGCACCGTGCGGGTCACGTCGGCCGTGTAGAGCGTGTTCTCCTCGACGCCCATGTCGAGCAGCAGGGGCGCGTCGGGGAGCACCGGGCCGTCGCAGCGCACCCAGTGCAGGGTGGGCGCGTGCGGGCCGCTGCCGACGATCGTCGCGTAGCCCGGCCCGTTGCCGGTGGTGCGGGCGTGCCGGTCGAACGTGCCCTGCAGCCAGCGCTCGCCACCGGCCCGGACCGCCGTCGGGATCTCCCGCACGACGGCCTCGAAGCCGGTCACCGTGTGGTCGACGGCGGCACGCAGCTGCGCCACCTCCCAGGCGTCCTTGACCATGCGCAGGTCCGCGCACGCCCGCGCGAGCTCGGCCGACGGCTCCAGGCCGTGCCGCGCCACGACGTCGGCCGGCACCGCGCGCCCGGCCCACCAGCCGGAGCCGTGCGCCAGGGCGTCGTCCAGCTCCGCGAGCGGGCGCACCGGGACGCCGAGCGCCTGCGCCCACTCGCCGAGCCCGGGCGAGGCGCCCACCCACAGCTCGCCGTGCATCGCGTCGGAGAAGAACGCCGGGTCGCCCGGCCGCGCGGGCGGCGGCGCGTAGAGCACGGCGTCCGCCCCGTGCAGCACGACGACGGCGTCCTCGAGCTGGCAGCCCGTCAGCCACACGAAGTCGCTGTCGGCGCGGAAGTCGTACGACGTGTCGTTGCTGCGCACGGGCGCGCGCCCGGCGCCGACGACGACGGTCCGCCCGCCGAGCCGCTCCGCCAGCCGGGCACGGTGCGCCGCGGCGGCCTCGGCCGCGTCGTCGGGCACCCGGGCGGGCACGACGTCGGTGGACCAGCCCTGGGCGATCATCTCGGTGAAGGCCGGCACCTCCGTGAGGCGCGGGGTGCGGTTGCCCGAGTGCGGGGGCCGGTGGTGGTGGGCCTGCTGCGTCATCGTCGTTCTCCTCCTGCGTCCCGGACCAGCTCCCGCAGGCGCCGCAGCACCCGGGGGTCGCCGATCCCGTCGTGCTCGTACTCGTTGGTGACCCAGGCGTGCGAGCTCCCCAGCCTGGACAGGGTGTCGAGCTGCAGGCCCGAGTCCACGTACATGTCGTCGAAGTAGACCGCCGCGGCCAGCGGCACGTCGTTCGCGGCGAGGCGCTCGACGTCGTACAACGGGCTCCACTCCCGGCGCGCGGCGAGCTCGTGCACCGCCGGCGCGAACGGCCTCAGCAGCCGCACCTCGTCGAACATCCACGGGAACGCCATCTCGCCGGTGAGCAGCAGGGGCCGCTCGTCGGGCCCGAACTGCGGCCGCTCGTCGCGGGCGCGCTGCGCCGCCCACGCCGTCGGGCCGTTCGCGCCGTCGCCGTAGATGGACTCCTGGAGCGTCCAGAACAGGGGGTTCGACGCCGACGACGAGCGCACCAGCACCTGCTCCAGGAACGCGTGCGACAGGCGGCCGGGGCGCACGAACGCCTCGTCGACCAGCCAGTGCAGGCGCTCGGACCCGGGCTTCATCCCCAGGTCGATCCCCAGGGACTGGAACCGGTGCACCGTGAGCGCGTCGCCGTCGGGCAGGCGCACGTCGCCCTCGGCGAGCCGGTCGGCGATCGCGGCCACGGCGTCGACGTCCTGCGGGTACAGGTCGTAGAAGCGCCGCGTCTTGGCCTCGGCGCGCGCGAACGTGCGCCGGTACACCTCGTCGGCGCTCGCGGGCGTGCCCGGGATGCCGCCCGCGACGTAGCAGGCGGCCAGCCCCTCCGGCGCCGTCGACAGGTAGGCGAGCGTGATCCACCCGCCGAACGACTGGCCCAGGGTGGCCCACCGGCGGCCGTCGTAGTGCGTGCGCCGCACGTGCTCCAGGTCGGCGACGATCGAGTCCGCCCGGAAGCACGCCAGGTAGTCGGCGCCCGCGACGGCGTCCCCGCGCGCCGCGACCGCCTCCCCGTCCAGCGGCGTGCTGCGGCCGGTACCGCGCTGGTCCGGCAGGATCACGCGGTACGTCGTCAGGGCCTCGTCGAGCCAGCCGTCCCGCTTCAGCGGGCGCGGCGACGCGCCGCCCGGCCCGCCCTGCAGGTAGACCAGCAGGGGCAGGTCGTCGCCGCGGCGCTCGGGGTCGACCAGCTCGCGCCAGAAGACGTCGATCTGCTCGCCCTCGGGCCGGGCGTGGTCGAGGGGGACCGCCGTCGTGCGCTCCGTGACGTGCAGTCCCGGCAGGTGATAGGTGGTCACGCGGTGGTCTCCTCCTCGGTGGCTACGGTCGCGGCCCGCACCTCCGCGGCCTCGCGGCGCGCCCGCTCCCACTCGGGGCGGATGCGCGGCACGGCGGCCAGCAGGGTCCGGGTGTACTCGTGCTGCGGGTCGTCGAAGACGGCGTCGCGCTCGCCCTGCTCGACGATGCGCCCCTTCGACATCACGGCCACACGGTCGGCGATCTGCCGCACGACGGCGAGGTCGTGCGCGATGAAGAGGTAGCTGAACCCCTCCTCGCGCTGCAGCCGGCGCAGCAGGTTGATGATCTGCGCCTGCACGGACACGTCGAGCGCGGAGACGGCCTCGTCGCAGACCACGAGCCGCGGCGACACGGCGAGCGCGCGGGCGATGCCGATGCGCTGCGCCTGGCCGCCCGAGAACTGCGACGGGTACCGGCGGTGGTGGTCGGGGTCCAGGCCCACGCGCTCCATGAGCTGCTGGGTGAACGCCCGGGTGCCGCCCGGCACCTCCCGCCCCTGGTAGACCAGCGGCGCGGTGACGATCCGCTCCACCGTGTGCCGCGGGTTGAGCGACGAGTACGGGTCCTGGAAGACCACCTGCACCTCGCTGCGGAACCGGCGCAGACGGTCGCCCTTCGCGTGCGTCACCGGCTCGCCGTCGAAGACGACCTCGCCCGACGTCGCGTCCGTCAGCCGCGCGACGATCCGCGCCGTCGTCGACTTGCCGGAGCCCGACTCGCCGACCAGGGCCAGCGTCTCCCGCGCGCGCACCTCGAGACTCACGCCGTCCACCGCGCGGAACGTGTCCGCCCGGCCCAGCAGCCCGCCGGTGCCGGGCACCGCGAACTCCTTGACCAGGTCCGTGGCGCGCAGCAGCGGCCCGTCGTCGTGCGCCGTCGAGGCCGCCGGTGCGCTCGCGGGGGTGACGGCCCTCGATCCGGTGCCGGCCGCGGTGCTCTGCCCGGTGCTGGTCGCGCTCATCGCTTCCCTCCCACGCCGGCGGTGCTGGCTGCGGTGTCGATGCCCCGCAGGTCGCCGATCTCGTCGTCGATCCGCGGGACGGCGTCGAGCAGCGCCCGCGTGTACGGGTGCTGCGGGTCGGAGAACAGCCGGTCGGCGGGCGCCTGCTCCACGGCCACGCCGTGCCGCATGACGACGACGTGCTCGGCGATCTCGGAGACGACGGCGAGGTCGTGCGAGATGAGGATCAGCGCCGTCCCGGTCTCCCGTCGCACCTCCTGCAGCAGGTCGAGGATCTGGGCCTGCACGGTGACGTCGAGCGCGGTGGTGGGCTCGTCCGCGATGAGCAGGTCCGGCTCGGTGGAGAGCGCCATCGCGATCATCACGCGCTGGCGCATGCCGCCGGAGAACTGGTGCGGGTAGTGGTCCACCCGCCGGCCCGCGTCGGCGATGTGCACCCGCTCCATCGCCTCGACGGCGACCTTGCGGGCGGCCCGCCGGGTGACCCCGGGCCGGTGCGCCCGGTAGGCCTCCTCGATCTGCATCCCCACCGTGTAGTACGGGTTCAGCGAGGACAACGGGTCCTGGAAGATCATCGCCATGCGGTCGCCCCGCAGGCGCCGCACCTTCGACTCGGGCAGCGCCGTGAGCTCGGCGCCGTCCAGGGAGACCCGGCCGCGCAGGCTCGCCGTGGGCGGCAGCAGCCCCATGACCGCCAGCGACGTCATCGACTTGCCGGAGCCCGACTCGCCGACGATCCCCAGCGACGCGCCCTGCTCCAGCGTGAACGAGAGCCCGTCCACGACGTCGACCGGCCCGTGCGCCGTCCGGAAGGTGATGGTGAGGTCCTCGACCTCGAGCAGCGTGCTCATGCTCGCCCCCTCATGCCCGGGCCCCGACCCGGACGCGCGGGTCGATGGTCGTGTAGACGATGTCGACGATCACGTTCCCGACGATCACCAGGAACGCCGCGACGAGCGTGACGCCCATGATCACCGGCTGGTCGTTCTTGGTGATCGAGTCGGACGCCATCTTGCCGATGCCGTTGAGGCCGAAGACGGTCTCGATGATGATCGCGCCGCCCAGCAGGCCGGCGAAGTCCATGCCGAACAGCGTCACGACCGGCGTGAGCGCGGGCCGCAGCGCGTGCCGCCGCCACACCAGCCGCGGCGCGAGGCCCTTGGCGCGGGCGGTGCGCACGAAGTTCTCGTCGAGCGTGTCGAGCACGTTCGCCCGCGTCAGCCGCTGGTACATCGACGCGTAGGTGAACGCGAGCACCAGCCACGGCATGACGAAGTTGAGGAACCACTGCCCGGGGTCGGCGGCGAACGGCACCGCCTGGGGGAACGGCAGCCACCCGAGCCGCACCACCAGCACGTACTGCAGCACCAGGGCGAGCACGTAGTTGGGGATGGAGACACCGCCCAGGGCGGCGCCGGTCGCGGCCCGGTCGAACCAGGTGCCCTTCTTGATCGCCGCGATCATGCCGCCGGAGACGCCCATGAGCAGCCACAGCACGGCCGCGCCCACGGCGAGCGTGGCCGAGACGCCGAAGCGCTGCTCGAACATCTCGAGCACGGGCTGCCCGGTCTGGAAGGAATAGCCGAGGCAGGGCGCCGCGCAGTCGATCGCGTTGGCGCCCGTGCCGTACGTGGTGCCCACGAACAGCCCGGCGAGGAAGCCGAAGAACTGCTCGTAGAACGGCCGGTCCAGGCCCAGGTTGTTCCGGATCTGGTCGATCAGCTCCGGCGTGCAGTTCTTGCCGCAGATCTGCACGGCCGGGTCGGGGGAGAGCGCGAAGAAGATCGCGTACGTGAACAGGACGACGAGGAACAGCACCCCGACCATGCCGGCGAGCCTCGTCACGAGAAAGCGGACCATCAGCGCCTCTCTCCCGCGTCGACGACGTCCTTGAGCCGGTCGCCGAGGACCGTGAAGGACAGCACGAGCAGGAACAGGAAGGTTCCGGGGATCAGGAAGTACATCGGGTCGACGGCGTACCAGCTCATCGACTGCGCGATCATCTGCCCCCAGGACGGGGTCGGCGGGACGACGCCCACGCCGAGGAAGCTCAGCCCGGCCTCGGTGCCGATGTACCCGGGCACGGCGAGCGTCGTCATGACGATGATCGTGGAGCGCAGGTTCGGCAGGATCTCCAGCAGCACGATCCGCCAGCCCGACGCCCCGGACGCCCGGGCCGCCTCGACGAACTCGCGCTGCGTGATCGTCATGGTCTGCCCGCGCACCACCCGGGCGAGGTAGGGCCACCCGAACACCGAGATGACGAGCACCAGCAGCGGCGCGCGGTTGCTCGCGGGCAGCGCCGACAGGATCGCGATCATGAAGATCAGGGCGGGGAACGCCATGAGGAAGTCCATGACGCGCGAGACGACCTGGTCGACCTTGCCCCCGTGGTACCCGGCGAGGAGTCCGAAGAGGACACCGAGCAGGGTGGTGAGGGCGGTCGCGGCGAGCGCGATGAGCATGGAGGTGCGCGCGCCGTAGACGATGCGTGCGAACAGGTCGCGGCCGGTGCCGGGCTCGACACCGAACCAGTGCTCGGCGCTGATCCCGCCGAGCGGGCCGATCGGCAGGCCGCCGAGGTTGGGGTCGATGGCGGCCTGGTCGAACTCGTACGGCCCCCAGCCGGAGAGCTTGACGACGAGCGGCGCGGCGACGGCCAGGAGCGCGACGAGCGCGATGTACGACAGGGCGAGCACCGCCCCGCGGCTGCGGAGCAGGTGGTGCCAGACGCCCTGCCGGGGCGCCGGGGGCGCGTCGCCGACGGACGGCGCGCCCCCGGTCTCTGCCTCGAGCGTGGTCATGCTGAGGGTCATGGCATCAGCCCTTGCTCGGGTCCTTGAGCCCGACGCCGGTGTAGTCGAGCCCACCGGTCGCGACGCCGGGGCTGGAGTACACCCCGGTGACGTTCTCGCCGGGCAGCAGCACGACCTTCTCCACCAGCAGCGGCACGATCGGCGCCTCGGCGAGGACCTGCTCGTCGAGGTTGCCCCACGCCTCGTTCGCCGCCGCCGGGTCGGTGATGGCGAGCGCGTCGTCGATGGCGGAGTTGATCGCCGGGTCGTCGATCTGGCCGAGGTTCGAGTTGCCCTTGTCGGTGATGCGGCGCCCGTCGAACAGCGGCGGGATGACCGTGCTGGCCGACGACGCCCAGTCCGGGCACCAGCCGGTGATCGCGGCGTCGTTCTGCAGCTTGGGCGTGCCGATCGTCTCGTAGAACTTCGAGGTGTCGATCGGGTTGAAGGTGACCTTGATGCCCACGCGGGACAGCGACTGCTGGACGGCCTCGGCCTGCGCCTGCAGCTTGGGCTGCGTGCGCATGTCGAGCGTCATCTCGAACCCGTCCGGGTAGCCGGCCTCGGCGAGCAGCTCCTTGGCCTTCTCGACGTCGCCGGTGTTCCCCTCGCTGGGGTAGAGGTCGAACTCCTTGTACCCGGCGACCGACTCCGGGATGGTCGTGCTGGCGATGTCGGCGAGCATCGTGCCGCCGGTGCCGTTCTGCACGGCCGCCTTGTCCACCGCGTACGAGATCGCCTGGCGCACCTTGACGTCGTCGAGCGGCTTCTTGGTCGTGTTCAGGCCCATGTACGTGGTGCAGACGCCCGGCCAGTCGACCAGGCGGTCCTTGTACTTCGGGTCCTGCAGGCGGGCGAGGGTGGCGGGCTGCAGGTTGCCGCCGATGGCGTTGACGTCCGTGCCCTGGCCGGCGAGCAGGCGCTCGTCGATGGTGGCCGGGTCGAGGCCGAGCTGGAAGTTCCAGCCGTCCGGCTTGGCGGTGCGCACCTCGTCCGTGGCCGGGTCCCAGTTCTCGTTGCGCACGAGCTTGATGACGCTGCCGGGGGTGTACTCGTCGAGCGTGTACGGGCCGGACGCGACGATGTCGTTGAGGAACTCGTCGCCGGCGCCGGAGCCGACGGGGAACGGCGCGAAGTTCGGCTGCGACGCGACGGCCGGGAAGTCGGGGAACGGCGCCTTGAGGTGGAAGACGATCGTGGTGTCGTCGGGCGTCTCGATGGTCGGCAGGTCGCCGGACTTGTACGGGCCCTCGTAGTCCTTCGGGGCGTCGATGACCTGCTTGGCGTACGGGGAGCCGATGCCGATCTCCGGGTCCCAGGCGCGGGAGACGCCGAACTTCACCTCGGCGGACGTGATCGGGTCCCCGTTGTCGAACTTCAGCCCGTCCTTGAGCGTGAACGTCCAGGTGAGGCCGTCGTCCGACACGGTGCCGGTGTCCGTGGCGAGGTCGGGCACGATCTCGTTCGGGTCCTCCGCACTGCCCGAGGCGGGCGTCGTGAGCGTGCGGTACACGAGCCGGTAGAAGTTGTTCACGCCGCCGTCCCAGCCCTTGGCCGGGTCGAGGTAGGAGAAGTCGGCGTTCTGCAGCACCTGCACGACGCCGCCCTCGGCGGGCTCGCCCTGGAGGCCGCCGGCGGTGCTCGCCGTCGAGCCCCCGCCTCCGCCGCCGGAGGAGCACGCGCCGAGCGCGAGGAGGGCCGCGACGCCGAACGCTGCGGCACGGAGGGCTGGTCTGGTCACTCGTCGTGTCATGGAAAACCTCCCAGGGTGGGGATGGTGCGACGGGTCGGTCGGGGAGTGCGGTGGTGCGGGTCAGGACGTCCGGAGGAAGACGCGCATGGCGCCCACCTCGCGGTTGCCCCAGAGCGCGTAGGGCACGAGGGCCACCGGCGCGCGGTGCGTGGTGGGCGCCGTGGCGCCCAGCGGGGGGTACGGGTCGTCGCCCGTCGGCGGCGCGACGGCGAGGTCGCCGCGCAGCACGCGCCACGGGTGGTCCTCGTCGACCGCGAGCCGGGGCACGTCCTCGGCGGCGAGGAGCAGGTCGTCCACCGGGGCGGGGGAGTCCTGCTGCTCG
Organism: Isoptericola variabilis; assembly: GCF_050311655.1. Taxonomy (GTDB): domain Bacteria; phylum Actinomycetota; class Actinomycetes; order Actinomycetales; family Cellulomonadaceae; genus Isoptericola; species Isoptericola variabilis. The sequence continues at coordinate 531,006 of NZ_JBNOZM010000003.1, forward strand.
ACGCAGTACACGAGCGGCCCGCGCAGGACGGCGGCCGTGCCGCGCGCGGCGTCCAGGTGCGGGTGCGCGGTGACGGCGCGGACCTGCATGGGCAGGTCGAGCACGACCGTCGTGCCCGGCGCCCAGGCACGGGTCAGCCGGAGCCAGCCGTCGGCCGCGAGCTCGGCGACGGGCTCGCCGTCCACCGTCGCGGTGGCGCCGTCGGCCCAGGCGGGCACGCGCAGCGCGAGCGTCGTGGGGCCGTCCGCGGCGCGGCGCACGCGCACGGTGACGCGGCCGTCCCACGGCAGGTCCGTCGTCACGTCGACGTCCATGGCGGGGGAGTCGATCGTGGCGCTCGCGTAGAGGGCCAGGGTGAGGGTGTCGTCGTCGGCCACGGCCAGGTGGTCCTGGAGCTCCGACATCCAGCGGACCACGTTGGGCGGGCAGCAGGGGCAGCCGAACCAGGCCCGGCGCAGCAGCTCGCCGTCCTTCTCGGCACCGCTGCGCTGCTCGTGGTCGGGGCGGCGCTGCAGCGGGTTGTCGTAGAAGAACGCGGCGCCGTCCTCGGACAGGCCGACGGCGTACGCGTTGTGCAGCACCCGCTCGACGTGGTCCAGCACGTCGGCGCGGCCGGTGGCGAGGAAGAGCCGCCAGCCCCACTGCGCCGTGCCGATCGCGGCGCACGTCTCGGCGTAGGCGCGCTCGGCGGGCAGCTCGAACCGGTCGCCGAACGCCTCGTCGGAGTGCCGCGAGCCGATGCCGCCGGTGAGGTAGGACTTGCGGGCCACCATGTCGTCCCACAGGTGCTCGAGGTGGGCGAGCAGCGCGGCGTCGTCCGTCTCGAGCGCGACGTCGGTGGCCCCGGCCGCGAGGTAGACCATGCGCACGGCGTGCCCGGTGACCGACTCCAGCTCGCGCAGCGGCACGGCGTCCTGGAAGTAGTCCGCGGCGAAGATCGTGTGCGCGAGGGTCCCGGCGCCGCGACGGTCGACGAACAGCCGGGCCTGCTCCAGGTAGCGGCGGTCGCCCGTCTCGCGGGCGAGCTCCACGAGGGCCATCTCCACCTCGGGGTGGCCGCAGTACGCCGGCTCGCCGTCCGGGCCGTAGCGTTCGACGACGAGGTCCGCGAACCGCGCGGCGACGTCGAGGAGCCGGCGGTCGCCGAGCTGGCGGGACGCCGCCACGGCGGCCTGGGCGAGGTGCCCGAGGTTGTACATCTCGTGGCCCCAGGAGAGGTCCTGCCAGGGTTCCTTGGGGCTCTGCGGCGACTGGTAGAAGGTGCCGAGGTAGCCGTCGGGCCGCTGGGCCCGCTCGATCAGCGCCACCGATTCCTCGAAGAAGTCGCGGGCAGTCTCCAGCGCCGCGGCCTCGTCCTCGTCGGCGGGCTCGCGGCCGAGCTCGTAGGCGATCCCCTCGAGCGTCTTGTAGACGTCGGTGTCGAGGAACGGGTAGCGCCCGCGGTAGTCGCCGACCGCCGGGTCGTGGAGCCGCCGGAAGTTGTCGAGGTTGCCGGCCTGCCGCACCTCGCGGACGACGTGCGGCACGGTGACGACGCGGTTGCGCCGCTGCCAGGCGTGGAGCAGGCCGCCGGTGAGGCGGACCCGGTCGGTGCCGAGCGGGCGGCCGGCGCGCCCCGCGGCAGCGACGGCGGGCGCCCGGGTCGCTTCGGGAGCCAGGTTCGGGGTGGTCGCCACGACAATCTCCTCGGTGGTATATCACATGGCACATGTCCTGCCGCGTCGCCCGGGGGCGAGCCGGCTGACGTCGTCGTCCGGTACTGCTGCCGCCGTCCGCGTCGTCGCGTCCGGCGGGGTCGACCCGGTGCCGGCAGATGCCCGGAACCGCGCCGTTCCTGCAGGTGGGCGAGGTGCCGGGTCGCGGCCCCTGTGCCCGTCGCCTGGCGGGTCGTCTTGACCTGCCAGCCGATGTGGGCGGTAACATATCATGCACTACTGTGATGTCCACCACCCCCGGATCAACCCCGTGAGGAAGTGCTCATGTCGGAAGCCGTAGCGTCGTTCCGCCGCATCGAGGCGCCCGTGAGCCTGCGTGAGACCGTGTCGCGGGCACTCACCGCCGCGATCGTCTCGGGCGACCTCGCCCCGGGCACCCTCGTCTCCGTGCCGTCGCTCACCGCCCGCTTCGCCGTGTCGGCGACGCCGGTGCGGGAGGCGATGCTGGACCTCGAGAAGCGCGGGTTCGTCACGGCGGTCCGCAACAAGGGCTTCCGGGTCACCGAGGTGTCGCCGGAGATGCTGAGCCACATCGCGGAGGTGCGCCAGCTCCTCGAGCCGCCGGCGATGGAGAAGCTCGCGGGCCGCTTCCCGCAGAGCGCGCTGCCGGCGCTGCGCGAGCAGGCCGACGCCATCGTCACCGGGGCGCGCTCGGGCGACCTGGTGACATACCTCGAGGCCGACCGTGACTTCCACCTGCGGCTGACCACCCTGGCGGGCAACCCCCTGCTGGTGGACGTCGTGGCCGACCTGCGCAGCCGCGCGCGGCTGCTCGGCCTGTCCCAGATGGTCGCCACCGATCACCTGGAGCAGTCGGCGGCCGAGCACCACGAGCTGCTCGACCTGCTCGCCGCGGGTGACGCCTCCGGGGCGCGGGACCTCATGCGTCGTCACATCGGCCACACCACCGGCTGGTGGGCGGGGCGCCCCGAGGAGGACTGACCCGACGGGGCTCGGCGACGTGGCCGACCCCTCTCCCGTCCTGGTATGTGACATATTACTGGCCATCTACTCGAAGGAGCTGTCGATGACCGACGACGTCGTGGTCGTGGGGGCGGGCATCGTGGGTGCCGCGTGCGCCCGTGCGCTCGCCCGTCGCGGGCTCGCCGTGACCGTCCTCGACCGCGGCGGCGCGGCGTCGGGCACCACCGCCCACGGCGAGGGCAACCTGCTCGTCTCCGACAAGGAACCCGGCCCCGAGCTGGTCCTCGCGCAGCACGCCGCTCGCCGCTGGCCGACCCTCGTCGAGGAGCTCGCCGAGGAGCTGGGACCCCGCTTCCCCGCCGTCGAGTACGACCCCAAGGGCGGCCTGGTCGCCGCGACGACGGCCGAGGGGGCCCAGCCCCTGCGGGACTTCGCCGCCCGGCAGCGGAGCGCCGGGGTGGACGCGCGGGAGGTCGACGTCGCCGGTGCGCTCGAGCTCGAACCGGCCCTGAACCCCGGCCTCACTGCCGCGGTCTGGTATCCCGAGGACGCGCAGGTGCAGCCCGTCGCCGCGGCGGAGGCGCTGCTCGCGTCGGCGCGACGTTCCGGGGCCCGGGTGCGCACCGGTGTCGAGGTCGTGGGTGCGCTGCGCGACGGCGATCGGCTGGTCGGGGTCCGCACCACCGCCGGCGACGTGCCGGCCGGCGCCGTCGTGCTGGCGGCGGGGCCGTGGTCCGGCGTCGTCGCCGCCCGGCTGGGGGTCGCGCTCCCCGTGCGCCCGCGTCGGGGGATGGTGCTGGTCACGACCCGGATGCCGCACGTCGTGCGGCACAAGGTCTACGACGGCGACTACGTCGGTGCCACCCAGTCCGGCGACGCCGCGCTGCAGACGTCGAGCGTGGTCGAGTCCACCGCGGCGGGCACCGTGCTGATCGGGTCGAGCCGCGAGCAGGTCGGCTTCGACGACCGGCTGCGCGCCGCCGTGCTGCGGGAGATGGCCGCCCGCGCCGTGCGGCTGTTCCCGTTCCTCGCCGACGCGAGCGTCATGCGGACCTATCTCGGGTTCCGCCCCTACGTGCCCGACCACCTGCCGATCGTGGGCCCCGACCCGCGGACGCCGGGCCTGTGGGTCGCGACCGGGCACGAGGGCGCCGGCATCGGGCTCGGGCCCGTCAGCGGCGAGCTGCTCGCCGACCTGTTCACCGGCGCGGCGCCCGAGGTCGACCCCGCGCCGTTCCGTGTCGACCGCCCCGCGGTGCTCGCCGCGGGTTCCCCGTCCGAGGATCCAGGGGAGGCCTCATGACCACGCACCGGCAGGACGCCGGGCCGCGCCCGCTGACCATCACGCTCGACGGCGAGCCCTTCGCGGGCATCGAGGGGCAGACGATCGCGGGGATGCTGCTGGCCGCCCGGCGGCGGTCGTGGCGCACCACCAGCGTCGACGCCGCGCCCCGCGGCGTGTTCTGTGGCATCGGGGTGTGCTTCGACTGCCTCGTCACCGTCAACGGGGCCCGCGACGTGCGGGCGTGCCTGCGGCGCGCGGCCGACGGGGACGTCGTCGAGACGCAGCACGACCCGCTGCCCGGCACGAGCGCGGAGGCGACGTCGTGAGCCGCCGCGCGGTGGTCGTGGTCGGGGCCGGGCCGGCGGGCCTGTCCGCCGCGCGCGCCGCCGCCCGCGCGGGCGCCGAGGTGACGCTGCTCGACGCGTCGGACCAGGTGGGCGGGCAGTTCTGGCGGCACCGGGTGCAGCCGGGCGGGACGACGGCGCCCGACGAGGCCTCCTTCCATCACGGCTGGGGCACGTTCACGGCGCTGCGAGACGTCGTCGCCGGGCACCCGCGGGTCACGCTGCTGACGTCGGCCCAGGTGTGGGCGCTCGAGCGGCTCGACGACGGAGTGCTCCTGCGCGTCCTGGTCGGCACCGCCGACGCCGCGGGCCGCGAGCACCTCACTCTCACCCCCGACGCCCTCGTGCTGGCCACGGGGGCCCACGACCGGACGCTCCCGTTCCCCGGCTGGCAGCTGCCCGGAGTCACGACCGCCGGCGCGGCCCAGGCCCTCGCCAAGGCCGAGCGTGTGGCCGTCGGCGACCGCGTCGTCGTCGCCGGCGCGGGGCCGTTCCTCCTGCCCGTCGCGACGTCGCTGCTGCGCACCGGCGCGCGCGTGCTGTCGGTCCACGAGGCCGCCACCCCGGCGGCGCTGGTCCGAGGCTGGGGCGCGCGGCCGGCCGGGCTGCTGGGCGCGGCCCACAAGACCGGCGAGCTCGGCGGGTACGCCGCGGCGCTCGCCCGGCACCGCGTCACGTACCGGGTCGGCGAGGCCGTGGTCGCCGCGCGAGGGGACGGCCGGGTCGAGGAGGTGACGGTCGCGCGCGTGGACGCGCGGTGGTCGCCCGTGCCGGGCACCGAGCGCACGGTCGCGGCGGACGCCGTGTGCGTCTCGCACGGCTTCACGCCCCGCCTCGAGCTGGCGGTCGCGGCGGCGTGCGCGATCTCCTCCGACCGCTTCGTCGTCGTCGACGACCGCCAGCGCACCACCGCGCCCGGCGTGTGGGCCGCCGGCGAGCTGACCGGCATCGGCGGTGCCGAGGCCGCGCTCGCGGAGGGGTGGGTGGCCGGGCACCACGCCGCGACCGGCGCGCCCGACGACGCCGCGCTCGCCCGCGCGGTGCGCCGCCGGGACCGGTCCGCGGACTTCGCGCGCCGGCTCGAGGCCGCGCACGGCATCCGCGGCGGCTGGACCTCCTGGCTGCGCGACGACACCCTCGTCTGCCGCTGCGAGGAGGTCGACGCCGGCACCCTGCGCGCCGCCGCCTGCGCCACCGCCTCGACCGACCTGCGCTCCGTGCGCCTCACCAGCCGCGCCGGGCTCGGCCCCTGCCAGGCGAGGATCTGCGGCCGCACGGTCGCGGAGCTCGTCGGGGCCGCGGAGCCCGCGGCCGGCGAGGGCGCGGGGGCGACGCCCGCGGTGCCCGACCGGAGGCCGCTCGTCGTGCCCGTCCGGCTGGGCGACCTCGCCACCCTGCCCGACGACCCCGCGACCGACAGCCCCTGACTCCGACCCTCATCCCGACACCGACCCTCGCGCCCCGGCCCCGGCGGCGCGTGAACCGAGAGGACACACCGCATGAGCTCCCAGAAGATCGACCTGGGCGGCGTCGTCGTCGCGACGACGCTGCCGTTCACCCCCGACGCCGCGGCGCCTGCCGGGCTCGCGGTCGACTACGACGGCTACGCCGCACACGTCGACCACCTCATGAACGCCGGCTGCCGGGGCGTGGGACCCAACGGCTCCCTCGGCGAGTACTCGTCGCTCACCGACGACGAGCGCCGCAAGGTGGTGCAGACCGCCGTGGAGGCCGTCGCCGGCCGCGGCATCGTCATCGCGGGCGTGCACGGCGTGGGCTGGCACCAGGCGCAGCACTGGGCCGAGCTCGCCCAGGAGGACGGCGCCGACGCCGTCCTGCTGCTGCCGCCCACGATCTACCGGGCCAACCGGCGCGAGATCGTCGAGCACTACGCCCGCGTCAACGAGGTGGGCCTGCCGATCATGGTCTACAACAACCCGTTCGACACCAAGGTGGACCTCACGCCGGACCTCGTCGCCGAGCTCGCGCAGCTCGAGAACGTCGTGGCGATCAAGGAGTTCTCCGGTGACGTGCGCCGGATCTCCGAGCTGCGCGAGGTGGCCGACATCGACGTCATCGCCGGGGCCGACGACCTGCTGTTCGAGTCGCTCGTCATGGGCGCGACGGGCTGGTTCGCCGGCTACCCGAACGCGATCCCCGAGGTCGCCGTCGAGCTCTACGAGCTGGTGCGGGCCGGGAAGATCACCGACGCGCGGAACCTGTACGAGAACGTGGTCGCCATGTTCCGCTGGGACTCGCGCACCGAGTTCGTGCAGGCCATCAAGCTGTCCACGCAGATCGCGGGGCGCCCGTTCGGCATCGAGACGCGCCCGCCGCGCGGCCCGCTGTCCCCGGAGCAGGAGGCCGCCGTGCGTGCCGACACCGAGAAGGCCCTCGCGTACATCGCCCAGCGCTGAGCCCGGACAACTCCGAGCCTGGACAACACCGAGCCCGTCACCCAGAGAGGCCGACCATGCGATCGTCCCGCACCTTCACCGCCGTCGACTCGCACACCGAGGGCATGCCCACCCGCGTCGTCACGTCCGGGCTGGGCGTGATCCCCGGCGCCACGATGAACGACAAGCGGCTGCACTTCATCGAGCACCTCGACGACGTGCGCCAGCTGCTCGTCAACGAACCGCGGGGGCACGCCGCGATGAGCGGTGCCATCCTGCAGCCCTCGACCCGCGACGACTGCGACTGGGGCGTCGTGTACATCGAGGTCTCCGGCTGCCTGCCGATGTGCGGGCACGGCACGATCGGCGTCGCCACCGTGCTGGTGGAGACGGGCATGGTGACGGTCACCGAGCCGACGACCACCATCCGGCTGGACACCCCGGCCGGGGTGGTCGTCGCTCGGGTCGACGTGCGCGACGGGCACGCCGAGTCGGTGACGATCGAGAACGTGCCGAGCTTCGTCGTCCGGCTCGACGACGAGGTCGACGTGCCCGGGCTCGGCACCGTCCCCTACTCGCTCGCGTTCGGCGGCAACTTCTACGCGATGGTCGACCTCGACGACGTGAAGCTGCCGTTCGACCGCGCCCGGCAGCAGGACATCCTCGCCGCGGGGCTCGCGATCATGGACGCGATCAACACCACGGCCCCGCCGTCGCACCCCACGATCGCGGGCGTGGACCACTGCCACCACGTCGAGTTCATCGCGCCGGGCTCCACCGCCGAGCACTCCCGGCACGCGATGGCGATCCACCCCGGGTGGTTCGACCGGTCGCCCTGCGGCACCGGCACGTCCGCCCGGATGGCGGAGCTGTGGGCGCGGGGCGAGCTCGCGCTCGACGCGGACTTCGTCAACGAGTCGTTCATCGGCTCGCGCTTCGTGGGGCGGCTCGTGGGGGAGACCGAGGTCGCCGGGATCCCCGCCGTGCTGCCCACCATCACCGGTCGTGCCTGGGTCACCGGCCTGGGCACCTACCTGCTCGACCCGAGCGACCCGTTCCCCACCGGCTTCCAGTTCTGAGGTGCAGACGATGACGACCCCGACAGGTGCCCCGACGACGACGGCGCCCGCGCAGGCGGACGAGGCGGCCCGCGCCGCCGCCGCGGCCGCGCCCCTCCTCGCGGACCTCCCGCCGTCGACGCGGGCCGACGCGCTGCGCGCCGTCGCCGACGTGCTCGGTGCGCACGAGGACGAGCTGGTCGCGCTCGCCGCGGCGGAGACCCGGCTGGCCGAGGCCCGGCTGCGCGGCGAGCTCAAGCGCACCCGGGTGCAGCTGCGGCTGTTCGGCCGGGTGGTCGAGTCCGGCGCCTACCTCGACGTCCGGCTCGACGCCGCCGACCCGGACTTCGTGCTCGGGCCGCGCCCCGACCTGCGCCGCACCCTCTGGCCGGTCGGTCCCGTGCTCGTCTTCGCGGCCAGCAACTTCCCCTTCGCGTTCTCCGTGCCGGGCGGCGACACCGCGGCTACGCTCGCCGCCGGCTGTCCTGTGATCGTCAAGGCACACCCCGGGCACGTGGAGCTGTCCCGCCGGGTCGCCGACCTCATGACCGACGCCCTCGCCGGCGCCGGGCTGCCGGGCGGCACCTTCGCCCTGGTCGAGGGGGACGACGCCGGTCGTGACCTGCTGGCGCACCCCGCGGTCCGGGCCGCCGCGTTCACCGGCTCCACGCGCGTGGGCCGGCTGCTCGCCGACGCTGCGGCGTCGCGCCCCGACCCGATCCCGTTCTACGGCGAGCTCGGCTCGCTCAACCCGGTGCTCGTGCGTCCCGCCGCCCTCGCCGACCGCGGCGCGGAGATCGCCCGCGGCTGGGTCGGATCGGTCAGCGGCTCCGCGGGCCAGCTGTGCACGAAGCCGGGGTTCCTGCTGGTGCCCGAGGGCCACGGCCTCGGCGGGGTTGTCGCCGAGGCGGCGGCCGCGGTGCCCGAGCACGCGCTCCTCAACCCGCGCGTCGGCGCGGGATACGTCGCCGGACGGGCCGCCGTCCTCGCCACGCCCGGCGTGGGCGTCCTGGCCGAGGGGTCCGCGCGGACGGGGGAGGACGGCGTCGTGCGTACGACGCCGACCTTCGTCGAGACGGACCTGGCCTCGCTCCGCGAGCACCGTGACACGGTGCTGGAGGAGGTGTTCGGGCCGTTCGCGGTGCTCGTCACGTACCCGGAGGGCACGGACCTGGGCGCCGTGGTCGCCGAGCTCTTCCCCGGAGAGCTCACCGCGACCGTGCACCGCGGCCCGGACGAGGGGGCCGAGGTCGCCGGGCTGCTGGCGACGCTGGGTCGGCACGCCGGCCGGGTGCTCGTCGACGGCTGGCCCACCGGCGTCGCCGTCACGCCGGCGATGCAGCACGGCGGGCCGTGGCCGGCCACGACGACCGACGCGACGTCCGTGGGCACCGCGGCGATCGGCCGGTTCCTCCGCGGGGTCACGTTCCAGGACGCCCCGCAGGACGCGCTGCCCGCGCCGTTGCAGGACGGTAACCCGTGGGGGGTGCCGCAGACGCGCTCGGGTGTGGCAGAGTCGGCGCACTGGTAGGCGACGAGGCCACGACCAGGCGCTTCACGGGAGGACCCACCACGTGCTCATCGCCGAAGAGCTGCTGCTCCTGGCCCACGACGACCTGCGCACCGGCCCGTCGCTGTTCGACGACGCGCCCTACCGGCTCGCGGGCGCGTTGCTCGTCGAGCTGGTGATCGCCGGGCGCGTCGCGCTGCCGGCCCGCGGCGAGGACGGGCCGGTCGTGGTCCTCGACCGTGCGCCGACCGGGCGCCGCGAGCTCGATGACGCCCTCGACCTCGCCGCGTCGGCGCCCTGGCGCGCGACGGAGCTCGTCGACGTGCTGGCCCGCCGGGTCGAGCGGCCGATGCTCGACGGCCTCGTCGCCCAGGGCCTGCTCCGGCGTGAGGACCGAGCCGTCTGGGGCGTGCTGCGCAGCACCCGGTGGCGCACGGTCGAGGGGCCCGCGGTCGCCGTGCTGCGCCGTCGCGTGCACGGTGTCCTGCTCGACGGTGCGGCACCCGGCGACCGCACGGCCGCGCTCCTCACCCTCGCCGAGGGCTCGGGGTGGCTCCGGCCCCGCGTCCCGCGCGAGCGCCGCCGCGAGGCCGACGCCCGGATGCGCGAAGTGGCGGCGACGTGGTGGCGGGGGAGCGCGGTCCGGGAGGCGGCCGGGGCGGTCGTGGCGGCGGTCGTGGGCGTCGTGGGCTCCGCGACGCTGGTGCTGCCCGCCGGGACCTGACGGGGCGGCGCCGGTCAGGCGTCGTCGTCCAGCCGTCCGAGCAGGTCGACGGCGGCGCGGGCGTACTCGCCGATCCAGCGGTCGTGGAGGCGCTTGATGGGCAGCGGCGCGAGCGCGAGGTGCCGCTCGCGGCCCACCTTGCGGCCGGTGACGAGCTCCGCCCGCTCGAGCACGCGCAGGTGCTGCAGCACGGTGGTGCGGTCGAGCTCGGGGAACAGCGCGCACAGCTCGCCGGTGGTGCGGGTGGACTCCTTGAGCGCGTCGAGCATGCGGCGTCGGACCGGGGCGGCGAGGGCCTTGAACACCGCGTCGTCGTCGGCGCGGTCGTCGTCATCCCTGGGCGCCGGCGAACTCATGTGATAAAAATACAACATGAACGCGACGCAGGCACTCTCCGAGCTCACCTTCACGGTCTCGGGCCGCATCTCGCGCCCCTGCCGTGACGTCTACGAGGCCATCGCGGACCCCGCACAGCTGTCCCAGTACTTCACGACCGGCGGCGCCCGCGGGCGCCTGGAGCCCGGGGCCGACGTGTCCTGGGACTTCGCCGACTTCCCCGGCCGCTTCCCCGTCACCGTCCTCGAGGCGGACCCGCCCCGCCGCATCGTCGTCCGGTGGGAGGGTGCGGACACCGCCGACGGCTCCGGCTCCACCACGACGACGTTCGAGCTCGAGCCGCTCGACGACGACACCCGCACCCTCGTCACCATCACCGAGTCCTCGTGGGCCGTCACGCCGGACGGCGCGAAGAGCGCGTTCGGCAACTGCGAGGGCTGGACCGGCATGCTCGCCGCGCTCAAGGCGTGGGTCGAGCACGGCATCAACCTGCGCGAGGGCTTCTACCGATAGGTCGCCCATCAGGCGGTGCGGCGCACCTCGTCGAGGAACGCGCGGGCGTGCTCGCGCAGGGCTGCGACGCGCCGCTCGACGATCGCCCGGCGGACGGCGTCGTCGTCGCGCCCCGCCTCGGCGAGGGAGGGCCGACGACGGACGTTCCGGGAGCAGCGGAAGTCGCCGCAGATCAGCGTGCCGACGGTGTCTCCCTTGCGGCCGGCGGCTCCGCCGCGCCTGGCGACGAACAGCTGCACGTCGCGGGTCGCGACGACGTCCTCGCACCACGCGCACATGGCGGCGCGGCGCGGGCCGGTGCGTTCGGTGGCGCGCAGGAGGACGCCGACGGGCTCGGCGTCGGGAGCGTCGTCGAGCGGCATGACGACGTACGCGGCCAGGGGCTGCTTGCGGTCGCGCCAGCCGAGGTAGTCGAGGCGGTCCCAGTCGACCGCGTCGAGGTCGGGGACGATCATGCGCTGCCGCTCGCTGCGGGTGGCGTTGACGAGGGAGGCGCGGAGCTGCTGCTCGGTGAGCGGGGTCATGAGGAACGGCTTTCAGGTGAGCGGGGGTGGGCAGGGCGAAGCCCCGCACCGCCTCACCTGGAGGCCCGACGCGCGGGGCTCAACCGGAGGCGGTGCCGGGGCAGGCGGGACTGCCCGAGCAGGCCTGATGGCCCACCCCGCTCGCTGCGACGCCCGGCATGGCTCGCTCCTCGCTCGTGTGGAAAGACTGGTCCGCTCGCGCGCGACGGCGCGACCGGCCCGTCCATGCTGCCACGCGCCGTCGCCCGGGGCGACGTCAATTCCGTCACTCCCCGCCACGTCGCGCCGAACATGCAGTTGCGCACGTTCTGAGCGCCCAGAACGTGCGCAACTGCATGCTCGGCAGGGGTCAGAGCGCCGCGCGGACCTCGCGGGCGGCGGCGACCAGGTGGGCGAGGGCCGGCTCGACCTCCGCGTACCGGCGGGTCTTGAGCCCGCAGTCGGGGTTGACCCACACCAGCGCCGGGTCGATCGCCTTGACGGCGAGCGTCAGCAGCTCGGTGACCTCCGCCGGCGACGGCACGCGGGGGGAGTGGATGTCGTAGACGCCCGGCCCGATGCCGCGGGAGTACCCGGCGTCGGCGAGCTCCGGCACGATCTCCATGCGCGAGCGGGCCGCCTCCACCGAGGTCACGTCGGCGTCCAGGCCGTCGATGGCGCCGATGACCTCGCCGAACTCCGAGTAGCACAGGTGGGTGTGGACCTGCGTGGCCGCGTCGACGCCGGACGTCGCGAGGCGGAACGACCCGACAGACCAGTCGAGGTAGGCCGGCTGGTCCGCGCGCCGCAGCGGCAGCAGCTCGCGCAGCGCGGGCTCGTCCACCTGCACGATGCCGATGCCCGCGGCCTCCAGGTCCGCGATCTCGTCGCGCAGGGCCAGGCCCACCTGGTTGGCGGTGTCGCCGAGCGGCTGGTCGTCGCGGACGAACGACCACGCGAGGATCGTCACCGGGCCGGTGAGCATGCCCTTGACCGGCTTCTCGGTGAGCGACGCCGTGTACGCGGACCACTCGACGGTGATCGGCGCCGGCCGCTGCACGTCACCCCACAGGATCGGCGGGCGCACGCAGCGCGACCCGTACGACTGCACCCAGCCGTTCGCCGTCACCGCGAACCCGTCGAGCTGCTCGGCGAAGTACTGCACCATGTCGTTGCGCTCGGGCTCGCCGTGCACCAGCACGTCGAGGCCCAGCTCCTCCTGCAGCGCCACGACCCGCGCGATCTCGGCCCGCATCGCGGCCGCGTAGTCGGCGTCGGGCAGCTCGCCCTTCGTCCACGCGGCGCGGGCCTTGCGGATCTCGGGCGTCTGCGGGAAGGAGCCGATCGTCGTGGTCGGCAGCGGCGGCAGGTTCAGCCGCGCGGCCTGCGCGGCCGCCCGCTCCGCGTACGGGCCGCGGGCGAAGTCGGCGTCGGTCAGCGCAGCGGCCCGCGCGCGCACCTCGGGCACGACGACGCCGGCCGCCGTCGCGCGCGAGGCCACGGCCGCGGACGACGCGGCGAGCGCGTCCGCGACGGCGTCGCGCCCGTCCGAGAGCCCGCGGGCCAGCGTCGCGACCTCGCCCACCTTCTGGTCGGCGAACGCGAGCCAGTCGCGCAGGCGTGGGTCGAGGGTGGTGCCCGGACCGTCACCGAAGACCTCGTCCTCGACGTCGTGCGGCACGTGCAGCAGCGACGTCGACGTGCCGACGGCGAGGGCCCCGGCGCCGAGGCCGCGCAGCGACTCGACGACGTCGAGCTTCGCGGCAAGGTCGGCCCGCCACACGTTGTGGCCGTCGATCACCCCGGCGACGAGGGTCTTGCCCTCGAGCCCGGGCACCGGCCCGCCCGGAGCGGCGCCCTTGACCAGGTCGATCGCGACCGCGTCGACGTCGGTGCCCGCAAGCACGGCCAGCCCGTCGTCGCCGAGGCCGCCGAACGGCGCGGTCACGAGGATGGCGGGCCGCTCGCCGTCGGTGTCGTCGGTGGCCGTCGCGAGGCCGGTCGCGAGCGTCCGGTACGCGGACCGGACGGCGTCGTGCAGCCGCTCGGCCGGCACGTCGAGGGAGTCCGTGACGAGCGCGGGCTCGTCGAGCTGCACCCACGGCACGCCGACGGCGGCCAGCGCGCGCAGCAGGTCGGCGTACGCGGCGACGACGTCGTCGAGCCGGTCGAGCGGGTGGAACCCGTCGCCCGCCTCGTCGGCCGCCTTGGACAGCGCGAGGAACGTCACCGGGCCCACGAGCACCGGGCGGGTCGTGACCCCGGCCTCCTTGGCCTCGGCGTACTCGCGCACGGTGCGGTGGTCGGCGAACGAGACCGGCGTCGTCTCGCTGATCTCCGGCACGAGGTAGTGGTAGTTGGTGTCGAACCACTTGGTCATCTCGAGCGGGGCGTCCTCGCCGCGGCCGCGGGCCACGGTGAAGTAGCCGTCCAGCTCGAGCGAGCCGTCCTCGTCGTCGAGCAGGTCGCGGAACCGCTCGGGGACGGCGCCCAGCAGCGCGACGACGTCGAGCACCTGGTCGTAGTAGGAGAACGACCCGGGCACGGAGCCGTCGTCGGGGTTCAGGCCGAGGTCGACGAGGCGGCGGGCCGTCTCGCGGCGCAGCGCCCCGGCCGTGACCTCCAGGTCGACGGCGTCGGTGCGGCCGGCCCAGAACGACTCGACGGCCTTCTTGAGCTCGCGGCGGCGCCCGATGCGCGGGTAGCCGAGGATCGTGCCGCCCGGGAAGGCGGCGGGGGTGGGGCTGGTCGGTGGGGTGGACATGAGCACTCCAGAGGTCGGGCGCCCGTCAGACGGCGGGAGCCTGGGTCGGGATGCTCGGTACCCACGGCCTTCTGGCCAGGTCCGCGCCGTCCGACGTGGCGTCGGCCGGCGCCGGTCCGCCGAGGTGGACACCCTCGAGCAGGTCCAGAGCGGGACGGTACTTGTTGAACGTGTACACGTGGATGCCGGGGGCGCCCGCGTCGAGCACGCGCTGGGCGAGCTCCACGGCGCGCGCGGTCCCGTAGGCGTGCTGGGCCTCCGGGTCCCCCGCGGCGTCGAGCGCGTCCAGCAGGTGCCGGGGCGCGCGGACGCCGGTGAGCTCCTCGACGCGACGGAGCCGACGCGGCTCGGTCGTGGGCAGCTGCCCGGCGAGGATCGGGATCGTCACCCCGGCCGCGCGGGCCTCGGCGACGAAGTCGGTGTAGGAGTCGGCCTCGTAGAAGAGCTGCGTGATGGCGAAGCTCGCCCCCGCGTCCTGCTTCTCCTTGAGGCGCCGGACCTCCTGGGCCCGGGTGGTGCCGGCCTGCACGTTGCCGTCGACGAACGTCGCGACGGCGATCGTCATCGGCCGGGCGGCGCCGCGCAGCGCGGCCCCGGGGTCGGTGGCGCAGCGCCGGGCCTCGACCTCGCGCAGCAGGTGCACGAGCTCGATCGACGACGCGACGCCGTCGGCGGGCGGCTCCCAGTCCGGCTGGTCCTTCGGCGGGTCGCCCCGCAGGGCGAGGAACGCGCGCGTGCCGGCGTCGAGGAAGTCGTCGATGACGGCGGAGACGTCCTCCCGGTGGGCGCCGACGCAGGTCAGGTGGGCCACGGGCAGGACAGGCGTGCCCTCGAGCAGGGTCGCCACGACCTGGCGGGCGGTCGCCCGGTCACCGCCGCCCGCGCCGTACGTCACGGACACGAAGTCCGGGCGCGCGGCCACGAGCCGGCGCGCCGTCTCCCAGAACTTGGGGGCGGCGTCCGGCCGGCGCGGCGGCATGAGCTCGAACGAGACCGTCGGGCGTGCCGGCAGCGCCGGGGTGGGCGAAAGGGATGCCTCTGCGACCATGCGTCACTCCATCGATCCTGGCGTGAGCACCTTCGTCCTCGGGAGGCTTCCGTCGGAGAACGGGTTGCTGCGGCGTCGTCGAGCCAGGACTCTCGGCCGCTCTGGATGGCTTGTCACGTGATCGTACGCAGCATCCGCGATGCGGGCGAGGATGAGACCGCCTGCTGAGACGATCGTCGATGCCGGGCGGGCGGGAACGCCCTGCTCAGGGCACCAGCACGACCTTGCCGCCGGCTCGCCCTGACTCGACCAGCTCGTGGGCGTGCGGGGCGTCGGCCAGCGGCAGCACCGCGCCGACGGTGGTCGCCAGGTCGCCGCGTGCCAGGGCGTCGACGGCCTCGGCGAGCTCGCCGGCGTCGCGCTCGGACCGCCAGCTGGCCACGACGCCGAGCTCCGCGGCGGTGTCGTCGGCGATGGTGACGATGCGGTCGGTGCCGCCGCGCAGCGCGATCGAGTCGGGCAGCACGCCCGCGCCGGTGGTGTCGAGGACGGCGTCCACGCCGTCGGGGGCGAGGGCGCGCACCCGCTCGACCAGCCCTGCGCCGTAGGTGGTGGGCGTCGCGCCGAGGGCGGCGACCCGGTCGTGGTTCCGCGGCGACGCCGTGCCGATCACGCGGACGCCGCGACGCACGGCGAGCTGGACGGCCAGCTCGCCCACCGACCCGGACGCGCCGTGCACGAGCAGCGTCTCGCCGGGCCCGACGTCGAGGAGGCGCAGCACGCGGGTGGCGGTCTCCGCCGCCACGGGGAGCGTGACGGCGGCGGTCGGGGCGAGGCCGGCGGGCACGCGCGCGAAGACGGCGGTCAGCGCGAGCTCCGCGTACCCGCCGCCGACGGCGAACCCGACCACGCGGTCGCCGGGCGCGACGCCCTGCACGCCCTCGCCGAGCTCGTCGACCACGCCCGCCACCTCCAGGCCCGGCACGGTCGGCGACGTCGGTGCGGGCGCGCCGGTGGCCCCGGCGCGGGTCTTGACGTCCCAGCCGTTGACGGCCGCCGCCTCCACGCGGACGCGTACCTGCCCTGGCCCCGGCCGCGGCGCGGGCATCTCGGCCAGGTGCAGCACCTCCGGTCCGCCGAAGGCCTCGACCACCATCGCACGCACGTCGTCCTCCGGTGTCAGGGCAGGGCGGGCGCGGCACCGGGGAGGGGCGCGTCCGGGGCGTCGCCAGGGGCGCTCATGAGCCACTCGGTGGCGAAGAGGACCTTGTCGGTGAGTCCCACGATCGCGTCGCGGATCTCGACGTGCGGGGTGGAGAACGCGAGGCGGGCGACGGCCTGGGCGCCGGGAGCCGGTGCCCAGTAGTCGACGAGGAGCAGGGGGACGTCACTGCCTCCGAGCTCGGACGCGCCTCGCCCGAGCCGCACGTGGCGCAGGAACGGGCCGGACAGGGTGTCGGTGACGGTGAGTCCGTCGCCGGGCCCGAGCCCGGGGTGGAGACGGTCGTGGATGCGTCGCAGGTGCGTGACGCCGCCGGCCTCGGGGCCGAGATCGTGCCAGTAGAGCGTGAGGCTCAGGGCGAGGGCGGCGTCCTTGCCGGGCAGCGTCAGATAGCCCATCACCTGCCCGCCCGCGGCCGCGGCCTTCGTGGCGGCGGCGGTGAGCTGGTCGCGAAGGTCGCGCCGCAGCTGTGCACCGCGGTCGCCGAGCGCCGCGCCCTGCTGCTTGACGAGGGCGCGGATCTGCCCGTCCCGCTGCTCCGCGTCCTCCAGGTCGATCAGGGACCAGTGGTCCGGCAGATTGAGCTCGATGCCGATCCCGCGCGACCCCCCGGGTTCGTTCACGCTGGCCATGGCGTGCAGGCCCTCGATGCTGATGCCTGCACCCGTGCTGTCGGCCAGGCCGGTGCTGTCGGCGGGGTCTCCCGGGCCCAGCGCGTCCCCGAGCTCGGCGACGCCCAGCGTCATCTCGCGGGCGCTCCCGGGGTCGACGACGACCCGGTCGAGCACCGCGCCGTGCCGGCGCAGGAACGGGACCAGGGAGGCGCGGCGGCGCAGGCTGTAGGCGCGTGACGGGTCGTCCGCGGTGAGGAACTGCTCGAGGGCAGCGGGCGTGGAGAAGAGGCACAGGGCGTACGGGAGGGGGGCATCCTCGGGTGCGGGGAACACCCGCACCTGCGGGGTGTCGTCGTCGCGGGGGAGGACGGGGACGACGACCGGGTCGGAGCGCAGCGCGCGGAGGACGGCGTCGCGGTCGGCCGCGGCGAGAGCCACGGCGAGGGGTGTCGACCCCGGGCCGGGCGATGCTTCCGTCATGGTCGATCAGCTCCTGTGGCGCTACGCCTGCTCGCGCGCGACGGGGAGGTCCTCGCGCAGGCCCTCGACGAGGTCGGTGGCCCAGGGGAACGCCCATTCCCGGCTCGCGAGCACCCGCTCGATGACGTCCCTGGGGACGAGCCCGTAGCCCGACATCTCGCTGAGCGCGTTGAGCTCTGCCTCCATGGCCGTCTCGTCATCCTCGAGGACGAGCGCGACCTCGAGCAGGCGCGACAGGGCGGCAGCCAGGCCGGGCGGCATGGTCTCGGAGGCCCATGCCGCAGCATTCTCTGCCGCGAGCTCGCGGCCACGAGGAAGGGGCGCGGCGAGCTCTGCGGCGAGCTGACGGATGTGCGGCGCTTCAAGAGCCATCGTGGACTTCTCCTCCATCGTCACGACCACGGGAGCGGGACGTCGCTCGGCCACGGGATGTGGGTCGCGTTGGCCTGTTCCGGGTTGTAGTTCGGGCTGTTCGGGTTGTGGGCCTGCGGGTGGGCGAACTCGCCGTTCTCCATCTCCCACTTGTTGCCGACCCGGTGACGATAGATGGGGCCCTCGGCAGCGTTCGACCCGGGAGGCGCGGTGCCGTCGGCGTCGTGCGCACGGAAACGGTGGGTCTTCCCGTCGGCATCGGTCCACTTGAAGTTCACGCCCTTCTGCGCCCCGCCCCCGGAGTGGGGCGCGAACGGGAGCATCTCGGCGTCGTCCGGCACCTTGCGCAACGGGCTGCCGGGGGCGGCCCGCGAGGCGATCACCTCGTCGGGCCAGGCCCCGGCGCCGCCGTGCCCACCCGCGTTGTGGACCAGGACGGGCAGGTCGCCTGCGAGGACGTAGAAGTTGTGGTGGGTCTCGACGTGGACGTTGTGGACGGTGACGGGGCCGCGGGCGTCGTCGGGTCCGCCGGTGCTGTCGCGCTGCTCGATGTCGATGCGATCGAGAGTGACCGTCCCGGTGCCGCTCCCGGGGGCACCGTCCGTCCTGGGGGTGACGAGGATGTCGCCGGGTTGCAGGTCACGGGCGAGGATCCAGCCCATGTTCGCCACCATGAACGGGTGCTCGTCCGTGGTCGTGACGGTGTGGCCCCCGATGGTCAGGTGGTACAAGGTGGTCGTCCGGCGCACGAACGTCTCGGTCACGAGCTGGAGCTCGTCGGCCCCGGTCGCGAGGTTGTGCGCGTAGACCTTGTCCCCGGCCCTGAGGTCCTCGATAGGACGGTCGCCTTCCGGGGTACGGACGAGGGTTCCCGCGGTGAAGCACGTGCCGAACCCGACCTTGCACCACGCCTTCTTCGCGCCGGACCTCATGCCCTGTCGGAAGCCCTGCTTGAACGCGGTCCTCGAGAGCCCGGTCGCGGCCTTGGCGGCGCCACCCAGCCCGATCACGGACAGGGCGGCTCCCGCGATCGCGATCCCGGCGTCGGCCCAGGAGCGTTCCCCGGTCGCGGCCAAGGTGATGTTCGCCAACGCGGACACGATCGCCGCGACCGCGGCGACCACGATCAGTACCCCGGCCAAGGCGGTGCCGACCACCGGGATGAACGCGACGACGACGGCCAGCAGGCCTGCGATGGTGGAGACCATGTCGGCGACGTCGGCGATCGCGGCGACGACCTTCGATCCCCAGTCGTCCCACCACGAGTCATTCAGGTCGTCACCGGAGGTGATGTCCTCGATCCGCGAGACCGCGTCACCCGCCGCACGGTCCCGGTCGTTCACCGCCGACTCGATGTCCGACCGGGCGGACCAGACGCGCCCGTTCGCGTCGTCGGCGCTCGAGCCCGCCGCGTCCGCCTGCTGCTGGTACTCCCGCTTGGTCTCGGCGTCGGTCGCGCCGTCGGCCAGGTCCTGGAACCGGTCCCGCGACCCCGCCGCGTCGTCCGCCGCGGCCCGTGCCTGCCGCGCCCGCTCGAGCGCGGCCAGAGTCGCGGTCTGCGCCCGCTCCAGAGCACCGGCGTAGTCGACCAGCGCCTCGCCCGTCGCCTGGTACCGCGAGTGGGCACGCCGGATCTCGCTGACGGTGTCCTCCTTGGTCTCCATCAGCGCGTCCACGGCCTGCGAGATCGTGCCCGAGACGTCCAGTCGGGCCATCGCGGCGGCCGCGTCGTCGATCGCTCCCGCGACCTCGAGGTAGTCCTGCCCACCGGACAGCACCAGCACCGGGTCCCCGGGCGTCGGGTCGGAGTCCAGCCCGACCGGGGACCAGTCCGCCGGCCTCACACCGGCCCCCCGGGCGTGGCCGGGGCCGCCGGGGCGCCGTCCCCGCGGATCCCGTCGGCGAGGTCGGAGTCGATGTCGGTGAACGCCTGCGCCACCTGCACCGACGCCTCGGCGAGCAGCCGCAGGTTCTCCGTCATCTTCTGCCGGGTGTCGTCCCACGAGCTCGCGAAGTCGCGTACCGCGCCCGCGAGCCCGTCGTGCCCCACCGCGTCCGCGATCCGGTCGGAGCGCGTCGTCGCGTTCTCGAACTCTTCCGCCACCGTGGTCAGGCTCGATCCCAGCTCCGTCACCGCGTCCAGGTCCACCCGAAGATCGGCCACTGCTCCCCCTTCGTCCCCGGGAGAGAGTAATCGGGTTCACACCTGATGCACGAGAGGAGATCTCCCCGCCGCCGATGGTCAGCAGCAGCGGGAGCCGGGGTTGCGGTCCTGCTCGGCGTAGTGCTCGCGCCAGAACTCGCGCTCGCCCATCGGCTCGCGGTCCGGGTGGGCGGACCGCTCGTGCGCGACGTACGTGCGGTAGGCGTCGTCGCCCATCACCTGCCGCACGTACCAGCGCAGGTTCGACGCCGCCCGGGCCAGCGCCCGGGCGGCGTCGTGCACCATGCCGGTGCGGGCGTCAGTGGTGCCCGGCACCGCTGGTCTCCCGCAGGCCGGCGTCGGCCCACTGCTTCTCGATCCGCTTCTCCTCCGCCGACGCGAACAGGCCGGCCGGGGCGAAGCGCCGCGAGGCGACGGGCGCGTCCTCGTGGTTCTCGCCGCCGCCGGTGCGGAACGCCTTGATCGTCACGACCACCGACGCGAGGATCACGACGATCGACAGCACCACGAACACGATCGACAGGGTGCCCTGGACGAAGGTGTTGCGGACCACGGCCTCCATCGCGGCGACGTCGGGCGCGGTGCCGAACGACGTCTCGCCGGCCGCGAGCGCGTCCTTGAACGCCCGGTGCTGCGCCCAGTACCCGACCGCCGGCACGTCCGAGAAGATCTTCTCGAACGACGCCCAGATGGTGATCAGCGCGGTGAAGGCCAGCGGCACGGCCACGATCCACAGCCACGCCCAGGAGGCGCGGCCCCGCTTGGCGACGATCGCCAGCACGACGGCGAGCGCGATGGCGGCCAGGAGCTGGTTCGCGATGCCGAACAGCGGGAAGAAGGTGTTGATGCCGCCGAGCGGGTCGGTGACGCCCAGGTAGAGGATCGTGCCCCACCCCGCGACCATGATCGCGGTGCAGATCCACACCCCGGGACGCCAGCTCACGTCCTTGAACCTCGGGGCCACGTTGCCGATGGTGTCCTGCAGCATGAAGCGGGCCACGCGGGTGCCGGCGTCGACGGCGGTGAGGATGAACAGCGCCTCGAACATGATCGCGAAGTGGTACCAGAAGCCCATCATCGCGGTGCCGCCCACCAGCTGGTGCATGATGTGCGCCAGCCCGAGCGCGAGCGTCGGCGCGCCCCCCGTGCGGGACACGATCGACGGCTCGCCGACCTGGCTCGCCAGGGTGCTGAGCGTGTCGGGCGTGAGGTTCACGCCGGCAAGGCCGAGCGAGTTCACGAACGCGACCGCGCCCTCGATGGTGCCGCCGGTGGCGGCCGCCGACGAGTTCATCGCGAAGTACACGCCCCGGTCGATCGAGATCGCGGCGACGAGCGCCATGATCGCGACGAACGACTCCATGAGCATGCCGCCGTAGCCGATGAAGCGCGTCTGGCGCTCCTTCTCCACGAGCTTCGGCGTCGTGCCCGACGAGATGAGCGCATGGAACCCGGACAGGGCGCCGCACGCGATCGTCACGAAGAGGAACGGCCAGAGGTTGCCGGCCACGACCGGGCCGGTCTCGGAGCCTGCGAACTCGCTGATCGCGGGGACGGAGATCTCGGGGCGCACGATGACGACGGCGCCGGCGAGCACCACGATGACGCCCACCTTCATGAAGGTGGACAGGTAGTCGCGCGGGGCGAGCAGCAGCCACACCGGCAGGACGGCCGCGACGAAGCCGTAGACGATGACGCCGACGGCGATGGTGGTGCGGTCGAGGTGGAAGAACTCGGCGCCCCACGCGGTGTCGGCCACCATGCCGCCGCCGATGATCGCGGCGAGCAGCAGCACGAAGCCGATGAGGGAGACCTCGGTGATCTTGCCCGGGCGCAGGAAGCGCAGGTAGATGCCCATGAACAGGGCGATCGGGATGGTCATCGAGACGCTGAACACGCCCCACGGGCTCTCGCCGAGGGCGTTGACGACCACGAGGGCGAGGATCGCCACGATGATGATCATGATCAGCAGGGACGCGACGATCGCGGCCACGCCGCCGATGCGGCCCAGCTCCTCGCGCGCCATCTGGCCGATCGTGCGGCCGCCGCGGCGCATGGAGAAGAACAGCACCGTGTAGTCCTGCACGGCGCCCGCGAGCACGACGCCGACGATGATCCAGATGGTGCCCGGCAGGTACCCCATCTGCGCGGCGAGCACCGGGCCCACCAGCGGGCCGGCGCCCGCGATGGCGGCGAAGTGGTGGCCGAACAGCACGCGGCGGTCGGTGGGGACGAAGTCCTTGCCGTCCTCGCGCGTCTCGGCGGGGGTGGCGCGGCGGTCGTCGGGGCGGGTGATGTACCGCTCGATGACCTTCGAGTAGAAGCGGTACCCGATGAGGTACGTGCACACCGAGGCGAAGACGAACCAGATCGCGTTGACCGTCTCGCCGCGCACCAGCGCGATCATCACCCAGGCGACGCCGCCGAGCAGGGCGATCGCCGCCCAGAGCGCGATCTTCGCCGGCGTCCAGCGGGGCTTGAGGTCCTCGGCGGGGACCGCCGTCGGGGGGAGCGAGGGGTCGGGGACGATCTCGTCCGTCGCCGTGATGGCTCCGGAATCTGCTGACAAGGTGAGCCTCCAAGGCGTCGCGTCGTCGGGACTCGACACAGGATAGGGGGTGAAGAAAGCGTGACGGAACGTCCGGAGCCTGGACGGTGCGGCGGCGGCCGTGGTAAGCGCAACACGCCGTCGGGGCTCGGCAGGGTGTGCTCACGCCGGTGCCACGATCCTCGCTGTGGAGCAGCCCGACCTCGCCCGTGCGATCGACGCCGCGCGCGCGACCGCCGTCTCGCTGGGCCTGCGGGTCGACGACGTGACCGTGCTCTACAGCTCCAACAAGCTCGCGCTGCGCCTCGAGCCGTGCGGGGTGATGGCCCGGGTCGCTCCCGTGGGCCAGGAGGTCGCGCAGCTCGAGGTCGACCTCGCCCGACGGCTCGCCCGCGCGGGTGCCCCCGTCGCCGCCCTGGAGCCCCGGGTCGACCCCCGGGTCCGCGTCAGGGACGGGTTCGCGGTGACGCTGTGGGTGTACTACGCGCCGACGGCGCCGGTCGTCGCGCCGGGCCCGTACGCCCGGGCGCTCGAACGCCTGCACGCGGCGATGCGGGACGTCGACTCGGCCGTTCCCCGGTTCACGGACCGGATCGCCGAGGCGGAGCGGGTCGTCGCCGTGCCGGAGCTCTCGCCCGAGCTGCCGGACGACGAGCGCGCGTTCCTCGGCGGCCGGCTCCGGCGGCTGCACGACGAGGTCTCCGGGACGGGACGGGAGCAGCTGCTCCACGGCGAGCCCCACCCCGGGAACCTGCTGAGCACGCGTGAGGGCCCGCTCTTCGTCGACCTCGAGACGTGCTGCCGCGGGCCGGTGGAGTTCGACGTCGCGCACGCTCCCGCGGAGGTCGCCGCGGCCTACCCGGGGATCGACCACGCGCTCCTCGACCGGTGCCGGGAGCTCGTGCTCGCCATGGTCGCGGCGTGGCGGTGGGAGAGGGGGGACCAGTTCCCGGACGGGCGGCGTCACGGGGAGCAGCTCCTCCGCCTGCTGCGTGCGGGCGCCCCCTGGCCCGCCCTCGGCGCCCTGACCGCGGGACCGGACGGCCCCTGACGACCGGCCGCGAGGCAGCGGCCGGCCCGGCGGTCGGCATAGTGTGGCGGCCATGGACACCGAAGAGCGCCTCGCCGTCTTCCTCGACTACGAGAACCTGGCGCTCGGCGCCCGCGACCACCTGGGCGGGATGCAGTTCGACTTCAAGCCCATCGCGGACGCGCTGGCGGTGCGCGGACGCGTCGTGGTGCGCCGCGCGTACGCGGACTGGTCGTACTTCGACGAGGACCGGCGGATGCTCACCCGCCACCAGGTCGAGCTCATCGAGATGACGCAGCGCATGGGCGCGTCCCGCAAGAACGCCGCCGACATCAAGATGGTGGTCGACGCGATCGAGATGGCGTTCGAGCGCGAGTACATCACCACGTTCGTCATGTGCACCGGCGACTCCGACTTCTCCCCGCTCGTCCACAAGCTGCGCGAGCTCGACAAGAAGGTCATCGGCGTCGGCGTCGAGAACTCGACCTCCCGCCTGCTGCCGCCGGCGTGCGACGAGTTCCTCTTCTACGACCGGCTCGAGGGCGTCGACGTGCCCGACGAGTCGGAGGCGACCGCCCCCAAGCGGTCCGGACGGGGCGGCAAGGGCGGCGGCCGGTCCGGCGGCGGTCGTGGCACTCGTGCCAAGACCCCCGCGCCCGCGGAGGCTCCGGCCGAGGCAGCCGCTCCGGCCGAGGAGGCCGCGCCCGCGGCGTCCGGCACGACGTCGGGCACCCGCCGCCGCAAGAAGGCCTCTGCCGCGGAGCCCGCCGTCGAGCCCGCGCCCGAGGCCGCCGCCGACGTCGAGCCCGAGGCCGACGTCGAGCACGACGACGCCGCGGCGGCCGCGGAGGAGCCGACGATGGAGGTGAAGGTCGCGCAGACCCTCGCCGACCTGCAGGCCTCGACCAGCGGTTCGGTCACCGCGTCGATGCTCAAGCGCACGATGGTCCGCAAGGACCCCACGTTCAGCGAGTCCGACTACGGCTTCCGCACCTTCGGCGAGTTCCTGCGCTTCCTCGCCGACCGCGGCTTCGTCGTCCTCTCGCCCGGACCGTCGACGGGCGACCCGGAGGTGGAGCTGCCCGCGCAGCAGGACACCGAGGGCGCGTTCGACCTGCTGCGCCAGGTGGTGCGCGACGCCGGCGGCGCCGCGCCGCTGTCCGGGCTGAAGAACGAGGTGCGCAAGCGCCGCCCCGACTTCTCGGAGAAGGCGCTCGGCTACCGCGGGTTCCTGCAGTTCGCCAAGGGCGCCGCGGCCGCCGGCGCCGTCGCCCTCGCGTGGGACGACGACGCCGACGACTACCTGCTCACCGCGGGCTGAGCGCCCGCGGGCGTCGGGCTCAGCGCCCGACGAACGCGAGCAGCGCCGCGTTGACCTCGTCCGCGTGCGTCCACAGCAGGCCGTGGGGCGCGCCCTCGACCTCGACGTACTCGGCGTCCGGCACGGCGGCGTGGAAGCGCCGGCCCGAGGCGTCGATGGGCAGGATGTTGTCCTTCGTGCCGTGCAGGATCAGCGTCGGCTTGCCCGCGTCGCGCACCGCCTCGACGTCGGGCCGGAAGTCCTCGATCCAGGTGGGGACGACGGCGTAGGCGGCGACGGGCGCGGAGCCCACGGCGGTGATCCAGTTGGCGCGCACGACCTCCTCGGAGATCCGCGTGCCGAGGTTCTCGTCGAGGTTGTAGAAGTCCTTGTAGAACTGGGTGAACCAGGCGTAGCGGTCGCCACGGGCCGCGTCGACGATGCCGTCGAACACGGCCTGCGGCACGCCCTCGGGGTTGTCGTCGCGCTGCACGAGGAACGGCTCGAGCGACGCGAGGAACGCGAGCTTGGCGACGCGCTCGTGCCCGTGGTTGCGGACGTACCGGGCGAGCTCGCCGGTGCCCATCGAGAAGCCGACGAGGACGACGTCGCGCAGGTCGAGCGTGGTCAGGACGGTGTCGAGGTCCTTCGCGAACGTGTCGTAGTCGTACCCCGAACCGACCTTGCTGGACGCGCCGAAGCCGCGGCGGTCGTAGGTGATCACGCGGTACCCGGCGGCGAGGAGCTCGCGCGTCTGCAGCTCCCAGCTGTGCCCGTCGAGCGGGTACCCGTGCACGAGGACCACCGGCTGCCCGGAGCCCTGGTCCTCGTAGTAGAGCTCGACGTCCGTGCTGTTCTCCTGCCCGACGGTGATGTAGCCCATGGTGGTGCCCCTTCCGAAGGAGGGGGAGAACGATCGTTCTCCCGCTGTTCGCTACAGTAGAGAACGATGGTTCTCCCCGCAAGGGGAGGGACGACGACGAGAGGGTGAACGATGCTCGACGAGAAGGCGGCGCGGGACGCGGTGGTCGCCGCCGCCGACCGGCTGTTCTACGCACGCGGCGTGCAGGCGGTGGGCATGGACGCCGTGCGCGCCGAGGCCGGGGTGTCGCTCAAGCGGATCTACGGGCTCTTCCAGTCCAAGGAGGACCTCGTCGTCGCCGTCCTCGCCCTGCGGACCAGGCAGTGGACGGAGGGCGTGGAGCGCGCAGCCGCCGGTGCGGCGACGCCACGCGACAGGATCCTCAGCGTCTTCGACTTCCTCGACGCCTGGTTCCGGGAGGACGGGTTCCGGGGGTGCGCGTTCATCAACTCGTTCGGCGAGCTGGGCGCGACGTCGCCCCGCATCGCGGAGGCCGTGCGCGGGCACAAGGAGGCCTTCCGGGAGCACGTCCTGGGCCTCGTGCGGGAGGCCGGCCTGCCCGACGCCGTCGCGCTGCAGGTCGTGCTGCTCGCCGAGGGCGCGCAGACCACCGCCGCGATCACGCACGACGCCGACGTCGCCCGCGAGGCACGCCGTGCGGCCGCGTCGCTGCTCGCCGTCGAGACGGCGCGAACTCCCTGATCACGCGCCCGCGGGGGCGGCCTCGGCCGGGCCGCACGGAGCAGGGGGCACAATGGTGCGGTGACCTACCGGTTCCTGCGCCTCGTCCTGTCGCTCCTGGTGTACGTGCTCCTGCGCCCCCAGGTGACCGGACTGCACAACATCCCGCGGCGTGGACCGGTGATCCTCGCGAGCAACCACCTGTCGTTCATCGACTCGATCATCATCCCGCTCGTCGTGCCCCGGCACGTCACCTTCATCGCGAAGGCGGAGTACTGGACGGGCCGCGGCCTCAAGGGCCGGCTCTCGCGGTGGTTCTTCACCACGATGGGCCACATCCCCGTGGACCGGGAGGACCCGCGCGCCGGCCAGCGGTCGCTCGACGACGCGCTCGTCGTGCTCAAGCGCGGCGGTGCCTTCGGCATCTACCCCGAGGGCACGCGCTCGCGCGACGGCAAGCTGCACCAGGGGCACACCGGCGTCGCGTGGCTGGCGCTCGCGGGCTCGGCGCCCGTCGTCCCGGTGGCGCTGCGCGGCACGGACAAGGTGCAGCCCGTCGGCAAGCGGCTCCCGCGCCCCACCCGCGGCATCCAGGTGCACTTCGGCGCGCCGATCGACCCGTCGCGCCAGCTCACGGCGGGCGCCCGGCCGGCGCAGGTGCGTCGTGAGCTGACGGACCACGTCATGGACTCCATCCACAAGATGAGCGGCCAGGAGCTCGCCGCGTGACCTCCCCCTCGCCGCACGGCGAGGAGGTGCAGCGCCTCTTCGACACGGTCCCCGGCTACTACGACCGGATGAACCGTCTCATGACGCTGGGGCGCCACGCGGCCTGGTGCCGGGACGTCGCGCGCCGGGCCCAGCTGCCCGCCGGCGGGTCGCTGCTCGACATCGCCACCGGCACCGGCGTCATCGCCCTCGAGGCGGCCCGCCAGTACCCGGGGGCCACGATCCACGGCGTCGACTTCTCCGAGGGGATGCTGGAGGGCGCGCGCGCCAAGCCCGGCGCCGACGCCGTGACCTGGCAGTTCGCGGACGCCAACGCCCTGCCCTACGACGACGCGTCGTTCGACGCCGTCACGCACGGTTACCTGCTGCGCAACGTCGAGGACGCCGAGCGCGTGCTCGCCGAGCAGCTGCGCGTCCTCAAGCCCGGCGGCCGCCTCGCCCTGCTCGAGACGTGCCCGCCGCGCGGCCTGCTGAAGTACCCGGTGGCGCTCGGCGTGAAGGTCGTGATCCCGCTCCTCGGCCAGCTCGTGGCCCGCGACAAGACGTCGTACACCTACCTCGAGGAGACCACCCTCGGGTTCATGTCCCCCGAGCAGGTCGCGTCGATCCTCTGGCGCCTCGGGTTCGACGACGTCACCTGGCGCCGCCGGTTCCTCGGCACCCACATGATCGTGAGCGCCCGCAAGCCCTTCTGACGGAGGTGACGTAGTACCCGGTGACGGTTCATCTCGCAGGAGCGTCACCAGGTACTACGTCGCACGAATCCCCCGGCCGGGGGAGGCGCCTGCGCGCCCTGATCGGCAGACTGGGCGCCATGGTGAGGCGGCGCACGACCGGTGAGGGGCGGCGCACGCTGCGCTGGGCGCTGTCTCCCCTGACCAGCGCGTCGACCGTCCGGGCGGGGGTGTACCTCGTCATCGGCGGCGTGCTGGCGGGGGCGTACTTCGCCCTCGCGGCGGGGTTCGTGCAGATGTTCGCGGACCCGACGACGCCGCGGGTCGCGGTCGGGGTGCTGGCGCTGATCACCGCGGTCATCGTGTGCACGCCGCCGTTCCTCGCGCCCGTGCGGGCGCTGGAGATCGCCGCCGTGCGGACGTTCCTCGACGTCGACGCGCGCATCCTGCCCGACCCCGCCGGGGTGCCCACCGTCGCGACCCGCTGGCGCGGGGCCGCCTGGTTCGCGCTGCACCTCGTGCTCGGCGCGGTGGTCACGCTGGGGCTGCTGGTCGCGGTGCCGCTCGCGACGCAGCTGGTGCTGTCGGCGTTCGGCATCGACCGGGCATTCCTCGTGCAGATGGGGCCCGCGCTCGCCAGCAACCCCGCCGGGTGGCTGGCGCTGGCCGTGCTGGCGCTGGTCGCGCTGCCGTACGGCACGGCGCTCGCCCGGCGGCTGCTGCGGCAGTCGGCGGAGCCGCTGCTCGGCCCGGACCAGACGGCGCGGATCGCGGAGCTGGAGGCGCGGGCGCACCGGCTCGCCGAGCGCGGCCGGCTCGCCCGCGAGCTCCACGACTCCGTGGGGCACGCGCTGACGGTCACGACGCTCCAGGCGGCGGCCGCGGCCCGCCAGGTCGAGACGGACCCGGAGGCCGCCCGGCGGTCGCTCGCCGCCATCGAGCAGGCGGGCCGCGGCGCGATGGCGGACCTCGACCACGTGCTGGGCCTGCTGCGCGCGGGCGACGACGCGGCGTCGGACGCGTCCGCCCGGCGCGCCCCGGCGCGGTCGATCGACGACCTGCCCGCCCTCGTCGACGACGCTCGGCACGCCGGCACCGACGTCCGCCTCGACCTGGACACCCCCGCCGCGGGCACGCTGCCGCGCGCGACGTCGCACGAGGCGTACCGCGTGGTGCAGGAGGCGCTGACCAACGCCGTCCGGCACGCCCCGGGCCGCCCCGTGACGGTGCGGGTGTCCCTCGCCGACGGCGCACTCGTGGCCGAGGTGTCGAACCCGCTGCCCGACGCGCCGACGCCGGCCACGCCGTCGACGGGCGGCGGCCGCGGGTTGCACGGGATGGCCGAGCGCGTCCGCCTGCTGCGGGGCCGGCTCGACGCAGGGCCGCACCACGGGAGCTGGGTCGTGCGGGCACGGTTCCCGCTCGGCTGAGCCGATTCCCCGGGCGACGGCGGGCGGTGGTTGCGGCAGGATCGTCCGGGTGACCGTCCCCGGTGCTGATGCCGTCGTCCGTGTCGTCCTCGTCGACGACGAGCCGCTGGTGCGCGCGGGCCTGCGCGTGATCCTCGACGCGGAGCCCGGCCTGGAGGTCGTGGGGGAGGCGGGCGACGGGTCCGAGGTGCCGCAGGTCGTGCGCGACGCCCGGCCCGATGTCGTGCTCATGGACGTGCGGATGCCGAAGGTGGACGGGATCGCGGCCACGCGCGCCGTCGTCGCGTCGGGGCGGCCGGACGCCCCCGCGCCGCGCGTCCTGGTGCTGACGACGTTCGAGAACGACGACTACGTGCTCGACGCGCTGCACTCCGGAGCGCACGGCTTCCTGCTCAAGCGGGCCCGCCCGCAGGAGGTGGTGCACGCGGTGCGCGTCGTCGCCCGGGGGGACTCGCTGCTGTTCCCGGACGCCATCAGGCGCCTCGTCGCCACCCACGGGCCGGACACCTCGCAGGCCGACCGCCTCCAGTCGGTCGGGCTCACCGAGCGGGAGGCGGAGGTGCTGCGGCTCGTCGCCGCCGGCCTGTCCAACGCCGAGATCGCCCGCGAGCTGTACCTCGGGGTCGAGACGGTGCGCACGCACGTGGGCAACGTGCTCGCCAAGCTCCAGGTGCGCGACCGCACCCAGGCCGTCGTCCGCGCCTACGAGTCCGGGTTCGTACCGCTGCGCTGGTGACGCGGGTCGAGGACGGCGTCGAGCCGGGCGCCGAGCTCCGTGCCGTCCGCACCGTGCACCAGCGGTGCGCCGGGGTCCGGGCGCCCGCGGGAGGGGCGCGGACGCGCGCCGTCGACCTGCCGCACGGCGATCGCGACGACCCGGCCGGGCCAGCGCGCGGCCGCGCGGACGTACACGTCCTCGTCGAGCTGGC
The DNA here is from genome assembly GCF_050311655.1 of Isoptericola variabilis. GTDB lineage: Bacteria > Actinomycetota > Actinomycetes > Actinomycetales > Cellulomonadaceae > Isoptericola > Isoptericola variabilis. Next base: position 561,101 of record NZ_JBNOZM010000003.1, read on the forward strand.
CGGCGTCGCCGACCAGCAGCCAGCGCACCCGCGGGAACGCGATCATCAGCCGGTCGAGGCTGTCGCCCTTGTGCTGCGGGCCGCTGCGGAACCAGCCCGTCTGCGTGGGACCCCAGTCGGTGAGCAGCAGCGGGCCGGGCGGGAAGCCGTGCCGGTCGAGGAAGCGCGCCAACGTGCCCGCGGTGTTCCACGCGCCGTTGGACAGGTAGACGAACGGCGCGTCGGGGTGCTCGGCGGCGAGGCGCCGGTACAGCGCGGGCATCCCGGGCACGGGGCGGCGCGCGCTCGCCCGCGTGACGAACGTGTTCCACGCCGCGACGAACGGCCGCGGGACGGCGGTGACCATCGCCGTGTCGTCGATGTCGCTCACGACGCCGAACGTCGCGTCGTCGCCCACCACGACGACGGGTGCGACGACGGAGGCGACCACGGGCGCGGCGTCGTCCCGGGCGCGGAGCGCCGTGAGGGTCGCGTCGTGCCGGCCGGGCGCCAGGGGAGCGGCGTCGGGGAGCGCCACCTCGACGTCCACGTACCCCGCGCGGTCGGTCGCGACGTCGACGACGGCGCCGCCCACCGCGACGCGGAGCCGCTCGCCGGGGGCCGGGAGCGTGAGGTAGCTCCGCAGCGGCCGCCGGTCCGCGTGCCGCACCGGGGACAGCGGGCCACGCGCCCGCGACGGCGGCACCAGCAGCACGCGCGCCAGCACCCGCACGCCGCGCGGCGTGCCGTAGCCCGTGTACGGGAGCACGCGCGGCACCCAGCCGCGGCGGCGCAGGAACGCCCCCGCCACGGTGCACCACCAGTCCTCGACCGCCGCGGCGACGTGCGGTCGCTGCGTGGGTCGGGGGTCCGAGGTCTGCGTGGCGGGGGCGTGCGGGCCGGGCATGTCCCGATCGTCCCTGGTCCTTGCTGCTCGTGCCCGTCGTGGCGGGTCAGACCACGCCGGAGGGGCCGTCGCCGTCGCTCAGCGGTAGAACCGTACGTAGTCGAACTCGGCGGTCAGGCCCTCGCCAGCGAGGGAGACGAGGCCGATCCGCGGTTCCTGCCCGGCCGGCAGGTGCCAGACACCGCCCCAGACGTAGTGCTCGCCGTCGCGGCTGGTCGCCGCGCGGAACAGGTGCTCGCCGCTGTCCGGGTCCACGGTGTGCCGCAGGCGGAGCCACATGGTGTCCGCCGACGGGCCGATCTGCATCTCCGGCCAGCTGTCGCGGTCGCGGCCGATCCACAGGAACACCTGCCGCGACGGTCCGGTGCGGGTGGGCGCCAGGTGGATGGAGTCCTCCGGGCTCTGGAACGCGATGATCCCGGCCTGGCTGCGCCCGTCGGGCGCGTCGGTGATCGGCAGGTGCAGCTTGGTCTCCGCCGTGTACGTGCCCGTCGGGGCGTCCCGCAGCAGCGCGGACGCCATCGTGCCCTTGCCGGAGAAGTCCGCGTCCTGCGTGGGCCAGACGTACTCGCCGTCCGCGACCTGGCCGTCCGCCGGGCCGAACCACGACCAGCCGTCCAGGTCCGCGTCGTCGAACTCCTCGCCGTACTCCGTGAGCTCGGGCCCGACCTCCGGGTCGGCCACCTTCTCGGTCACCGGCGTGTAGAGCGTCGTGACGCCCACGTTGTCCGCCTCGCCGGAGCCGCGCGTCGACGCGGCGCCGCCGCGGTCCCAGGAGCGCGGCACGTCGATCGACAGCTCGGCCAGGGGGATGCCGAGCATGTCCGCGCTGACCTGCACGTCGGCCGTGCCGTCGCGGACCTCGGCGGTGAGAGAGTGCCACGTGGCCAGGTCCACGCCCTCGTACAGGCGCGCCGCCTTTCGCTGCACGACGACGCCGTGCCGGGTCAGCTCGACCGACAGCCGGCCGGACGCGTCGAGCCATGCGATCGCGTGGTCGTCCTCGCCGTCCGAGGCGAGCACCAGGCCCGCCCGCCCCGCCTCGTCGCGCAGGCGGACGTCGGCCTCGAGCCGCACGTCGCCGTGCGGCGCCTCGCGGGGGAGCAGGAGCTGTGGGTCGGCCCCCCGGCTGACCGGCCGGGCGTAGGCGCCCGCGTCGGCGTCGGTGCCCGTCGTCCAGCGCCCGGCGCCGACGGCCGTGAAGCCGCGCAGGCCGTGGGTGAAGTCCGAGCCGGCGTCCCACGCGCCCACGGGCGCCGTCTGGACGTCGTCGCTGGTCCACTCGCCCGCCCGCACGGTGGGCCAGCCGTCGATCCAGTCGAGACGGTCCATCACTGCCGGCCGGCCGCCCCAGCTCGGGTCCGTCTCCGTGCGGTCGAAGCCGTTGGTGAGGATCCAGTCCTGGCCGGACTTGTCCACCACATTGGCCGAGTGGCCGGTGGAGACCCATCGGTTGCCGTTGGGCGAGTTCACGATCGTGCCGCCCAGGTGCAGGCCGGTGAGGCCCACGCCCTCCGCGTCGACGAACGGGCCCATCGGGTCCTTGGCCCGCCCCACGAAGACCGGGTAGGCGCCGTCGGCCTTCGCGCAGCAGCCGAGGCCCGAGTAGAAGAGGTAGTACCAGCCGTCGCGCTTCACGACGTACGGGGCCTCGCCGCGCCGGGCCCCGACCACCTGCACCGAGTCGCCCACGACCTCGGTGCCGTCGTCGTTGAGGTGCACGGCCTGGATGCCGCCGTCCTTGAACGAGCCGTAGTAGAGGTACTTCTGGCCGTCGTCGTCGACGAAGACGGCGGGGTCGATCTGGTTGACCACCTTGTGCTGGTAGTCGTACGGCAGCACCGGGTGGCCGATGTCGGTCCAGGGCCCAGCGGGGTGGTCGGCCGTGGCCAGGGCGATCGTGTTCTTGTCGCCCCCGGCCACCGAGTAGTAGAGGTAGTACTTCCCGTCGATGTACCGGACGTCGGGCGCCCAGTAGTAGGTAGTGGCGAAGTCGCGCCATTCGGGGTGGTTGTCCGGGCCGAAGACCTCGCCCACGTACTCCCAGCTCACCAGGTCCTTCGACCGCGTGATCGGCATGAAGTACTGGTCCTCCCAGGGCCCGCCCTGGTTGTCCTTGCGCATGCTCGTCTGGGTCGCGTACGCGTACCAGTACCCGTCCTTGCCGCGGATGATCGACGGGTCGGAGAACGCGTCCGCGAGGTTGTCCATGATGTGGTTCCGGTACGTGCCGGGCGCGTCGTCGGGGTCGGCCGAGGCGGTGGCGCCCGACGACGCGACCAGGCCTGCCGACGCGGCCACCGCGACCAGCAGGGCGGCGACCCTCCCGCGGCGAGGCGTGGTAGCTCGTGACATGGGTGGGACAACTCCTTCTGCAGGGCCGGGGACGGCGGTGTCCCGGACAGGTGAGGGTGTTGCTTCGCCGCGGCGCGTCGATGCGCCGAGCGGGTGCTGCCGCCGGGTGGTGGCGAGGGGTGGTGCCGAGCGGGGTGCGACGCCCGCCGGGCGCCGCACCCCGGGGTCACTGCGCCTTGACGGTGTCCTGCACGTACGCGAACCACTGGGCGGCGAACTGGTCCTCGTCGAGGTTGCCGTACTGCATCTCCTCGGACAGGCGCGCCATCTCGACCTCGATCTCGCCGTACCCCTCGACCGGGACCGGGGCGGGCTCGGTGACGTCGTCGGCGCGGGCGTCCTCGTAGTCGAGCAGGCGGGCGTCGGGCGACCCGTCCTCGATCTTCATGGCGTCCTTCTGGGCGTCGGTGGCGGGCACGCCCTTGCTGGTGCCGAAGATCTCGCCCACCTGCGGGTCGTTCGTCATGAAGTCGATGAATGCGGCCGCCGCGTCCGGGTGGGACGAGCTGGCCGACGCCGAGAGCATGACGCCGGAGTGCCAGTACATCTTCTTGCCGTCGTCACCCGTGGGGATCGGCATGAGCTCCAGGTCCTCGCTGCCGAGCTCCGCGGTGTAGTTGGGCATCAGCGTGTCCCAGTTCGCCTCGGCCACGACCTCGGCGGAGTTCAGGCCCGTCTTGGGCTCGAGCTGCGCCGCGCGCTTGGCCGGGAAGAACGCCTTCTGCTCGCGCAGCGGGGCCCACAGGTCGGCCCACGCCTGCACGTCGTCCTGGGTGAACGCGATCTGGCCGTCGTCGGTGAAGGGCACCTTGCCCTGCTGCACCAGCCACTGCAGGAACCACGGGTTGTTCCCCGTCATGTCGCCGATGGGGTAGACCTGCGGGTCGTGCTTCGCGCCCGCCTCGGCGACGTCGGCGAACCACTGCACCAGGTCGTCCCACGTGTAGCCCTCGGCCGGGGGCTCCATGCCGAGCTCCTTGAGGAGCTTCGCGTTGTAGATGATCGACTGGGTGTTCAGGCTGACCGGCACGGCGTAGGTCTTGCCCTCGATCTGGCCCGACGCGAGCGCGGTCTCGTCCACGCCGGAGGTGTCGAGGTTGACCCCCTCCTGACCGTCCAGCTCGGCGAGCTGCCCCGTGGCGCCGTACTGCCGCACGTAGCCCGCGTCCATCTGGACGACGTCGGGCAGGGCGCTGCCGGCGGCCTCGGTGGAGCGTGCCGTCCAGTAGTCGTCCCACGACTGGAACTGCGTCTGGATCGTGATGTTCGGGTACTTCTCCTCGAAGGCGTCGATCGCCTTCTCGTACCGGGCGGCGCGGTCGTCGTTGCCCCACCACGCGAACGAGAGCGTGATGTCCTCGTCCGTGGAGACCTTGGCGGCCGGGCCGGCGTCGGCCCCGCCGTTGCCGCAGGCGGCGGTGAGGCCGACCGTGACGGCGACGGCGGCGACCGCCCCGGAAAGACGTGCGAGCTTCATGGTGGTTCCTCCGTCCCGCAGCACTGCGGGGGTCGGGCCGCGGCGGTCGTGCCCGCAGCGGCTGGTCGGTTTTCCGGTGGGTGGTGCAGACGCGGGGGCGTCAGCCCTTGAGGCCTTGGGTGGCGACGCCGTCGACGATGTAGCGCTGGAAGAGGATGAAGAAGAGCATCACGGGCAGCAGGGCCAGGACGGCCATGGCCATCTGGGCGCCATAGTCGGACACGCTGGTCTGGTCGACGTACAGGCGTAGCGCGATGGGCAGGGGGTACAGGTCGGGCTTCTTGAGGTAGAGCAGGGGGCCGAGGAAGTCGTTCCAGGACCAGATGAACGCGAAGATCGAGCTGGTGATGATCGCGGGGCGCATCAGGGGCAGCATGATGGAGCCGAAGATGCGCCCGTGCCCGGCGCCGTCGATGCGGGCGGCCTCGTCGAGCTCTCGGGGCAGGTTGCGCATGAACTGGACCATGAGGAACACGAAGAACGCCTCGCCGGCGAGGAATTTCGGTGCCAGCAGGGGGATGAACGTGTTCACGAGGCCGAGCTCGTTGAACATGATGTATTGCGGGATGATCACGACGTGGAACGGCAGCAGCAGGGTGCCGATCATGATCGCGAAGAAGATGCCCCGGCCGGGGAAGTCGATCCGGGCGAACGCGTAGGCGGCGACGGTGGAGGACAGGATCACCCCGACCACCGACGCGACCGCCAGGATCATCGAGTTGCCGAAGAAGGTCCAGAACCCGACCCCGCCGATCCCGGACAACGCGGTCGCGAAGTTCGACAACGACAGATTGTCCGACCAGAGGCTGATGTTCCCGATGATCTCGTTGCTGGGTTTGAACGAGGACATGAGCATCCACGCCGCGGGGTACAGCACGACCACGGTGCAGATGATCATGAAGGCGTGGAACCCGAGCGACCGGGCCCCCTTACGCCGCTTGGCCGCCTTGCGCAGGGACGTGTCGATGGTGGCCGGCTCGCGCACGGGTGCGGGCTGGGAGAGGGTCGGGGCGCTCATCGGTTGTCTCCGGAGTAG